>CAVZJA010000015.1:0-222746 GCA_963775355.1 uncultured Actinomycetota bacterium | reverse complement strand
GAACGATAGGCCCGCGGTTAGCGGCCGCTTTCAGGTGGGTCTTAAGTAATGCTGGGGGAACTGACAATATGGAGCGGCTTCCCAGCTTTGTTTGCGGAAGCGCTGCTTGGACGATCTGCGAAGTGCGCTCCGCGGATGTCTTTAGCCGAGGCGCAGTGGCTGGGGGCTTGACCACCGTATTTCGCGCGCCCTGGGTTGGTGGTTCAGCGCCTTGGCGTAGTAGCCTTTTCCTGCCCGAAAGGCGATCGTTTGGCCCGGGAGCAGGGGCACCTCGCTCGGAAGCGTGAAATACGGAGAGTCGTCGCTGGTCGCTTGCGGGCGTGCCGGTGCGGGCTTTGGCTGATTCGACGCTCGCCCGACCTGTACACCAGCGGCACTCGAGCTGGTCGAGTCGGAGGAGTCTGTTTTCCCCCTCCTCCATCTCCTCCTCCGCCTTGTCCTCCTCCTCCTTGTCCTCCACCTCCACCTTGGCGTTGCGCGGGGGAGCTGACGAGGATCGCGTTTGCTCCGGGATGTTCGGATGCCCATTGGCCGTAGTTGGCGCCGTGGCCTGAGAGCCAGCCTTGGAAGCTGCCGAGGTCGCCGGCGCCCCACGTTCGGCCGCCCCATTGAAAGGTGTTAGCCACGCTTATCCGTCATGACGACCGAGGAGGCCAGGAAGCGGATAGTGTGGCAGCTTATGTGAGGATCCAGCCTGGGCTGGCGAGTTGGTTCGTGGGCCGGTTTCTGATTCTGGGTCATTTCTTGAATCGGATCCAGACGCTGACTGCTTGGTAGGTGCAGGTGTATCCCCTGCCGCGGGGGTCGCGGTAGCCGCCTGCGACGGGGATGATGGTGTCGCCGCTTGTTGGGCCGTCGGCCCAGGGTGAGGCGAGGTAGTAGAACTGTTGGTTGTTGGGGTTTCCGGTGCTGATCACGGTTCCGCTAGCCAGGTGATTCCGCTGACGGTGCCGTTTGTGGCTGCTGTGCGGTACCCGGCCTCGAGGTGTCCGACCTTGGAGACGTCGCCGGGTGTTCCGGTGTAGCCGTTCGAGAAACTGCCTTCGATTCGTAGCTGGACCGTGCAGCCTGCCCCGATCACGTCGGTGGTCGCGATCGACCCCCATCAGCGAGCTCGGTGGTCGGGCCTGCATCTGTTTGGGTGAGGTTGGAGTTGTAGACCAGGAACGTGTCCAGGATTGGTTCGCTGTACCAGTGGGTTCCGTCGTAGACGAAGGTGATGAATGACTGGCCCGTGTTGAGAACGAACGCCGATCCGGTGGTGGGCGCGAGCGGGAAGGTCGTGGCGACGTTGAAGAGGCCGCTGGTGCCGACGGCCCACCAGCCGGTGCTGGTCGCGACACCTGTTGTTTTGGAGTAGAGGCTGTAGGCGGCGACGGTGCTGTCGCGCAGGTAGATCGAGCCCTGGGGAGCGTAGACGGCTCCTTCTGGGGGACCGTCGCCGTGGACGACGGATGGGACGCCGGTCGCGCGCGGGAAGGGGAGCGCTTGCCCCGAAACGGTGACTTTGAGGTTCGCGACGACGTTGTTGATCGCGTCTGCGACGGTGTCGTCGAGAAGGTAGAGCGACGTCTCGGAGGTGTCGTCGACGGTCAGGGTCTGTCCGAGACCTGCTGGGAGGTGGAGCGGGCCGAACCAGTAGTCAGCCGCGGTTTGATTGGTGAGCAGCATGGTGGCTCCTTTCTGGGCCCTTTGGGGGCCTGTTAGAGAGCCTCGGCGAACGCTGCGTGCCGCCGAATCGAGAGGCTTGCGTTTGCCGCCCCATGTGTGGCTGTCACATCGAGGTACTGGTCGGCCGTCGTGTCGATCGCCTGCACCGTGCTGGTGACGATCCGGGCGTCGGTCATCGGCCCGATCAACCCAGCCACTGAGCCGGTCGTCGGAGCGCCACCGCCCCAGGCGGGCGCCGTCCCCTGGATCAGGTTGCTGTTGGTCAGGTTCAGGTTCACGAGCACGACGCAAATCGGGATCGGGTAGCGGTTCGCGCTCGCAGCGATCGCGGCGACGGCATCTCCATAGAACACGGTCCCGCCGAACTTGATCTTGATCGTGCAAGTGTCCTCGCCACCGCTGTTGTTCAGGTAGTCACCGACGAGCGTCAACCTGACCCCGCCGGGGAGACGAAGCGAGTTCGCCGGGATCCTGAATCCGCTCGTCGCAGACGAGGCGGCCCCCGAGATCAACGAGGACTCGGTCGTCGAGTTGACGAGGTCATAGGTGCCGGTCACGCTCCCGACGAGCTCACCTGTGATCAGCTCCCAACCCGTACAGAAGGTCACACCGGTCGTCTTGGTGTAGAGCGCGTTCGCGCCGCCCGTGTTGTCGCGTCGCAGGTAGGCGGAGCCCTGCGAGGCATAGACGCCCCCTCGGGTGAGCCGCTTCCGTGCAGGATCTCCGGCGACCCGGTCGGACGCGGAAAGGGGAGCGCTTGCCCGGAAACGGTGATCTTGCCCGAGTTATAGAGATTGTTCAGCGCATCCGCGACCGTGTCATCAAGCAGGTAGAGCGACGTCGCGCTCGTGTCATCCACGGTCAGCGTCTGTCCCACCCCGGCAGTCAAATGTAACGGGCGAAACCAGTAGTCCTGGGCAGTCTCATTCGTCACGAGCATTCTCGTGTTCTCCTCTCCGGATCGCTCGTACCAAATCAATAACGCGTAAAAATCGGTGACCGCAACCCGGTCAGCGCGTTACCGATGAAGCAAGCGATATGGTTTTGCGATCGAGCAGAAAGATCGATGCGCCAACAAACTCTCCGAATTACAATAAAGTCACTACAAAACTATTGCCAGTGCTGACCCTACTCTCGGGGCGGACGTGGTGTCAAGATAACGGGCCTTAAGAACCCCCCGAATGAGGCACACGGCGTCGGGTCGCGGTGTTACACGGCCGAGGGCCGGCTATCGACTACACACACGAGCAAGAGTCACTTGGCCCCACACGCCGCCCCATTTCTCCGAGCGCCACCGTCCAATTTGAAGGCAGCAACACGCTGTGCTCGTGCGAGCGTGATCACGCTCGAGGCGAGTCGTCGAGTCGCTTGTTGTCGCGGCCGTGAGCGGGCGCAAACCGGTCTGAGCGGGCCAGGGCGGAGCGAATCGTCGAGGGCCACCACCGTGCGCCGCCGTGTGCGGTCGGTATCCGGTCGGCGTTGAGGCCGGCCGCGATCCGGTGCAGGCTCGCGCCTTCGGCCCGCTCGGCGCGGATTCGTTCGATCACCTCGGCGGGCACGAGCGGCGGACGACCTCGAACAGTCGGTGCCGGGCGCGGCTTGGCGGCTCGTCTCCGCTCGGCGAGCAGTCGCTCGAGCTCGTCGACCGGGATCAGCTTTGCGCCCCAGGGCATCTCGATCGTCTCGACGTAGGGCAGGACGCGCCGGATGAAGGTCGAGCGGCTGACGCCGAGCGCCTCGGCCGCCTGGCTGCGGGTATAGGCGAGCCGCTCGACGATCGGCGCCTGGCGAGCGACCACGCGCTCCGCCGGCCGACCAGGCTCGACCGTGCCGCGGCGGCACGGGGCGGCGTCTTGGCAACCCGGCGGCGTGCGCGATGCTTCGCCATCCGGACACCGTACACGAATCATGGACGTTTTGCACGGATGGTGCATCTGTGTCTCGCCTGCTATCGGCCTTGTAGTTGCTGTACGCGAGGGCACTCGGCGGCTGTTTAGCGCTCGATCCCTCGGCCTCGGCCGCGGTCGAGGTCGGCGAGGATCCGGAGCTGGCGGAGAGGGGTCATGTCCTGCTCGCGGCCGAGGGCGGCGGCCATGCGGGCGAGGTCGCCGATCGATGCGACGAGTGGTCGGAGGCCTCGGCCGAGTGGTTCGCGGCTGGCGGCTCGGCGGAGGTCGTCGTAGCCGCCGCGGGTGCCGGCGGGCTCCGGAACGATCTTGACCTCCCCGCCGCGGGTTCGGAGCTCGATCACCGGCTCGCTGCCGATCGTCGCCGCGTCGAGCGCGATCGGCTTGCCGTCGACGCGCGCTGCCTCGAGGTCGTCGAGGGCGAGCGCGAGTCGCTTGAGGTTGTCGCCGTGGAGCGAGGGCGCGAGGTCGAGGCCGCGCGTGAGCTCCTCCGTGCCCTGGACGACTCGGGCGAAGGCGCCGATCAGGACGTAGGCCACGCCGCGCCCTTCGAGCGCTTCCAGCGTCGCGTACGGGTCGAAGCGCTGCTCGGTCACTCGGGGCGGCCGCCGCGGTCGTCCTGGCCCTTCTGGTGCTGCTGCACGCGCCGTTCCGGGGTGAGGCGCGAGTTCTTCTGCAGCCGGTCGACGCCGGCGGGCTCGTACGGGACGAGCTCGAGCGGGAGGTCGAAGCCGCAGGCGCGGACGAGCTCGATCAGCGTCTCGGCGCTCGGGGCGACGGTCCCCTGCTCCCACCGCGCGATCACGCCGCGCTTTCGACCGGAACGCTCGGCGAGCTCCTGCTGGGTCAGCCCGGCGCGGAGGCGGGCCTCGCGGATCACGTCGGCGCTCCTCACAGGGCCGATTCTACGTCCGACCATCTTCCGTGCTTTGTCACTGATATGATACGAAGCTCTCGCGGCGCCATGATGAACGCGAAGGGGGAACGATGGCACGCACCCCGCCGGAGACGACTCCGGATCAACTGAGCCTCGAGGACTGCACGAGACTCACGCAGCGCCCGAGCTCGGCGGCGAATCAACGAGGCCGAGCGGGATCGCCGAGTCGCCAGCATCACACGGCGCAGGAGCTTCTCGAGACCCCGGACGCGCTGCTCACGCGAACGCACCTGCGCGAGCTCGGGCTCGAACGGCGCGCCGTCGACGCCGTCTTCCGCGCGCTCCCGGTCGTCGCGCTGCCCGGCTACTCGCGCCCGCTGATCCGGGCAGACCACTACCGCGCGCTCGTCGAGAGGTACACCTACCGCGACGACCGCGTCCGCCCCACCCCATGCCTAGCGCCTGGATCGAACGGCGCGAGACCGCCGACGGCGACACGCGCTACCGCGTCAAGTACCGGCTCGGCGGACGCGAGAGCACGCCATCGTTACGCCGGCTCGTTCGCAGACGAGGCGCGAAGCACTCGCGCGCCAGTCGCTGGGTCGCCGGCGAGCTCGCCGCGATACGCATGCCTCAGCTCGGCCGCCTCGAGGACGCGCCGCTCGGCACCTACCCTCGCCGAGGCCGCGGAGCAGTGGCGCGCCTCGCGCGTCGACGTCACCGACGGAACCGCAGTCGGCCACCGCGTCCAGCTCGCCCGTGTCCTGCCGCTCCTCGGCTCCCGCCGCGTCGACGAGATCACCCCCGCCGACGTCGCCGAGCTCGTCGCGGCCCTCCACGCAGTCGGCCGGAAGCGCGAGACGATCCGCAAGAGCGTCACCGTCCTCGCCCAGGTGCTCGACTTCGCCGGCGTCAAGGACAACCCGGCTCGCGACCGCGTCCACGTCCGCCTCCCGCGCGAGGAGCGGCACGAGCCGACGCCCGCCCGTCGGCCGACCAAATCGAAGCCGTCCTGACCCTCATGCCGCGGCTCTACGCGCTCGCCGTGCTCGTCCTCGACGCGACCGGCATGCGCGTCGGCGAACTCGAGGAGAAGGGCCTCCAGTGCGGCGACCTCGACGAGCCCAACACCCGCTGGCGCATCCGCCGCGCCGTCGAGAAGGGCCGCCGCGGCCGCTGGGTCTCCCTCCCACCCGACCTCTTCGACGCCGTCCTCGCGACGCTCCCGCCGCGCGAGGACCGCAGCCCGGATCGGCCCGTGTTCCCTGGCCTCACGCAGGAACGACTACGGACGGCGATCGCGCGCGCCTGCAAGGCGTCCGGCACGCCGACCTGGTCGCCGCACGACCTCCGCCACCGGCGCATCAGCCTCTGGCACCGACAGGGCGAGACGTGGGCGCTGATCGGCGCGCGCGTCGGCCAGCGGTCGCTTTCGATTACCGCCGACACCTACACGCACGTGCTGCTCGACGACCGCGAACTCGACCACGCGCACCTCCTCGGCGACCTCCGCGACCGTGCCTGACCGGCACCGCGGATCGCCTCTCGTGGGATTCGCGATCCAGCCTAGTCACCTTCGCGGCGCTTCAGCAACGAGTCACTGAGGGGCTCTCCCGCGCGCACCCTCGCGGCGCTAAAGCGCGATGTTGTCGGTCGACACGAGTAACTTCCGCTCGGTCGTCTCGCCGTCGAAGATCCGCTGCTCGGTGAAGATAAAGTCACCCGAGGGAAGCTGAGACACCGTGGCTTCCGTCCCTGCGACGAGCTGTCGCGAGGCGGCCGTGTAGACGACGTACACCGTGAACATGGCGAAACCGCGTCCCGAGGCGGTGATCGAATTCGCGTCGGTGGCGCGGCCATCACTCTGTCGCAAGACGGCGGTGAACAAGAAGCGCGCCGTGTCACCGGGAGGGATCACCGGGTTCGAGACCCGGCCCTGGTAGCTGGTCATCCCCTCCGGGCCGGTCAGGAGGTCGATGCGCTGGACAAACGCTACGCCCGAGCCGACGTTCCGCATGACCACCGAGCAGTAGACCTTGTCGTCCGCCTCGTGGTAGTGGACGTTGTCACGCGCGACGAGGAACTCGCTGTCATCCAGGTAGACGACGCGGTCCTGCTCGGGGTGGATCTCTTCACGGCCCCTTCGGAACGTCGGCGCGGGAGTGGCACCGACAAGCACCGGTCGAGCTGCGGCCTCTAGGGAAGCGGCTGAGAGCTCGGCCTGGCGCTGCGTTGCCTCGGCCTGGTCACGGACGGCCTGGGTCTGGTCGGCGAGGGCGGTCGTCTGCCTCTCCACCGCCTCGACCTCGCGTGCCTGGAGCTTGATCGAGTCGCGCGACTCGCGGACGGCGCTGCGCGTGGTCCACGCGAGCCAGGCCGTGAACGCAGCGAGCCCGATCGTCCCGAGCGCGACGAGTGCGTCCCAACCCTGCCATGCCCAAAAAGCGAGGAGGCTCACCCCAGCTGCAAGCTGCCCGACCCCGTCGTGATCGGGATGACGGTTGCGACAACCATGTCCGCGAGGTTGAGAGTAAGCCAGTCCGTCACGAACGTCGCCCGCCCGTCCTGCACGGCCTTGCTGAGGAGCGCGTGCTGCTCCGCCGCTTCCTCTCTCGTGTCGTAGAGGGGACTCCGTACCTTGTGGTCGCGGGGCTTCCCGCGCACCGTCACCTCGACCACGAATCCCCTTTTGAAAGGCATCTCACCGTCCAAGTTACAAGCGGTGGCGGATGGGTCCGAGACACGCGCCGGGGCTGCCGAAAAGAGATCGCCCCACCCAGGTGGATACCGCCGATCCGGGAGGCGTTCCGCCAGGGCCGAGTGGGTGCCAGAAGAGACATCGTCTCCGGGGGTGCACCCAGGGGGGCACGCCGTGCGTTCAGACGGCATACATGTCACGAATGCGCCGCATAGCTAAGCAAAAACCCTCATACTTTGTGACACCAAATGGGCCCGCTTGGATTCGAACCAAGGACCAAGGGATTATGAGTCCCCTGCTCTAACCAGCTGAGCTACGGGCCCGTGGCGGGACCGTACCGCACCGGCAGTAGGATGGCCTCTCGATGGATCGGGCCGACAAGGACCTGAACCGGGCCTTCTACGACACCGAGCGGGAGGACGACCGGGAGCGGTTTCGACAAGCATCCGTCGAAGGTGTTCCTGACGGAGACGCTCGTGCCGTGGGTGACCTCGCTGGTCGAGCCGGGCGCGCGGATCGTCGACATCGGCGGCGGAAGCGGCGCCTATGCCTCGCGGATCGTCAGGGCGGCGCCGGTCACGGTGGTCGGGCTCGACATCAGCGAGTCGATGGTTCAGCAGCGGCCGAGGATCCGTTGCTCCCCGAGAACGTGGTCGGCGACATGGAGGCGCTGCCGTTCGCCGACGGGGAGTTCGACGCAGCGCTCTTCGTCGGGTGCCTCCACCACGTCCCCGATCCACTGCCGGCGCTCCGTGAGGCGCACCGCGTCGCTCCGCTCCGGCGGGGTGCTCTTCGCCGCGGAGCCGTGCTCGCTGCGCGTCGGGTCGGCCGGGATCGCGCCCGTTTCCGGGCATCCGCACGAGTTCCGGTTCTCGATGAGCTATCTCACGGGACGTATCCGCGGCGCCGGGTTCGAGATCGACCGCGTGCAGGGGAAGCGCCTGACGCTCAGATTCGCGCGGCCCGTCCTGCGCTCACCGGGCATCTCTGCGTTCCGCACGGCGGACCGGATCGACCGCGCGCTCAATCTGATTCCCCGGCGTCGCCGGGCTCGGTGAGCTCGCGCTCGTTCAGGCCCACCGTGTCTAGCTCCCTCGCTAAACTCGCGGCCGTGAAGGTCTTCCAGAGCGAGCGGCACTTCAGGACCCGCGGTGGCCTCCACGTCACGGACATCACCGACGAGGTACGCGGGATCGTCGCGGAGTCCGGGGTCGCCGACGGGATCTGCTGCGTCTACTCGCCGCACACGACGTGCTGTGTCCGGGTGAACGAGTTCGAGAGCGGCATGTTCGAGGACTTCGCCGTGCTCCTGCGCCGGCTCGATCCCGCACGACACCTACTACGCGCACGACGACTGGGACCGCCGCACCGAGAACATCTGCGAGGAGGACATGGAGTTCGGCAACGGCCACGCCCACTGCATGTCGATGATCCTCGGATCGGCCAGCGAGTCCATTCCCGTCGCCGACGGCGAGCTCTGCCTCGGCCAGTGGCAGCGGGTGCTCTTCATCGAGCTCGACCGCGAGCGCGACCGCCGCTGGCTCGTCAAAGTCGTCGGCTCCTAGCGCTCTTCCGAACGATCTCATCGGTACGATCGAGGGCGTGCATCTCTTCATCCTGATCCCGCTGATCCTGATCGCAGCGATCCTGCTGCTGTTCGGGATGTTCGTCTTCCTGGGGCGGTTCAAGAACGGCAAGTACCTCCGGCCGATCGTCACTCTGCTCGCGAAGGTGCCGTGGCTGACGCAAGCAGTTGCGAGAAGATGAACCAGGCAGCGATCGAGCGGCAGAACCCCGAGCTCGCGAGCGCGATGCGGAAGCTCCAGCGCGTCGGGCCCGACGGCCGACCCGAAGAAGCTCCAGCAGGCCTACCACTCGCTCTCACCCGAGGAGCGGCGCGCCTACCAGGAGGTCGTCGACCAGCAAGGCGGGGCTCCGGAGCCCGCGAACCGGCAGATGCGCCGCGCGCAGCAGCGGATGGCCCAGACGAACCGCGGGTCGTCACGGCCGAGCGGCGGCAACAGCAAGAACACCGGCTCGAGCAGCAAGCGCGGCAAGAAGCGCTAGACCGCGCTAGCCGCTGACGGTCTCGAAGCCCTCGGGCGGCGGCGGCTGCTCGTACTCGATCCGCCAGGTCCGCTCGAGCAACGGCACGAGCGACTCGACGATCTCGTCGATCGCCTGCCTGCGAGCGGTCGACGACCCCTGCCATGCGCAGGAAGCCGTGGATCATCCCGTCGTAGCAGTAGCCCTCCGTCTCGCATCCCGGCGAGGAACAGCCGCTGCGCGTAGCCCTCGGCCTCGTCCCGCAGCACGTCCGCCTCGGCCGTCACGACGATCGCGCGCGGCAGCCGCCGTAGATCCTGGAGCGCCGAAGGCGAGATGTCGATCTCCGCCGAGCCGTCCGAGTCGCCGATGTACTGCTTCCAGTACCAGTGCATCGCGTCGCGCGTGAGGCCGTAGCCGACTCTGGTAGAGCGAGAACGACTGCGTGTCCATCCGCGTGCTGACGTCGCCGGGTAGATCAGGAGCTGCGCCGCGAACGGGGTGCCCGCGTCGCGCCCCTTCCGCGCCACGATCGCCGCGAGGCGTCCCGCCGACGCTGTCGCCCCCGACGCCGACCTTGTCGACGTCGATGCCGAGCTCGGCGGCGTTCGCCAGCACCCAGCTTCGCCGCAGCCCAGCAGTCGTCGAGCGCCGCCGGGTAGGGGTGCTCGGGCGCAAGCCGGTAGTCGACCGAGATGACGATGCACTCGCCGCGCTTCGCGAAGCGCCCGCGTGATGCCCGTCGTGGGTGTCCACGCTGCCGATCACGTAGCCGCCGCCGTGGAAGTAGACGAGCGCGCGGCTCGGCTCGCTCGTCTCGACGCCGCGGTAGATCCGAACCGGCACGCCGTCGGCGTCGCGATCCTCGACCGAGTACACCTCGTCGACCGGGCCGAACTGCTCCTTGGCCGTCACGACGTAGTTCGCGCGCAGCTCGCTCGGGCGTCTGCTCCTCGACCGCAGGCGCACCCGCCGCCTCGGCCTTCCGCAGCACCTCGATGATCTGGGGATCCAGGTCCGGAACGCTCATCCAGCCTTATCCTACGCAGCCGGCGGATGAAGCCGGAACGGGGCGTTGAACGGCCCGTACACGTGCCGCATGAAGTGCGCGACCGCGATCATCGTCGAGCGCGCAACGTACGGCCGTTCTGCTTGTCGATCTTCGCGTCGAACCAGGCCGGCGTCAGGGGATCGAAGAACGTGATCTCCCAGACCTGCCGTCCCCCCACAACCCCGGAGCCGATCACGCGGGCATCGGATACTCCGGCCCAGAACGGGACGGGCTGGTGCACCGGCGGGTTCTGGATCGAGCGTGTCCACTTCGCAGTCGGAGTCGGCTTGTCCCACCGTCGTAGACCGATGATGATCGCCGAGGACCGGTTCGAGATCGTGTACGCGAGCTGGTCGGGGGCGACCGCCTTGTAGACGGTGTGCAGCGCATCGGTCGGGCTCGCGGCCAGCCGCTCGTGCCAGACGAGCGTCTTCAAGCCCCGCCAGACGACGCCTGCGTGCGCGACGGTCGCCGTGCCGTCGGGCAGGCGGAGCGGCGCAGGAAGCGCGAAGCCGTAGCTGGAGGCGCCGAGCGACACCGTGACCCGGCCGGCGAGCGTCGATGTCGCGACCTCGGCCTGGTAGCAGCCCGCGCCGCACACGCCGGCAGCTTCGTCGTGCTCTTGCCGGCAGTCAGGGCGACGTCGAGGCCGCTGGCGCCGGAGAGCCGTCACCGCCGAGCACGGAGACGCGCACGAGCGACTGCCGGGCGCCGGGAACGATCGCGAGCCCGAGGGCGCTCGTCCCCGCCTCCCTCGCCAGGACGAGCGCGCCGGACGGCGGCGAAGGGAACCCCGGTGAGGTCGGGGTCGGGATCCGGCCGCCCGCAATCTCGGGCTGGGTTGTCGGCACGCTGGCCACCGTCGTTCCCGAGCTCCCACCGACCGGGCCGGGCTCCGAGCGCAGCAGCTCGATCGCGATCGCGATCGCGCCCACGCCCGCGACGACGGCGAGGATCGCCGCGCCGAGTTTCAGCAACACGGCGTTCCGAGTCAGCGAATGCCCGCAGCGGTCAACGCGAACCCGGCCATCGCGCGCGGCAGCTTGGTCGCCTTGCCGATCGACGCATCGAGCGACTCTGCGAAGTACGTCACGTCCTCGTCGGACACGACGAGCGGCGGGATCCCCTTGATCACCGGGATCCCGTGCCCGGCGACCTGGATCAGCACGCGATGGTCCCGGAAGAGCGGGACAACGACGAGCTGGGCGAAGAGGCCGTTCTGGAGCCGCTCGACGAGGCGGTAGGAACGCGAGAGCGTCTCTGGCTCGCCGAACTCGATCGCCCACATCAGGCCGAGCCCCCGCACCTCCCGCACGACGTCGTGCTTCTCGACGAGCGGGCGAGTCAGCTCGAGCAGCCGGTCGCCGAGCGTGGCCGCGCGCTCGACGAGTCCCTGATCGTCGATCTCTGCGAGCGTCGCCAGCCCGGCCGCCATCGCGAGCTCGTTCGGAGCGAACGTCGACCCGTGGCTGAAGGCGTTCTCCATCGAGTCGAACACGCGGCTCGTGCACCTCCGCCGACATCAGCAGCGCGCCCACCGGCACGTAGCCGCCCGAGAGCGACTTGGCGACCGGCACGAGGTCCGGCTCGAGGCCCCAGTGCTCGAACGCGAACAGCTTCCCGGTACGCCCGAAGCCGGTCTGCACCTCGTCGACGCAGAACAGCGTCCCGTAACGGCGGCACAGCTCCTGCGCCGCCTCCAGGTAGCCGTCAGGCGGCAGGTGGACGCCCTTGCCCTGGACCGGCTCGACGAGGAACACCGCGACGTCCTCGCCGCGCAGCTCGACCTCGAGCGCTTCGAGGTCGCCGAGCCGCACCCGCGCGAATCCGGGCAGCAGCGGCCCGAAGCGGCTCGTGAACTCCGGGTTCCCGTTCGCCGAGAGCGACCCGAGCGTCAGCCCGTGGAAGCCGTGGTCGACCGAGACGACCCGGTCGCGGCCGGTCGCGGCGCGGCCGAGCTTCAGCGGCGGCCTCGACGGCCTCGGTGCCGGTGCTCGTGAAGAGCACGCGGGCGAGCCGGTCGGGCGTGCGGGCAAGGAGCGCCTCGGCGAGCAGCGGCGGCAGCGGCGAAGCGCCGAGCTGCACCGAGCCGGGCAGATCGAGCTCGAGCGCCTCCACGAGCGCCGCGCGCACCCGCGGGTTCGAGCGCCCGACGTTGAACATCCCGAAGCCGCCGAGCATGTCGAGGTAGCGGTTGCCCTTGTCGTCCCAGAGGTATGCCCCCTCCGCCCGCTCCCAGGTGCGGTCGAAGCCGATCGTCTTCAGCACTCGCGTGAACTGCGGGTTGATCGTCTTGCCCCACAGCTCGAGGCTCTCGGCGCCGCGCGCCGCGACGAGCTCGCGAACGCCCAAACCGACCTTTTCGTCACTGCCGGGCATAACTTGACTGTAACCACCTAGAGGCCTTCCGGAGCTTGGCCGACCGACCTCGATAGGCCATGATGCTCGGATCCGATCGAACCAATCGCCCCCAGCGGCGGTTCACAAGGAGGAGCAATCGTGGCAATCGTGATGACAATGGAGGCGCCCGGTGGGACGCCCGAGCAGTACGACGCGCTCAACGAGGCGCTCGGCGTCACCGGAGACGACACCGCGCCCGACGGCCTCATCATCCACGTCGCCGGGCTCAGCGAGGACGGGATGGTCATCGTCGACGTCTGGGAGTCGCAGGAGAAGCTCGATGCGTTCTTCACCTCCGGCGGCCTCGGCCAGGCGCTCGAGGAGTCGGACATCGAGGCCGGCCAGCCCACGATCCACAAGCTGCACAACATGATCCCGCAGGGCGCCGGCTCAGGCGACAACGTCCTCGTCATGATCGAGACGGAGATGACCCCCGACGTCTACGACGAGGTCTCGTCGAGCCTGCCGGCGCACGCCGGAGACGGCTCCGACCATCCGGTCGTCGCGCACATCGCAGCCGTGAGCGACGACGGGAAGCTCTACGTGTTCGACATCTGGGAGTCAGCCGAGGCCTTCGGCGCCTTCGCCGAGCGCGATCTCGCGCCCCACGCGGAGAAGATGGGCGAGGTCTCGCCGAAGATCGTTCCCGTGCACAACGTGACCCGCGGCAGCGCCAAGGTCAGCGCGTAGCAAACGCTCAGATTGCGGCCGGTGCCTCGATCCGGGGCACCGGCGACCCCGACGGTGCGCGAACCTCGAGCCCGAGCCGTTCGCGCATCACCTCTACCGCCTCCGGGTTCGAGTCGCAGAGCACGCAGCAGCGGCCGAGCTCGAGCGCGGCCGCGCCGAGGGTGCCGCTCCCGGCGAAGAAGTCGAGGCACCAGTCGCCTTCCCGCGACGAGGCCTGAACGATCCGCCGCAGCACGCCGAGCGGCTTCTGGGTCGGGTAGCCGGTCTTCTCGCGGCCCGTCGGAGAGACGATCGTGTGCCACCACACATCGGTCGGCAGCTTTCCCCGCGCGGCTCGTTCGGCGGTCTGAAGACCCGGGGCCATGTACGGCTCGCGGTCGACGGCCTCGGCAGTCGAAGAAGTACGCCTCGCGGATCGCTTGACGTAGACGAGGATCGTGTCGTGCTTGGCCGGCCACCGGCGCTTGGTGCGCGCGCCGTAGTCGTACGCCCACACGATCTCGTTCAGGAAGCACTCCCGGCCGAAGATCTCGTCGAGGAGCACCTTCACGTAGTGGGACTCGCGCGGGTCGACGTGGACGTACAGCGTCCCGTCCTTCGCGAGCACCCGCCGCGCCTCACGGAGCCGCGGCTCGAGAAAGCCGAGGTAGTCGTCGAAGCTGTCGGCGTAGCGCGCCGCCGGTCGTCGTCCGGCTCCGGTACCGCCGCCCGCCGAACCCGGTGCGGTCACCGTCGGGATCGGCCTCGACAGCGAGCGTGAGCCGGCGCTGCTCCTTCCCGGTGTTGAACGGCGGATCGACGTAGATCAGCGTGAACGCGCCGTCCGGCAGCCGTGGAAGCAGATCGAGGTTGTCGCCGAGGTAGATCCCTTGCTCGAGCACTCAGGCGAGGCTAGAAGCCGCCCCGGATGTTCCCACGATTCCTCAAGACGTCCTGATCAGCTCGATCTCCGGGCCGGTCCGCCCGTCGAGCAGAGTCAGCGCGGCCGCGGGATCCCACGCCGCGCAGTCGCGTTCGACCTCGGCGAGGTAGGCACGACGACCGTTCGCGTCGGGTCCCCAGTCGTCGCGGGCCGCGAGCTCGGCGAGAGTCGCGGCGACGACATCGGGCGGCGTCTGGCCGGGCGCGACGAGCGCAGCACACTCCTCGCATCCCCGCACCTCTGCCAGGACATGCGGGTTGAGCGTGCGCGCGGCGTACGCAGCTGACGCCGCGTTGGCCTCGACCTCGCTCGGAAGCGTCGCGTAGATGTGACCACCGGTTCGGCGCAAGGCGGCACGAAGGATGTCGTCGGCCTCGAAGAAGCGCGTGCCCGATCGCTCCCAGCGCCGGGCATGCTCGAGCTCATGCCGCAGCATCGGGCCGAGCGCGCAGTCAGGAATGCCCGGAAGCTCGCCCCAGATGGCGAGCCGATGGGCCGCGTACTGGTGCCGGGCGACCCGATCGCCGCCGACCGCACGAAAGACGGCCACCGTCTCGGGCCACACGACGCCTGCCGGATGCAGGTAGGCAAGGGGCGTCGTGCCCGCGGGACGCTGCGCCGCGACGACGTAGGCGACGATCGAGGCCGGCGCGATTCCGGCATCGGCGCAGGCGACGATCAGCTCCTGGCGGAGGTGTTCGGGATCGAGCAAGGCGCAAGTCTTGCCTAATGCGGCTACTTGACAGAGCCGGATATTCTCGAAGTGTTGCGCACCTTCAGCCGGATCGGGGTTCTGGCGGCTCTCGCGACCGCCGCATTTGCGTTGTTCGCACCGCTCTCGAACGCCCGGCCGCAGGCCACGGGCCTTTGCACCGGCGGGATGCTCACCGGAACGTTCAAGGTGATCCCGGGTAGCCCCGGGGCAGGAAACATCGTCTACCGGCTGCGGGTCGAGAACAGCTCGAAGGCCGCGTGTGGCGTCACCGGCCTCCCCGGTCTGACCCTGCTCGACGCCGCGGGCAGGAAGCTTCCGACGCATGCGCGGTTCAGCGGGATGCCCGGAACGCTGACCGCGATCCTCGTCACGCTGAAGCCCGGGGCAACGGCAACCCTGACGGCGCGCTTCTCACCCGACGTCCCCGGGCCCGGCGAGCCGGTGTCCGGGCGGGCGTGCGAGCGCACCGCATACAAGCTTCGCGTCGCTCCCTCAGGCGGCGGCAGCGTCGTCGTCCCGATCAGCCCGGCGACACCGGTCTGCGAGCACGGCGGCTTGCAGATCACCGTGTTCACACGGGTTAGATGAGGATCTACGTAGCGGGGCCTCTCTTCTCGGAGGCCGAGCGAGATTGGCTCGACAGGCTCGCTGCCACGCTGCGCGCCGAGGGATTCGACTGCTTCGTGCCTCACGAGCATTTCGACGCGATCACCGAGCTGACACCCGACGAGATCTACCGCGTCGACGGTGAGGGCCTGCGCTCCTCGAATGTCCTGCTTGCCTGGCTCGACGGGCCGGTGATCGACGACGGCACCGCGGCGGAGATCGGGGCGTTCGCCGAGCTCGTCCGCAGCGGGGACGGCCACCACCGCGGCATCGTCGGGCTCGTCACCGACCTGCGGCTCGAACGGCGCCGCGGAAACGCCCCGGGCGACGGGATGAACCTGTTCGTGATCGGCGCGATTCGGTCGGCCGGGCCCGTTTGCTGGTCGGTAGACGAGGCTATCGCCGCATTGCGCGCGTTCGAAAGCCCCTGAACCTTTCCCGTTTCTTAGCTTTCTATTTACGACGTATGGATACTCCTACGAGAGCGATGACGATGGTGGGCCACATCGCACGGAAGAGCGTCGCAGCCGCTGGAGCGGCCACGGCGGCTCTGACCCTGTGCGCGATTGCAGCAGCCGCCGCACCGACGGCGATCACCGGCCCCGTGACCGCCACCGCGGCAACGACCGCAACGCTCAGCGGCACGGTCAACCCGAACGGAACCGCCACGAGCTGGCACTTCGAATACGGGAAGACGACGACCTACGGCACGAGCACCTCGTCGACGAGCGCGGGAAGCGGAACCGCGAACACCGGCGTCTCGGAGAGCCTGACCGGGCTCACGCCCGGCACGACCTACCACTACCGGCTCGTCGCGACCTCGACCGGCGGCACGACCGACGGCTCCGACGGCATCTTCAACACCGCTTCGGCCGCGCCGCCGACGGTGACCACCAACGCCGCGACGGGTGTCGGCAGCGGGGCTGCGACCCTCAACGGCTCGATCAATGCGAACGGCCAGGCGACGACCTACTACTTCGAGTACGGAAAGACCACGTCGTACGGGACGAAGACCGGCGTCCAGAACGGCGGCAGTGACACGAACCCGGTGAACGTGTCCGCAGCCATCTCCGGCTTGCAGAGCGGCCAGACCTACCACGCCCGCCTCGTCGCGTCCTCGACCGGAGGGTCGACGAACGGCAACGACGTGAGCTTCACGGCCAGCAGCGGCCCGAGCGCGACCACCAAGGCCGCCAGCTCGATCACGTCGTCGAGCGCGAAGCTGAACGGCTCGGTGATCCCGAACGGCCTCGCGACGAGTTGCTTCTTCGACTACGGGACGTCGACGAGCTACGGGTCGAAGTCGGCCGCCGTGAGCGCCGGATCCGGCACGAAGTCGGTCAACGTGTCGGCAACGGTCACGGGCCTCGGCGCCGGGATCTATCACTTCCGCGTCTCCTGCTCGAGCACGGCGGGCACCTCGACAGGCAGTGACCTGACGTTCGGCAGCGTCGGCCCGCCTGTCGTGCAGACCGGCTCGGCCCAGGGTGCCTCGACGAACGGGGCAACCCTCACCGGTTCCGTGAACCCACAGGGCAGCTCGACGAGCTGGTACTTCCAGTACGGGCCGAGCGCCTCGTACGGCTCGAAGACCTCGTCGAAGAGTGCTGGATCCGGCACGGCGGCAACGGGCGTCTCGTCCGCGATCACGAGCCTGAAGGCCGGCACCACCTACCACTATCGCCTCGTCGGCACGAGTAACGCCGGCACGACGTACGGCAGCGACGTCACGTTCACGACCGTCGCCGCCGTGACGATCGCCTCCTCGACCGTCCAGCTCGTCTACGGCCACTCGGCGACCCTTTCGGGCGCCGTCTCGAGCAGGCAGTCGGGTGTCACCGTGACGATCCTCGCGGAGGCGTTCGGCACGACCTCCTTCAAGACGGTCGGCACGGCGCTCACAGGCGCCGGTGGATCCTGGACGTACCAGCCGAAGCCCACCATTCAGACCGCCTACGAGGCGAATACACCGGACGGCACGAGCTCCCCGGTGACGGTCGGCGTGCGGCCTGCGATGTCTCTCCGCGTGATCACCCAGCACCGCCTGACGACCCGGGTCGTCGCGGGCTCCTCGTTCCGCGGCAGACAGGTTCAGCTCCAGGTGCTGCTCTCGGGAGACCGCTGGAAGACCGTCGCCAAGGCCCGGCTGAGCAACAAGTCGTCGGCGACGTTCGCTTCGTCCAAGCTCCCGCACGGCTCGTCGACCGTTCGCGTCGCGATGAGCGTGAACCAGGCCGGACGCGGCTACCTCGGCGCGTTCAGCCGCACGATCAGCTACCGCCGTCCGTAACCGAGTTGTCTAGCCCTGCGCCGCGAGAGCGGTGTTGAGCGCCGCGGCTGTCTGGGTGCCGACGATGCCGTCGACGGTCAACCCGTTGGCCTGCTGGAACGCGGTCACCGCCTGCTGCGTCAGCGGGCCGTAGATCCCGTCAGCCTTGAGTTGAGCGGTGCCGAGCTGGTTCAAGGCCTCCTGCAGGGTCTTGACCTCGGGGCTCGTGTCGCCCGGCTTCATCTTCCCGGCTGCCGGCAGGGTGACGGTGATCGTGCTCCCCGTAGCCGGAGTCGTGGTGGTCGTGGTCGTCTCCGCCGTGGTGGTGGTCGTCGTCGTGGCGGATGTCGTCGACCCGGCCGGGGTCGTGTTGGCCGGCGTAGTCGCAGGCGTCGTCGGTGCCGGCGCGTTGCTTCCACCCGCGTCGATGACGAGCAACCAGACGAGCACCACTGCCACGATGACGGCGAGCCCCGCCAGGAGGGCGATCGCCCGCCGCCGGCGGATGACGTCGTCGACCGGGGGCGGCCCTTCGTGGGAGGGCGCCGTTGCAGCCATACCGGTCTGGAGGGCCGGTCGGGGTCGGGGTGTACCACCCGGGTCGTCGAACCAGTTGAGATCGGAGGCGTCGGAGAGCCAGTCGTCGGCAGGATCTGCTGCGACCTCGGCACGGGTGCCGGTCTGAGAGCCGATCACCGTGGGGGCGTCCTCCTCGGGCATCGACCAGAGTTTGCCTCTTCGCGCGGATCCTATGCGTGCCTCTCCAGCAAACACCGGAAAAAGCCCGGTTGCGTGTGAGCGAGGCGCGCTAGCCGGGAGCGTCGAGCGCCGGCTCCGAAAGCTCGCCGTGTGCCATCGCAGGCAGCGCGGCGCGGATGAGCGCGAACGCCGCCCCGGCAGCAGCAAGAGCGAAGACAGCGGCGAGCGCGAACGCCAGGTGATACCCGCCGTTGAGGGCCGAGACGGCGCCGTTCCCGGTCGCCTCGAGGCTGTCGGTGCGGTTCGCGGCGAGACTGACCAGCACCGCGAGCCCGACGGCCCCGCCCATCATCTGGGCTGTGTTGACGACGCCGGAGGCAAGCCCCGACTCTGCCGGCTCGACGCCGCTCATCGAAGCGAGGAAGAGCGGGTTGAACGAGATCGCCCCGCCGAAGCCGAGCAGCTCGTCCCGCTGCGACTGTTCAAGATCCGCGACGTCTCGGGCGCGAACATCGTCGCCATCCTGATGTCGGCTGCGATGTTCGGCTGGTTCTTGGTCTCCGCGCTCTACCTACAGAGCATCATGGGGTACGACGCGCTTCAGGTCGGCCTCGCGTTCCTGCCGGCGACGCTGCTGATGGGTGCGATGTCGCTCGGCGTCTCAGCGAAGATCGTGATGCGGTTCGGGATCCGGTGGCCGCTCGTGCACGCCGCCGGGGACGACGCCGAGCGAGCCGCCGCCCGAGGCGACGAAGCCGAACACGCCCATCGCCTTCGCGCGCTCACGCGGCTCGGTGAAGAGGCGCATGATCAGCGCGAGCGCGACGGCCGAGACGGACGCGCCGGCGATCCCTGCACAGCGCGTGCGCCGACGAGCATCCCCTTCGACTGGGCGAGCCCGCAGACCAGCGAGGAGATCGTGAAGAGCGCGATACCGCCGAGGAAGACGCGGCGAGGGCCGAACAGGTCACCGGCACGACCTCCGAGCAGCAAGCACCCGCCGAAGGTCAGTACGTACGCGTTGACGACCAACGCCAGCGTCGACGCGCTGAAGTCGAGATTCGCCTTGATCGAGGGCAGCGCGACGTTCACGATCGTCACATCGAGGACGATCATCAGGTCGCCCAGGCAGAAAACGAGTAGGGCGAGCCACTTGGCACGGCTGCTCGAAAGCATCGTTCCAAACTAGTCATCGCCAACCGGCTCGCGTCATGAGGACCGGGAGCTATTGTCCGGCGATGGCCTACCAGCCGCCGCCGGAGATCATCGATCGGTACGCCGACGTTCTCGTCAACTTCGCGCTGAACGAAGGGCGCGGCATCTCTCGCGGCGATGTCGTGATGATCTCGTCGGGCGATATCGCAAAGCCGCTGTACGTTGCTCTCCGGGACACGGTGCTGAGATCGGGAGGTACGACGCTCGGCGACTACTCACCGAGCGGAAGCTCACGCTCGGCGCTCGAGATCGCCTCGATCGAGCAGCTCTCGAGCTTTCCCCGGGCGTACTACCGCGGGCTCGCCGCGACGATCGACCATCGCATCGCCGTGATCGCCACCGAGGACCCGCATCAGCTCGAGGGAGTCGACCCCGAGAAGCTCCTGGTCGGCCGCCGCTCGATTCGCCCTTATCGCGAGTGGATCGCGAAGAAGGAAGCCGAGGGCCGCTACTCGTGGACACTCGGCCTCTACGGGACTCCGGCGATGGCGAAGGAGGCGCGGCTCTCGCACGAGAAGTACTGGGGCCAGATCATCGAGGCGTGCTTTCTCGACGATCCCAACCCGATCAGGCGCTGGCGCGAGGTGTTCAAGGAGATCAGCCGCATCAAGCGGCGGCTGAACAAGCTCCAGATCGAGCGCCTGCAGATCGAAGGCGACGGGATCGATCTCCAGTTCACGGTCGGGCCGACGCGACAGTGGCTGGGCGGAACAGGCCACAACATCCCGAGCTTCGAGATCTTCACCACGCCCGACTGGCGCGGCACCGAAGGCACCGTGACCTTCACCGAGCCTCTCCACCGCTACGGAAGCATGATCGACGGGGTGAAGCTGCGGTTCGAGCGCGGCGTCATCGTCGAAGCCTCGGCGACCCGTAGCGAGCATCTGCTGCACGCGATGATCGCGAGCGACGAGGGCTCGAAGCGCGTCGGCGAGATCTCGCTCACCGACGGCCGGCTCAGCAGGATCACGCGATTCATGGCCGAGACGCTCTACGACGAGAACCGGGGTGGTCCGCAGGGGAACTTTCATCTCGCGATCGGCAGCAGCTACAAGCAGGCGTTCACGGGTGACATTGCGGCGCAGCGGAAGAGCGACTGGAAGCGGCTCGGCTTCAACGAGTCTTCCGTCCACACGGACATCGTCTCGACTGCGCGCCGCGAGGTGACGGCCACGCTCCCGAGCGGACGGACGAAGACGATCTACCGCGACGGCCAGTTCACGGTCTAGTCGAGCAACGCGGCGACAGCGGCCGCGACGAGCACGACCGCGAGCACGATGTTCATGACCCGCGCCCGCCGTGGGTCTCGAAGGACAGATGCGAGCGATGCTCCCGCCAGCAGCCAGGCGGTGTTGATCAGGACGATCATCGCCGTGAGCATCGCGACCTTCGCCCCCGCGTCCAGGGCTGCGCGAGAGGCGAGATGCGCACTTGCGAACACGGCCGCGATCGCCACCCAGGCTTTCGGGTTCGCAACTCCGAGCAGCGCGCCTCCCCTCAGGCCGGGCGCGGGCTCCCCGTCGTCTCGAGCTGCCGCGACCGGTGCTGTCGCGATGTGGAAGGCCAGCCAGAAGATGTAGGCGACCGACGCGGCGATCAGCGCCGACCCGAATGCCGGGACGGCGAGCAGCAGGGCCGTGACGCCCCCGGCCACGGCGAGCAGGACGATCGTCGTACCGAGAACGATTCCGGCGAGGTAGCCGAGCGAGCGGCGGACGCCGTGCACGGAGCCGGCCGCAGTAAGGCTGATCGTGGCCGGGCCCGGGCTCCCCATGATCGCGAGCGAGCTCAGCAGCAGCGCGAGAAGCGGACCGCTCACTCAGCTGCCTCGATACGGTTTGCCCATGCAGGAGACGCTACGAGGCGCGGTCGGCAGCGGTCTTGAACGATCGTGCGACTGGATCCGCGCCGGCGCCGGTGCGCCCGGGCTCGAACGGGCCGAGGCCTACTTCTCCGAGCAGGCGTTCGAGCTGCATCGGCACGACACCTACGCGGTCGGGATCACGTGCAGCGGCGTCCAGGCCTTCCGCTACCGCGGCGCCCGGCGAATTGCGCTTCCCGGCCAGGTTCATGTCCTCCACCCCGACGAGCTCCACGACGGCGGCCCCGACACGGCTGAGGGCTTCCGGTACCGGATCGTGTACGTGGAACCAGAGCTGATCCGACGCGCGCTCGACGGCGCCCCACTGCCCTTCGTCGCCGATCCGGTTCGGGATCCCGCCCCCGCGACTGCCGAGATCGCGCGCCTGCTCGCCGACATCGACGAGCCGATCAGCGAGCTCGCCTCGGCGGAGATCGCCGCGTCGATTGCCGACACGCTGCAGGCACTGGCCGGCCCGACCGGGAATTCGGAGCCGATCGCGTTGCGCGCTGTCGAGCTCGTGAGGGAGCACCTGGCGGCTCACGCGAACGAGCAGACCCCGGCTGCCGACCTCGAGCGGCTCGCCGGTCTCGACCGCTTTTCGATCGCCCGTCATTTCCGCCGAGCCTTCGGAACGAGCCCGGACCGCTACCGGACGATGCGGCGGCTCGATCTCGCGCGGGCGGCGATCGTACGAGGCGTTCCGCTCGTACGCGCAGCCGCGGAGGCCGGTTTCTCCGACCAGAGCCATTTGACCCGTCAGTTCAAGAAGGCCTTCGGAATCACCCCCGGCATGTGGGCGGAGGCCGTCGCCAACGGAAGGAGCACGAGTTGAGCGAGGTTGTCGCCCCCGGCAAGCCCGTCCTGTCACGCGAGGAGCGCATCGCGCTCGGCAAGGAGGCGCGCACTCGAGCGCCGCGCTCCAGCCACGGCGCGTGGGCGCCCGCCGCGGACCGGCGCGATCCGGTCGCGGTGTTCGAAGAGGAGGCCGCCGATCGCGTTCCCGGCCTCGTCCCGATCCGGTACGGGCGGATGCTCACCTCCCCGCTCTCGTTCTTCCGCGGCTCCGCGTCGCTGATGGCCGGCGACCTGGCCGGGTCGCCCGACTCCGGGATCCAGGCGCAACTGTGCGGCGATGCGCACCTCTCGAACTTCGGGCTCTTCGGGTCTCCGGAGCGGCAGCTGATGTTCGACGTCAACGACTTCGATGAGACCCTTCCGGGCCCCTGGGAATGGGACGTGAAGCGCCTCGCAGCCAGCTTCGAGATCCTCGGCCGCGAGATCGGCTTCAGCAAGTCGGAGCGCCGCTGCGTGGTGCTCGGCTCCGTCCGCCAGTACCGCCGCCGGATGCTGCGGTCCGCGCGGATGAGCACCCTCGAGGCCTGGTACGCGCATCTCGAGGTCGACCGCCTGCTCGCGGGTGTCCGCGATGCCGCAGCATCCGGGGAGCTGACGAAGCGGGAAGCGAAGGCCGCGGAGCGCCGGGTCGAGCAGGCGTTCGCGCGCGATCACGTCCGCGTTCTCGCCAAGCGGACGGACACCGTCGACGGCGAGCTGCGCATCGTCGCCGACCCCCCGCTGATCGTTCCCGTCGAGGAGTTCGTCCAGCCCGACTCCGAGTGGGCGCACACGAACGAGGTGATCACGCGGCTGCTTCGCTCCTACCGGAAGACGCTGATGCACGACCACCACCATCCGATCGAGGAGTTCAGGGTCGTCCATGCCGCCCGGAAGGTCGTCGGAGTAGGCAGTGTCGGCACGCGCTGCTTCATCCTGCTGCTGCTCGGCAGCGACGAGAGCGATCCTCTCTTCCTGCAGGTGAAGGAGGCCGAGTCGTCGGTGCTCGAGCGCTACGTGGGCAAGAGCGCCTACCGCCATCACGGTGAGCGGATCGTCGTGGGCCAGCGCCTGATGCAGGCGGCAAGCGACATCTTCCTCGGCTGGCAGACCGTGACGGGCCTGGACGGGGTCGCGCGCGACTACTACGTGCGCCAGCTGCACGACTGGAAGGGCGGCGTGGAGGTCGAGAACTTCCGGCCCGGCGGGGCCGAGCTGTATGCGCGCCTCTGCGGCGCGACGCTCGCGCGCGCCCACGCCCGCTCGGGCGACCGGATCGCGATCGCGGCCTACCTCGGCCGCGGCGACGCCTTCGACCGCGCGGTCGCAGATTTCGCAACCGCCTATGCCGACCAGAACGAGCGCGACTTCGAGACGTTCGCCTACGCGGTGAAAACCGGCCGCCTCCCGGTGCTCACCGGCATCTGAGCTGCTGGTAGCGGCGCGCTACTCCGCCTGGAACAGCGCCAGCGTGTTCCCGTCCGGATCCTTGAACCATGCCGACTTACCGATACCGGGCGTCGTCGCAACGTGGTCGACCGTCTTCAGCGCCGGGAAGTCGTAGTCCTCGAAGACCACGCCGCGTGACAGGAGCGAGGCGACGTCAGCCTCCACATCGTTCGACCAGAGGCGAACCTGGGTGTGGTCGGCCTTGTTCTCGGACGGACGGCCGTAGACGAGCAGCGAGGGGCCGTTGCCGCCGTCGAAGAGCAGATGGTTCGGGATCGTCTCGGCCGAGAGCGTCAGGCCGACCTTCTGCTCGTAGAACTCCCGGCTCCGCTCGAGATCGGTCGAGCAGAGCACAGCGGAGATTCTTCCGGTTCCGATCACAACGTCCTCCTTCGTCTCGACGGGTTAGGAGCGCGTATTTGCCTTGAGGTGCTGGTGGACGAACGCGATCGCCATGCTGCCCTCCCCCACCGCGGCCGCGACGCGTTTCACCGGGCTCGAGCGCACGTCGCCGCACGCGAAGATGCCGGGGACGCTCGATTCGAGCAGGTACGGGTCGCGATCGTCACCTGTCCATGCGCCGGCGGCCCGAACATCCGGGCCGGTGAGCACGTAGCCGTGCGCGTCGAGGGCGATCTCGGGCGGCATCCACCCGGTCTCGGCGTCGGCGCCGATGAAGATGAAGAGGCCGCCGGACTCGAGAGTGGTCGTCTCTCCGGTCTGCGAGCTGTGGACGTCGATCTCCTCGAGGGCTTCGGCGCCGTGAGCGGCGACAACCTCGCTGTGGAACAGGGTGCGAATCGTCGGGCGCGTTGCGATCTGATCGATCAGGTACTTCGACATGCTCTTGTCGAGCCGGTCACCCCGACAGATGATCGTGACACTGTGCGCGTAGCTCGAAAAGTGCATCGCTGCCTGGCCTGCGGAGTTTCCGGCGCCGACGATATGGACATCGATGCCGTGCGTATTCGAGGTCTCGGTGGAGGAGGCGCCGTAGTAGATGCCCTTCCCGCCGAGCCGCTCGAAGCCGCCGATGCCCAGCCTGCGCCACGAGACACCGGTCGCGAGGATGATCGAGCCGCCGTGGACGACACGTCCGCCGTCGAGATGAACGTCGCGGTTTGCCGCGTCGATCCGCTCGATCGACCTCGTCACGAGGATCTCGGCGCCGAGCCTCCGCGCCTGCTGGAGAGCCCGGCTCGCCAGCTCGTCCCCGGACACGCCCGAAGGGAAGCCGAGGTAGTTCTCGATGCGGGACGACGTCCCGGCCTGGCCGCCGGGCGCCTCGCGCTCGACAACGAGCGTGCGGAGCCCCTCCGAGGCGCCGTACACGGCAGCGGCGAGGCCTGCCGGGCCCCCACCGACGATCACGGTGTCGTATTCGGCCTCGGCCGGCTCGGTGGTGAGGCCGAGCAGATCGGCGACGTGCCGGAGCTCGGGCCGGACGACCGTCGTGCCGGCGACACACTGGATCGCGGGCCAATCCTGCTCCGGGGGAAACGGGCCTTCCCAGTACGCGACGAGCTCGGGCTCGTCCGGCGTGATCCACTTGAACGAGATCTGATTGCGATCGAGGAAGTGCCGGAGCTCGGCGCACGCCGAATCCCAGCGTTGCCCAACTACTACCGCGCGAGGCGGCGGCGGTGCGGCGGCGAGCCCGGACAGGCCTCCTGGCCCCCCGATCCGATTCCCGGCAAGCTTGCCGACCTCGATCGCCACGCCCGGGGCGGCGGCGGCGACGGTGTAGTAGTCGTGGGGCGAGAGCCGCATCACGCGCGACGCCTCTGCAGCGCGAAACCCGACGGGGAAGACGGTTCCGAGCGTTATCGGCACCTCGCCGAACACGTCGCCCGGCTGCCGGAGCCCGACCACGGTCTCGATCCCGTCCGTGGTCTTGACGGCCTCGATTCGCCCTTCGAGCAGCCCGAACAGCGCGCGTTCGCCGCCCTCGTGCGCCGCGTACTCGCCCGCAACCAGGCCGATGTCGGCAACGGAGCGCGCGAGCCGTTCGCGCTCCGCTTCAGGGAGCTGCGCGAAGATCGTGATCCGAGCGATCTCTTCGGATGTGACCACGGCGCAAACCTACCGTCGGCCTCGCTGCGCCGTCCTGCCGGACGGGAAGACCGGCTACCCGGTGACGTTCAGCGTCGCGACCATCCCGAGGCCGCGATGGCCCGGGAGCGAGCAGAAGAGCGTGTATTTGCCCGGTGTCAGCGTGATCGTCTTCGTCGCGTGGGCCTCGGGAGCCAGGACGGCGAACTTCCACGTCTTCCCGGCCTTGCTCTGGACGACCAGGTCGTGATTGTCCATCCCGAAGTTGACGACCTGGAGGATCAGCTTCCCCTTCGGGACGTGCAGCCGTGAGAGCGTCAGGAAGTACTCCTTCTCGACGACCTGGAGGCGTGCGGGTGCGGCCTGTGCGGGCGCGGCGCCGAGCGTTGACGCGGCCGCGATCGCGGTGAGGAAGAGAGCGGCGCGCCGCATCAGACGAGGTTGAACCGCGGCATCTTCTTCGCGTCCGGAAGCACGCGCTCGGCGTCGACGTGGAACCACTGCTCGGCGAGCGAGGAGTAGACGGCGCGGAAGTCGACCGTTTCCTTCAGGTTCCCGTTGCGGTCGAGCCCGCCACGACCGAGCCCGGGGAACTCGCCGATCATCTTGTGGGGCAGGTTCTCGCCGAGCATGAACGCCACGCCTGCAGCGCCGTGGTCGGTGCCGTTGGAGTCGTTCTGCTCGGCCCGGCGGCCGAACTCGCTCCAGAGCAGCGTCCGTACTCGCGAGCCGAGGTGGCGCTGCTCGAGGTCGGCCTGGAAGGCGGCGAGCGCCTGCGCCGTCTGCTGGAGCCCGTCGGCGAGCGGCCCGCCCTCGTCCGAGTGCGTGTCGAACTCGCCCGGCGCCTGTAGTGCGACGGCGCGAATCGGAAAACCGGCATGCAGCAGCGCGGCGAGCCCGGCCAGGCGGTGCGCGAAATCGCCGTCCGGGTACTTGACCTTCGTGTTGTAGTGGGCCTGACCGTCCTTGCCGATGAAGCGCCCGAGTTGGCGGCGAAGCTGGTTTGCATCGTGGGCCGTCTTGCTCGCGGCGGTGAGAAACGGGTCGGTGGCATCGGTGAGGCCGCCTAGCGCGCCCATCGCGTCGGGCAGGAGCGCCCCCGGGACGTCCCAGACGTTCTGCGAGTCGAACGCGTAGTCGGTCGGGTCGGTGAGCGTGGCCACCGGCACGTGGGCGGTTGCGAGCGAGGGCAGCAGCGACTCGTCGAGCGACAGCCCCTGCATCGCGTTCTCCTCGTTCCCGATCACGTCGAGGATCCGGCCGAGCCACCCCGCTCCCTGCTGCGGATCGAGCGCCCCGACCTCCCAGTAGTGGCGCGAGGTGAAGTGCGACTGGTCGGGATGCGAGTAGCCGATCGCCGGGAAGACGGTGATCTTCCCGTGGTCGTGCATCTTCGCGAAGGGCTCGAGCGACGGATGCCAGTGCAGGCGCGAGTCGGTCTTGAACACCGGCCCGTCGCCGGGCTTCAGGGCGATCTCGGGGCGGAGCCTGCGGTAGTGCGGGTCGCCGTTCGGGTAGAGGACGGAGAGCGAATCCCAGCCGCCCGGCGCAAACACCGAGACGAGTACGCGATCCGAGTTGCCGGCCGCCGAGGCGCGCGCGATCGCGGCGTCGAATGCTTTCGGCCCGAGCGCGGATGCGCCGTAGACCGTAAGCGCGGCGCCCAGGGTGCGCGAGAGGAACGTCCGCCGGTCGAGCCCCGTGCCGGCGGGAAGCGGCATGCCGGTCTCGATCGACGGCAGGCCCCGCCCTGCCTCGGCGATCCCCTGACGGAGCAGCGACGAGCGCGAGAACTCCTTGCAGTGGTGAGTCATGCGGTCTGCATCTCCGGCGACACCGCGGCGAGATGGCGGAGCGCGTTGTAGGTCATGATCGGGAAGCTCTTCTGGCGGTTCTCATCGGCGATCGTGGCGGCCATCGTCTTCGTGGCGTAGTCGAGGAGCGCGGCACGCGTGTGCGGCGAAACGTTCAGCGAGTTCCACCATCCGAGCGCCTTGTTCACGAGCACCACCGGATCCGCAGGCGGCCGCTCACCCGGCGTGGCGTGGTCAGGGCTGAAGGAGTGCTTCTGGAGGGCGCGGCGCGCGATCAGCCAGCGGGCCCGGAACGTCGAGGTGTCGAGCCAGCGCGTGTCGTCCCAGCCGCTCACGTTCGGTGGGTAGAAGAGCTGCTGCCCGGCCATCGCGTCGAGCCAGATCCAGTCCTCGGTCTCGATCCGGTCGCCGCGCATGCGCAGGAGGCCGGCGGTATAGACCACCGGCGACTTGACCATCCGCGGCCCCTCGTAGAGCAGCGGGTGCCGCAGAATCGCGGTCACGACGGGCCGGACCTGGTGGCCGGAGTGGACGTACAGAGCCTCGAGCAGCGACGCCGTCTTCGGGTCGGGCGGAACAGGGACGAAGTAGCTCCAGAGCCGGTTCACGAAGTAGCCGGCGTGCGCGGGGTGCTCGATGCAGAGCCGCACGGCGTTCTTCCAGTTGAACGGCCCGACCTTGTGGAAGATCACCTTCATGTCGGCGTCGTGGTTCTCCGCCTTGAAGCGGAAATCGACGTAGCCGGCGCCGTTCTTCCAGTTCGCGGTCCAGCCGGTCAGCGCGCGGGCTTGCTCGCGGACGTCTGTCTCGGTGTAGCCGCTCCCGTGGCCGAGGGTGAAGAGCTCCATCATCTCGCGCCCGTAGTTCTCGTTCGGCGAGCCCTTGATCGAGTTCAGCCCGTTCAGGTACAGCAGCATTGCGGGGTTGATCGTCACCCGCATCGCGAGCCCCTCGAACGAGCCGAGCCCGATGTTGCGGAAGAGGTCGTTCTGCTGGAGCATGAGCTTCTGGCTCCCGACCGTGACGTTCGACGTCGCGAACCAGTCGTGCCAGATCAGCGTCATCCTCTCGACGAGCGGGCGCGAGGTGCGCACCATCTTGTCGAGCCACCAGAGATGGTCGTGACCGAAGGCGTCCTTCGGCGCGATCGGCGCCCCGTCGACGACGGGCGGCCTGCCTACGAGCTTGTCGGTCGCAGGTGGATGCACGAGCGAGTCGACCGCGCCTTGGAGGCCTTTCGCAGCGAGATGCTCGGCCTCCCCGCTCCGCGGGCCGAATCCCGCACGCCATAGAAGGCGCTCTGCCTGCTCAGGCCCGAACGGCCCGGTGTAGACGGGGAGGGCGGACGCCACGCCCTCTCATCGGCGGAACGCGGGACGCCCTCATACCTCGATCGAGGGATCCTCGGTGTTGCCGCGGGCAGTGCTCAGGAGGCGACGACGAGGAAGTAGGTCTTCTGCCCGATGAACGACGGGTAGAAGAACCACTGTCCCTTGCCGAGGTCGAGCGTCTTCGACTTCTTGCCGGTGAACGGCGCGGTGCTGACGGACGTCGCGGCCTTGTTGCTCTCCTGGATGACGAAACCGCTCTTCTTGCTCGCGTCCGTGACCGAGACGGTGTAGAGACCGGCCTTGAGCGAGCTCACGACACGTCCCTGGTAGGTCAGCGTGACCTTGCCGGATGAACTGACCTTTCCGACGAGGGTGCCGCGTTTCACGGCCGGCGTCGACGTCTTCTGCGTCGCAGAGCCGACCGGCGTGCCGTTTGCGCTGGTATCCACTGCGCCCGTCTTGCCCGAGTTCGTGGGGCCGTTCACGAGCCCGGCCGTGCCCGTCGTGGAGGTCGAGAACGTGATCTTCGACAGCACCGGCTGGCTCCTGTCGAACGCTACGTAGGTCGATCCCGGCTGGAAGGTGACGGTGGCTTCCGCTGCTGCCCCGGTGCCGGCGTCGATCGGCGTCTCGACCGACACGCCGGGGCCGGTGAGCACGAAGTCCGGTAGCCCGACGCACGAGACGAAGTCATCCTGCGAGAACCAGATCTGGTACGTCCCGGGCGCGATCGTCCCTACGCTCGCGCCGCCGTCGGCGGTGAGCGTGAAGGTGCAGCTGGTGCCGACGTAGTTCACGTAGAGCGAGGGCAGGACACCTGCCGCCGTCGCGGCACCGGCCGGCACCAGGCTCGCGGCGCCGAGGAGCGCCGCGAAGGCTGCGACGAGTGACCCTCGATGAACGTGCATCCGCGGGTACTTGGTACCACACGAGTGCGTCGATTGCTCGGCGGGGGAGGCCGGCTCAACTGCCGGGGGGCGGGAAGCGGACGTGCATGTGGTTGTCGTGGTTCGGGTAGGGGATCACGACTCCCGACGGGCCGTGGAGACCGGTCGAGAAGCCGACGAAGATCATCTGCGCCCCGGCCGCGACGAAGCGGTCGACGAGGTCCTGCGAGAGCGCACGGTCGATCTGGTCGGGCGAGGTCGGAGCCTGGAGCGTGCCGTCGGTTCGCGGGTAGTAGATGTCGACGTCGAGCCCGTTCTGATGGGAGACGTGCTCGTCGGTCATCGGGCCGCCACCCTTCAGGCTGATGTCGCCCACGACGGCGCGCGGAGCGTCGGGATGAGCAACGCGGTAGGCGTCGAGAACCGAGATGATCGCCCGGATCGTGTGCTCGTTTCCGTAGAGCCGGTGCGGCTCGTTCGGGACGCTGTCGGTGACCGGGTCCCAGGTGACCCAGCTCGGACCGTCGATCGGGAGCTGGGTTCCGTCGATCAGGTGGCCGTCGTACGGCAGCCCGACCGAGGTCGCGTGGTGCCATTCGACCTGCGGGAACACGCCGGTGGCGGCCATGCGCAGGTGCGCGCTCTTCGCTTTCGGCCCGCGATCGTCCGCGCGGGCGCCGTCGCCAAGGCCCGGCCGGTCGCCGGACTCGAGGAGCCGCGGATCGAGCCGGAAGGTCAGGCTCGGCGGGTCCTCGATCAGGACCTTCGCTCCGTGGTTGCCGCCGTAGCGGTGCGCCGCGAGCGGAAGAATCACGGCGGGCGAGAGCACGAGGGCGGTCGCCCGGACTCTGCGCATGTTCCGGCGCCGATAACGCGCCGCGCGGCGTTGCCGGGAAGCGACAAGCCCCGGCGGCGGTCCGAAGGACGGCAGAGGCCCCATCCCCGAGAAGGCCGGCACGCGGGCGCGCTCACGAAACCAGAGGACTTCCGTGTCGAGCCAAAGCTCCCCGCGATGCCAGCTCATCGCGAGCTTCCTTCGCCCACGAGCTTCCGTGTCCTTCGCCGGGTGCTCTGCGATACCGGCCCGGACGATTTCGAGGCTGCGGGAGCGGTAGATCACATCGTCCGGGCGGCGATTGGTTTAGCCTCTCGCCTCATTCGCGAGGGAGGATCATCGTGACAGCTGCACCGATTCCAGTCGAGCACGCCACCCAGTTGGCCGTCGATCAGAAGGTCAAGCTGAAGAAGTCCCTGCGGCGGTTCGACATGGTCTTCTTCACGCTCTGCGCGCTCGTCGGGCTCGACACGCTCGGAGTGGTGGCGTCTTACGGCCCGCAGGGCATCTTCTGGCTGGTCCTGCTCGCCGCGGTGTTCATCGCTCCGTACATGCTGCTGATGTCCGAGGTCGGGAGCACCTTCACCGAGGAGGGCGGCCCATACGAGTGGGTCAAGCTCGCGTTCGGACGCGCTCACGCCGGAATCGCAGCGGTCGTCTACTGGGCCTCCAACCCGTTCTGGGTCGGGGGCTCGCTGGCGTTCATCGCCAGCGAGGCCTGGGAGCGGACGAACCTCCCCGCGCTGGGCGTGAACGATCTGGGCTCGGCAGGTGACTACATCTTCAAGCTCCTGTTCATCTGGTTCTCGATCACGGTCGCGATCGTCTCGATCCAGAAGGGCAAGTGGATCCCGAACGCGGGCGCGATCGCGCGGATCCTCGTGCTCGGCTTCTTCAGCCTGACGCTGCTCATCTACGCCGGCAAGCACGGTCTTCACAGCTTCGCCTTCGGCAAGCTCTCACCGTCGCTCGCAGTGCTGTTCGCCCTCGCACCGGCGATCCTGTTCAACTACGTCGGCTTCGAGTTGCAGAACGGCGCTGCGGAGGAGATGGTCAACCCCCAGAAGGACGTGCCGATCTCGGTTCTTCGGTCAGGGATCCTCGGGATCATCCTCTACTGCGTGCCGATCATCGGGATCGTCGTCGTGCTCCCGGCATCGGCGATCACCGGTCTGGGCGGCTTCATGGACTCGGTCAAGGAGACCTTCACGGTCTACGGCAGCGCGTCGAACACCCTGTTCGACCTGACTGCTCTCGGGTTCATCTTCACGCTCATGACGTCAGGCGCCGTCTGGATGATCGGCGCCGACCGCGTTCTCGCCGTCTCGGCGGCGGACGGCTCGTTCTTCCCGCAGTTCGGGGTGTTCAACAAGAGCCTGGGCACGCCCGTCCGTTGCAACCTCCTCTCGGGCGTCGCGTCGTCGATGTTCATGGTGGCGGCCGTGCTCCTGCTTCAGAGCGGTAGCGCCGCGGACGCGTTCACCGTCGTCCTCGCAATGGCGACCTCGACAACGCTGCTCGCGTACCTGTGGATCTTCCCGGCGAGCCTCAAGCTCCGCTACGTCTTCCCCGACGTCCATCGCCCCTACCGCGTGCCCGGCGGGAGCATCGGGATCTGGATCGCGGCTGTCACGGTGACCTTCTGGGCCCTGCTCGGCTCCTGGGTCGCGGTGTTCCCGGGGACGCTCGAGCCTCTGTTCGGCCTCTCGTACGACTTCAAGGGAACCTGGGGCGTCTCGCGGGCGACGTTCGAGGGATTGACGCTCGGCACTCTCGGGGTGCTGCTGCTCGTCGCGGTAGCGGGCTACATGACCGGGAGCCGTGTCCGTGCGCACCAGGTGAGCATCCCGATCGAGGAGATAGCCGAGCCCGCGTATTGAGCGCCCCCTCTCTCGGAGCGAAGGGCTACTTGCTCGTGACCAGGCGTAGGACGCCGAGCACAGCGGCATTCGAGAGCGCCGTCGTGTAGTTCATGCTCACCTGCACGACCCCCTGCGGATACTGAGCAAAGAGATCCTTGTTGTAACTACCCGTGAGCGCGTGGGAATGGGTGACGATCCACGTCTTCGACGAGCCGGCCACTCGGACGGCTGTCACGATATCGCTGCCGTGCTTGCCGGGCGCCTGCACCATCATCTCGAGGTAACCGGTCGGGTGCGAATCGACGAGGACGCCGTAGTTGCCGTCCGCGCTCGCCCACCTACAGGTCTTTCCGTCGAACTTCCCCGCTGTCAACGGCTTCCCCGCCGCTTTGGTCATGGCGGCGGCTGACGCCAGCTTGCACTTGTTGTAGCCGCTCGTGAAGATCGCGCTCGGCCCACCGGCCTCTTGGCGCGACGCCACGCCGGAGGCCGAGGCGGTCACCGGGACGAGGACGATCGCTGCGGCGAACAGGCACGTGAACACGCGGGCAGGACTCATGGAAGGACTCCTTCGTTGGTAGAGGAGCGAAAGCACCGACGCCGATAGCGGGGACACCCTACAGCCGTGGCAGCCTCGCCGGGCCGCGGCGGCTAGCGTGCGGCCGACCAGCCCACGACCTGGAGGATCGATGCCCCAGCACCGGCTCTCACGCGATCAGGTGATCTGGTCCTTCGGACCCGATCTGACTCCAGTTCTGGAGATCGAGCCCGGCGATGTCGTCACGTTCGAGACGAACGACTGCTTCACGGGTCAGATCTGCAGCGAGGACGATCTCGTCACCGGGATCGACTTCGGCAGGATCAACAGCGCGACCGGCCCTGTCGCGGTCAGAGGCGCGGAGCCGGGCGACTCACTCGTTGCGGAGATCCTCGACGTACGGCCGATCGAGTGGGGCGTCGCGACGTTGATCCCCGGCTTCGGGCAGCTGGACCACGTGGCCGAGGCGCCGCTGACCCGCCTGTTCGAGGTGCGCGACGGAATCGTCAAGATGAACGAGCGAGTCTCCTTCCCGGCACGGCCGATGGTGGGCGTGGTCGGCGTGGCGACCGCGAACGAGACGATCTCGAACGGCCGAGCGGACCGGCATGGCGGGAATCTCGACGATCACCTCCATGGCAGGGGCGCCCGGATCTATTTCCCGGTTCGTCAAACGGGCGGCATGTTCGGGGTCGGGGACATGCACGCGTCGATGGGCGACGGCGAGATCTGCTTCACGGGCGTCGAGATCGCCGGCGAGGTCGATATCCGGTTCGAGCTGCTGAAGGGCAAGCAGGCGACCTGGCCGGTGACCGAGCTCCACGACCGCTGGGTGCCGCACGCAACGGCGCCCGACTACGCCGAGGCCGGCGCTTCTCGATCCCGAAGATCCACGCGTGCCCGGGGCCGTTCCGGCTGTAGCCCACTTCCCGAAGGCTCCATATGTGATGATCGGCGGCGGATGCAGCACGTCGCCGTGACTCTGCTTGGCGGGTTCGAGGTGCGCGTGGACGGCGATCCCGTGCCGGCCTCCGCATGGACGCACGGGCGCGCCAGGGATCTCGTGAAGCTGCTCGCGTTGGCAAGAGACCACCGGCTGCCTCGCGACCGCGTGCTCGACGACCTGTGGCCCCAGCTCGGCGCCGAGGCCGCGCACGCGAACCTGCACAAGGCGGCGCATCACGCACGACGAGCGCTCGGCGACGCCGATGGCCTCGTGCTTCGCGGCGGGCTCGTCATGCTCGCGCCTGACGCGCGGGTGGAGACAGACGTCGAGCGGTTCGAGGCGTCACCCGACCCGCGGCTCTACCCCGGGGAACTGCTTCCCGACGACCCGTACGTGCCATGGGCCGAGGAACCGAGGCGGGCGCTTCGCTCGCGCTATCTGGACGCGCTTCGTGGAGCCGGCCGCTGGGAGGAGCTCGCCGAGGAGGATCCAGCGGATGAGCCCGCGCAGCTAGCCGTCATGCGCGCCCGCTTCGCTGCGGGCGACCGGCCCGGCGCGATCCGCGCCTTCGAGCGGCTCACCGCGGCACTCCAGACGCTCGGTCTGCAGCCCGGCCTCGAAGCACTCGCCCTGAACGCGCGAATCGCGGGCGGCGCCGCCTTCGACAAGGCACTCGCCGCTGTCGAGCGCGCGCTCGCCGAGGCCCCGGTCGCCGAACGCGCCGACCTGCTGGCAACGCGAGCCGACCTGCTGATGGCCACAGGTGACCGGGGCGCCCCCGCTGCCTACGCCGAGGCTGCCGCCGCGGCCGGCCCGGAAGGAATGGCCCTCCGCATCCGCCAGGCCTGGGCGCAGCTCGTGAGTGGCGACCCGAATGCGGCGCGGGCCACGCTCGCACCGCTCGCGCCGGGCTCCGACCGGGAGCGCGTCGCCCATCTGCTCGCGCAGGGCGCCTCGGCCTGGTTCAGCGGCGACGCGGACGCAGCCGGCCGGATCGCGGCCGACGCCGAGGCGCTGGCGCTTGCCAACGGGCTGACACGAGAGGCGCGCATGTCTGTGCAGATCCAGGTGATGGTTGCCCACAGCACCGGCGATTGGCCGGCTGCGGTGCAAAGCGGGCTCGACACCTCTCTGCTCTCCCCGGATCTCGCAGACACCCTGTTCGACGGCCATATGTGCGTCGCGGAGTTCGCGCTGACGAGCGGCGCCCCGCTCGAGCGCATCCGCGCCGTCGCAGCTGAGCTCTACGGGAACGCCACGCGATCGGGCGCGCGCCGCGCGCAGATCTTCGCCGCGACGCTCCTCGGCGAGATCGCACTCGTCACTGGAGCGAGCGAGGAGGCCGAAGCGCGACTTCGAGAGGCGGTTCGGCTGAGCCGTGAGATCGGCGCCGTCTCTGCCGAGGCGCTCGCCAGCGTCCGGCTCGGTGAAGCCGCCCGCGCACGTGGCCAACTCGCCGAGGGAGACCAGCTTCTTTCCGACGCCCTCGTCATCTCACGCTGGTCGCCGATCAGCGGCCACCTCTTGCCGCTTGGATACGCCGCCTTCCTTCGCGCCAGCGACGACCCCGCGCTCGGCGGGCGGCGGCTCGACGATGCCGCGGCATACCTCCGCGAGCAAGAGCTCGTCTGCGCATATTGCGGCATGGCGTTCCGCGTGGCCGCTTCGATCACCGCTGCACGGGCGGACGCAGTCGAGGCAGCGACGATGTTCCTGATGCAAGCCGAGGCAACCGCCGGCCTCTGGCGGGACGGCGGCCCCTGGCCTGCGGCGATCGACGAGGCGCGCGGCGAGCTTGCCCTTGCCTCTGGCGATCTGACGGAGGCAAGCGAGCGACTGCGCCTGGCAGGCGATGCGTTCGCGCAGCACGGGCGTCTGCTCGACGCGGATCGCGTCACGGCACGCCTCACGTCCCTCGCCTGAGTCCTCGGGGAAGGTTTCGGGAAGGTGTGGGACCTAGTGTCCGCGAGACCACACCCAAGGAGGCTTCGCACCATGAACACCTACGCAATCCTTCGCCGCAACGGCTGGCGGACCCCCGAGGAGCTCGAGGCAGCAGCGCTGCGCTCCAAGCAGGTCGGCGACGAGCAGATGCCCGACGAGGTGAGCTGGATCCGCAGCTACGTGCTCGTCGAGGAGGACGGGACGCTCGGAACCGTCTGCATCTATCAGGCCGCCGATCCCGCGGCCGTCCTCCGCCACGCCGAGTGCGCCGATCTGCCGGTCGACGAGATCCGTCCCGTCGCCGACACCGTGATCGTCCGCCCGGATCCCCAGCTCGCGGCGGTCTGAGAGCGGCCATGTCGACGACCGATCAGCAGGCGCAGGCAAGCAACCCGAACAAGGCGCTGTGGGAGAAGGGCGACTTCACCCGCATCGCGCAAAGCATGCGGGAGAGCGGCGAGGTCCTCGTGAGGGCACTGGGAATCGCCCAGCGGCTCGAGGTTCTGGACCTCGGCTCCGGCGACGGAACTACCGCCATACCGGCAGCCCGGCTCGGAGCCGAAGTCCTCGGCGTCGACATCGCGGCGAATCTCGTCGCGGCGGGCAACGCGCGAGCCCGGGGCCTCGGCCTCACCAATTGCCGGTTCGAGGAAGGGGACGCCTCGAATCTGAGCGGGCTCGAAGACCACAGCTTCGACCTCGTCGTCTCGATCTTCGGCGCGATGTTCGCGCCGCGACCGTTCGACGTCGCGAAGGAGATCGTCCGGGTGACCCGCCCCGGTGGCCGGATCGTCATGGGGAACTGGATCCCGAACGACCCGACGCTCGTCGCCCAGATCCTGCGGATCAGCTCCTCGTACTCGCCGCCGCCCCCGGAGGGGTTCGTCAGCCCGATGACCTGGGGCGTCGAGGAGAACGTGATCGAGCGGTTCGCAGGCGCGGGAGTTCCGGAAGAGAGGATCACGTTCGAGCGGGACACCTACACGTTCAACTTCCCGAGCCCACCGTCCGAACTGCTCGACGAGTTCAGGCAGTACTACGGCCCGACGATGAATGCGTTCGAGGCAGCCGCGGCAAACGGCCGGGAGGCCGACCTGGCTGCAGAGCTGAACGCTCTCTTCGACGCGCAGAACGTCAGCGTCGATCCTGACTTCACTTCGATTCCTGCGACGTTCCTGCGAGTTACGGTCGACGCCTAGGGCGAGAGGTCAGCTGGTGTGTCAGGCCTCACGCCGAGGTCTGACACACCCGGGGCGAGCGTAAGCCGCGGGCTCGGTCGCGGCTGCCACAGCCGGGCGAGGCTCGCGCAGCAGCGTGTAGCCGCAGACGGCACCGGCCGCGAGCACGATCGCCCCGATCAGGAGCAGGTCGCCGAGACCGCCGACGAACGCGCCTGTGGCCGCATCCGCAAGGGCGGGCCGGCTCAGGAACGGACGGGCGCCCGAGGCGCTGACCGCGTTGGCGAGGCCGTGTCCCGAGCTTCCGAGGCTCGAGGAGAGCGAGGCCGCGATCCGGTTCTCGAGGAGAGCGCCGAGCGCCGCGATGCCGAGGGCGACGCCGCCGATCCGGAACGTGTTGCTGATCCCTGACGCCATCCCCGTTCGAGCCGGGTCGACGACGCGCAGCGCCGCGGCTGCGAGTGCCGGGTTGGCGATCCCGATCCCGATCCCGCCGATGATGAGGCCGGGAAGAAGAGCCGTCCAGGGCGAGGTCGGCGAGAGCAGGCCCCACATCAGCGCGAGCCCGACCGCGACGAGAGCGAGACCGATGCCGATCAGCGTCCGCATGGGCACGCGGGCCGCGAAGCGGCGAACGATGAGCGGCACGAAGAAGACGAAAGCGGTCATCGGCAGGAACCGGAGGCCCGCACCGAGCGGTGAGTAGCCGAGGATGTCCTGGAAGTAGATCGAGAGGTACGGGAAGAGCGCGAACATTCCCGCCGCGATGCAGAACGTCGCGATCGACACGCCCGCGAACGCCGGCTGCCCGAACAACGTGATGTCGAGCATCGGGCGCTTCTGCCGGCGCTCGATCACGACGAACGCCACGAGCAGCAGGGCGCCTCCGATCAACGCAGCGAGGATGAGCCCGCTCGTCCAGCCGTGCGCGTTGCCGCGGAGGATCCCGAAGACGATCAGGAACAACGCCGCCGAGAAGCTGACGAGACCCGCGACGTCGGTACGGCGGGCGTCGACGTCGCGCGATTCCGACATCCTCGTGAGAGCCAGGAACAGCGCGAAGATCCCGATCGGCACGTTCACGTAGAACACCCAGCGCCAGCCGGCGGTATCGGTGAGGATGCCGCCGATCAGCGGCCCCGACGCGACCGCCGCGCCGACCGTCGCGCCCCAGATCGCGAGCGCCCCGAAGCGCTCGACGCCCCGGTACTCATGTCCGATCAGGGCGAGTGCGGTCGCGAACAGCGCTGCGCCCCCCACTCCCTGCAACGCGCGGGCGAGATCGAGCACTGTGATGCTCCAGGCCGCACCGCAAAGCGCGGATGCCGAGGTGAACACGACGACGCCGATCAGGAAGACGAGGCGACGCCCGTAGCGGTCTGCGAGCGCGCCGCAGGTGAGGATCAGCACCGCGAGCGTGAGCGCGTAAGCATCGAGCGTCCACTGCAAGCCGCTCAGGCCGGCGCCGAACCGGCGCTGGATGCTCGGCAGCGCGACAACCACGATCGTGATGTCGAGCAGCAGCATGAACGTCGTCGCGCACACCGCGACGAGCGTCCACCTCCGCCTCCGGTCGTCCCCTACGGGCACGCCGGGCCCCCCTCCAGCATCTCCGGACAAGTCAGCGATTCTACGGTTGCGTCGCTGTGTGGCGGCGGCGGCCGCGCGGGAGCCGGGCGCTTCGGGATTCCTACCGAGGCTCGGCGGAGTCCATCAGCTCGAGCAGGCTCGCTTCGAGCTCGGCCTCGAGCGCGAGCAGCACGTTGGCTGCGCGGTCCCACCGTTCGATCGGCGGCCAGCCTTCGACCGGAGGGCGTCTTCGGCTCGCCGAGGCCCGTCGAGAGCCCGGCGTCGATCGAGAAGACGAAGAGCGAGATCTCCTCGACCTGGTGCGTATGCGTTCTCGGTCGGGACAGTCGGCGCCGCTCCTTGGCGCAGTACTGGAGGGGTGGCGCCGCGATCACCGATCCGCTTCTCAGCTGGTACCCGTCGACCCATTCGATTCGGGATGTCGAGCCCCTGACCGAGACCGGCCGGCACCTCCGCGGCTGGACTCCGAGCTCCCCCGCTCTGACGACGAATTCCTCCAGCAGCTCCCAGTAGCGTGCGCAGGCTTCGGCGAGCCCGCGAATCTCGTCGGCTTCGCGCTGTCGGCGGCGCGCAATTTCGGCGTGCTCCGCGGCTTTCCGCTGGAGGAGGTCGTCCTGACTCGAGAGCGGGCTCATCGGCCAAGAATCGGCACGAAAGGCGCTCAGCTTGACTTGCGAGATGAGCTCGGTCAGTCCGCCGTCAGCGCAAGCGGCCTGGCCGGCTCCGGAACGCGTGCAGCCGACCGGGCGGGTGCGGGCAGCTGGAGGCAGACGAGCACGCCGAGCGCCGGTGCGATGACACTGACCGTCAGCGCCAATCGAAGGTCGACGGCGTCGGCGACCGCCCCGAGGATGACGGCGGCGATCCCGCCGATGCCCATCGCGAGCCCGATCGAGAGACCTGAGGCCATCCCCACGTGGCGTGGCAGGTAGAGCTGGCTGAGCACCATCGTCACGCCGAAGGTGCCGACGACACATACGCCGACGAGCATCAGCGAGATCACGCCGACGACCCCGCCGATGTAGATGAAGGCGAGGATCAGCGGCGCGATGGCGGCCTGCGTCACCACGAGCGTCCTGCGTAGCCCGACGCGGTCCGCAACCGGTCCGAGTACGAGTGTCCCGATCGCGCCCGCGAGAAGCATCAGGAACAGGAGGCGGTTTCCATCCGACTTCGAATGCCCGTGGGCTACGACCCAGAGGGGGACGAACGCGAGAAGCGCGAACCAGGGGACGCTCCGCAGCGCGATCACGGCCCCCAGCAACGCCATCGCTCGGCGACGGTCGACACCACGATCGAGTGCCCCGGAGCCACGCGTCGGGGTCAGTCTCGAAAGACGTGGCAACTCCCGGGCGATGATCAGCGACGCGATGAGCACGGGCACCATCGCCACCAACCCACCGACGAGACCGAGCCAGACGACCAGCTCGCCAGTCGCGAACGCCCCCACGGCATAGCCGGCGTTGCCCCCGACGTTGAAGTACGACATCCCGCTCGCACGCTTGGGCCCGCTCGCGTACGCCGCGAACTTCGCACCCTCGGGATGAAATGCGGCCACTCCGAGACCACCCGCGAAGACGAGCACGACGACGACCGGATACAAGGGCGAGATCGCCGCACCGCCCACGCCCACAGCGGCGAGCACGATCCCGCCGGGGATCAGCCACAGGACTCCACGCCGGTCCGACCACAGCCCGAACAACGGCTGGACGAGGGACGACGAGACCGTGGCCGCGAGGAGCAGAACGGCTGCGAGCGCGTAGCCGAGATCGAAGCGGGCGGTGAGGAACGGGATCATCGCCGGCACGCTTCCCGACGCGAAGTCGACCGCGAAATGGCCGCCCGACAACGACAGCATCGAGCGCCTTTCGATCCCTTCACGTGTCGACGGCGCCATCGAGCGATGCTACTGGGCGCCACCGCCCAGCCGTCGCAGGCGGCTTGCTGGTCGCCTCAGCCGAGGCGACCAGCGCGAGTCCGGCTTCGGCCCGGCTCCTAGATCCCCAGGATCTGTTTCTTCTTGGCCGCGAACTCGTCGTCGGTGAGCAGGCCCTGGTCCTTCAACGCTGCGTACTTCTGGATCTCCGCCGCCGTGTCGGGCTCTGCGGGCGCGGCCGGAGCAACTGCGCCGGCCTGAGGCGCCTGTTGGGCTTGAAGCTCCGCGATCTGCGCGTTCTGCGCGGCTTCCTGCTGAGCTGCGGCTTGACTCTTCTGGGCGCTCTTCGCGCCCATGTGCGCCGCGCCGCCCACGACCACAGCCGTCCCGATCAGGCCGGGCCCTCTACGTCCTCTCATCTGAATCCTCCTGTCCTAGGCTTTCATCTCTTCGAGTGCGTATTCGCGCGCTGCCTGAACGACATCGTGCGGAACGCGCTCGAACGCCAACAGGGCTCCGCCTGCATCACGTATTGCCTGGGCGACCTTGCGAGCCCAGACGTTCTCCCACACGAGCAGGGCTGCCGACGAGTTCGGCTCGAGGTCGTGGCCGGCGGCGAGAAGCTCCTCGTCGCTGAACAACCCCTCCACCTCGATACCGAGCGCGTCGAACGCCTCTTGCACGTCGGGAGCGAGCTCCGTGAGCTCGAACGTGAATACTTCGCCCTTTTCGTCCCTGCTGACGAACGCCGCGTCGATCAGCCGGATCGTGCCCGCCTCGACGAGGTCGGCGAGCGCCGGTGCGATCTCACCCTTGAAGTCGTTGCTCGGGAAGACGATCACCGCGTAGTCGACGGGTCCAATCTCATCCATCTGTTCCCCTCTCGTCTGTCAGTGCCCCACCGGGTAGGTCCCCGGCATGGGCCGCGCAAGCGTCACAGCGGCTCGCACCACTTTCATCGGTACCCGTGCTGATCCGTCTTGCGGGAAGACCGCAAACCCGGACGGACCGAGAGTTGAGGAGATCCTTGACCTGTGCCAGACTTCCGGCGTGCGTCGCACCTTGTTCGTTGCGGCCGCGCTGGCGGCCTCGACCACATCGGCCGCAACTCTCACTGTGGGCTCCGGCGGAGCGGTGGCGCCGTCCGGTTGGTCGGGCTCTGCCTCGTGCACGATCGTCGTCACGGGCCCCGGCTACCAGCATTCGGAGACGCAGAGATGGAAGGTCAGCGGCCCCACGAAGGTTCAGGGGAGCTTCCAGCTCGTCCCTTCCAGTTGGACGGATACGGGCAGCGGCTCCTCGCATGTGACTCAGGGTGACCAGTCGAGGGACATCACCTGGACGGTGAAGGCCGCCGCTCCCGGTCAGTTCCGGTTCTTCGTCAGGACGTCGGATGGCAAGCTCCTGATCGGCCAGGCGAACACGCAGCTCCGCGTCCAGAACGGCATCACCGGGACACAGCGGGTCACGATCGGCGGCGTTGAGCAGACACCCGGCCGGGTGGGGCTGGAGGCATTCGAGACACAGCTTCCGCCGATGGTGGCCGGCGGCACCAGCACGAAGGTCTCCGGCTCGATGCCGACGACGACCGTCAAGGGGTCCTTCGGGCCGTTCCAGCCGGGCGCGGCAACGGCGACGAAGCGCTGCTCCTGGCGTTTCGCCAGGTAGAGCCTGGGTCAGGCGCCGCGCTCACCCAGGGCCGCTCTGACAGCCTCCTCGAATGTCGTGCGGCGCGCGTGTACGAGCTCCCAGATGCGGTCGTCGTGCGCCACCGTCGGGACGCGGAGCCCTTCCACGAGCGGCCGCGCAACCGAGACGCTCGCGGGGTGACCAGATAGAGCCACAACGAGGAGAGCCTCGGCGTGAGCAGCGGAACCTCGATCATGACGGGGTGCTTGTCGAGCAGAGCGGCGACACGCTCCATCATGCTCCGGTAGGTCATCACCTCCAGGCCGCCGAGATCGAACGTCTCGCCGAACGCGGCGCCGTTGCCACAGACGCCGAGGAGGGCGGCCAGGACGTCGTCGAGCGCGACCGGCTGTGTCTCCACGGAGACCCAGCGGGGGCAGACCATCACCGGAAGTCGCTCGACGAGCGCGACGATCGTCTCGAAGGCGGCGCTCCCCGGCCCGACGATCATGGCCGCGCGCAGCGTCGTCAGCGGGACCGACCCAGCGCCGAGGATCGCAGCCGTCTCGGCCCGGCTTCGAAGGTGCGGGGAGAGGTCGGAGCTCGTCTCGCCGAGCCCGCCCAGGTAGACGATCTGCGATGCGCCGGCGTCCGCCGCTCCGTCGGCGATCGCGGATGCCGCCGCGCGGTCTCGCTCCTCGAAGTCGCCGCTTCCGAGCGAGTGCACGAGGTGGTAGACGACGTCGATGCCTTCGAGCGCTCCGCGGATCGCGGTCGCGTCGGTCGCATCGGCCGCTATCCAGCTGGCCTTGTCGTCGGACGGAGGCGGCCGCCTCGCGACGCCGACCACGTCGTGCTCGCGCGACAGCGCCTCGACGAGCGGGCGGCCGATCGTGCCGGTGGCACCGATGACCGCGACCCGCAATTCAGCTCGTCTCGACGGCCACGCGGGCGAGAAACCGACGGCCGACCAGGTCGTGGAACCATTTCTCGACGCGCCAGAACGGCCCGCGGAGCAGTGGTGCGAACCCTTCGATCGTCACCGATGTCTGCCCGCTCTCCGACTTCCAGCCGATCGACCCGCCCGCCCTGCGCGCGAAGACGCCGCCCGCGATCGTGCGCCGCCCGTCGACGAGCGGCCCGAACCGGAGCAGCGCCGGCCAGTAACCCCCGACGCGGATCGCCTCCCGCGAGAACGTCGCCGCGCCGTGGGTCACGCGGCGTATCTCGTCCCAGTAGAGACGCTCGAGCTGCGCGGGATCGAGCTCACCCCCGACGCCGGCACTCTGACGCCAGTCGATCGTCCCGTCGTCGCGCTTGACGCTGACGCTCTCCATCCGTGAGGCGACGATACCCGCCGCGTGCGAGCCGGCTCGGCCCGGGCGCGCTCAGGTCAGATCGTCGTGGTCGCCACGGACCCAGGCCGCGTGGCGCTCGGCAGACCTGTGCACGACCGCACGCCCATCGGCTTGGATCGCGTTCGCGAAGTTCCCGTAGAGCCGGTCGTACTCGAACGCGTCGAGCGCGGCGACGAGTCGTGCGACGACCGCCGGCGACAACGGGATGTGGTTCGGAAAGCTGCGCATGAACGAGACAGAGGCCCGGTCAGGGTTCACGTAGACCGTGTCGCTCGAGAGAAGCACCCCCTTCCCGTCGGGTGCCGCGAAATGCACGACGGCGCTCCCGGGGAAGTGGCCGCCGACCTGCGCAAGCGTCACGCCGGGGAGCGGCTCGGATGCGCCCCGACCACGGGCGGATCGCGCCGTCCGGGCGGGCGACAAATGGCATGTTCGGCGTCGTTGACGTACACGGGCGCCCCGCGGAGCCGCCGACTCCATTCGACCGAGACGCCGAACATGTGCGGGTGGCTCGCGGCAATCGCGTTGACCGGCCCGAGAGCGAGGATTCTCTCGACGGCGGAGTCGTCGAGGTAGCCGATCGGATCCCAGAGCAGGCTTCCTGCGGCGGTGACGAGCAGCTTCGACTGCTGCCCGATGCCCACTCCCGGCGCGGCGCTGACCCCGTGGAGCCCTGGCTCCAGCTCGACGATCTCGATCGACGTTCCGGCGACCCGGAGCTCCTCGAGGGTCGTCCAGGCCTGTCCGGTCGCGGGCACCCACTGCCGCTCGTCGGCGCAGATGGCGCAGACGCCGACGGGAGTGGCGTGCTCCACGGCGCACGTCCTGCAGATCGTGACCTCCACGCCTGCAGATTACGGCTCGACGAGAGCCAGCCGAGCCTCTCGCCGCGGCCAGGATTTCCGGCGGGCTGAAGAGCTCCTCAGGAGGTCTTGTGGGCGCTCCAGCTGCCGCCTCCCGCGGGGGTCGTGTAATGACCCGACATCGAGGTGCCCGATACCGAGCCCGTGTAGGAGATCACGCCGGCCGGCCCGACGGCCCCGAACGAGATCGAGCCTCCGTTTACCTTCCCCGTGACGCCGGTCTTCTTGCTTTGCCCCTTGTATGTGATCGTGATCGAGCCCTTTAGCTTCGACGCCGTCTGCGTCCAGTGCAGGCTGAACGTCCCGGAGAAGGTACCGCCGTACGTGCCGGACCAGGAGCCCGTGAGACCCGGTGACGGCGCTCTGGCGGCCTCGGTTGCGCCGGCGGCGATGGAGGCGGCGAGCACTGCGGCCAGACTGGTAGCGGCCACGATCTGGAATGCCTTTCGACGGAGAGAGATGTAGTCCATGCCTGGCTCCTTCCTTCATGACCATCGAGAAATGATGAGAGTGAATCCGGTGCGACTACTTCTTGGCAACGTCGACATCACGACCCAGAACGGGGTGGCATCGCCGATCTTTCTCTAACTCGACACATCGCAGTTGTGCACTGGTCTTCGCCGGTCGCACTCCCCGAGAACGCGAATCGCACGGTTCCTCTGAGTCCGGTCACATTGGCGAGCGGCGCACATGAAGCCGACCCCGCGCTCACGGCCTCATCCGTACGGGCGCCACACGCCACGGCTGCCACGGACGCGGCGGCGAGCGGAACACGACAAACGCGGACTTACGAAGCAACACCGTTCGGCCTTCCCTGTCGACATCGAAGGGCCTTCACGAGACCTGCGCCGCAGGATCATTCGCAGTATCGGACATTCCGAACCCCGACGCAAGATGTCCGCACCCGCACTGCGGCGTTCCGAGTGCCTTCTAGATCGGAGCGCTCTGGAGCGCCTCGGGCGGCAGCAAACGACGCGTCTCCCAGCGGCGGGCCATGAAAGCTGTCCCGGAGATCAGAACCGCCAACCCGAACACGATCAGATCACCGCCCGGCAGCCGGGTGACGAGCTCCATCCCGGCGCCCACGAGACCGGCCATCGGGATCGTGAAGATCCAGGCCACGACGATGTTCCCGGCCACTCCCCAGCGCACGGCATGCAGGCCGCGCGTCGCGCCCGCGCCCATCACCGATCCTGAAATCACCTGAGTGGTCGATACGGGATATCCGAAGTGGGCCGTCACCCACAGGATCGCGGCACATGACGTCTGCGCCGCGAAGCCTTGCGGAGGATCGATCTTCGCGATGCGAGTCCCCAGGGTTCGGATGATCCGCCATCCGCCGGCGTACGTGCCTGCGGACATCGAGAGAGCCGCGCAGACGATCACCCAGGTGGGCGGCCGCGTGAAGTCGGGGTTGAGGTGCCCCGAGGAAACGAGCGCCAGGGCGATGATGCCCATCGTCTTTTGCGCGTCGTTCGTTCCGTGCGTGAGCGCCACGAAGGCCCCCGAGACGAGCTGGCCGCGCCGGAACACACGGTTGACCTTCGCAGGCGACCTTCGCTTGATCACCCACACGATTGCGGTCATGAGAACGAAGGCGAACGCGAGACCGGCGAAGGGCGAGATGAACGAGGGCTTCAGCACCTTCTGCCAGAGGCCCGACCACTGTACGACAGACCAGCCGTCCGCCATGATCGCCGACCCCATGATCCCGCCGATCAGCGCGTGGCTCGAGCTCGACGGCAACCCGAGGTACCACGTCACGAGGTTCCAGGTGATGGCGCCGACAAGACCGGCAAGGATGACCTTCAAGGTGATCGCGTCAGGGTTGACGATTCCCTTGGCGATAGTCGCCGCCACCTTGAAGGAGATGAACGCTCCGATGAAGTTGAAGATCGCCGCCATCAAGACCGCGTTTCGCGGCGACATGGCCCGCGTCGACACGCTCGTTGCGATCGAGTTCGCGGTGTCGTGGAAGCCGTTCGTGAAGTCGAAGAACAACGCCACCACGATCACGGTGACGAGAGTCACAGTCATCTGAGACAGCTACGCGTTCTTGACGAGGATGTTCGCGATCACGTTGGCAGCCGTCTCACAGGCATCGAGGGCCCGCTCGAGCGCCTCGTAGATGTCCTTCCAGCGGATCACGATCAGCGGGTCGATGCTGTTGTCGCGGAACAGCGATGCGAGTGCCTCGCGGAGGATGTGGTCACCCTGATCCTCGAGTGATTTCAGCTCGATGAGCGCCTCCTGCACGCCCTTCATCCCCTTCAGGTTCGAGCAGGCCAGCGAGAGCTGCTCCACTGCCTTCACGATGATCCCGCACTGCTCGACCGCGCGTCGCGCCGGCATCTCGACGCCGTAGAGGCCGAGCAGGTCGGAAGCCTCCTCCAGGTAGTCGACGACGTCGTCGATCTCGGTGGCGAGAAGGTAGATGTCCTCACGGTCGAACGGCGTCAGATACTGCGTGTTGAGGAGCACGATCAGGTCGCGCGTGATTCGATCCCCCGCGGTCTCTCCGGCTTTCACCTCTTCCTGCGTGACCTGGGAGTTCGGATGGTCGCGGAACCGGCGTTCGACGAGCCGCGCAACGTCGAGCGCATTCTCGCCGTCCTTCGCGAACAGCACGAAGAACTCCGTGGTCCGGGGGGTAAGCGAGATCTTCATCGATGGCAAGGTAACCGAGCGGCGATGCGTGGTGAATCGAGGTGCCGGGTCGCACCCGCACGCTGCTCACTGTGACCGGGATGGAGGCGGGAATCGACGCCGCGAAAGATTCCCGCCATCCGTCAGCCACGCCCCGCCGTCGGTTAGGGTCCGTGTCGTATCTGCACTGTTCCGAAACAGGAGGGGAAAGTTGTGAATAGACGCTCTCTGCTCGCCCTCGCCGTCGTCACCGCTTTGCTTGTCGTAGGTGGGCCGACGGCGCTGGCAGACAACCACGGCAACCGTGGCAACACGAGAAGCACGGGAAGGACAGTCAGCGTCGGTTGACCTGTTCGGGTGGGACGGCGGCCTCGCCGCAGGACATCACGGCCGGCAGTTACGGCGTCCGTGACCGTCACCGGCGTCTGCCGCTTCAACGGCGACATCACGATCAACGGCGACCTGACGATCGCCGACGGCGCCGTCCTGAACAACCACGCCTCCGGTGTGCCGTTCATGTCTGCCAAGGTCGCGATCAACGGCGACGTGAAAGTCGGCAAAGGGGCGGTGCTCGGCCTGGGCAACTACGGGCCGCCCGGGATCAAGACCAACACGATCGTGAACGGAGACATCAACGCCAACCGGCCACTCGACCTCTACCTCAGCGGGATCACCGTCCACGGCAACGTGACCTCCAACGGCGGCGGACCAGGAACCAGCCAGTTCCTGAACTTCCCCACCAAGGACGACACCATCGACGGCAACCTGATCATGAACGGCTGGCAAGGCGGCTGGATCGGCGCCCTCCGCGACACCATCGGCGGCAACCTGATCCTCACCAACAACGCCAGCCTCGTCCACCAGACCCCCGTCGGCTGCGACGACAACGACCCGAACCCCGCTAACCACTGCACCGGCTTCGCAGCAGGCGCAGACCCCGACTCAACCGAGGTCGCAACCAACACCATCGCCGGCAACCTCATCTGCTACGGCAACACCCCCGCCGCCCAGATCGGCGACAGCGGCGGCCAACCCAACACCGTCACAGGCAAAGCACTCGGCGAATGCGCCGGACTCGTACCCGGCGGCCCCATCACCTGTTCGGGTGGGACGGCGGCCTCGCCGCAGGACATCACGGCCGGCAGTTACGCGTCCGTGACCGTCACCGGCGTCTGCCGCTTCAACGGCGACATCACGATCAACGGCGACCTGACGATCGCCGACGGCGCCGTCCTGAACAACCACGCCTCCGGTGTGCCGTTCATGTCTGCCAAGGTCGCGATCAACGGCGACGTGAAAGTCGGCAAAGGGGCAGTGCTCGGCCTGGGCAACTACGGGCCGCCCGGGATCAAGACCAACACGATCGTGAACGGAGACATCAACGCCAACCGGCCACTCGACCTCTACCTCAGCGGGATCACCGTCCACGGCAACGTGACCTCCAACGGCGGCGGACCAGGAACCAGCCAGTTCCTGAACTTCCCCACCAAGGACGACACCATCGACGGCAACCTGATCATGAACGGCTGGCAAGGCGGCTGGATCGGCGCCCTCCGCGACACCATCGGCGGCAACCTGATCCTCACCAACAACGCCAGCCTCGTCCACCAGACCCCCATCGGCTGCGACGACAACGACCCGAACCCCGCTAACCACTGCACCGGCTTCGCAGCAGGCGCAGACCCCGACTCAACCGAGGTCGCAACCAACACCATCGCCGGCAACCTCATCTGCTACGGCAACACCCCCGCCGCCCAGATCGGCGACAGCGGCGGCCAACCCAACACCGTCACAGGCAAAGCACTCGGCGAATGCGCCGGACTCATACCCGGCGGCCCCATCACCTGTTCGGGTGGGACGGCGGCCTCGCCGCAGGACATCACGGCCGGCAGTTACGGCGTCCGTGACCGTCACCGGCGTCTGCCGCTTCAACGGCGATATCACGATCAACGGCGACCTGACGATCGCCGACGGCGCCGTCCTGAACAACCACGCCTCCGGTGTCCCGTTCATGTCTGCCAAGGTCGCGATCAACGGCGACGTGAAAGTCGGCAAAGGGGCGGTGCTCGGCCTGGGCAACTACGGGCCGCCCGGGATCAAGACCAACACGATCGTGAACGGAGACATCAACGCCAACCGGCCACTCGACCTCTACCTCAGCGGGATCACCGTCCACGGCAACGTGACCTCCAACGGCGGCGGACCAGGAACCAGCCAGTTCCTGAACTTCCCCACCAAGGACGACACCATCGACGGCAACCTGATCATGAACGGCTGGCAAGGCGGCTGGATCGGCGCCCTCCGCGACACCGTCGGCGGCAACCTGATCCTCACCAACAACGCCAGCCTCGTCCACCAGACCCCCATCGGCTGCGACGACAACGACCCGAACCCCGCTAACCACTGCACCGGCTTCGCAGCAGGCGCAGACCCCGACTCAACCGAGGTCGCAACCAACACCATCGCCGGCAACCTCATCTGCTACGGCAACACCCCCGCCGCCCAGATCGGCGACAGCGGCGGCCAACCCAACACCGTCACAGGCAAAGCACTCGGCGAATGCGCCGGACTCATACCCAGCTAGTCAGGGTCTGACGGTCAGAAACTACGATCAGCACGGCGAGAACGACAACGACAATCGCAACCACGAGCACGAGAAGAGCGACACAGCAACCAGGGGAGGCTCGCTACGGCGAGCCTCCCCTGTCGGACGAGCCCCCACGAGTTGCGGACCGTGTTCTCGTGCAAGCTGAGCACTTGGGCGGTGTCCGGGATCACTTCGGCGGGCTCCAGCCGGAGCTCGACGTAGCGCTTGCTCTCACCCTGGCCGCTGCTACGTGCAAGTCGCCCGAGTTCGGAGACAATCGAGCCAGACGTCACAGCTGACCTGAGGAACCGTTGCGATGGAGGCGGCGGGAATCGAACCCGCGAAGATTCCCGCCAACTAGGTGCGCACGCCGTGATCGAAATCACCACTCGATCGGAACTGCTGTGGACGCTGCCGCCGTCCGGAAGACGCCGGCGATCTCTTGCACGTCACCTAGCACCGGAACGGTCATACTCGCAGCGTGGACGAAGCGCCACTGGTCCTGGTCACCGGCGCGACCGGCAAGGTCGGCCAGGCGTTCATCCGCAGGGTGCTCTCCTCCCCCGACGAGCGGCTAGCCGGGATCACGATCAGAGCGCTGTGCCACAACCGGCTGCTGCAACCTGAAGCGCGGCTCGAGGTCGTCGCGGGCTCGATCGAGCAGCGCGACGTCGTGGATGCCGCCACGGAGGGCGCCACCCATGTGATTCACCTGGCGACGACCAAGGAGACCCCCGAAACGATCTTCGACGTCACGGTCAAGGGGCTCTTCTGGCTGCTCGAAGCCTGCCGCGTCAGTCCCACCTTCCGGCGGCTCGTCCTGGTCGGCGGAGATGCCGCGGTCGGGCACTTCTTCTATCCGCATCCCCTCCCCGTCACCGAGACGCAGCCGCACACGGCCTACCCCGGCTGCTACGCGCTGTCGAAGGTGCTCGAGGAAGTGATGCTCGAGCAGTACGGCCTCCAGTACGACTTCGACTACTGCTGTCTCCGGGCGCCGTGGATCATGGAGAAGGACGACTTCCGGTACCAGCTCTCGTTCGGGGAGGACGTGTTCGGTGGGCCGCGCTGGCGCGACCTCGTCGGCGCCGAACAGGCGGATGCCTACGTCGAGCGAGAAGCGGTGCCGGTGATGCTCGACGAGGACGGGCGGCCGGTGAAGCGGAACTTCGTTCACGTCGAGGATCTCGTGGACGCGATCCTCGCCGCCCTCGACCAGCCGGCCGCACGGCGTCAGACGTTCAACATCTGCATGGACGAGCCGGTCGACTACGGAGAGCTCGGCGCCTACCTCGCCGAGTCCCGCGGCCTGCCCACGGTCGAGATCCGCACGCCGTACCACTCGACCTGGCTCGACAACGCGAAAGCGAAGTTCCTGCTCGCCTGGCGCCCACGCTACGACCTCGAGCGGCTGGTGGAAGAAGCATGGAGCTACGAGCGCGACCCCGACGAACCGCGCGTCGTCTGGTATCCGGGATAGCCTCAGGGCCTCTGCCCGCGACGCGGCGCGTCGAAACACGCGCTTCCCGACGACCGAGAGCCCTTCGGGCCTCTTCGTCTTGAATCGTTCTCGGCGCTTACGTCTTGGATCGCTTCTTGGAACGATCGCAATGGAGGCGGCGGGAATCGAACCCGCGTCCGCGGACGCACCGACCGAGCGTCTACAAGCTTAGGCTGCGATTGAAGTTTCGCCCGGACGGCTGGTTCGCAACCAACCTACCGGCGGGCTAGCCATCCTAGAGTCTCGCGCCGCCGGCGATTGGCTTTCCATTGGCGCCAGCCCGTTCGTTGATGCCGGATCCCGAGCTACGGGCCCTGCTCGGGGCGACACGCTGCGCTAGGTGTTTAGGCTAGGCAGCGAGTGCGAGGTGATTTTCCGCACTTGCGTTGTTTTCCGGTTGTTTCACGAGGCCTACCGGAAACCTCGGCTTGCAGCTCTGCCGGAGAACCGACCACGTCGAAACCATGGCGCCCCCGTATGTGTGTTGAAGCACATGCTACCGGCCCTTCCGTAATCGCCCGCACCGCGGTGAGCGGATTCGCCGATGCCGGCGGCGGCGGGCGGGGCGAGTATCGGGGGAGACAATGAGAAGAAAGCGCTTGACAAGTGTTCGAACTGCACGCCGCAGGTCGCACCACGTCACCTACGAGGAGCGGCCACTCGTCGAGGTGAACGAGGCGATCGGCGACGTGCTCGCCGGCAACGTCCCGGCCCGAGTGGTCTTCAGGCCGTAACAGCCGGTATCACGGGTGGCGACCGCGGTCACGGAGCATTGTGGCCGCCTTCGCCACCCGCGCATGACGCGTCTCTACGCGCTTCGCATCCTCGATCCAGCGCGCGTATTCCTTCCGGTCGGTGTACGAGAGCGAGTCGAAGAAGGCTCGCGCGTCCGAATCGAGCGCCGCAGCGAGATCCTCGGGCACCTCGACCGTCCGTTCCTCATCGTCGAGAACGAGCTCGACCGACACCCGGTCACCCGGCGCGACACCGGCTCCCGCCCGAACCTGCTTGTTCAGGCCGATCAGGTACCGCTTGTTCAGGCCATCAGGTACCGCCCGGACATGGCCCCGACGGTCGTCTGGAACTCGTAGCCGTTGATCGTGACCCGCACCGGCGCCCGAACCTTGCCGAGCACCTCCTTCGGATCGAACGGGAGGTCGAACGCGAGCGCCCGCCCCATGTCCACGATCTCCACCTGGAGCTTCTGCCGGCTCGGCCGCCTAGCGGCGGGCCTTCATCGCCCGTTCCATCTGCCGCTTGGCGTCCCTGTCGGCGAGGGTCCGGCGCTTGTCGATCGTGTTCTTACCGCGGGCGAGCGCGATCTCGATCTTCACGCGGCCATCCTTGAAGTAGAGCCGCGTCGGGACGAGTGTCAGCCCCTTCTCGCGCACCTCCGCGTAGAGCCGCTCGATCTCGCGCCGGTGCAGGAGCAGCTTGCGGGTCCGGGTCGGATCGTGGTTCGCGCGGTTTCCCTGGTCGTAGATCGAGATCTCGGCGCCGTGCAGCCACGCCTCGCCGTCCCGAATGTCGGCGTAGGCCTGGCCGAGCGTCGCCCTCCCGTCCCGGAGAGACTTCACCTCGGTGCCGGTCAGCACCAGCCCTGCCTCGAACCGCTCGAGCAGCTGGTAGTCGTGGCGGGCTTTTCGGTTGTCGACGATCAGCTTCTCGGACATCGAGAAGAGTCTAGGGACGGCCGGTGGCGCGCCGGGCCTACGGCTGGCGGGCGCGCCAGAGCCGCTCTGCCACGACGGGGAGCATCGCGAGCGCGATCCGGGGCTCGTCGTCGAGCAGCTGCATGAAGTCGCCCGCGCCGATTGCGAGGCAGCGGACATCGGTGACGGCACGCACCCGCGCCGACCTGACCGAGTCCGGGACGAGCAGGGCGAGCTCACCGACGAACTCGCCGGGCCCGAGCTCGATCTCGACGTGACCGCGCGCCTCGACGATGACCGAGCCTTCCTCGATCACGAACATCCCGGACGCTGCGTCACCGGCCTGAACGAAGGTCTGCCCCGCGGGCACCTCGATCTCGGCCGCAAGGCCGTGGATGCGGCGCAGGGCGTCGTCGTCAAGCCCTGCGAAGAGCGGCAGGCCCCGGAGGCGCGCGAGATCGTCGGTGTCCGACACGGCCCTGTTCATATCACGCGAGGGCGAGCTCGACCTTCCCTTCACCCTTCGCGATCTGCTCGACGCGCACCGCGATCCTGTCACCCAGCCGGTAGCGGCGGCCGCTTCGGCGGCCGACCAGCGCGGTTCCGGTCGGGTTCAGCTCGTAGAACTCGCCGTGGAGCCGCCTCGCCGGGAGCATGCCCTCGAAGACGTCGCCGAACCGGATGAACAGCCCGGAGCCGATCGCACCGGTGATCTCCCCCTCCCAGCGTGCGTCCCAGCCCGCGCTCGTGCAGCTCGTCCTCGAGGAGCCAGGCGAGGCAGATGTCGTCGGCGAGGTACTCGATCTGCCCCGCGGCCCGCTCCTCGGCCGAGGTGTGCTCCGCGAGCCAGCCGAGATCGTCGGGCGCCGGGTCCTCGCTGACGCCGAGCTCGTGGAGAAGCGCCCGGTGGACGATCAGATCGGGGTAGCGGCGGATCGGCGAGGTGAAGTGGCAGTACGCGGGGCTCGCGAGACCCGAGTGGCCCAGGTTCTCGGGGTCGTACCGCGCCTGCTTGAGCGCCCGAAGGACGAGCATCGGAAAGGCCTCCCTCCCGCGCCCGGACTGCTCGACGTACTCCGTGATCCGGCGCGAGATCGTGCCGGCCAGCACCGCGGCCTCCTGCGGTGAGATGCGTTCCGGCACCGGCGGCGTCGGCACCTCCAGGTCGGCGAGCTGGGAGAGCAGCCGGGACACCGACTGCGGCTCGGGCCGCTCGTGCACGCGGAAGAGCGCCTGCCGCCGCCGGCTCGAGAGGAACTCGGCAACGTGCTCGTTGGCCCGGATCATCAGCTCCTCGACGAGCATGTGCGCGTGCGGCTCGCCCTGGCGCCAGGCGCGCTCGACGCGACCGTCGGCGAACGAGAACTCGATCTCCGTCGAGTTCACCTCGAGCGCGCCACGCGCAAAACGCGCCGCACGCAGCGCCGTCGCGACCTCGGTTGCGAGGTCGAGCTGCTCGAGAACCTCCGGCGCCGCATCGCGCCGCTGGGCCTCGCCGTACGTGAGCCGCGCGCGCGAGCTGATCACCGAGCGGTAGAAGAGCGGCTCGCCGCTCGGCGGCATCTCCACCGTGACGGTGAGGCGGTCTTGAAGGGGGCGTAGCGAGCACGCCTCGTCCGCCAGAGCCGGCGGCAGCATCGGCGCGACGTGGCCCGGCACGTACGTCGAGAACGCGCGTTCGGCGGCCCCCCGGTCGAGCGGCGTTCCGGCGCGAACGAACCAGGAGACGTCGGCGATGTGCACCCACGCCCGGATCCCGTCGGGCTCGCGTCGGAACGAGAGCGCGTCGTCGAAGTCCTTGGCACCGTCGGGATCGATCGTCATCGTCGGCAGGTCACGCAGGTCGACCCGTCCGTCCAGCGTCTCCGCGGGCATGTCGTACGGCTCGAAGGCGACACGGGCGCCCTGCTCGACGAGCAGCGCCTCGAGCACGTTCTCGATCTGCTTCGAGCTTCCGATTCGCTGCTCGACGCGCGCTCTCCCCCGGCCCGGCCGGACGACCGCAAGGTCGCCGCGCTCGAGCCCGCCGAACCCCTTGGCGTCGAGAACGATCGGTGTGCCCGCCGTGAAGTACGGCTCGCCGGAGATCAGCTTGCCGCGGCGGGAGATCTCGACGACGAGGCGCTTTCTGTCGTCGGCGCCGCCCATCCCGCGAGGCTACGGGTTCGCTACCGCTTGGCGGCGGGCCAGGAACACCGCGCCGGCCGGAACAGCGCGCACCCCCGATCCAAATGAGCGGCCCTAGACTCGCAAGAATCGCCTGAGCGTGACCCCGGAGCCAAGGGCACCGAGCCCGAGGCCGATCCCGAGCAGGATCAGGGCCGTCAGCGGGAAGGCGAGAGCGTGCACGTCGGATGCGGTCGAGAGTGCGTTGTGGAGGATCGCGGGCAACGCGACCTCCTTGCCGATGATCAGCAGCAACACCGCTCCCAAGGCGCCGGCGAAGCCGGTGAGGAGACCCTCGATCATGAACGGGCCGCGAACGAACCAGTTGGTCGCGCCGACGAGCTTCATCACCTCGATCTCACGCCGCCGCGAGAAGATCGAGAGCCGGATCGTGTTCGCGATCAGGAGCGCGGCCGATGTGAGCAGGATCGCCACCGCGATCGCGAAGATCGCCTCGACCCAGTGGGCGAAATGGAGGATGCGGTTCGAGTCCCGGGTGTCGTGGATCACCTCTTTCACGCCGGGCGCGACCGGATGCAGGCTCTTGTAGAGCGCATTCAGGTCCTCTGCCTTCTTCGGCGTGACGATGAACGTGTCCGGGAACGGGTTGAACGGGAGCGTCTTCAGGAGAGCGCCCTCCGTCTTCAGCATCTGCTTGTAGGCCTGCGCCTTGGGGATGAACTTGAACGAGCCTACGAGCGGGTTGCCCTGAAGTTGCCGCGCGACGTTGTTCTTCTGGGCCTGCGTCGCCTCGCCCCCCTTGTCGGAGTTCGTTTTCATGTCGATCTTCACGACGAGCTCGTGCTTCACGTGGTTCGACCAGGAGACGGTCCACGTTCCGAGGGCGATGAGGAGACCGAGCAGGAACATGCCGATCAGGACGGTCATCACCGCTGCGAAGGTCGTCGAGACGTTGGCGCCGAGGCTGCGCCAGGCCTCGGAGAAGAGAAGCCGCAGCCTCATTCGCCCGTGTAGCCCCCGCGGCGCTCGTCGCGGGCGAGGCGCCCGTCTTCGAGCTGGATCACGCGCTTGCGCATCTTGTCGACCATCTCGCGGTCGTGCGTGACCATCAGGATGGTCGTGCCCGACATGTTGATCCGGTAGAGGAGCTGCATGATCCCGACGGAGGTGTCCGGGTCGAGGTTGCCGGTCGGCTCGTCGCAAACCAGCAGAGGTGGGTGGTTGACGAACGCCCTGGCGATTGACACGCGCTGCTGCTCGCCGCCCGAAAGCTCGCTCGGGGTCGAGTTCATCCGGTGCGAGAGGCCCACCATCGCGAGCACCTCGGGCACTTTCTTGCGGATCGCGCTCCGGCCCTCGCCCTGCACCTTCAGCGCGTAGGCGACGTTCTCGGCCGCGGTGCGCGTCGGCAGCAGCTTGAAATCCTGGAATACGCAGCCTATGTTGCGCCGCAGCATCGGCACCTTGCTGCGCTTGAGCCTCGTCAGGTCCCGGCCGCCGACGACGATCTTGCCGCTCGTCGCCTCGAGCTCCTTCAGCAGCAGACGCACGAGCGTCGACTTGCCGGAGCCCGACGCACCGACGACGAACACGAACTCGCCCTTGTCGATGTGGAACGTGACGTCGTTGAGAGCGACTACATCCGGCTCGTACACCTTGGTGACGCTCTCGAAGACGATCATCGAGCTGCCGCTACCGGGCCCGCGCGACGTGTCCTGCGGGGGCTCTGCTACGGCAGTTGAGGTCTCGCTGGGTATGAGGGCTCGATCGTCCAATTCGATACGAGTTGGCGCCTCACTCACCGCGGCGCCCGCTTCTGGAGTCTCGCAAGGGGGCGCGTAAAGCATAACGGACGGAGCTACCCGAGCTGATTTGCTGCCTTCGCGAGAAGGTAGGAGTGGATGAAGGGATCGAGGTTTCCATCGAGCACACCTTGGGCGTTTCCTGTCTCGTAGCCGGTTCTGGCGTCTTTGACCTGCTGGTAGGGATGGAGGACATAGCTGCGAATCCACTCGCCGCCGAAGCCTGTGTCGGCAGCTCCGCCCCGTTCCTTCGCCATCTTCGCCTCGCGCTCCTCCTCGAGCTTCTCGACGAGTCGCGCCTTTAGGACGCGCATCGCGGTCTGTTTGTTGGCCGACTGCGAGCGCTCGTTCTGGCACTGGACGACGATTCCGCTCGGCAGATGCGTGATCCGGACCGCGCTGTCGGTCTTGTTCACGTGCTGGCCGCCGGCGCCCTGGGCACGGTAGGTGTCGATCTTCAGGTCGCCTTCGTCGATCTCGACCTCGGCGTCGTCGGGCAGGAGCGGCGCGACGATCACGGTCGCGAACGAGGTCTGGCGGCGGTGGGCGGAGTCGAACGGCGAGAGGCGCACGAGCCGGTGCTTGCCGCGCTCCGCCTTGAGCACCCCGTAGGCGTTCTCGCCCTCGATCGTGAAGGTGGAGCTCTTGAGGCCCGCCTCCTCCCCCGGGCTTGCCTCGAGCAGGTCGATCTTGAAGCCGCGCTCGCTGCCCCAGCGCTCGTACATCCGCAGCATCATCTCCGTCCAGTCCTGCGCGTCGGTGCCGCCGGTGCCCGACTGGAGCGTCACGACGGCGTCTCCGGTGTCGTAGTCGCCGTTGAAGAGGGCTGCCTCCTCGAGCCGCTCGAGCTCGCGATGGAGCGGGCCGGATCGCAGCCTCGATCTCGCCCGACATCGACGGATCCATCTCGAAGAGATCGCGTGCGTCCTCGTACTCGCGGACGAGCTTCTCGTAGGTCTCGATGCGCTTCGAGACGCGCGCGTGCTCGGTGCTGGTCTTCTGGGCTCGGGCCTGGTCGTCCCAGAACCCGGGCGTGTTCATCTCGGCTTCGAGCGCGGCGCGGCGCTCAGTCAGGCGAGCCGGGTCAAAGGTAATCACGGACCCAGTCGAGCTGGGCCCTGATCCCTTCGAGCTGCTCCGAGAGCGGTGTCTCCTGGTCAGCCATGGGCGGGAGATGGTACCGGCGAGGCCCTACGCACCGTGGCAGCGCTTGTACTTCTTGCCCGAGCCGCACCAGCAGGGGTCGTTGCGGCCGATGCTCTCGTTCTCGGACTTGACCACCGGGACGGCAGGAGCGCCGCCGCCGTTCGTCGGGCCCGTGTCGCCGTTCGGGGCCGGCAGGCCGTAGGCGCCGCCGGCGTTCGGGTCGAACTGCTCGTAGGTGCGGTTCCCGTTCGTCTCCTGCTGCTGCGGGAGCTGGCCGTTCGCGTCTCCAGGGGTGATCTGCGCGTGGAAGAGCAGCGCTACGACCTCCTCGCGGATCGCCCGGTTCAGCTCGAGGAACATCACGTGGCCCTCGTTGCGGTACTCGACGAGCGGATCTTTCTGGGCCATGCCGCGGAGGTGGATGCCCTCGCGCATGTAGTCCATGTTCTCGAGGTGCTCGCGCCAGCGGATGTCGACGACCTGGAGCACGATGAAGCGCTCGAGGTCGCGCATCAGCCCTTCCTGCATCCCCTCGATCTCCTTCTCGCGCTCGACGTAGGCCTCCGAGGCGTCGTCGAGGAACTCCGTGATGATCGACTCGCGATCGAGCCCCACGAGCTCCTCGGCGGTCACGCCGGTGCCGTAGAGCGCCTCCATCGCGTTCACGAGCTCTCCGAGATCCCAGTCGGCCTCGACCTCGCTCTCGGTGTAGGCCCCGACGACGCCGGCGATCACCTCGGGCAGCCAGATCTCCTTGATCTCCTCCGAGAGGTCCTGCCCCTCGAGGACTGCGCGGCGCTGCTCGTAGATCACCATGCGCTGGACGTTCATCACGTCGTCGTACTTGAGGACGTTCTTGCGCTGGACGAAGTTCTGCTCCTCGACCTTCTTCTGCGCGTTCTCGATCTGGTTCGTCAGGATCTTCTGATCCATGGGCTGGTCGTCCGGGAGCTTGAACTTCTCCATGATGTTGAAGAGCCGGTCGCCCGCGAACAGGCGCACCAGGTCGTCCTGGCCCGAGAGATAGAACCGGGTCTCGCCCGGGTCGCCCTGGCGGCCCGAGCGGCCGCGGAGCTGGTTGTCGATCCGGCGCGCCTCGTGGCGCTCGGTACCGAGGACGTAGAGCCCTCCGAGCGCGCGCACCTCGTCGTCGATCTTGATGTCGACGCCGCGGCCGGCCATGTTGGTCGCGATCGTGACGGCGCCCTTGCGGCCTGCGTCGACGATGATCTCGGCCTCGCGCGCGTGCTCCTTCGCGTTCAGCACCTCGTGCTTGATGCCCTGGCGCTTGAGCAGCTCGGAGAGGAGCTCGGAGGTCTCGACGGCGATCGTGCCGACGAGCACCGGCTGCCCCTTCTCGTTCCGCTCCTTGATGTCGGCGATCACCGCGTTGAACTTGGCCTCGATCGTCTTGAAGATCAGGTCGTTCTTGTCCATGCGCGCCACGTCGACGTTCGTCGGGATCGGGACGACGTCGAGGCCGTAGATCTCGACGAACTCCTTCTCCTCGGTCTTCGCGGTGCCGGTCATGCCGCCGAGCTTGTCGTAGAGCCGGAAGTAGTTCTGCAGCGTGATCGTGGCGAGCGTCTGGTGCTCCTCCTGGATCGGGACGTTCTCCTTGGCCTCGACGGCCTGGTGGAGCCCTTCCGACCAGCGGCGCCCTTCCATGATCCGTCCGGTGAACTCGTCGACGATCTTCACCTCGCCGTCCTGGACGACGTAGTCGACGTCGCGCTTGAAGAGCGCCTCCGCCTTGAGAGCCTGGTGGACGTGGTTGACGAGCTGGACGTTGTCGGGGGAGTAGAGGTTCTCGATCTTGAGGGCGCGCTCGACCTTCTCGATCCCGGACTCGGTCGGCGAGACGTTCTTGTGCTTCTCGTCGAAGAGGTAGTCGTACTGCTGCGAGAGCTCGGCGTCCTCGACCTTCGAGCCCTTCGACTGGACTCCGCTCAGCGTGCGCGCGACTCGAGCCATGTCGTAAAACGCCTTGGCCGCGGTGGTCGGCTCGCCGGAGATGATCAGCGGCGTCCGCGCCTCGTCGATCAGGATCGAGTCGACCTCGTCGACGATCGCGTAGCGGTGCCCGCGCTGGACGGTGCCCTCGAGCGAGACCGCCATGTTGTCGCGCAGGTAGTCGAACCCGAACTCGGAGTTCGTGCCGTACGTGATGTCGGCCTCGTAGGCGAGCCGATGAGCGTCGGGATCCATCATCGACTCGATGTGCGCGACGGTCATCCCGAGCCGCTCGTAGACGCCGCGGTTCCATTCGGCGTCGCGGCGAGCGAGGTAGTCGTTGACGGTGACGAGGTGGACGCCCTGGCCGAGGGTGCGACCGTCGTGGGTCTCCACCGTCGGCAACGCGTTCAGGTACAGCGCGAGGCTCGCGACGAACGTCTTTCCCTCACCGGTCTTCATCTCGGCCACGTCGCCCTCGTGGAGGACGATCCCGCCCATCAGCTGGACGTCGAACATCCGCTGGTCGGACTCGCGGAGGCGCGCCTCGCGGACCGCCGCGAAGGCCTCGAAGAGCAGGTTGTCCAGCTCCTCCCCGTTCGCGAGCCGCTCGCGGAACTCGGCGGTCTTGGCGCGAAGCTCGTCGTCGGAGAGCTCACGGAACTGCGGCTCGAGCGACGTGATGAAAGCCGCCTGCTGCGCAAGCCGCTTGATCCGCCGCCCTTCGCCGCCGAAACGGAGGAACTTGTCGAAACCGTCAGTGCCGGACATCGATCACAGGGTATCCACTTGCCCGGGCCTCACCACCGGGCGCAACGCTCAGAGCGGGTGAACCTCGACCTCCCAGACGTCGTCGACGATCCGCCGGGCCCGGACGACGTGCTCGGGACGCTCGAGCGCAGGGATCGAGCCGAAGACGTGCTCGCCGTCGACGACGAGCGTCCGCTCGCCCTCGTGGCTCGAGAGCTCGATCTCCTCGCCGGCGGTGCCCGGCAGCGTCACGGTCTCGATCCTCCAGCCGCCGACCGCCCAGAGCGTGCCCTTTCGCCGCACGGCCTCGGCCCGATAAGGGGCCGGAAGCTCGCGGTCGATCGCCACGGCGAGCGGCTCGACGTCGGTGTCACCGTCGAGCAGCACGCGGCGGCCGCCCACCAGCGAGACGAACATCGCCCGGTCGCCTCCGAGCTCCGGCGCGTCGAGCGTCGTCACGGCGTCCCAGCCGCGCGCGCGATGGTTCCCGTGGATGCCCGCTGCGTCCCACGGAGGGGGAGGCGTGCCGTTGGCTTCGCCGACGACGTCGAGGCCCCCCTCGCGCGCGAGCTGGACGTGCAGCGGCTCACTTCGCCGAAACAGGCTCAAACGCCGTGGTGCTCTGTCCGCCGGCGCCGTTCGAGGCGGCGCTTCTCGCGGTAGGTGACGACCTGGCGCTCGAGGTCGGCGACGACCTTGTCGATCGAGGCGCGCATGTCCGAGGTCGACTCGGTCGCGCGCAGCGTCGAGCCCTTGGCGAACACCGTTGCCGCGACGGTGTGCTGTGCGTGCTTCGTCTCCTCGGCGAGCTCGACCTCGACGGTGGTTCCCTCGGCGAGCTGCTTCGAGAGCCGCGACAGCTTCGCCTCCGCATAGTCGCGAATCTCCGGGCTGAGATCGAAATTCCGTGCCTTCATCTGCACACGCACGATCCACCTCCTCGTTCGCAAGAACGGCCTATTCGACACCGTAATTCGAGGTTAGCGCACTGCACGGGCCAGGGAGAGCACCTCGATCCTGGCGGCCCCGGCCCGCCTGAGCGCCGTGGCGGCAGCCCCGGCGGTGGCGCCGGTCGTGTAGACGTCGTCGACGAGCACGACCGTCCCGCGGACCGGCCGCGTGGCCGCGAAGGCACCCCTCACGTTACGGCGCCGCTCGACGAGCGGCAGCCCGGTCTGGCGCGAGACGCGTCGCGTCCGCGTGAGGAGCGCGCGCGACCTCGATCTCCCACCGTCCGCCGAGCGCGCGGGCGAGCCCCTCGGCCGGATGGTGGCCGCGCCGCAGGCTCCGGTCGCCGTCGGGCGGGATATACGTGATGACGTCGGCTGCCGGCCGAGGCACGCGTGCGGCGACGAGCTCGGCAGCGAGGGGCGCGAGCGGGCGGAGACCGCCCTCCTTCCACCGCCGCAGAAACGGCCGCACCGGGCCCGCATAGGCGTACGCGGCGCGAGCCGAGGCGAACGCGATCGCGCCTGCCGGCGCACTCGCGGCAACGTTGGACCGGCCACTCGGTCGGCGCGCCGCAGCGCGCGCAAAGAGGAGCAGGGATCGGCCGGAGCAGGCTGCGGCAGGTGACGCAGAAGAGCGGGCCCGGCTCGCCGCAGGAGACGCAGCGCGAGGGAAAGAGAAGCTCGAGGGGCCACCCGACCTACGGTAGGCCGGAATGTGTCACGTGTCTGTGCCGGCTTTGTGCCGGTTCTTCCACAGGCGCAACCGAATCAGTCGGGCGAGTACTCCTCGCGGGCAGGCAGCCCGGCTGCCGCGCGGTAGAGGTTGTCCGCCTCGAGCAGCTGGGCCGGATCGCCGATGTCGAGCCAGGCCTCGCTGAAGCGGTACCCGAAGACGGGCTCTCGCTCGGCGAGCCAGGTCACGAAGCGGCCGGGCGGGTCGGGCGGGTTGCCCTCGTCGAAGTAGCGGTCGAACAGGCCCAGGTGCTCCTCCGAGAAGAGGTAGGTCGCGGTCGAGACGAGGTCGCTGCGCGGATGCTCGGGCTTCTCCTCCATGCCGGCGATCCGGTCGTCCTCGTCGAGCTCGACGACGCCGTAGAGCGACGCCAGGCTCGGATCGGCGAGCTTGTGCACCGCGATCGCGCTGCCGCCCTTCGCGCGCCAGAACGCGATGTAGTCGGCAAGCGAGAACTCGAAGAGGTTGTCGGCCGCGATCACGAGCAAGCCGTCGTCGCCGAGGCCGCCCTCGCGCATCGCGAACCGGATGTCGCCGAGCGCGCCGAGCCGGTCGTCGTTCGTGCTCGTGCCGTCGTCGTGGACTCGAACGCCGTGCTCGGCTCCCCACCGCGCGAACCCTGCGGCGTAGGCCGAGTTCGTGACGACGTGGACCTCGTCCACCGCACCGGACGCGCGGACGCTGTCGAGGATCCAGTCGATCATCGGGCGCCCACCCACCGGCAGGAGCGGCTTCGCGATCTCGTCGGTCAGCGGGCGCAGGCGCGTCGCGTAGCCGGCGGCGAGCAGCAGCGCCTTCACGCCGCGACCACCGCGTTCGCGAGAGATTCGAGGTAGGGCGCCCGGTGGACTCCGTGCTCTGTGACGATCGCGGTGATCAGCGACGACGGTGTGACGTCGAACGCGGGGTTGCGCGCCGGGAAACGCGCGGTCACCTCGGCCGGGTCGCGCTCCTCGATCGGGATCGCGCCTCCGTCGGGCGCCGAATGGTCGACGGTCGAGCTCGGCGCGACGATGTAGAACGGGATCCCGTGGTGGGCGGCGAGCACGGCAAGACCGTACGTGCCGATCTTGTTCGCCGTGTCGCCGTTTGCGGCGATCCGGTCGGCCCCCGTGAAGATCACGTCGACCTCGCCTGCTGCCATGAGCGAGGCCGATGCAGAATCCGCGATCACTGCGTGTGGGATACCCGCTGTCTCGAGCTCCCATGCGGTGAGACGCGCTCCCTGAAGCAACGGTCGCGTCTCGTCGACCCAGACGTGGTCGAGCAGGTCGCGCTCCCAGGCCGCGAGCAGTGCCCCGACAGCGCTTCCGTAGCCGCCGGTTGCGAGGCCGCCGGCGTTGCAGTGCGTCAGAGCCCGGGTGCCCGGCTCGAGGAGCCCGGCGGAATGCGCTGCCATCGCCCGGCAGCGGGCCACCTCGTCCCGGTGGATCGTGCGAGCGTGCTCCGCGCTCGGGTCGGCGCGCATCTCATCGAGCGCCCAGGCGAGGTTGACGGCGGTCGGACGGGACTCGCGCAGGACGGCATCGGCTGCCTCGAGATCCTCGCCGCGCGCGGCGGCGAGCGCGATCCCGTAGGCGGCTGCGATGCCGATCGCGGGTGCGCCGCGCACGACCATCGTCCGGATCGCCGTCGGCGACCTCGGCCGAGGAGCGACACTCGAAGTCGACCTCCTCGAGAGGCAGCTTCCGCTGGTCGAGGAAGACCACGCGATCGTCCTCCAGGCGGAGGATCCGCTCCGGCTCAAGCAAAGTCGACCACGGCACGTGTCGGTAGCGGCGCGGCGAGCGCCGAGCGCGGGACGGCCAGGAACCGGTAGGTGGGAAAGAGCGCCTGGCAGGTCACGGTTCCCGCGGCGGGCGGTCTCGGGACGAGCCTGACCGTCAGCGTCGCGCCGTGCCTCGTCACCGCCGTCGTGACGACGTTCGCGTCGTTGCAGCCGTACTCGCCGAAGACCGCGACGAGCAGGTTGTGAGCGAAGTCGACCTTGGCGAGGCTCGCACGCGCCGGGGCGGTCAGCCGGCTGCCGAACGCGGCGAGCGCCCCCGAGCGGCTCGCCGCGACGTAACCGACCGCCGTGCTGACGGTCGGGCCGGCGGCCGCCCCATCGCCGACAGTGCGCCAGCTGAGGGTCGCGGCCGCCGTCGACACAACTACAACCGCCGTCACGAGGACGGCGGCGCCGATCACGTGCCTTCGTCCCACGAAGCCAGGTACTTCGCCTGCTCCTCGGTGAGCTGATCGATCTCGACGCCCATCGTGCCGAGCTTCAGCCGGGCGATCTCCTCGTCGATCTCCCGCGGCACGGGATAGACGCGGCGCTCGAGCGTCGCGGCGTGCTGCACCGCGTACTCGGTCGAGAGGGCCTGGTTCGCGAACGACATGTCCATGACGATCGCCGGGTGGCCCTCGGCAGCCGAGATGTTGACGAGACGGCCTTCGGCGAGCAGGTAGAGGCGGCGCCCGTCCTCGAGCGTGAACTCCTCGACGAACTGCCGCGCCTCGCGCGTCTCGACGGCGAGCGAGCGCAGCGCCGGGATGTCGATCTCGACGTTGAAGTGGCCCGTGTTGCAGAGGATCGTGCCGTCCTTCATCGCGCGCATGTGCTCTTCCGCGATCACGTGCTTGTCGCCGGTCGCGGTGCAGAAGATGTCGCCGATCGCGGCGGCCTCCTCCATCGGCATCACCTCGTAGCCGTCCATCAGCGCCTCGAGCGCGCGCATCGGGTCGACCTCGGTGACGATCACGTGCGAGCCGAGTCCCTTGGCGCGCATCGCGACGCCGCGCCCGACCCAGCCGTAGCCGGCGACGACGAAGCGCTTGCCGGCGAGCAGGACGTTGGTCGCGCGGATGATCCCGTCGATCGTCGACTGGCCCGTGCCGTAGCGGTTGTCGAAGAAATGCTTCGTGCGCGCATCGTTCACCGCGATGACCGGGAACGCGAGGGCGCCGTCGGCCTCCATCGCCTTCAGCCGGATGACGCCGGTGGTCGTCTCCTCCATCCCGGCGATGATGTCGCCGAGCTGCTCGCGGCGGGCCGTGTGGAGCACGCTGATCACGTCGGCGCCGTCGTCCATCGTCAGCTGCGGCTTGTGGTCGACCGCGGCCTCGATGTGCTGGTAGTAGGTGTCGTTGTCCTCGCCCTTGATCGCGAACACCGAGATGTCGAACTCCTTCACGAGCGCGGCAGCGGCATCATCCTGGGTCGAGAGCGGGTTCGACGCGCACAGCACGACGTCGGCTCCGCCGGCCTTGAGGGTGCGCATCAGGTTCGCGGTCTCCGTGGTCACGTGCAGGCACGCGGAGACGCGGTAGCCGGCGAGCGGCTGCTCGGCCTCGAAGCGCTCGCGGATCGCGGTCAACACCGGCATCTGCCGGTCTGCCCACATGATGCGCCGCAGCCCCTCGGGTGCGAGCGAGAGATCCTTTACGTCGTAGCGTTGCGTCGTCGCCATTCGGTTCCTCCTTGGTGGGCCAGTCTAGATTGGGTCGTTCATGCGGCGAGAAGCCGCTCGTGCTTGCGCTGCTCCCAGTCGATCCAGGAACCGCTGTCGTCGCCGGCCGCGAGCCAGCCGTCGACCGCCTTGCGCAGCTCGGGCTCGCGCGCCAGGCGCGCGGCGAACGCGAGCTCGTCGAGACCGACTCCGTGGACGTCTCGAAGCTCTCGAAGGCTACGGAGCCGGTTGAGCTCGGCGAGACCGTAGACCCGGTACCCGGCGGCCGTCCGCCCGGGGACGACGAGCCCGTCCTGTTCCAGATACCGGAGCATCCGCGGCGACCAGCCGCTCCGCTTCGCGGCCTCTCCGACAGTCAGTGCCTCCATGCGGCCAACCTTACCACAAGCATGTCAAGGTCGCCTCGCCGCGGGGAAAGAGTCGGTCCGCGCCGAGCTCACGCCCCCGCGTGCGCACCCCCGGCACGGGGGAGCAAGCGCCCTTCTGGAACGGTACCCGCGAAGGTGTGACGTGTCTGTGCCGGTTTCAGGCCCTCACGGCGCCTGGAGGTCTCTCCGGGTCACGAGAAGCGCTCCGGCGCCGAGCACGACGACCGAGGCAGCGCCTACGACGAGCGCACCCCAGCCGTCGATGCCATTCTCGAGCGGTGAGGCGCCGAGCCACCAGAAGGCCGACAGGAACCTGAACGGGTCGAGCCAGCCCGCGAGGGTATGGAGGCCCGAGACGAGGTAGCCGGCGACCGCGAAGCCGGCGGCGGCGCCGAGAGCCACGGCGCGATTCCCGGTTGCCGCTCCCACCGCAGAGCGCCAGCCAGCCGTAGAAGAGGCCGATCAGCGCGACGCCCGACGATGGCGCCCACGAGGTGGCGGAAGTAGAGGCCGAGCCCGAAGATCGGATCGACGACGGCGATCGCGACTCCGGCAGCGAGGGCAACGTGCGACAACCTCCAGCGGCGACGGCCGCCGCCCTTCGCGAGCACGGCAGCGGCTCGACTGACCGGATAGGAGAGCAGTCGAGCTCCAGGCGGCCGGCGTCCTCCTCGCCGGCGAACAGGCCGGCTCCGCCCGCGACCGCCATGCACGAGGATGAGCATCGGGAGCATCAGGCCGAACAGCTCGGCATCGAGGAACCCGGCGCCGGAGCTGAGCGAGCCGCTGCCCGAGATGCCGAAGCAGCTGTCTTGAGCGCATCCGGGTAGTCCTTGAGCAGCTTGTCGAGGTCGGCGGAGCCCTTCAGCGATGGGAAGATCGCGGAGACGAGCACGATGTAGCCGGTCACTCCGGCACACCAGAAGGCGAGCGAGCGAAGGCGGTCGGCGACGCCGCGCCGGATGCAGCTCAACCGCCATCGTCGGCTCCTCGGTAGGCCTCGAGGAAGATCTCCTCGAGATCTGCGGGCGCCGAGACGAGGTCGACGACCTGCAGCGCGCGCGGCGGCCTTGACGACGGCATCCATGGCGCTCTCCGGTGCCGTCAGCGCGATCCGCCCGGCGGCCTGCTCCTGAACGCGAACCCCCGCGATCGACGCGAAGCGCGGCGCCGGCGCCGGGGCCCGAGAAGAGGATCGTGACATGCCGGAGCGCCCGCTCGCGCAGCTCCGCGACCCGATCTACGCCGATCAGCTCACCGGAGCGGATGATCCCGACCCGGTCGGCCGCATGCTGCACCTCGTCGAGCGAGTGGAGGAGAGGAAGACCGTTCTGCCTTCGGCCGGCGGTCTCGCGCACGAGAGCCCGAAACTCCTCCTGCAGCAGCGGGTCGAGCCCGCTCGTCGGCTCGTCCAGGATCAGCAGCGGCGGCGGTGCATGAACGCCTGCACGAGCCCGAGCTTCTGACGGTTGCCCTTCGAGAGCTCACGGATCGGGCGGTCGAGCACCGCGCCGAAGCGCTCGCACAGGTCATCGCGGAGCGGCGCATCGCCGCCGCGCAAGCCGCGCGAGCGAGTCGAGCTGCGCGCGGCCGGTGAGACGGTCGAGCGAGCCTGCAGGTCTCCCGGCAGGTACCCGACGCTGCGCGCGGGCCTCGACCGGGCTGCGCTGCGCGTCGAGCCCGAGCAGCGCGGCGCTCCCCGAGGACGGCCGGATCAGGTCGAGCAGGAGCCGGATCGTGGTGCTCTTGCCCGCCCCGTTCGGGCCGAGGAAGCCGAAGACCTCTCCCGCGCTCGACGCGAAGGTCGAGCCCGGAGAGCGCGAGCGTACCGCGTTGCCGTAGCGTCTTGGATAGCCCAGACGTCTCGATCGCGGGGCGTCCTCGGCCATCCGTCATGGAGCGGGAGGTTCCTTCGCGCCCGTAGCTCGTCCTGAAGGCGGACGACGTCGTCGAGATGCGGCGTCGAGACCTCGAGGATCGTCGTGTCCTCGACCGCGGTGATCCGGTGCACGGTTCCCGGGCGGTAACGGAACGCGGCGCCTGGGCCGATCGTCTCCTCGACCATCGGCTCGCCGACCGCGCCGAGCTCGATCCTCGCAAGGCCGGACTGGATCAGCCACGACTCGTCCTTCTGCTCGTGGTACTGCAGCGAGAGAGAGTGGCCGGCCTTCACGAACAGCACCTTCCCGCAGTACACGTCGCTCAACGCCCAGATCAGCTCGTGGCCCCACGGCTTGTCGACCCGGCGAACGTCGTAGCCCCAGGGGCCGAGCGCGCCGAGGTCGACGGTCACGCCAGCCACTCCGGATGCGCGGCGACGTGGTCGCCTGCGGCGCGGAGCTCCTTCGGGGTGTTCACGGTCAGCCAGAGCCCGTCGTGGCGGTAGGCGAAGAGCCGGCGCTCGGAGACGAGCTCCGGGAACGCCGTCGACTCGTGGTCGCCCTGCTCGGGGAAGCGGTCGAGCGCCTCCTCGGAGAGGACGTAGATGCCGCAGCTGACCCAGTACGGGATCGCGCCGCCTTCGCTGAAACCCTCGACCACGTCTCCGTCGCCGAGATCCACCACGCCGAACGGCGACTTCGGGCGGGCTACCGCCACCGTCGCGGCCCCTCCCGCCTCGCCGTGACGGGCGAGCAGCGCCTCGAAATCGACGGCGACGAGCTCGTCGCCGTTCAGCGCGAACACATCGCCGGTCTCCTGCCGCAGCTTCGAGGCGAACTTGATCCCGCCGCCGCGCCCGAGCCGCTCCGGCTCCTCGGCGGCGACGATCTCCGGGCCGAGGCCCGCGAGCTCGCCCTCGAACGCCTCGCCCTGCCCGGCGGCGCACGAGATGATCACGCGGTCGACGCCCGCCTTCGCGAGCCGGCCGACCTGGTAGGCGGCGAGCGGCTTGCCCGGCGACATCCACGAGCGACTTCGGCCGCCCGCCGGCCGCGTCGCCGAGACGCTCGGCCTTGCCGCCGCAAAGGATGATCGCCTCCATGGCTCAGCCGCTCCCGTTTGGGACGCCGGCGCGTCCGATTCCCTCGTAGGTGAAACCGGCCTCGCGCACCGTCTTCGGGTCGAGGAGGTTCCGACCGTCGACGATCAACGGGTTCGCCATCGCCGCGTGCGTCTCGGCGCTCGCGAGGCCCTTCAGCTCCTTCCACTCCGTCACGATCACCGCCGCGTCGGCGCCGCGCACCGCGTCCGCGACCGTCGGGACGATCTCGACGCCTCGCGGCAGAGCCGCCCCATCGGCAACCGGATCCCAGGCGCGTACTTCCGCGCCCTCGGCGATCAGCCGGCCGGCGAGCACGATCGACGGCGCCTCGCGCATGTCGTCGGTGTCCGGCTTGAACGCGAGGCCGAGCAGAGCGACCTTCTTCCCGCGCAGCGGACCGAGATGCGCCTCGAGCTTGCCGATCACCCGGCGCTTCTGGAGGTCGTTGACCTCGATCACCGCTGCGAGAAGCTGGAAGTGGTAGCCGGAGTTCGACGCGAGCTGCTTCAACGCCAGTGAGTCTTTCGGGAAACAACTCCCGCCGTAACCGATTCCGGCGCGCAGGAAGTGCGGCCCGAGCCGCTTGTCGTACCCGATCCCCTCGGCCACCTCGACGACGTCCGCCCCGGTCTTCTCGCAGACGTTCGCGATCTCGTTGATGAACGAGATCCGCGTCATCAGCGCGGCGTTCGACGCGAGCTTGATCATCTCGGCCGAGTTCACGCCGTAGCGCAGGATCGGGCCCTCGACCTTCGCGTAGAGCTCGGCGACGGCGTCGCCGTCGGCCGGCTCGAACGCGCCGATCGCGATCCGGTCCGGATGCATGAAATCGCGCACCGCGGTGCCCTCGGCCAGGAACTCGGGGTTCGACACGTAGCCGATGTCGTGGAGGCCGCGCTCGTCGAGGCCGTGGCGGATCTTCTCGCCGGTCCCGACCGGAACGGTCGACTTCATCACGAGGATCGCGCGTCCGGACAGCTCGGGCAGCTGGTCGACGACGCTCCAGACGCGCGAGAGGTCGGCGTCGCCCGACTTGGTCGGCGGCGTGTCGACGCAGACGAACAGGAACCGGCAGTCGGCGAGATCGGCCGAGTCGAGCGTGAATGTCAAGCGCTCGCGGTTCCCTGCGAGCAGCTCCGGGATGTCGCACCTCGTGGAACGGCACCTCGCCGAGCTGGAGCGCCTCGATCTTCTCCGGGACGACGTCGCGGACGACAACGTCGTGGCCGAGCTCGGCGAAGCACGCCCCGGTGACGAGGCCGACCCAGCCGGCGCCGAAGATGCCTACCCTGGCCATTGCGCGGCGGACTCTACTTGCCCGAGGGCAGCGGTTTGAGGCCCTTCGCGATCGCGAGCATCGTCTCGTTCGAGAGCGAGTCGAGCAGCGTGTTCACGACCCAGTAGCTCTTGTCGTGAACCCGCAGCACGACCATCTGCAGCTTCGAGCCGCTGTAGTAGAGCTGGAACTCGCGGCCCTTGATCGCGCGCTGGAAGCTCTTGTCGGCGAGGACCGGCGGGTTCGGCATGTCCGTCTCCTCGATCCCCCAGTACTCGCCGCGCGCCGGTCTTGAAGACGAGCCGGACGGCCTTCGCGTGGTGCTTCTTGTCGATCCAGTAGAGGCGCGCGCGGCACGTCGCCGTACTGGTTGTCGGGGTACGAGCTCGCCTCGAGCACCGTCGGGTTCTCGAGCGTGAACGGCACCCGCTTCTCGAGCGGCTTCAGCAGGCCGAGGCCCGACCGACGGATCGTTGCGAACGCTCGGCGCCACGTGCGTCAGGACCGGCGCCGGCGGCGGCTGAGTCACGAGCTGGTCGTGGAAGGTCTCCCCCACGACGACCATGACCATCACGCCCGGGTCGAGCTGACGCAGCTTCGGATCCTTGGGCAGCGGGTGGACGTCCGAGGGGACGAAGAGCTTGGCAACCGAGTTCGCCGCGTCCTCCGACCCCTTCTGGCGCTTGTCGTAGTAGATCTGGGTGTGGAAGTACCCCTGCGTCGGGGCGTTCGGCGACAGGTTCCCGGACGGCAGGACGGTGAGGTAGCCGCGCTGCCCGAGCTGGCTCGAGGCGCTCGCCGCCGAACCCGCGACGCCGTTGCCGTTCAGCACGAGCACCGTCGTCTTCGACGCCGGCGGCGCGCTCGTCTTCTTCTTCTTGACCTTCAGGTTGAGCGCGGCGGCGTTCGCCGCCTTCGAGACCGCGACGTCCGGATGCGTGAACGAGTTGAAGGCCTGCTGGAGATTCGCCGTCGAGGTGCTCGTCTGGCTGTAGCCGGTCACACCCTCGATCTTGTCCTGGAAGAAGTGGCCGCCCGGCAAGCCGACCGCGAACACGAGCCAGTTCAGCACGGCCTGGTCGCTGATCTTCCCGCCGACCTCGACGTTCTTGGTCAGGATCGGCACGGACGACAGGAGCTGGCCGAAGCTCATGTTGCGGCGCGAACTGCTGCTTGAGCGCCCGGACGAACTCCTGCTGGCGCGCGATCCGGTGGTAGTCGTCGTCGGTGTGGCGGTAGCGGACGAAGCTGAGCGCCTGCGCGCCGTTCAGGAGCTGGTAGCCGGGCTGCAGGTTGATGTTCGAGTAGTTCTCGGCGGCGGTGCCGTTGTTGACGTGGTAGTAGCGCCGGTCGACGTCGAGCCAGATCCCGCCGATCTTGTCGACGATCTCCTGGAAGCCGTGGAAGTTGACGGTGATCAGGTAGTTGATCGGGAGGCCCGGACAGGTGCTTCACGGTGTCGACGGTCCCGGGCGCCTCGCAGTCGGCGTAGGCCTGGTTGATCTTCTGCACGCCGAGCGGGACGTTGCCGTTCTTCGGGCAGTAGATCGGCACGCCGAGGTCGCGCGGGATCGAGAGGAGCGAGATCGTGTTCGTCACCGGGTCGGCCCGGATCAGCATCACCGTGTCCGACCGCGAGACATCGGAGAACTCCTTGCCCTTCCGCACGTCGTAGCCGATCACGAGCGCGATCGCCGCGTGCCCCGGCCGGCTCACGTGAAGCTGGTGGGAGGCGATGATCACGTCCTGCGAGTGCGCGCGCAGCCCGGAGACCGTCTCGTGGTACCAGAGCATCGCCGCGCCCGAGACCGCCAGGCCGACCGCGAGGACGACGAGCAGCACGCCGAGCACGATCCGCGAGAAGAGGCCGAGCCCGGTCCGCTTGTGCTCGGGCTGGCGGTAGCGGCTGACGGAACTGACCGACGCGGGCGGGAAGACCGCGTGCCCGTTCGTACCGTTGTTGAGGTCGGCACCACGGCCGACACCTCTCTTGAGCGTGGTCCTCATCTCAGGAAACCGGCGCCCGTGGGCGCCAGCAACTCAAGGGTACCCGACCTACCGGCCGCGAGCAGCGAGGGTCTTCGCGATGTGGCTCTCGAGATTCGTCAGCGCGGAGCCGAGATTCGACGGCGAGATCAGGTTGACGAAGAACTGGGTGCGGTCCTTCGTCACGAAGATGTAGTCGGCGTCGACGGCGACCTTCTGGCCACCGGACTTGACCATGACGGGAATCCGGATGATCGTCACGTTGTCGCCCACCTTCGGCGCGGGCAGCTGCTGGAGCTTGCCGATCGTGTAGCCCGTGCCGAGGACTCCCGACTTCTGCAGGTCGTAGACGAGGCACTGTCCGAGCGTCGGCTTCAACATCCGCCCGAGCAGCTTCTTGGCCTGGGCGGCGCTCTTCAGGACGAGCACGTCCGAGTCGACCTGAAGGCCCTGGCTCTCGAGCGCGAGCAACGACTCGGCGTGACCGGTGATGACGAGGTCCGAGTTGTTCGGCTGGTTGGCCGGGCAGACCGGGATCTTCAGGTTCTGCGGCTTCGTCGGCCCCCCAGTCCACGCAGCTCCGAGGTCGGAGAACCGCAGCACCGAGGCGGCTGCCGCCTTCTGGTCGGCCGCAGAGATCTTCACCTTCGGGTCGGTCGAGTCGGCGGCAACTGCGGCAACAGCGACGACGAGGGCGGCAAGGAAAGCCGCGGCGAGAACACAGCTGCCTCATGCGCTTCCCGCCGGTGCGCGGTGGAGCAGGATCTGCGCCAGCTGCGAGCTCGAACCGCGACAGCTGGTCGCGCGCTCCCGGCGGAGCGATCACCGTGAACTCGTACTCCGTGCGGCCGTCGCCGAAGAACACATAGTCGCTCACCAACGTACCGCGCTTGGTACCGCTCCGCACGTTGATCATGGCGCGGTAGACGGCGGTCACCGAGCCGATCGGCGGGAACGGCACCCGCAGGACGTGCGCCGAGGTCACGTTCGGCAGCTTCTCGAGCTGGAGCTCGAGGCAGCCCGCGAGCTTCGGCGAGATCGAGCGCTTGAAATCCTCGAGCACCGACGCGGCGCTGTCCATCACCATCACGTCCTGGTCGAGCTCGACGCCGGCCACCTGCGAGACGTACCGCGCGTCGGCGTGGCCGCTGACGACGAAGTCGGACTCCTTCGGGTCGAAGCCCGGGCAGTTCGGAGGCGCGATCGGGGTCGTCTTCACGGGCCCGCCAGTCCAGCCGGCGCCGAAGTCCGTCCGGTGCAGCAGCGCAGCAACCGCCTTCGCCTGGTCCGCGCTCGTGATCTTGACGGCAGGGGCGTCAGCGAGGGCAGAAGCGGTGAAGGTGAGACCGATCAGCGCGGCTGCTACGAGAGATTTTGCAGCAACCACTTCTCCACTTGTACCACGGACAACCCCTTACGAGCCGCGTAATCCTGCAGCTGATCGGGGCCGATCCGGCCGACCGCGAAGTACCGGGACTTCGGATGCGCGAGGTAGATGCCGCTGACTGCGGCACCCGGCACCATCGCGTAGCTCTCCGTCAGCTCGATCCCGGTCTCCGCTGCTCCGAGCAGCTCGAAGAGCTTGCCCTTCTCGCTGTGATCCGGGCAGGCCGGGTAGCCGAAGGCGGGCCTGATGCCCCGGAACTTCTCGGCGAGCCGCTCTTCCTCCGAGAGCTCCTCGTCGGGTGCGTACCACTCGTGCCGGGCCTGCTCGTGCAGCCATTCGGCGAAGGCCTCGGCGAGCCGGTCGGCGAGCGCCTTGACGATGATCGACTTGTAGTCGTCGTGCTCGGCCTCGAAGCCCGCGGAGAGCTCGTCGGCTCCGTGGATCGCCACCGCGAAGGCGCCGGCCGAGTCGTCGGCGCTCGCCACGTAGTCGGCGAGGCAGTGGTTCGGCCGGCCGTCGTAGACCCCTTGCTGGCGCAGGAAGCTGAAGCGGGTCCCGCCGATGACGACGTCGTCGCCCTCGGAGTGCGCGGGCCAGAGCCCGTAGACGCCGCGCGCCTGCAACGAGCCGTCGCGCACGATCTCGTCGAGCAGAGCAAGCGCGTCGTCGTAGAGCTCGCGGGCCTCCGGACGCTCGAGGATCGCCGGGAACTTCCCCTTCAGCTCCCAGGCGTAGAAGAAGAACTGCCAGTCGATGTACGGAACGAGCTGGGCGAGCTCGGGCTCGACGAACCGGCGGCCGGTGAAGGGCAGCGGGGGCAGGTCGTCGTAGTCGAGCTGCGGACGGTTGGCCCGTGCCTGGGAGAGCGGCCGCAGAGGCCGGCGAAGCTTGTCGGCATGCTGCTCGCGCAGCCGCTCCTGGAGGTCGCGGTTCTCCACGTCGACGGTGGCGCGGCGCTTCGGGTCGAGGAGGCCCGAGACGACATCCACCACCCGGCTCGCGTCGAGCACGTGCACCGTCTCGTGCGAGTAGGCGGGCGCGATCCTGACAGCCGTGTGCTGGCGCGACGTGGTCGCGCCGCCGATCAGGAGCGGCGTCGAGGTGCCGCGACGCTCCATCTCGGCCGCGACCTCGACCATCTGGTCGAGCGACGGCGTGATCAGGCCCGAGAGCCCGATGATGTCGGCACCCTCCTCCTCGGCGGTGTCGAGGATCCGATCGGCCGGCACCATCACGCCGAGATCGACGATCTCGTAGTTGTTGCAGCCGAGAACGACCCCGACGATGTTCTTGCCGATGTCGTGGACGTCGCCCTTGACCGTCGCCAGCAGCACCTTGCCCTGGCTCGAGCCGCCGGCCTTCTCCTCCTCCATGTACGGCTCGAGATAGGCCACGGCGCGCTTCATCGCGCGCGCCGACTTGACGACCTGCGGCAGGAACATCCGGCCCGACCCGAAGAGGTCGCCGACGATCCGCATCCCGTCCATCAGCGGGCCCTCGATCACGTCGAGCGGCCGCTCGCGCGCCTGGCGCGCCTCCTCGGTGTCCACCTCGATGAAGTCGACGATCCCGTGGACGAGCGCGTGGGAGAGCCGCTCCTCGACCGGCGCCTCGCGCCAGGCCAGGTCGCGCTCGCGCTTGACCCCATCGCCCTTGACCCGCTCCGCGATCTCGACGAGGCGATCCGTCGCGTCGGGCCGGCGGGCGAAGATCACGTCCTCGATCCGTCTCGAGCAGCTCGGGCTCCACGTCCTCGTACACCGCGAGCTGGCCCGCGTTGACGATCCCCATGTCGAGGCCCGAGCGGATCGCGTGGTAGAGGAAGACGGCGTGCATCGCCTCGCGGAGGGCGTCGTTGCCGCGGAAGGAGAAGCTCAGGTTCGAGATGCCGCCGCTCGTCCGCGAGCCGGGGCAGCGCTCCTTGATCCGCGGCAGCGCCTCGAGGAAGTCGCGCGCGTAGGTGTCGTGCTCCTCGATCCCGGTCGCCACCGCCAGGACGTTCGGGTCGAAGATCAGGTCCTCGGGCGGGAAGCCCTCGGCCGTCAGGAGGTCGTACGCGCGACCGCAGATCTCGACTCGCCGGGCAACGTCGGTCGCCTGGCCCTCCTCGTCGAACGCCATCACGACGACGCTCGCGCCGTAGTCGCGAATCCGCCTCGCCTGCTCGAGGAACGGCTCCTCGCCCTCCTTCAGGCTGATCGAGTTGACGATCCCCTTGCCCTGGATCGATTGCAGCCCGGCCTCGATCACGCTCCAGCGGGAGCTGTCGACCATCACCGGGATCCGCGCGACCTCCGGCTCGGTTGCGATCACGTCGAGGAACGTGCGCATCGCCTCGACGCTCTCGAGCAGGTCGGCGTCCATGTTCACGTCGAGGGCGTTCGCGCCGCCGCGCACCTGCTCGAGCGCGACCTCCACCGCCCCGACCCAGTCGCCCGACTCGACGAGGCTCCGGAATCGCGCCGAGCCCGTCACGTTCGTCCGCTCGCCGATCAGGACGAAGCCCGTGTCCGGGCCGATCTCGAACGTCTCGAGGCCGCTCCAGTGCGTCACGTGCCGCATCGGCGGGACCGGACGCGGCGCGAGGCTCTTCACCGCGCCGGCGATCGCCGCGGTGTGATCGGGGCCCGAGCCGCAGCAGCTGCCGGCAACGTTCAGGAACCCGGCCTCGGCGAACTCGCGCAGGAGGCTGCTCGTGATCTCGGGCGTCTCGTCGTAACCGCCGAATGCGTTCGGGAGCCCCGCGTTCGGGTGCACGCTGACCAGGCACGGCGCCACGTGCGCGAGCTCCGCGACGTAGGGCCTCATCTCGTGCGCCCCCAGGCTGCAGTTGATCCCGACGATCAGCGGCTCGGCGTGCTCGATCGAGGACCAGAACGCCTCGATCGTCTGGCCGGAGAGCATCCGGCCGGAGCGGTCGACGATCGTCGCCGAGATCCAGAGAGGCAGATCGGGCACGCTCTCGCGGGCCGCGACGATCGCGGCCTTGGCGTTCAGCGTGTCGAAGACCGTCTCGAGCATCAGCAGATCCACCCCGCCCTCGGCCAGCGCCAGCATCTGCTCTGCGTAGGCCTCCTTGACCTGGTCGAAGGTGTGCGTGCGGTAGCCCGGGTCGTCGACGCGCGGGCTGAGCGACAGCGTCACGTTGAGCGGCCCGACCGAGCCGGCGACGAACCTGTCGCCGGCGACCTCGCGCGCGATCCGCGCGCCGGCGACGTTCATCTCGTACACGAACGGCTCGAGCGCGTAGTCGGCCTGACCGATCGACGTCGCGGTGAACGTGTTCGTGGTCGCGATGTCGGCGCCGGCCGCGAAGTACTTCGCGTGGACGTCGGCCACGAAATCCGGCCGGGTCAGGTTGAGGATGTCGGGGTCGCGCGTGACGTCGACCGGGTGATCGGCGAAGCGCGCGCCACGGTAGTCCGCCGGGCCGAGATCGGCCCCGTGGATCAGCGTGCCCCAGGCACCGTCGAGCACGAGGATCCGCTCTCTCGCGATCGCTCGTAGCTCCGCTGCAACGTCTCGTGCTGCAAGGTCTCGCTTCGCCAAACGCACCTTTCCTGCCTGAAGAGGAGGCGAGCTGTGTCGAGCGAGATCAGCGCGCGCGGCTCTTTAGGCGATCGTTGTTGACCCGGTTCGCCAAGCTGCCGTTCAAATCTCCCGGGTAGAGCAGACCAATCTACCCGCTCGGGTAATCGGCGCGTAAGAGGATGCCCCGCAGCCGCGCGCCAGTCGAGCGCGAGGGGAATGACGCCGGGCGTATCACGCGGCGTAACGTGCGAGCCGCTTCTCGAGCAACCGCGACAGGTGGGACTCGAGCGGCGAAGACGGCGGATCGAGGATCCCGACATACGCGGTCTCGATCATTCCCCTGCTCTCCTGCTGCAGGACGAGGTCGACGAAGATCGGCTCGGTTGCGCCCGCCGCCGTGATCTTCCCGGCGAGCCGTATGGCAACCGAGCCCGGTGAGCCGGTCACGACGTGGCGGCGGACGAGCGAGGTGAGCTTGATCTTCGCGGCAGCCCCGAAGCCCTTTTGCAGCTCGCTTGAGAAGCAGGGCAGGAAGGCGTGAACAGCCGAGGCATCGGGCATCTGCATCCGGGCGATCGTCGAGGTCTTGAAGATCATCACGATCGATCCGATCGTTTTGCCCGCGCCGCCCAAGGCCGATTCCGATGCTCCGGTGACCTCGAGATCGAGGGCCGCCTTGGTCGCGGGGACCGGGCCCGAGCACTCCACGGTCAAGGCCGAGCTCGCGACCGTGCCCAGATCGATCGCGAACGGGCTCCGCTTTGCCGAAGCATCGCCCCACCCTGCGCCGGCGTCCTTCGCGCTCAGCCCGATCAGGACGGCGCGATGCGTGTCGGCGACCCTCCAGGCAGGCTGTGCGCCGAGTGCGGAGCCCACGGCGAGGCCGGCTGCCGCCAGGACCAGCACGAGCGCCCCCGCTCTCACGCGGGTCTTACCGGCCGGCGACCGCGAGCTGGTTCTCTGCGTGCTTGATCCGCTGCTCTACCTGCCAGCGGTCGCCGCTCGACTCGCCGCTCTCGATCGCCTGCAGCTCGGCCTGGGCGGCCTCGAGCTGGGCGCGCGCGCGATCGTCGTCCACGTGCGCGGCGTCCACGGCATCGTCCACGAGCCCGATCGCGCGGTCCTCGAACATCTGGAAGAACCCCGGCCCGGTCGCGAACTCGATCACGTCGGCACCCCCACCCGGGTGGATCCGGGTCGATCCGGCCCTGAGCGTCGCGATCAGCGGCGCGTGGCGGGCGAGCACGCCGATGTCCCCGATCTGGCCGGGGACGATGATCATCTCGACCTTGCCCTCGTACGCCGCGCCGTCGGGCGTAACGAGCGAGAGGTCGAACTGCTTTCCGCTACCGGGCACGCTGAGCCACCTCAGGCGGCCGCGAGCGCCTTGCCGCGTTCCACGGCGCCCTCGATCGTCCCGACCATGTAGAAGGCCTGCTCGGGCAGGTCGTCATGCCTGCCCTGGATGATCTCCTGGAAGCCCCGCACCGTGTCCTCGAGCTTGACGTACTCGCCAGGCGTGCCGGTGAAGACCTCGGCGACGTGGAACGGCTGCGAGAGGAACCTCTGCACCTTGCGGGCGCGGGCCACAGTGAGGCGGTCCTCGTCCGAGAGCTCTTCGATGCCGAGGATCGCGATGATGTCCTGGAGGTCCTTGTAGCGCTGGAGGATCTCCTGCACCTGGGTCGCGGTGTCGTAGTGCTCGTCGGAGACGATCCCGCGGCCGAGAGCGCGCGAAGTGGAGTCGAGCGGGTCGACGGCCGGGTAGATGCCCTGCTCGACGAGGGCGCGCGAGAGCACGGTCGTCGAGTCGAGGTGGGCGAACGTGTTGGCCGGAGCCGGGTCGGTCAGGTCGTCGGCGGGCACGTAGATCGCCTGCACCGAGGTGACGGAGCCCTTGTTCGTCGACGTGATGCGCTCCTGGAGCTGGCCCATCTCGGTGGCGAGCGTCGGCTGGTAGCCGACGGCGCTCGGCATGCGGCCGAGGAGCGCCGAGACCTCGGAGCCGGCCTGGACGAAGCGGAAGATGTTGTCGATGAAGAGCAGCACGTCCTGGCCCTGGTCGCGGAAGTACTCCGCCATCGTCAGGCCGGACAGGCCGACGCGCAGGCGCGCGCCCGGCGGCTCGTTCATCTGGCCGTAGCAGAGCGCGACCTTCGGGAGCACGCCCGACTCCTCCATCTCCTGGAGAAGGTCGTTGCCCTTCGCGCGTGCGCTCGCCGACTCCAGAGAACACTGAGACGCCGCCGTGCTCGCGGGCCAGGTTCGCGATCAGCTCCTGAATGAGAACGGTCTTGCCGACGCCGGCTCCTCCGAAGAGGCCGATCTTGCCGCCGCGCACGTACGGCGCGATCAGGTCGACGACCTTGATCCCGGTCTCGAAGACCTCGATCTTCGACGTCAGCTCGTCGAACGCGGGCGGGTCGCGGTGAATCGGCCAGCGCTCGGCGCCGGCAGGAAGAGGCTCCTTGCCGTCGATCGGATCGCCGAGCACGTTCCAGACGCGTCCCAGCGTCACCTCGCCGACCGGGACCGAGATCGGTGCCCCGGTGTCGACCACGGCGGTACCGCGGGCGATGCCGTCGGTCGAGTCCATTGCGACAGCGCGGACGCGATCGTCACCGAGATGCTGCTGCACCTCTGCGATCAGCTCGCCGCCTTCGGGGCGCGTGATGCGGAGCGCCGAGTAGATCGAGGGAAGCCGGTTAGGGAAGACGGCGTCGACCACGACGCCTTTGATCTCGATCAGGCTGCCGACGTTCTCGCCGCCGCCGTTCTCTGGGCTGCCGTTCTTGGCCAATCTGGTCTCCTGGTATCGAGGCTTGACGGCGGCGGCACAGGAACGTCTGTAAAGCCGCCTGCCGGAAGGAGAGTCTATAGAAGCGCGCGCCCGGCGAACGGAGGAGCCGACACCTGCGGGGCCGCATCGTAGAAGGTCGGCTCGATCCGCAGATGCTCTCTCACGTATGCCTGCTGCTGCTGGCGGTTCCCGAAGCTCAGGGAGCTCGGGGGATGCCCGCCCGAGCGCGGTGCGGCGCTGAACGCGCCGAACACCGCCACTGCCGCGACGAGAGCGATCGCCATCCCGCGGAACGTTCCGCGGGCAGATCTCGCCGACAGCGGGATCGCAACCAGCCGATCGGATGGCACCGGCGATCGCAGCGCGAATCAGCCCGGTGAACCCGTGGAACTCCGCACTCACGACGCGACAACGGTCGCACCGCCCGAGATGGCGTGCAAGCGCGGCCTGCTCGAGCCGGCCGAGTTCGCCGTCGAGTTCGAGGGAGATCCACTGTGAGGCCCGCTCGCAGGCCGTTGTTCGCCGCCAGCGTGTCATTTATCCCTTCAGACGAGTAGCGGCGCCGGTAGTTAGGCGCCGAGCTACCGGTATAGGGAACAATTCCTATTTCGGGGTCGACCCGGCGAATGGATGGGCGAGCTCCTCGGCGGTCAGCGGCCAGCGCTCGACCGGGAAGTGACAGGCAGCCTCGTGATGCGGCCCGAACGACTGCAGCTCGGGCAGGTCGACGTTGCACTTGCCGTCCTGGAACCGCGGGCACCGGGGATGGAACACACATGCCTCGGGCGGGTTGACCGGCGAGGGGACGTCGCCCGTCAGCACGACCCGGTTCTTCGCGGAGTTGCCGTCGACCGACGGGCGAGGCACCGCCGAGAGCAGCGCGGCGGTGTAGGGATGCCTCGGATGGTCGTAGAGCAGCTCGGAGTCGGAGAGCTCGACGACGCGGCCGAGATACATGACGGCGACCCGGTCCGAGACCTGGCGGATCACCGAGAGGTCGTGCGAGATGAAGACGTAGGTGAGGTCGAAGTCGCGCTGGAGATCCTTCAGCAGGTTGAGGATCTGAGCCTGCACCGAGACGTCGAGCGCCGAGACCGGCTCGTCGCAGACGATCAGCTTCGGCCGCAGCGCGATCGCGCGTGCGACGCCGATCCGCTGGCGCTGGCCGCCGGAGAACTCATGCGGGTAGCGGTTGTAGTGCTCGGGGCTCAGCCCGACGCGCGCGAGCAGCTCCTGCACGCGCGTCCGCACATCCTTCTCCGTCTTGTGGAGGATGAACGGCTCTCCGACGATCTGGCCGACGCTCTTGCGCGGATTGAGCGACGAGTAGGGATCCTGGAAGATCATCTGCATCTCGCGGCGCAGAGGCCGCATCTGGCGCATCGAGTAGTTCGTGATGTCCTCGCCCTCGAACTTGACGGTCCCGGAGGTCGCGTCGAGGAGCTTGACCATCAGCCGCGCAGTCGTCGACTTGCCGCACCCGGACTCGCCGACGATGCCGAGCGTCTCCCCCCGGTTGACCGTCAGCGACACGTCCTCGACCGCGTGGACGACGCCCTTGACGCTCGCGAACACGCTCTGCTTGACGGCGAACCACTTGGTCAGGTTCGTGATCTCGACAAGCGGGCCGTCGCCGGACCGGCTCTCAGGCGATGCGCCGGAGGTCATACGCGCTCCTCGACCTCGCCGGCGATCCTGGTCTTCCAGATCTCGTTCTTGCGCTCGGGCGACAGCAGGCAGGCGTCGAGGTGGCCTCCGGGAAGCTGGACGAGCGGCGGCTGCTTCGAGTCGCAGGGCTCGAACCGGTACCTGCAGCGCGGATGGAAAGCGCACCCCGAGCGGCGGGTTCAGCATCGAGGGCGGCGAGCCCTCGATCGGGAGCAGCGTGTCGAGGCGCTTCTCGACCGACGGCATCGACTCGAGCAGCCCCCACGTGTACGGGTGCTGCGACATCGTGAAGATCTCCCCGGCGGTGCCGTACTCCATCACGCGCCCGGCGTACATGACCATCACGTGCGACGCGGTCTCGGCGACGACGCCGAGGTCGTGGGTGATCAGGATCACGCCGACGTCGAACTCGCGCTTCACGCGATCGATCAGCTCGATGATCTGCGCCTGGACGGTCACGTCGAGGGCGGTCGTCGGCTCGTCGGCGATCAGCACGTCCGGGTTGTGGACGAGCGCCATCGCGATCATCGCGCGCTGGCGCATGCCGCCCGAGAACTGATGCGGGAAGTCCTTCGCGCGGATCGCGGCGTTCGGGATCCCGACCGCGCCGAGCAGCTCGACGGAGCGGTTCCAGGCCTGCTTCTTCCCCACCTTCTCGTGGGCGAGGACGGCCTCGGCGATCTGGTCGCCGACGCGGTACATCGGATGGAGACAGGCGAAGGGATCCTGGAAGATCATCGACACGTCGCGGCCGCGGACATGGCGTAGCTCGTTGGGCTTCAGTTTCAGGAGGTCGCGGCCCTCGAAGAGGATCTCGCCCGTGATCACGGCGGTCGCAGGGTTGAGAAGGCCCATGATCGCGAGGCTCGTGACGCTCTTCCCCGAGCCGGACTCGCCGACGACGCCGAGCGTCTCGCCGCGCCGGAGCGTGAACGAGAGGTTCGAGACCGCCTGAACGACTCCGTCTCGCGTGTTGAACCTGACCGACAGATCGCGAACGTCGAGCAGCACACCGCTCGACGAAGTGGCCGCCACTACGTGTACCTCACCCGTGGGTCGAGGAACGCGTAGATGATGTCGACGAAGAGGTTCATGAATGCGACCGCGGTTGCGGTGACGACGACGACCCCGAGCACGGTCGGCAGGTCCTGGGTCGTGGCGCTCGTGATCGCGAGCCACCCGAGCCCCTGGATATTGAACACGCTCTCGGTGATGATCGCCCCGCCGACGAGAAGTGCGATGTCGAGGCCGAAGATGGTCACGATCGGCGTCAGGCTCGCACGCAAGCCGTGCTTGAGGATCACCTTGCGCTCGGTTAGCCCCTTGGCGCGTGCCGTGCGGATGTAGTCCTCGCCGAGCGTCTCGAGCAGGTTGTTGCGCGTCAGCCGGGCGTAGATCGCCATGTAGAGCAGGGCGAGGACGGTCCACGGCAGGATCATGTGGCCGAACCACTGCCCCACGCCCTGATCGATCGGCGTGTAGCCGGTACCGCCCGTGAGTCGCGGGAGCCCCGGTATGAACAGGTGCTCCTTCCAGACGACGTAGAGCGCCATCAGGCCGAGCCAGAAGACCGGCGCCGAGATCCCGAACAGCGCGAAGCCCATGGCGGCACGGTCGGTCTTTGTTCTCCTCCGGACCGCAGAGATGACGCCGATCGTCACCCCGAACGTAAGCCAGATGACCGCGGCCCCGAAGACGAGTAGTAGCGTCCGCGGAGCGCGCGTCATGATCTCGCTGCGCACCGAGACGTAGTTGCTGAAGGAGTAGCCGAGCCCCGGCCAGCCGTTCGAGTCGCCCTTCGCGAAGTCGCCGATGAAGTAGCCGAACTGCACGTACCACTGCCGGTCGAGATGGAGCCTGTGCCTGACCTGCTCGATCGAGTCGGGCGTCGGGGTCTTGCCTGCGAATCTGAGCGCCGGGTCGCCGTTCGGGAGCAGATAGAAGACGGCGAACGTAATCGCCAGGACGACCGTGATCACCACGAGTGTCCAGACGAGGCGCCTGAGTATGTAGAGGATCATTTCGTTCGGTGCGGCTTGGGGAGAGTTCCCGGGGCGCCCTCACGGACGCCCCGGGTTCTCGAGTTGAATCGGTACTACGAGCTGATCGAGATGTTCTCGTACGCGGGGGCGTTCGGGTTCTGGTCGAACTCCCAATGCGTGACCCGCGAGCTCGTGATGTGCACGGAGTTGCCCTGGAGCCACGGGATCCACGGAACGATCTGCGTGGTCAGCTTCTTGTCCAGGTTCTCGTAGCACGTGATGCGGGGCTGACCCGAGAGCGTCGAGCAGTGATCGAGGTCAGAGTTGACGTTCGGGACGTTGGTGCAGTTGCCGGTGATCTTCAGCGTCTTGCACTGCGACGGCGTGATCCCGACGAGCGAGTAGTTGACGTTGCCCTGCGGGATGATCGTGCGACCATCGAACAGCGGCGTGAAGAACGTCAGGGCGTCCGCGTAATCCTTGCCCCAACCCGGCCGCTCGCCCATCGGAACGTTCTTGGACGGGGTCTGGATGGTCGGATACGCAGCGCTCGTCGAGCGAACGGTGAACGTGATGCCGATCTTTGCAGCGTCCTGCTGGATCACGGCGACCATCTTCGGGTCGACCCCGCGGACGTCGGCGACCAGCAGCACGTTCTTGCAGGCAGACGCGGTGCACATGCCGCTGCTGTTTGCGTACTTCGAGCCCTTCATCGCCGCCAGCGCCTTGGAAGCGCTGCCGTGGTCACCAGGGGTGCCGTACGGCTTGTAGTCGGCGAGCTGATTGTTGAACACGGCATCCGGGATGTCGTGGTTCGCGATCGGGCCGAGGTAGGCACCGCCCCATGCCTGCTGCAGAGCAGCCTTGTCCATGACCCAGTTCATCGCCTTGCGGACGTGAACGTCATCGAACGGGGCCTGCGTCAGGTTCATCGTCAGGTACCAGATGCGGTCGCCTGCGTTGATGTGGAGGTACTTCTTCAGGTTCGGGTCGGTGTTGTACTTCGCGCCGACCTGCGACGGGATGCTCGAGATCGCGGTGTCGAGCGACCCGGCCTCGATCTTGTTGTAGATGTCCGTCGAGTTCGCATCCGTCAGGAAACGGACCTCATCGGCGTAGTTGTGGCGGTACGAGTCCGGGGCCGCGTTCGGGTTGCGAACGAGGTCCATCATCGAGAGGCCGTCGAACCCGCTGGCGGGCTTGATCGAGGCACAGGTCGAGATGTTGACCTGATCCTCGCCCTTGAACATGTAGCCGGCGGTCGAGACGATGTCGCGACCGTAGGCACCGGGCTTGCCTTCGAAGCACTTCATCACCTCGGCCGGCATCGGCGAAGCGGCCGGCATCGCGAGCCGGAACAGGAAGTCACCGGCGGGCTGCGTGAGGTTGAAGATGATCGTGCTCTTGTTCGGGGTCGAGATGCCCGAGATGTGGCTCGCCTTGCCGGCCGCGTACTGGCTCCAGCCCTTGATCACGCTGAAGTAGAACGCGTACTCGCCGCCGTCCTTCGGGTTCGCGAGCCGGTTGAGAGCGGTGACGAAGTCAGCCGAAGTGACCGCGCGATTCACGGGCGGGCTGAACTTGATGTCCGTCTTCAGGTGGAACGTGTAGGTCTTGCCACCGTTCGTCGGCTTCGGCACCGACGTCGCGATGTCAGGAACGACGACGTTTCCAGCTGCGCCGGCGACGTGCTTGTAGCTGACCAGGTTGCGGACCATGAGGCCGCTCAGGATGCCCCAGGCATCACCGAGGTACTCACCGGTCGGGTCGAAGCTGTCCGACATGTCGGCGAAGTTGTTCTCCCACCCGACGTTCAGGGTGCCGCCAGCCTTGATCGTGTGGCTGTTCGCGGGATGAGCCGACGCGCCGACGGTCATCACGACGGTTGCTACCGCCACGATGCCGGCGACGAGTGCCAGCTTCCTCAGATGGTTCTTCACGATTTTGGTCTCCCTCCTTCCCCCGCGGCCGGATGCCGCGAGGATTTTTCAGTGACTGCTCGTTTGACGAGAACGACGCGTCACCCGGTTAGTAGTTTTTCCTCACCGATCGGCCCTCACGTCGAGCGCGTCGCGCAGGCCGTCGCCCAGCAGGTTGAACCCGAGCGTGGTCAGCACCAGAGCGAGGCCCGGGAACAGGATCAGCCACCAGGCCACGTCGTAGTAGAGGCTGGCCTGATTGAGGAGAGTCCCCCACGAAGCCGTGCTAGGAGGCACTCCGAGCCCGAGGTACGAAAGCGCGGCCTCGAACAGGATGCTTTGTGGGATCAGGAGCGTCGTGTAGACGATCATCGGGCCTGCCAGGTTCGGCAGGAACTCACGGGTGATGATCCGGAAGTTCCCGGCACCGAGCGATTTGCTCGCCTCGACGAATTCCTTCTCTCGGATCGAGATCGTGTAGCTGCGCACGAGTCGCGCGATATACGGCCACGAGAACAGCACGATGATCGCGATCACCAACGTCATCCCCGGCTGGATGATCCCGTCCAGACAACCGCTCTTCGTGCTGGTGCAGGCGGCGACGATGCCGATCGAGATCAGGAGCTGAGGCAGAGCGAGCATGATGTCGCCGGAGCGAGAGAACACCGTGTCCGTCCAGCCGCGGAAGTAACCGGCGGTCATGCCGACGATCAGGCCGATCGTGACCGCGATGAGAGACGCGACCACGCCGACCAGCAGAGACGTCCGCGCGCCGTACAGCGTGCGGACGAAGAGATCCTGTCCGGTCCCGTCGGCCCCGAACCAGAACTGCGTGTTCGGGCCCTTCGGAAGGCCGTAGGAGTTCTCCATGATGCCTTCGTACGCGGCGCCGTTCGGATGCCCGGTGATCCAGGCGGCGAGTGGAGCACCGATCGTCGCCGCAAGAATCAGGCCGATGATCACAAGCCCGCCCACGAGGGCGGCCTTGTCCTCACGGAACCGCTCCCAGAAGAGCCTCGACGGACTCTTGACGTAGAGCTTGCCACTGCTCGGCGCCGCCGTCCCGGCTGGTGCCGTTACCAGTTCTTCGCTCGTGACCGTCATCGATTGATCGTCCGCAACTGGGGCTCTCCTGGGGCAGAGAGTTCGCAGTATAAGACGTTGATTCGCCTGCGAAAGTCAGCGACCGTTGCAGCAGTTACTGCGTGAGGGCGTCGGCGCCCGCGACAACCTCGAGAATCTCCTGCGTGATCTCGGCCTGACGGGCTCGGTTCATGGCCAGCGTGAGGGTGTCGATCAGCTCGCCGGCGGCCTTCGAGGCGTTCCGCATCGCCGTCATCTGGGCGCCGAAGAACGACGCCGCCGACTCGAGCAGAGCCCGGTAGAGCTGCGTCTCGACGTACACGGGCAGCAGCCGCTCGAGGATGTTCCGAGGCTCGGGCTCGAAGAAGAAGTCGGGCGGATGCGCCTGGACATCGGGCACCGTGTCCTCGACTTCGCCGAGCGCATCGAGCGGGATCGGCAGGAGATCGGTGACGGAGACGCGCTGGAGCAGCGCCGAGACGTATTCGTTGTAGACGAGGACGACCCGGTCGACCTCCTCGCCGATGTAGGCGTCGGCGATCCTGTGGGCGATCGCCTGTGCCGCGCTGTAGTCCGGCTTGTCGCTGAACCCCGTCCACGCCTCGGCGAGCGGGAGCCCGCGGAAGCGGATCGTGGACTGCGCCTTCTTGCCGACGGTGAAGAACTTGACCTCCTGCCCTTCCGCCTGCGCCTCGCGCATCAGCGCGAGCGACCGTCGAAGCACCTGCGCGTTGAACGCGCCGGCGAGGCCGCGGTCGCCGGCGACGATCACGATCCCAAGGGAGCGCACGTTGTCGCGCCGCTCGAGCAGCGGCTGGCGGGACGCGCCGGCCGCCTTGGCTGTCCCGGCCATCAGCTCCTGCATCCGCTCGGCGTACGGCCGCATCGCCTCGATGCGCATCGCCGCGCGGCGGAGCCGCGCCGACGCGACGAGCTCCATCGCCTTCGTCAGCTTGCGGGTGTTCGAGATCGAGCGGACGCGCCGCTTGAGATCCTGAGTCGACGCCAAGGGGCCTTACGCAGCCTGCTCGACGTTGAACATGGTCTTGAACTTCTCGATCGCCGTGTTCAGCTTCGCGGTCGTGTCGTCGTCGAGATCCTTCGACTCGCGGATCGTCTTCAGGATGTCGCCGTCGGTGCGGAGCTGCTGGCGCAGCTCCTCCTGGAAGCGCGGCACCTGCTCGGTCGGGATGTCGTCGAGGTAGCCGTTGACGCCGGCGTAGAGCGCGACGACCTGCTCCTCCATCGGCCACGGCGCGTACTGCGGCTGGTTGAGCGTCGCGACCATCTTCTCGCCGCGGTTCAGCGCCGACTGCGTGGCCTGATCGAGCTCGGAGCCGAACTGGGCGAACGCCTCGAGCTCGCGGTACTGGGCGAGGTCGAGGCGCAGGCGGCCGGCGACCTTCTTCATCGCCTTCGTCTGCGCGGAGCTGCCGACGCGAGAGACCGAGATACCGACGTTGACGGCAGGGCGGACGCCCGAGAAGAAGAGGTCGGACTGCAGGAAGATCTGCCCGTCGGTGATCGAGATCACGTTCGTCGGGATGTAGGCGGAGACGTCACCGGCCTGCGTCTCGATGATCGGTAGGGCGGTCAGCGACCCGGCGCCCAGCTCGTCGTTCAGCTTGCACGCGCGCTCGAGCAGCCGCGAGTGCAGGTAGAAGACGTCGCCCGGGAACGCCTCGCGGCCCGGCGGGCGGCGGAGGAGCAGCGAGAGCTGCCGGTAGGCGTCGGCCTGCTTGGTCAGGTCGTCGTAGATGACGAGCGCGTGCTGGCCGTTGTAGAGAAAGTACTCGCCCATGGCGGCGCCGGCGAACGGGGCCATCCATTTGATCGGCGCTGCCTCGTTTGCGGGCGCGGTCACGATCGTCGTGTACTCCATCGCTCCGGCCTCGCGGAGACGCTCGTACACCTGAGCGACCGTCGAGGCCTTCTGGCCGACGGCGACGTAGATGCACTTCACGTCCTGGTCATGCTGGTTCAGGATCGTGTCGACGGCGATCGCCGTCTTGCCCGTGGAGCGGTCGCCGATGATCAGCTCGCGCTGGCCGCGGCCGACGTTCGTCATCGAGTCGATCGCCTTGATCCCGGTCTGGAGCGGCTCCTTCACCGGCTGGCGCTCGATCACGCCGGGGGCCTTCCACTCGAGCGGGCGGGTCTCCTTGGCATTGATCGCGCCCTGTCCGTCTAGCGGGTTGCCGAGCGGGTCGACGACGCGGCCGAGCAGCTCCGGGCCGACCGGCACCGACGCGACCTTGCCGGTGCGACGGACGGGATCGCCTTCCTTGATCTTGTCCCACTCGCCGAACAGCGCGACGCCGACGTTGTCCTCCTCGAGGTTGAAGGCGAGGCCGACGACCCCGTGGTCGAGCTCGAGCATCTCGAGCGCCACGCAGTTCTCGAGCCCGTGGACGCGGGCGATGCCGTCGCCGAGCTGGAGGACCGCTCCGACCTCGGCGAGGTTCGTGTCGACGTCGAACTCCTCGATGCGCGCACGGAGGATCGACGTGATCTCTTCGGGACGAAGCTTCACTGGCTGGCTCCTTCTGGCTTGGAAGTCAAGTGTTTACGAGCTCCTGGCGGAGCCGGTCGAGGCGGCCGCGCACGCTCGCGTCGAGGCGCATCGAGCCGGCCTGGAGAACGATCCCGCCGATCAGCTCCGGGTCGACGCTGCGGGTCGCCTGGACCTTTCGGCCCGACTTCTGCTCGATGTCGGCGACGATGCGCTTGAAGTCGGCGTCGGACAGCTCCGCGGCGGTCGTCAGCTCGACGTCGAGAACGTGAGCCTCGACACCGACGAGCGCCTCGAACTCCTCGGCGATGTCGTCGATCTCCGCGGCGCGGCCCTTCTCGACCACGAGCATCGTGAAGTTGCGGACGAGCTCGTCGGCGCCGTCGAGCATCTGGCCGAGCACCTCCGCCTTCACGTCCCCCTCGATCTCGGGGTCGGAGAGCACGGCCTTGAGCTCGGGCACGGTCGCGATCGCGTTCGCGAGCTCACCGAGCTGCTCCCGGACGACCGGGAGCCTGCCCTTGTCCTGCGCGGCATCGAAGAGCGCGCGGGCGTAGATGCGGTGCGCGGAGGCTATGAGCGGGTCGCCTCCAGCTGGCTGAAGTCGATCTCGGCGAGCGCCTCGTCGATCAGCTTCTTCTGGTCCTTGTCGGCGAGCGCTCCTCGGGTGATCTTCTCCGCCGCGAGCAAGACCTGGTCGGCGACCTCTGATCGGATCTCGACCAATGCCTGCTGTGTCGCCTGCTTGATCTGGCGATCGGTCTCCTCGAGGCGGCGCTTGCGGTCCTCCTCGGTCTCCTCGCGCATCCGCTGCTGCTGGGCGTCGGCGATCCGGCGTGCCTCGGCGAGGATCCCCTCGGCGTCGCTGCGGGCCTTGCCGAGCAGCGCCTTGTGCTCCTCGAGCAGGCCGCGCGCCTCGTCGCGGGCGCGGTCGGCCTCCTCGACCGATTCGCGGATCCGCTCGCGGCGGTCGTCGATCAGCTTCTGGATCGGGCCGAACGCATAGCGCTTCAGCACGAAGAACGTGATCGCGAACGAGATCAGGGTCCAGATCATCAATCCTGGAATGACCTTGATCAGTGGATTCGAGGCGGCAATCATGAAATCGGTGCGACTATCGAGACGGGCGTAAGCATCTGCCTAGACGAGCACGTAGCCGAGCAGGCCGCCGAGGAAGCCGTAGAAGACGACGGCCTCGGTGAGGGCGAAGCCGAGCCACATCAGGCCCTGCAGCTCGCCGCGCAGCTCGGGCTGGCGGGCGACCGACTGGATCATCGAGCCGAAGATCTGGCCGATGCCGGCTCCGGCGCCCGCAGCACCGAGGCCGATACCGAGGGCGAGCGCGATCGCCTTGCCGGCACTGATGACCGGCGCCTCGTTGGATGCTGCGACGATAAGACTGAGCATTCGTGGTTCTCCTTGTCTGAATTGGGCAGTAGTGAAAGGGGCTGCTGCTAGTGCTCCGGCTCGATGGCCGTGCCGATGTAGATGGCCGAGAGAGCGGCGAAGATGAAGGCCTGGATCGTGACCACGATCACGACCTCGAACACGTAGAAGATGAACGCGGCCGGCAGCCCGAAGAAGCGCCACGGCGGTGTGTGGATGATGAAGACCAGGCCGATCATCGTCAGGATCAGGATGTGGCCCGCGAGCATGTTGGCGTAGAGACGGACTGACAGGCTGATCAGCCGCATGAACTGCGAGAGGATCTCGATCGGGACGATGAGGATCAGCAGGCCCTTCGGCACGTCGGGGATCCACGAGCGGAAGTACTTGACGAAACCGTTGTAACGGATGCCCTCGACGTGCTGGAACACCCAGGTCATCGCCGCCAGAGCGAGCGTGACCGAGATCGTCGAGGTGGCGGCGTAGATCCCCCAGACCGGGAACCCGTGGTAGGTCTGACCCGTGATCGGCAACGGGATGAAGCCGAGCAGGTTGACGACGAAGATGAAGAGCATGATCGTCGCGACGTAGGGGAACCAGCGGCTCATCGCCTTCGTCGGTAGCCCGGTCTCGGCGACCTGGGTCTGGGCGATGTCGTAGATCACCTCGCCGAAGGCCTGGCGCGTTCCCGGGACCGCCTTCAGCTTCCAGCGCATCAGGCCGAGCCCGAGGAGGATCGTCAGCAGCGCGCCAAGCCAGAGATAGACGACCGCCCGGCTGATCGACATGTCGATCGGGCCGAGATGGATCGGAACCCAGTCCTTCAGGATGAACTCGTCGGACGGGTTGAACTTCTTCTCCGGGGCGGCGGACGCGACGGCAGGCAGAGCCAGCGAAAGCGCGACAAGCGCAGTGGCGAGCCGTCCGACCCTCATGATCCTGCCTCCCCTCCCTCTCCGTAGTACGCGAACAGCGATGTCCCGAACTCCGCCGAAAACGCGGCGGCATACACAGCGGCGGCGGGGACTCCCAGGCTCTGGTTGGTGGTCGTGACGACAAGTAGAACCACCATCGCCAGCATCGACCGGAACAACCTGCCCATGGCCACCGCGCCTGAGCCCGCGAGATTACCCATCCCGATCGGGGTTCGCAGGAGAACCAGCGCGATCCCCTGCGAGACCGCCCAGAGCACCGCGGCGATGACCCAGCCCTTCACCGGCCAGCCCGCGACGTAGAACAACGGGAGTGCACCGACGACGACGATCGTGCCGATCGCAGCGGGACGATAGGTGCGGGGAACGGGGTGAGTGGCGAGGACGGGCATCAGGCGAAGTGCTCGTGGTAGCGGAGGTAGACGCTCCCGACTCCGGCGGGTAGTCCGACGACGGCCCCGACGACGAGGCCGACCTTGAGCGAACCGGCCACCCAGCCCAGCAGCGCGCCGATTGCGACGCAGAAAAGGGTCACGCCCGCGAGCACGGCGCCCGCCTCGATCGGGGGGAACGGGCGGGACTCGCGCGGCTCCATCGCGCAGGAGCATAGCGGAGGACTGCCGGAAGGGGTGTCAGTTCGTGACACCGCAAGTTGCGGTGGTTAGCGGAAACGCGCCGACTTTGTTCCAGTTCGTACTAGGCGGTCTTTCGGGCCGCCTCTTCGCGCTCGGCCTCTTCGCGGCGGCGGATGAACGGGTTCGCGAGCTTCACGATCTCGAGTAGGTAGATGACGTAGATCGAGGCGCCGATCGCCAGCAATCCGATTCCGACGTCGATCCCGACCCCGACCGGATCCCAGTCGCCCTTGGGATGGGGATGGACGAAGCGCGTCGCGATCGCCGCGAGCGCGAGCGTCACGCACCAGGCGTAGAGGTAGACGACGGACCTGCGCTGGGAGAAGCCGATGTTCTCGAAGCGGTGATGCAGGTGGGTGCGGTCGGCGAGGTAGACGGGATTGCCGTGCTTGATCCGCTTTGCGACGACGAACGAGGTGTCGATCAGCGGGATGGCAAGCACGAGCAGCGGCAGGACGAGGGCGGCCAACGCGGCGGTCTTCGACAGGCCCTGGACCGAGACCGCGGCGAGCGTGAAGCCGAGCAGGAGCGCCCCCGAGTCGCCCATGAAGATGCGGGCCGGATAGAAGTTATGGCGAAGGAAACCGATGCACGCCCCGAAGACGGCGCCGGTGAGGATCGCCGCGTTCAGGTCGCCGCGTGACAGGTTGATCACGCAGAAGGAGAAGGCCGAGATCGCGCAGACGCCGGCGGCGAGGCCGTCGAGCCCGTCGAGGAAGTTGACCATGTTCATCACGGCGACGATCCCGACGATCGTCAGCGCGACGCCGACCGGCTTCGGCAGCACCTGGACGCCGACGAAGGGGAACGTGAAGCTGTGGATCCACACTCCGCCCCACACGACCATCGCGGCCGCGATCACCTGACCGGTGAGCTTCTCCCACCAGCGCAGGCCGCGGAAGTCGTCGACGGCGCCGACGGTCGTCGCGACGGCGGCGCCGAGGAGGATCCCGCGCATCTGGCTGTCGATATCGAGGAACGCGAGCGACGGGATGAAGATCCCGAAGAAGAGGGCGAGGCCTCCGAGCCGCGGGACCCCACCGCGTACGTGGCGGCGGCCCTCCTCCTGGCGGTCGACGACGCCGAGCATCCGCGCCATTCCGCCGACCGCGGGCGTGAGCAGGACGACGATGCCGAGGGCGATCAGGGCGCCCCAGAGGACCTGGAGGTTCGAGGTGAGCTCGTTCCAGACCATGCTCGCCGGTTACTTCGTGCCGTAGAGGCGATCTCCCGCGTCGCCGAGGCCGGGGACGATGTAGCCCTTCTCGTTCAGGTGGGAGTCGATCGAGGCGACGACGATGTCGACGTCGGGGTGCGCGTCCTGGATTCGCGCGACGCCCTCGGGGGCGGCGATCAGCGAGACGAGCGAGACGCGCGTCGCGCCGGCACGCTTGAGCACGTCGATCGCGTGGGCGGTTGAGTTCCCGGTTGCGAGCATCGGGTCGAGGAGTAGGACGTCGCGCTCGGCGATATCGGCAGGGAGCTTCACGTAGTACTCGACCGGCTCGAGCGTCTCCTCATTGCGGTAGAGGCCGATGAAGCCGACGCGCGCGACAGGGATCAGCGAGAGCACGCCGTCCAGCATGCCCATCCCGGCGCGGAGGATCGGGCAGACGGCGACCTTCTTGCCCGGGATCCGGTTTGCGGTCATCCGCTCGAGCGGCGTCTCGACCTCGACGTCCTCGAGCCCCATGTCCTTCGTCGCCTCGTAGGTCAGGAGCAGCGTCAGCTCGTTGACGAGCCGGCGGAACATCTCGGTGTCCGTGTTGACGTCCCGCAGCAGCCCGAGCTTGTGCCGCACGAGCGGGTGCCTAACCTCGGTTACAGCCATGTCCCTCCGAGCCATGCCTCGCCGGGGCGTGTCCGGGGACAGTCCCCGTAACGGAAGCGTGACGACTCATCCACAGAACATGTCCGAAATGGTCATGTGGCGTACGTCGTGTAGCCGCGGAAGCCCGGGTAGAGCGGGCGGCGGTCGCAGAGAGCAACGGAGCGCGCTGCGAGGGCGTCGGTGTCTGCGTCGTCGGAGAGGGCGTCGACGATGATCGAGGCGACCTCGGTGAAGTCCTCCTCGTCGAAGCCGCGCATCGTCGCCGCCGGGGTGCCGATCCGGACGCCCGAGGCGACCATCGGCGGGCGCTCGTCGAACGGGACCGTGTTCCTGTTCACGGTCAGCTTGACATCGTGCAGGCGATCCTGGGCGGCGAGACCCGTCCAGTCGGTCGCGCGCAGGTCGAGCTGGACGAGATGGGTATCCGTGCCGCCCGTGAGCACCTCGAAGCCGCCGTCGATCAGACCCGAGGCGAGCGTGTCGGCGTTGATGCGAACCTGGCCCTGGTACTCCCGGAAGGCGTCGGTCGCGGCAACGCGGAAGCACACCGCCTTCGCGGCGATCGTGTGCATCAGCGGCCCGCCCTGCATGCCCGGGAAGAGCGCGCGGTCGACCGCCTGCGCGTGCTCCTCGGTGCAGAGCACGAACCCGGCGCGCGGGCCGGCGAGCGTCTTGTGCGTCGTCGAGGTGACGAAGTGCGAGTGCGGCACCGGGCTCGGGTGCAGCCCGGCCGCGACCAGGCCCGCGAAATGGGCCATGTCGGTCATCAGCATCGCCCCTACCTCGTCGGCGATCTCGCGGAACCGGTCGGCCTCGACCGTCCGCGGGTAGGCCGACCCGCCGCAGACGATCAGCTTCGGCCGAACCTCCTTGGCCTTTGCGAGCACCTCGTCGTAGTCGACCATCATCGTCTCGCGCGAGACGCCGTAATGGTGGAACTCGTAGAGCTTCCCGGAGAAATTCACTTTCAGTCCATGTGTCAAATGACCGCCGTGATCGAGCGAGAGCCCGAGCACGCGGTCGCCCGGCTGGAGCACCGCGAAGTACACCGCCATGTTCGCCTGGGCCCCTGCGTGCGGCTGGACGTTCGCGTGCTCGGCCCCGAACAGCGACTTGGCGCGGTCACGGGCGAGCTCCTCCATCTCGTCGACGACCTCGCAGCCGCCGTAGTAGCGCTTCCCCGGGTAGCCCTCGGCGTACTTGTTCGTCGGCGTCGAGCCGATCGCCTCGAGCACCGACGGCCACGTGAAGTTCTCCGACGCGATCAGCTCGATCTGACCGCGCTGCCGTTCGAGCTCCCGGCCGAGGGTGTCGGCGATCTCGGGGTCGACGTCGGCGAGACCCGCCGTCCGTAGGTGTTCGAACGTCTCCTGCGCGATCGCCATTGTCGTCAGCTCCTTGCTCGAGGCCGGGCCTCCATCGTAGTTCGTCGTCAGGCGATGGGCAGCGAGAGCGCCTCGGCGGCAAGAGCGATTGCCTCCTCGGGATCGCCGGCGCCGACGCGAATCACCTCCGGGAACGGGCCGGTGAAGTCGAGCACCGTCGAGGCGAGCCCGGAGAGCTCGCCGGCGTCGATCTCGGCCTTGCAGCCTTCTCGGATCCTCGCCGGCACGTCGTCGAGAGTCGCCGGCGGCGGGTCGCCGGGATCGTTCGCGCTCGTCGCCGCGACGGCGCCGACTGCGTCGAGCACGTACTGCGACTCGGTGGGAAGCTCGGCGACTCGGACGCCGATCGTGTCCGGGCGCTCGCCCGTCAGCCAGCCGTACCTGCGCGCCGGGTTCGGCAGCACGAGGGTGAAAGGCCCCGGAAGGAGCGCGCGAATGATCACCTCGGAACGACCCCGCAGCTCGGGGACGCACTCGATCAACATCGCGACGCTCGCGGCGATCATCGCCGACGGCTGCCCGGCATCGCGGCCCTTCACCTCGTAAAGACGCCGCACCGGCGCCTCGCGGTAGGCGGACGCGCAAAGGCCGTACACGCCGTCAGCGGGCAGAAGCACCGCCTCGCCGGCACGAATCGCTTCGATCGCGTTGGCTACGTCTCCGGCCGCCATCGTGCCTCGACCACCCTCTCCCTTCCCCCGAGGTCCTTCCAGATCGTAGCCTCGCGAAAACCCAGGTCGCCGAGCGCTTCCGCGATCGCGGCCGCGTGGTGCTCGTGGGTCTCCAGAGCGATCGCGCCACCGGGCCGGAGCACGTTGCGAGCCGCATCCGCAAGCTCGACCGTCCGGTCGCCGACGAGCGCGATTCGCGGCTCCCAGTCGCGAACCTCGGGCTCGAGACCGTCGATCTCGGCCTCCGTGACGTACGGCGGATTCGAGACGACGAGGTCGAACGGGCCGGTGAGCCCGGCGATGAGGTCGGTCTCGACGAATGCGACAGCGAGACCGAGCCGTTCCGCGTTCTCCCCGGCGAGCGCGAGCGCGTCCCGCGAGATGTCCGTGGCAGTGATGACCGCACCGGGATGCTCATCGGCGATCGCGAGGGCGATCGCACCCGTTCCCGTGCCGACGTCGACCACCGACGGGGCGTCGACCCCGGCGATGGCGGCCAGCTGCCCGCTCGACGAGCGTCTCGGTCTCCGGCCGAGGCACGAGCGCCCGAGCGTCCGTCCGGAGCGTCAGGCGTCTGAAGCCCCACTCGCCGAGGATGTATGCGAGCGGCTCGCGGCGGCCGCGCCGCTCGACGAGCGCTCGCGCCGCTGCTCGCTCGGACTCGTTCAGCGGCTTGTCGAAGCTCGTGTAGAGCTCGAGGCGGGTCAGGCCGAACGCGTGGGCAAGGATCAGCTCGGCGTCGAGCCTCGGAGTGTCGACTCCCTTTCGCGCGAGGTACTCGGTCGTCGCCGCGAGCACCTCGCCGAGGGTCACTTCTCTCCGCCCTCGAGCGCGCGCCGCTGCGCGTCTGCCGCGAGCGCCTCGGTGAAGACGAAGAGGTCGCCGGTGAGCACGTCCTGCAGGCGGCCGTTCACGCCGACGCGGTGATCGGTGACGCGGTCCTGTGGATAGTTGTACGTGCGGATCTTCTCGGCACGCTCGCCCGTCCCGACCTGGGCCTTGCGCACGGCGGCCTGCTCCGCCGCCTGCCGGGAACGCTCGGCCTCGTAGATGCGGGCCCGCAGCACGCGCATCGCCTTCAGGCGGTTCTGCTGCTGCGAGCGCTCGTCCTGCATCGCAACGACGACACCCGTCGGGAGGTGGGTGATCCGCACCGCGGAGTCGGTCGTGTTCACCGACTGGCCGCCCGGCCCGGAGGAGCGGTAGACGTCGATCTGGAGGTCCTTCTCGTCGATCTCGACGTCGACGTCCTCGGCCTCGGGCATCACGGCGATCGTCCCGGTCGAGGTGTGGATGCGGCCCTGCGACTCGGTCTCGGGCACTCGCTGGACGCGGTGCGTGCCGCCCTCCCACTTGTAGACCGAGTAGGCGCCGTCGCCCTTGATCGCGTAGACGCCCTCCTTGATGCCGCCGCCCTCGCTCGGGCTGACCTCGATCTCCTCCCAGCGGAAGCCGCGGCGCTCGGCGTAGCGCTCGAGCATGCGGGCCAGATCGAGGGCCCAGAGCGCAGCCTCGTCGCCGCCGACGCCCTGGCGGACCTCGACGATCACGTCCTTCTCGTCGGCCGGGTCGGTCTCCACGAGCGACAGCTCGAGCTCGACCTCGAGCCGCTTCACATCGGCCTCGTACTCCGGCGCCATCTCGGCGAGCTCGGGGTCGTTCTGCGCCGCCTCCAGGTCGGCGACGGCCTGGCGCCATTCCTGCGAGAGCTTGTAGGGGCCCTCGAGCTTCTTCAGGCGGCGGCCGACCTCCTCGGCCTCGCGGCGGTCGTTGTAGACCGCAGGGTCGGACATCCGCTCCTGCGCCTCTTTGAAGGAGCGCTCGAGCTCCTCGACGAGTCTGGTGAGATCAGGCATGGCCGCGGCTCAGGTTAGCCAGCCGTGGCCGGTCGCCCTAATCGTCGGCCGCGGCGGGGACCTCGGTCTCGGCGACCTCTTCTTCGTCCTCGTCGTCGTCGAGCATCAGGTCGGGCATCTCGAGCGTGATGTCGATCCCGGCGAGCGCGCGGGAGATCGGGCACATGATCTTCGCGCGCTGGGCGATCTCGTAGATCTGCTCGTCGGTGAGGCCGTCGACCGTGACGGTCGCGGTCAGCTTGGACTCGGTGATCCCGACCCCGATCTCGAACGTCACCTCGCAGGCGACGGTCATCTCCTCGGGATCCCAGCCGGAGCCTGCGAGGCCCGATGTGAACTGCATCGCGAAACACGATGCGTGAGCTGCGGCCAGGAGCTCTTCCGGGCTCGTCAGCGTCTGGTCCTCGTCGACCCGGGACTGCCAGGTGACCTCGAGCTCGGGGAGCGCTCCCGTCGTCGTCGAGACGATCTTTCCCTCGCCGTCGATGAAGCCTCCGACCCACTCGACCTCGGCTCTGCGTACGGTCGGCATTACGCCATCACCTCCACTCGTCGATCTGCCGGCGTCAGCCGGCCCTCGTACTCCAATACCTCTTTGAGCGCCTTGATCGACACCTCGAGCTGGTCGAGGGTCGGCTCGCGCGTCGTCAGCCGCTGCAGCCAAAGCCCGGGCGCGAGCAGCGTCATCAGGAGCTTCGAGTCGGCGTGCTTTCCAGCGAACCGGATCAGCTCGTAGGCAACTCCGGCGATGAACGGCAGGAAGGCGATCCGCGTCAGGATGATGTACTGGATCGGCAGCTTCCCGAAGGGCGCGTAGACGAAGGCGCTGATCACGACGACCCAGAACAGGAACGACGTGCCGCAGCGCGGGTGGATCAGCGAGTAGCGCTGCGCCGTCTCCGGGGTGAGCTCCTCGCCCGCCTCGTAGGCGTTGATCGCCTTGTGCTCGGCGGCGTGGTACTCGAACGTTCGCTTGAGCGGCGGTAGCAGGCTCAGCAGCGCGAGGTAGCCGACGAACAGGCTGATCCTGATCACGGCCTCGACGAGCACGAACAGCGCGCCGTCGTTGATCGGTAGCGAGTCGGTGATCAGCCCGGGGCCGACCTTGAAGACGATGAGTACGAAGCCGATCGCGACCAGGAACGAGAAAACAATCGTCCAGCGGCCGATCTCGACCTCCTCGGCGTCCTCCCCGCCGTCGTCGGTCTGAGTCGCGTAGTTCATCGAGACCGAGAGAGCGCGGAAGCCGATCGCGAGCGACTCGCCGAGCGCGACGACGCCGCGAACGATCGGGAGGCGCAGCGCCCAGTGGCGCGCCATCGGAGAGCTGATCGGGCAGCCGACCTGCGCGATCTCACCGTCCGGCTTGCGGACGGCGACAGCCCAGTTGCGTGGGCCGCGCATCATGACGCCCTCGAGGACGGCCTGGCCGCCGATCGCTCCTGCCATAGCTAGGAGGAGCTGCTCGGTGCTGAGCGGCCGGCCTTCTCGAGGCGCTTCTGGAAGCGCTCGACGCGGCCACCGGTGTCCACCAGCTTCTGCTTACCCGTGTAGAACGGGTGGCATTGCGAGCAGATTTCGACGTTCAGCTCGGGGGAAGTCGATCGGGTCACGAACGAGTTGCCGCACGAGCAATGAACGGTCGCAAATACGTACTCGGGATGGATCTCAGCCTTCATCGGAAACCCAGGATACCAGAGGCGGTATGGGCGGCTACGTTGCCACCGGTGACAATGGCAACCGGGCGCTCGGCGTCGACCTTCCCGGCGAGGATCGCGGCGGTTGCGACGGCGCCGCTCGGCTCGCATGCGAGCTTCGCCCGCTCGTAGAGGAAGCGAAATGCGTGCTCGATCTCCTCCTCGGTGACGAGGACGGTTTCGAGGTCGCGGCAATCCTCGAGGGCGGGCCTGCCGATCACCGGCACGTTGAGCCCGTCGGCGATCGAGGTGGGCTCGACGCGAACAGGCTCGCCCGCGGCGATCGCCGCGTGGAGCGTCTGGCTCAGCACCGGCTCGACTGCGATCACGCGGATCGGGCCGTTCTTGCCGAGCGCGGCGACCACGCCTGCGATCAGGCCACCGCCGCCGACCGGGACGATCACCGCGTCTGCGTCGGGCGCGTCCTCCTCGATCTCGAGCGCGAGTGTCCCGGCGCCGGCGAGGACGAATGGATCCTCGTGTGGGTGGATGAACGCGCGGCCGGTCTGCTCGGTCAGCTCGTGGACGCGGTTGAACGCCTCGCCGGGCGAGGTCGCCTCGAGGTCGATCGTCGCGCCGTACGCCCTCGTCGCCTCGATCTTCTGCTCGGAGACGCCGTTCCACATCACGATCAGCGCGTCGACGCCGTATTCGGCGGCGGCGAATGCGACCGCCTGGGCGTGGTTCCCGGCGGAGATGCTGATCACTCCGCGGGCGCGCTCATCGTCGGTCAGCGATGCGAGCTTGACGATCGCGCCGCGCGACTTGAACGAGCCGGTGCGCTGGAACAGGTCGCACTTGAGGCGGGCGCCGAGCGTGCGCGAGGAGAGCATCGGCGTACGCGCGAGATGCTTCTCGACGATCGGGCGGGCGCGGATGACGTCGTCGCGGCTAACCACGCTGCCGTACCGCCTCGAAGAGCAGGACAGCGGCGGCGGTCGCGGCGTTGAGGCTGTCGACCCCGCGGCCGAAGACGGGGATCGAGACCTGCACGTCGGCGGCCCCGAGCCAGCGCGCCCCGAGACCGCGGTCCTCGGCGCCGACGACGATCGCCACGGGCCCGCTGAGGTCGGCGTCGGTGTAGCGAGTCTTCGCGTCGACGACGGCAGCGACGATCGTGACGCCGAGTCCGGCGATCTCGCTCAGTGACGCCTCGACCACGGGCAGCGTGAAGACGGCTCCGGTCGAGGCCCGGATCGCATTCGGGTTCCAGACGTCGGCCTTCGCCTCCGCAATGACGAGCGCATCGGCTCCGGCGACCTCGGCCGACCGCGCCATCGCTCCGAGGTTTCCGGGCTTCTCGACCCCGACCGCGACGAGATACAGGGCGCCGTTCTGCGGAAGCTTCCGTGTCGGCGCCTCGACGACTGCGAGCACGCCCTCGGGCTCCTCGCGATACGCCATCTTCGCGAGCACGCGGTCGCTGACCGTCTCCCCCTCGCCCCAATCGATGATCGCCGGCGAGTAATACGTCTGCACGATCCGTAGCCCCGCCGCACGCGCGCGCTCCACCTCGCGGGGCCCCTCGGCCACGAACAACCCGCTGCGCTTCCGCTCGCGGCTCTTTCGCAGCCGCAGAACGTCCTTCACGCGCTGGTTGTCCACCGACGTGATCACCAGGCGAGCCTAGCCGTGGCACTAGACGGCCATGCCGCCCCGAGCCATGTCTGGGGACAGTCACCGTAACGAGAGTGTGACGGAACGCTCTGCTGGCGGAGCCGGGAGCGCCGTTCTCGAGCGCGGGGGCGGATTTCTCCGACCGCCCCGGCGAGACACGTCCGGGGACAGTCCCAGTGACGAAAGTGTGCCAAGTTGGAAAAAAGATGACCTACAGCACTCTTCGTTGTCTATGGTGGCTACATGCCGCGTCAGCGTCGATCCGAGGTCGCCGGAGCCTCGTACCACATCGTCTCGCGAGGGAACAACAAGCAGCCGATCTTCGACGACGCGCTGCGTGAGCTCTTCCCGCTGCAGCTCGAGATCGTTCGGCGTCGGTTCGACTGGGAGGTGTACGCCTGGGCCCTCATGACGAACCACTTCCACCTCGTGCTCAAGATCGGCGACGCAGGTCTGTCGAACGGGATGCGCCAGCTGAACACGGCCTTCGCCCTCGCCTCGAACGCGCGGTGCGGCCGGATCAACCATTGCGTCGGCGAGCGGTTCTACAGCCGGCAGATCACATCCGAGCATCAGCTCTTCGCCAGCATTCGGTACACGCTCTGGAACCCTGCGCGGGCAGGAATCGGCCTGCGTCCCGCCGACACGACCTGGACGAGCTACCGCGCCACGGCCGGCCTCGACCACCAGCCGAGAGCGCTCGGGGTAGCGCCGCTGCTCCGCTACTTCGGCCCCGACCCCGATCGCGCCCGGGCGGGCTTCTGCGTCTTCGTGGACGACGGTGCGGACCGATGCCGTCAGCCCTGGAACGACGGCAAGGGAATCCTCACGTGAGCGTGTACTCGGGCCCCGAGCCGCCCTCGGGCGGGGTCAGGCGACCGCCCTTGGCGGTGATCGCGCCGCACTGGACGCAGTTCGACGGCGTGACCGCGACCTCGACCAGGCCGTCCTCCCCGGCCGGCCCGGCCTCGTAGACCTGCGCGGGGCACATGTTCACCCAAAGCTCGCCGAGCTCGGCCGGCACGCGGGTTGCGACACGGATGTGGCTCGGCTGGTCGTCCCGGGTGCGGTTGCCGGACAGGAAGACCGACGACAGCTTGTCGAAAGTAAGCGAGCCGTCCGGCGCCGGGTACGCGGACGCCCCGTCGCCGGCGAAGATCTCGTGCGACGCGTCGGACTCCGTGGGATTGTTGCCCGGCGGCAAGCGGCCGCCGGTCACCGTCGCGAGGCCCGCGACCGCCGACCCGCGCCAGAAGCCGGCGCCGAACGCCTGGCGCATGTTCCGCACGGCGCGGAGATCGCGCCACACGAACGACGAGCGCAGCGCCGTGTCGTACGAGCCGAGATCACCGCCGGTGAGCGACCTCCACGCAGCCTCGGCTGCGAGCCGGCCCGACTCGACCGCGTAGTGGATCCCCTTCAGCGCGGGCACGTTCACGAGTCCTGCCGAGTCCCCGACCACGAGCAGGCCCGGCGCGTGCAGCTGCCGCGGCAGAGCGACGAACCCCCCTTCCGGGATCGTCTTCGCACCCCACGCGATCCGCTCACCGCCCTGCAGGATCGGCCTGATCCTCGGGTGGGTCTTCAGCTGCTGGAGCAGATCGTGGATCGAGACGGACGCATCGCGGTAGTCGAGGCCGACGACCATTCCGATCGTCACCAGGTCGTCGCCCATCGGGTAGACGAACGAGCCCCCGAACTCCCGGTAGCGCGCAGCGGGGCGAAGCGGCCAGCCCATCGTGTGGATCACCTCGCGCAGCGGCCGGGGTACCCGCCAGACCTCCTTGACGCCGAGCGCCCACGTCTGCGGGCTCGACCCGGCGAGGCCGAAGCGGTCGAAGGCAGCGAGCGACAGATGCCCCTGCGTCCCCTCCGCGAGGATCGTCACCTTCGCGCGGAGGTCGGAGCCCGCCTCGAACCGTGGGAGCTCCTCACCCTCGCGGCCGCGCCCCTTGTCGCCGGTCCGAACACCGACGACCGCGTCGTCAGCGACGAGCAGCGACTGGCCCACCGTCTCCGGCAGGATCGCAGCTCCTCCGTCCTCGGCCACCTCGGCGAGGAACCGCCCGAGCTGCGAGATGGACACGACGACGTTGCCGTGGTTGCGCATCGTCGGCGGAACCGGAAGCCGGACCGCCCGATCGCTCGTCAGCAGCAGCACCTGCTCGCCGGGCACCTGCCCGTAGGTCGGCAGGTCTCCGGGCGCACGAACGCCTTCGAGCAGCCGCCACAGCGGATCGGGATCGACGACGGCTCCCGAGAGCAGGTGCGATCCCGGCGCCTTTCCCTTCTCGAGCACGGCGACGGGCACATCGCCGAGCGCCGCTGCCGTCTCGGGATCGGAGGCGATCAGCTGCCCGAGCCGGATCGCCGCCGCGAGCCCGGCCGGGCCGGCGCCGACCACGAGCACCCCGACCTCGATCGGCTCGGCGTCCCCGGGCGCGGTCACCGCCTCGGCGTCACTCCACGGCGGCGGGTAGTCGGACGGCCTCACGCGTCGCGTCGTTGCCTGACGAGCTCGGCGAGCCGAGGCACGATCTCGTTCAGGTCGCCGACGACGCCGAGGTCGGCGTAGTCGAAGATCGGTGCGTTCGGGTCCTTGTTGATCGCGACGATCGTGCCCGAGCTCTGCATCCCCACCTTGTGCTGGATCGCGCCGGAGATCCCGACGGCGACGTAAAGCTTGGGCGAGACCGTCTTGCCGGTCTGGCCGACCTGCGCCGAGTACGGATACCAGCCTGCGTCGACGACCGCGCGTGTCGCGGCGACGGCGCCGCCGAGCGCCTCGGCGAGGCTCTCGACGAGCGCGAAACCCTCGGGCCCGCCGAGGCCGCGGCCGCCGGCGACGACGACATCTGCCTCCTCGATCGAGGGCCCGGCCTGCTCGTCCACGGTTGCCGGCTCGACGAGCTCGGCGAGCAGCGAGTACGGCTCGAGCGTCACCGACGACCTCGCGCACCTCGGCCGATCCCCCGGTCTCGGCCGGGTCGAAGCTGCCGGTTCGGAACAGTCCGAGACGCGGGGTCGCCGTCCACCCCACGTCGACCCAGACCGAGTCGGCGAGCGCCGGGCGCTTGCCGATCAGCGTCTCACCGTCCTCCTCGATATCCGCAAGGTCCCAGTTGAGCCCGGCGCCGAGCCGGAGCGCAAGGCCGGCCGCGATGTCCGAGGCGAGAACCGACTGTGCGAACAACACCGTGTCGAAGCCCTCGTCCCGAACGAGACCCGCGAGCACGTCGACTCGCGGTTGCGGGAGCGGCGCAGCGAGACGCTCGTCGTCTGCGACGAAGATCACGGAGCCGCCGAAGCCGCCGGCGGACGCAGCCGCCTGCTTCACACCCGAGCCGGCAATCACCCCGCAGGTCTCGCCGCCGAGCCGGCGCCGCGCGCGAGAGCAGCGCGAGCGACGGCTTCGTGACGGCGCCGTCGTGGTGCTCGAGGAAGACGAGCGTCTTCAAAGGAGCCGCCTCTCGACCAGGAACTCGACGATCTCCTCGGGAGCCGAAGCGCCGTCCTCGAGCCGGCGCCGGTCGCCGCGCTCCGGCGGCGCGGACAGCGCGAGCACCGTCGTCTGCGCCGCCTGAACGCCTCCGACATCCACCGAGCCGAGCGTCTGCTGCGGCTTCGACTTCGCGCCCATGATCCCCTTGAGCGACGGGTAGCGCGGCTCGTTGATCGCGTCGGAGACGGCCACAACAGCCGGCAGCGGCGCGCGGATGCGCTCGTACCCGTACTCGGTCTGGCGACGCCCCGTCACGGCTCCCGCATCGACCGACAGCTCGGCCACCTGGGAGATGGCCGGCCGCTGCAGCACCTCCGCGACGGCCGCCCAGAGACAGGCTCCGTCGCCGTCGGCCGACTGCTGGCCGAAGAGGACCAGGTCGGCCGCCTCGCGCGCGAGCGCTCCGGCGAGAGCGTGCGCAGTTGTCACGAGATCGGCCCCTGCAAACGCGTCGTCGCTGACGAGCACCGAGCGGTCTGCGCCCATCGCGAGCGTCTTCCGGATCGCATCGGCGGCTCCCGCCGGGCCGAGCGAGAGCACCACCACCTCGCCCTCCCCCGCCGCATCGCGGAGCCGAAGCGCCTCTTCGACGGGGTGCAGGTCGAAGTCCGAGACGGCAAGGTCGCCGGCGCGGTCGAGGCGGCCGGAGGCGGGATCGATGCGCCTGCCCGTCGCTGAGTCGGGCACGGCCTTGACGCAGACGGCGATCTTCATCGGACGCGCACTCTACGCAGCAACGTGCGCGCGCAGAAAGTCGACGATCTCCGAGGTCGAGGCACCCGGCGTGAAGACTGCCGCGACGCCGCCGGCCCGAAGCTCGGCGACATCGTCGGCAGGGATCGTGCCTCCCACCAGCACGAGCACCTCGCCTGCGCCGCGCTCGCGAAGCAGGTCGACGATGCGCGGCACGAGCGTCATATGCGCCCCGGAGAGGATCGAGATCCCGACGGCGTCCGCGTCCTCCTGGATCGCCGTCTCGACGATCTCCTCCGGCAACTGGTGGAGCCCGGTGTAGATCACCTCCATGCCGGCATCGCGAAGCGCCCGCGCGATCACCTTGGCGCCGCGGTCGTGCCCGTCGAGGCCGACCTTCGCGATCACGACACGGATGCTTCCCGCCATTGGGGCAGTCTAGGCCGTCAGCGGTCGCCGCCAGGAAGCCAGAGCGGCTCCTCGCCACCGGCGTTCGCGGCGCGCGCAAGCACGAAGAGGAGATCGGACAGGCGGTTGAGGTAGACAGCGGCAAGCGGGTTCACGGCCCGCTCGGCACCGACGGCAAGCACCTCCCGCTCGACCCGCCTGCAGACGGCACGCGCCACATGGAGCCGGCCGGCCGTCTCGCTCCCGCCCGGGAGGACGAAGCTACGCAGCTCCGAGAGCGGCGCGTTGGCCTCGTCGCAGTCGGCCTCGAGCCGATCGATCGCCGCCTGCTCGATCCGAAGCTTCCCGTCGCCGTCGCCCCACGGCACCGAGAGATCGGCGCCGAGGTCGAACAGCTCGTTCTGGATCCGCGTCAGCCTGGGGTCGGCCGCAACGACCTGCGCCCAGCCGAGCAGCGAGTTCAGCTCGTCGACCTCGCCGTAGGCGCGCACGAGCGGATCGAGCTTCGAGACCCGCGATCCGTCGCCCAGCGACGTCTCGCCACCGTCCCCGCCACGCGTGTAGATCCGCGTCAGGCGAACCGGCTCGTCTCTGCTCCTCGGGCTCACGGCCCGACTATAGGCGCGCCTAGCCGGCGACGGGCTCGAGCTTGGCTACGGGCTCGAGCTTGTAGCCGACGCCGAAGCGCGTGTGGATGAAGGTGTGCGTCGGCGCGATCCGGTCGACCTTCTGTCGGAGCCGGCGGACGAAGACGTCGACGGTGCGGTCGCGGTGTGTCTCGCGGCGGCCCCAGACCTTCTGCAGCAGCTCATCGCGCGTGACCACGCGACCGCGCTCGAGCGCGAGCGTGTAGAGAAGCTTGAACTCGGTCGGGGTCAGGCCTGCGCTCTTGCCGTCGACGAACGCCTGGACCTCGCGCGGGTCGATTCTCAGCTCCTCGATCTCGATCGCCTCGCCGCGCCGATCCTCGGCCGGCCGCACGCCGCGGCGCGCGGCTGCGACGACGCGAGCGACGAGCTCGCGCATCGAGAACGGCTTGACCAGGTAATCGTCGGCCCCGATCTCGAGCGCATGGACGCGATCGTGCTCGGTGCCCCTGGCGGAGACGACGACGATCGGCGTCCCGATCCCCTCCGACCGCGCGGTCTCGATCAGCTTCCAGCCGTCGAGCTCGGGCAGCATCAGGTCGAGCACGCAGACGTCGGGATTCTCGAACCGGAGGCGCGCGAGCCCGAGCTCCCCGCGGCCGACGACGATCGGGTCGAGACCGGCCGCAGTCAGGTGACGCGCCATCCCGTCCGCGATGACATTGTCGTCCTCGACGATCAGGATCTTCCCCACGCACCTACCATAGTGCCGTGCCCGGTGCCCAAGCAGGTATCGAATTGGTGACGATCTGGTGAAGGCCCCGTTCCGGAGAAAGGACGGTCCGGTTGAGGTCGAACCGGGCGAAGAGATGCCCGTGACCATGACGGTGCCGGAGCCGGCCCCCGAAGACGTCTCCTTCGACGAGCTTCGGGCGGGCTTCACGGCTTCGGTCTCGCACGAGCTACGCACGCCTCTGGCCCGGATCCTCGTGCTGCTCGACTCGGCCGACCTGCCGGGCGCCGACGTCGATGCGCTCCTCGAGCAGGCGCGCGCCGAGGTGCACAACGCGAGCACCCTGATCGACGAGATCCTCTTCCTCTCGGAGCTCGAGAGCGGCACCGAGGTCGTCTCGCTCGGCCGGACGAACGCCCTGCCGGTGCTCGAGCAGGTGATCGAGAAGCTCGAGGCGCGCGCTGCACGCGCGGGGCTCGAGCTGATCGTGAGCGGCGACCCGAGCGTCGACCTACCGCTGAGGCCGAGCATGCTGCGGATCGTCGCGGAGAACCTGTCCGAGAACTCGATCCGCTACGCAGGCCACGGCGCCACCTTCACGCTGTCGGTCACGCGCGAGCCCGGAGCGAGCGTCCTGAACGCCGCCGACGACGGGATCGGAGTCGGCGAGGGAGACATCGCACGGCTGTTCGAGCGTTTCTGGCGCGCCGACGCCGCCCGGGCGACCCGTGGCACGGGCCTCGGCCTCGCGATCGTCAAGCACGTCGTGGTGGCCGCCGGCGGCACGGTCGAGGCGACCGGCTCCCGCGGCCACGGCCTGCAGATCCGCTGCCGCTTCCCCGACTCCTAGGCGGTCAGCCGAGAACGCGCGGCGCGTGCGAGGACGAGTAGACATCCTTGCGCGCGATCTTCCCGTCGGATCAGGTCACGCACCGAATCGCTCACGTTGGGAGCTTATAAACGCGGAAGGGCGCCCGTCGGCGCCCTTCCGCTCTGTCGCGCCCGGACGGGAGGTATTTCAGCTCGTCAAGTCCCGGGCTGTACCTGCTTCAGGGTCTTTTCGGACGCGACGAGCACGACCTTCGGAATCGGCGCGACGGCCAGCGCTCGAAGATCCCGCCGATGTGGGCGCGAACGGCATCGGCCCCCTCGACGACCTCGCCGGCCGTGTGGTTCGCGAAGACGACGTCGTCGGCGTGGAATGCGCAGAGAGCGTCGAGGTCCTGTCGGTTCCAGGCCGTCGTCGTACGCGCCGATCAGCTCACGCACCGCATCGCTCATGCATCGGGAGCTTATAAACGCGGAAGGGCGCCCGTCGGCGCCCTTCCGCTCTGTCACCCCCGGACGGGGAGTTCGAGTCAGCTCGTCAGAGTCCCGGGCTGAACCTGCTTCAGCGTCTTCTCGGACGCGACGAGCACGACCTTCGGGATCGGCGCGAACCAGAGCCTCGCGGTGTACTTCGCCGACTGTCCCTGAGTCAGCGCCCAGAAAACCATCTTCCGAAGCGCTGGCGCTTCGCCGTCTTGGTCGGAAGGATGATGTACGTATAGGTGGCGATCGGATACGCCGTCGGCAGCGACTTCGGCGGGTTCACGATGTGCAGCTCGTTGTTTGCCGGGACCGAAGTCACGGCGCCACCGGCAGCGGCGACGTTCCGGATGCTCGGGTTGATGAACTTCCCGGCTTTGTTTTGAATCGATGCGAAGCGCAGGTGGTTAGCGATCGCGAATGCCGTATCGGTGTATCCGATCAGCTCCCGGCGAGTTCGAGACCGTTCCCGCGACGCCTGCATTCCCGTTCGCGCCTGTGCCGCTCGGCCAGTTCACCGACTGCCCGGTGCCCAACTGCGCCTTCCAGTGGAGCGCTAACCGACGACAGGTAGTCGGTGAAGTTGTATGTCGTGCCAGAGTTCCCGACACGGTAGACCGGCGTGATCGAGAGGCTCGGAATCGTCGCCTTCGGATTCAGCGCCTTGATCGCGGGATCGTTCCAGTTCGTGATCTGCGCCCATGTAGATCTTCGCGATCACGCCGCCCGTGAGCAGCAGATTCGTGTTCTTGGGCACCGTGAGCCCAGGAATGTTGTAATCGATCGCCGTGCCCGCGAGCGCCCACGGAATCTGAACGCAGCCTCCGCACGCGGTGAACTGATCGGGGGTCAGCGGTGCGTCCGACGCCCCGAAGTCAACCGAGCGATTCGAGATCGCCTGAATGCCGCCTCCAGAGCCTACGGCGGCGTACTGGATCGTGTAATCGAACGCGGATCCGAGCGCCGGCGTCCAGACCGACACGAGCGGCGAGACGAACGTGCTTCCCGCGCCCGTCAATGTTGTCGACGATTGCTTCGCGCCGGCAGCTGTCACCGCCAGCAGTGCGGCCGCAGCCGCGCAAAGAAGGGCTAGACCCTTCGTTTTCATGAACGCTCTCCTTGTGTCCGTGGGCTATTGCGTAGCTTCTATTTCCAATCTGCCCTTGGGAGCCCACGAGGCGTGCTGAAAGGAGGTAACGGAGAGGTTACAGGGTTGTGAACCTGACCCTCGATGGCGCTACTGAACTTGTCCGAGCTTGCGCCGCGAGCGGTCGAGAATCATGCGCGAAACGACGGTCATCACGAGCACGAAGGTGATCAGGACGAATGCCGCGGCCCACGCTTGCGCATTCAGGTTCTTGTCCGGCGCCTCGGAATACTCGAAGATGATCACCGGGATCGAGGCGACCGGGAGTGAGGGGTTGGTGCTGACCACCTGTCCGAAGATCGAACAGGTGAAAAGCAAAGGCGCCGTCTCACCGGCTGCGCGCGCAATGGCCAGCGTCGTTCCCGTCACGATTCCTCCGAACGACGCTCGGAATGACGATGCTGACGACTGTTCGCCATTTCGACACGCCGAGCGCGTAGCTCGCTTCGCGGAGGTGATTCGGAACGAGAGCGAGCACCTCCATCGTAGTTCGGGCAATCAGCGGCACCATGATGATCGAGAGTGCGAATCCGCCCGCCCACGCACTCTGGTGGTGTCCGATCCCGAGCAGTGGCAGCGCTGCGGCGACGACCAACTCGAAGACGAAGATGCCGATCACGATCGATGGAAACCCGTTCAGCACATCCAGCCAGAGCTTCATCTGCTCCCCGACCCGAGGGGGAGCAAACTCGCTGACGAAGATCGCGACGAGCACCCCGATCGGGATCGCGATTGCTGACGCGATCAGCACGAGCATGATCGTTCCGATGATTGCGGGAGCGATGCCGCCGCCGGTCTCTCCAAAGACGGCCTGGCCTTTGATGAAGAAGTCGACGTTGAGCGCCGGGAGCCCTCGAACGAGGACGGAGCCGACGAGGACAACGAGCATCCCGACCGCCAAGAGCGCCGATGCGACCGCGGCGCCCATCGCGACGTAGTTGACGATCAACCGCCGGCGGCTGCGGCCGGTCGCACGAAGTGATGGCGGCTGTGTCCGCGGTTGGGGACTGCGCTCATCTTGCGCCTGCTCTTTGGGCGTCGAACCGATGCACGATGCGCTGGGCGACGAGGTTCGTGGTGAACGTGATCACGAGCAGGATCAGCCCGAGATAGACGAGCGACGAAAGCTCGATGTTCGGTCGGCGCGCTCTGATAGCTGCTTGCGAGCTGGCTCGCGAGCGTGTTCCCTTGCCCGAAGATCGTGGTCGGGAAGGGCCGGAGGCTGTTCCCGATTACCTGCGTGACTGCGATCGCCTCGCCGAGCGCCCGGCCGAGCCCGAGCGTCACGGCCGCAACGATGCCCGCCCGCACGTACGGGATCACCACGCCCCGGACCATCTCCCATCTCGTCGCGCCGAGTCCGATCGATGCCTCCTTGACGTCGTGGGGAACCGTCACGAAGAGCTCGCGGCAGATGGATGAGGTGATCGGGATCATCATGATCGTCAGGACGACGATTGCCTGCAAGACGCCCGCCTGCTCAGCGGGGCCCGAGAAGATCGGAAGCCAGCCGAGCGTGTGCCCGAGAAACGGCTCGATGTGCACTCGCATGAACGGCCCGAGGACGAAGATGCCCCATAGCCCGATGACGACGCTCGGCACCGCCGCCAGCATTTGGATCAGCGACCCGATCACGCCACGAACGGACGGCGGAGCGAGCTCGCTGAGAAAAAGGCCGATCGCGATCGAGAGCGGCGCCGCGAACAGGAGGGCCCCGAACGACGTCACCAGCGTGCCGATGATGAACTCACGTGCGCCGAACACCTCCGTTACGGGGTTCCAGGTGCTGTTCCACACGAACGAGATTCCGAACGTGCTGATCGCGAGGCGCGCACCATCGATGACTTTCCAGATGATCCCCGCGATGATCACCAGCACGCCGAGCGCTGCCAGACCGGTCACGACGCGAAGCGCTCCGTCCCCGAAACGGTCCAGACACGTCGTGTCCGGCGCATGCCGACGATGGGCGTCGGCGCTTCAGCGGAAGCTTCCATGACCAACACCAAATCAACAGGTCGGGAGCGACGCGAGGGTCCGTCACCGATCTGACACATCATGTTCACATAATGTGCACTCGGTGCGATCGACTACGGGCGACACTCGCTGAGTGAGCGTCGTCGAGCCCCCACACTCGGATGCACCCGCGCCCGTGACCTCGGAGAAGAAGGCGGGCTTGCCGTCTCTCGAGGTCGCGCAGGCCCCGAGCACCTCGTTCTCGAAGGAGACGGTGTTCGACATCAAGGATCTTTCCGTCCGTTACGGAAAAGCCCTCGCTGTCGAAGGCGTCTCCCTCGAGATCTACCGGAATGCGATCACCGCGTTGATCGGCCCGTCGGGTTGCGGCAAATCGACCTTCCTGCGCTGCATGAACCGGATGAACGACCTGGTTGCAGAGCGCGAAGGTCGAGGGGAGCCTGATCTACAACGGCACTGATATCTACGGCGCCGATGTCGATCCGATCGAGGTTCGCAGGAGAATCGGCATGGTGTTCCAGCGCCCGAACCCGTTCCCGAAGTCGATCTACGACAACATCGCCTACGGCCTTCGAATCCTCGGGATGAAGGACAACCTCGACGACCGCGTCGAGCAGGCCCTCAAGCGCGCCGCGATCTGGGACGAGGTGAAGAACCGGCTCAAGAAGTCGGCTCTGGGCCTGTCCGGAGGGCAACAGCAGAGACTGTGCATCGCGAGGGCGATCGCCGTCGAGCCCGACGTGGTGCTCCTCGACGAGCCGGCCTCGGCGCTCGACCCGATCTCGACCCAGGCGATCGAGGATCTGATGCACGAGCTGAAGAAGGACTACACGCTCGTGATCGTCACGCACAACATGCAGCAGGCAGCGCGCGTCGCCGAGATGACTGCGTTCTTCAGCCTCCAGGTGGAGGAGGAGGGGCAGGCACGGGGTGCTCGTCGAGTACGACTCGACCGAGAAGATCTTCACCTCGCCGGCCGACGAGCGGACGGAGGGGTACGTCACCGGCCGGTTCGGATGAGAGCGTCGTTCCACGAGGAGCTCGAGCAGCTCGAGGCGGCGATCCAGGAGGAGGGCGACCTCGTCCTGCGGGCGCTCCGCTCGGCGCTGAACGCCCTCGCGCGCGGCGACGCCGAGCTGGCCGAGGAGGTGATCGGCTTCGACGACGAGATCGACCGCCGCTACCTCGCGATCGAGACCGGCGTGCAGTCGCTGCTCGCGCGCCAGACCCCGGTCGCCACCGACCTTCGCCTCGTGCTCGCGATCCTGCGGGTGAACCTCCACCTCGAGCGGATGGCCGACTACTGCGTCACCGTCGCGAAGCTGACGAAGCTGATGGGCAACCTCGACGTCAGCGACGACGGGATCCTCGACTCGCTCGAGGACATGGGCCGCCGCGCCGAGCAGATGATCCGGGTCGCGCTCGACGCGTTCGCCGACCGGGACGTCGAGAAGGCGACCTCGCTGAACGAGCTCGACGACCTGATCGACCGTGCGAACCGTCAGGCCGTCGACGACGTGCTCTCGCTGGGCGACTCGCCCGAGGAGCGCGAGTACGGCCTGCGGATGCTCGTCATCTCGCGTTGCGTCGAGCGGATCGGCGACCACGCCGTCGACATCGGCGAGCAGATCACCTTCGTGGTCACCGGCGAGCTCCGAGAGCTCACCGACGCTTCTCACTAAGCTCAGCTCACCTTGAGCGCCAACGAGACGCAGGATGCGGCGCGCCGTACGCGCCTCGCGAACGAGCGCACCTACCTGGCCTGGCTTCGCACCGGCCTCGCCGCGTTTGCGGTCTGCATCGCGCTCGGCCGGATCGTCCCGGGCGTCGCGAACGTCACGGCGTGGCCCTACCAGGTCGTCGGAGCGTGTTACGGCGTGCTCGGGCTCGGCTGCCTCGTCTTCGCGCACCTCCGCGTGAAGGCCGTCGAGCGGGCGGTCGACCGCGGGGAGTTCGCGCGCCTCGACGAGCGGGTCGCGCTGACGCTGCTCGTGTTCGGGATCGGGCTCGGACTGGCGACGATCGCGCTCGTGATCTTCGGCTAGATCGTGCCGGTCAGGAAAGCGCGAAGCCGATCGAGACGAGCCACGCCGAGCACGAGGCAGTAGACGGCGAACGGGATCAGCGTCTTCGTCTCGAAGTACTTCATCAGGAACCTGATGCTGAAGTAGGCGCTGACCGCGGCGGCAAGCGCGCCCGCGAGTGCCGGGCCGCGGACGCCGTTCCCGTCGGGGCCGGCGAGCTCGGGAAGCTTGAGCAGCGCGGCCGCGCCGATGATCGGCGTCGCGAGCAGGAAGGCGAAGCGGGCCGAGTCCTCGTTCGAGAGCCCGGCGAGCAGGCCGCCGGCCATCGAGGCGCCGGAGCGGGAGAACCCGGGGATCAGCGCGAGCGCCTGGGCGGCGCCGATGCCGACACCCTTCGTCCAGGTGAGCTGGCGCGCGATCCGCGTGTCGTCGTCGGAGTCGGTCTGCGGCGCGCGGCGGCGCAGCCGCTCGGCGCCGAACAGCAGCACGCCGTTCAGAGCGATGAACAGCGCTGCCGAGCTCGAGGATGCGAACACGGTGCGCAGCTTGTCCTGGAGCAGGAGCCCGAGGATCCCGGCCGGGATCGTCCCGACGATGAGGAGCCAGCCGAGCTTCGCATCGGTGTCGTCGGGGCCGATCCCCCGGTCACGCAGCGAGCGTCCGAGGCCCTTCACGATCCGGACCCAGTCGTGCCAGAAGAACCCGAGCAGGACGAGCGCGGTCGCGAGGTGCGTGGCGACGAGGAAGGTCAGGAAGTACTTGTCGTTCTGGTGGATGTCCCAGCCGAGCAGGCGCGGCAGGATCACCGCATGGCCGAGGCTCGAGATCGGGAAGAGCTCGGTCACACCCTGGATCAACCCGAGGATGATCGCCCGCGGGTAGGTGATCAGCGAGAAGAGGATCACGCAGCGGTGGCCGGCTTCTTGGGCGCCGAGCGGAACCAGGCGAAGACGAGGCACGCGGCGCCGAGCAGGACGGCGGCGATCCCGTGCTTGGCGTGGTGATGGTCGGAGCCGGCCTGGTGGCCCGGGAAGAAGCTCGGCAGCGAGTCGGCGGGCTCGACGAAGTAGACGATCCCGATCGCGATCAGGGCAATGCCTGCGATCACGGCGATGATGACGAGCAGCCGGTCGTTCCGCATCGGGGCGAAGCATAGTGACACTATGGGTCGGGGCGACGCACCTACTACGTTGAATCTCGCAACGTGGGTCGGCGACCACTAGAATTCACCGAATAGACACACCACATTCCCCGCTCTTCGGGGATGATGGGACTCCTTGGCAACAACGCCCCGCCCGATTACCGAGACACCCAACCAGACCCTCCTGAACCGGGAGCTGTCGTGGCTGGACCTGAACAAGCGCGTCCTCGACCTCGCCGCCGACCCCGGCGAGCCGCTGCTCGAGCGCGTCAAGTTCTGCGCGATCTTCTCGTCGAACCTCGACGAGTTCTTCATGGTGCGGGTCGCCGGCCTGCTCGACCAGGTGATCGCGCGCGTCAACGTCCGCTCGCCCGACGGGCGCACGCCGCAGCAGGCCCTCGCCGACGTGCGCGAGCGGGTGCTCGAGCTGACGAGCGCGCAGTCGAAGCTCTGGCGTGACGAGCTCGTGCCGGCGCTTGCCGCCGAGGGGATCGTCATGGGGACCGTCGAGGACCTGACCGAGACCGAGCGCGGAGAGCTCGAGGCGCGCTTCGTGCGCCAGATCTACCCGGTGCTGACGCCGCTCGCGGTCGGCCCCGGCCAGCCGTTCCCCTACATCTCGGGGCTCTCGCTCTCGCTCGGCGTCACCGTGCGCGACCCGGATTCCGGCGAGGAGCGCTTTGCCCGCGTCAAGGTGCCGGAGACGCTGCCTCGTTTCGTCGCGATCGGCGACCGCGGGCTGGTGATCCCGCTCGAGGGCGTGATCTCGCACCACCTCAGCTCGGTCTTCCCCGGCATGGAGCTGACCGAGCGCGCCGCGTTCCGCGTCACGCGCGACGGCGACACCGAGATCTCCGACGACGCGGACGACCTGCTCGAGGCAGTCGAGAGCGAGCTGCGCAAGCGCCGCTTCGGCGCCGTCGTGCGGCTCGAGGTGTCGAGCTCGATCTCGCGCGCGATGGTCGCGCGGCTCACCGAGCGCCTGGCCGTCCGGCCCGACGCGGTCTACCCCGTGCACGGCCTGCTCGACCTGCGCGAGGTGATGCAGCTCTGCGACCTCGACCGGCCCGACCTCAAGTACGAGCCGTGGGTGCCGCAGACCCAGCGCCGCCTTGCCAAGCCGAAGGACGGCGACATCTTCGCCGAGATCGCCTCGTCCGACATCGTCGTGCAGCACCCGTACGACTCGTTCGGGACGAGCGTCGAGGGCTTCGTCCGCGCGGCTGCAAAGGATCCCGCGGTCGCGACCCTGAAGACGACCGTGTACCGCACGAGCCACGACTCGGCGCTCGCGCCGGCCCTGATCGAGGCCGCCGAGAACGGCAAGCAGAGCGTCTGCATCGTCGAGCTGAAGGCCCGCTTCGACGAGCGCCGGAACATCGAGTGGGCTCGCTCGCTCGAGCAGGCGGGCGTCCACGTTGTCTACGGCTTCCCGGATCTGAAGATCCACGCGAAGACGACGCTCGTCATCCGGCGTGAGGGCGACTCGCTCCAACGCTACGTCCACATCGGCACCGGCAACTACCACGCCACCACGGCGCGGATCTACGAGGACGTCGGGCTCTTCACCGCCGACCCGGAGATCGCGGCCGACATCGCCGACCTCTTCAACTTCGTCACCGGCTTCGGGCGGCCGAGCTCGTTCCGCAAGATCCTCGTCGCGCCGTTCAACCTGCGCCGCGAGCTGGTCGAGCGCATCCGCGCAGTCGGCGCTGCTGCCGCGGCCGGCGAGCACGCCCGGATCCGGATCAAGGTCAACAACCTCGCCGATCCGCAGATCACCGAGGAGCTCTACAAGGCGTCACAGGCAGGCGCCGAGATCGACCTGATCATCCGCGCGGTCTGCGTCTTGCGGCCCGGCGTCGAGGGGCTGTCGGAGCGGATCCGCGTCCGCTCGATCCTCGGCCGCTTCCTCGAGCACAGCCGCCTCTACTGCTTCGAGGCAGGCGACTCGAAGACGTACCTGCTCGGCAGCGCCGATCTGATGCCGCGCAACCTCGACCACCGGATCGAGATGATCGTCCCGGTCGAGGCCCCGCACGTCCGCGCCGAGATCGAGACGATCTTCCGGCGGCTCCTGAACGACAACTCCCAAGCCTGGACGCTGGCCCCCAACGGCTCCTGGACCCGAGTGCAGCCCGATCCCGGCGAACGGCGTCGAGCATCTCAGCTCGTCGCGATGCGCGGGCGGGTTCGGGCGAAGCGCCGCGCGTCGCCCGGGGTCTGACGTTTGCCGCCCGGGTGGCGCGGTCATCACGGAGCCATGCCTGTCGGAGTGATCGACGTCGGATCGAACACGGTCCGGCTCCATGTCTCGAAGAGCGGCACCGAGGTGCACCGGGAGAAGGCGCTTCTGCGGCTCGGAGACCCGATCGAACGGACGGGCTCGATTCCCGCCGACAAGCTCGCCGAGACTGCGGCATGCGTGGAGGAGTTCGTCGCGATCGCGCGCAAGCACGGCGCCGAGAGCGTTGAGGTCCTGGTCGCGAGCCCGGGCCGGCAGGCCGCGAACGGCCCCGACCTGATCGCCCGGCTGGAGGCCGCGTCCGGCGTCCCGGTGCGACTGCTCTCACCGCAGGAAGAGGGCCGCCTCGCGTTCGTCGGGGCGCTCGCCGTATCGCGGCGCGGCAGGACCGGGCTGATCGCCGTGTGCGACGTCGGCGGCGGGTCGTCTCAGGTCACGGTCGGAACTCGCCGGGACGGCGTCGCCTGGGTGCGGTCGGTCGACATCGGGTCGATGCGTCTCGCAAGCAGGCTCTTTCCCGACGATCCGCCCGGAGACTCGGCGGTCGAGAGGGCTCGCGTCGAGGTCGACCGGATACTCGACGGCTTCCTTCCCCCGCTCCCCGAGGTCGCGCTCGCCGTCGGCGGCAGCGCCCGGGCGATCCGCTCGATCGTCGGGGCCACGCTCGGCGCCGACGAGCTCGACGAGGTGGCCGGCATCCTCGCGCGCACTCCGGCGAAGGAGATCTCCCAGCTCTACGACGTTCATCTCGAGCGCGTGCGAACACTTGCGGCGGGTGCGGTGATCCTCGAGGCGCTGCAGTCGCGCCTTCACGTCCCGCTCCGTGTCGTTCGCGGTGGCGGTGTGCGCGAGGGTGCGGCGATCGAGCTCGCCGCCAACGTCAAGGCCGCTTAGCTAGAACGCGCTCTCGGCGGCGCGCTCGACGCGCTTCCAGGCCAAGGGCAGGTCGTCGCGCGCCTGGCGCTTCCGGCTCCGCTCCTGCTCGATGATCCGCCCCGCGGCGATACGCGAGGCGTCGGTCGCGAGCTCGCGGACTCGCTCCTCCGCGACGACGGCGTCCTGGTGCGCGCCGACCAGATCCTGAATCGACCGTAGTGAGTGCGCGAGGCCCGTCAGCTCCTCTCCGTGTCCGAGCGCCGCGAGCTCGGCGGCGTAGCGGGCATGCTTGGCCTTGATCCGAACGGCGTGAAGGTCGTCGTCGCTCGGGTGCTGGCCGAGATCGTCGTATCCCGCCCGGAGCCGCTCGTACTCGCGTTGCGCGATCGCGACGAGCGAGACCCCGGCGTCCATCACCCGCAAGCCGGTCAGAGCCTCGTCGAACCGGTCGAGCAGCAGCCTGAAGCGGTCGGTGTCGAGCGCCTCGACGAGAATCGCCCGCTGCGCACCGCGCTCCTTCTCGAGCTCGGCGATGATCGACTCGCCACCCGCCCGGTCCTCCCCGAGGTCGTCGAGCATCCCACCGAGGTGATCGAGCAGGACGTCGAGGTCGCGAACCGGGCCGGAAACCCCTCCAAGCCAGCGCAACTCGCGGTCCAGGCTTGCGAGCTGGTCGCGGACGAGCGGCCGCGAAGCCCGGATCAGCGCCCGCGAGCGCCGCGTGGCCACGCGGAAGCGATGCAGGCTTTCGGGATCGGCGCCGTCTCGAACCCCCGGCTCCGAGCTCTCGATCGCCCGGCGCTGGTGGTCGAGCAGGTCCCGGAGGTCGTCGATTGCAGGCATTTCTCTCCCACAGATCCTAAAACAGTCTCGGGCGGGTATGTGAGCGGCTCGGAGAGACGATCGCTCAGTCGATCGTGGCGATCAGGTCACGATCGCGGTCATAGCTCAGGAGTGCGCGGGCCTCGGGGAGCGGCACCCACCGCACCTCGTCGACCTCGTTCTGCGGCGAGGGCTCGCCGTCGGACTCCATCCGGTAGTACCTGACCTCCTTCTCGCGACCCTGACCGTCCCGGTAGAACGTGCGGCCGAGCTCCTCCCCGAGCTCGCACGTCAGGCCGGTCTCCTCCTCGACCTCGCGGAGGGCCGCCTCCTCCCAGGACTCTCCGGGGTCGAGCTTGCCCTTCGGGAGCGTCCAGTCGCCGTAGTGCTGCCGGTGGACGAGCAACAGCGCCCCGTCGCGAACCACGATGCCGCCCGCGGCGCAAACCTCGATCGCCGCCTCCGTCATGCTTCGATCAGCAATGCGTCGCCGCCGCCGCCGCCGGAGCAGATGGCCGCCACGCCGAGGCCGCCTCCTTGCCGCCTCAGCTCGTAGATGAGCGTGGTGAGGATCCTTCCGCCCGAGGCGCCGACCGGGTGCCCGAGCGCGACGGCCCCGCCGTTCACGTTGACGATCTCCTCGTCGGCACCGAGCAGCCGGGCCGAATGCGCTGCGACCGAGGCGAAGGCCTCGTTGATCTCGACGCGGCGTACGTCGGAGATCGTCTTGCCGGCCTTGGCAAGCGCGACTCCGGCCGCCTTGGCCGGCGTGCGCGCGAGATAGGCGAACTCATCGGCGACATACCCCTGCGAGACGATCGTCGCCAGCGGCTCGAGGCCGCGGCGTACGGCCCATTCCTCGCTGGCGACGAGGACGCACGAGGCGCCGTCGTTGACGCCGGGGGCATTGCCCGCGGTGGTCGTCCCTTCCGGGTCGAACACCGGCTTGAGCGAGGCGAGCTTCTCGAGCGACGTGTCGCGCCGCGGGCTCTCGTCGGTTTCGAGATCCCCGATCGCGACGATCTCGTCGGCGAAGCGGCCGGCATCGATCGCCGCCACCGCGCGCTGGTGGGAGCGGAACGCCCAGGCGTCCTGGACCTCTCGGGAGATGCCGAGATCGCGCGAGACGAACGACGCCTGCTCGACCATGTGCTTGCCGTCGAAGGTCGAGATGAGAGCGTCGTGCAGCATCAGGTCGATCAGGCTCCCGTCGCCGAGGCGGTAGCCGAAGCGCGCCTGCGAGAGCGCGTACGGAGTGTTCGACATCGACTCCATCCCGCCGGTCACGACCAGCTCGGCGTCTCCGGCCCGGATCATCGAATCGGCGATCTCGACCGTCCGGATCGAGGAGGCGCACACCTTGTTGATCGTGTCGCACGGCGTCTCGATCGGGATCCCGGCCGCGATCGCCGCCTGCCGCGCAGGCGCCTGTCCGGCACCGGCCTGAAGCACCTGCCCCATCATCACGTACTGCGGCTCACCCGGCTCGATCCCGGCGCGCTCGAGCGCAGCCCGGATCGCGATCGCGCCTAGCTCTGCCGCCGGCCGCGACGCGAGACCGCCGCCGAGCTTTCCGAACGGCGTCCGCACCGCGCCGACAATGACGCTGCGGGCCATCCTCCGAGCCTAACGGAGGAACGACGTCTGGGGCGTGAGGCGCCGGGCGAATGCGACGACGAGGGCGATGACGGCCTCGAGGTCGTCGAGCGAGGCGATCTCTCCGGGGCTGTGCATGTAGCGCACCGGAATCGAGACGATCCCCGTTGGGACGCCGCCGCGCGACTTGTGCACATCGTCCGCGTCGGTTCCGGTGCGGCGCGTGAAGACCTCGACCGCGTGAGGGATCTTCTCCTCCGCTGCAGCACGGAGGAGCAGCTCGAAGACGTGGCGGTTGATGATCGTGCCGCGGGTGATCGTGGCTCCGGCGCCGAGCTCGATCTTGCCGTAGCGCGCCGGGTCTCCACCGGGAACATCTGACGCATACGTGACGTCGATTGCCAGGGCGACGTCCGGCTCGAGCGCGTACACCGCGGCCATCGCGCCGTCGTGCTGCTGCTCCTCCTGAACCGACGCGACCGCGACGACGTCCACGGTCACGTCCCCGGCCTCGGCGATCCGGCGGCCCGCCTCGAGGGCGACGTACGCGCCGAGACGATTGTCGAGGGCGCGAGAGGCTATGCGCCCGTTGCCGAGCTCGACGGGCTCGCCTCGCCAGACGCCGGCATCGCCGATCGCGATCCGGGCACGCGGCATCCTCGAGATCGACCGCGCCGATATCGATGTGCAGCTTCTCGCCACCGGCGACGACGCCTTCGACCGGCCCGTGGCTGCCGGCGATCACGACGCGCTGGCCGTTCAGGATCTCCTTGTCGTACGTGCCGATCTGGGTGAAGGCGAGCAGGCCGTCGGCGTCGATGTGCGTCACTGCAACCCCGATCTCGTCGATGTGCCCGAAGATCGCGAGCGTCGCGGCTCCGCCCGCCGTCACCCGCGCGAAGGAGTTGCCGAGAGTGTCGCCGTGCACGTCGGCGAACTTCTCTGCTGCCTCCCGCCAGACGGCGGCCGCCGGCTCCTCGTGGCCGGACGGGCCGGAAGCAGTGAGGAGGTCGTGAAGGAGCGCTGGGATTGACACCGCTTGCGGATTGAACCAGGCGCGCCTATCCTGGGTGGCGATGACTCCTTCCCCGCATGGTTCGTGGTGGCTGTGGCGCGCGAGCGGGGCGGGAGCCTGCGTCTGACCTGAGGCCAGTCGCAAGGACATCCTGAACCCGCTCTGCAGGACCCGCGAGGGTCTTTTTTCATGCCTGAAACGACCGAGAACACACTCCTCGAAACCGATCTCCTCACCCCGCTCGGGGCGTATCTCCGGCTGCGCGCGTCCGGCGGCGCGAGCTTCCTCCTCGAGTCGGTCGACCAGGGAAGGCTCGGGCGCTACTCGCTCGTCGGCTGCGGGACACGCGTCGTCGACGTGCAGGAGGCCGAGGTACTGGACGAGCCGGTCGTGGGACACGTCGGGTACGACTGGATCGCCGAGCTCGAGCCGACGGTGCCCCTCCCCGATGCCGGGCCGGGCCTTCCCGTCAGCCGGTTCGTGGTGGCCGAGACGCTGCTGCGGTTCGACCACGTCGGGGGGGTTTCCGAGGTGCTGCGCGGCGATCCCGAGGCGATCCGCGCGCTGCTCGAGCCACCGGCCGACGTTCCCCCCGCCTCGACCGGGGCGGTCTCCGGCCCCCTCGTTCGCTTTCCCGACCAGGCGACGCACGAGCAGCGCGTGCTCCGCTGCAAGGAGCACATCCGCGCCGGGGACGCCTTCCAGATCGTGCTGTCGCAGCGGGCGGAGCGGCCCACGTCCGCTTCGGCGCTCGCGATCTATCGCTCGCTGCGCCGGATCAACCCTTCGCCGTACATGTTCCTGCTCGAGCTCGGCGACTACGCTGTGGTCGGATCGTCGCCGGAGACGCACGTGAAGCTCGAGGGCACGCGCGCGAGCCTGAACCCGATCGCCGGGACGACCGGGGTCGGCGACGGGGACGCCGAGCGGCTGCTCGCCTCGGAGAAGGACCGCGCCGAGCATGTGATGCTCGTCGACCTCGGCCGCAACGACCTCTCACGCGTCTGCAAGCCGGGCACGGTGCAGGTCGAGCGCTTCCTCCAAGTCGAGCGGTTCTCGCACGTCACGCACCTGGTCTCCGAGGTCGCGGGCGAGATCGCCGACGGCGTCGGCCCCTGGGACCTGCTGAAGGCGACGTTCCCGGCCGGGACCGTGTCGGGCGCACCCAAGGTTCGGGCGATGCAGATCATCTCCGAGCTCGAGGGCTATCGGCGCGGCTTCTACGCCGGCGTGGTCGGATACCACATCCCCGGCGTCGGCCTCGACACCTGCATCGCGCTGCGGACGATGCTCCTGCGCGACGGGATCGCGTACCTGCAGGCCGGCGGCGGGCTCGTCGCCGACTCCGACCCGGCGGCCGAGCACCAGGAATGCCTCAACAAGCTCGCGGCGGTCGAGCGGGCGATCGACGCGGCGGAGGCCTCGACTCTCTGATGCTGCTTCTGATCGACAACTACGACTCGTTCACGTACAACCTGGCGCACCTGTTCGGCGTGCTCGGTGTGGAGGTGGTGGTGCGGCGCAACGACGAGATCACGGTGGAGGAGATCGAGCGGCTCGCGCCGTCGCAGCTCGTGATCTCCCCCGGGCCCGGCCGTCCCGAGGACGCCGGCGTGTCGGAAGCGGCGGTGCAGGCGCTCGCGGGCCGCGTGCCGGTGCTCGGCGTCTGCCTCGGGCACCAGGCGATCGTGCGCGTGTTCGGCGGGTCTGTCGGGCAGGCGCGCGAGCTCGTGCACGGGAAGGCAACGAACGTGTCCCATGACGGCCGCGGAATCTTTGCCGGGGTCGAGGAAGGCTTCGCAGCGGGCCGGTACCACTCGCTCGCCGCGACGAGCGTGCCGGACGTTCTCGAGGTCTCGGCGACGGCCGCAGACGGCGAGGTGATGGCCGTGCGCCACCGTGAGCTCGCCGTCGACGGCGTACAGTTCCACCCCGAGTCGGTCCTGACCCCGGTGGGCCCGGAGCTGGCGAAGAACTTCCTGGAGCGATCGTGATCCAGGAGGCGCTGGCGCGGCTCCTCGACGGCCACGACCTCTCGCAGGAGGAGGCGCGCGGCGTCATGAACACGATCATGGCGGGCGAGGCGACGCCCGCCCAGATCGGAGGGTTCCTGGTCGCGCTCCGGCTGAAGGGTGAGACCGCGGACGAGATCGCGGGCTGTGCCGAGGCGATGCGCGCACACGTGCTCCGGGTTCACCCGAAGCGCGACGACCTGGTCGACACGGCCGGCACGGGCGGCGACGGCGCGAACACGTGGAACATCTCGACGGCGGCGGCCCTCGTGGCCGCCGCCGCTGGTGCCGGCGTGGCGAAGCACGGCAACCGCGCCGCCTCTTCGGCGACCGGCGCGGCCGACGTGCTCGAGGCACTCGGCTTCGAGCTCGAGCAGCCGCCCGAGCGGCTCGAGGAGTCGATCGACAAGCTCGGATTCGCCTTCCTCTTCGCTCAGGCCCACCATCCGGCGATGAGGTATGCCGGGCCGGTGCGGAAGGAGCTCGCGGCCCGCACCGTGTTCAACGTCCTCGGGCCGCTGACGAACCCTGCTGGAGCTCGCGCCCAGGTCGTCGGCGTGTATGCGCCGGAGATCGCCTTCACGATCGCCGAGGCGCTCGTGCGCCTCGACGCGCGCCGCGCGTTCGTCGTGCACGGTGCGGGCGGAATCGACGAGCTCTCCCCCGCCGGCCCGAACCTCGTCTGCGAGGTCGAGGGCGGCCGGGTTCGCTCCTATCAGCTCGATCCCTCGGACCTCGGCATCTCCGAATGCGACCCGCGCGGCCTGCGCGGCGCCGACCCGGAGACGAACGCACGCGAGCTGCGCAACGTGCTCGAGGGCGAGGTCTCGGAGGGCGCCCATCGCGACGCGGTTCTCCTGAACGCCGCCGGCGCGATCGCCGCCTCCGGCCACGCCGCCGATCTCCGCGAGGGCCTCGCGCTTGCCCGCGTCGCGATCGACTCGGGCGCGGCCGGAACCCGTCTCGACGAACTGATCGCCTTCTCCCGAGAGGCCGTGTCCCAATGACCCTCGCCGTGCCGGGCCATGTCCGGGGACAGTCACCGTCACGAGAGTGTCACAGGATGGCTCTCGAACCCTTTGCCCATCGGCGGTTGCGCCCCACCGAACCGGGGACGGTCACCGTGTCCTGGAGGCCTCGGTGAGGTTCCGCGACGCGCTCGGAGCGCCCGGGTTCGGGGCGATCGCCGAGTTCAAGCGGCGGTCGCCGTCGGCGGGTGACATCCGTCCGGACGGGGACGTCGTGGCGATCGCGCAGAGCTACGAACGAGGCGGCGCACGGGCAATGTCGGTGCTCGTCGATGAGCGCTTCGCGGGAACGTGGGACGATCTTCGGGCCGCACGGGCGGCAACGACGCTGCCGCTGCTCGCGAAAGGGTTCTTCTCGACCGCCGACGACCTCCGCACCGCCAAGCAGGCCGGCGCGGACGCGGCCCTGCTGCTGCTTCGTGACCTCACCGACGGGCAGTGCGAGGCCCTCATGCGCGAGGCCACCGAGCTCGGGCTCGACACGCTCGTCGAGGCCCACGATGCCGCAGAGCTCCAGCGCGCGAAGATGCTCGGAGCGCCGGTGATCGGAGTGAACGCACGCGACCTCTCGACCTTCGAGCTCGATCGCGATGCTCAGCTGCGGCTGCTCGCAAGCGCGCCACGCGACCGGATCCTGATCGCCGAGTCCGCGATCGCCACCCGCGCCCAGGGCGCTGCGGCCGAGCTGACCGGGGCGAACGCGATGCTCGTCGGGTCGACACTGATGCGCGCGCCCGACCCCGGGGCGAAGCTCGAAGAGCTGCTGCACCGGCCGCTCGTCAAGGTCTGCGGGCTCACGCGCCAGGAGGACGTCGACGCGGCCGTCGAGGCGGGCGCCGATCTCGTCGGGTTCATCCTGGCCAAGGAGAGCCCGCGGCGCACCGACGAGCTGCTCGACGCGCCGGAGACGGTGCTCCGGGTCGCCGTGTTCGTCGGTGACGACCACGAGACCGGTGCCGATGTCGTCCAGTTCTACGAGCTCGAGGAAGGGCACCGGGCACGGGACGGCGTACTGAGGCGGAACGGCCGGCAGGTCGGCGAGGTCGTCGACCTGCCCTGGGAGGCCGACGACCCGACGCACATCGACCGCGCTCGCGCCCGCGAGGGCCGCGTGATGCTCGCCGGCGGCCTCGGGCCCGACAACGTCGCTGCAGCGATCGAGGCGGTGCGGCCGTGGGCCGTCGACTCTGCGAGATCGACCGAGAGCGAGCCCGGCATCAAAGACCATGACCTGATTCGAGCCTGGGTGGAGGCAGCCAGATGACACAGACGTTCGGCATCTACGGCGGGCGGTACGTGCCCGAGACACTGATCCCGGCCCTCGACGAGCTCACGGCGGGCTGGGCGGCCGCGAGCGCCGACGAAAGCTACTGGCAGGAGCTCCACGACCTGCGCACCAACTATGCGGGCCGCCCTACGCCGCTCACCCGCGTCGCACGGTTCGATCCGGACCGTCGCGTCTACCTCAAGCGCGAGGACCTGCTCCACACCGGCGCCCACAAGCTGAACAACGCGCTCGGCCAGGCCGTGCTCGCGACGCGGCTCGGGAAGAAGCGGATCGTCGCCGAGACCGGCGCCGGCCAGCACGGCGTCGCGACGGCGACGGTCTGCGCGAGGTTCGGCCTCGACTGCGTCGTCTACATGGGCGCCGAGGACATGCGCCGCCAGGCCCCGAACGTCGAGCGGATGCACCTGCTCGGCGCCGAGGTTCGCGCCGTCGAGTTCGGCACGAAGACCTTGAAGGAGGCGACGAGCGAGGCGATCCGCGACTGGATCACGAACGTCGAGACGACGCACTACATGATCGGCTCCTGCGTCGGCCCGGCGCCGTACCCTGAGCTCGTTCGTGATCTTCAGCGCGTGATCGGCGACGAGGCGCGCGAGCAGATCCTCGCGCAGGAAGGCCGGCTTCCCGAAGCGGTGATCGCCTGTGTCGGTGGCGGCTCCAACGCGATCGGCGCGTTCTACGGCTTCATCGAGGACGAGGACGTCCGCCTGATCGGCGTCGAGGCGGCCGGCGCCGCAAGCCTCGGCTCGGGAAGAACGGCCGTGCTCCACGGCGCCCGTTCGTCAGTGCTCGCCGACGACGACGGCCAGATCGCCGACGCCCACTCGATCTCGGCCGGCCTCGACTATCCGGGCGTCGGGCCCGAGCACGCCGCACTGCGCGACTCCGGCCGGGCGGTCTACCTGCCCTGCACCGACGAGGAGGCCCTGGCGGCGCTCCACCGCCTCGCCGAGACCGAGGGCATCATCCCGGCGCTCGAGAGCTCGCACGCGCTCGCACGCACGCTCGATCTCGACGCCGAGCTCGTCGTCGTCTGCCTCTCCGGGCGCGGCGACAAGGACCTGGCGGAGGTGATCGCTCACTCATGACTCGGCTCGTGATCTATCTCGTCTGCGAGCCGGAGACCCCGGAGCTCGCCGAGGCAGCCGTTGAGGGCGGGGCCGACATCGTCGAGCTCGGCATTCCCTTCTCGGATCCCCTCGCCGAGGGCCCGACGATCCAGCGGGCCTCGGAGCGCGCCCTGTCGCGGGGCATGCGCACAGTCGAGTGCCTCGAGTGCATTGCCGCGACCCGGGCCCTGGTCGACGTCCCGCTCGTCCCGATGACGTACGCAGCGATCCTCGAGGCCTACGGATACCAGCGCTTCGTCACCGACTCCCGCGAGGCCGGCGCGACAAGCGCGATCATCGTCGACCTGCCGGTCGAGGAGCATCACGACGTCCCGCGCATCCAGCTCGTCGCCCCCACCTCGACCGACGAGCGGATCGGGCTCTGCGCCGCGAACACGGACGGTTGGATGTACCTCGTCTCGCTGACCGGGACAACCGGGGCCCGCACCGAGGTCTCCCCCGCGCTCGCCGGGCTCGTCGAGCGCACCCGTGCCCTCACGGACGTCCCGCTCTATGCCGGCTTCGGCATCTCCACGCCCGACCACGCAGCCGCTGTGGCTGCGCTCGCCGACGGCGTCGTCGTCGGCTCCCGCGCCGTCCAGGTCGCGGAGGAAGGGCCCGGCGCGCTGCGCGCCTACGTCCGGACGCTGCGCGAGGCGATCGACGCGGCCACGCCGACACGGTCACTCTGAGCGGCAAGCGCTAGGCTCGCTCCGTGGACGCTCCTGTCAAGGTCGCCTGCATCCAGGCCGAGCCGGTGATCCTCGACCGGGAGGCGACGATCGATAGGCTCGCCGCGCTCGCCGCCGAGGCGGCCGGGAACGGCGCGCAGTTGCTCGTCTTCCCCGAGGCGTTCGTGCCCGCCTACCCCTCCTCGGTCTGGGCGAAGGCGCTCGCTGGGTGGGCCGAGCCCGGCGCGGCGGAGGCGTTCGCCCTGCTCGCCCGCGAGTCCGTCGCTGTGCCGGGCGAGGCGGAGGCGAGGATCGGCGACGCCGCCCGTGCGAACGGCGTGTGGATCGTGACCGGCGTCACCGAGATCGACCCCGCACGCCCCTCGACGCTTTACAACACGCTTCTCTACCACGCCCCCAACGGGACGCTCGCACTGAAGCACCGCAAGCTCGTACCGACGAACCACGAGCGCCTCATCTGGGGGCAGGGCGACGGCGAGGGCCTCCGCGCGATCGCGACGCCGCTCGGCCGGATCGGCGGGCTGATCTGCTGGGAGAACTACATGCCGCTCGCGCGCTTCGCGCTCTACGAGTCCGGCGTCGAGATCTACATCGCCTCGACCGCGGACGACGGCGACTCGTGGCAGCCGACGCTCGTCCACATCGCACGCGAATCCCGGTCGTTCGTGATCTCCCCCTCCCACTTCCAGCGCGCCACCTCCTACCCGGACGACTTCCCGCTCAGGCGCCTGATCGAAGGCGCCGGCACGATCGGCCGCGGCGGCTCGGCGATCCTCGCGCCGGGAGGCGCGTATCTCGCCGGGCCGCTCTACGACGAGGAGGGCATCCTCTACGCGGACCTCGACCCGGCCGTCCTCTGGGCCGAGCGGCAGCGGTTCGACGCGGCGGGCCACTACCACCGCCCCGACGTGCTCGGCCTCCGGCTGACGCCGCTCCAATCATGAGCACTGCTGCAGTCGTCGGCGCGGGCGTCTTCGGCGCCTCGATCGCAAGCGAGCTCGACCGCCGCGGCTGGGATGTGACCCTTCACGAGCAGTACTCACCCGGAAACACGCGCTCGGGCTCCGGTGGTGACACGCGCCTACTGCGCTTCTCGCACGGCGACCAGGAGTGGTACACGCTGAGCGCGCAGCGGTCGCTCGAGCGCTGGCTCGAGCTCGAGGCCGCATCGGGGCTGACGCTCTTCGAGCCGGTCGGCATCGCCTGGTTCGACACCGGCGCGAGCGACTTTGCCGACCAGAGCGAGCGGACGCTCGAGCGCCTCGGCATCGCGTGTGAGCGCCTCGACCCGCAGGAGGCGAAGCGCCTGTACCCGTCCCTCGGCGGAGACGATCTTCGCTCGGTGCTCTTCGAGCCGGGCGCCGGCATCCTCAACGCGCGCATCGCCACCCGAGCGATCGCCGCCGGTCTCAGGGTCGAGGGCGGCAGGCCGACACCCGCCCAGCCCCCGCGCGCGGACGTCGTCGTCTGGGCATGTGGCGCCTGGATGCCGAAGCTCTTCCCGGGCCTCGTCGAGCAGCGGATCTCCCGCCGCGACGTCTTCTTCTTCGGAGTCGACTCGACCTGGAACGGGGCACCGGGGTTCTGCGAGTACGACGGACCGTACTACGGCCACGGCGACCTCAACGGGATGGGCATGAAGATCTCACCCGACGGCCGCGGCGCGGACATCGATCCCGACGAGCTCGATCGCACTCCGGACCCCGAGATGGAGGCCCGCGCCCGCACCTATGCGGCGCGCCGCTTCCCGGCGCTGGCCGACGCTCCGATCGTCGGCACGCGCGTCTGTCAGTACGACCTCACCGAGGACACGCACTTCCTCGTGGACCGCCACCCGGACCACGGGCACTGGTGGCTCGTCGGCGGCGGCTCCGGTCACGGCTTCAAGCACGGGCCAGCGATGGGCGAGTACGTCTCGGACTGCATCGAGGGCAGCCGCGACCCCGAGCTGTTCCACGCGCTCGGCTCGCGCTCCGGTCACGCCGGACTGCGCACGGCCGACCTCGAGGCGTAGCGCGTCGCGAGGAGAATCTCTAGCGCGTCACTCGGGCCAGAAGTCCGGGGTGTAGTCGGTCTCGCCCTGCGGGTCTTCGACCCGCTTGGAGACGATCACCAGCTCGGCATCCTCCGGCTCGTCGTTCCAGACCGACCGCACCACCTCCGGCGCGACACGGATCGCAGTGCCCCGGCTGCATTCCACGACATCATCCCCGAGCTTGAACTGGAGCTTCCCGGAGACGACGAGATACAGCTCCTCCTGGGTCGAGTGGCTGTGGCCGTACGAGCCCTTGCCACCCGTGTGCTGGGGCATCCGCCGGTAGGTGAGAGCGACCTGCTCTGCACCGAGGCCGGTGGTCAGCATGCGCATCTCGCCGGGATAGTCGCCGAGCACGTCCGGCACGTCGTCGAGGCTCTTGATCGTGTAGCCGGGCATTCCCTCCTCCTTGTCGGCGTTCGAGCAGTGCGATGGCGGAAACTAGTATCGAACACCTGAGCGAAGGGATGCGCAAGCGCCTGACCCTCGTCGGCTGCATCCTCGGGTCGGCGATCGTTTTCGTCGACGGGTCGGTCGTCAACGTCGCGCTGCCCGCAATCCAGGACGACCTTGGCGGCGGCCTCGCGCTCCAGCAGTGGGTCGTGGACGCGTACCTGCTGACGCTCGGCTCGCTGATCCTGGTCGGTGGCTCCCTGGGCGACATCTTCGGCGGCAAGAAGATCTTTCTGATCGGTCTGGGCACGTTCGGGCTGACCTCGGCGCTGTGCGCGCTCGCGTGGAGCGCGGACGCGCTGATCTTCGCCCGCGCGCTGCAGGGCGTCGCCGGGGCGCTGCTGACGCCCGCGGCGCTCGCGACGATCACGGTCGTCTTCAGCGGCGAGGAACGAGGCGCCGCGATCGGTACCTGGACCGCCTGGACCGGGATCGCGTTCGTCGTCGGGCCCGTGGCGGGCGGCTGGCTCGTCACCGCGGTCTCCTGGCGGGCGATCTTCCTGATCAACCTGCCGCTCGTCGCGGTCGCGGCCGCGCTGATCATGGTGGCGCTCCGCGGAGCCGTGGGAAGCGGCAAGCAGTCACGTATCGACACGGTGGGCGCGATCCTCTGCGTCTTCGGCCTGGCCGGGCCCGTGTTCGCGCTGATCGAGGGGCCGACGCGCGGCTACAGCGACCCGCTGATCGTCTTCTCGTTCGTCGGGGGGCTCGTCGTGTTCGGCCTCTTCATCCTCTGGGAGCTCCACACCAAGACGCCGATGCTTCCGCTGAGCCTCTTCCGGCTTCGGAACTTCACGTTCGCGAACCTCGAGACGCTCTCGGTCTACGCCGGGCTCTCGACGCTCACGTTCTTCCTGGTGCTCTTCCTGCAGCAGGTCGCCGGCTACTCGCCGCTCCGGAGCGGATTGGCGACACTCCCGATCACCGTGGTGATGTTCTTCCTCTCGGGCCGCTTCGGGCGGCTCTCGATGCGGCTCGGCCCGCGCTGGTTCATGGGCATCGGGCCGCTGATCTGCGCCGCCGCCTGCCTCTGGATGCGCGAGCTCTCACCCGGGTTCGACTACTGGACGGAGCTGCTGCCGCCGATCCTCGTGTTCGCGTTCGGCCTCTCGATGATCGTCGCCCCGCTCACCTCGACCGTGCTCGCGGACGCCGGGCCCAGCGATGCGGGCATCGCCTCGGGCGTGAACAATGCGATCGCCCGCATCGCCGGCCTGCTCGGGATCGCAGTCGTCGGAGCGGCGGTTGCGAGCAACGGCACGAACCTCGACGAGGCGGGCTTCCGGACAGCGATGGTTCTCACGGCGGCACTGGTCGCTGCCGGCGGTGTCACCGGGCTCATCGGGATCACCAACCGTGGAGCGCACGGGAAATGACCGCAGCCGCCGAGATCGTCTTCGACGGAGTCACCAAGCGCTACGCGGGGCGCGAGGGTGCGGCGATCGATGACCTGTCGCTCACGATCCCCGCCGGCACGTTCTGCGTGCTCGTCGGCCCTTCGGGCGGCGGGAAGACGACCGCGCTCAAGCTGGTCAACAAGCTGATCCCGTTCGACGAGGGCGACATCAGAATCGACGGTCGCAGCATCAAGGACCTTCCGGCCGTCGAGCTCCGCCGAGGCATCGGCTACGTGATCCAGCAGGCGGGCCTGTTCCCGCACATGACGATCGGCGAGAACATCGCCACGGTGCCCAGGCTGCTCGGCTGGTCGAAGCAGCGCATCGGCGAGCGCACAGCCGAGCTACTCGACCTCGTCGGGCTCGAGCAGAGCGATGCGAAGCGATATCCGGCACAGCTCTCGGGCGGGCAGCGCCAGCGCGTCGGGCTCGCCCGAGCGCTCGCCGCGGACCCGCCCATCCTGCTGATGGACGAGCCGTTCGGAGCCCTCGACCCGATCACGCGCTCGCGGCTCCAGGAGGAGGTGCGGCGGCTCCAGCGGGAGGTCGTGAAGACGGTGATCTTCGTCACGCACGACATCGACGAGGCGATCACGATGGGCGACCGGATCGCGATCCTCCGCGAGGGCGGCGTGCTCGCCCAGTACGACACTCCGGACGCGATCCTCGCGCATCCCGCCGACGAATTCGTCGCGCAGTTCATCGGCGAGGACCGCGCGCTGCGCAGGCTGGCCCTCCGCAGGCTCAAGGACCTTGAGCTCGACCCGGTCCCGGCCGAGCGGCCAACCGTCGAGGCTGCCGGATCGACGACTGTCCGAAACGCCGTATCGCTCCTGATCGAGAGCGGCGCCGACCGGCTCGTTGTCGTCGGGGACAAGGGCGTCGACCTGGGCGTGCTCACGCTCGCCCACGCAGCGGGCCTGCTCCGATGAACGCCGCAGGCCCCGTCATCCCCGATTTCGGGCACGGCAGCTCATGCGTCACCGGGGACAACCTCTTCTGCTGGGACTGGGTGAAGCAGCACTGGAGCGACACCCTCCAGCCGGCGCTCGTCGAGCACATCGAGCTGACCGCGATCGCGATCGTGATCGGCTCGACGCTCGCATTCGGCCTCGCGCTCCTCGCACATCGTCGGCGGCGGACGGAGCAGCCGATCTCGATCGTCGCAGCGCTCGTCTACACGATCCCGAGCATCGCGCTCTTCCAGATCCTCGTGCCCATCACCGGCTATTCGAACGCCACCCTGGAGATCCCGCTCGTCGCCTACACACTCGTGATCCTGTTCCCGAACTTCGTCGCCGGGCTCGACGCGGCGCCGCCCGAGGTGCTCGAGGCTGCGCGTGGCATGGGATTGACGAGGAACCAGACCTTCACCCGCGTCGAGCTGCCGCTGGCGCTCCCGGCGATGATCGGCGGCCTCCGGATCGCGGTCGTATCGACGATCGCGATCGCCACCATCGCCGCGACGATCTCGGAGAAAGGGCTCGGATACCCGATCTTCTATGCGATCAGCCTGCCCACGCCGTTCAAGACCGAGATCTACTCCGCCGGCGTGCTCGCTGTGGGGCTCGCCCTCGTCTGCGACGGGGCGCTCGTCGCGACGCGCCGGTTCGTGACCCCCTGGTCGAAGGCGGGATCTCGATGATCGGCGACACCGCCAATGCGCACACGTTCGTCGAGGCGCTGCGCTTCATCGTCGACAACCCCCAGCTTCTCTTCACCAAGGCCGTCGAGCAGCTCGAGCTCTCGGGCGCGGCGCTCGGCATCGCGCTGCTGATCGCGCTGCCGGTCGGGATCGTGCTCGGCCATCTTCACCGCGGCTCCGGTTTCGCGATCGGCACGTCGATCTTCGTTCGCGCGCTGCCGAGCATCTTCCTGATCGCGGTCTTCCTGACCGTGCTCGGGCTTGGCTTCACCAACAACATGGTCGCGCTCGCCGTGCTCGCGATCGGCCCGATCCTGACGAACGCCTACCTCGGAGTCGAAGGTGTCGATCGCGACGCCGTCGAGGCGGCTCGCGGCATGGGTCTCTCCGCTCGCGGCATCCTGACCAAGATCGAGCTTCCGCTCGCGCTGCCGCTCCTCTACATCGGGCTCCGGGTCGCTGCGGTCACCGTCGTTGCGACCGCGACGATCGCCGCGTACGCCGGCGGAGGCGGGCTCGGCGACATCATCGCGAACCAGGCGACCTACCGGCTTTCCGGCGTCGTGGGGGCCTCGCTCTGCGTCATGGCGTTATCCGCGGGAGTATGGGTAGTCCTTATTGCGTTAGAGAGAACTGTTACCCCACGCGGCATCAGGGCGGTTAGGGTCCAGGCTGCGCTGGGAACCCAAAACGAGGAGGGGATGTGATCAGGAAACACAGAAGGCGCGCTGCCCGGGCGGCGTTCACGATCTCACTGGGAATCGCGATCGTCTTGGGTGGATTGCTCGCGGGGACAGCCCGCCCGGCAACCCACGCAGCGCCGACGATCGTCATCGGCACGAAGAACTTCCCCGAGGAGTACATCCTCGGCGAGCTCTACAAGCAAGCATTGGAGGCGAAGGGATTCAACGTCTCCTACAAGGAGAACATCGGCTCGACCGAAATCGTCCAGAGCGCGCTGACCAGCGGGAAGATCAACTTCTACCCCGAGTACATGGGCGTGATCGTGCAGGACGTGTTCCACAAGACGAGCTCGCCGAAGACGGCGGCAGCGACCTACAAGCTCGCCAAGTCGCTGGAGGCGGCGAAGGGCTACGCGGTCATGTCCCCGACACCCTTCTACGACACCGACGTGCTCGCAGTGACCAACGCGACCGCGAAGAAGTACGGGCTGAAGACGATCTCCGACCTCTCGAAGGTCGGTCGGTTCAAGCTCGGCGGCTTCCCGGAGTGCCAGACGCGTAACACCTGCTTCGTCGGCTATACCAAGCAGTACGGGCTCAAGAACGCCTCCTTCGCGTCGGTCGGAAGCGTCTCGCCCTACGCGGCCCTTGACTCGGGATCGGTGCTCGCCGCCGATGTCTTCTCGACCGACCCGCCGCTCGCAGCACCCTCGAAGTACACGGTCCTGACCGACCCGAAGCACATCACCGGATTCCAGAACGTGGCGCCGATCGTCAAGGCCTCAGTGGCCAAGGCAGCCGGCGCGAACTTCACCAAGACGGTCAACGCGGTCTCGGCCAAGCTCACCCTCCCCGCGATCCTCGCCATGAACAAGGCCGTCGAGGTCGACAAGCAGTCGGCCGCGGCCGTGGCGAAGTCGTTCCTGAAGGCCAACGGGCTCCTCTAGCTCCTTGCGTGTCGTCGTTCTCGGTGGAGGGTCGTCCGGCGAGCATTTCGTCGGAGCCCTCCGCCGGCTCGACTCTGCGGCCGAGCTGACGCTCGTCGAGCGGCGCCTCGTCGGCGGCGAGTGCTCCTACTGGGCCTGCATGCCGACGAAGACGATGCTGCGGGCCCCGGAGCTCATCGCAGAGGCACGGCGGGCGCCGGGGCTAGAGCCGGGGGCGCTCGACCCGGCGGGCGTGTTCGCGTGGCGCGATCTCGTCGCCGAGCGGGATGACTCCTCGCAGGTCGAATGGCTCGCCGGGCAGCGCTGCGAGCTCGTGCGCGGCGATGCGGTCGTAACGCGGCCCGGGGTCGTGTCGGTGGGCGACCGGGAGCTCGAGTACGACCGGCTCGTGATCGCGACCGGCTCCGCGCCGGCGATTCCGCCGATCCCGGGGCTCGACGCGTACTGGACGAACGTCGAGGCGACGGAGACGAAAGAGGTACCGGAGGCTCTGTTCGTACTCGGCGGCGGGCCGGTCGGGTGCGAGCTGGCGCAGTTCTTCGCGCGAGTGGGCTCGAACGTCACGCTGGCCCAGGCGGACGACCGGCTGCTTCCGCGCATCGACGGAGAGGCCGCCGAGCTCGTCGCCGACGGTCTCCGGGAGGACGGCGTCGACATAAGGCTCGGTGCGAAGGTGACCTCAATCGACGGAGACGCCGTCGTGCTCGGCGACGGCGCCCGGATCCCGTTCACCCGCGTGCTCGTCGCCACCGGCCGCCGGCCCAATCTCGATGGGCTCGATTCGCTCGGCCTCACCACCAACCACGGCGGCATCGTCGTCGACCAGCGGATGCGGGCCGCCGAGAACGTCTGGGCGATCGGCGACGTCACCGGCATCGCGCTGTTCACGCACGTCGGCAAGTACCACGCGCGGATCGCGGCCTACGACATCGACGGGCGCGAGACGCGCGCTGATCATCGCGCCATCCCGGGGACGATCTTCACCGACCCCCAGGTCGCAACGGTGGGCAGCATGGAGGGCGGGAAGACCTCGACCTGGCAGCTCACCTCCACCCCGCGCCTCTCGACCTATGAGCGGCCGAAGCGCGCGGGCTTCGTCAAGATCGCAGCGGACCCCGACCGGCGTGTCGTCACCGGCGCCGTGGCTGTCGGCCCCGAGGCCGGCGAATGGCTCCAGCAGCTGACGCTCGCGATTCGCGCCGAGACGCCGATAGAGGTTCTGCTCGACGTGATCCAGCCGTACCCGACGTTCAGCGAGGCGGTCTTCCTCGCGCTGCGCGGCCTCGATCTCGATCTCTGAGATCCGCCGGCCGAGCGGGGCCCACGGCACACCTCTCAAGTCTCCAGCTTTTCTGCCGATAACGAGTGGCTGAAGCTACGACCAGAGGGGGAAAGACATGGTTCGGAAGCATCAGGTGCTCGTTGTCGATGACGACGAGTCTGTCTGCGACCTCGTTCGGGCCGCGCTCGAGCTCGAGGGAATCGAGGTGAGAGAGGCCCATCACGTCATCGAGGCGGAGCGTGAGATCGCCGCTCACATGCCCGACGCGGTCGTGCTCGACATCGGCCTGCCGGGGATCGATGGGCTGTTCTACTGTGAGCGCCTCCGCGAGAACCCGGTTACGCGCTCGCTGCCGGTCATCGTGATCAGCGGCTCTGCGGAGGCGAGCGCGCGCGCGAAGACGGCCGGGGCGACGGCGTATCTGCGCAAGCCGCTCGACCCGTTCGAGCTGCTCTCGCTCCTCCGGCGATCGCTCGGGATCGAGCCGGCGACTCCGGCGGGAGACACCGCCGGCGCCCAGGGTATCGAGCTCGAAAGGCTGTTTCAGATCGGGCAGAGGCAGCACGAGCAGCTCGACCAGGCGCACCGGCGGACGCTCGTGGCGCTCAGCGCCGCGATCGACTCACGCGATCTCGGCTCGGCCGGCCACTCCGACCGGGTCAACGCGTACGGTGTCCGACTCGCACTCGAGGTCGAGCCCGCGCTGATCGACGATCCGAGCCTCGAGTGGGGCTTCCAGCTCCACGACGTCGGGATGATCGGTGTCCCTGACCGGATCATGCACAAGCCGACGAAGCTCGATGACGCCGAGCGGGCTGTGCTCCAGAACCACCCGGTGATCGGTGAGCAGCTCCTCGCGGGGGTGCCGCTGCTCGAGGGCGAGGGGCTGAAGGTCGTCCGTTCGCATCACGAGCGGTGGGACGGCACGGGGTATCCCGACCGGCTCGCCGGGCTCGACATCCCTGCCGGGGCGCGCATCTTCGCGGTCGTGGACGCACTCGACGCGATGACCGACGGCCGCCCCTACCGGAAGGCGATCTCCTGGGAGAACGCGCTGGCCGAGCTCGAATTGGGCGCCGGCAGCCAGTTCGACCCGGATGTGATCCACGGCCTCGTGGCGTGCGAGCCCGACCTCCGCGCGATCTACGAAGCACGGCTGCGGATCCTGGAGAAGGCGGCGCGGTGAATCTGCGTGCGGCGGCAAGGGTTGCGTTGCCCATGGCCGCCGCCGCGGTATTCCTGACGATCGCGGCGAACGCAGTCGGCTCGGACGCGCTCGACCAGCCGGGAGCGATCCGGATCACGGACCGGCTGGTGAAGCACACCCATGTCGACGGCGGCCGCCACGGGCCGGGAGCAGGCGACTTCGACTTCTACCGGCAGTTGCTCTTCAACAAGGGGATCACGGCAAATTCGATCGGGCACTCCGACCTGACCTGCATCAACACCGGCACGGGCTCCGAGAACTGCAGCGGCACCTACTTCCTACCGACGGGGAAGATCATGGTCGCCGGCGTGATCGCCTCGCGGCTGTTCTACGAGCTCGCCGTGATCGGCGGTACGGGCAACTACGACAACGTGCGCGGCAGCCTGACCGTGACGTTCCTCGGTGGGTCGCCGGCCCACGAATTCCTGATCTTCCGGCTCGGCGTCTGAGGATGGCAGACCGCCCGACGATCCTCATCTGCGACGACGAGCCCAACCTTCGCGAGCTGATGCGCATGTCGCTCGAGCCCAGTTACGAGTTCGCGGAGGCAGCAGACGGGGCGGAGGCGATCGACCTGGCCGAGCGCGTCCGGCCCGACCTGGTCCTCCTCGACGTGATGATGCCGGGCACGAGCGGGCTCGCAGTGATCGAGCATCTCCGCAGCCGGCCCGACCTCGCCGCCACTCCGATCGTCGTCGTCTCGGCCTTCGCGGCGGCGAGTGACCGGCGTGCCGCCTATGCCGCCGGAGCGACCGAGTTCGTGAAGAAGCCGTTCGAGCCCGAGGCCTTGTCCACTCTCGTCGAAAGCCTTCTTGCTGCCAACGCCTGACACCTCGCGCGTCAAGCACTGGCTGGTCTCCCGGTCGCTGCTTTCCCGCGCTGTTACGGGAAGCCTGCTCCTCGCATTGCTCGTCGCCGGGGCGTTCGCCCTCATGCTGGTCGCCGTGTCCAACCTCCGGAGCTCGACGAACATCCAGGCGCGCTCGCGAGACGTGACGAGCTCGACGCTCCGGCTCGAGCAGGTCGTCAACCAGCTCGAGGCCAGCCTGCGCGGCTTCGTCATCAGCGGCGACGAGCGCTTCCTCGGCTCGTGGCGCTCGGCGAAAGGCCGTGTGCCCGAGACGACGCGACAGGTCACGGAGGGCCTTGCGGGCCAGCGGGAGCAGGAGCATCTGGCTCTCGAGCTCGCGACGCTCGTGCGCGCCTACGTCAACGAGTACGGGATCCCGTTAATCAGAATCTTCCGTTTCGACCCCAGCGCGGCACGGGCACCGGTCGCCACCCGTGAGGGCCTTTACGAGGTGACGACGATTCGCACTCAGCTCGAGCAGCTGCTCGCGGGCGAGGCGGCGCTCGCCTCGACCGCCGCCGCCTCCGCGAAGCGCCGCTCCACGCAGGCGGTCGAGATCGGGATCGCCGCCCTCTGCGGCACAGCGGGCCTACTCATCCTGTTCGGGCTCTTCGTCGTGCGGGGAATCGCCACCCCGGTCCGGTCGGTCGCGATCGGCGCCAGTCATGTTGCAGCCGGCGACCTCTCGACCCGCATGCCGGAGGGCGGCGCGGCCGAGATCCGAGCTCTCACGGGCGCCTTCAATGACATGGCGCGCTCGCTCGAGCAGGGGAAACGCGCGCTCGAGGTCCAGAACGAGGAACTGAGGCAGAGCGAGCGGATGAAGTCCCAGCTCGTCAGCATCGTCTCGCACGAGCTCCGAAACCCGCTGACGAGCATCCTCGGCTACACGAGCCTGCTCCTCAACCGCGAGGTCGACCCCGGTCGGGCCCGGCACTACCTCGAGATCATCCAGCAGCAGGGAAACCGGCTCACCTCGCTGATCGACCACTTCCTCGACAGCGAAAGTGTCGACAAGGGGCAGGTCGAGATCGATCTGCAGCCGCTCGACCTCAAGCCCCTGGTGGTCGCCGAGGTGAACCTCGTCCGGGACAAGTCGCAGAAGCACGTGATCGACGTCGCTGTCGAGCCGCGCGCGCTGCCCGTCAAGGGAGATCCGGAACGGCTCGCCCAGGTGATCGCGAACCTGCTCGGAAATGCCGTCAAGTACTCGCCGGGAGGCGGCCTCGTCTCGGTCGAGGGCGAGATCGCCGACGGGATGGCCCGGGTGCATGTCCGCGACGGAGGGATCGGAGTCCCCGACGAGCACCAGTCGAGGATCTTCACCAAGTTCTTCCGCGGCAGCGCACGGGAGAGCGGCATCGCCGGCACCGGCCTCGGCCTGGCGGTGTCGCGCGAGATCATCGAGGCACACGGCGGCAGGATCAGCTTCACGAGCAAGGCCGGCGCGGGCTCGCACTTCTGGTTCGACCTGCCGCTCGACGCCGAGGCGCCCGCCGCCCGCGATCGCCCGATCGGGGATGACCTTGCCATCGCCTCGCCCCGACACGGCCGCTCGGCCGAGCGCGCCGCGCTCTAAGGAATCCGACTCTCGAGCAACAGGCTCGCGCCCACAGCCGCTGCGAGGAAGCCCGCCGCGATCCCGGCAAACCAGGCGGCGACATCGACGCGCTTGTGGGTCCGGCCGATGCTCGAGCCGAGCGTCTTGTAGATCTGCACGACGCTCGAGGAGGTCTGCGCGGTGTAGGCCTTGCCGCCGGTGACCGCCGCGATCTGCCCCATCGTGACGGGATCGGGCGGCACGGGGACGGAGTTGGTGAACGCGCCGAACCCGAACGTCACCTTTCCGTTCGGCGTGCCGAGCGAGACCGGGTAGATCCGGATGCCCGCGCTCTTCGCCATCTTCGCCGCCTGCAGCGGCTGCAGAAGCCCGCGGTTCTGGGCGCCGTCCGACAGGAGGATGATCGCGCCTGGTGCCTCCTGACCGGCCTTACGGATGTAACCGGATTGCCTGAGCGACGAGGTCACCATCTTGAGCCCGACCGCAATCCCGTCGCCCACGGCGGTGCCTGCCTCCGGCTCGAGCAGCGAGATCGCCTCCCTCACCCCGTCCCGATTGGAGGTCGGGGTGATCAGGGGCTCCGGCTCGGAGCTGAAGGCCACGAGACCGACCTTGAACTGCTGGGGCAGCCGGTCGAGGAACGTCCTCATCGCGTTGATCGCCGCGTCCAGGCGGGTCGGCTCGACGTCGTTGGCGCGCATCGAGCCGGAGACGTCGACGAGCAGCACGATCGTCGCGTTCTGATCGGGTTTCGTGAGCCGGATCGTCGGATGGGCGAGCGCACCCGCGGCGAACGCGAGCGCGAGTGCCAGGAGAAGCGGCGCGACGAGTCGCTTCCAGGCGCGACGGCGAGCCGGAGCGATCTCGGCCAGGACGCCCAGGTTCGTGAACGTAACCGGGTAGCGCGCATTTCGGCGAGTGACGAAGTACGCAAGCGCGAGCACGGCAAAGACAACGAGCAAGGCGAACAGGAAGAACGGCGAGTGAAACGTCATGAGGCAACCTTCGGTCGCCTCATGACACTGAGTTGCTGCTCCGGCGCCGGCAAAGCCGGCACCTCCGCCTTGAGCTCCGTCGAGCCTACGCTCATGCGCTGGCGCACCTGACGCCGACCTGCACCTGTGCGCGCAGCCCCGAGGGCAGCGCCTCACTCGCGGTCACGAAGAGCTGCGCGCGCCTGCCGAGGATGCGCGTCTTGACCGACACCGCCGAGGCGAGACCGGCCGGCGGCGGCCTGGGCGTGTCGAATGCGGTTGAGTTCCAGCTGTCGACGAGCGACTCGCCGGCCGGGCACGACAACACGATCGTCCGCTGGAAGCCGGGGTTCACGTTCACGCTCCGCGCCACGTAGTCGAGCGGCGGCCCGATCGGCGAGACCTCGGTCGAGATCGTGTTCGCGACCGACGAGGGCGCCGGGATGCAGCCGATGAACGGCTTGAAGTAGCCGGGGCGATGGTGCGCGGAGACTGCGCGGAAGAGCGCCTGGTTGTGAGTCGTCCGCCCGAACGCGACCGGGCTCCCGAGAATCCCGTCGAAATAGCCGCGGACGTCGAGCGTGCTCCCGAGGCCGTCCGTGCCGGCCACCACTCCGCCACCCGGGCAGCTGAGCGAGAACAGCGCCTCGCCGTGGGCCGGTACGGCTACCCATGGGCCTGCGATCGGGATGCAGCGCGGAATGCCGTTGCACTCGTTCGCCGCAGGCGCCGCAACCGAGTTGCCTGGCACCGCGGCGAGGGCGAGGCCCGCAACGAGCGCGACCAGCGTTCCCCGGCGCAATGTCATACGAGCCTCCGGAACCAGTAGGCGGAAAGGGCCACTCCGATGAGCAGCACGACGAGCGCCGCGATCGTGACGCCGACCGTGACCTCGCGGTACTGCTGGGTGTAGACGAGCCGATTCTTCAACGCCTTGTAGACCTGATCGAGCTGGCTCGCCGAGTGGGCCGCGTAGAACTTCCCTCCGCCGGCCGTGGCCACCGCCCGCAACGTCGTCGAGTCGACTGGTACCTGCTGGACGAGTGGGAACGTCTGCCCGCTCGCGCCGATCGGGACGGTCTGATGGACGACGCCGCCGGCTGTGCCGAGCGAGACCGTCGAGACCGGGATCGCGGCCTTCAGCGCCTGCTTCGCGGCGGCGACCGGCGTGATCCGGCCGCTGTTCTGAGCACCATCCGAGACGAGCAGGATCGTCGCAGGCGGATGGGGCTGCCCCGGCTTGCTCGGCCCAACCGCCTTCTTCGCCACGACGACCGCCTGGGCAAGCGCGTCGCCGAGTGCCGTTCCCTCGAGCTCAGGCTTCTTCGGGAGGCCCTTGAGCAGCTGGGTGTGGTCGTAGGTCGGGGGCACCCGCACGGCGATGTGGTTCGAGAACGTGATCAGGGCGACGCGGTACTTCGACGGGAGCTTGTCGACGAACCTCGTCACCGCCGCGTCCGCGGCCAGCAGCCGTGTCGGCTTGACGTCGTTCGCGCCCATCGACCCGGAGACGTCCATCATCAGCACGACAGTCGCACCGTCCTTGGCGCTCCTGAACTTCGCCTGGGGACGTGCGAAGCCGACGAGCAGCAGGATCAGAGCGACTCCGAACAGGATCGCGGGGATATATCGCCGGAACCCGGGTGCACCGACGACCATGTTCGGCAGGAGCTGAGGCGAAGCCCACTTCGCAGCCCGGCGCTCCCGGCTCGAGTCGATCCAGAGATAGAGCCCGATCGCAACGGGGACGAGCAGGAGAAAGAGGAGCAGTACCGGCGACTTGAAGCTGAAGACGAACGCGATCACCGTGCGTTGCTCTTCTTCAGGAAGGCGGCCAGCTCGCGGAGCCAGTCGCCCTCGGTCGAAAGTGCGACGTGGCGAACGCCGGCGGAGGAGAGCATGCGCACGAGGCCGGTCCGCTCCTCGGCGGCAGCCTCCGCAAAGCGCCGGCGCAGCTTGCGGTCGCTCGTGTCGACGCGCAGGTGGCGGCCGGTCTCGGGATCGATCAGACGGAGCTCGCCGACATCTGCGAGCTCCTGCTCGCGCGGGTCGCGGATCTCGACGGCGAGCGTCGGATGGCGGCCTGCGATCCGCAGGAGCCCCTGGCGCCAGTCGATCGGCCCACGGAAGTCCGAGACGATGACGACGAGTGAGCGCTGCACGGCAATGCCGTCCAGCAGCGCGAGCGCATCGGCCAGACCGCCGTTCCCGGCCGGCTCGTCACGGAGCGCGGCGAGCGTCAGCAGGAGGCCGCGGCGACCCTGGCGCGGACGGCGCCAGCGAGGATCGTCGGCGCCGAAGGCGACCAGCCCGAGCCGGTTCCCGCGGCGCGTTGCGGTGTGGCCGATCGCAAGCGCCACCCCTTCGGCCACATCGGCCTTGCGACGCTCGGACGTGCCGAACGCCATCGATGCCGACGCGTCGAAGACGAGCCATGTGACGAGTACGCGCTCGGCAAGCTCGACGCGGACATGCGTCTGGCCGGTGCGGGCGGTGACATTCCAGTCGATCCGCCGGACGTCGTCTCCGGCCTCGTACGGGCGCACCTGGTGCAGCTCCGTCCCGACTCCGGCGAAGGCCGACCGATAGTCGCCGGCCAGGAGGCCGTCGACGCGCCGGCCGATCGCGAGCTCGAGGGCCTCGAGGCTCTGCGCCGTGATCGCCCCGGGGCCGGGACGAGCGGGTGTCCGCTCCGTCCCTGCTGCGGCTATGAGGCCTTTCACGCCACCGCGGTGGCGGGGCGGCCGAGGTCGATCTGGGGCGGTGCGAAGGCAGCGAGCACCTGATCGAGCACCTGATCCGCGGAGACCTCTTCCGCGAGCGCCTGATAGGAGAGGACGAGCCGGTGGCGGAACGCGTCGCGCACGACCGCCTCGACGTCGCTCGGCAGCACGTAGTCGCGCTGGCGGAGCACCGCGAGCGCCCGGGACGCCGCGATGACGCTGATCGGGCCGCGGGGGCTGGCGCCGTAGGAGATGTAGGGAGCAATCGTCTCGAGCCCGTGGTCGGCCGGCTTGCGAGTCGCCGTCGCGAGATCGACGACCCAGCTGACGAGCGCGGGATCGACGAACACCTTGGCGACCATCCCCTGGAGCGCCTTCAGCTGCTCGATCGAAAGAACCGTGGACAGCTCGACCGCCGGCTCGAGCGACCGCGCGACGACTGTCAGCTCCTCGTCGTGCGAGGGATAGTCGACGAGCACCTTGAGCATGAACCGGTCCACCTGCGCCTCGGGCAGCGGGTAGGTGCCCTCGGACTCGATCGGATTCTGGGTCGCGAGCACGAGGAACGGGTCCGGGACGCGATGCGACGTGTGCCCGATCGTCACCTGCTTCTCCTGCATCACCTCGAGCAGCGCCGACTGCACCTTGGCCGGCGCGCGGTTGATCTCGTCGGCGAGCAGGAAGTTGCAGAACACGGGGCCGAGCTCGGTGTCGAAGTCGTGCTTGTCCGGGCGGAAGACCCTCGTCCCCACGAGGTCGCTCGGCACCAGGTCGGGCGTGAACTGGATCCGCGCGAACGAGCCGCCGAGCACCGACGCTGTCGACTTGATCGCGAGCGTCTTCGCAAGGCCTGGAACGCCTTCGATCAACAGGTGCCCACCTGCAAGCAGGCAGAGCAGCAGCCGTTCCAGCATCTCCTCCTGGCCCGCGATGACGCGCCGGATCTCGAACAGCGCCTCCTCGAGCTTGGTCAGGTGCTCCTTGTCCTCTGCCGTGAGACGGGTCCTCGCATCAGCCATGTCGTCAGCCTCCCACTGCTCGCGTCACCTGGATCTCAGAACACAAAAGCACCGGATCCTGTGAAAGGGATGAATTTCCGGGCATGCCGCCGGATGTCATCTTGAAAGGTAGCTGGCGAAACGCCCCGTTGGCCTGCCGTTCACGGGTGCGCAACGGCCTTCGACGTCGCGCCGTTGGCGCCGGCGGCGGCAGGGTCCGGGCGTAGGATCAGCGTCTCGCTCGGAGCGTGGGTGAGCATCCAGGTGAGGTCTTTCGGCGTGAATCCGCGCCTCCGACCGGCCGGCGCAGGGACAACGATCCGGTCGAAGTGCTCGGATTCCCAGAGGCGCTTGAGGGCGTGGACGGGCGTGCGGCCGCTCTCGATCCTGGCATCGACGGGCACTCCTGCCCTGAGCGCAGCATGTTCCACCGCCTCGAGCAGGGGCATCGCGGTCGTGACCTGCTGCTGCATCGGAGCATCCTCGGGCTGCTCGAGCGGGACCACGATCAGGTAGGCCGGGACGAGAGTTGCATCCTCGGCGCGCGCGATCCTGATCCCGGCCGCCAGCACCGTCGGGTCGAGGGCTCCTCCAGTGAACGGCACGAGGATCCGTCCAACCGTGTGCCGTCCGGCAACCCGTCGACGACGCCAGGCGGACAGCGCCAGCACCGCCGAAACGGCGATGACCACAAGCAGCGGGAGGACAACCCAACTCATCGCTCGTGCTCCTCGCGAAGCGCGCGATCCGAGACAACCCGGATGTCGACTCCAGGGAGGTCGCGCACGAGCTTCGAGACCAGAGAGCCACGCAGGATCTCCGTTCGCCGGGACTCATCGGGCGTGCCGAGGAAGACGTAGGTCGAGCCACGCTCCGCCACGAACTGCTTCACGGCGTCCGGCAGGCTGGCCCCCTCCAGCTCCATGAAGTGGGCACCGAGGATGCTGGCCAGGCGCCGCAGCGCAGCAAGCGAGACCTCTTCAGCCGGGGTGAGCTGCTCACCGGGACGCCGCACCCACACCGCATCGACCTCCGATCCGAGGCGCTGCCCGGATCGAAAGGCCCGGCGCAGGATGCGCTGGGAGCGTGGCTCAGGGGTGACGAGCACCAGGATCCGCTCAGCCACAGCCTGATGACTCAGCGGATCGAGAACCGCGGTCGTCCGCCGCGCCTCGACGTCCTCGGCCAGCTCACGCAGAACGAGCTCACGGAGGGCGGCCAGCTTCTCGAGTCGGAAGAAGTTCTCGAGCGCGGTGTCGATCCGTGCCTGCGGGTAGACCTTGCCGTTGCGCAGCCGCTCCTGGAGCGCTTCGGGCGCGAGATCGACGAGCAGAACCTCGTCGGCCTCGTCGAGGATCCGGTCGGGGAAGGTCTCCCGCACACGCACTCCAGTCACATCGAAGACCTCGTCGTTGAGGCTCTCGAGGTGCTGGATGTTGACCGTCGACGTGACTGCGACCCCCGCCGCGAGGATCTCGTCGATGTCCTCGTACCGCTTGCGGTTGCGCGACTCCGGAAGGTTCGTGTGCGCGAGCTCGTCGACGAGAGCGAGCTCGGGGTGCCGGGCGATCACGCCGTCCAGATCCATCTCGGCGAGCTCGACGCCTCCGACGGCGCTCCGAAGGTGCGGGATCGACTCGAGGCCCTCGGCGAGCGCGGCTGTCTCGGGCCGGTCGTGAGGTTCGAGGTAGCCGAGGACTACGTCGACCCCCTCGAGCTGCGCCTGGCGTCCCTCCTGGAGCATCCGGTAGGTCTTCCCGACTCCGGCCGCCATTCCGACCAAGATCCTGTGACGCCCCCTCACACGCTCGGGTCACGCCCCGAAGACGTTGTGGACGAGAAGGTCGATCAGCTTGATCCCGATGAATGGGAGAATCATCCCGCCGAGGCCGTAGATCAGCAGATTGCGCCTGAGCAGCGCCGTGGCGCCGATCGCGCGGTAGCGGACTCCTCGCAGCGCCAGCGGGATCAGAGCCGGGATGATCAAGGCGTTGAAGATGATCGCCGAGATGATCGCGCTCTCGGGCGTGCCGAGGTGCATCACGTTGAGCGCCTCGAGCGGACCGGTGTGGCCGGGCTTCGTGGCGTACGTGTAGGCGAAGATCGCGGGGAGGATCGCGAAGTACTTTGCGACATCGTTGGCGATCGAGAAGGTGGTCAGCGCGCCGCGGGTGATCAGCAGCTGCTTGCCGACCTCGCAGATCTCGATCAGCTTGGTCGGGTTCGAGTCGAGGTCGACCATGTTGCCGGCCTCCTTGGCAGCCGAGGTGCCGGTATTCATCGCCACGCCGACGTCGGCCTGTGCGAGCGCCGGGGCGTCGTTCGTCCCGTCTCCGGTCATGGCGACCATGCGACCCTTGGACTGCTCGTCCTTGATCAGCGCGAGCTTCGCCTCGGGGGTTGCCTCTGCGAGGAAGTCGTCGACGCCGGCCTCCTCGGCGATCACGGCGGCAGTTACCCGATTGTCCCCCGTGATCATGACCGTGCGGATACCCATCCGGCGCAGCTCGTCGAACCTCTCGCGCATCCCGCCCTTGACAACGTCCTTGAGGTGGATCACGCCAAGCACGAAGTTGTCCTGGGCGACCACGAGCGGCGTGCCGCCGGCGCGGGCGATCTTGTCGACCTCCTCGTCGAGGCGAGCCGGAACCTTGCCGCCCTGTTCCTCGACCCAGCGCTTGACGGCGTCCGCAGCGCCCTTGCGGTACTGCTTGCCGGCGAAATCGACGCCGCTCATCCGCGTGGTCGCGGAGAACGGGATGAAAGTCGCCTCGAGCTCCGAGAGCTCGCGGCCCCTTAGACCGTACTGCTCCTTCGCGAGCACGACGATCGAGCGGCCTTCCGGCGTCTCGTCGGCGAGCGACGAGAGCTGAGCCACCTCGGCGAGCTCCTCGACCGGCACCCCGTCGACGGGCACGAACTCGGACGCCTGGCGGTTGCCGAGCGTGATCGTCCCGGTCTTGTCGAGGAGCAGCACGTCGACATCGCCCGACGCCTCGACCGCGCGGCCGGACATCGCGAGAACATTCCGCTGGACGAGCCGGTCCATCCCGGCGATGCCGATCGCGGACAGGAGAGCGCCGATCGTGGTCGGGATCAACGCGATGAGGAGCGCGATCAGGACGGTCTCCGAGAGCGGCGTGCCGGCGTACGCGGCGTACGGCTTCAGCGTCACGACCGCGCCGAGGAACGTGATCGTGAGCCCGGCGAGCAAGATGTTCAGGGCGATCTCGTTCGGCGTCTTGCGGCGCTCTGCCCCCTCGACGAGGGCAATCATCCGATCGAGGAACGAGCGCCCCGGCTCTTGCGTGACCTGAATCACCAGATGGTCGGAGAGGAGCTTCGTGCCGCCCGTGACGGCAGAGCGGTCGCCGCCGGCCTCGCGGATCACCGGGGCCGACTCGCCCGTGATCGCGGACTCGTCGACCGAGCCAACGCCCTCGATGATCTCGCCGTCGGCCGGGATGACGCCACCGGCGGCCACGACGACGATGTCTCCGCGCTGGAGGTCGGCGGCGGGCACATCCTCGAGCGTCCCGTTGTCTAGCCGGCGCTGCGCGGTCGTGGTCGTGCGCGTCGCGCGGAGTGCGTTCGCCTGCGCCTTGCCGCGACCCTCGGCTACCGCCTCGGCGAAGTTCGCGAAGAGCACGGTGAGCCAGAGCCAGAACGAGATCACTCCGACGAACCAGAGTGAGCCGGTCTCCCCGCGCACGAGCTCGAGCACGAAGATCCCGGCCGTGATCACGCTTCCGAGCTCGACGATGAACATCACCGGGTTCTTGAACTGCAGGCGGGGATCGAGCTTCGGGAAGGCCCCCATGACCGCGCCGCGCACGATCTCCGGCGCGAAGATGCTGCTCGACTTGCGCGCCATCTAGGCTGCGCTCCCTGCGTTGAGTGACTCGTCCAGGGCCAGGTTCAGCTGGAGCACGTTCACACCGGGCTCGCCGAAGAAGCCCCACGAGCGGCCGATCGTGTGTTTCGAGATCAGCTGCTGCACCGTCGCGAGAGGCAGGTGCCGGACGGCGGCGATGCGTGGCGCCTGGAGGTCGGCGTAGGCGATCGAGATCTCCGGGTCGATGCCCGAGCCCGAGGTGGTCACGGCGTCGACCGGGATGTCGTGGATGGTCAGCCCCGGGTTGTAGGGGCCTTCGAGCTTCAGGATCGCCGCGGTAGCCGCGTGGACGTTCTGGGCGAGCGTCTGATTCGTCGGGCCGAGGTTGGCGAAGGTCGTCGCGCCCGCGTTGTAGGCGGGAGACGTCGCGGACGGCCGCTCGTGGAAGTACCTCGTGCCCGTGAATCCCTGCGCGGCGAGCTTCGATCCAACGACCTTGCCGCTGACCGTGATCAGGCTGCCGTTCGCCTGGCTCTTGAACGCCACCTGTGCGATGCCGGTCATCACGAGCGGGTAGCCGAAGCCGAACACGGCAGTGATGACCACGATCGCGATCGCCGAGCTGAGGATGCTGCGCATCAGTTCATCAGCCCTTCGACGATCGGGCCGAGAGTCAGCGCCGGGAAGATCATCAGCCCGGCGGTGAGGATGATCACACCGACGAGCAGGACAACGAACGTCGGGCCGTCGGTGCGGAACGTCCCCGCGGACGCCGGCACGATCTTCTTCTTCGCGAGCGCACCGCCCAGGGCGAGCGCTGCGAACATCGGCACGAACCGGCCGCAGAGCAGCGCGATCGTCCCGAGATCGGCGCTGAAATTCGTCAGGCCGAAGCCGGCGAACGCGCTGCCGTTGTTGTTCGACTGCGAGTCGTAGGCATAGAGCGTCTCGCTGAAGCCGTGCGCTCCGGGGTTGAAGATCGACGCGAGCCCGGACTTGGTCGCGATCGAGATCGCGGCGAGTATGAGGACCATCGTCGGGCAGAACAGGGCGCCGACCGCGGCGAACTTGATCTCGCGCGCCTCGATCTTCTTGCCCAGCCATTCCGGGGTGCGGCCGACCATCAGCCCGGCCACGAAGACCGCGAGGACGATGTAGAAGAACATGCCGTAGAGGCCCGAACCGACCCCTCCAAAGATCACCTCGCCGAGGAAGAGGTTGACCATGGGCACAGCTCCGCCGGCAGGCGTCATCGCATCGAATCCGCCGTTGACGGAGCCGTTCGAGGCATCGCTCGTCGCCACCGTCCAGTTGGCGGTGGCCGCCTGCCCGAAGCGGATCTCCTTGTCGGCCATGTTCCCGCCGCTCTGCGAGCTGCTCATCGCGAGGTTGACGCCGGAGTGGCGCAACACCGCCGAGCCGTGCTGCTCCGCGGGCAGGTTCACGGCGACCCCGATCGCGAAGACGGCGAACATCGCGGCGAAGACCGCCCACGCGTGGCGTCGCGCGAACACCATCCGGCCGAACATGAAGACCTCGGCTGCCGGGATCAGCAGGATCGCGAGCATCTCGAGGAAGTTCGAGAGCCCGGTCGGGTTCTCGAACGGGACGGACGAGTTCGAGTTGTAGAAGCCGCCGCCGTTCGTCCCGAGCTGCTTGATCGCGATCTGCGATGCGACCGGGCCGCGCGCGATCGTCTGCTGCGCGCCCTGGAGCGTCGTCGCGGTCGCGTGGCCGTGGAAGGTCTGCGGCACGCCCTGCCAGATGAGGAGGACCGCGACCACGACCGCCAGCGGCAGGAGCAGGTAGACGAGCGTGCGGTAGAGGTCGACCCAGAAGTTGCCGATCGTGGCCGACGAGCGCCGGGCAAGCCCGCGCACGACAGCCGAGAGCACGGCGATCCCGACGGCGGCCGACACGAAGTTCTGCACGGCCAGGCCGGCCATCTGCGTCAGGTACGACATCGTGTACTCGCCGCCGTAGAACTGCCAGTTCGTGTTCGTGATGAAGCTCGCGGCCGTGTTCAGCGAGAGATGCGACGGCACGTCCTGCATGTGGTCCGGGTTCAGGAACAGATGCCCCTGAAGCCGCTGGATCGCATAGAGGACGACCCAGAAGAGGATGCTGAAGACGAGGACGGTGAGCCCGTAGCCCTTCCAGTCCTGCTCCCGGTCGGGATCGACACGGACGACCTTGCAGAACCCGCGCTCGAGCGACGCGAAGAAGCGGCCGGCGACGCGGGGAGCCGTATAGATCCTCGCCATCCAGATCCCGAGCGGGTACGCGAGCGCGACGAGGACGATCGAGTAGACGACGATCTGGGAGATGCCCTGGCCGCTCAGAACCGCTCACCCCGGAAGAGCGCGTACACGAGGTAGGCGAAGACGAGGAGCGAGACGATCAGCCCGAAGACGTCGGCCGCGCTCATCAGACGCGGGCCAGCACCCAGAGAATGAGGTAGGCAAAGGCGAAGCACGCCCCTGCGATCGCGAATGCGGCTAAGTCGTACATCCGGCATCCACGGTAGGAAGCCGCCGCTGAAGGCCGCCTGAAGATCGCGGCCCGCGGCCTGAAGAAAGCCTGAAGGCCGCCCGCGCGCGCCGGGCCGAAAAGGCGGTGTCAGACGCCGTTACGAGAGTGTGACGCCTTCAGGCCGAAATCCCCGCAAACGAGGGGTTCGAACTCGGCGAAAAAGGCGGCGTCAGACACCGCACTTCGGACACCGCACTTCGGCCCGCGGACCGCGGCGCTCACGCGCCGTTCACGAGGCGGTACCCGGCGCCGGGCTCCGTCAGCAGGTAGCTCGGGTTCGCACGGTCGCGCTCGAGCTTGCGGCGAAGCTGTGAGATGTTCACGTGCAGGAGATTCGCCTCGGTGCCGTACCCGGGGCCCCAGACCTCGCGCAGCAGCGCTCGCTGTGTCATCAACTTGCCCTCGTTCGCGGCGAGCACACGGAGAAGCTCGAACTGGTGCGGCGTCAGATGCACCGGTTCGCCGGCCATCGAAACCGAGTGGCGGTCGACGTCGATCATGAGCTCGCCAACCTCGATCACGGGGTCGCCGGACGGCGCAGCCCGGCGCAGGACGGCCCGAAGGCGCGCGAGCAGCTCGTCGATGCCGACGGGCTTCGTCACGTAGTCGTCGGCGCCGGCATCCAGCGCGGCGATCTTCTCGCGCTCCTCCCCGACCGCAGAGAGCAGGATCACCGGCGCCGAGCTCCACTTGCGGAGCTCGCGACAGACGTCGATTCCGGAGCCGTCGGGAAGGACCAGGTCGAGGATGAACGCATCCGGCGGCCTCATCGCCGCTGTGGCGAGTGCCGTCTCGGCCGTCTCGGCGGTCTCCACCTCGTACCCCGCTCCGCGCAGGCTCGTTCGCAGCGCCCGGAGGATCTGCGGCTCGTCGTCGACGACGAGCACGCGGGTGGCCCCGTTCATCCGACTGTTCCGACCGGCGTCGTCCGGGGATCTCGGGCGAACGAGAGGACGAAGGCCGCACCCTGGCCGAGTCGCGACTCGACCGTGAGACGGCCCCCGTTCGCCTCGGCGAACCCACGCGCGATCGCGAGCCCGAGCCCGGCTCCCGGGGACTCGCCGGAGCGGTCGCCGCGCTGGAACGGCTCGAAGATGCGGTCGTACTCCCCGGGCGGGACTCCGGGCCCGTGATCGATCACCCGGATGAGCGCCTCCGAACCGGTCGCCGCGACCTGGATGCGGATGTGCTCCCCGGCGGGCGAGTACTTGAGGGCGTTCTCGATCAAGTTCACGAGGGCGCGCTGGATCTGGTGGACATCCACCGAAACGGCGGGCGGATCGTCCGGAAGCGACACGTCGATCCGCCCGGCCTCCGCCCCGAGCTCGTCGAGCGCACCCACCACGATCTCGTCGAGCTCGACGAGCGCCTGCTGCGGCTCGGCCGCACCGGCCTGCAGCCGGCTCAGGTCGAGGAGGTTGCCGACCAGGTGATCAAGCCGGTCAGAAGCGGAGAGGATCGTCGCGAGCAGCTCGTCCCTGTCGGCCTCGTCGATCGCGAGCTCCGGGCTGGCGAGCGCGCCCGCCGATGTCGAGATCGCCATCAGCGGCGTCCGCAGGTCGTGACTGACCGATCGGAGCAGCGCCGTCTTGATCACGTCTGCACGGCGCAGCGCCTCGGCCTCGTATGCCTCACGGGAGAGCCGCTCGCGGTCGATCGCGACTCCGAGCAACGAGGCCAGAGCCGGTAGAAGGCGCCGGCGCGTGCTCGCATCGGCAGAGCTGCCGCCCTCGAGCCGGATCGTCCCGACGCGCCGCCCGCCCACTATGAGCGCGTAGCCGTCTCGTAGCTCGTCACCGAGCGTGATCTCCGCCCGCGCCGCGTGGAGCACCCGCGCCGCATCCGCCGAGATCTGCTCGAGCTCCGCCTCGACGGTGCCGTGCTCGAGGAGCGCGGTCGCAACCTCGGCGAGCAACGAGGCCTCGCGCGCCCGCCGACGCGACCTTGCCGCGAGCTCGGAGACGACGATCGAGGTGACGACGAACACGACGAGCGCGAACCAGTTGCGCGAATCGGCCAGCGTCAGCGTGTGCACCGGCTCGAGGAAGAAGAAGTTGAACGCGAGCATGCTCGCCACCGAGACAACGACCGCGTACGCGAGCCCCCACACCGCCGCGACCGGGAGCACCGCGAAGATGTAGAGGATCCCGAGGCTGAGCACCGGGATCCAGCGCTGGAGCAGCCAGATCACCGCCGTGATGGCGGCGACCGCGACGGCACTCGCCACGGCGCCGGCCGCGGGGCTCCTGCGACTGGTCACCCCCACATCATGGTCCTAGCGAAGGCGGGTCAGCCGATCGCGACCATGCGGTCGATCGCGCCCCGGGCTCGCGCGGCGAGCTCCGGCTCGACCGTCACCTCGTACTTCATGTCGCGCAGCGAGTCACGGGCCTTCTCGAGCGTGATCATCTTCATGAACTTGCACACCGCAGCCTCGCGGGCGGCCAGGAACTCCTTCTCCGGCACCTCCTTGCTCAGCCGATGGATGATCCCCGTCTCGGTCGCGATGACGAACTTCTTCTTCGGCGAGCGGCGGGCGAAGTCGACCATGCCCTCGGTCGAGAGAATGTGCGTCCGGTCGTTCGCGAACGCCATCGCCTGGCTCGCACACCCGCACTCGGGATGGACGAGCAGCTCGGCGTCGGGCGCGTCGGCCTGCCAGCGTTCGATGTCGGCAGGCCGGATGCCGGCGTGGACGTGGCACTCGCCAAGCCAGATCTTCAGCTTGCGGCCGGTGACGCGCTCGAGCCAGAGGCCGAGGAACATGTCCGGAAGGAACAGGATCTCGCGGTCCTCCGGGATCGCCTCGATCACGGCGCGCGCGTTCCCCGACGTGCAGCAGTAGTCGCTCTCGGCCTTCACCTCGGCCGTGGTATTCACGTACGAGACGACCACTCCCCCGGGATGCTGCGTCTTCCATTCGCGGAGTTGCGTGGCATCGATGGACGCCGCCAGCGAGCAGCCGGCCTTGAGATCGGGGATCAGCACAGTCTTCTCGGGGCTGAGGATCACCGCGGTCTCGGCCATGAAGTGGACACCGCAGAACAGGATCGTCGAGGCCTCCGCCGCGGCCGCCTGGCGCGACAGGCCGAGTGAATCGCCGACGTAATCGGCGACGTCCTGTACTTCGGGCAGCTGGTAGTTGTGAGCCAGGATAACCGCGTCACGCTCGCGGGCGAGGTCGCGCACCTCTTCGGCGAGAGCCCCGACCTCGACGGCCGTCATGAGTCGGTGTCCACGTCGAGCGAGACGGCGAGAGAGCGGGCCGAGTGCGTCAACGCGCCGACCGAGACGAAGTCGATGCCCGTCTCGGCGTACGCGCGTACGGTTGCGAGGTTCACGCCGCCCGAGGCCTCGAGCGGCACCCGGCCGCCGACGACCTCGACCGCCCGGGCGACTTCGGCCGGGCTCATGTTGTCGAGCAGGATCCGGTCGGCGCCTGCCTCGATCGCCTCGGCAACCTCCTCGAGTGTCTCGGCTTCGACCTCGACGGGCGTCCCGTTCCGGTCGCCGAGCGCGCCGATGGCAGCGGTGATACCGCCGGCGATTCGCAGATGGTTCTCCTTGAGGAGAATCGCGTCGTAGAGCCCGGAGCGGTGATTCGTGCCGCCGCCGCAGCGCACGGCGTACTTCTCGAGCGAGCGCAGGCCCGGCGTCGTCTTGCGCGTGTCGAGGATCGTCGCTCCGGTCCCGGCGACCGCGTCGACGTAGCGGGCGGTCTGGGTCGCGACGCCGCAGAGCCGGCCGAGCAGGTTCAGGGCCGTGCGCTCACCCGTGAGGATCGCGCGTGCCGGGCCCTCGACCCGGGCGAGCGTGGTCGGCCCCTCCACCCGGGTGCCGTCCCCGGCGAGGATCTCGGCCTCCACGGCGGGGTCGATCGCCTCGAACACGCGCACCGCGGCCTGGACGCCGCAGACGACACCCGCCTCCTCGAGCACGAGCTCGGCGCGGCAACGGATGGCCGCGGGAACGACTCCTTCAGTGGTCAGATCGCCGTCGCCGACATCCTCCGCGAGAGCGGAGGCGACGACGAGGTCAATGTCCTCGGTGGTCAGCTCCACGGCTCGAGCACCGGCTCGTGCCCGCGGCGGAGCACCACATGGCGGCGGAAGGCGTCGTCCTCCGTAGGGAAGTCGGAGCGGAAGTGGGCGCCGCGGCTCTCCTCTCGCGTGAGCGCGCTCTCGGCGATCAGGCGCGGGAGCAGCCCGGGGGCCTTGTTGAGCCGCTCGAGCCCCTCGGCGTTGCGGATCACGCCTGCGTTCTCCCAGAGCTCCCGCTTGAGCTCCAGGCTCGCAGGAGGCTCCGGCAGCGCAGCGGGGGGCGGCCCGGAGACCGCCACGGGCTCCGCCCTGAGTGCCGCGAGTGCGGCCCGCCGGCCGAAGACGAGGCACTCGAGCAGCGAGTTCGACGCGAGCCGATTCGCGCCGTGAACTCCGGTCGCTGCACACTCGCCCGCCGCGTAAAGACCGGGAACGCTCGTTGCCCCGTCGAGATCGGTGACGATCCCACCGACCGTGTAGTGCGCGGCCGGCGAGACCGGGATGGGCTCGATCGCGGGGTCGTACCCGGCTCGAGCGAGCGTTGCCATGAGTCCCGGGAACCTCCCGCGCTCGATCGCGCGCAGGTCGAGGCCGGCGTGGCCCCGCTCGGCGATCGCACGGGCAACGACGTCGCGCGGCGCGAGCTCGTCGGTGAAACGGTCCCCGTGGCCGTCCACGAGCACGGCTCCTTCGCCGCGCAATGCCTCCGACAGGAGGAAGCCGTCGTCGAGCAATGCGGTCGGGTGGAACTGGACGAACTCGAGATCGGCGAGCGCGGCCCCGGCAGCGTAGGCGAGCACGAGCCCCTCGCCGAGCGCTCCCTTCGGGTTCGTGGTTCTGGACCAGAGGGCTGCGTAGCCTCCGGTCGAGAGCAGGGTCGCGGGCGCAGTGAACGTTCCATGGTCGGTCACGATGCCGACGCAGCGCCCGTTCTCCACCCAGAGCGACAGGACTGTCACCTCGTCGGCGACATCGATCCGCGGGTGGTTCCAGACGTGGTCGGCGAGCACCTCCGAGATCGCCTTCCCGGTCTCGGCGCCTCCTGCGTGGACGATGCGGCGCATCGAGTGGCCGCCTTCACGTCCGAGGTCGTCATCGAACTCGACGCCACGCGCGACCAGCTCCGCGATGCGTGCGGGCGCCTCCACGGTGAGCACCGTGACCGCGCTCTCGCGGCAGAGACCACGCCCCGCTCGGAACGTGTCGGCGGCATGCAGGGCCGGAGTATCGCCCTCGCCGATCGCGGCGGCCACCCCACCCTGGGCGTTCCAGCTGTTCGACGCGGCGACCGGCGCCTTCGCGAGCAGCAGCACGTCCGTCTCGCCGGCAGCTTCGAGCGCGGCGGTCAACCCGCCGACGCCCCCGCCGACCACGATCAGGCCGTACGGTCTACGCTCGCCCATGTGGCGCGCATCTGCAGGTTTTATCCTCACAGTCGATAACCTGGTGTAGAGTCTAGCATGGTTTCCGATCCCTGGGCGAAAACAATGAGTCCCGCACAGACGGTCGTCGCAGTCGTCCTCCAGGTGCGCGAAGGCCGACTCCAGGTCCTCCTCTGGGAGCGGGCGCTCGAGCCGTTTGCAGGCGCGTGGTCCCTCCCGGGCGGCGAGCTCGCGAGCGGCGAGACGCTCGAGCAGTCGATCCGCGGCCACCTCGCGGCCAAAGTCGACGTTCGCGAGCTGGCCCACCTGGAGCAGCTGGAGACAGTGAGCGACCCAGACCGCAACCCCCTGCGCTGGGAGCTCGCGACCGCCTACCTCGGGCTCGTCCCGAGCGACGTCGACCCGGCCCTGCCCGACGACACCCGATGGCAGCCGGTCGACAGCCTCCCCACGCTCGCATTCGACCACGAGCGGATCGTGCTCGCGGGACGCGACCGTCTCCGGGCGAAGCTCTCGTACACGAACATCGGCTTCGCGCTCGCCCCGGCGAGCTTCACCATCTCCGAGCTGCGCAACATCTACCGTGCAGCGCTCGCCCACGATGTCTCGGCTACGAACCTGCAGCGCGTGCTCGTACGCCGACACCTGCTCGTCGGCACGGGCACCCGACGAGAGCCGGGCCCCGCCGGCGGGCGGCCCGCCGAGCTCTACGGCTTCCGCGCGCGCGTGCTCGAGATCACCGACCAGTTCGCGGTGCTGCGTCCTCCTAGTTCTTAGAACGCAGGCGGCGTACCAGGCCCCATGCGCCGGGCAGCGCTGCGGCGGCGAGGTACAGCTTCACGAGGTCGCCCGGGATGAACGGGTAGACGCCGTCGACGAAGGTCGTGTTCCAGTTGACGTGCAGGAAGTGGTGCAGCCAGATGGAGCCGCAGGCGTAGATGATCACGCTGCCGGTCAACATCGCCGCGATCGACGAGGAGAACTTCTTGTCCCACCCGCGCTCCGCGAGCGCGCCGGTGACCGCGGCCGCGACGATGAAGCCGACGATGTACCCGCCGGTGGCGCCGCTGAAGACGTCCCACCCGTGCTTGTGGTCGGCGTAGAGCGGCACACCGATCGCTCCCAGCACGAGGTAGGCGAACAGGGTGGCCGCGCCGAGCATCGAGCCGTACGCCGCACCGACGAGCAGCACCGCGAACGTCTGCCCCGTGATCGGGACGGGCGTGAACCCGATCCTGACGGAGATCTGAGCCATGAGGCCTACGAACGCTGCGCCGCCCAGGATGAGCAGGGCGTCGGTGAGCAGCCCCGAGCGGGGGAACACGGCGAGCCTGAGCGTCATGGTCTGGTCGGGCATCGAGGCATTAGACCAGCGGTGGCGAAATTCGGTTGCAACCAATCCGTTTGTGACTGTACGGCCGAACTAATGAGGTACGCGGCAGGACGGGACGGTAGGGAGCGAGCGCTATTCTCTTGTTGCGGCAATAAAACTATTCCGATGCGAGACATCATCGAGATCCTCGAACGCTGGACGGGCGAAGGCGCCTCCGTCGCGCTTGGCTCCGTCGTGGAGCGGATCGGCTCGGCCCCGCGCGATCCGGGGGCGGCTCTGGCCGTCTCGTCGAAGCGGGAGATCGCGGGCGGCGTCACCGGCGGATGCGTCGAGCCGGCCGTCATCCGCGAGGCCAACGAGGTGCTGAACGGCTCGCGGGGCAAGCTCGTCCATTACGGCCTCGACGACGAGGACGGGTTCGATGTCGGCCTCACGTGCGGCGGCAAGATCGCCGTCGCCGTCTACGCGCTCGACCCCGAGCTCGTGCCGCCGATCGCGGACGCAGTCCGGAGCGACCGCCCGATCGCCGTAACGCTGAGCCTCGGCGAGGAGCGCTTCGGCGAGCAGGCGATCTTCGCTCCTGAGAGCTCGAACGGCGATGCTCTCTCGGCCTCCGCCCGCTCGCTGCTCGAGATCGGCGAGAGCGCGATCGTCGAGGGCGCCGACGGGGAAATGATCTTCGTCGAGTCGTACGCCCCCCGGCCGAACCTGTATCTCTTCGGCGCGAGCGATCACGTCTCCGCTCTCGTCCCGCTCGGCAAGCAGCTCGGCTACCGCGTCACGGTCTGCGATCCGCGGAAGGTCTTCCTCACGCGCGAGCGCTTCCCCGACGCCGACGAACTGTCCGACGACTGGCCCGACGAGTTCCTGGCGCGCGCGCCGATCGACCCGCGCACGGCGATCTGCCTGATGACGCACGACCTCAAGTTCGACGTCCCCGCGCTCCAGCTCGCTCTGAACTCGGACGCGGGCTTCATCGGCGCGATCGGCAGCGAGAAGACACGCGCCGATCGCACGGCGCGGCTCCGCGAGGCAGGCGTCGAGGATGCGGCGCTCGCCCGGCTTCACGCGCCGATCGGCCTTCAGATCGGGGCCCGCACCCCCGAAGAGGTCGCGGTGACGATCGCGGCCCAGCTGATCGAGGCCAAGGTCGCAGCCCGCGGTGCACGCATCGAGACGATCTCGCGCGGCAGCGTTCTCGCCTGACGCGTCCCGGCGTGCTGGCGGCTAGACGTCGAGCTCGATGACGTCGCCCACCGAGATCGTCCCGGAGCTCAGGACGTCGGCGTTCAGACCGCCGCGGTGGAGCAGGTCGTCGATGATCCCGGGCCGGGTCAGCGACTGCAGGTGCAGGCAGGGCTCGCAGATCTCGATGCCGCGGCACTCGACCTCTCCGACCCTGAAGTTCTGCCCGATCAGCTCGTTCAGCTGGACACCGCGCACGACCACCTGGCGCCGCGACTCGGGACCGGTCAGCCCGACCTCCTCCAGAACCTCGGCCTCGACCAGGGTGATCGCGCCACCGGGCCGCTGACCATCGGCCCGGTAATGCCGGTCGCCCTCGAGGCCGTTCCCGGCGACTGCGGTCACGGACGTGACCGAGCGCAGGGCATCGGACTCCCCGATCGTAATCAGCTCGACCTTCACGGGTCGAGATTAACGGTCGCAGCCGTCAGCTCGGCGATGCTTCCGAGCACGAGGTCGGCCTCGGCCACGGCGTCACCCGGCGGAAAGTGCTCGTTCGGGATGGCGATGCACCCCATGCCGGCGGCCTTGGCCGAGCGGATGCCGTTGTGGGAGTCCTCGATCGCGACGCAGACCGTGGGGTCGACGCCAAGACGGTGAGCCGCCTCGAGATAGACGTCGGGAGCGGGCTTCCCTCGTGCGACCTCCTCCGAGGACACCGTGGCCGTGAACAGGCCCGTGATGTCACCGGCCGCGAGCACGACGTCGATCAGCTCGCGATTCGATGACGACGCAAGCCCGAGCGGGTGGCTTTTCGCGATGCGGCGCACGGCATCGAGGGCACCGGGAATCCACGGCGGCCCAGCCGCGTAGCGTTCGAGCATCCGCTCGACCACGATCCGGTTGATCTCCTCCGGCGATTCGGTGAGCCCGATCCGGTCATGCATGTAGCGCGACCATTCCGGGGAGCTCATGCCCATCATGGCCCGCTGGGCGCCGTCATGCCAGCGGCCGCCACGTTCGTCGGCGAGCTCCTCGCGCACGCCGTCCCAGACCTGCTCGGAGTCGACGAGCACGCCGTCCATGTCGAACACGACCGCGGCGGTCACAGGGCGACGTAACGGCGGTCGACGTAGATGAGGCCTCCCTGCCCGGGCCCCGGCTCGAGTAGCTCGACGGCGGCGACGTAGATCACGTGGTCACCGGCGGGATGCCGGTCGAGCGTTCGCGCGCGGATCCAGCCCACCGCGCCCTCGAGCAGCCGCGTCTCATCGTCCCGGACGGCGATCCCGTCCCACTGCACGATCGGCGGCACGCTGCGCGCGAAGTGCTGTGCGAGCCGCTCCTGATCACGGCCGAGGATCGACACGCACCAGTCGTCTGCAGCATCCAGCACCTCGAACAGCGACGCCGTGCGGCCCAGCGAGATCGAGATGAGCGGCGGCGTCAGCGAGACCGAGACGAGCGACGAGACCGTGAGCCCGGCCTTCCGCCCGCCCGACTCCGCGACGACGACCGAGACCCCGGCCGGCCACCGCCGGAAGAGCGCACGCTGAGCATCCCCGTCCCCGATCACCGCCGAACCCTAGCCCGCGTCTAGACCGCGGCTCGCTGAGAGGCTGCCCCGCGAGTCGCGCTGGATCAGTTCGGCTTGCAGAGCGTGTCGTGCAGACCCGAGATCGCGATGTTCCGCTGGGCGTCGGTCGACTTGTCGTAGGCGCCGGGCGCCTGACCCGTCCACATCACGTCGGGGGTGACCCCGGGGCCCATGATCGTTGCGCGGTACTCGGTGCCCGTGCCGGCAGGGTGGCCGGGATGCGGGTTCACGCTGTAACAGAAGACACCGTCGCCCTTGTGGGTCAGGAAGCTGTTCTCACGCTTCCAGCCCGTGCCGTAGGCCGAGTCGTACGTGTCCAGGTACAGGTTGCGGCCGAAGCTGTCGAGCGGCTGGCCGGTCGTCGTCGAGGTGAGGCCGAAGACCGGGGCGCCGTCGTAGGTGAACGTGCCGTAGAGGTGGTTCCACTGGTGCCATGACCAGTCGGTGTTCACCGTCAGCACCGGGAGGGGGCCAGACCAGTGCGAGAGGTGAACCTCGAAGGCGTCGTCCAGGCCCGTGCCCTGGACGCCGTAGTCGGGAAGCTTGCGCTGCCACTCCTGGACGGCCCAGTAGGTGCCGTCCGGAGCCTTGCAGGCGACGACGCCCCACGCGAGCTTCGGCCCGTCGTACTTGCCGCAGCCGCCGTGGAACGCGCTCTTCCAATAGTTGTCGGCGTTGAGCTGAACCGCGCGCAGCTTCTTGATCACGGGATTCGTCAGGTAGCCGGGCGTGCCCTTGATCTTGTGGTACTGCTTGACGAGAGCCTGGGCAGTCGGGTTCGCCTGGAAGTACTTCTGGTATCCGCCCGAGTAGTCGAGCTTGAAGGCGACCTGCGTCGTACCGGGCTTCGTCGGGCTCGCGTTGATCGCGCCCCAGGCGAGCACATGGACGCGCTTGCCGCCGGTGTTGTACGTGAGGAGCGCCTCGCCCTTCGAGTTGAGCTGCAGCGAGAGCCCGGTGACGGTGCTCGTCGAGATGACCTGGGAGGCTCCCGCGGCGGAGACGAGCACTGCGCAGGCAACGAAGACGGCGAGGGAAAGGACGACGCGCTTCATGTCACGCAAGATCGGCGCGCGATTTTCGGTCCTCAAGCCGAATCACTCGACTGGTGTCACCCTTCCGGGGCAAGCTCCTCATCCAGCTCTTCGGCGAGCAAGCCGAGAGCGAAGAGCCTCCAGGCGAGATCGACGTCCTTTACGAGGAACAGCACGGCCTCCCGCACACGGTCGAGGTCGCGCGCAATAAGGGTGAGCTCGTCGAGCCCTGCCGCGAGCTGCGCCTGCCGCTCTTCGGTGTGCAGGTCGGCGGCGAGCGCCTTGACGGCCCGGTCGTCGACGCCCAGCTCCCGGTGCGGACCGCCGCCCGCCGCGACCAGGAGCATCGAGCGGCGCCGCCCCTGATTCAGCTCGCTTTCCGGCAGCTCGACCCGTTGCCCTGCAAGGTAGGCGACGACGGCGAGCGGCTCGCCCAGCTCGCCGCGATCGACGGCAGTGAGCACGGCGAGCTCAGCTCTCAACGCGCGACTCGGTCCGGAGGAGCGACAGCATCACGACGAGCAGGAGGCAACCGACAAGCGCTCCGCCGACGACATCCGTGATCGTGTGCGCCGCCTCGAGCACGAGCGCGGGCCCCACGAGGACGGCCCAGAGCGCGGCCCACTTCCACGAACGCGTGAACACGAGCCCGATCGCGAACGCGACGATCACGCCGCGCATCATGTGCCCGCTCGGGAACGAGTCGTCGAACGCGTCGACGTGTACCGGGACCCCGTTGGCCTTCCGGTATAGCGGCGGCCGGTTGATCGTTCCCTTTCCGATCACCTCGATGGCGTTGCCGATCACCCAGGCCACGGCGGGGGCGAGAGCGACGACGGGCCCGTAGCGCTTCCAGAGGAAGACCGCCGCCCAGATGACGACCAGGCCCGAGATCAGGACAGAGCACGGGTAGGTCAAGAGGTCGAAGAACTTCGACCAGGTCGACGAGTGCAGCTTGAACGGGCGGTAGAAGCCTGCCGAGCCGCCGGGCGCCTGCGGCCTCGCCCTCAGCCAGGGCATGAGGTGGTCGACGGAGAACTGGTCGATCCGGGTCAGCGATCCTGCGGCGACGAGCACTGTAAGCACCACCAGCGCGATCAGGAGCCCGGCGAGCACGAGCACGGTGTTGCGGGTGGGCGTAGCCGCAACAACTCGTTCGCGAAGCGCCACCGCCGGACCCTAGCGGCGGCGGTGAAGGTGACCGCTCGTAACCGAACCGCAACGCTTTCGCTCTGCACCCGGCCGCCGAGGCGCCTAGAGTTTCAGCCGCGTGCATTCCCTGCACCACCTCCACCACCTGAGGCAAGCGCTACACGACCCGGTCGAGATCCACCGGTACGGGCTCGCGGGTCGCGAGGCGCTCCTGCTGATGCTCGGCGCGTCGCTGCTGACGTTCGCCCTGGTTCGGTTGTACACGCGGCTCGCACGCCGGCATCGCTGGCCGAGCGGCCGGATCGGCGACGTCCACCTCCACCACATGGTGGTCGGCGTCGTGATCGTCCTCGCCACCGGGATGTTCGACATCGCCTTCGACCCGGGCGACAACCTGACCCGGAAGGCGCTCGCGGTCTCGTTCGGGGTCGGCGGGGCGTTCATCCTCGACGAGTTCGCCCTCACCTTCCACCTGCGCGACGTCTACTGGACGCCCGAAGGGAGACGCTCGATCGACGCCTGCATCATGTGGCTGCTGCTCGGCGCGCTGCTGCTGGTCGGGATCTCGCCGTTCGGCGTGCACGACAAGACGGAGCTGCCGCGTGCGATCGGGTTCGGAGTGATCGCCGTCAGCATCGTCCTGTCGCTCATCACCTGCCTCAAGGGCAAGCTGACGCTCGGCCTCGTGAGCATCTTCGTGCCGCCGCTCGGGCTCGTCACCGCCCTCAGGCTGGCCCGGCCGGGCTCGGTCTGGGCGCAGCTCTTCTATACGCGCGATCGGAAGCTCGATCGCGCCGAGGCGCGCTTCGATCCCGACGAGTCGCAGCTCGAACGGATGCGGATCCGCGTCGTCGACCTGGTCGCCGGCGCGCCGGACCGCTAGCGTCAGCGCGCGTTGGCCGAGAAGCCACAGAGCGCGATCGAAACGATGCTGCTCGAGGAGCGGCGGTATCCACCGCCGCCCGAGTTCGCCGCGGCGGCGAACGCACAGCCCGACATCTACGACCGCGAGCCGCTCGAGTTCTGGGCCGACGAGGCTCGCAAGCGCGTGACATGGTTCGAGCCGTTCGAGACCGTCCGCGAATGGGACCAGCCGTACGCGAAGTGGTTCGTCGGCGGCAAGCTCAACGTCACCTACAACTGTGTCGACCGCCACGTCGAGGCTGGAGACGGCGACCGGGTCGCCTACTACTGGGAGGGCGAGCCGGTCGACGATCGGCGCGAGATCACGTTCGCAGACCTCCAGCGCGAGACGACGAAGCTCGCGAACGCGCTCAAGGCGCTCGGCGTGAAGAAGGGCACCCCGATCGGTATCTACATGGGGATGGTCCCCGAGACGGCCGTCGCGATGCTCGCCTGCGCGCGCATCGGGGCCCCCCACACCGTCGTCTTCGGCGGCTTCTCGGCCGACTCGCTCGGCGGGCGGCTCGAGGACATGGGCTGCGAGGTGCTGATCACGCAGGACGAGGCATGGCGCCGCGGCTCGACGGTGTCGCTCAAGACGACCGCGGACGACGCGATGGCCGCGGCGCCCGGCGTCAAGAGCTGCATCGTCCTACGACGGACCGGCGGCGACGTCCCGATGACCGACGGCCGCGACCACTGGTGGCACGAACTCGCCGTGGACGAGACGGCTTGCCCCTGCGAGCCCATGGACGCCGAGGATCTCCTTTACCTCCTCTACACCTCCGGCACGACCGCGAAGCCGAAGGGGATCGCCCACACGACCGGCGGCTACCTGGTCGGCGCCGCGACGACGCACTACTACGTCTTCGACGTCAAGCCCGACTCGGTCTACTGGTGCGCGGCCGACGTCGGCTGGGTCACAGGGCACAGCTACATCGTCTACGGCCCGCTCTGCAACGGGACGACGGGCGTCATGTACGAGGGAACGCCCGACTTCCCGAACCGCGACCGCTGGTGGGAGATCGTCGAGCGCTACAAGGCGGACATCCTCTACACCGCCCCGACCGCGATCCGCACCCACATGAAGTGGGGCCCCGAGCACGCGCAGGCACACGATCTGTCGAGCCTGCGGCTCCTGGGCTCCGTCGGCGAGCCGATCAACCCCGAGGCGTGGGTCTGGTACCACGAGCACATCGGCGGCGGCCGCTGCCCGATCGTCGACACCTGGTGGCAGACGGAGACCGGGATGATCCTGATCACTCCGCTTCCGGGGATCACGACGACCAAGCCCGGCTCTGCATCCCGGCCGTTCCCGGGCATCGAGGCAGCGATCTACAACGAGGCCGGCCAGGAGGTCGGGCCCGGAGGCGGCGGATACCTCGTGCTCAAGCAGCCTTGGCCGGCGATGCTGCGCGGCCTCTACGGCGAGGACGCGCGCTACCGCGAGACGTACTGGTCGAAGTACGGCGACGTCTACTTCGCGGGAGACGGCGCCCGGATCGACTCCGACGGCGACTTCTGGCTGCTCGGGCGCGTCGACGACGTGATGAACGTCTCCGGGCACCGGATCTCGACGATCGAGGTCGAGTCGGCGCTCGTCGATCACCAGGAGGTCGCCGAGGCGGCCGTGGCGGCACGCAACGACGCGATGACGGGCCAGGCGATCGTCGCGTTCGTGACGCTGAAGGGCGGCGCCGGCGGGTCGGTCGAGAAGCTCGAGGAGCTCCGCAACCACGTCGCCGAGAAGATCGGGCCGATCGCGAAGCCGGCCAACATCGTCTTCACTCCCGAGCTGCCGAAGACCCGCAGCGGCAAGATCATGCGCCGCCTCCTGCGCGACGTGGCCGAGAATCGCCCGCTCGGAGACACGACGACGCTCGCCGATCCGGCCGTCGTCTCCGAGCTGCAGACCCGCGCAGTCGAAGAGAGCTCGGACGACGGTTAGGCTCGCCCGATGGGCGAGCTCCCTGCAAACCTGCTCTTTCCGTTGTTCGTCACCGGCCAGCTCTCGTCGGTGCTGCTCGGCCGGGCGATCAAGGCGAGCAAGCTGACACCGAACGAGTTCGCAGTGCTCTCGATCATCGCCGTCTTCGAGCCGATCGTCCCGACCGAGCTTGCGCAGCGGGCCGGTATGCCCGCCACCACTCTCTCCGACTACATCGCGCGGTTCACGGCCCGGCGGCTGGTCAAGCGAGCTCCGAACCCCGACGACGGACGGTCGTATCTCCTGTCGCTGACGGCAGACGGCCGCCGACGCAACTCGTCGGCGCTCGAAGGGCTCGTGGCTTCGAATCGCGCGATCTCGATGCACCTCGGCGTCGAGCCCTCGACGGTGCGGGCTGCTCTGGTCGAGCTCGAACAGGCTCTCAGGCTGGCCGTTAGTACGACATCGTAGTATATACTCCGATATCGGAGCATGAGAGCCTTGCTTTTCGCCGCAGTGGTAGCGCTCGCTTCCACGACCGTCGTCGCCGCCGCCGGGCCGAGCGTCGTCGCCATCGTGAACACCCACGCGCAGGGCCCCTGCGCGAGCGTGGACGCGTTCGGCCAGGTGTGGGTCACCGACATCTATGCGGGCACGATCTCCACGGTCGACCCCAGGACGAACCGTCTCAGCGGTCCGAACATCAATATCGGGGGTCAGCCGTGCGGCATCGTCGCCGGCGGCAACGCGCTCTGGGTGAACGGGTACGGCACGAACAGCGTCGACCGGGTCGACCCGGCTCGCCGCAAGCTCGTCGACCGGATTGCAGTCGGCGCCCAACCGTACGACGTCGCGTACGGCTACGGCTCGGTCTGGACGACCAACAACGGCGACGGCACGGTTGATCGCATCGATCCGGCCACGGACAAGGTCGTTCGGTCGTACGACACGAGGTCGACGCCGACCGGGCTGTCGATCAGCGGCGGCTATGTCTGGGTCGGCGCAAATAGCGGCTCGCAGATCTTCCGCATCGACCCGCGCACGAACCGTCTCTCACGGATCGACGTGCACCACCAGAGCCCGGCATGGTTTGCCGCAGATGCCACCCACCTCTGGGTGGCGTCCAACGCCGAGAACGTGGTCCTCCACCTCGATCCCCGAACCGGGAAGGTGCTCGCTGCGGTCAAGGTCGGGCTGACTCCCCAGGACGGCACGATCGGCCCCGACGGGAGCGTCTGGGTGCCGAACATGGGCGACGACACGGTCTCGAGAGTCGACCCCGCCACGAGCAAGGTCACCGCGACCGTTCACGTCGGGCCGAAGCCGTTCGTGCTGTCGTCAGGAGACGGTGACATCTGGGCTCCGAGCTACGGCGGGTCGGACGTTCGCCGCATCGCCGGCTGAATCCGCGGTAATCGTTCGGTTTGCAGAGGTTTTGTCCGTTAGAGTCTCGCCCGTGGAGGCGGCGCGCACGAGCTTCGACGGGCCGCTGAAACTCGACGACCCCGCCCCGGTCGCGGAGCTGCGGAACGTGCTCGTCACCGCCGGGTTCGACGGCAAGGCGGTTCGAAGGGCTTTCGGCGTCGAAGGGCCGATCCTGGCGCGGCCCGGCGAGATCCCGTTGCTGAAACGGCGGCTAGCTGAGCTCGACACGTTCGGAACGCTGACCGCGCTCTTCGTGCTCGGCGTGCCCGTGCCGGAGGCCGACGCGCGCCGGGCGCTCGCGCCGCTCACGATCGAGCAGCTGCAGATGCTCGGGCTCCTCGACTCGGGTGGCGGCGGGGTCTGGGCCTGCGCCCAGATCGTCCCGCACGGCGACGTCCTCGTCACCTCCGACCTGACCGGCGTGCGCGAGGCCAACCGGCCCGACCACGTCGCGGGCGTCCACAACCCTTCGGTCACGATCTCGCACCTGACGGTCCGGAAACCGGTCGACCAGGCGCTCGACATCGGTACCGGCGCCGGGATCCTGGCGATCCTCGCCTCCCGGCATTCCAGGCACGTGATCGCAACGGACATCACCGAGCGTGCCCTCAACTTCACGGCGTTCAACCTCCTGCTGAACGGGGCAGAGAACGTCGAGCTCAGGCAGGGAAGCTACTTCGAGCCGGTCGCCGACACGCGGGCGGGCCTCGTCATGTGCAACCCGCCGTACGTGATCTCGCCGGAGTCGGCGTACCTGTTCCGCGACAGCGGGCTCCAGGGAGATGCCGTCTCGCGAGACATCGTCACCGTGACGCCCGCACACCTCGAGGAAGGCGGCTACGCCAGCGTGCTCGTCTCTTGGGTGCACAAGCCGGGCGAGGATCGCGCGGCTCGCCTCGAGGAGTGGCTCGAAGGAAGCGGCTGTGACGCGCTCTTCCTGCACTACGGGACGCAGGATCCGCTGACGCACATCGGCAACTGGACGGCCGACCCGAACTCCGACCCGACGGAGATGGAGGAGACGATCGACCGCTGGCTCGCCTACCTCGAGGGGCTCGCGATCGAGTCGATCGGCTATGGCGCTGTCGTCCTGCGGCGCCGCGATGCGGGGTCGAACTGGTCCCGGTCACACGAGCTACCGTCGTCGGGCCTGCGCCCCGCCAGCGAGCATCTTGTCAGGCTCTTCGAGGCGCAGGACTATCTCAACGGGCTCGGCAGCGACGCCGAGATCCTCGGCGACCGCTTCGAGCTGGCCCCGGGTGTCAGCGTCGAGCAGCGCGTCCACCTCGCCTCCGGCGAGTGGACGATCGACCGGATCGAGATGAAGCTCGAGGACGGGCTCGGCTTCACTGCCGGCATCGACCCGCTGATCGCGCATCTGATCGCTGGATTCGACGGCAAGCGAAAGCTGGCCGAGCTTGCAAGCGAGCTCGCCGACCGCGAGGGCGCCGATCGTGCCACGTTCGCCGCAAAGGCGGTCCCGGTCGTGCGGCAGATGTTCGAGCACGGCTTCCTGCTCAAGGGGTGACGATGCGCCTGGCGCGCGCCGGAGCGCTGTTCACCCGGCTGACCAGCTCGTAGGTGATCGTCCCGGCTGCCGCGGCCTGCTCCTCGGCGAGCAGCCCCTCGCCGATCAACGTCACTGGCGCGCCCCGATCGACGGCGTCAGCCAGCGCGACCGCGAAGGAGTCCATCGAGATCGTTCCGACGACCGGCCGGCGGGCCCCGTCGACGAGAACCTCGGCTCCGGTCAGGCTGCGGCGCCATCCGTCCGCGTAGCCGACCGGGACGATCCCGATCCACGTCGGCTCCGCGGCGACGAACCGGCGGCCGTAGCCGGTGCTCGCGGCGGGCTCGAGCTGCCTCACCTGAGCAATGCGGCTCCGCCACGAGAGAACGGGATTCAAGCCGTCTTCTGCCGGGTTGCGTCCGAAAGGCGACAGCCCGTAGAGCGCGAGCCCCGCACGCGCGGCGTCGAACCGCGCCTCCGGATACCTCAGGATCCCGGCGCTGTTCGCGAGATGGCGCGTCAGGCGGGGATGCCGCGCCGCGATCTCTCCGAAACGGGCGATCTGCAGTGCCGTGAACTCGGGGTCGACGTCCGCCGAGGCGAAATGGCTGAGCAGCCCGACGACGTCCGGGCTCGCGTCGACCAGGTCGGAGATCCCCCACCGGCCCATGCCGGTGTCCACCTTGACATGGAGCGGGATGCCTTCCGGCCAGGGCGGATCGACGACGACGAGCTCCAGGCCGCCGGCGCGGGCCGACCGATGCTCACTCGCGTGCGCAGGGCTGAGGACGATGATGCGCGCTGCCGGGAACAGGTCGCGCAGCTCGAGACCCTCCCCCACCGTCGCGACGCAAAGCGCCTTCGCGCCCTCGTCGAGAGCCGTCTCGGACACCGTCGCGGCGCCGTGCCCGTATGCGTCGGCCTTCACCACCGCCCAGAGCTCGGAGCCGCCGAGCGCTGCCGTCAGCCGGCGCAGGTTCGCACGCAGGGCGTCGCGGTCGATCGTGATCTCGGAGCGCACGCGGGCTAGCCGGTCCGCGGCGTCGTGACCGCGGCTGACGCCGCGCCGAGCAGCAGCGAAACCGCAGGCTCACGCACCGGGGGAGCGTACCCGGAGTACCCTGGACGGATGCACCGGCGCTCGAAGCAGGCGGTGATTGGCGTGGCGGCGGCGGCGGTCGCGGCGGCAGCGGCGTTCGCGGCGAGCGGGCTTGCGGACGGGTCTTCGATCTCGACGTTCAAGGGTGTCCAGTCGGGCCTCTGCCGGTTCCCGGTCGCGGTGACCGTGAAGACGGCCAGCCAGAGCGACCAGCCCACCACCACCGTCATGCAGTACGACTTCAGCGGCCCGAGCACGATCAAGCTGCGCAACACGCAGACCGGGCGCTCGGTGACGCTCCACAGCACGGGCTCCTACACGGCCGACACCCGCACCGGCAGCGTTGCTTTCCACGGGCACCAGGTGTGGCTCTGGTGGACGGGGAGCCATGTCCCGTTCATGTCGACCGACGGCACCGGGGCGCTCGTCGCGCCGAAGTTCCGGCTCGCTCCAGGCCGGTCGATCGCAACGGTGATCGACCCGTGCGCGCTCCTCTCCGGCTCGAAGCCCGTGACGAAGCCCCGCACGAGCCGTGCCCCCTGGGGCCTGCCGGCCTACGCGCTCAGCCAGATCGCCTATGCGGGCCTGACCCCAGTGATCGGGAATCTCGTGCGCCACGACCATGTGCATCTCGACGTGATCGTCAACGGCAAGCGCGTCACGGTCCCGGCGGGTGTCGGGCAGGCCGCGCCACGTGACCATGGGCCGTGCCCGCCCGCGACGATCCAGGTCGGCGACTGCACCCCGGGCCACGTCTACGCCGCAGACGTCGCCAACTCCCCGATCCACACCCACTCGACGAGCGGGATCATCCACGTCGAGCCTGACCGTGCAGGCACCTACACCCTCGGCTCCTTCTTCGACGAGTGGGGCGTCCGCTTCACAGCCGGCTGCGTCGGCGGCTACTGCACCGGGCACGGCAAGCAGCTGCGCGTCTACGTGAACGGCAAGCGGGTCACCGGCAACCCGCGGCAGATCGTGCTCGGCAACCACCAGGAGATCGCAGTGATGTACGGCGGGCCCGGGAGCTTCCGCTCGGCGCCTGCGCGCTACCGCGGCGGCTGGCCGGGCCTCGGCTGCGGCGGCCCGGGCGAGATCTCCTGCTAGCGGCTCAGGACGTGGCGCCCTTCACCGTGACGGTGAAGGCAGGCTTGCCCGCGACTGGCAGGAAGCTCCACTTCCCGGCGGTCAGGACGACCCATTTCGTGCGCTTGCCGACGAACTTGATGCCGCTGACGGGGGTCGGCGTGCGCGAGCCCTTCTGCAGCAGGAAGCCGGTGTTCGAGCTCTTGTCGCTGATCACGAACTTGTACTTGCCCGACTGCAGGCTCCCGACGCTCTTCCCCTTGAACGCGACGCTGAGCTTCCCGGCGGCGCTGACTGCTCCAGTGAGGGTGCCGCGGATCGTCGCGCGCGCGGAGCCGAGCAGATCGGTGGTCGTCGCGGTGCCGTGCTTGCCCGAATCGGGCGCCGCCGGGGGCGTTCCGAGCACCTGGCCGTTGGTCACGAAGGTGAACACCTGGCTCGGGTTCTGCGCGTTCCACCAGGTGTAGGTGGAGTTCGGCAGGAAGTTCGCGTTGACGTTCTTGTTCGCCTCTTCGCCCTGATCCATGCTGTCGATGATGTTGTTCCCCGGGCCCTTGAGGTTGAAGTAGGGCAGGTTGGTACAGCCGCCCGGGCCAGTCATCTGAACGGTGTAGAACCCGGCGGGAATGACCGTTGGCGAGCCGCTCGTGACGCCCACCGGCGTCCCGTCCGGAAGCGTCACCGCGATATCGCCGTTCGCGAAGAAGTTGACGTAGAGGAAGAGCGCCGTGGAGCTCTGACTCTGCGCCGCGGGAGCGGCGAACAGGAGCCCAGCGAGGAGGGCGCAAGCGAAGACGATGCGCATCACACCGCGCCTAGTACCCGCGAGGCGGGCGCCGGAAACGACGTTCGCATCCCCCGAGTCCATGCGGACAGGGTAGCGCCGAAGCTGGTAGATGCCTAGATCGGCGTGTCTTACGAGGCGCTTAAATCGCGCCATCCCTGAGAGAGGACCTGGTCAGCCTCAGCCGCCCATCCCCGCCTGCGCTTCTGCAAGCCCCGCCTTCAGCTCCTTGGCGCTGAGGCCGTCGATCTGGGCCACGGACTTCTTCACCGCGTTGACGAGCGCCTCGTCGACCGCGTCGTGCCCGTCGGAGTCGTAGATCGCGATCACGCCCGCCGAGCCGGCCGGCAGCGCCGCGTCCATCTTCTCGCCGATCCCGTTCTCGACCCGGTGCCTGGCAAACCGACCCACCACGGCGCCGGCCGCCGCGCCGACCGCCGTCGCCGCCAGGAGCGGCGGCGCGAAGAGCCCGACCACCAGTCCTACGCCGCCGCCGAGCTTGGCGCCCTTTCGCCCGAGGTGGTCGCCGGTCTCCTTCACGTGCACCTCGCCGTCTGCGTCCTTCTGGACGAGGACGACGCCTTCGATCGCGATCTTCTTCTCTTCGGCGAGCTTCACGACCGCGTCGAAATCGTTCTCCGCGAGGTCCTCGAACAGGTACACGGCGATCAGGACGTCCTTGTGCTCGTCGCTCATCATCGTCCTCTCTAGGCGTTGATCGCGTGCGCGGCAAGGGCATGGTGGGCGTACTCGTGGAGCTCCCGCTCCTGCTCATCCGCGGTATGCGGGTTGACGTCGAAGACGACCCTCTTGACCGTTCCCGTGAAGGCAAACGGCGATTTGTCTGCATAGCTGCGATCGACGGGCATGCCGTTGTCCCGGCCGATGTCCATGCCTGCGTAGCCCGTGAAGCGAACCGGAACCGTGTGCTCCATCCGGCCGCCGCCGACCTTCTCGTCGTTGACGAACAGCGTCACCTCGCCGCCCGTCGCAGGCTTCGGCGCATCGGCTGCGAACTCCATCCGCACGCTCACGTTCCCGGTCGGAAGGTTGCTCTCGGACTCCTGCTTGAACTCGAGCACGCCGACGAACGAGTAGGTGTGCTTCAGCTTTCCGTCCTGCACGAAGAGCGTGAAGCCACCGAGATGGTCGGCCTCCGCCACGATCACTCCCTCCGCTCCGCCGGCGGGGATCTCGAGCTCGGCGCTGATCGTGTAGGAGTGGTTGAAGATCTTCGGGATCATCCCCGAGGCCACGTTCTGAACGTCGCCGTAGTAGGTGAACTGGGTCTGCTTCTGCTGCGGCGGCATCATCCCGAAGAACGTCGTCAACCCGCCGAGTAGAGGCAGCACGTCGTTGGCCTCCGCCTCCTGCCAGAACAGCTTCTCGAGCTCCTTCACCTTCTCGGGGTGCTTCTCGGCGAGGTTCACCGCCTGGGTGAAGTCGTCGGGCAGGTAGTACAGCTCGGCCTGGTCGTGCTCGGGCTTCCAGACGCCCGGCGCGAAGCCCCGGATCGTCTCGGGGTCGGCCTTCCAGGGAATACGCGGCATCATCCAGGACAGCCACCAGCCGTCCTTGTAGATGCCCCGGTTCCCGAGGATCTCGAAGTACTGCTGGGTGTGCCTCTCCACAGCGGCCGCGTCGTCGAAGGAGTAGGCGAGGCTCGTGCCGTGAAGCGGCTTCTGCTCGACGCCGTCGATGTGCGTCGGCTGCGGGATGCCGGCCGCCTCGAGAATCGTCGGGCCGACGTCGGTGACATGGGTGAACTGCGATCTGAGCCCGCTCTTCCCGCTGAAGCCGTTCGGCCAGTGGACGACCATCGGGTTGCGTGTGCCGCCGAGGTGCGAGGCGACCTGCTTGCCCCACTGGAACGGGCAGTTGCCGGCCCAGGCCCATGCGGCCGAGTAGTGCGGCGCCATCAGGTCGGTGCCCCAGGCCTCGAGACCGCCCCACTTGAGCACGAGCTGGATCTGCTGCTCGTCGGTAAGCGGGATCCCGTTGATCATCGTCCACTCGTTGAAGGAACCGGTGAGCGTGCCTTCCATGCTGGCGCCGTTGTCGCCCCAGATGAAGATCACGAGGGTGTTCTCGAGCTCACCCATCTCGTCGATCGCGTCGATCACGCGACCGATGTTCCAGTCGGTGTTCTCGCTGTAGCCCGCGTAGACCTCCATCTGCCGGGCATAGACGCGCCTCTCGTTCTCGCTCAGCGAGTCCCAGGCCGGCATCGACTCGGGCCGAGGCGTCAGCTCGGCGTCTGCCGGGATCACCCCGAGCTCCTTCTGGCGCGCGAACGTCTCCTCGCGCAGCTTGTCCCACCCCTGGTCGAACTTCCCCTTGTACCTCTCCGACCACTCCTTCGTCACCTGATGGGGCGCATGGCTGCAACCGGTCGAGAAGTAGGTGAAGAACGGCTTGTCGCCGTGGGCCCGGACGCTGTGGATCCACTCGATCGTCTTGTCGGCCATCGCATCCGGGAGATAGAAGTCCTCGTCCTCGGGCACGCCGATCGCGGAGTTGTTCTCGATCAGGACCGGGTCGTACTGCCCGGACTCGCCGCCGAGGAAGCCCCAGAAGTAGTCGAAGCCGAGGCCGAGCGGCCAGCGGTCGAACGGTCCGCCGGGGCCCTGCATGTGGTCGGGCGTCAGGTGCCATTTGCCGAAGCAGGCGGTCGAGTACCCGTTTCCCTGCAGGGTCTTCACGAAGGTCTGGCAGTCCTTCGGCAGCATCGCCGAGTACCCGGGGAACGGGCCCGCGAACTCGCTCACCATCCCGTAGCCGACGGAGTGGTGGTTGCGACCGGTCATCAGCGCCGCGCGTGTCGGGGAGCACATCGCGGTGACGTGGAAGCGGTTGTACTTGAGGCCTCCCGCCGCCAGCCGATCGAGCGTCGGCGTCGCGATCGGGCCGCCGAAGGTCGCCGGGTTCCCGAACCCCGCGTCGTCGGTGAGGATCAGCAGCACGTTCGGTGCGCCGTCGGGCGGCGCGAGCGGCGCGACGTAGTCCCAGTCGGGCTCGGAGCCGTCGAGCGTCCGCTTCACGACACCCTGGAACGGCGGACGCCGGATCGGCAGTTTCGTGCGATCGATCGATGTGGTCGCTCACGTGCCCGTACCTCCCGATGTGATGCGGTAGCCCTCGATGAGGCCCGCAAGGTACCGGCATCCGATCATCCATATCGCAACGCTGCATCACCTCGATGGGATGATGCGCCCCGGCCCGCGGCTCCGAAAAGTGGTGGCAACGACAAAGTAGTGTCGCGTCAGGAGATCAACAATGAACGAGACCGGCTCGCACGACAACACCGCAGCGAACGCCCGGACCGGCCAGGGCGCGGTCGGCGCACAGACAGCCGAGGCTCACGGGGATCCCGCTGCTCATCGCGGCGCTCTCGGTCGTGCTGGTCGTCCAGGCCGCCTTCGTGCTCTCCTACGTCGGCGCGTTGCACGAGCCGAAGCCCCACCACGTCTCGATCGGCGTCGTAGGCGCATCGCCGCTCCCGATCGCGGTCGGGAAGCAGTTCTCGCTCCGGATCACGCGCTACTCGAGTGAGGCCGCCGCGAGCACCGCGATCGACGAGCGGAAGATCGACGGCGCTTTCGTCATCGGCCCGGCTGGCGCGAAGCTGATCGTCGCCCCGGCGGCGAGCCCGGCGCTGGCCTCAGCTCTGGGCGGCGCCTTCGCGGCGGCCGGAGCCGCTTTCGGTCAGAAGATCGCGATCGTTCAGGTGCACACGCTGCCGGCCGGGGACGCGGGCGGGAGCGTCTCGTTCCTGGTCGTCATGGCTCTCATCGTCGGCGGCTACCTCGCGGCGACGATCGGGATGGCCTTCGGGGGACGGGCGAAGCGGCCACGCCGCCTCATCTCGCTCGCGATCGCAGCGGTGGTCGGAGCGCTCCTCACCGACACGATCGCCGGCCCGGTACTCGGCGCCGTCCCGACGTCGAAGTTCCTGGCGCTCTGGGGCATCTTCATCCTGATCATGATGGCCGTCGCATTCTCGGCCGCTGCCCTGCAAGCGGCTCTCGGTGCGGCAGGCACCCTGGTCGTGGTCGTCCTCTTCGTGATCTTCGGGGCGCCGGCCTCGGGCGGCACCGTGCCGACTGCGTTCTTGCCTTGGTTCTGGCGCACGTTCGGCCCGTATCTGCCGGCCGGAGCGGGCACGACGGTAGTGCGGAACACCATCTACTTCAGCGCAAACGACATCGCGAGATCGCTTCTGATCCTCGCCGCGTACCTCGTCGTCGGGGCGCTGGCGGTGATCGCAATCCGAAACCAGAAGTCGGAGAGCAGCGGTGTCGCAGAAGCTGAGGCGTCGGCGGCGGCTGCCGGCGCGATCGTGTAGCCGGCTCGTTACCGCGCCGTCCAGCCCAGGTCGAGCACGGTCGGGGCGCCGCTGAACGCTCTTCCGGACGGGCCGAGCAGGAAGGCCGCCACGTCGGCGACCTCCTCGGGCTCGAGCATCCGCTTCACCGCCTGCGGCGCCAGCATGACCTCCTCCATGACCTGCTCCTCGGTCACGCCGTAGACGCGGGCCTGATCGGCGACCTGCGCCTCGACGAGCGGCGTCCGGACGTACCCCGGGCAGATCGCGGTGGCCGTGATCCCGACGGCCGCACCTTCGAGCGCGATCGTCTTGACGAGCCCGAGCACCCCGTGCTTGGCGGAGACATACCCCGCCTTGAACGGCGACGCGACGAGGCCATGGACGGAAGAGACCGCGCAGAAGCGGCCGTCGCCCGAGGCGGCCAGCGCATCCCAGGCGTACTTCGCGAGCAGGAACGGGCTCGTCAGCAGCAGCGCGATCAGCGCGTCCCACTGCGCCTCCGGGAAGTCACGGATCGACTCCACGTGCTGGAAGCCAGCGTTCGCGACCACGGCATCGAGCCGTCCGTAACGCTCGAGCGCGGCCTCGACGACGGCGCGGTTGCCCGCCGCGGTCGTCAGGTCGGCATCCTCGATATCGACCCCGTGCACCGACCAGCCGTCCTCGGCCAGGCGCGCCACGATCGCTGCTCCGATCCCGCCGGCGGCCCCCGTAACGAGCGCGACGCGCATCAGCTCACGAAGCGGAACACCTGCTCCGCCACGCACACGGGCTTCTCGCCGCCCTCACGCTCGAACGTCACGGTCATCGTCACCTGCACACCACCCTGGATCGGCTCGACGCTGTCGATCCGGATCCTCGCACGCACCCGGGAGCCCGCGGGAACGGGCGCCGGGAAGCGCACCCGGTTCAGTCCGTAGTTGATCGCAACCGCGCCTTCAACCGGCAGGATCTCGTACGCGGCGGCGGGAATCAGCGAAAGGGTCAGGAACCCGTGGGCGACGGTCACCCCGAACGGGCCCGCAGCGGCAAGCTCCTCGTCGATGTGAATCGACTGCCGGTCGCCGGTCGCCTCCGCGAACGTGTCGATCCTCGACTGAGGGATCTCGAACCACGCCGACGGCCCCGCCTCGAGACCGGCGTGCAGCTCCTCGATCGTCACCGAACCGTCCCCCACCGCACAACCGCGGCAGCCCACGTGTAGCCGGTGCCCGCCGAGATGAGGAGCACGAGATCCCCGTCGGAGAGCCGCCCTTCGCGCGCCGCGCGATCGAGCCCGAAGAGAGAGTCGACGCCGCTCATGTGCCCAGTGTCGTCGAGGTACTCGGCCTGGGCGGAGCCGAGCCCGAGCCGCTCGAGGAGCATCAGGTACATCGAGCGCTTCATGTGCAGCGGGCAGACGAAGCGCACCTCGCCGAGCGTGGCTCCGGACCGCTCGAGTGCTGCTCTGGCGACCGCCACGAAGTTCGGGAGCGATACCTCGTCGAGCCTGGCCTTCATGGCTTCCGGATTCGCGACGTCGAGGAACGCGTACCCGCCCGGATCGACCGATCCACCACGCGCCAGCTTCACGTCGAGCGAGAGCGAGCCGTCGGTGATCGCATGCGCGCCGAGCACCTCGTTCCGGTCCGGCTCGCCGACGACGAGCGCGGCGACTGCGCCGTCGCCGAAGTTGAACATGAACCGCGATCGCGGGTTGCCGTAGTCCAGCAGATACGACTCCCGGCAGGCGGCGACCATCAACACGCGCTGGAGCTCGGGCTCGGCGCGCAGCACGTCGCGCACGATGCGCAGCGCGATCGGACTTCCGTGCGAGACGTTGTCGTACTCGATCGCGAAGGCACGGCCGCAGCCGAGGCGGTGCGCGATCCAGGGTGCCGCCTGCCAGACCCCCCAGTCCTTCCACATCGACCCGAAGTAGACGACCGCGTCGATCGAGCCCGGATCGATGCCGGTCTCCGCGAACAGCCGCTCCGCCGGCCTGCACCGCGAGGTCGCTGACATGCTCGTCCTCGGCCGCGATGTGCTTTCCGCGCAGGCCGAACTTGTCGACGATCACCGCCTCGGGAATCCCCGACCGGTCGGCGATCTCGGCAGCGGTGAACCACCGCTCCGGAAGATACGAAGCGGTCGCGTGGAGTCCGACCCGTCTCACTCCTTCGGCCCGAGAATCGAGGCGATGATACGGCCGAGCTCGCCGAAGACCTCGTCCGGCACCTCGGTCCCACCATTCCAGAGGATCCAACGCAGGCCGACCAGCTCGCCGAGGCCCATCAGCGCCCACGCCGTCACCTCCGGATCGAGCGAGCCGATCTCTCCGGCCTCCACGGCCGCCTTGAGCGCATCGATATAGCCCTGGCTCAGCCGCTCGTAGTGGTACTGGAGCATCTCGGGCGAGACGAACTCGGCCTGCCGGATGATCCGGTAGAGCGCCGGGTGCTCGGCGGTGAAGCGGAAGAACGCCTTGAAGCCGAGCAGCTCCTGCTCGACGCGGGTGCCTCCCTGCAACGAGCCCTCCTTCATCGCGTGGCGCACCCGGCTGTTCAGGTCGCGCACGAGCTCGTCGAAGATCGTCTTCTTCGAGTCGAAGTAGAGGTAGAACGTGCCCTGCGCGACACCCGCGATCTCGGTGAGCTTGACGATCGAGGCGTCGTGGTACCCGTACTCGCTGAAGACCTGCTCGGCCGCGTCCAGCAGCCGCCGCCGCGTATCGAGCCCGCGCTGCGAGAGCGGCCTGCCCGCTGCGCTCGTGACGACCTCCGTCATGCGCTCACCGCCGCCCGGGCCAGCTCGGCCTTGACGACCTTGCCGACCGCATTGCGGGGAAGCTCGTCGACGAGGCGAAACGACTTCGGCACCTTGAAGCTGGCAAGCCGACCGCGGCAGAACTCGCGCAGCTCGTCGTCGGAGACGGGCGAGCGGCAGACGACGAACGCCGAGCAGACCTCGCCCCAGCGCTCGTCCGGAACACCGACGACCGCGGCCTCGACGACGGCATCGTGCTGCTGCAGGACCGCCTCGATCTCGGCCGGGTAGACGTTCTCACCGCCGGAGACGACCATTTCCTTGAGACGGCCGCGAATCCAGTAGTCGCCCTCGTCGTCGCACTCGGCGACGTCGCCGGTCAGCAGCCAGCCGTCGCGGAAAGCCGCGGCGGTCGCCTCCGGGTTGCGCCAGTAGCCGGGGAAGACGTTCGGGCCGCGAACGAGCAGCTCGCCGTCCGTCGAGAGCCGGCAGTCGACGTAGGGATACGGCCTCCCCGCCGACCCGGCCTTCCGGCGGGCGTCCTCGGACTGCAGGCAGAGCACGTTCGGCGCCGCCTCGGTGAGCCCGTAGCCCTGGACGATCTCCACTCCGCGCTCGGCCCAGACGTCGAGCAGCGCCACCGGCATCGGCGCGCCGCCGACGACGGCCAGCCGCAGCGACGACAGGTCGGCGTCCGCGAATCGCGGCTCCTCGGACATGAAGCAGGTAGTTCGCCGGCACGCCCATCATCGTCGTGATCCGCTCGCGCTCGATCAGCTCGAGCGCCCGGCCGGCGTCGAAGCCGCGCTCGAGGACGACGCGGGCGCCTTTCCACCAGGCGAGGAGCGACTGGACGTTCCAGCCGCCGACGTGGAACTGCGGCAGCACCTGCAGCACCACGTCCTTCGGGCCCAGCCCGGTCGCCAGGTCGAACGAGAGGTTCGTCCAGAAGCAGTTGGCATGGGTGAGCAGGGCGCCCTTTGGGCTTGCCGGTCGTGCCGCTCGTGTAGATCAGGAGGAGACCGTCGTCCGCTTCGGGCGGGCGCGCCGAGCTCGCGGGGCCGGACGGCTCGAAGGGAGGCCGGACGCGCGCAAGCGCGAGTGCCGCCTCGGCCAGCGGGCGCAGCTCGTCCTCCACGAGCAGCACCGCGGGCTCCGCGTCGTCGAGCTGGAAGGCGATCTCGGCCGGCGCGAGCCGCCAGGAGATCGGGTGAAGGATCGCGCCCGCCTTCGCGCACGCGAAGAACACCGCCACGTGCTCGGCCGTGTTTCCGGTCAGCGTCGAGACGCGGCTCCCCGGCTCGAAGCCGGCTGCGAGCTCGTCCGAGCGGCGTTCGAGCTCGGCGTACGTCCAGGCACGGCCGGCCGCGTCGATCGCGACGCGGCCCGGTGTGGCGCGGGCACGGTCGCGGAGGATCCGGTCGATCGTCACGGGGGTCATCCGAGGAACCTTTCGACGATCGCGGCGAACTCCTCGGTCCTCTCCCAGAAGAGCATGTGCCCGGCGCCGTCGATCCGCTCGAGCCGGGCGCCCGCGATCCGCTCGGCGAGAAGATCCGAGTTTCGCGGGTCGACGACCGTGTCGCCCGTGCCGGTCACGACGAGCGTCGGCGCCTCGATCCTCTCGAGGCGGTCACCTGCATCCCACGCCGCTCCGGCAGCGGCCTGCGCCGCCCAACCGCCCGGGTCGGGCGGATGCTTCTGCCGGTAGGCGTAGATCTCGTCGATCAGCTCCGGCGCCGCCCCGGCGGCGACTGCGTTCTCGACGAAGCGGCGAAGCGCGACCTCCGGCGCGAGCGACGGCGCCTCGGCCATCAACCGGAGAGTCTGCTCGGGCAGAGGGTACGAGCCCGGGCCGCCTGGCGAGGTGCAGGCCAGCACGAGCCGCTCGACCCGGTCGGCGTGCTCCGCGGCGACCACCTGGGCGACGAAGCCGCCGAGGCTTGCTCCCAGGACGTGCGCGCTTCCGACCTCGGCCTCGTCGAGCACCTGCACGGCATCCCCGGCGAGCTGCTCGACGCTGTAGGGGCCCGGCGGGATGTCGCTTTCGCCGATCCCCCGGTTGTCGAACGAGATCACCCGGTACCGGCGCGGCGAGCCGCTCGCGCAGAGGGCCCCAGCCCTGGCGCGTGTAGCCGAGCCCGTGGATGAGCAGCACCGGAGCGCCGTCGCCGTCCGAGTCCCACGCGAGCCTCAAAGCGCCTCCTCGAGTGCCACCGGCCGGCGCCGGATCCGCCCGAGCCGCGCGAGTCCGCCGGGGGCGAAGTAGACCGTGAGGATGAAGAGGAGGCCGAGGATGAACGTCGGCTCGCGCAGCGGGACGCGCAACACCGACGGCAGGCCGGAGACGGCGCTCGAGCCGGCGAGATCCGCGAGACGGTGATCGAGATAGGTGTAGACGACACCGCCGATCAGGGCGCCCCAGCGCGAGCCGGTGCCGCCGATCACGACCATGATCAGGAGCGCGAGCGTGAATGGGGGCGTCGTGACGTCCGGGCTCGCTCCGCTGATCAGCATCAGGTAGACGATCCCGCCCAGCGTGGCGAGGAACGAGGCCAGCACGCAGGACATCAGCTTGTAGTCGAACGGCCGCATCCCGAGCACCTCGACGCGCAGCTCGTTCTCGCGGATCGCCTGCCAGACCTTCCCCGGCGACGAGTTGATCGCCCAGCGCCCGACGACGAACACGACGGCCGCGTAGACGAGCGCGAGCCAGTAGAGGTTCTTCGTGTTGAAGATGCCGACGAGGGCCGAAGGCAGCTTCGTGTAGTCGACGCCGAAGCCGTCCTCGCCGCCCGTCAAGCCGCCGGGATTCTTGAACGCGAGCACGCTGCCCGCCTGCGCGAAGGCGAGAGTCACCATCGCGAAGGCGATCCCCGTGACCCGCAGGCTGATCGTGCCGAGCACGACCGGCAGCAGGAGCCCGACCGCACACGTGAAGAGGATCGAGGGCCAGAAGCCCCAGTGCCACTTCGTCATCGCCACCGCCGCCACGTAGACACCGACCGCGAAGTAGAGGGCGTGGCCGAACGACATCAGCCCCGTGAAGCCGAAGAGGAGGTCGTAGGTGAGCGCAAGCCCGGCGAAGGTCAGCATCAGCGCGAGCAGCTGGAGCGTCCCGGGGCTGTCGAGGCTGCCCGGGAAGAGCACCGGGATGTCGAGGCCGAGCTTCGGCACGATCGCGAGCAGCCCGAAGACCACCACGGGCACGACGACTGCACGAGCCTGCCCGCGCGTCATGCCGGCGCCGCCGCGGTCAGCCCGCCGGGGCGGGCGAGCAGGACGATCGCGAGCAGCAGGACGACCGAGAGGTCACCCATCCCCGCCGAGGCGTAGTAGTTCGCGAACTGCTGGACGAGCGCGACCAGCACGGCCGCGGCGGCGGTCCCGCCGATCGACCCGAGGCCGCCGATCACGACGACGATGAACGCGAAGATCAGGAGGCTCGTGCCGCGTTCGGGTCGACGGTGCCGAAGTAGAGCGCCGACAGCACCCCGGCGAGAGCGGCGGCGACCCCGCCGATCGCGAAGACGAGGGTGAACGCGCGACGGACGTCGATCCCGAGCGCGGTCACCATCGCCCGGTTCTCGACGCCGGCACGAACGATCAGCCCGTAGCGGGTGCGGCGCAGGAAGAGGTTGAGGCCGAGGAGCACGAGAGCGGCCGTGATGATCTCGATCCAGCGGTCGTTCGGGATCGAGGCGCCGAGGACGCTCGTCGTCTCGCGCGTCCACGGCGGGAGCGCGACGAACTTGGGATCGGGCCCCCAGATCGAGCGGATCAGCGCGGTGATGCAGAGGCCGAGCCCGACGGTGACGAGCACCTGCTCGATATGCCGTCCGTAGAGCGGCCGGATCAGGAAGAGCTCGACGAGCGCGGCGACGATCGTCCCGACCACGAGCCCGACCAGCGCGGCGAGGATGAAGCGCGGCACGACCGGGACGGCGTCGAGCTTCGTCTCCGAGTACCACATGGCGTACGCGCCGACCGTGAGAAAGGCGCCGTGCGCGAAGTTCAGGACGCCCATCAGCCCGTAGATCAGCGACAGGCCCGAGGCGATCAGGAAGTACATCGCGCCGAGCCCGAGGCCCGTGATCGCCAGCAGAACGACGGTGCTCATGCGACCCCCAGCAGCGCGTGGACGCGCTCGCGGTCGTCGAGCAGCTCGCGGGCGAGGCCGGTGTAGACGACCCGCCCGGTGTCGAGCACGACGACGTGCTCGGCGAGGCGGCGGACGACGGCCAGGTTCTGCTCCACCAGCAGCACGGTGCTCTCCTGGCACGCCTGCTCGAGCGCGGCCGCGACCTCGTTGACGACCATCGGGGCGAGGCCCTTGGTCGGCTCGTCGACGAGCAGGATGCGGTTCTCGTTCAGCAGCGCCCGGGCGATCGCGACCATCTGCTGCTGGCCGCCCGAGAGCGTGCCGGCCCGCTGCTCGGCGCGCGTCTGCAGCTCGGGGAAGAGCTCGTAGACGAGCCCGAATCGGCTCGATCCGTTGCGGACCGCCAGCTCGAGGTTCTCGGTCACGGTCAGAGCCGCGAAGACGTCGCGGTCCTCGGGCACGTAGCCGACGCCCCTGCGGACGATCTTGTGGGTCTGCTCCTGCGTGATGTCGGCGCCGCCGAGAGCGACGTGTCCCTCGCGGGGCACGAGACCGAGCAGCGCCCGCAGTGTCGTCGTCTTGCCGACGCCGTTCCGCCCGAGCAGCGCAGTGACGGCTCCCTCGGGAACCTCGAAGCTGACGCCCTGGAGGATGTGCGAGCCCGCGAGGCGGACGTGCAGGTCGCGAACCTCGAGCAGCGCGGTCACAGGAGCTCCCCCACGTACGCCTCCTGCACGGCCGCGTTCTCCATGATCGCCTGCGGGCGTGTCGCAGGCGAGCAGCCGGCCGTGGTGCATGACGGCGATCCGGTCGGCGAGACCGGTGACGACCTCGATGTGGTGCTCGACCATCAGCACGGTCTTCTTCTCCTCGACGTGAACCGTGCGGATCAGCTCGACGAGCTCGTGGACGTTCTCGACCGAGACGCCGGCCATCGGCTCGTCGAGCAGGATCACGCGGGGCTCGCCCGCGAGCACCATCGCGAGCTCGAGGCGCCGCTTGTCGCCGTGCGACGAGGGATCCCGCAGCCGACGCGGCGCGCCCTGCGAGCCCGACCCGCTCGAGCGCCCAGTCGGCCTTCTCGACCGCCTCCTTGACCGAGTTCGCCCGTCGCCACAGCCGCAGCGTCCCGCCGAGCCGTGCCTGGGCGGCGAGCCGGACGTTCTCCCGTACCGGCAGGAGCGGGAAGACGTTCGAGACCTGGAAGGTGCGGCCGAGGCCGAGCCGGGTTCGCGCATAGGGAGGGCGGGCCGTGATGTCCTCGCCGTCGAGCCGGACCCGCCCCGAGCTCGCCCGGCGAAGGCCCGAGAGCAGGTTGAAGAGGGAGGTCTTGCCGGCGCCGTTCGGGCCTATGACGCCGACGAACTCGCCCGGCGCGATCTCGAGCGAGACATCGGCGACGATGACTGCGCCGCCGATGTCAAGCCCGAGCTCCTCCGTGCCGAGGATCGGAGTGGTGCCCACGATCCACTAACTATCGCGTCCGCGGATCCCTTTAGCCCTGGAGGACGGTCGTGATCGGCGGGGCGGTCTGGTACGCGTTGGCCGTCCCGAGCACCTTCGCCGTCCAGACCTTGCCGACCTGGCTCAGCGAGACACGGAACATCGGCTGCAGCATCGCGTGATCCTGCGGCCGGATCGCCTGCCAGCCCTTCGGGGCCAGGAACTTCCAGCCCTCGAGCGCCGGGATCATCTTGTCCGACGTTCCCGTCACCCACCTGGAGCGCGTGGACGATCATCTGGCCCGGCGACGAAGCCGTCCGGGGTGAACAGGTCGGGGAACTGGCTCTTCTTGCGCATCTGCGTGACGAGCCAGGTGTTGACCTTGTTCGACGGTGCCTGGTAGAGGTAGTGCGAGATGAACTGGATCTTCCCGACGGCCGGGCCGTAGCTCGGGTAGGTCGCCCGCTCGGCGAGGCCGGTGACGATCGACTGAACGCTCGAGAAGACGCCCTGCTGGTCGAGAGCCGACCACATGGCCGGGGCGGTCGAGCCGGCCCACGCCACGTAGAGCAGATCCGGCTTCGCCTGCTTCACCTGCTGGGCGAACGGCGTCATGTCGGTCGCCGTGAGCGGCACGTAGATCGGAGTGACGGTGTGGCCCTTGGCGCCGATGATCGCCTTCACCGCGGCGTAGTTGCCCTGCCCGAAGGCCGAGTCCTGCGTGAAGACGACGACGTTCTTGCCGCTGCCGCTGAGGTAGGTCGACGCGTCCGCGACGTCCTGGTAGGTCTGGCGGCCGGAGCGGAACGTGTACTTGTTGAGTGCCCGTGACCGCGTCCGAGGCCGCGGGGCCCGAGATGAAGAGCACGTGGTTCTGGGCGGCGATCGGCGCCTCCTGCAGCGCAACGCCCGACGAGGTCGCGCCGGCGATGATCGTGTCGCCCTGGCCGATCAGGGTCTTCATCTGCGAGACGCCCGTGGCGGGATCGGTCGCATCGTCGGCGTAGGTGAGGTTGATCTTCTTGCCGTTCACCATGCCGGTTCCCTTGGTCGCGTACTGGATTCCGTACTTGAGACCCTCGACGTACTCGGCGCCGTACGCCGACAGGAGCCCGGTGCGCGAGTAGACGATGCCGACGTTGTAACCCGATGACGCAGTCGCCGCAGACTTCGAGGCCTGGTGCGTGGTCGCAGCAGCGACGGTTGCCGCGCCGACGACGAGGGTTACCGCCCCCACGGCGACGAGTGCTTTCAAAAGACGATGACGCATGTGTTCAATCCTTCCGTTCGTGCAACGGTGGGCACCTCTGGCATCGTGCAAACATGAGAGGTGATTCAGGTGTCGTGTTTATGCCCGAGAGTTGACCGTTTGTCAAGCGCGGCACCCTCGAGTCGGACGTAGAGACGTCGCGCGAGCGGAAAGTTCGCGCCTGAGCTTCGCCCTTCGCGCGATCGGGCTGGACCCAACAGGACTCGTCGAATGACGCTCCACGAGGGGCGCGTAGCGGTGGGCCTGGAACGTGAGATGCACAAGAATCCCGCACCTAGCGAACAGTTTCGTCGGCCACCGGTTGCTTTTTCGGCCGGGGTAGTTAGCTTGTTCGGCCGGGGTAATTAGGCTCGCGCTCGTCCTGGCCGGAGCGTTCGTTTTGGCTGATGAGCGTTGGGGAAGTTGAACATCGCAGTGCGGCATGGCGTGCGGAGGTACCGTGCTTGCGAGGCACTCGCCGGTTCGGGAACTCCGAGCGACGTTCAACCACAATGAGCTCAGCAGCCACAGACCATCAATCACTCTCGACCGAGCCACTCTGGTTCGAGTCGCCCGGCGCGCAGCGACGGACCGATCCGGATCGGAGATTTCCGGATCACGGTCGAGCCGCGAGCAATGCCGGGAGTCGGCCGGATCGCCGTAGCCTCGCCTGTGGTCCTGGCGGCAGCGACGCTCTCGAGCGGTGCCCTCGCAATGGGATGGCTCGGGGGGCACTCTGGTCCGAGACCTGCGACAGAGCGCCTTCCAGTCCACTCCAGCCTCGCTGCCGAGCCCCGGTTCGCCGGGCTGCAAGCCGCGCTCGCGGTGGAGACGGAGATGGCTGCTCGTACACAACGCCCGAACGGCAGTTCGGGCGGCGGCGCTCAAGCCTGTAGCCGTGAAGACCTCGTGCCAATCGCGCCGACAATGCCGGGGGAGCCGGATCGGTCGCGACGCCACACCCAACGGGAGCAGCGCACGACCGCGCACCGAGGGTGAAGACGGTAGCGCCCGGACTCGGCACGTCGCCCCCCGCAGCCTTGGCGCACCCGACTTCGGCGGAACCTGATCAGCAATCTCCGTCGTTCGAAGAACCGATCGACTCGGCTCGGCTGACATTCACGCGCCTCGAGCGGACGCGCCGTTCCTGGCGCTGGGATAGCTCGAGTCACTTCCACCACGACCACCCAACACCGACGACGCCCGGCGCACCTGTGGATCCAGCCGGCGCGAACGGAACCACCGATCCGACCCACCACTCACCGACCCGGGCATCGACCAACGAACCACGGCGACATGACCACCGAACCGACCACCACCAACCCGGGCACGACGAATCAGGGAACCACCGAACCGAGCACCACTACCCCGGACGGCGTCGGAGTCACCGCGGACGATGTGTACGGTCAATGGAGCGGAAGCCGGCTCCGCCGAGCACAGCAACCGCGTCCCCGTCCACAGACGCGCCGGTCAGCCTTGCGGCGGAACCTCGCCGGCCGCACCGACCCCCCTGTTCCGCCTGTCCCGGCGCCGCCGGCTGCCCGGCGAGACGTCCCCTTGGCGTCGGCACCTTCCAGGCGTCCTACACGGCGGCGCGCAGCGGGATCCACCATCACTGTCCCATGCGGCACGTTCCCGCGCGGACACGATCACAGGACAGAACGGCGGCCCCGTCACGTTCCGATCAGCGTACTCCCCATTGCGTCGTCGTCCGCACCTCAGCCTCGGCGCCAACAATGGGTCGCCGTCGGGGATGGCCCGCATCGAACGTGGCAACTCTCGACGGGATCGACATCAACGGCGAACTCTGGGTCTAGTACTCCGACAACAGCGACGCAACCCCAGGATCAACCGGGTTCACTTACGAGAACGGACACGTCTGCGACATCCGACACGTCATACAATGGCCGCGGAATCGAGGTTCTCTCCACCCGCAACACGCTCTTCCTGAACGATCGAGATCGGCCCGCTCTGCTGCGATTCGGACGGCCTCGATGTGACCATTCCACACCCGGGCGCGCCGTCACCACAGAACGTCGACGCTCGACAACGTGAACGATCCACGATGTCTACGACTCCTGCACGCTCCTCCAAGCCCGGCTACCCGGAACACCGTGCTCCGGCCCGGGGTTCGAGTCGGGCTGCTCGGGCTGCGAGCATCCCGACGGAACGCAATGGCTTCGGCGGCAGTCGGCGGCACGATCCGCAACTCGACGTTCTGCAACATCAATCCGCGGCGGCGCCGCGGCGCAGGGGATCTTCATGCAGCCGGCGAACGGCGGCCGTTTCACAGGACGATCACGATCACCGGGCAACACGGCTCGTGTCGCAGGACACGCCGACACAACACGCTCTCACATCTCGAGGCCCGACGCTGAGTACGACCGTGACCGGGGACGACGACGCTCACCGGGAACAGCCGTTCCGGCCGGCAATACTCCGGCTCTACGGTGACACCAGCCCAACCCGACCGGCCGCTTCGCCGCACCGGCAGACCATGCATCGTCTCGTCCAACTACCGGCGGCGAACTTCGACGACGACCGGACGATAACAGCTACACGCTGGTCCTTGCGATGAGCATCGGCATACACGCCGGTGCTTCACCGCTAACACGCTTCGCGAACACCACGAGTCGCCAGGCCCTGAGCGAACGTGCTTCGACCGCGACCGCCGGGATCAGCGTATCAGCGGTTGAGACACGGGCAGATGCGGATCGACGGCACCGAATCGATACGGACGGGGCCTGACTCCGCGTAAAATGAGGGGAAGACGCGGTTGGGGGTGATTGGGAATCAGCGAGCAGGACATCAATGTGGATCTGCCGCGTGCGTTGGTTGGCGGTATCAAGCGAGACGCGGTCGAGGATCTGCTCCGCCAGATCGCTCGCGATTACAGGCGCCTCGAGGCGGAAAACGCCAAGCTCTGGCAGACGCTCGAAGGGCTTGAACACCGACCGAAGGAGCCTCTGCAAGGCGAGCGGTCCGAGGACATGTCTGCGACTGTGCTTTCGCTTGCACAGCGGGCAGCCCGAGAGCTTCGCGAATCGACACGCGAGGAATGCGAGCTCATGTTGAAGAAGGCCCGGGTGCAGGTCGACCGGATCGAACGCCAGCTGGACATATCCGTGGCCGAGCTGGAGGAGATCCACGCTCTCCGATCCGAGCTGTGCGACGAGTTGCGCTCATCTCTTCATGCGCTCCTCAGGACATTCGTCGCCGAGAATGACGGCGATCTATCAGCAGTCGCGGCTGTCTAGAAGCAGGGCCGCGGCGAGAGCTTCGGCCGATGTTTTCATTCCGATTCGGTCGGCCGCGCCGTGATCTCCTCGATGTGGGCGCGTGTCCGCGCGACGAGAGCCACATAGATCTCGTTGATGGTCTGAATTTCCGCGCGGGGATCTGATCGCCATTGCTCCGGGAGCGCCTTGCGGGCGTCCTCGTGGCGTCGGCAGCTGGCTGCGAAGCGTGGAAGAAGGCGGTAATCGACAATCACTCGGTCTAGTCATCGACCGGTCGATGAAGGGGATTAGCGCGGTTCGCGAGCGAGCCACTCGCCCGAGGCGCGGGAGGCGCGCGCAAGTGCAGCTGACTCCACCGTCGTGTCGAATCAGAGCAGGGGGGCGAGGAGGCCCGGGCAGAACACACCCGCGAAAGGCTTCGGGGCCGCGTCCCTAGGGTTGGGGCCTCCCCGCCGGCCGACTATCTCGCGTCCCGGGCGGTGCACGCAATCGCACAAAGCGGTTGGAGGGCCGAGTGCTCTCTACCGCCCGGCCACGAAGATCAAGGCGGCGGGGCTGGGATTTGAACCCAGGGGACGCTTTCACGCCCAGCGGTTTTCAAGACCGCCCCGTTCGACCGCTCCGGCACCCCGCCGCGGGCTTCTATGTAACAGAAACGCGGGTTACGGCTGCCAGATCTAAGGGCCGCCGGACTCCATGTGTGCCTCGGCATTCTCGAACACGCCGGCGCAGTCCTGCCGCCCCTTCCACACAATCCGCCGCTCGATCGCCTTCATCATCGCGAGCGCCGTGACGTTGCGGCCGCCGAGCTCGGCCGCCATCTCGGAGAGCGAGATCACCTGCGTGGGCAGGTCATCGATGCTGATCAGGCACGACGAGAAGATGTGCTGGAACGCGTTCGAGTACGGCAGCAGCTCCGTGTCGTTCGCGGGCACCTTGCCCATGTGGTCGAAGCCGTAGAGCGACCCGAGCTGGTGGCGGTTCACGATCAATCTCGACGCGGCTCGGGCGGCGAGCTTCGTCTCGACCTTGTTGAACATGTCCCAGCAATCCTTGGGGGTCTTCCAGGTGATCGTGCGGCTGATCGCGGTGATCATCGCGAGGCTCGTCACCGGGGAGGCCCCGGGCTGCTTCGAGGCGTGTCCGGCCATGTAGAGCGTCGCATTCGCGAGGTCGGAGGAGTTGATCGTGCACGAGGAGAGAACCCGCTGGAACTGCGCCGAGTAGGGCGCGAGGTCGGAGTCGGCCTTCGGCCGGGTGCCGTGATGATCGGCTGCGAAGAGCGCGCTCAGCTGCTCGCGGTGCGGCAACGAGGCAGCAAGGGCCGACGCGGCGATGAATGCCGCACCGAGCGACAGGAATATTCCGACGACCGCCGTCCTGCCCCCGTTCACTGCAACCAGGCTAGCCGGTCTCCAGGCTGGTTGCGATGCGGGTTAGTACGAGTTAATTCTCGACGCGCGCCGGTGCGCCGAGCGCCTGCAGCACGTCCGGAACGTCGCCGCCGAAGTTCTCGAGCACCGCGAGCAGCCAGCGGTCCGTGACGGCCGTGCCGTTCAGCGTGTGCGGCGTCTCGAGGCGCTTCTCGCCGGTGCGGTAGCGGATCTTCAGGCGCCGGGCCTGGAAGTCGGTCGTGTTCGAGGTGGAGGTGATCTCGCGATAGCGCTGCTGGTGCGGGAACCACGCTTCGATGTCGTATTTCTTGGCGGCCGGGTCGCCGAGATCGCCCGCGGCGACGTTGACCACGCGGTAGGGCAGCCCGAGCGACTGCACGAGCTCCTCCTCGATCGCGAGCAGGCGGTCGTGCTCCTCGCCCGACCGCTCGGGCTCGCAGTAGACGAACAGCTCGACCTTGTTGAACTGGTGAACGCGGAACATCCCGCGCGTGTCCTTGCCGGCCGCGCCGGACTCCCGGCGAAAGCAGGTCGAGAACGCGCTGTAGCGCAGCGGCAGCTCCTCGACGATCTCGTCCATGTGGAAGCCCGCGAGCGCGACCTCCGAGGTGCCGGTGAGGTAGAGATCGTCGGCCTCGAGCGAGTAGATGTTCGAGCGCTCGGTCGGGAAGAAGCCTGTGCCGTACATCGCCTGCTCCCGCACCAGCACAGGCGGGATCATCGGCGTGTGGCCGTGCGCCGCGGCCCGCTCGACCGCGAGCCGGTAGAGCGCCATGGCGACGAGCGCCGAGTCGCCCGTGATGTAGCCGAAGCGCGCGCCCGAGAGCCGCGCAGCGCGCTCCATCTCGAAGCGTCCGATCTCGGTGTGCTCCGGGCCGGGCGGGCCCTGCTCGCCGACCCGGCGGATCTCCTCGGCGTCCTCGTCGGTGTTGCCGTCGGGCGCCGTCGGATCGGGCGGGTTCGGAACCTGGTCGAGGAGCGCGTCGCGCTCGGCCTCGACGGCGGCGAGCTCCCTCTCGGCGGTCTTGAGCTGCTCCTTCACCTGATTCAGCTCGGCGAGCTGCTCGGGCGTCGGCTTGCCCTTGAGCTTCAGCTTCGTGCGGAGCTCCTCGACCTGCGGCAGCACCTCCCGCCAACGACGGTCCGCGTCGAGCAGCGCGTCGAACCGCTCGGCCGCACCCTTGCGCGCGAGCGCCGCGCGAAAGCGGTCAGGATCCTCTCGGGCTGCGCGGAGGTCGATCATCCCCTTGAGTCTAGAACCGCTTCGATCACCTGAGCGACACCCTCTTCCGCCGCAGGCGGGCAGACCCAGTCGGCGATCTCCTTCACCCCGGGAACCGCGTTCTCCACCGCGACGCCGAAGCCGCCCCATTCGATCAGGTCGAGGTCGTTCTCGCCGTCGCCGAACGCGACCGTCCGCTCCCGCGAGAACCCGATCCGCTCGGCCAGGAACCCCATCCCCGAGGCCTTCGAGACGCCCTCGTCCGCGAACTCGAGGAAGAACGGCAGCGACTTCGTCACCCAGAGACGACCGTCGAACTGCTTCCGCATCCGTGCGCCCAGCTGATCGAGCGCGTCGGGGTCGCCGATCACGACGAGCTTCGTGGGTTGCCGGTCGAGCCAGTCCAGTATCGAGCCGACCGTGTGGAGCTCGATCTGCTGGAAGGTCGCGTAGCGCTCGGCCTCAGGCGTCACCTCGGAGACGTAGAGCTCGTCGTCGACGTAGACGTTGAGCCCGTAGCCCTCCGTCTGGACGGCCTCGATCGCCTCCCGCGCGAGCAGCAGCGGGATCGGATCGTGCAGGAGCCACGTACCGTCGGCGGCGATCACCGCGGCGCCCTGGTAGCAGACGAGCGGGTCGGTCGACCCGGCCGGCTCGAGCACGCGCCGGGCCGACTGCACCATCCGGCCGGTCGCGACGATCACGTGCAGCCCTTCAGCTCGCGCACGTGCGAGCGCGGCGAGCGTCCGTGGCCGGAGCTCGTAGTCGTCCCAGATCAGCGTCCGGTCGAGATCGGTCGCGATGACCTCGACGTCGCCGGGAAAGCCTGGCGGGAGCGCGAGGCTCAGGGGGTCTTGACCAGGAAGGCGACCAGGTCTGCGAGCTGCGTCGGCGTCAGGGTCGTGCCGTAGTTGCCGGGCATGATGTTCGCCTTGTAGCCGGGCGCGATGTAGGCGTTCGGGTCGACGATCGACGACTTAGTGAACGCGATCAAACCCTGGTTCGCGGCCTTCGCATACGTCGCGAGATTGTCGAGGTTCGGCCCGACCTTCCCGGTCGTCCCGGCCGGCGTGAAGGTGTGGCAGGCCCCGCAGCCTGTGTCCACGAAGACCCTCTTGCCGGCGGCAGGCACGCCGACGATCGTGGTCGGCTGCGGCGGCTTCCCGACGATGGTCTCGGGCGTCGGGGTGGTCGTATGTCCCCTCCCGGGAACCCCCGAGCCACAGCCGGCGAGCATCAATGCGAGCAGGGCAAAGGGAGCGAAGCGGCGCACGGCCAGCGAGTTTATCGGCACCCGGCGAAACCCCTGACGGTTGCCGCGAACCGAAGCTTAGAGCAGCCTTAACGCCCCTCTGGCAGCCGAGATACCCGCTGTACGATGAGATCCATGAAACGTCGCTCGTACGGCCGGGACGCGGGGCTCACGCTCAGGATGCTCACCACCACAGCGCTGCTTGGGCTCCTGTACGTCATCTTCGCCGTCGTTCTCTTCAGCGTCTTCAACGTCGGGCTCGCTCCGATGATCCTCATCATCGGCGTGCTCGCATTCGTCCAGTACTTCACCTCGGACAAGCTCGCCCTCGCCGCAGCCGGCGCGAAGGTGGTCACCCGCGAGGAGGCGCCCGAGCTGCACGACATCGTCGAGCGCCTGTGCGCGATGGCCGAGCTGCCGAAGCCGAAGATCGCCGTGATGAACACGCCCGTCCCGAACGCGTTCGCCACCGGCCGCTCGCCCAAGCACGCGGCCGTCTGCGTCACGACCGGCCTCTGGCAGCGGCTCGACCAGAAGGAGCTCGAAGGCGTGATCGCCCACGAGCTGTCGCACATCGCGAACCGCGACGTGCTGACGATGACGATCGCCAGCTTCTTCGCGATGCTCGCCGCGATGCTGATGCGCTTCGGGATGTACTCGGGCATGTTCGGCGGCTTCGGGAACAACCGCGACAACCAGGGCGGGCTGCCGGTCTGGATGATCGTCCTGTTCGTCTCGATGGCCGTCTACGGGATCAGCTTCGTCCTGATCCGGACGCTTTCGCGCTACCGCGAGTACGCGGCCGATCGCGGCTCGGCGATGATCACGGGTGCGCCCGAGTACCTGATGAGCGCGCTCCAGAAGATCTCGTCGCAGATGACCTTGATCCCGCAGCAGGACCTGCGCGCGGTCGAGGGCATGAACGCGTTCTTCATCATCCCGGCCCGCACCAAGGGCATGATGGCCGAGATGTTCATGGATCACCCGCCGATCGAGAAGCGCCTTGCGGCGCTCGCCGAGATCGCGCGCGAGATGGGCCGCCCGGTCGCCTGAGCTTGGGCCTGCGCGACGTCCTCTTCGGGCGCAAGCAGCTCAAGGGTCCGCGCGACGACCGGCTGTTCGCGCTCGCGACCGCCGCGGTGACGCTCGAGTCAGAGCTGGGGCTGACGACGGAGGGCGTCGGTGCAGTGACGTTCAAGCCTCTCTCCTCGGGTGACTTCACGCGTGTCGACAACGACATCGAGGCGCTGATCAAGGAAGCGGGCCGCTCGGCCGGCGGCGAGGTGGAGCGGAAGACCGACACGTACGGCTTCGACTGGATGATCATCCACGATCCCGATCTCGAGGATCAGATCACCTCCGTGCATGCGGTGGCCCAGGAGATGACCGACCAGGGGTTCGGCGACAGGCTGCTCGCCGCGCCGTTCCGGTTCAAGGGCGGCGAGCATCCCGTGTACTGGATCTACGGTTTCAAGACCGGCACGTTCTGGCCGTTCGTACCGACCGGTAACGGGCAGGAGCGCGACAACGCGACCGAGCTCGAGCTGAAGGCGAAGCTCGAGCCGGAGCTTCCGGTCGAGCCGGATCTGACGCGCTGGCTCGCGCTGTTCGACGCGCCGATCTGAGCCCGGGTTACGTCGTCTTCTTCGGTGCGCGCTTGCGCGGCGCGGCCTTGGCTGCCGCGTCGTCCGCTGCAGCGGGCTCCGCGGCAGGGTCGAGAGCCGTTGCCGGCTCCGCTGCGTCGACGGCCGCCGGCTCTGCGGGCGCCCCGATCTCGGCCTTGAGCTTCGCCAGCTCGTCGTCGACCTGTCCGCTCTTCTGGATCTCCTTGAGCTGGCGGTCGATGTCGTCGCCGGGTGCGGTGAAGTCCTCGAGCGCTCCGGCCGCTGTGAGCTCGCCGATCGCGTCGGCGCGGGCCTGCATCGACTCGGTCTTGTCCTTCGCGCGCTGAACCGCGAGCCCGACGTCGGACATCTCGGACGAGATCCCGGTCGCGGCCTCGCCGATCCGAACCTGCGCCTCGGCGGCCGAGTACTGCGCCTTGATCACTTCCTTCTGCGTGCGGAACTGCTCGATCTTCGCGGCGAGCGCCTTCTCGCTCTCGACGAGCTTCTGCTGCTGCGCCTCGAGCTGCTGGCCGGATTCCATGATCCCCTGGAGCTGATCCTGCACCGCCGCCTTGCGGGTGAGCGCCTCACGGGCGAGGTCCTCGCGGTTCGCCTGGAGCGCTGCCTTGGCCTGGCCGTCGAGCTTGTCGGCCTGCTGCTGCATCGTGTTGTACTGCATTTCCAGCCGCTTCTTGGCGGTCGCGACATCGGCGATTCCACGCTTGACGTTCTGAAGCTGCTGCAGCTGCTGCTCGTAGGAATAGTCGAGCACCTCGTTCGGGTTCTCGTTCTTGTCGAGCAGCTTCGAGTACTTCGCCTTGATGATCGTCATCGTGCGCGCGATCAGGCCTGGCATGTGTCCTCCCGGGGCGTTGGTGAGGGTTCAAGCCTAGCTCGCGACAGGGTCATCGGGAAATCCCGCGACCCGACGGCTCGTGACACTTCCGTTACTGGGACTGTCCCCGGACATGTCCGAAGCGCCATCTGGATTTGCAGGCTTTCCCGGCCGATCCACGCCTCCCGTGACACTTTCGTGACGGTGACTGTCCCCAGACATGGCGGCCGGGGACAGGGCCTTTCCGGTCGGTAGGGTGCAGGCGTGCTCGTCGCGCGCAGCCTCGACAACCAGTACCTCTCGAATGCCTACGTCGTCGGCGACCGCGAGGGCGGGACGGCCGTGTTCGTCGACTCGGGCGCGCCGATGGAGCCGCTGCACGCGTTCGTCAACGAGCACGGGCTGACGCCGACGCACGTCCTGCGCACCCACTCGCATCTCGATCACGTGGTGCACGAGGCCGAGCTCGGCCTCCCGGTCGTCACCGGCCCGCTCGAGACGGGCGGCCTGACGATCGAGGCGATCCCGACCCCCGGTCATTCAGACGACATGGTCTGCTTCGTGATCTCTGACGGCTCGGGCGAGGAGCTCGTGTTCTCGGGTGACACGCTCTTCAAGGATGCGGTCGGCGGCGGCGACTTCTCGCTGATCAAGAGCGCCGTCATGGACACCTACATGGCGATGCCGCACGAGCGGAGGCTCATGCCCGGCCACACGGACGAGACCACGATCGGCCGCGAGTGGGACGAGAACCCGTTCGTCGTGGTCTGGCGCGGCGTCGAGCCCGAGGGCACCGAGCGCGTTACCGTGCGCGGGACGCCGGCCACCCTGATCGTTTGGAGCCCGGACTACGACGGAAAGGGCAAGGCGTGGGTTCGCTACGACGACGGCACCGACGCGATCGTCGGCGGCTCCGCCCTCTCACGCTGACGCGACGCTGACCTCGACCGAGGTGTGCATCGCAGAGGTGTAGTTCCGGCGGAAGTCCGAGTTGAACACGTGATGCCAGGTCCACGTCTTGTCGTATTTCTGCTTGGCGCCACCCGAGGCGAGGCTCACGAGCGCGGTCCGCGGCCCGAGCGGGCTCCAGCTCGGAGGCTCGCTGTACATGTCGATCTCAGGTCCGCCGCCGCACATCGGGTTCGTGGTGCTCGAGTACTTGCCGAACCGCGTGGTCGGCGCCTCGAGGCCGCCGATCTTGATCTTCCCGGCGTCCGCGTAGTACCTCGCGTTGAAGTCGGGGAAATCGCCCATCTGCGGAACGATCCGCAGCGTGCACTTGAGATCGGGCCCCGTCGGCGTGTCGCGCCAGAGCGAATGCAGGCTTCCGGTGATCGTCGACTTGGCGAAGCTCGTCTGGTTCGAGATCGGGCCACTGGAGAACAGCTCCCCCCACGTTCCCGACCATGAGAAGGTCCACTCGACGTGGTAGGTGTAGGTGTGCTGCGTGGCCTGCGGCACGATCGTGTTGGTCAGGTCGAACGTGCCGTGGTAGGCGACCGTGATCGGGGTCGAGTCGGTCGGGATCGCGTCGCGGGCAGACTGCGCAGGCGCGGTGAGGAGCGCTGCCATGACCAGGACGAATAGCCCGGTTCGGGTGCCGACCGCCTGCATGTCCGAACGGGACAGTACCGTGCCCGCGTGCGCCTGATCGTCGCCCGCTGCGAGGTCACCTACACCGGCAGGCTGTACGCCTTCCTGCCCGAGTCGACGAGGCTCTTGATGATCAAGGCCGACGGCTCCGTGCTCGTCCATGCCGACGCCGGTGGCTTCAAGCCGTTGAACTGGATGACACCGCCCGTCGTGCTCGAGGAGGACGGCGAGCTGATCGTCGTCCGCAAGCGGGCCGGGCGCAGCGAGGACCGGCTCGAGATCAAGCTGCTCGAGGTGCTCTCCGACGTCGAGCACGAGATGGGCGAGGCCGCCGGCCTCGAGAAGGACGGCGTCGAGCGCGACCTGCAGCTCGCGTTGGCCGCCTCCCCGGAGGCCGTCGCCGAGGGCCTACGCCTCGTCCGCCGCGAGTGGCCGACGGACATCGGCCCCGTCGATCTCATGTGCCGCGACGAGGATGACGGCTGGGTCGCAGTCGAGATCAAGCGCGTCGGCACGATCGACGCCGTCGAGCAGCTCGCCCGCTACCTGGAGCGGATCCGCCTGGATCCCGCGAAGGCCGACTGCGCCGGGATCCTTGCCGCCCAGCAGTTCAAGCCCCAGGCCGTCACGCTGGCCGAGTCTCGAGGGATCCGCTGCGTGGAGGTCGACCTGGCCGTCCTCCGCGGCGAGCGCGAGCCCGAGCTCACCCTCTTCACGGCCTGACCCTCGCTACACTTTGGTCTCCGCGGGGCTATAGCTCAGCTGGGAGAGCGCCTGGATCGCACCCAGGAGGTCGGCGGTTCGAGCCCGCCTAGCTCCACTCACAAAAGGCCTGCTAATGCAGGTCTTTTGTCGTCTGGACTGAGAACGCTCGCAGCGTTTCTCAGGTTTTTTCCCAGGTATCGGCGTTATGAGCGCGGCCTCGCTTCGTTCAATGCCCAAACCCACCGACCCTCATGGCTTCGGCAACGCGCGCGTCTTGCTCACTCGGCGATCCGATCGCATGTGAGTAGACACTGTCAGGAGCGCGTAGACGGAGGCGGGTACCCCGACGGTCTCGTCGACACCGATATCCCGTTGGTCTCCCGGATCGTTGCCGTGGCAGATGCCTACAGCGCAATGACGACGGATCGGCCGTACCGAGACGCATTGCCGCCGAGGTTGCTCGGCTGCGACTCGCGCAAGCGGCGGGCCAACTCGACCTTGCCGTCGTCGCCGCGTTTGAGGCCGTCCTCGCCTCGGCGAACGACGACTACCGCCACGGTCGCATTGAGGAGACAGACATTGGATGAGACGCGGTTCAGGCGCTCGACCTCCTCCACACCTAAGAGCGATCAAGAGTCCCGGCCTGGGAAACAACCTGGGAACTGTCGAAGGGACGTACGGACTCGCAGCGGCGATGCGGGTTTGAAGTTTCGATGACCCCCTGCTTACGACGCAGGTGACGGCCTTGAAGCGGGCTGTACCGGATGGGCTTGCTCGGGCGAGGCAACCGCCATCCCACCCCGCCGAAGCTACTTCGGATCGGGGACCTCGACGCGGAGGCACCGACTATCGAGCCCGACGGGACCTATCGGCACACTGGCAGGCATGAACTTCGCATCGCATAGGACCGATGTCGCGTATGTCCGGCCTCAGACGCTAGAACGGCCTCCCGGAGGTGTGCGGCTGGTCTACCTCGATCAGTTGCATTGGATTCACCTCGCGCAGGCAGCGACCGGCCACGCCGAGGGAGCGCGGTATTTGTCTTCGCTTGAAGCGCTGCGGTCCCTCAAGGCGAGCGGCTCGATCCTCTGCCCGCTCTCGCTCACTCATCTCATGGAGACCTCGGGGAGCACGCCGCGCCAGCGGGCAGACCTAGCGACGTGCTCATGGAGGAATTATCGGACTTCTTCTGCTTGCTTCCGCGCAGCGGCGTGATGTTCATGGAGTTGGAGGCGGTGTTCGACGAGACTACGTCCTCGTGCTCGCGGTTACGCTCCTGTCCCTCTGATCGGCAAGGGCACGCCGTTCGCCGTCGGCAAGACCGGCATGTTCAACGTGTCACGACGGCGACGGCCGCATGGTCACCGATGAGGCGCGAGCGAGCTTCCCTGGCGGACCTGATGAGTTCGATCGCGTGATGGCCCAGGCGTACATCGATCTTGATCGAGGCAGCGCTCCGGGGGCCACAAGGACCCCGCCGAGGAAGCCCAGCTGAGCGCGTATGGCTGGAAGCCGCGCGTGGCGATGGCAGATCGGCGACCAGCGGGCGCGGCATGGAACAAGAGCTTGCTGCACGACTTAGCGACACGAACGCTGATCCCCGACGACCCAACCGACTATCGGCGGTGAACGCGTACGCGATGTCGTGCGCACCCGTTACGTGGTGCTTGAACTCATGGAGGCCGTGAACGACGGACTCGCCGGCACGCCGCCTTGAGATCGAAGATGCCTGGAGCGGCGTGGACGCTTCGCGCCGTCTGGTCGATGCGATGCCGAGTGGCGATGTGGCCGTGTCATTGCTGACGCGAGTACCACCGTGACTCGAGCGCTCAACTGGAAGCGCAACCACATCTTCGACATCGATGCGCTCAGCGTGGCCGTGCCGTACTGCGATGCCGTGGTCGCAGATCGGAGATGCCGTCGACAAGCTACGACGCAGCCGCGTCGCGGAGCGGCTGGGCACGCCCGTCTTCACCTCGCTGGTCGATCTCGTCGCCCACCTGAGCTAGAAGCCAAGCCAACCACTTCGCGCCTCGGTCGCTCGCAGGCATTCGGCCGAGTCCGCCCAGCCCTCCACCGCGCAGTCGATCGCGCTCGGCAACGGTGTAGAGGGTCCTCGTGTTGTTGTCGCCCGGTCCCGGCTCGACGAACTCGATCAACCCGTCATCGTCCGGCATCCGGAAAAGTTCGGGGGCAAGCCCCACGTAGTAGGCAGCACCCTCGCGATGAATTCTCGCGATCGCCGCCGCATCGCTGGCGGTGGCCTGGCGAATCCTCACGTAACTGGGCGGGCCCTAGCCGTGAAAACCGACGGTGCCGTCCACGTGGACGTTCGTGTTTATCGGAAACGGCATCGCTCGGCTGCTCTTCACAGGCCCGAACCATCTCGGGACGCTGCCGTTAGCCAACGCACCCCAGACGGCCAAGGAGCGACCGTTGCCGAGCACGAACTGGATGCTGCACCCGGGCGCGCTCGAACTCCTCTGGCTGGTTTTTGTCCACGAAACCGACATCACGGACGAGCCATGAGGATTGATGAACGCACCTCGCGGGTGACTCGCAACGATCCGCGCACGAAGGGCGTTCGGGGCCGTGTGGTTCCAGGCGCTCGCGCACCTAACCGGAATGTTTTCGGCGGTGGCCATCATCCCGATTGCAGACGCAACAGCTGCGACTGCCACGATCGCGATGCCCAGGCGCACGACCTTCACGATAGTCCAACGGTCGGCCCGGTTGCCAAGTTTCTTGCCTCCGCCAGCGTTCGTTCCAGACGCCTGAGCCGACAATTATGTGAGATCAGCGATGAACCCGCGGATGCAGCGGTTCGTGAACTCAGGGTTGTCGGTGACGATGTCGTGCGCTGCGTTGGGCACCACTTGCAGCCGCGCAAGACCGTCGGGATCGCCATGACGATCTCCTCGACCAAGGCGACGGGATACATCGGGTCGTGCTCGCCCACGAGAACGAGCGTCGGGCAGCGCACATTCGCGAGGTCGGGGCGAAGATCCATCGCGTTGCCCTCGTTCTCGAACCAGGAGAGGTTCACTTGCATCGTCGTGATCCGCGCAGCGTCGAAGATCGGCACCAGCGGATCGGCGTCGGGGTTCACCGACATCAGCGGGCCGACGACCCGACGCCACTCCGCCAGTGTTTCCTCGGTCGAGTTGTCGAGGTCGCGGCGCATGACGTCGGCCGCTTCGTTCCCGCCCACGGCCCGAATCCGCTCGATCAGTTCCTCGCCGCCAAGCATTCGGGCTCCCGTGCTGGCAAGAATCACCCCAGCCGGATGATCGGGGTAGGTCGCGGCGTACTTCTGCGCGACGAAACCACCAAACGATGACCCGAGAACGACTGGCCGCTCGATCCCGAGAGCTTCGCTCAACCCTTTTACGTCTGCGGCCCAGGTCGCGAGATTCCAGTGTTCGGCGTCGCTTAGATCGCTGCGGCCGTGACCACGCTGGTCGGGGACGATCACCTGCGCCGTATCGGCAAACGACGCGAGCGTATAGCGGTGCTTCGTGCCATCGATCCCAGGCCCACCATGCAGCCCGATCAGTACGCGCCGCTCGTGAATCCCGTCTTGGTCGATCGCCCATCCTGCTCCGCTGACATCGAAATAAATTCTGACGTCACCGACCGACACCCGCACCGACCGCTCCTCCCGCCCAGGCTTAGCGAACCGGCAACACACTAATCGACTGCAAAGGCCGCTGCGAGAGGCCCTTATGCCCGACCGCCTCCCGCCCTCCCCCATCAGCGCACGATGAGCGCTGGGCCCCGGACGCAGACTACGACGCAGATGACACTCTGATCGCGAGGACGGAAATGCTCGTCTAGAACACACGCCGACCGAGGGCGTACCCTCGCGCTTGTGCCACACGAGTTTGACGTTACCGTCACCCTTGGGAGTTCTCTTGGGTTCTACGAACCCGAGTTTTGGAACACCCATCGGTACGACTCGGTAGACGCAAACGGGCCATACGCCGACAAGCCAAAGGTCGTGCTTTCCGCGAGCTACGACCACACGCTCGGCGAGGTCATCGATCGCGCAGCGGATGCCTTCGACGTGCGACCAGGCCCGGATCAAGAGAAGTTCCTAATCGAGCGCGTCTCCCAATCGATGGCGCGAATGGGGTTCTACTTGCCGGAGGACGAAGAAGGCCTGGACTCCTCGCGTGTCTTCCGCTGGCCCTACCTCCTCGACATCGCGAAGGAAACCGGCGAGGTCACGAGGGTGCCGTGGCACGAGGTCACCTACCGGGAGTTGCTCGCATCCGCTGAGCTTGGCCTTATCGAGGGCGACCCGTCGCGGCCTTACATCTGGGGCTGGAGGCCGCAGGGAAGCACCGAAGTCGTAGAGGCTGCGAAAGTCACGATCGAGGCAATCCGGATCGCGTACTCCCATCTACCGCAAGCCCAAGACGCTGTTGATAACGCCATGCGCCTCGCATTCGTGGCTGGCTCGATAAAGGCTGCGAAGGACTGGCACACCAAGCGGAGGAAGCGTAAGGAAGACGCGAGCGATCAGACGCGAGCCACGCGGGAGCCGGACGCGGGCATTGATGTTGATGCAGCTCGCCTGGCAGCCTGGAACCTAGGCGACGGCGAGGATGCGTCGTCGGAGGCAGTGATGGTCCAGGCTGAACGGCTACTGCCTGTCTGATCGACGCGGGCTACGTGGAGACGAACGGAACTACGTGGAACTTCACGACTGCTGGAGTCGATCGTGCGATGGAACTTCAGCGACGGGACGCCTGACGCCCACCCCCGCGAAGACGATCGTGATCGCGGGGCCTGGCTGCGTACTTACGGGAGGCTCGGGCCTCCTCCTCGCTGCGCTGAGTAGGCGCGGGGCCTCGTTCGGAGCGCAAGTGCACTCGGCTGCCCCAGTTTCGTTATAACGCCGGAGCCGATGAGGTTTCTTCTGGGCTGCGAGACAGTTGCTCTCCGAGAGATCATCCGTGCTGGTCGAGGAACGCGATCACTCTCTGCCAAACATCGGCGAGCGCAAGACTGTTCGCGGTCGGGGTTACCCCTTCAAGGGCAATGAGCCGAGAATCGGTTCCTGGATAGATTGGCTCGTGGGGTACAAGGCCGCCGACGCCGTGTCCCGCCTTCGGGTACGAGGCGACGAGCACATCGTCCCCGTGGTGGAACTTCCGGAGCCGAGCCACGATCGCCTTGGTCGCCGGACACGAAGACCAAACTTGGTCGTCTCCGCCGCAGTCGAGGAACAGCGGGCCTCGGATCTTCTCAACCGGGATTACTGCGGCCTTGGTGTTCGCCGGGGGCCTGCCGGGGAGGAAGGTCGCGTACGGAATCGCCTTGCCCTTCAGGGTCCAGGCAGGGCCGGAGGCGCACCCGATACACCCGTACGCGACGTTGCTCGGGACGTTTGCGATAGCCCCGTAGACGAGTGCGGGAAAGTCGCTCGCGAGCAGGAGCGCCGCCTCGCTGCCGCGAGATCCGCCGGAGACGAAGACACGTGCGGGATTCACACCCGGTTGACGGGCGACCCACTTGATCGCTCGGGTGAAATATTCAAGCGGGATGTTCGAGAGCGTCTGTGGAAGCCCCGGCTCGCCGAAGTACGCGAGCGCGAGCGCGGGAAACCCGTGCGCTGCCAGCAGAGCGGCCGCGAGACTCGTTGTTTCGCCGCCCTCGGACCCCCCGAAGATCACCACAGCCGCGTGTTTCGCGCCGTTCGGAGGCGGCCGAAAGAAGTATCCGTAGAACCCTTCGTGCTGGAGCGTCGTCGGCGTTCCCGTTTCGCCCGCTGCTTCGGCCCTCCGTTCAACCGACTGCGCCGCGAGGACGCGCCCACCGGCTGACACGGTCACACGGAACGATCCGGAGCCAGAGCGAGGCCACCAGTAAGCCGTTTGCGGTATCTCGGTCATGACCGGGGCAAGGGTGTCGAACGGCCCCATCGGCTCGACTCCGAGATAACTACCGCTCTGCGCGGCCGATCGGCTGACGTCAACAATGCCGTGCCGACTCGCCACGTACCCGGTCGAAGACGACCATCTGACCCCGTGAGCGTCGCTGGAGTTGACCTGAACGACGACCTGCTGCCCCGGCTTCAACCCGCTCGCCAACAATCCGGGTCGAAGCATCGAACAAGGACTCGCGAGGGGTCACCCGTAACGTTGCTGCACCACCGCCAGGACGCCCTTCGCTCGGGCTGGCACCCGCAAGTACCGCGACCATCGCCACCGCCACCACCGCAAAGCGTCCCACAGCCGAAATCTACGACAATCCAGGCGAGAGCGCCCATCCCGAGCGCAAGGTGGTGGGTCGGCGTCGTGATCAGCGGAGGACTCGTTGGCGCAGCATCTCAGTCGCGTTGGCGCACGGGCCGCGGGCAGTAGCACTCGTCCGTCCACCGGGGTATTGGCGGTGGGCTGCACGAGCGCCTTTTGCGCCTGTTGCCCCGCGCTCTCCGCCGGGAGCTATCCAGACGCGCTGGGGCCTAGATGAGTACCTCCCGCCGAGCGGCTGCATAAGTGCTCGTTGAGTTCGATCGTCGCTAAGGGATCGTCTGGATGATCTCGATTAGTTCGTCTTTTTGGTATCCGTGGCTGCGGGCTAGGTTCACGAGTGCGCGGGCCTGCTCGATCACGTTGCTTCGCTCGGGTGTGCCTGCGACGGTGATGCCTCTTCCGCGACGGAACTCCAGAAGGCCCTCGTCGCGTAGTCCGCGGAGCGCACGCAAGACGGTGTTGGTGTTTACGCCGAGTACTGCGGCCAGGTCTCGGGCGGGCGGAAGACGCTCTCCCGGTCTGGCTTCACCGTCGGCGATGGCGCGGCGGATTTCGGCGCCGACCTGGAGGTGAAGATCGACCGGCGTCTCACGGTTCAGCTTGACATTCCGCATAGTGCTAACCATACTAGCTTCATGAACATGATGGATGCGTCTTCGCACCCGCTGCCGTCGAGATCAGCGTCCGTCGGCGCCGACCCACTGATGGCCGAAGCGCGGGAGCGCCAGCGTCGTCGCCGACTTCGGATATTCGTCCTTCTCGCACTCGCCCTGTGCGCCGCCGGACTTCTCTTCGGGATCAAGAAGAGCACCGCTGGGGGCCACGCCAGCCTCCTCAGCATGGGAAGTGCGCTCGTCGCGACAAAACCGTGTGCGCTTCTCACCAACGCTGAGGCCGGGGCAGCCTTGGGCGTCAGGATCGCGAGCCACGGCACTCCACCTCCCATACCGGGGAGACCGCTGGGCACTTGCGCCTGGACGGAGCGCGGCTTGCGAACTTCGGATTTGAAGACAACTCCGTGACACTGCAAGCCAACCCCATAACGCGGAGCCAATTCCTAAGAAACCAGAAGGCCGCGCCCGGCGCGATCAAACTTCTTGGCCTCGGCAACGCCGCCTACGCCATCCCCGCGCCGGTCTTCCAGGTGAACGTCTTCTCGCACGGCGAGTCGATCATCGTGAACATCACCCCCAGCACCTCCCTCCGGCCAGCCGAGCACCTCGCGGCCCTCGCGGTCAGCCGACTTCACTGACCTCTTCGGGTTTCGGTCACTCGCCTGCGCGAGTGCCCCTGACGCCTGACGCCCTACGCCCTCCCCCGCGAGCCATCGCGACGCGCCGGAGCCTAGATCCGTACCGCCCGTCGAGTGGCCGAGCCGTCCCAGGTTTTTTCCCAGGTCAGGCGCCTGTAACTCGACGAGACGGCGCGAAACGTCTCTGCGCTCGTGGCGCTGGAAACGCTGTTTCCATGCGGCTTACGTCACGTCGAGTCGCGCCGAGTTGCGAGCGTCGGCCTGGATCGCACCCAGGAGGTCGGCGGTTCGAGCCCGCCTAGCTCCATAGATAAAAAACCCTGCTTAGGCGGGGTTTCTTTGTTTCCTGTGACGGCAACTCGGACGCAGTCGCGAAGTAAGTTGTTCGAGCTCATCGCCTCGGAGATCAGCGAGCGCCAGGTGCTCCACGAAGCGCGGACAGACTCGTGCCTGGCTCGTATCTCTACTTCGACCAGTTTCATCACCGAGCCGACGAGCCGGGTGCCTTCGCCGAGTTCTACGACGAGCACGACCTGAGCTTTCGCCTGCTCGGCACTACCCGCGACTGCAGCAGCGTCCTGTTTCAGCAAACGGCATGATTTCTAACCGGTGAAGGTCCTAGACAGAGCAACCAGCCGCCTTCCACGCCCGTGGAGAACGGCAGCCGACTGGCTGATAACCCTGGTTGTCGCGATCGGAGTCGTGCTGATCTTCGAGGCCGAGGTCGCCAAGCCCTACCGAATCCCCACATCCTCAATGGAGCCGACCCTGCACTGTGCACGCCCCTCGGACGGCTGCGAGGCCCGCTTCTCCGACCGCGTGATCGCATGCGAGCTCTGTTACCGATTCTCCTCCCCACGGCGCGGGCAGATTGTCGTCTTCCATGCGCCTCAAACCGCGCGCGACTGCGGAGAGGCACCCGGCGTATTCGTCAAACGCCTGATCGGGCTCCCGGGCGACACGATCCACGAGGACGCCGAGGCCAGGATCTGGATCAATGGGAGTCGACTTTCGGAGCCCTACATCGCCCCGGGCAGCCTCATCTCCGACGATCATCGCGGCCAAACCTGGCACGTGCCCGCAGGCTCCTACTTCATGATGGGCGACAACCGAGGCGGCTCGTGCGACTCCCGCATGTGGGGCGCAGTGCCGCGGTCGAATCTCATCGGGCCGGTCGTGCTCACTTACTGGCCGCCAACCCGGCTCACCATCGACGGGTAGACCGCAAAGATCCAGCGGTCAGAAGCTGCCGGCGTACCCGTTCAGCGCCGGCTGACCACCGAGATGCGCGTACAGGACGCGCGAGCCAGGCTCGATGCGGCCGTCCTGCACCAGGTCGATGAGTGCCGCCATCGACTTTCCTTCGTAGACCGGATCGGTCAGCATCCCCTCGAGCCGGGCGCAGACGCGAATCGCCTCGATCGTCTTCGCGTCGGGGACCCCGTAGATGCCGGCGTGCCATTCGTCGAGGAGCACGATCTCGTCGTCTGCCAGGGCGCGGCCGAGGCCGATCGCCTCGGCCGTCCGGCGCGCGATGCGGGCGATCTGCGCCCACGTCTGCTCCACCGTCGCCGAACCGTCGATGCCGAGCACCCGACGCGGCCTGTCCTGCGCTGCAAAGCCGGCGATCATCCCCGCCTGCGTCGACCCCGTCACCGAGCAGACGATGATCGTGTCGAAGAAGACATCGAGCTCACGCTCTTGCCTTGCAACCTCGTCGGCCCAGCGGGCGAAGCCCAGGCCGCCGAGAGGATGGTCGGACGCGCCGGCCGGAATCGCGTACGGCTTCCCGCCGCGAGCCTCGACATCCTCGAGAGCCTGCTCCCAGCTCGGACGGAAGCCGATGTCGAACCCAGCCGGGCTGAGCCTCACGTCGGCGCCCATGATCCGCGAGAGCAGGATGTTGCCGACCTTGTCGTAGACGCTGTCCGGCCAGTCGACCCAATGCTCCTGGACGAGGACGCAGTCGAGCCCGAGAAACGCTGCGACCGCCGCGACCTGCCGCGTGTGGTTCGACTGCACGCCCCCGATCGAGACGAGCGTGTCGCAGCCCGTGGCGAGCGCGTCGGCCGCCAGGAACTCGAGCTTGCGCGTCTTGTTGCCGCCGTACGCCAGCCCCGAGTTGCAGTCGTCCCGCTTCGCCCAGATCTCGACCGCGCCGCCGAGGTGCTCGCTCAGCCGACGCAGCGGATGCACCGGCGAGTCGCCGAACAGCAATTCCACGCGGTCGAACTCGACGCTCATCCGCGGCGAGTTGTACCAAGGCGGATCGCGGAGCAGGGAGCCCCGAGACTTCCGCGGCTCCCTGCTCGAACGGAATGTCTAGGCGAAGCACTCGCCGGCGAACGCTGCCGCCTGCGGCTTGCCCTTGTGGCCGGCCCTCTGGATGATCGGCGGGACCGCGGGATCCGAGACGAAGCTCTGCCAGCCGTCCGCGTCCCAGTCGAACATCACCCAGACGCGATCGGCCTCGTCCGGGTCGCGGAAGACGAGCGCTCCCTTGGAGCCGTGCTCCTGGCGCTTCTCGGCGCCCTCGGTGGTGAAGATCTCCATGAACCGGTCGAAGTCCTCGATCTGCGTCGTTGCGAGTAGCACCTGTTGCTCCCTTCGTCGTGTGTGAGTGATCGGTCGCCGTCGCCTGGTCAGCCCACGAGGGCCGGCAGCTCGACGAGACGCTCTTGCGGATCGATCGCGCCGAGGGTCTCGACGATCTCGAACCGGCCGTTCCGGGCGCTGCGCGATGTACATCTGGAGCCGCGCGTGATGCTCGCCGGGCACCATCGCCGCCGGGCCGCCCGGGCCCTCGGCGATCTCGGCGTGGTCGAGGGCCGCAATGACCCGCGCCTGCTCCAGCGTGCCGGCCTCGGCGACCGCGGCCGCCCAGAACCGCATCCCGCGGTAGAGGCCCGAGCAGCCGCTGCCGCCGGTGAACTTGGCGTCGCCGGGATACAGCGCGTCGTACTGCGCGAGCAGCTCCCGGCTGAACGGGTCGTCGACGGCCTGGTAGTAGTCGAGGCAGCTGTAGAGCCCCTCGACCTGGGCCGCGGGAACCATGTTCAGGAAGTTCTCGTCGAAGTAGGTGCAGACGAGATGCCCGCCCCGGCTCGAGAAGCCGGAGTCGTGAAGGAGCTCGAGGAACGGGGCGACCCCGGGCGGGACGATCGTGTTGAACACGACGTCGGCTCCGCTCTCGGCGATCCGCTCGACGGTCGCGCGATAGTCCATGTGGTCGAGCGGGTGGTACTCCTCGCCGACGATCGTGCCGCCGTTTCGCCGTCACGGCCTCGCGGACGCGCCCGTTCAGGATGTGCGGCCAGATGTAGTCGGACCCGGGAAGGTAGAACGTCTTCGCGCCGGTCTCGCGCATCAGCCACGGGATGAACGGATCGACCTGCTGCGCCGGCACCGGGCCGGTGCAGAAGATCAGCGGGTCGGACTCCTGCCCCTCGTACTGCTCGGGATAGATGTAGAGGGTCTTGCCCTCGACGACCGCCGGGCCCTTGATCGCCTGGCGCGTCGAGCTGTAGATGCCGCCGAAGATGACATCGACCCGGTCCTCCTCGACGAGCTTCCTCGCCGCGGCCGCGGCCAGCTCGTCGTCCGTCCCGCCGTCCTCGACGATCAGCTCGACGTGCCGGCCGAGCAGCCCGCCCTTGGCGTTGATGTCGCCGACGACCATCCGGGCGACGTTGGCGTTCGCGGCTCCGACGAACGAGAGGGGGCCGGTCTGGTCCGCGATGACTCCGACCTTGACGGGGTCACCGACGGCGTTTGCTGCCGTCATGCTTGCCTCCTTAGAGATTGAGAGCGGCGCCTTCTGTTTCGATCTGCGGCAACGCCCTAACTGAGGCAGAGCGTAGAGTGGCCGCTCTGCGAAAACATCGGGAGGACTCCCCATTTCTCAGACATCGCTTCGCCTGAGCGAATTCGTCGCAACGCTTGCGCTGGCGCAGGACAACGCCTTCGGCCAGCCGCTCGAGTCCCAGTTGCGCTCGTGCCTGCTCGCGTCGTGGATGTGCGAGACGGCGGGGTTCGACCAGGAGGTGCGCGAGAACGCCTACTGGGTCGCGCTGCTGCGCTACGTCGGCTGCACCGGGCACGCCCACGAGGTCGCGACGCTGTTCGGCGACGAGATCGGGATCCGCGCGCAGACGCTCGTGCACGACGGCGGCGACCCCGCCGAGGTGATGCGCGACGTGTTCGCGTACGCCACGGCCGGCCGCTCCGACGAGGAGCGCGACGAGATCGTGCGGATGCTGCAGGAGACGGCGCACGAGTGGGCCGTCCACAACTTCACGTCCGGGTGCGAGGTGGCGGACATGCTCGTCGCGCGGCTCGACTTCGGCCCGGGCGTCCGCGAGTCGCTCGCCTTCACGTTCGAGCGCTGGAACGGCAAGGGCTTCCCCAAGCACGTCGGGGGCGAGGCGATCCCGCTGCCGATGCGCGTCGTGCACCTCACGCACGACATGGAGGCGATCGGCCGGATCTTCTCACCGGAGCGCGCCGTCGCCGCCGCTCGGGATCGACGCGACCGCACCTACGACCCCGCGCTCGCCGACCTGTTCGTCGAGCACGGGCTCGAGTGGTTCGAGCGGCTTCGCACGACCGAGCCCTGGGATGCCGTTCTGGCCCTCGAGCCCGAGCCGCGCCGCCTGCTCGACAGGCGACGCGATCGACGACGCGCTCGCGCTCGCCGCCGACTTCATCGACCTCAAGTCGCCGTACATGATCGGGCACAGCCGTCGCTGCGCGGCCCTCGCCACCGACTCGGCACGCGTGCTCGGGCTCGACGACGAGGAGGTCACCCGGCTCGGGCGCGCCGCGCTCGTGCACGACTTCGGCACCACGGCCGTGTCGAACTCGATCTGGGACAAGCCGGGAGCGCTCACGCGAACGGAGTTCGACCGCGTCGAGCTCCACCCCATGCTGACCGAGCAGATGCTGCGACGCTCGCCGGCTCTTGCCGAGCTCAACCCGGTCGCCTGCACGCACCATGAGCGGTGCGACGGCTCCGGGTACCACAAGCGCATGCGCGCGGACACCGGCAACCTCGGGGCCTGCGTGCTGGCTGCGACCGAGGTCTACGTCGGGATGACCACCGAGCGCGCCGACCGTCTCGCCCACTCGCCCGAGGAGGCGGCCGCCGAGCTCCGTCGGCTCGAGTTGGAGGGGTCGATCGAGCCCCGGGCAAGCCGTGCGGTGCTCGTCGCCGCCGGGCACGGCGCGCCGCACGCGAACGCCGGCAAGCGCCAGCAGAACCCGGGTGGGCTGTCGCGGCGCGAGGTCGAGGTGCTGCGCCTCGCGGCGCTCGGGCTGACGACGCGGCAGATCGCCGAGCGGCTCTTCATCTCGGCGAAGACCGCCGACCACCACATCCAGCACATCTACACCAAGATCGGCGTGTCGACCCGGGCCGCCGCAGCGCTCTGGGCCACGCAGCACGCCGTCGTCAGCTGAATCCAGTCATGCTTCCGAGCGCGGTCTCAGCCGCTGCTCGAGGAACCGCCGCTCGGCGTCGGAGTGGACGAGCTCCAGCGCCTTCAGATAGGACTCGCGAGCCTCGTCCCGCCGGTCGAGCCGGCGGAGAAAGTCGGCCCGCGTCGTGTGAAAATAGAGGTAACCGTCGAGCTGCAGCCCTTCGATCGCGGCCAGCCCGGCCGAGGGCCCCTCGGCCTCGCCGATCGCGACGGCCCGTTCAGCTCGACGACGGGCGAGCCCGTCACGCTGGAGTAGCTCTCCGTAGATCGAGGCGATCTCGACGCCAGTCGGTCTCGTCGGCTGCGTGCAGGGAGGCGATCTCGGCCTGAAGGACGTAGGCCCCGCGGCCGGCGAGGGCCCGGGCCCTGGCGAGAGCCGCGAGGCCCGCTTCGATCCGGCTCCGGTCCCAGAGCGACCGGTCCTGATCGGCCAGCAGCACGATCTCGCCGTCGCGCCGCCGGGCGTCGCGACGCGAGTCGTTGAACAGCATCAGGGCGAGCAAGCCGTGAACCTCGGGCTCGTCGGGCATCAGCTCCGTCAATGCGAGCCCGAGCCTGATCGCCTCGCGCGGTCAGGTCGGCGCGACCGTCGTAGCCCTCGTTGAAGATCAGGTAGACGACGGCAAGCACGCTCGCCAGCCTGTCCGGCAGCAGATGGTCGGGCGGCACACGGAACGGAATCCCCGCCTCCTTGATCTTCCGCTTCGCCCGAACGAGCCGCTGCGCCATCGTTGTCTCCGAGACGAGGAAGGCCCGCGCGATCTCGTCGGTGCGAAGCCCGCTGAGCGCCCAGAGCGTGAGCGCAACCTGCGCCTCGAGGTTCAGCGCCGGGTGGGCAGCACGTGAAGATCAGCTCGAGTCGCTCGTCGGGGAAGCTCGTCTCGGGGATCTCGTCCTCCATCGTCTCGGCCACTTCCAGGAGCTTCGTTCGGGCTGCCAGCGGTCCGCTCGCGGCGGAGCCGGTCGATCGCCCGGTTTCGGGCGGTCACGACGAGCCAGCCCGCCGGATTGTCCGGCATGCCGTCCCGCGGCCAGCGCTCCACGGCGATCGCAAACGCCTCCTGGACGGCTTCCTCGGCGCGATCGAAGTCGCCGAGGAAGCCGACCACGCGGCGAGGACCCGCCCCCACTCCCGGCGGAAGACGTCCTCGATCAGCTCTCCACCAGCGGCCGGATCTCGACCGCGCCTCCGATAACGCGCCGCCGGCACCCGGGCCGCGAGCTCGAGAGCTTCATCCAGGTTGTCGGTCTCGAAGAAGAAGTAGCCGCCGAGCGCCTCCTTCGTCTCCGCGAACGGGCCATCGGTCACGAGCGAGCGACCGTCCTCGACGCGCACCGTCGTGGCCGTGTCGGGAAGCCCCATCCGCTCGCCCGAGGTCACGCCCGGGGTCTGGTTGATGGCCATGTAGTCGGCCCAGACCTGCTGCTGCTCCTCGCTCGAAAGGGCCGCCTGGGTCTCGAGCGCGTCGCCCTGGTAGATCTGCATCAGGTACCTCATCGTCTCCTCCTTCGAAGTAGGTGTTCATCCCAAGGACGAACGGGGCGGCGCGAATTCGACACCTACCTCGAAAGTGGCGATCTCAGGGTCGACGATCTGCCCAGAGCCGCAGGAGGGCGCTCTGGCTTGCGAACGCCATCTCGTCGGGCAGCTCCTCCGGCGAGAACCACGCGAGCTCCTCGATGTCGTCGGCCGCGGACGGCCGGCCCTCGCCGCTGACGATCCAGGTGAGGCTGAGAACGAACGAGGGCCCGTACGGGTCGATCGACGGCGCCGAGCCACTCGACGGGCTCTACGGCGATGCCGGTCTCCTCCATGAACTCTCGGCGCAATCCGTCCAGGGGCAGCTCGGCCTCCTCGAGGAAGCCTCCCGGAAGATCCCAGTGGCCTTTGCGCGGCTCGATGCGGCGGCGGCCGATCAACACCCGGCCGTCACGAACGAGCAGCCCCTGAACCGCGGGCTTCGAGTTCGCCCAGTAGCTGGATCCGCAGCCGGCGCAGTGGAGATGCGCGCCGTGGAGCGGTTCCAGCTCATTCCCGCAGCGCGGGCAAAGCTTCCAGCCCTCGAGATCGGTCACCGCGCGAGCCTATCCCGCCCCTGCACTCGATAGCATCGGGCCGTGGAACCGGCGCTGGACCTGCCGTCGAGCTTCCGGCTGGATGGACGGGTTGCGGTGGTGATCGGCGGCACCGGCGTGCTCTGCGGCCGGATGGCCGGGGCGCTCAGCGACGCCGGCGCACGGACGGTGATCGTGGGGCGCGACCGGGCGAAAGCCGACGCGGTACTCGCCGGGCGGCACGGGCCGGGCAAGGGCGAGATGACGTTCGAGCCGTGCGACGTCTCGAGCCGCGAGGAGCTTCGCGGCCTCGTCGCGCGCGTACTCACCTCGCACGGCCGGATCGACGTGCTGGTCAACGGCGCCGGCGTGAACTCGGCGACACCGTTCCTCGAGATCACCGACGAGGAGATCGAGCACGTGATCGAGGTCGACCAGCTCGCCGTCATACGCGCCTGCCAGGAGTTCGGCCGGTACTTCGTCGAGCGGGCCGGCTCTCGGGCGAGGGAGCCAGCATCATCAACATCGGCAGCGCCTCCGGGCTGACCCCGCTCTCGCGCGTCTTCACCTACTCGATGGCGAAGGCCGCCGTCCACAACCTGACGAAGAACCTGGCCCGCGAATGGGGCCCGCTGGGCATCCGCTGCAATGTGCTCGTCCCCGGGTTCTTCCCGGCCGAGCAGAACCGGGCGGTCCTGACTCCCGAGCGGGTCGAGAAGATCCTCGGCCACACGCCGCTCGGGCGGTTCGGCGACATCGACGAGCTCGCGGGAGCGACGCTCCTCCTCGCCGGCGACGCCGGGCGGTTCATCACGGGCTCCGAGATCGTCGTCGACGGCGGCTTCAGCGCGATGACGATCTGAACGCGGCGGGATGGACGCTGGATTCCTGACGGACGACTTCCTGCTCTCGAGCGAGACCGCACGCACCCTGTTCCACGAGGTCGCCGAGCACGCTCCGATCGTCGACCTTCACAACCACCTCTCCCCCGCCGACATCGCCGAGGACCGTGTCTACGAGACGCTGTCCGATCTCTGGCTCGGCGACGACCACTACAAGTGGCGAGCCATGCGCCTCGCGGGGTTCGAGGAGCGTCTCATCACGGGGGACGCCGATCCGTGGGAACGGTTCTCTGCCTGGGCGGCCACCGTCCCCCGCCTGATCCGCAACCCGCTCTATGTCTGGTCGCATCTCGAGCTTCGCCGGGTCTTCGGGATCGATCTCGAGCTCAACCCCTCGACCGCGCGGGAGATCTGGGAGGAGGCGAACCGGCAACTGCCCGGCTGGACGGCGCAGAAGCTCCTTTCCCGTTTCGACGTCCGCGTTATCGCGACCACCGACGATCCGGGCGACGACCTCGCGGCCCACCGGGCCACACCGGGAAGCCCGTGACGATGATCCCGACGTTCCGCCCCGACGGGGCACACCGGCTGCTCGGCGATCCAGCCGGCCTGGAACGCCTGGATCGACCGCCTGGAGACGGGCAACGGGCACGACGATCGACGACCTCCCCTCGCTGCTCGCCGCGCTCACCCGCTCGTACGCGCGCTTTGCGGAGCTGGGTGGACGTGCGAGCGACCACGGCCTCGAGTCCCTGCCCGACTTTCCCCCTGACCGCTCCCTCGCGGACGCCGTGATCCGCCAGCGCGCGGGCCGGCGAGGCCGCCACCCCACTCGAGCGTGCCGTCGTCATGCTCGAGGTCGTCGGGCTCGCCGCCCGGCTCGCGTTCGCCGACGAGTCCGTGTTGCAGCTGCACCTCGGGCCGCTGCGCGACGTGTCGCCGCGGCTGCTTGCGCAGGTGGGTCGGGATGCGGGAGCCGACGTGATCGGCGACGAGCGCCAGGCGCCCGGGCTCGCCCGGTTCCTCGGCGGGCTCGAGCGCGACGACACCCTCCCGCGCACGATCCTCTACAACGTCAACCCGGCCGACAATGCCGTGTTCGCCGCGATGGCCGGCGCCTTTTCGAGGCCGGGAGTCCCCTCGCTCGTGCAGTGGGGGCCGCCGTGGTGGTTCAACGACCACGAGCACGGCCTGCGCCGCCACCTCGACGATCTCTCGCAGATCGGTCAGCTCGCCGGCTTCGTCGGCATGCACACCGACTCGCGCTCGATCCTCTCGATGACGCGTCACGAGCTCTTCCGGCGAGTGCTGTGCGATGCGATCGGACGCGACATCGACGAGGGCCGGATCGCGGCCGACCTCGAGTGGTGCTCGACCGTCGTCCGCGACCTGTGCGTCGACAACGCCGTGCGCTACTTCTCGCTCCCGTCCACCGCCCTCGGATGAGGACGCTCGGCCGGATCGTCGTCATGGGCGTCGCGGGCTCGGGAAAGTCGACCGTCGCCGCCGCTCTTGCCGCGCATTGGGAGATCCCGTACATCGAGGCCGACTCGCTCCACAGCGAGGCGAATGTCGCGAAGATGGCAGCGGGCATCCCGCTCACCGACGCCGATCGCTGGCCGTGGCTCGCGGCGGTCCGCCAGGCGATGCGCGCCGAGCCCCAGGCAGTGATCGCCTGCTCGGCGCTCAAGCGCAGCTACCGCGACTCGCTGCGCGCCGCGGGGAACGTGCGCTTCCTCGATCTCGTCGTGGATCGAGACGAGGTCGTCCGGCGGGTCGAGGAGCGGCCCGCCCACTTCATGCACGCTGCGATGGTCGACAGCCAGTTCGAGGCCCTGGAGCCGCCGGGGCCCGAGGAGACCGATGTCGCGCCGGTCGATGCGAGCGGTGAGAGCGCCTCGGTCGTCGATCGCGCCGAAGCGGCACTCGCCGTCCTTCGCGCCGGCACGGCCACCAAGCCGCTGCGCAGCATCGGTGGCCCCGAGCGGGCGATCTCGGGCGACGAGCTGCGAGAGATCGTCGAGGAGCTCGCGACCGCCGAGCTGCTCGGCCGCGAGGCGGGTACTGCTCGTTCCGCCCGACCTCACCCGGCTGCACTCGCGGGCCGGGGAGATCACCGGCCTGCTGTTCGAACGGCTGTCGGCCGCGGGTTGCGAAGTTGCGGTGCTGCCCGCTCTCGGCACGCACGCTGCGATGACGCCCCGCGAAGCGAAGCTGCTCTTCGGAGATCGCGTTCCCTTCGACCGGATCCTGCGAGCACCGCTGGCGGGAAGGCTTGGTGCGGGTCGGCGAGATCGGCGGCGACGAGATCGCGGCCATCTCGGCGGGACTGATGGCGGATCCGATCCCGGTCGAGGTGGACGAGCTGCTGCTGGACGGCTGGGATCTCGTGGTGTCGATCGGCCAGGTCGTGCCCCACGAGGTGATCGGGATGGCGAACTTCACGAAGAACCTCGTCATCGGCCTCGGCGGCGGTCTCACGATCCACCGCAGCCACTTTCTCGGCGCGGTCTGCGACATGGAGACGATCATGGGCTGCGCGCACGGCCCGGTGCGCGACGTGGTCGACGCGGCGTTCGACCGGTTCCTTGCGCCCACGATCCCGGTGCTCTGGATGCTGACGGTGACGGAGGACACGCCCGACGGCGTCGTGCACCGCGGGCTCTTCGTCGGGCGCGGAGGCTCCGGTGAGTCGGGCGGAGCCGCCTACGAGGCCGCTGCCGAGCTCTCGGCGCGCTGCAACATCGAGGTCGTTGCAGAGCCTCTCGCGCGCGTGACGTGTTGGCTCGATCCGGAGGAGTTCAGGACGACGTGGGTCGCGAACAAGGCGATCTACCGAACGAGGATGGCCCTCGCCGACGGCGGAGAGCTCGTCGTGCTCGCGCCCGCGTCTCCCGCTTCGGCGAGGACCCGGCGATCGATGCCCTGATCCGCCGTCACGGCTACCGCGGGACTCCGGCGGCCCTCGACGCGATGCGGCAAGACCCCGAGCTGGCCGCGAATCTCGGCGCTGTCGCGCACCTCATCCACGGCAGCAGCGAGGGGCGCTTCCGCATCGTCTACTGCACCGACCCGACGGCCGGCGGCCTCACGCGTGAGGAGGTCGAAGGGGTCGGATACGCGTGGCGCCCGCTACCCGAGGAGCTCGATCGCCTCGGAGTCACCGGCAGCACGCCGACCGGGGAGCGAACCGATCGCGCCGGCGCCCCGTTCACCCACATCGCGAACGCTGCCCTCGGTCTCTGGACCGCGCGTTCTCGCTAGTACCCGTCCACGATCAGGTGAGCCGCCGAGATCGGGTCGTCCTGCTCGACGTACCGATCCTCGCTCGGCATCCACCGCGTCTCCCAGACCTCGCGCGCCTCTTCGCCGTCCCGCGCGACTCCGCGCGCGAGACGCAGCTCGCGGGGAGCCTCGACCCAGATTCGCAGGTCGTAGGCCTCGCGAAACATCGTGTGGAGCGCACACACGCCTTCGATCACGATCACGCCCACCGGCAGCACGACCCTGGCCTGCTCGAAGGGCCGCTGCAGCTCCCAGGAATAGGCGTGGAACTCGGCCGGCTCCGCGCGCAGGATCGGGTCGACGACCTCGGCTCGGAGCCGGGAGAGCTCGAAGCCCTCTCCATCCCAGAACTCGTCGGTGCTCACGATCTGGGCGCCGGGAACCGCCCGGGCAAGCGTCGTCTTGCCCGAGCCTCCCCGGCCGCCGATCCCGACGAGCAGGAACCCTCGGCCGCCCGAAGCGGCAGGTGCGAGAGCGGCGACCCGGTCGAGTACCGGCTCCACATCCATCTGGCGGCACCGTAGCCGCCAAACGCCGGAGCGGCCTCGACGGGCCGATTCGCCAATCCTCACGGTTCGAGGCGAGCCGCGGCCCTCGGGAGCCGCAGCTACTGTCGGCCCGAGCGCAGACCTGGCGCCGGCGAAGGGAAGGCCCATGCCGCTTCCTTTCACCCCCTTAGGGCCTTCGTGCACGCAAGCGCGGTGTCGCCATTCCGGCGCTGCCGTTCACACGAACGGGAGGCTCTCGATGCCGGGAGTACGCCAGCTTGTCGCACTGCTTTCGGTCCTCGCGCTCACGGTCTCGCTGTCGGGCAACGCTGCCGCAGGGCCCTGGCCGAACCTGCTCGACAACAACACCGGTGGGAGCTACAGCGTCGCTGCCTCCGCCGTAGCGCACCTCCTGGCGCCGTTCGCCTGCCCGCCGATCACCTGCAAGGTGCAGGCCGGCGGTCGCGTCGTCGCCAACCCGAAGATCGTCAACCTGTTCTGGGACGACAACTGGGACGCCCACAACCCGGGCTCGCTGACGAAGGCCCAGACGAACGCGACCGTTCAGCTCCTCACGTCCAGCGAGTACCTCGACGGGGCGAACCAGTACGGCGTCCATCGCGGGAACTTCGTCGGAGCTCACGCCTCCTCGACGCTCTGCCAGACGATGCGCCCGACGGCGCACAACGGGAGCGCCGCCTCGCACACGAACCCGGGGACGATGAACCTGAGCTCGCTGCTCGGGTGGGTGACCTGCGAGATCCAGGGCTCCATCGGCACCGGCGTGCCGCTGCCCGACAACAACACGATCTACTCGGTGTTCCTGCCGGAGGGCGTCACGATCACCGGGTCGCCGGGAGCGGACTGCCATAGCGTCGATGCCTTCCACATGACCGCGGCGGTGCTCCTGCCCAACGGGGACGCCGACCTTCTCCTCGGCATCGTGCTCAAGCTCGTCGCCTTTCCGGTGATCGTGATGCCTGCCGAGTGCATGCTCGGTTCCACTCCGGCCGCCACCAAGGACCACTTCAGCGAGGTGTTCGCGCACGAGCTCGTGGAGGCCGCGCTCGACCCTGTGGCGCCAACCGGCTGGATCGACAACAAGTGGGCCCCGGATATCGCCAACTGGACGTCCAAGGGAGAGCCGGGCGACATCTGCGAGGGCAACGCGTACAGCGGTGTCCCCGGTATCGCCATCAGTCCCGTGCGCCTCCGCAGCAACGGCCTCTCCGTCCTCAGGTACTGGTCGAACAAGGACAAGCAGTGCATTCCGATCGGCGTTGCCACCCCCACGACGACAACGACGACGCCCGCAGGCACGACGCCGACGAAGACGACGCCGACGAAGACAACTCCGACCACCACCACGACGACGCCGGCGCCGCCGGCGGTCGCGAGCCCCCCGCTTGCGGGCGCCTGGTCACACGTCGGAACCGGCGGCAAGGCCGGAGTCCCCTCACTCGACGGAGCGGTGTACGCGCTGAACGCCGACGACCCGGGCGTTCTCTTCGCCGGCGGGAGCTTCACGAGCGCCGGCGGCAATCCCAAGGCGGCGCATCTCGCGAAGTGGAACGGATCGACCTGGAGCGCAGTCGGGCCGACGCTCAACGGCGACGTCCACGCGATCGCCTACAAGGCGGGCAAGGTCTTCGTCGGCGGTGTCTTCACGAACGCGGGCGGCGACCAGAACCTCGATTTCGTGGCGCAGTGGAACGGCGTCAAGTGGGGTCCGGTATGCAACTCGCAGGGGCCGCTGATCACCGCCAACGTGAATGCGCTGCAGATCATCGGCTCGACGCTCTATATCGGCGGGTCGTTCGCGAACGGCGCGGGAATCGCGTCAGCCGACTTCATCCTCGCCTGCAACCTGAGCACCGGCGTCGCGAGCTCGACCGTCCTCAAGGACGGCGACTTCGCCGGTGGCATCTATGCCCTGACCGCCGACAGCCACGGCACGCTCTACGCCGGCGGCGGGTTCAGCAACGTGTCCGGGATCGCTGCCGCCGACAACATCGCCGCGTACTCGGGCGGATCGTGGCACGCGCTCGGCTCGGGGCCGAGCCCTGGCGGAGGCCCGATCGACGACTTCGTCCGCAGCCTCACCGCATCGGGAACGAACCTCTACGTCGGGACGGACTCGAAGAACGTCGGCGGAGTCGCTCAGGCCGACCACGTTGCGCGCTGGAACGGCTCGGCCTGGAGCTCGGTCGGCGCGAACAAGAACGGCAAGGACGGCTGGTTCCCGGCCACGTCCTTCATCTACGCGCTGACGACCTCCGGCTCGCGAGTCTTCGCAGCAGGCTCGTTCCAGAACGCGGGCGGCGACCCTCGGGCCGACCAGATCGCCTACTTCGACGGGGTCGCCTGGCACGCTCTCGGCTCGAGCGGCGGAAACGGCCCGTTCATCGGCAACGGGCTGGCGCTCGCCACCTCCAATCAGAAGCTGTACCTGGGAGGCAACTTCACGAGCGCCGGCGGAGACACTCAGGCTCGCGGCATCGCCTCGACGTCACTCGCCACGCACGCTCCCGCGAAGTGATGCCGTTGCGGCTCCCACGATCAGCGGCCGAACGAAGGCCGGAGCCTTGGCGAGCGTCGTGCGCTCGAGCTGCGAGACCTCGAAACCCGCTGCCTGGATCGAATCGAGCGTGGTGCGGTTGCAGTCGCAACCGACGAGGAAGTGGTTGAGGCCGTTCATCCGGTCCTGCTTTCGCGCGAGGCCTGGCTCGTCCGAGCGGACGTGCTCGATGAACAGCAGCGTCCCGCCCGGGCGCAGCACCCGGTGCAGCTCGCTCAGCGCGCGCGGCTGGTCGCTCACCCCGCAAAGCACCAGGGTCGAGACTGCGGTGTCGAAGCTGCCGTCATCGAAAGGGAGATCCTCAGCCGGGGCACGCAGCACTGTCGTTTTCGGGGCTTGCTCCTGCACCCGGCGCTGCAACCGCTTCAACATCGGCGACTCGGGCTCGGTGAGCGTGAGCGCCTCGACCTCCGAGCTGTAGAGCCCGAGGTTCGCGCCGGTGCCGGCGCCGATCTCGAGCACCCGACCGCTCGCTCCGGCGAGCAGCGCCTCCCGGTGGCCATGCAGCCCTGCTCGTTCCAACTTGGCGCTCATGCGATCGTAGGTCAGCGCGAAGAACCGGCTTTGCAGACTCATGGCTCCCTCGTTTCGTCGCCGTCTCGGTCCTGCCAATCTACGGCGGCCAGGGCGAAGCCGCATGAGGCGATCGCCCCATCTTTCGCGGCCCGTGAACGGCGGCCGGCGTCCGCTCGGATGGCCTTGCACCCATAAGCTCCCGCCGATGAAGCCGACGATCGGGCACCTTTGAGAGGGCTGATCTTCGACTGCGACGGCGTGATCGCGGACACCGAGCGCGACCTGCACCTCCCCGCCTTCAACCAGGCGTTCGCCGAGGCGGGGCTCGGATTGCGCTGGTCGGACGACGAGTACGCAGAGCTCCTTCGGATCGCCGGGGGGAAGGAACGGATGGCGGCCGCGCTACCCGGCCACAGCCGCGAGCTCGTCGGAGACCTGCACAGGCGCAAGGCCGAGATCCTCGAGCAGAGCCTGACCGAGCGCGGGATCCGGCCGCGCCCTGGTGTCGTTCGTCTGATCGGCGAGGCCGACACCGCAGGCTGGCTGCTGGCGGTCGCCTCTACCTCATCGGAGCGGTCGGTTCGCGCTGTGCTGGCCCACGCGGTCGGGCCGGAGCTTGCGAGGAAGCTCTTGATCCTTGCCGGCGACGTCGTCGCTGCGAAAAAACCGAACCCTGAGATCTACGAGCTGGCGGTCGCTCGGCTCGGAGTGCGAAAGGACGAGGTCGTCGTGGTCGAGGACTCGCGCAACGGGTTGCTCGCGGCCGACGCTGCCGGCCTGCTCACGGTGATCACCGTGAGCACCTACACCGCGAGCGAGGACTTCTCGGAGGCCGCACTCGTCCTCTCGGATCTCGGTGACCCGGGAGCGCCGATGACGGTGATCGCCAACCGGACGGCGATCATTCCCAGCGGCCAGCTGACGCTGAGCGATCTCGAGAGCCTCGAGCGCCTCGAGCGCCCCTAGCTCTAGCCCCTCGGGCCGAGCACGCCGACCAACGCTCCGATATCGACATCGCGCTGAAGCGGCAGTCCCAAGGGGAGGTCGGTCCTCACCGTGTAGACGTTGCGGCGTCCTTCACGCTGCCGATCGATGTAGCCGGCTCTCGCGAGGTCGGCGACGATCCGCTGGGTGGCGCGCTCGGTGACGTTCAGCAGAGAGGCAATGTCGCGCATGCGGATCCGCGGATCGTCGGCGATCAGGAGCAGCGTCTTGCCATGACTGGTCAAGAATCCGAACTCCGGGGCCGGTGGCGTGATAGACGACATATAGTTTCGCGACATAAAATAACACGAATCTGAGTTTCGTATGTTATGGTGAACTCATCGACAACCTGAGCGCGGCCAATCTGGCCCGGACGGTCTCGACCTCAACGAGGAGAAGAACGAATGAGTTACTTCACGAGACTGATCGGATCTCTCGGATTCGGCAAGCCCGTCGGCAAGTCGTCGGACGTGCCCGCGCCGCCTCCCACTTCCGAGCCGATTCAAGAGCCGAACAGGCCCCTCGCAGCGGTCGCGACGCCCACGACGATCGCGGGAGACTAAGAACACTTCTGTCAACGACGCCGTGACACCTGCCAAGACGGCGCGGCGCAGGAAGACCGGGCTCGGCTGGTGGTGGACATTCGCAGCGGCGCTCATCCTCGCAGGGGTGGTGATCGTCGCGATCGCGCAGAACAGCCACACCGTTCGCGTCCACTACATCGTCTGGCAGTCGAACGTCTCGCTGATCGTCGTCGTCCTGACGACCGCACTCGTAACGATCCTGCTCGATCAGGCCGGCGGGCTGATCTGGCGCCGGAGGCGCCGGGCAAGACTCTCTCGACGCGACGAGCTCGCCGATCTGCGCACGCAGCACTCTCCGGAGGACGGAACGGCCGACGCGTCACCCGCGCCGGCTTCCGACTCCATCGTCTGAGGCGCGCTGCGACTCAAAGTTTTCCTCGAGACCCGCACAGGGTCGCGAGGCATGCACGCCAACGAACCTAGCAATTCCACACAGAGAGGCATTAGATGAAACGCATTCCGCTTCTGCTGGCCGCACTTGCCAGCCTCCTCATGGTCGGCTCCGGATCGGCGCTCGCGTCGGCCCGCCACGCGGCCGCGAGCCCGACCAACACCTCGGCGCCCACGATCACCGGCACCGCCGCCACGGGCGCAACGCTCAGCGCGACGAGCGGAGCCTGGAACGGCGCGACTCCCATCAGCTACGCGTACCAGTGGCAGCGCTGCAACTCCTCGGGGAGCAGTTGCGGCACGATCTCGGGCGCGACGAACCAGAACTATGTCGTCTCGAACAGCGACGCCGGCAGGACGATCCGGGTCCAGGTGACGGCAACCAACGCCGACGGCTCGAACCAGGCGCTCTCGGGCGCGACCGGCACGATCGCCGACGACCGGCGCCGTTCCGGCCAACACGAAGCAGCCGGACCCGTCCGGCAAGGCGGAGGACGGCCAGAAGGTCACCGTCGACCCCGGGCACTGGTCGGGCCAGAAGCCGATCGCGTTCAGCTACCAGTGGCAGTCGTGCAACGCCGGCGGTCTGCACCGATATCGCCGGCGCGACCAGCCAGAGCTTCATCGTCACCTCGAGCCAGGTCGGCTCGAAGCTCCGCGCGATGGTCACCGCCACCAACTCGGCCGGTAAGGCCACCGCCTCGTCGAACCTGACGGTCGCGGTCATCGCCAAGACCACGGGCTCGCCGGTCAACACGACGCTGCCGCTGATCTCCGGCTCGGCGCTCGTCGGACACACGGTGCAGTCCTCGACCGGCGTCTGGACGGCGTCACGACCACGTTCGGCTACCAGTGGAGCCGCTGCAACACGAACGGGACGAGCTGCGCCAACATCTCCGGCGCGACCGGCCAGAGCTACGGGATCGGCACGGTCGACGCAGGCAACGCGCTCCGCGTCAGCGTCACCGCGACGAACTCGACCGGCTCGGGCAGCGCGACCTCGGCCGCATCGACGATCACGGCGACCTTCGTCCTGAAGGCCAGCTTCTCCGCGACGCTTCGCACCGGCCAGGAAGTCCCGCGCCCGCACGGCACCCGGATGGGCGCCGCAGGCCAC
>CAVZJA010000014.1:0-37504 GCA_963775355.1 uncultured Actinomycetota bacterium | reverse complement strand
TCCCCGCCGGCTATGGGCTCGCCATCGGCTCATTTCGAGGGCGCAAGCTGATCCTGACGCTGACGCTCGTCGCGATCGTCATGCCGGCGGCGTCGCTCGTGCTCCCGATCTTCCTGGAGTTGAACGCGATGGGATTGATCGGCAACGCCCTCTCGATCATCTTGCCGTTCGCGTTCTTTCCCTTCGGCGTCTACCTCTCCTACATCTACTACGTGACCTCGCTACCCCCGGGAGTCCTGGACGCGGCGCGGATCGACGGGTGCAGCGAGTGGGCGGCTTTCCGTCTCGTCGGGATCCCGCTGGCGAGGCCCATCATCGCGCTCGTCGTCTTCTTCAGCTTCGTCGCGAACTGGAACAATTTCTTCCTGCCGTATGTGATCCTGCCGAACGAAAACCAGTTTCCGGTACAGGTAGGGCTCTCGGACATCTTCCAATCGACCCGGCCCACACTTGCACTCGCAGTGCTGATAGCGGCGCTTCCCGTCTTGATCGTCTTCATCGTCTCCCAGCGAGCGCTGGTTCGCGGGTTCGTCACAGCCGGAAGCAAGTCCTAAGTCAGTGCGACGGCCTCATCCCTGATCGCGCGCCCCGTCTCGAGATCGAAGAAGTGCAGTGCGCGCTGGTCGACGACGACCTCGACGGCGTCACCCTCGACGACGCGTGTCCGGGGACTGAATCGACCCACGAGCGTGGCCTCGTTCGGAACCACTCCGGCCGCGAGCTGGTCGACGGCGCGGTCGTCGCCGACGTCCTCGACGAGCTCGCGCACGTCATCGGTGACGGCCTGCGGCGCGCCGATCGTGAAGTGAACGAGCACCTCCGACCCGAGGGCCTCGCGCATCTCGACCTTGCCCTGCAGACGCGGCCGCAGATCACCGTTGGCGAGCGCTGCGTCGTCGAGATCCTCGGGCCGGATCCCGAGGACGAGCTCTCGGCCCACGTACGCCTCGAGCGCAGGATGAAGGGAGCGCATCTCATCGTCGAGCGCCATCCGGGTTTCACCCACGGCCACGGCTAGACCCTCGTCTGCGCGCTCGATCCGCGCCAGGAGCATGTTCATGGACGGGCTGCCGATGAAGCCTCCCACGAAGACATTGACGGGGCTGTCGTAAAGCTCCTGAGGCGGGGCCACCTGTTGCAGCTCTCCTTTTCTCATTACGGCGACCTGGTGACCCATGGTCATCGCTTCGACCTGGTCGTGGGTGACGTAGATCATCGTCGTTCCGAGATCCGCCTGGATCCTCTTGATATCCGCTCGCATCTGAACCCGCAACTTCGCATCGAGGTTCGAGAGCGGCTCGTCCATGAGAAACGCAGCCGGCTGGCGCACGATCGCACGCCCCATCGCGACCCGCTGTCGCTGGCCGCCCGACAGCGCGCGCGGTTTCCTGGCGAGCAGGGGCTCGAGGTCGAGAATGTGGGCCGCCTCGCTGACCCGGCCACGGATCTCGTCCTTCGGCATCTTCTTGAGCTTCAGCGCGAAAGCGATGTTGTCGTAGACCGAGAGATGCGGGTAGAGGGCATAGCTCTGAAAGACCATCGCGATGTCACGGCTCTTCGGCGTGAGGGCGTTGACGACGCGGTCGCCGATCCGGATCGCGCCGGCGCTGATGTCCTCGAGCCCCGCGACCATCCGAAGCGCCGTCGTCTTGCCGCAACCGGAGGGGCCGACCAGCACGACGAACTCTCCGTCGGCAATCTCGAGATTGAGCCCGTCGACGGCGCGCGTGCCGTCACCGAACACCTTCGAGACATCCTCGAACGCAACCCTCGCCATCTACTGCTTCACCGCCCCACCCAACATCCCGCGGACGAGTGCGCGCTGCGAGAAGAGAAAGACGATCGCCACCGGTATCACGGCCAGCAGCGTCGCAAGCGCCAGCTCGGGCTTGAAGATCTGAACCGACTGGCCGCCGCCGCCGACCGATGGGTTGAACGACGGCGTCGCAGAGAGCAGGTCCCAGAGACCGACCGTGATCGGGTACTGGTTGGAGTTCGCGAGGACCACGTACGGCAGGAAGAAGTTGTTCCAGTCGGCGACGAAGCTGAAGAAGAAGACGAGCGCGACCACCGGCTTCGCGAGCGGGAGCGCAACGCGTAGGAACGTCTGCAGCTCGCCGCAGCCGTCGACGCGGGCCGCGTCGAGCAGATCTCCCGGGAGGGAGGTCGCGTAGTAGATGTACGACAGGTACACGCCGAACGGGAAGAACGCGAACGGCAGGATCACGGAAAGGACGCTTCCAATCAGATGGAATGTGTTGAGCTCGAGGAAGATCGGCAGCACGAGCGCTGCATTGGGCACGATCATCACGATGAGCGTCAGCGAAAGGATGAGCTTGCGTCCCGGGAACCTTCCCACCGCGAGCCCGAATCCCGCCGGCACGCTGACGACCAGCGTGATCGCCGTCGCGCTCAACGAATAGAAGAGCGTGTTGAGGATCCAACGCCGATAGACGTGGCTGCTGAACGCGTCCAGGTGCTTCCAGGCAAGCGCGATGTGGTGGAAGTTCCCGAACGCGAACGGGCTGCTCGAGATGAGCGCCTGATCACTCTTGGTCGGCGCGAGAACAAGCCAGAGGACCGGCGCAACGAAGAAGACGGCAAAGATGGTGAGCACGACGATTCGGGCGCTCAGCCCCGCGATCCGCATCAGTCGTCCGTCCTGAAGAGCCCACTGCGCGTGACGATCAGCACCGCGCCGACGAGCCCGATCATGAGCAGGTCGACGGAGATAGCGGCGGCGCCGTTGAAGTCCGCGTAACGGAAGGCGAGCTGATAGGCGAGCTGATTGGCCGACCAGGTATCGGGCACGAGGCCGAAGCTCGCGGTCTGCACGACCTGTGGCTCGACGAAGAGCTGCGTCCCCGTCGCGAACGAGAGGATCAGCATGTAGGCAATCCACTTCCGCATCAGCGGAAGCTTCAGGCGAAACGCGATCGCGATCGGGCCTGCGCCGTCGATCCGGGCGGCCTCCTCGAGGTCCGGGGGGATCGTGTTCAGCGCCCCGTACATGATCACGATCCAGGCGCCCGCACCGGTCCAGAACGCGATCATCGCGAAGATGAACGGCAGGTTCCCGGGAGCGATCGATTGGGCGAAGATGTTCGCGCCGAGCCCGTGGTGGAGCAGGTACGAGCCGGGGCTCACACTAGGGTCGAGCATGAAGAGCCACACCAGGACTGCCGCCGATCCCGCCAGCGCGCCGGGGAGGTAGAACAGGAAACGGTAGGTCGAGGAGACCCGGTTCGCGCGACCGTGGAGGAGGAGCGCGAGGCCCACGACGAAGACCATCAGGGCGGCAAGCCAGACGGTCGTGTAGAAGAGGACGTGCTTGAACGCGGGGATGAAGCGGAAGTCGTGGTACGTCCGTACGAAGTTGTGGAAGCCAACCCAGCTGCCCCCGACATTGGTGAACGCGAGGTCGAGCGCGTAGATCGTCGGCGCGACGCCGAAGACGATCAGGAGCGGCAGGTACGGCAGGACGAACGCGAGGCCCCGCAGGCTGCGGGGGCCACGCAGTCGCGTGGCCCCCGCGTAGTTCGGCGTGGCAGAAGACGAGCTCACAAGCTACGTCTGAACAACCTTGTATCCCGCCGCCTGTGCGTTCTGCTGGAGCCCTTTGCCGTATGCGGGCAGCAAGGAGCTCAGCGTCTTCCCCGCAACGAGCCCCGTGACGACCGTGTTCGACCAGACAGGCTGATCCGGATAGGTGACCATGCTCCAGCCAGTCCAGACCACGGGCGCGGCGGCCTTCATCGCCGGGCCCTCGGGAGCAGCAAAGTAGGGATCCTTGTTCAGCGAGTTCAACCATACGCTTGCCATCGGGCCGTACGACGGGTAGCCCGGCGAGAGGGAATTCACCTTTGACTTCACGAGCGGCGAAGTCGTGGCAAACTGGACGAAGTCGATGGCAGCCGCCTGGTTCTTGGTGTGGTTGGAGACGACCCACGGACCGCCGCCGACCTGACCGGTCACGAGCGGCTCGCTTCCCCATTTCAGCGGCAGCGCCGCCGTCAGCTCGCCGGCCGGGACGTGCAGCGTCCCGCTGAAGATGTCCTTGGCGTACCACACCGGTCCCGGCATGAGCAGGATCTTGTCGGTGGCGCCGCCCCACTTCTGGGCGAAGTCCGCGGTGAAGACACTTTCGGGCGGGACGACGCCGCTCTTGATCAGCGGATCGAGCATGCTCGCCATGCGCGTGCAGTGCACGTCGTTGGCGTTGATCCGGACGGTGTTGGCAGCGACGACCTGTGAGATCGGGCACTTGTCAGGCCACAGGTAGAGCCAGGCGCCGTAGGAGTCGCCGATGTTCCCGATGATGTACCCGGGATGCTGCGCGGCGACCTTCTTGCCCAGCGCCGCCCACTGCTGCCACGTCGTCGGCACCGTGTAACCGAACTGGGACATCAGCTTCTTGTTGACGTAGAGCACCTCCTGGGCCAGGTTGTCCTGGAGGCAGACGAGGTGACCGTTGACCGTGCACTGCCCGATCGACGGTGCGGGCCAGCCCGCGAGGAGCTTCGCCGGGAAGACGCTCTTGAGATCCATCGCGTAGTTGAACGGCGGCGACCCCATCCAGACGGGATCGTTGGCCTGCTCGGTGAAGATCACGTCCGGCCAGCCGTTGCCCGTACGGTTCCACAGCTGGATCTTCGTCTGCATCGTCGTCGAGCCGTTGCCGTCGCCGTCATAGGTGACGATGTTCAGGTGTACGTTCGGGTGCGTCTTGGCGTAGAGCTTCGCCACGGGCAGGCGCACGGCATCGACCCAGACGGTCAGCGATCCCGACGGCCCCGAGGCTGCTCCTCCCGTTGACGCAGCAGATAGCGGTACGAGGACCGCCACGATCGGCAGCAAGAAAACGAGCCACCGGCGGTTGAGCTTCATGTGCACTCCTTCCTTCCTTCGCGTTGGCGTGCGTGTGGCGTTGCTGTAGACGGGCTGTGGTGCATCGAGTTGGGCCTGCTCACCTTTTCACCGGCGTGCGCTGCTCCAGCACGAACGCCGGCAGCGCGATTCCCGGCCCGGCCGGCGCCTGCACGAGGCCGTCCGGCCCGACTCGCGACTCGCGGACGACGGGGTTGGACGTGACGAGCGACTCGTAGTAGGTGCAGTTCGGAATCGCCATGCAGAGATGGACCGCCGTCTCGGTCGGCCCGTGCACCTCGGCGCGGAGGCGAAACGAGTCGGCCAGGTGCGCGATCCGCATCGCACCGGTCATGCCGCCGCGGTGGTTCGCGCTCGTCCGGACATACGTCGCGCAACCCGAGGCGATGAAGTCGGCCGTGTTGAGGTGGCTCCCGTCGGAGGTCTCACCTACGAGGAGCGGAACCTCGACGCGCTCGGCCAGCCAGCGATACGCGGTCACGCTGAACTCGCGCATCGGCTCCTCGTACCAGCGATAACCAGCCTCGGCGAGCGCGTCACCGAGATACACGGCGTCGGGCAGATCGAACCCGGCCGACCCGTCGTACATCAGGTCGATGTCGGGGCCGACGTGCGCCCTCAGGCGCTGGCAGAGATCGGCGTCGCTCCTCGCGTCACCCCACGCGTGGAGCTTGATCGCCGGGTAGCCGAGCTCGAGACACTGGTCGGCGACCTCGAGGTACTCCTCGACGGTCGAGAACGTCGTCGTCGAGGCGTACGCCGGGATTGCGTCCCGGTAGGTCCCGAGCAGCCGGTGCACCGGGACCTCGAGGACCTTGCCCTCGAGGTCCCAGAGCGCCACGTCGACGACACCGAAGAGCCAGATCGGGAACTCCTCCGTCCGGTCGAGCTCCCAGAGCCGGTGCCAGAGCCACTCTCTCCGGTCGGCCCGTTCGCCCACGAGCTCCTCGCGGAGGACCCGATCGACGATGTCGGCGAGCATCGGCCCGCTCCACTCGTGGTAGGCCTCCCCGATTGCCCCGTCGTCAGTCGTGATCCGCAGCACCGCGGTGGTGCGGGCCTGGGCAGAGCCGCGGAGACCCCGCCGCCAAGCGAACGGCGGGGAGACCGCAGGGAGGAGAACCAGTTCGACGTCGACTGCTGCGATGCGCATCGGGGACTATCATCATACGAATGATCACCCGATGTCAAGTGCGAACTGCGCGATCCCTCCGTTCAGCCCATGCCGATTCGATGTGCGAGGCGATCCGCTCGCCGGCGAGGTCGCCGTCGCGGGCGGCGAGCGCCTCGAGAATCCCCCGATGATCCCTGGCGGTTTCCTTCAGGGCGGCACGGCTTGCGGCCGAGGCCAGGGGCGGCATCACCCCACCGTGCCGGTGGATGACGCGCACGATCGTCAGGCCGACCTCGTTGCCGGAGGCCTTCATGACGATCGCGTGAAACCCCTGGTCGTACTCGCGGAACCGATCGTAGTCGCCGTACGATCCTTCCATCTGCTCGAGGTTCTGGGCGAGCGCGGCAAGCTCCTCGTCGGTCAAACGCCCTGCCGCGGCCCGCGCCATCTCGCGCTCGAGCTCCCGGCGAACAACTATGAGATCGTTCAGCAGCGAGAGGTCGGTGTCGTACTCGAGGGCGACTCGGAGCACGAGCGGGTCGAGAAGATTCCAGGCGTCCCGGGGCTGAACCGTCGTGCCGCGGCCCTGCTCGATGCGCACGAGGCCACGCTCTTCGAGCAGCTTCAGCCCCTCGCGGATGACCGTGCGGCTAAAGCCGAACTGCTCGCAGAGCACGGGCTCGGTCGGCAGAACCTCATCAACTGCAAACGCTCCGCTGATGATCTGGCGCGCCAGCTCCTCGACGACGACCGCCGCGAAACGCGCGGGACGCCAGGACGCGCCACGCTCGCGCGAAGAGTGCGCCTGCACACCGGCGGAACGAAAGAGCTCGGCCATCGAAACATCATATGTCCATACGTGTCGGTCGTCGCTGCTCGACCGGTTATCGGTCTACGCGGGGAGCCCGGCCTCCGACGAGCCGCTCGACATCGGCTCGGGTCGCCATCGATGTGTCGCCGGGCGTCGTCATCGCAAGCGCCCCGTGCGCCACGCCGTAGGCGAGCGCCGTCTCGGTGTCGTGCCGCTCGAGCAAGCCGTAGATGAGCCCCGAGGCAAACGAGTCGCCGCCGCCGACGCGATCGAGGATCTCGAGAGCCTCGAACGAGGGGCCGACCCGAAACCCGTCACGTGTCCGGCACACGGCGCTCCAATCGTTGAGAGTCGCCGTGCGCGCCCTGCGCAGCGTCGAGGCGACGAGCGCGACCTGCGGCTGATCTTCGAGCACGCGGCCCAGCAGGCGCTCGTAGCTCCCGACGTCGAGCTCGAGGAGGTCCTCGTCCGCTTCCTCCAGCGGATACCCGAGTGCCTTGGCGAAATCCTCCTCGTTGCCGAAGAGGACGTCCACGTGCCGGACGATCTCACGGTTGACCTCGGCGGCCGCGTCCGCGCCACCGCGCGAGCGCCAGAGCGACGGCCTGTAGTTCAGGTCGTAGGAGACGACAGCGCCGTGCCGACGTGCCGCTGAGACGGCTTCGAGCGCGACGGCGGGCGTTGTCTCCGAGAGGGCGCAGAAGACGCCGCCCGTGTGCAGCCAGCGCGCGCCGTCGTCACCGAAGATCCGTTCCCAGTCGACGTCGCCCGGCCGCAGCTGCGACGCGGCGGTGTGCGCGCGGTCCGAGCAGCCGACAGCGCCGCGCACGCCGAAACCCCGCTCTGTGAAGTTGAGCCCGTTGCGGACGTCCAGTCCGATCCCGTCGTATGCGCGCCAGACGAGCTCCGCCTGCTCGACACCCCCCTGCAGCATCAGGTCTTCGACCAGCCGGCCGACCGGGTTGTCGGCAAGCGCAGTGACCATCCCGGTTCGAAGACCGAAGCAGCGGCGAAGCCCGCGCGCGACGTTGTACTCCCCGCCGCCCTCCCACACCCGAAAGGACCGCGTGGTGGCGATGCGCCCTTCGCCGGGGTCGAGGCGAAGCATCACCTCGCCCAGCGCCACCAGGTCGTACCGGCATTCGTCCCTCGGCCGGAGCTCGAGCGGCCAGGTCATCCGGCCCCGTCGATCGCGGCCCGCGCGCGGTGCTCGATCCCGGCGAAGTCCTGCTCGCGGATCGACCGCGCGTCACAGATCCAGCTCCCGCCGCAGGCCACGACAGCCGGGACGGCGAGGTAAGACGCCAGCGAGCCTGCGTCGATTCCGCCGGTCGGCAGGAACCGCGCCTGGGGGAAGGTCGCCGAGACGGCGCGGAGAAATGCGGGGCCGCCAAGTGTCGCGACGGGAAACACCTTGACTGCGGCGCATCCCAGCCGCAGGGCGTGCCCGAGCTCCGACGGCGTGGCGATTCCGGGGAAGAACGGCAGCCCCAGCTCTCCGCAGGCGGCGACGATCTCCTCGTCGGTCCCGGGGGCGACGGCGAACGCGGCCCCGGCTCCCGCCGCTACACGCGCCTGCTCGACAGTCAGCACGGTCCCGGCGCCGACCACCATTCCCTCGACCTCCGATGCCCGTTCGAGCGCGGCTGCCGCGGCCGGCGTCCGAAACGTGATCTCGATCGTGGAGATTCCTCCGGCCAGCAGGGCAGTGCAGAGCTCGGGAACAACCGAAGCGTCGTCGAGCGCCACGACGGGAAGCACTCTCGCCTGTTCGAGCGTCGCGAGCACCGTCTCTTCGCTCAGGCCCGATACGGCGCTCACCGGCCGAGCCAGCCCCCGTCGACGGGAAGGACGACACCGTCCACGTAGTCGGCTGCCGGCGAGCAGAGGAACACCACGGCTCCCGCGATGTCCTCGGGCTCGGCCCAGCGGCCGGCCGGGATGCGGCCGAGGATCTGCTCGAAGCGGACCGGGTCGTCTTGGAGCGCCTGGGTGTTGTCGGTCCGGACGTACCCTGGTGCCACGGCGTTCACGTTGACGCCGTGGGGCGCCCACTCGTTCGCGAGTGCCTTGGTCAGGCCGGCGATGCCGGACTTGCTCGCGGTGTAGCTCGGGACGGTGATCCCTCCCTGGAACGAGAGCAGCGACGCGACGAAGACGATCTTCCCGCTTCCCCGCGCAACCATGTCGCGGCCGAGCTCGCGCGCCAGGATGAACTGGGCCGTGAGGTTCACCTCGAGCACGTGATCCCACAGCTCGTCGGGGTGGTCGGCCGCGGGGACGCGCCCGATGGTGCCCGCGTTGTTGACGAGGATGTCGATCCTCTCGTGGTCGCGGCGCACCGCCTCGACGAGCTCGCGAACCTCGGCACGGTTACCGAGATCGCACCGGTACGCGGCGAAGCTGCGACCGTGCGCCTCGACGGCTGCGGCGACCTCGCTGCCCTCGCCGAGCGAGGCGCTCACGCCGATGACATCGGCACCGGCTGCTGCGAGAGCGACCGCCGCGGCCTTGCCGATCCCACGTCTGCATCCCGTCACGAGCGCCGTCCGGCCGGAGAGATCGAAGGCCCGGGCGTTCACGCGCGGCAGTCGACCAGGATCTTCATCGCGGGCCGTCCCGCGAGGAGCTCCTCGAACACCTCGGGCACGCGCCCGAGCGGCTCGACAGCGGTTATCAGCCGCTCGACATCGAGCGAACCGGCTGCCAGAAGCTCGATCGCGGCCTCGAAATCCTCCGGCTCGTAGACACGCACGCCGCGGATGTCGAGCTCCTTGAAGAACACGTCGAACAGCGCCACCGGCGTTGGCTCGGGAAAGATCGCGACAACGACGATTCGCCCCCGCAGGCACGCATACCTGGTGGCTGCAAGCATCCCGGCGGCCGATCCGGAGACCTCGAACACGACGTCGGCGCCGGCCCCCTCGCTCTCCTCGAGAACTCGGGCCGCTACATCGTCCGAGCCGGGGTCGAGCCCGTCGAGCCCGAGCTCCTCGGCGAGCTGACGACGCGTGACGTCCGGCTCGACGATCAGCACCCGGGCTCCCCGGGCTCGTGCGACGAGCGCGATCAGGAGCCCGATCGGGCCGCCACCACTGACGACCGCCAGCTGGCCTTCGCCGACATCTCCGCGACGGACGTCGTGACAAGCGACCGCCAGCGGCTCCGCGAGGGCGCCGAGGCGTAGGTCGACCGTGGCGGGGAGCGCGTGCAGGGTGAATGCGGGGACGGTCCACGACTGTTGCAGGGCACCGGGAGCGTCGATACCGAGGAACTTGAGGCCGCGGCTGATATGGCTCAAGCCGCGATCCGCCGGCGTCTCGCCGCGCGGGTCGAGCGGCCGCACGACCACCTCGTCGCCAGGATGGAAGCCTTCGACTCCCTCTCCGATCTCGGCAACCGTCCCCGACATCTCGTGCCCGATCACCTGCGGAGGGCGAATTCGCGCGTCCATCGCGCCGTGCGCGATGTGCAGGTCGGTGCCGCAGACGCCACAGTAGGCAACCTCCAGCCGCACCTCACCCGCAGCCGGGGGCCGGGCGTGGCCGGCCCGAACGGAGAACAGTCCGTGGCCCTCGTAGTAGACGGCACTCATCGCGTCACCGGAAGACATAATACGATCATATGAGATTGAACGCCATCGCGAGGATGGGACTGGGGACGGCACCCCTCGGCGGCCTCTTCGCAGAGGTCACGCTGCAGGCGGCGCTCGACACAGTGGACGCGGCGTGGGACCTCGGGGTGCGCTTCTTCGACACGGCGCCGCTCTACGGCTCGGGGCTCGCCGAGGAGCGGCTCGGGCAGGCTCTCAGCGGCCGGCCGCGCGACGAGTACACGGTCTCCACCAAGGTCGGTCGCATGCTTCGGCCCGGCACGGCGAGCCCGGAGTTCCGAGGGGCGCCGGCGCTCGAGGCTGTCTTCGACTTCAGCGCCGAGGGCGTGCGCCGCTCGCTCGCCGGGAGCCTCCGACGGCTTCGGCTCGATGCCGTCGACGTTCTGCTCCTTCACGACCCGGAGGAGCACATGGAGGAGGCTCGACGCGCGCTCGAGACGATGCGGGACCTCGCACCCCGCGTGGGCGTCGGCACGAATGTGGTGCAGACCGCCATCACCTTCGTCGAGCGCGGCGACGCCGACGTGGTCATGCTCGCGGGCCGCTACACGCTGCTCGACCGTTCCGCCGAGGAGCTTCTGCCGCTCTGCGCGGAGCGCGGCGTCGAGCTCCTCGCTGCCGGCGTCTTCAACAGCGGCGTGCTGGCCGGCGGCACCACGTATGACTACCGGGCGGCTGCACCGGCTGTCCTCGAGCTGCGTCGGAAGCTAGCGCAGGCCTGCGCCCGCCATGGAGTCCCACTCGCCGCCGCGGCCATCCAGTTCCCGCTACGACATCCCGCCGTGACGTCCATCCTGGTCGGCGCCCGGACACCGGACGAGATCACCGAGGACGCCCGCCTCCTCGATCATCCGGTGCCCGAGGAGCTCTGGTCGGAGCTCGGATGGGATTCGGAGTGAGGATCACAGGCCTCAGCACCCACGACGTCCGCTTCCCCACCTCCCGGTCCCTCGACGGGTCCGACGCCATGCACCGGAAGCCCGACTACTCGGCGGCCTATGTCGTCCTTCAGACCGACTCCGGTGCGAGCGGCCACGGCTTGACCTTCACGAACGGACGGGGGACCGAGGTGTGCGTCGCCGCGATTCGAGCGCTCGAGCCACTCGTAGCCGGCCGCACGCTCGAGGGCATCACCGGTGACATGCGCAGCTTCTGGCGCTCACTTGCGTCTGATGACCAGCTCCGCTGGCTGGGACCGGAGAAGGGCGTCATCCATCTCGCCGTGGGGGCGGTCGTCAATGCGGTGTGGGATCTCTGGGCAAAGGAGGCGGGCATGCCGCTGTGGAAGCTGCTCACAGGCCTTCCCCCGGAAGTCCTCGTGTCAGCGATCGACTTCCGCTACATCGAGGACGCCCTGTCGCCCGACGAGGCGCTCGACCTTCTGCGCACGGGCGCGGCGGGGAAGGCAGAGCGCGAGGCGCAGATCATCGGCGCCGGCTACCCCGCCTACACGACATCGACGGGCTGGATCGGATACGACGACGAAAAGGTCAAGGCACTCGTAGAGAAGGCGATCGCGGATGGATTCGAGCACGTCAAGATGAAGGTCGGCGGAGACGGCGATTCGGACGCTCGCCGGGCAAGGCTGGTCCGGGAGGTGCTCGGCTCGGGCCGGAAGCTGATGATGGACGCGAACCAGGTCTGGGGTGTCGACGAGGCCATCGGCGCGGTGAGGGCACTTCGCGAGTTCGATCCCTGGTGGATCGAGGAGCCGACGAGCCCGGACGACGTCCTCGGGCACGCGAGGATCCGGAAGGCCGTCGCGCCGATCCGCGTCGCCGGCGGCGAGCACGTCCAGAACCGGGTCCTGTTCAAGCAGCTCTTCCAGGCGGGAGCGATCGACGTGTGCCAGATCGACGCCTGCCGGGTCGGGGGTGTCAACGAGGTCCTGGCGATCATCCTGATGGCAGCCAAGTTCGGCGTTCCGATCTGCCCGCACGCCGGTGGGGTCGGCCTGTGCGAGTACGTTCAGCATCTCGCCGTCTTCGACTACGTGAGCGTCAGCTGCTCGCTCGACGACCGCGTGGTCGAGTGGGTCGACCACCTGCACGAGCATTTCCGTCACCCTGCGGTCGTCGAAAGGGGCCGCTACCGGGTACCTCACGACCCCGGCTACAGCATCGAGATGCTGCCCGAATCTCTCGAGGAGTACGCATTCCCGGACGGCCCGGTCTGGGCCGCGACGCCTTCGAAGTGAAATCACGCCCACGGTGACCATCGACGCCCATCACCACTTTTGGAATCCGGCACAGAGCCCGCAGCCGTGGATGACGGCCGAGCATGCGGCGATCGCGCGCGTGTTCGAGCCGGACGACCTCGAGCCCTTACTGCAGGCCGTGGGTGTCACCCAGACCGTTCTCGTACAAAGCGCCGGATCGGACGCAGACACCGACTACATGTTCGGCCTCGTAAGCGATGTGTCATGGATCGGCGGCGTCGTCGCGTGGTGCCGCCTCGATGACGAGCGCCGCGCGCGTGCGAGGCTGGACGAGCTCCTCGAGAGGCCAAAGCTCAGGGGTATACGTCACCTGATTCACCAGGAGGCCGACGCCCACTGGATTCTCCAACCGGCCGTCCAGCCGGCGCTCTCGATGCTCGAGGAGGAAGGGCTGATCCTCGAGCTGCCGGCGGTCTTCCCAGACCATCTCGGCGACGTCCCCGAGCTCGCCCGGCGCCACCCCGGGCTGGTCCTGGTCGTCGACCACCTCGCCAAGCCGCCGCTCGGCACTCGGCAGATGACGCTCTGGGAAGAGCTCCTGCGCTCCGCGGCCGAGGAGCCGAATGTGTACGCGAAGATCTCCGGCCTGAACACCGTCATCCCCACGACCGCATGGAGCGCGACTGATCTCGAGCCCGCGATCCGCGTCGCAGTCGATGCATTCGGCTCCGAGCGCCTCGTCTGCGGAAGCGACTGGCCGGTGGCGTTGCTGAACGGTGACTACTTCCAGGTCTGGCGCGAGACGACCGCGGCAATCGAGGACGTCGCCGGGCCCCGCGCCGCCGCCGAGATCATGGCGGCGACGCCCGCAAGCCTCTACCGTCTCTCGACGTAGGACTCGACGAGGTCGGTGGCTCGACCTCCTGCGCAACGACGTCGGGTCACCTCCTGGCGCGCAACGTACGTCCGTCGCCGAGATCGAAGAAATGCAGCTTCTTCGGATCGAATACGAGTGAGACCGACGTTCCACGTCTGAAATCAGCCTCTGGCGGAAGGCGCGCGACGATGACAGCTTTTCCTTTCCGATCGCCGCCGGCGGCCGGAGCAGCTCCGGCCGGCGTGCCCTCCGGAAGGCCTTCGACTATCGCCTCGTCCCTGACCGACGTCGCGGACACCTCGACATGCGAGATCACCTCGGAACCCAGTTCCTCGGAGACGACAACCGCTCCTCTGAGTCCGTCCTGGCCTCCGGGGGTGACCGAGATCGCCTCCGGTCGAATCCCTACGGCGACGGTCCGACCGACCGCCTGAGCAAGGGCGGGCTCCACGGCGATGATCTGGTCCGGGATCGCAATGCGGTAGTCGCCGACATGGCACTCGATTCCACTCTCGCCCTTACTGAGGCGGCCCTCGACGACGTTCATCGCCGGGCTGCCGATGAATACCCCGACGAAGAGGTTCGCCGGATTGGAATAGACCCGCTGCGGTGTCTCGAACTGCTGGAGCTCGCCTCTGCGGAGGACGGCAACCCGGTCGGCCATCGTCATGGCTTCGACCTGGTCGTGCGTGACATAGATCGTCGTCACGCCGAGCTCCCGCTGGATGCGGGCGATCTCGGTACGCATCTGAACGCGCAATCGAGCGTCGAGGTTCGAGAGCGGCTCGTCCATCAGGAACGCTTCCGGCCGCCGCACGATCGCCCGCCCCATGGCCACGCGCTGGCGCTGACCCCCGGATAGCTGGCTCGGCCTGCGCTTCAGCTCGTCCGTGAGTCCGAGCATTGCCGCAGCCTCCTCGACGCGAACGCGCCGCTCTCCTTTGGGCACGCGACGTACCTTGAGCCCGTAACCGATGTTGTCGTACACGCTCAGGTGCGGGTAGAGCGCGTAATTCTGAAAGACCATCGCGATGTCACGATCACGCGAAGGAGTGTCGTTGACGCGCAAGCCGCCGATACGGATCTCGCCGACACTGATCGGTTCCAGCCCGGCCAGCATGCGAAGAGCGGTCGTCTTGCCGCAGCCTGACGGCCCGACGAGGACAACGAACTCTCCGTTGTTCACCGCGAGCGTCAGCTCGCGGACGGCCCAGACATCGGATCCGTATGTCTTGCTGACCTCATCGAATTCGAGCGACGCCATCGCTCCCCTCTCGTGATTCGGCCCCGCTCGATCGGTACATCTCGAGTAATCGCTCGACGTCAGCCGCCGTGGGCCCCCAGGCCGAGGCTCTACTGCATTGGGCAGCCGCGACGGCGCTGGCATAAGCGAGGGCGGCCTCCAGTTCGACGATGGGGAGATCCCCGAGCGCCGAGACAGAGAGACGGCCGAACCTGTAGAGCCAGGCGAGCAGCCCGGCACAGAAGGCGTCGCCTGCCCCGACCGTGTCCACGACTTCAACCGGCACGATCTTCGCCCGAGCGGTTCTGGACCCGATCCAGCCTGCGGCCCCCTGCGCTCCGCGCGTGACGACGACGCAGGTGGCGCCGCGTTCGAGTAGGCGTTCCGCTGCGCCGTCCACGCTCTGGTCGGGGTAGAGCCAGGCCAGATCGGAGGCGCTTATCTTCAGCAGTCCCGCCACTTGCGATAGCCGCTCAAACCTGCTCACGTAGGCGCGGCGATCGTCGATGACCGCAGGCCGGATGTTCGGATCGACTACAAGGAGTCGATTTTCGGACTCGCGCTCTGCGAACTCGGCGATCGCCGAACCCGGAGGATCGGTCGCGAGGGCGAGCGATCCGACCTGGACGGCAGCGACGGTCGGAGCGAGATCCCCTGCTACGCCTGGCGTGAATGCCTCGTGGGCGGTGCCGCTGAGATAGAAGGAGAAGGACGGCTCGAGAGCACCTGCGTCCACGACGGCGAGAGGGGTCGGCGCGTCGACGCGCATGACGTGCTCGGTGTGGACGCCGGCCGATCGGAGCGTGGCGTCGAGTAATTCGCCGAAGCGATCGCGCGACAGGGCGCCGAGGAAACACGCGGGCGTACCGAGGCGGGCAAGCGCGACAGCCGTATTGAACGGCCCGCCTCCCGGAAACGGGCGGAGAACATCTCCGTCGAGATGTGCGTCGATCAGGGCCTCCCCGACCACCGCGATCATCGGCTGCCTTCCATCCGGCGCCCGGCCAGACCGTGCCGCAGCGCATCGACGACCTCATCCATCCAGGCACGCGCGGGCCCCCATTGGTGCCACAACACGCTCGAGCCATGGTTGTGCCCGAGCCGCCGGTGAAGAGTGGTCTGAACACCCGCCTCCGCGAGTCGACGTGCGTAGGCCTCGCCACTGTCGCGGAGCATGTCGAATTCAGCCGTGATCACGTGTGCCGGCGCGACGCCGGTCAAGTCATCCGCGAGCACGGGAGAGGCGTAGGGGTTCGAGCCATTCTCGAGATCGGCGAGGTATTCCTGCCCGTAGACCTCCATCTCGGCGCGATCAAGACCAAAGCCATCGCCGAAGAGCGCGACCGATGGGTAGTCGTCCGCGTCGTGGCTGATGTCCGTAACGGGGACTTCGAGCATCTGGAGCGCTATCGCCGGCCCTCCGCGGTCGCGGGCCATGAGCGCGACGGCAGCCGCGAGGTTGCCTCCGGCGGACTCTCCGCCGACGGCGATCCGATCTGGGTCGACACCAAGACGTGCGGCGTTCTCCCCCAGCCAGGAAAGTGCCTCGTAGCAGTCGTTCACCGCCGTCGGAAACCGGTACTCGGGCGCGAGCCGGTAATCGACGGTCGCAACCAAACATCCGGCAGCCCGACATATGTGCGCGCACTTGGCGTCGTTCACGAGCGAGTCGATCGTGCCGAACACGAATCCGCCTCCGTGGAAGTGGACGAATGCTCCGTGGGGTGCAACACCGTCGGGAACGAAGAGGCGTACCCGGAGCTCCCCACCGTCGACCGCTATCCGCTCCTCGAGGGTTGCAGCAACCGGCTCGACGACGACTCCTCGACGCCGCAGCTCGCGGTCCAGCTCGTCCCTGACCGCCACGCGGCGCTGAGGGAGCGGCAGCGAGCCAAAGGAGTCGCCGAGGCTCGCACCCCAGTCGAGGAGTGATCGAATCTCCGGGGCAAGAGTCATCGTTCGACTCCGGCTCGCACTCGCGGAAACCGCAAGAAGACCTGCCCATCGGCTTCGAAGCTGACCGGCAGCGGGTTGGTCAGCTCACCGAGAAAGTCGCGGTCGCCGTCACCGCGGAATGCCATGAACACGCGCTTTTCGGGGCCCCGCGAGAGGATCTTCCCGGCGTAGAGCGGCCCGAGCGGTCCGTCCGGCGCAGCGATCGGACGTCCCGGCACCGAGAAGGGGCCGAACATGTCGCTGCCGGAGAAGAAGAACGTGCCGGTCTCGCCGATCGCTCCCGTCCTTTCCATCCGCTCGCGCGAGTGATCCTCGGCCTGGCATGAGACCAGCAGAGCGAACCAGCCGTCGACCGGAACCAGCTGGGGTGCTTCGACCTGCGCGAAATCTCCGGGCTGCGTCACCGGGGGAAGAACCTCCCATTCGACGAGGTCGAGCGAGCGTGCGTGACCGATCACACCGGCGCCGTCACTCGCGCCGAGAGGCGACCTGGCGGTGACGAGGCAGTGGAACGAGCCGTCGTCGGGGTGGCGGACGAGCCATGGATCACGCCACGACTGGTCACGCCAACGTGGCAGGTCGAGCAGGTCGTACCAGCGCGGATCAGCCTCGAGCACAGGGTTCCCGGGGTGCTTGACCCATGCGATCAGGTCGTCCGAGACGGCAAGCCCGATGCGCTGGATCAACCCTTCGTCGCGCCGGCTGATCCCCGTGTAGAGCATGTACCAGCGCCCGTCCCACTCGATCGTGCTCCCGGTCCAGGTCGCCAGGTCATCCCAGCTGCCGTCGGGACCCGGACGAAGCGCATCGGGCAGCACCCTCCACCGACGAAGATCGCGCGAGACTGCGTGACCGATCGAGGCATGGTGGTGGCGTAGCTCAGGCAGCTCGAGTGTCCGTGGCGCCTGCAGGTAAAAGATGTGTTGCTCAGGCCCCCGCTCGACGACCCAGAAATCCCAGACCCACTTATCGGGTAGGCGCAGACTCATGCGTCTTGTTCCCGGTCTGCCAGTAACGGCCGGAAGGTCTGGGGCGCTGCCATCGAGAGTTATCCCTTCAGCGAGCCCTGGAGGAGCGCCGAGAGGAACTGGCGCTGGAAGATGAAGTAGATGATGATCATCGGCGCCAGGATCAGCAGGGAGCCGGCCGACAGGAGCGGCACGTTGGTGCCCCAGTCACCCTGGAACGCCCCGAGGGCGCCGGCCATTGTCCGCTTGAGCGGATTGTTGACGAGGACGATTGCCAGCAGGAACTGGTTCCAGGTCCAGACGGTCGTCAGGATCGCAAGCGAGACGATCGCGGGACGTGCAAGCGGGACGTGAAGCCCCCAGAAGAGCTGCCAAGTTGTGGCTCCGTCGATTTGCGCTGCCTCGGTGAGCTCGTCCGGCATGTTCACGAAATGCGCCCGCATCCAGAACACTCCGAACGGCATGAACAGGCCCGTCAACGGCAGGATGATCGCCCAGCGGGTGTCCAGGAAGCCCATCCGGAGAATCTCGTAATAGAGCGGCACGATGATCCCCTCGAACGGCAGCGTCAGGCCGAGCAGGAAAAGCAGGAAGATCAGCCGGCCCCCGGCGACGCGTAGCTGGCCGAGAGCGAAACCGGCCATCGTCGCCATGACGACCGTTATGGGCACTGTGCCGAGCACGATCAGCACGCTCGACTTGAAGATGGTCGTCATGTTCGCGGCATTGAAGGCGTCGACGAAGTTGCCCCAGTGCGGATTCGAGGGCCAGTCGAGGCCGCTCGGGTAGGTGCCCGATTCGTGGAGGGCAGCGGTGAAGAGGCTCGCGAACGGGAGGAGTGTCCAGCCGATCAAGAGAAGCAGCAGGGCTGTCCCGCTGAGCCTCGTGGTCCGGGAGACGTTCACGTTCTGTTGGCCCTGTTGACGAACCACTGGACCGGCAGTACGCAGATCAACACGAGCACCATCAGGACGACGGCGAGCGCGGAGGCAAGCCCGACCTCGCGGTTATAGAAGGCGAGCTGGTAGATCTTGAGCCCCGGAACCATCGTCTCGTTGCCGGGCCCTCCGCTCGTCGAGATGTAGACGATGTCGAAGGCGGACAGCGCGGCGACCACGGTGACCGTGACACACACGCCTATCTCCTGCCAGAGGCTCGGAAGCGTGATCGTGAGGAACTCGCGTAGTGGGCCTGCTCCGTCCAACTCGGATGCTTCGTACAGCGCCGGGTCGATCTTGCTCATCCCGACGAGCAGAAGCACGGTGCAGAACCCCAGCAGAACCCAGATCCCGATGACTCCGACCGCCGGCAGCGCGTAGGTGAAATCTCCGAGCCAGGCGCGGGTCGCGCCGCCCAGGCCGATCGCCGACAGACCCTGGTTGACGGTGCCGTCCGAGGACAACATCCAGTTCCACGCGATACCGGCCGCAACCAGCGGCACGACTTGCGGCAGGAACAACACGGTGCGAGCGAACGAGCCCAGCCGGCCGGGAACGCTGCGTCTCATCACCGTGGCGATGATCAGGCCGAGAACGACCGGGATCGCCGAGAAGTAGATGATCAGCTTGAATGCGTGCCCGAGGACTCCGAGCAGTGTCGGATCGCTGAACACCGACCGGTAGTTCTCGAGCCCCACCCATTTCGCGGGCCCCACCCCATCCCAGGCGTAGAGCGAGTAGCGGACGCTGTTCACGAGCGGCCAGAGGACGAACACGCCGTAGGCCCCGAGTGCGGGCAGCAGGAACAGCCAACCGTGAAGCCGCGCGTCGCGGGCCCCCACGAGGAGGGCCCGCGACGTCGATACTCGCCCGGAGGCGCGATCCTCGCGCGCAGGCGTTACCGTCGCGTCAGACGTCGTCACCGGGTGTTAGCTCCCGTCCTTGACGTACGCAGCCTGGACGGACTTGAGCACGCCCTGCGGTGTCTCGCGCCCACCGAAGAGCTTCTGTACCTCGGGCGTCCACGCCTCCGCGTAGATCGATCCATTCGCATTCGCGATGAACCCCATGTCACCGTTGTCTTTCGCGGCGATCGCCCCGGCCGCCAGGGTCTGGGAGGTCGTCGAGCCCGGCTTCACGACAGGGATCGAGAGGCTTGCCGGCCCCCCCGGGTTCGAGCCTCCGGCCGTGACGTTGATCTTGCGCGCGGTCGGGTTCGTCGCGACCCAGTTCAGGAAGAACGCGGCGCAGTCCGCGTGAGGCGCCTTTGCTGCGATGCCATAGGTCAGCGGTGCGGACATCGCGGCCTGCTTACCGCCGGCGTTGAGCGGCGGCATGAGGAAGAACCCGACCTTCCCCGGCATGTGTGTGTCGAAGTTCCCGGACTCCCAGTCGCCGTCGAAGATCAGGAGCGCCTTTCCGGCCTCGAAATTGCTCATCATCTGCGGGTAGAGCACCGAGTTGGCATCCGAGTTGAAGTAGCCGTTCTTGATCCACGTCTGGAGATGGGCGGTCGCCTTCACGTTCGCGGCGGTGTTGATCGTCGCATTCGGCTTATCGAACACCCAGTTGTTGATCTGAGCGGCTGAACCGTAGTCGGCCATCAGTTGCTGCAGCGGAAACAGCAGCCCGCCGGTCGCACCGCCGTTGAACTGCTCGATCGGCGTGATTCCCGCCGCCTTTGCCTTCGCAAGCAGCGCGTCGAGTTCCGCCAGCGTCTTCGGGGTGCTCGTCATCCCGATCTTCTTCGCGAGCGCCTTGTTGTAGAACACGCCGGTCAGGCTGTAGTTGACCCCCATCGCGAACAGGGGACCGCTGCCGACTCCCACTCCGCTTGTCGACGTCCGAAGCTGGGCCAACTGCGAAGCCGGGAACGTACTCCACCCGTATTCCTTGAAATACGGGTTGAGATTCTTCAGCAGACCGTCCTTCACGAGCCCGCCGATGGTCGGGAGCCGCATGAGGTCGGGGGGATTCGGCCCGCCGAGCGTCAGCGGCGCATCTTGCGTGATCGTGGCGAAAGGATCCTCGCGAACGTTCCACGTGACGCTCGGGTACTGCTTCGTGAACGCCGACGTCAGGTCGGTGATGTCGGGGAAACCAGACTCGAAGTAGCCCTGCATCGTGATCGGATCCGTCCCGCATGCCTGCGCGAAGGTCGGCGCGGACGCTCCCTTTGCCGCAGCGGCTCCACTCGCCGCGAGGCAGAGACCGAGCACGCCGAACACTGCGAGCAGCGAAAGCAGCGGACGACCGCCAGGCTGGCGCCGTCTCCGCCGAACGGATTGAAGGCTTTCAAACATCGTTCTCCTCCTATGTCACTTTGTGAGTGCGGCCGGTGGGTGACAGACTTGAAGCTGGACCGAATTGCTAAATCGAACTAGGACGCTGCTAAATCGAAATAGCTGGTGTGGGATAATGCGACCCTTCGATACGTTTGTCAAGAGACGTCCACACAGGAAGGTGGTTAGAAGAGAGTGGGAACGACCCGGATCACGCTTGCCGATGTCGCCCGGAGCGCCGGCGTCTCGCAAACGGCAGCGTCGTTCGTTCTCTCGGGCCGGCGTGAGGAGATGCGAATCTCCGCGGACGTCGAAGCCCGTGTTCGCAAAGCGGTCCGCGATACCGGCTATAGGCCGAACATCATCTCGCGGAGCCTCCGGACCGGCAGCAGCAAGACGATCGGGTTCGTCTCGGATACCGTCGCGACGACGGCCTTCGCCGGCCACCTGATCTGGGGTGCGCTCGATGCCGCCCGGGAAAAAGGAATTCTCCTGTTCATCGGCGAGACCGAAGGCGATCGAGACCTCGAGCAGCAGCTGATCGAATCGATGCACGACCGCGGCGTGGACGGGATCGTGCTGGCGTCGATGTATACGCGCGAGATCACCGTTCCCAGGGGGCTCACCCACGGCCCCGCTGTCCTGCTGAACGCTGTTCCTGCCAACGGATCGACGATCCCATCGGTGGTCCCGGACGAGGTCGGCGCAGGCCGCACGGTCGCACGCGTCCTTCTCGACGCCGGCCACCGAGACGCGATCGGGCTCATCGGCGCGGCACCACCAAACCGAGTCCCGAAGGACAGTCTCGCCGCGATTCAGCGACTCCAGGGAATCACCGAGTCACTCAGCGAGGTCGGGGTCGGTGTCGCAGCTGCGATCCCATGCCCTGACTGGCAGCCCGAGATCGGGTACGACGCGACGCAGCGGTTGCTCCGAAAGACCACACCGTCGGCCCTGATCTGCTTCAACGACCGACTCGCCCTCGGTGCGTACCAGGCACTTGCCGACGCTGGCCTCGACGTCCCGAACGATGTCTCCGTCGTGTCCTTCGACGACGATTTGATGGCCTCCTGGGTGAGGCCGAAGTTGACAACGGTCGCCCTCCCCCACTATGAGCTCGGCCGCGTCGCCATCAACATCCTTCTGGATGAAGAGCTCCGTTCGGGTTCGAACGGAGAGCCCGTGATTCGGCGCATTCCCATGCCGCTCAGCTCGCGCGACTCGGTGCGAGCGCTTCCGACCCGGAAGCCAGATCCGAGTGCCGCGAAGCAAGTGCTGGCACGATAAGAACTCCCTGATCGGACGAGGCCGGTCAGCCCGTCGCGGCGTCACTCGACGACCACGTCACCGTGAATGACCCGCCGTCGGTGGACGCGTCTCCGGGGCTCGCCCCGGCACTTGATGATGATGCTCCGGCGTACGTGTCTGGGCCGGGGAAGAACCCGTGCCGGTTGTCGGCCACGAGCGAGATCGCCGTCGTCGTCCAGCCGGGGTTTGCGGTCAGAGTGCCGCCGATGCCGTTCCCGATCGCCGCGATCTTGGTGAACAGGACCGACCCGAAATTCGAGAGCGGCAGTGTGACGCAGCGATATCCGTTGCAGGTCGATGGCGCCTCGGCGATCCATTCGGCGGAGCTGAGGTCGGGGTTCTCGACCGTCAGGCTCTTCGTGAACGACGTCTTGCGAGTCCGGTTCTTCACCTGGACGAGCACGGTGTCGCTGCTGGTGATGTTCACCGAGGTCGTGATCAGATCGCCGGGAGCGACCTTGAGGTTCTTGATCGTGACCGACGGGCTCGGCACGAGCTCGTACCACGCGTAGTACTTCGGCTTCCCGGTCTTGGAATCGCAGTCGGCCGAGGTCCCGATCTGCTCGAGGGCCTGGGACGCGGATGACGATCCGCCCAGTCCGACCCAGAACGCCGAGGCCGCCCCAGCGTCCCCGTCCTCACAGGTAACGGTCGGCTGTTTCCAGGTCGCGGTGACACTGGTGTAGGTGGTGGACGTGCCTGTGGCCATGTACCCGGCCCAGTTGGAGCTCACGGCGGTCGAAGTGCTCGCGCGTAGCGCGGAGAATGTCTCGTGCCCGCCTGCGTTACCGGGCGCTGCCGCCTCGGACGCCGGTGCTGCCATCGGTGCGACAGCCGCGACCGCCGCGACCGCCAGCAGCAGCCAGCCCCGAGGACTACGAACCTGAATCCGATGCAGAATCATCGACCCGCGCATTCGACCGCGTGCTTATTAGCTCGGTCCTAGAGGTAGCTGAACGTTTCCTGAAATGACCGCGTGGGATTTCTCGTGGTTGGTGCCCATTCGTCATCCCGTCGTTGTGGTAGTTCCAGAACCGGTGGGCTGGAGGAGCTTCTGGCACGTGGCGATCGCCGCCTGCGTCTTGGCCGACGATTGGCCGGCGGCCCCGGTGTTGACTCCGTGACTCTTGAGACAGGCCTGGAACTTGGCGAACGAACTGCTGCTGCCCAACCCTACAGCGCCGCCGGGAGGCGCACCCCCGCCCAAACCCGAGCCGCCGCCGGCGCCCTGACTCGGGAGAAGGCTGCGGCAGGCGCTGAGAGCGGTCTGGAACGCCGAGGAACCGCGGGCGTTCGAGTCGGTGGGATCGACGCCGTGCTGCTTCAGGCAACTCTGGAACTTCGCGAAGGTCGGGCTGTTGCTGTTCGCGGCACCGCCGCCCCCGAAGCCGCCCCCGGAAGGCTGCAAGCTGGCGCAGGCCTGGAATGCCTTCCGCTGCGCCGCGCTGATGGAAGGTCGTCCGCTCCCGGGTGCGCCGCCGCCGATACCGCCCGCCGGTGGGCTACCGCCGTTGGTGCCGCCCGAAGGCGCTCCCTGCGGAAAGCTGACGCCGTGCGACTGCAGACAGCTCTGATACGCGCTGACGTTGGCCGATCCTGAAGGTGTGGTCCCGGTAGCCGCCTGGGTCGTTGTGGTTATGGTCGATGCTGCGTTCTTCGAGGATCCGCAGCCGGCGACGGCGAGGACACAGAGCACCGCCGGGAGGGCAAGGGTAAGGAGCGTCCTGACCGGCTTCATACCGGTGCCGTTGGGGATGAGCGAGTTCATGTGGGTCTCATTTCGTGGGTTGGCGTTTCATTGGTTGGTGGGCTGGCGGGCTCATCCGCCGGGCGCTGCTTGTCCGAGCCCTCCTCCGGCCCCGCCGGGCGTGAATCCGCCGAGCCCTCCGGCAGTCGAGCTCACCCCTTTCGCGGTGGCTGCTACCGACGAGGCCTGGACGGTCCCGCCCGTGCCGGTGGCGCCCTGGACAACGACGGTGTCGCCCGGCCGCAGCTCGGTGGCCGAGGACTTTGCGTTCCTGGTGACCGTCGTCGACGTGTTGATCTTCACCTTCACGAGCTCGTTCGACGCTGTGAGGATGTAGAGGGTGTCGCCGTCCACGACGGAGATCGTCCCGGTCGTGCCGTTCGATCCGCCCGTGCCTGTGCCGGGGAGCTGGAAGCCGGCGCCGTTTGCGCCGGTCCCGCCCGACGCGGCGTTCCGCAGCCGCGCAGCGAAGCCGGCGGCTGCGCCTGTTCCGGTCGCGGTGGAGTGGCTCTTCTGGGCAACCGCACCCCCCCAGAAGCCGAGCGCGACAAGAGTGACGGCAACCATCGCGGCGGCCGGGATCCCGAGCCGGATGCCCTTCGCGGGGGCGCGGACGGGCCACTCGTCCTCGTCATCACCCTCCGGCTCGGCGCCTGAGAACGCCGGCGAGACCTCCTCGCCCCCGAGGGTTGGATATTCCGACGTGTGCGCGTCGGCGCCGTCCGAGGCGACGGTCGGCTCCTCGGAGCCGTCCGCGGGCTCGGGCCAGACCTCTTCGCTGGTGTGGGTCCCGTCGCTCATTCGTAGCGAAGCGCGTCGATGGGCCGAAGGGCGGAGGCTCGGCTCGCCGGGTAGAGGCCGAAGAACACGCCGACGGCGATCGAGATGCCGAATGCAAGCGGGATCGAGTAGCCGGCGATGATCGGTGTGACGCCCTGGATCTTGAAGCGGGTGCCGATCACTCCGAGCGCGACCCCGGCGAGCCCTCCGAGCAGCGACAGCAGCACCGCCTCGATGAGGAACTGGGACAGGATCGCTCCCCGCTGGGCCCCGACCGCCTTGCGGATGCCGATCTCACGGGTCCGTTCCGTGACGGTGACGAGCATGATGTTCATCACGCCGATCCCGCCGACGAGGAGCGAGATCGCCGCCACCGCTCCGAGGAGCGTCGTGAATGTGCCCGACGTCGACTGGGCGGTCGCCAGAAGCGAGCCCTGGTTGATGACCGAGAACGGCAGCGAATCAGTCGTGGTGCCGGTTTGTGCCGCGAGAATGTACTCGACCTGCGCCGCGGCGTCGTTGAGGGTCTTCGTCGACTTCGCCTGGACGAGCAACTGCGAGAAGGAAGCGGATTGCCCGGTGAGCTCGTCCTGGACCGCCGTGTAGGGCGCGATGATGACGTTGTCCTGATTCGTGACGCCCGAGGTGCCCTTCGAGGCGAGCACGCCGGAGACGACGAAGCTCGCGGAGCCGAGCATGATCGTCTTGCCGAGCGGGTTCTCGCCTGTTGCGAACAGGTCGCTGACGACCGTCTGGCCGATCAGAGCAACCCGGCGCCGGTTGGTCACGTCGGCGGTGGTCAGCGGTCGTCCGGCCGAGACGGTGTAGTCCTCCGCGCTCAGGTATGTCGGCGTCGTCCCGATCACCTGGACCGAGGAGGAGCTCGCGGCGCCGTACGTCGCGGTGACGCTCGTAGTGATCACGGGGGACACGGATTCGACGTCCGGTGCCTGGGAGGGATCCTCGATCGCCTGGACGCTCGCGAGCGTGAGCGTCGCGTTCTTCGACTGCGTACCCGTTGTCGAGGGCCCGCCGCCGAAGCGGCCCCGGCTGAGCACCGTGATCGTGTTCGTCCCGAGCTGCTTGATCCGGTTCTGGACGGCCTGCGCCGAGCCGTTACCGACGGCGAGCAGGATGATCACAGCAGCGACACCGATCATGACACCGAGCATCGTCAACGCAGAACGGAGCTTGTTCGCGGTCGCGCCCTGCCAGGCGACCCGAAGCGCGTCGAGGCCACTCATGACGCGGACGCTCCGGACGCTCGAGCGGGCTCGGGCCAGAGCTTCGGGGGAGCCGCCCCCACGGGTGCCTGGCGCCGGTCGTCGATGATCAGGCCGTCGCGGAGCCTCACACGCCGCTTCGCGTACGCGGCGATCTCCTCCTCATGCGTGATCAAGACGATCGTCCGGCCGGCTGCGTTGAGCCGGCTGAACATCGCCATCATCTCCTCGCTCGTGGCCGTGTCGAGCGCGCCCGTCGGCTCGTCGGCGAGGACGAGCGCCGGCCGCGTCACGATCGCCCGTGCAAGCGCGACGCGCTGCTGCTGGCCGCCGGAGAGCTCGTTGGGCATGTGTGCGGCGCGATCGGCGAGCCCGACCGCGTCAAGCGCCTCGGCCGCCATCTGCCGGCGCTCCTTCGGCTTGACTCCCGCGTAGAGGAGCGGCAGCTCGACGTTCGCCTGCGCGGTCGTTCGAGGAACGAGGTTGAAGGACTGGAAGACGAACCCGATCTTGCGGCTGCGGATTCGCGAGAGAGAAGCCTCGTCGAGCGTTCGAACGTCGATTCCGTCGAGGAAGTACTGTCCTCGCGTCGGAACGTCGAGGCAGCCGATGATGTGCATCAGCGTCGACTTACCCGATCCGGACGCCCCCATGATCGCAACGAAGTCCCCCCGTGAGACCGAGAGCGAGACCCCACGGAGCGCGTGAACGTCGATCGCGCCGAGCGAGTAGGTCTTCACGATCCGCCGCAGGTCGAGGACCGACTGATCGCGCTCGCTAGCCACCGGGGAACCCAATGCCGCCTCCACCGAGGCCGCCCGCACCGCCGCCGAACGGACCGCCGGAACCGGTTGTGGAGCTCGAGCTGGCGGTGATCGTCACGGTGGGCTCGACGACCACATCGCCTACCCGCAACCCGCTGACGATCTCGGTGGTGGAGGTGCCGACGAGGCCGGTGGTCACGCGTGTCACAGTCGTCTCACCGTTCTGCAGCAGCTGCACCGTGGAGATCGCCCCGGTGGTCGTGATCGCGGCCGTCGGCAGGACGAGGACATTCGCTCTCGTCTCGGTGACCACACTGACGCTGGTCGTCATCCCCTGCTTGATGTCCTTCGGCGGGTTGATGAGGGCGATCGTGGCGTCGTAGGTGACGACATTGCTGACGACGGTGGAAGAGTTCGAGACCGCGACGACCTTGCCCGCGACTTCCGTGTTCGTGAGCGCCGGGAAGGTCAGCGTCGCCGGCTGCCCGACCTTGAGATCGGCGGCGTCCGCCTCGGCGAACCCGGCTACCACCACGAGCTCGTGCAGCGAGTCGATCGTCACGAAACCGGACGACGAGGTCGAGCCTCCGCCGCTGGTCGGTGAGCTGGTGGACGAGGACGACGATGAGCTCGACGAGCTCTGGCCCGCCACGGTCACCGTGGAGGAGCCGGCGCTCACGGTCGAGCCAACCGCGCCGTTGACCGCCGTCACCGTGCCCGCGATCGGAGCGGTGAGTACCGTGGCCTCGAGCGCCTTCTGATCTGCGGCGACCGTCGCCTGCGCCTGCTTGACCGAGGCGTCGTCCTGGGCGATCGTTGCCGACGAAGGCGTGGTGCTGCCCGCGATCGAAGCCTCGGTCTGGGTCAGGTTCAGCTGAGCGGACTGGACCGCGGCCTCCTGATTCGCCACGGTCTGCTCTGCGTCCGAGACGGACTGCTCGTACTGGGTGCAGGAAGTGGTCTGCGTGGTCACGACCTGACCGACACCCACGGTCGTGCCGAAGGCGTTCGCTGCGACCAGGCGGAAGAGGTAGGTGGTGCCCGCCTTCAGCCCCGAGACGAGCGCGCTGACCTGGCTCTCGGAGGTGCCCGAGCCGCCGTCGACGTGGGCCGTCTGCGAGCCGTAGCTGGACGTCGTGCCGTACTCGAACCAGTAGGTCGTCGCCGAGCCGTTCGGGTTCAGCGTCCCGGTGAGGGTGGCGCTGGTCGCCATCGTCCCGGAGGCCGACCCGGTCGTCGCGGTCGGTACGGCAGCGGAGGTGGTCGTGAAGCTCGACTGGACTCCCGTGCTCGACCCCTCCGAGTTCGACGCCACCAGCCGGAAGATGTAGGCGGTCCCGGGCCTCAGGCCGGTGATCTTTGCCGTGACCGTCACCGATCCCGATCCCGAGCCGGCGCTGCCCTTCGCGGTCGCGGCGGCGAAGGAGGAGGTGCCGTACTCGAACTGGTAGGTGGTCGACAGCCCGCCGGGATTGACGGTCCCGTCGACCTCTGCGGTCGTCGAACCGACTGTCGTCGTCTGCCCGGTTGTCGCGCTCACGGCCGGCGACGCGGTCGTGAAGAGCCCGAGCCCACCGGTCGTGGTCCCCCTCGAGTTCGTCGCGACGATCTCGAACCAGTAGTTCTGGTTGGGCTTCAGCCCCTTGATCGAGGCGGTGACGGGAATCGAGCCGGACCCTGAGCCGACCGCGGTCGCTGTCGTCGACGACGACAGGCTCGTCGGAGACGTGCCGTAGACGAAGTGAACACTCGTGGAGACGCCGTCCGGAACGACTGTTCCATTGAGGGCGGCGGAGGTCGGCGAGACAGAACCGGCCTGGCCGGTGGATAGGACGGTCGTCGCCGTGGTGGTGGTCGTAGTCGAGCCCGGCGTGGAGGCGGTGGACGGCGCGTCCCCGGTCGCGGCGGTCGAGTAGGCCCTCGTTTCGCCGCCCGTCGTGCTCGCGGCGAGGGAGGCCGAGCTCGACGAGGGAGAACTGCCGGAGGAACCCGAGCCGCCGGTCGTGCCGCTGTTCGACGGGGTGCTCGAGCCCCCCGTGGGCGTCGACCCACCAGCCGTGCTCGTGCTGTTCGAGCCTGTGCCGCCTGAGCTCGTCTGGGAGGACTGACTGGACGAGCTGCTCGACTGGCTCGACGAGGAGGCGGCCGACGAGGAGCTCGAGGCAGGCGGGCAATTCAGCTTCTTGGCGTCGGCGAGCTGCTGCTGGGCAGTGGCGAGAGCCTTCTTGTCGGCGGCGAGCTGCTGGTTCGCGGTCGTCACCTGGACCTGCGCGGAGTGGAGGCTCGAGGCGTTCGATGCCTGCTGCTCGCTCGTCGCACCCGCCTGGGTGGACGCGAGGGTCGCCTCCGCCTGCGCGAGGTTGGCCTTGGCAGTCTCCAGGGTGGCCTCGGCGGCGGAGGAGTCGAGGGTCGCGAGCTGCTCCCCGGCGGTCACCGGGTTTCCGACCTTCACGTTCACGGCGGTGACGGTTCCGCTCGTCGAGAAGTTCGCCTCAGCCGACCGGGCTACGCTGACGTTGCCCGACGCCGTCACCGCCGTCTGAACGGTCCCGCGCGCCACGGTCACGGTTCGCTGGGAGCCGGTGCTCGACGACGCCCCGCCGACGAACCCGTACACGGCGTTCAGCGCGAAGATCACGATGGCGACGACCGCGACGAGGGCGGTTCCGTACCAGACGCGTTTTTGACGGGGTGTCTCGCCGAGCCGGCGGACGATCGGGTCAATGCTCACGCGAACCAGCAAACAGGCGCCGGCTAAGCGGCTGGTGAAGGGTTGCTGAAATGAAGCTGAGGACCGTCGCCGGAAATTCTCAGGCTCGCTTCAGACTCCTCAAAGGCGGCCGTGACACGCTTAGCCGATGTCCCGTGAGCAAGAGGGCCGCACCACGTCGATTCGGCCGGGGGAGACCAAGACGCCTGCCCGCATACTCGTCGCGGACGACGACCAGGCGTTGCAGAGAGCGATCGCGCGCGCCCTCGAGCTCGAAGGCTACGACGTCGTCGTGGCCTCGGACGGTCTCGAGGCTCTCGCATTCTTCCAGGGGAACGACGACGACCCCGACCTCGTCGTCCTCGACATCCTCATGCCGATGCTCGACGGTCTCGCGACCTGCCGCGCGCTCCGGGCGCGGAGCCGCGTGCCGATCCTGATCCTGACGGCGCGCCACGACGTCTTCGATCGCGTCGAAGGCCTCGACGCCGGGGCGGACGACTATCTCGGCAAGCCGTTCGCCGTCGTCGAACTGGCAGCGCGTGTCCGCGCGCTGCTCCGACGGGCGAGCCCCGACGACGACGTGCTCAGATACGACGACCTCGAGCTCGACCGCAGGGAACGTCGCGGACGGCGCGCATCACGGCAGTTCGACCTGACGCGAATCGAATTCTCACTACTCGAGATCCTCATGGCGAACCCGCACCGCGTCCTCAGCCGCCAGATGATCTTCGACAGCGTCTGGGGCTACGACCTCGACTTCGCCTCCAACTCCCTCGAGGTCTACATCGGCTACCTACGGCGCAAGACGGAGGAGGCCGGCGAGCCGCGTCTCATCCAGACGGTCCGTGGCGTCGGGTACGTCCTCCGCAGGAGCTGACCCGGGCGATGAGCCTGCGCACGCGACTGACCGCAGGCACGGCGCTCGCGCTCGCACTTGCAATCTGCTTTGGGCTCGCGACGGCCTACTTCGTCGTGCGCGGACAGCTGATCGGAGAGATCAACACATCCCTCAAGGAGCGGCTGACCTCCTTCTCCACCCTCAGGGACTCCGCCCCGCTACCGCCGCCAAGCGACCTCCGCCTTCGGCCCGCGAAGCTCGGGGGGGCCGCAGGTTACGTCCAGTTCGTCGACCGACGCGGCAAGGTCACCCTCCCCGCCCCTGAGAGCACCCGGCTCCCGACGGACGGGGCCGCCGCGGTCGCAGCAGGAAAGAAACGGGCCTTCTTCAGCGACGCCACCGTCGCCGGGACCCACGTCCGGATCTACACGGCACGACTCGACAACAAGACCGCGGCCCAGATCGCCCGTCCGCTGACCGAAGTCGATCACGCCCTTTCACGGATCCGCCTGCTGTTTCTCCTCGTTTCGCTCGCTGCAATCGGTCTCGCCGGAGCGCTCGGCCTCGCCGTCGCCCGCACGGCCTTGCGGCCGGTGCGCCGCTTGACGCGCGACGCCGAGCGCATCGCCAGCACCGGCAACCTCCGCGAGCGCACCGACGCCGGACGCTCGGACGAGCTGGGACGGCTCGCCCAGGCCTTCAACACGATGCTCGATGCGCTGACGCGCTCGGTCACCGCGCAACGGCAGCTCGTCGCGGACGCCTCGCACGAGCTCCGGACTCCGGTCGCATCCGCCCGCGCCAATCTCGACCTCGTCCGAATCCACCGAAACCTCTCGCGCGACGAACAAGACCGGCTTCTCCAGGAGGCGACGACCGAGCTCGAGGAGCTGACGGTCCTCGTCGACGAGCTCGTCGCGCTGGCACGAGGCGACATCGACGTCCCCGAGAAGGAACCCGTCCGACTCGACTACCTCACCGAGGAGGCAGTCGACACCGCGGCGCGCCGCTCCAGCACCTCGTTCCAGACCGAGCTCGAGCCTTCGACGGTCGAAGCCGCGCCATCTGCGGTCGGCCGGGCTATCTCCAACCTGATCGACAACGCGGTCAAGTGGAGCCCACCGGGGAAGCCAATTGAGGTCGCCGTGCACGACGGGACCGTGACGGTCCGCGACTATGGCCCCGGCATCGATGCCGACGACCTGCCCCATATCTTCGACCGGTTCTACCGCGCCGCCGCCGCCCGCACCCTCCCCGGTTCCGGCCTCGGCCTGGCCATCGTGCGCCAGGTCGCCGAAGCCCACGGAGGAGCCGTAACCGCCGAGCCCGCGTTCGGGGGAGGCACACGCTTCACCCTCTCGTTCCCGACCGAGCCCCAGAGCCCCTGACGGCCCGGCTACGTCGCCGGCGTCTCGTCGAAGCCGAGCTCGGCGTAGGCGAGGTGATCTCGATCGTGGTAGGCGGTGTAGTACGCGCCCTTGAGGTTCAGTTCGTCGGGCATGTTGTCGTGCCAGCCGTGGGGATGCTCCGGTGCCGGTACGTAACCGGCCAGCCGGTACACGAGGATGAAGAGCCTGTTTGCCGCACGGCCCTCGGCACTCGAGTGGTGAGCGGCACACTCTTCACAACGCGGTCGGCCGCCGGCGTCGAACATGAGGTCGTCAGGGATCGGGCGAGCCATCTCCTCCAGAAGCAGACGACTTCCGGCCCCTACGGGTTAGCGCGGACGGTCACGCGGACGCGACGCCAGTGTCGGCTCGCCCAACCGGGGAGCAGAAGCTGGTCGTGCAGTACGCTAGCCCCGCACCACTCGACATCCACAGCGCCGAAGCCCGCTCCCTGGGCCGCGGCCGTCCAAGGGGCCATGATCGATAAGTGACTCAGCCGTTCTTTAGCGCTGTTCCGACTCGCATCCCGTATGCGGGCGCGGGGTCGGGCGACGCCCTTGCCTTCAAGGCGTATGACCCGGAGCTGGTTATCCGTGGGAGGCGGATGGAGGACTGGCTGCGGATCAGCGTGGCCTACTGGCACTCATTCGCTGCGAACGGGAGCGACATGTTCGGAGCCGGGACGTTCGATCGACCCTGGGCCCAAGCGACGGGCGACCCGATGGATGCGGCGCGCGAGAAGATGGCCGCAGCCTTCGAGTTCATCGAGAAGCTCGGCGTCCCGTTCTACTGCTTCCATGACATCGACGTCGCACCTACAGGCACGAGTTTCCACGAGTTCAGGTCGAACCTCGACGCGCTCACCGACGACGCTCTCGCCTACCAGGAGCGCTCCGGCATTCGCCTACTTTGGGGCACCGCGAACCTCTTCACGCACCCGCGCTACCAGGCGGGCGCGGCAACGAACCCGGATCCGGAGGTGTTTGCCTACGCAGCTGCGCAGGTCAAGAACATGCTTGGGGTCACCAAACGCCTCGGGGGCGCGAACTACGTGCTCTGGGGCGGACGCGAGGGTTACGACTCGCTGCTCAACACCGACCTGCGCCGTGAAGGCGAGCAACTGGCGCGGTTCCTCCATCTCGTCGTCGACGAGAAGCACCGCATCGGCTTCGATGGGGCACTCCTGATCGAACCGAAGCCGATGGAACCGACGAAGCACCAATATGACTACGACGCCGCGGTCGTGCACGGCTTCCTCGCCCGGCACGGGCTCGAGGGCGAGTACAAGCTGAACATCGAGGCGAACCACGCCACGCTTGCCGGCCACTCCTTTCACCACGAGATCGCCTACGCGACGGCCCACGACCTGCTCGGCTCGGTCGACGCGAACCGCGGCGACCCGCAGAACGGATGGGACACCGACCAGTTCCCGAACTCCGTCGAAGAGCTCGTGCTGCCGATGTACGAGATCGTCAAGGCCGGCGGCCTGGGCAACGGCGGCTTCAACTTCGACGCCAAGCTGCGACGCCAGTCGATCGACCGCACCGATCTCTTCCACGCCCATATCGGCGGCATCGACACGCTCGCCCGCGCGCTCATCGTCGCGGCGAAGCTCGCCGACAACGGCAGCCTCGTCCGGATGACGGACGAGCGATACGCAGGCTGGGACGGCGACCTCGGGCGGGCGATCACGGGAGGCACAGTGACCCTCGCTGAGCTGGCCGATCAGGTCGAGGAAGGCAAGATCGACCCGATCCCCGTCTCCGGCAAGCAAGAGACGTACGAAAACGTCGTCAACGACGCCCTGTGGGAGTAGTCGCGGCAAGGTCCTTCGCCTCGTCGCGAATGCGCTTGAGCGTCTTCATGACGTCGTCGCCGCCGCGGCCGAAGAGGTCGTGGAGGCGCATGTACTCCGCATAGAGCGCGTCATACCCATAGCGGCTCCGATCGTCCGGAAGGTATGTGACGGTGGCAGGCGTACCCATCCGCTCCGACGCTTCGCCGATCGAGCGGTGCGCGCCGCCGGCGACTGCGCCGAACATCGCCGCGCCGAGCGCGGGCGCGTTCTTCGATGCGGCGACGGAGATCGGACGCCCGAGCACGTCGGCGTATATCTGCATGAGCAGCCGATTGCGATGGGGCAAGCCACCACAAGCCACAATCCGGTCGACGGCCAGCCCTGCGCTCTCGAAGGCATCGACGATCACTCTCGTTCCGAACGCGGTCGACTCGAGCAGCGCGCGGTAGATCTCGTGCGGGCGCGTCGACAGCGAGAGCCCCACGACGAGCCCCGCGAGATCGGCGTCGACGAGCACGGATCGATTGCCGTTCCACCAGTCCAGCGCGAGCAGGCCGCTCTCGCCCACCGCGAGCGTCGCGGCCTGTTCCTCGAGAAGGTCATGCACGTCCACACCGCGCCTCTGCGCGAGCTCGTAGACCCCGGACGGCACCGCGTTCTCGACGAACCAGGCGAAGATGTCGCCGACGGCCGACTGGCCCGCCTCGTAGCCGAAGAGGCCCGGCAGGACGCCGTTCTCGACGACGCCGCACATGCCCTCGGCCCAAACGAGATGGTCGCCGAGCAGGATGTGGCAGTTACTCGTCCCCATGATCGCGACGAACTCGCCCGGAGCGATGCAGCCGACGGCGGGAGCGGACACGTGAGCGTCGACGTTCGCGACTGCAACCGGCGTGCCGGGCAGTAGTCCCGTCCAACCTGCCGCACGCTCGCACAGGCCGCCCGCCCGCCCGCCGATGGGAGCGATGCGACGCGACATCTTCTCGTCTACGACGTTCGCGAAGCGCGGGTCGAGCGCCCTGAAGTAGTCCTCCGAGGGGAAGCCGTCAGCTGCCGACCACATCGCCTTGTAACCCGCCGTGGTGTTGTTGCGCGTCTCGACTCCCGCGAGCTGCCAGACGAGCCAGTCGGCAGCCTCGATGAGCCGCCCGGCGCGCGCATACACCTCGGGATCCTCGCGGAGGATCTGCAGCGCCTTCGGGAAGAACCACTCGGATGAGATCTTGCCGCCGTACCGCGACAGCCACGGCTCGCCCCGGCTCATCGCAACGGCGTTGACCTCGTCCGCCTCCGGCTGTGCGGCGTGGTGCTTCCAGAGCTTCACCCACGCGTGGGGACGGAAGCGGAGATCGGGCAGCTCGCAGAGCGGCGTCCCGTCTGCGGTGGTCGGGAGCATCGTGCACGAGGTGAAGTCGATGCCCACGCCGACGACCTCCTCCGGCCGGATCCCGTCGAGGATCTTCGGCACGGTCTGCTTCAGCGCGCGCAAGTAGTCGGCGGGGTCCTGCAAAGCCCACTCCGGCTCGAGCTCGACATGACCGTGCGGCGCCGGCAGGCACTCGGTGATGACGCCGTGCTCGTACTCGCTGACGGCGGTTGCCGCCTCACGGCCGTCGGCGACTTCGACGAGGACCGCGCGGGCGGACTCGGTCCCGAAGTCGATCCCGATGGCGTACCGGCCGCTCAGGGCGAGATCACGACCTTCGGGCCGCAGCGCTCACGCGGCGCCGCGAGCCTCCTCAACGGGTCTGCCCGTAGTAGGCCTCGGGCCCGTGCTTGCGACGGAAATGCCGCCGGCGCAGGTGGTCGCCGATCGGAGGGACGTCGGCTCGCAGCTGCCTGGTGCGCAGCGCCCCGGCGGCAACCTCCTCGAGCGCGATCGCGTTATCGACCGCGTAGTCCACCGAGGCGCCCCACGTGAACGGCCCGTGAGAGGCCACGAGAACGCCCGGCATATCGAGTGGCTCGCTGCCCCAGCCTGACGAAGGTCTCCACGATCACGTCCCCCGTCGCCCGCTCGTACTCGCCTTCGACCTCCGCGGCGGTGAGCGGGCGCGTGACGGGCACGGAACCGTAGAAATGGTCTGCGTGGGTCGTCCCGTAGCACGGGATCTCCTCGCCGGCCTGCGCCCATGCGGTGGCGAACGACGAGTGCGTGTGAACGATGCCGCCGACTTCGAGCCAGGCGCGGTAGAGGACGAGGTGGGTGGGCGTGTCCGACGAGGGCCGCATCCGGCCGTCCACCACTGAACCGCTCTCGATGTCGACGACGGCGATCTCGCCGGGCGTGAGCCGCTCGTAGGAGACGCCGCTCGGCTTGATCGCGATCACGCTCGCGTCGCGGTCGACGGCGCTCGCGTTCCCGAACGTGAGGACGACGAGCCCGGCGCGGCCAAGCGCCATGTTCGCCTCGAGGACGCTCTCGCGCAACTCTGTGTGCTGCACTAGAGCCCTCCTGCAAGCCGGTAGTACGCCTGGTTCCAGCGGAGCTCGTTGGCGATGTCGCGGATCCGCGTCGTGTCGTCGATGACGAGCAGCTCGATCCCGGCGATCTCCGCGAAGTCGGCGAACGCCTCGCTGCCGATGGCCCTGCACAGGACGCTGTGGTGCGGTCCGCCGGCCCGAAGCCACGCCTCGGTGGCTGTGGCGAAGTCGGGCTTCGGCTTCCACAACGCACGCGCCACCGGCAAGCGGGGAAGGGCCTCCTGCGGCTCCACGAGCTCGACCTCGTTCAGAACGAGCCGGAAGCGGTCGCCGAGGTCGAGCATCGCGGCGACGACCGCCGGGCCGGGCGCCGCGGTGAAGACGAGCCGTACCGGATCTGCCTTGCCGCCGATCGAGAGCGGGTGGATCTCGCACGACGGCCGTTCCGCTGCGATCGAGGGGCAGACCTCGAGCATGTGCGCGCCGAGCACCTGCGGGCCGGACGGCGCCAGGTCATACGTGTAGTCCTCCATGAACGATGTCCCGCCGTCCAGGCCGGTGCTCATCACCTTCGCGATGCGGACGAGCGCGGCGGTCTTCCAGTCTCCTTCGGCCCCGAACCCGTAGCCGTCCGCCATCAGCCGCTGCACGGCGATGCCCGGCAGCTGCGTGAGGCGCCCGAGGTTCTCGAAGGTATCGGTGAACGCCCGGAACCCGCCCGTCTCGAGGAACCCGCGGAGACCGACCTCGATGCGCGCTGCGTCCCGCAACGACTCGCGGCGTGCGCCACCGGCCCGCAGGTCCGGAACGAGCTCGTACGCCTCGTCGTATTCCCCGACGAGACGGTCGACCTCCGCGTCGGAAACCGACGCGACCGCGTCCGCGAGGACGTCCACGCCGTAGCCGTTGACAGCGACGCCCAACCGAATCTGCGCCTCGACCTTGTCGCCCTCGGTCACCGCGACCTCACGCATGTTGTCACCGAAGCGGGCGACCTGAAGCGAATGCGCCTCATGCCAGCCGGCAGCCGCACGCGCCCAGATGCCCACCCGCGCCGCGACCGCCGGGTCGCGCCAGTGGCCGACGACCGTCTTCCGGCGCAGACGCATCCTCGTCTCGAGGAACCCGAACTCGCGGTCTCCGTGCGCCGACTGGTTCAGGTTCATGAAGTCCATGTCGATCTCCGCCCACGGCAGGTCGCGGCTGAACTGCGTGTGGAGATGGAGCAGGGGCTTCTGCAGCGCGCTGAGCCCCGCGATCCACATCTTCGCGGGCGAGAAGGTGTGCATCCAGGCGATCACGCCGATGCACGCGTCCGCCGCGTTCGCCTCGAGCGCGACACGCCGGATCGAGCCCGGGCTCGTGGCGACCTCCCTGAGCACGACGCGCACCGGAACGCCCGGCTGCGCGTCGAGGCCTGCGGCGACCTCTCCTGCATGCGCCTCGACCTGCCGAAGCGTTTCCGGCCCGTACATCTCCTGGCTCCCGGTCACGAACCAGACCTCGAGCTGTCCGAGCGCGTCAGACGCCATCGCCCTAGACCTCCTCCAGCTGGCTGCGGAAGCTCGAGACCATCAGCTGGGTCAGCTTCTCGAGTGAGGTCTCGTCCACCGGCTGGTCCGTTGTGATACGGCCGCCCTGCATAACGTTGATGCGGTCGCAGAGCTCGAACAG
>CAVZJA010000013.1:0-18145 GCA_963775355.1 uncultured Actinomycetota bacterium | reverse complement strand
ACGGTGAAACGGTAGATGGTCGTCGATCTGAATGTGCGACCGGGGCGAAGCACGGTGGTCGGAAAGTTGTCGTGATGTGGTGAATCGGGAAAATGCTGCGGCTCGAGAGCGAGGCCCGCGCGTTGAGGGTACGAGCGGCCGCTCGTCCCGACCAGGCTGTCGTCGAGGAAGTTCCCGCTGTAGAGCTGGAGCGCCGGCTCGGTCGTCTGGATCTCGAGCCTTCTACCGGATCGCCGTTCCTCAACCGAGGCGGCAGGGCCGAGCGATCGCCCGTCCTCCCCATCGATGACGAAGTTGTGGTCGTAGCCTCCGGCGAGGCGGAGCTGCTCGAAATCGTCTTCGATTCGCGCGCCGAGAGCAGTTGCAGATGTGAAATCGAAAGGTGTGCCGGAGACCGGAGCGATCTCGCCGGTCGGAACGAGTGCTCCGTCGATCGGGGTATAGCGCCGGGCGCGCAGGGTCACGAGGTGATCGTCTGTCGTTCCTTCTCCTTCTCCGGCGAGGTTCCAGAGAGGGTGAGCTGTCAGGTTGACGATCGTTGGCTTGTCAGTGGTGGCGGAGAGGTCAAGTCGTAGCGAGCTCGCGCTGAGCGTGTAGGCGGCCTCGACCTCGAGCGCTCCCGGATACCCCATCTCTCCGTCAGGGCTCGTATGACGGAAGACGAGGCGCCCGGTGTCGCGACCGCCTGACGCCGCGACGATCCTCCATACCCGTTTGTCGAAACCGCGCGGCCCGCCGTGAAGCGAGTTCCCGCCCTCGTTTCGTGCGAGCTCATGGGTCACTCCGTCGAGCGAGAAGCAGCCACCACCGATGCGGTTGGCGAACCGGCCGATGATCGCGCCGAAATAGTGGTTCGGTCGGCTTGTGTAACCGTCGAGGTCGGCGAAGCCGAGCACGATGTTCGCGAGCAGGCCGTCCCGGTCAGGCGCCCACAGCTCCTGAACTGCCGCCCCGTAGCTAATGGCGGAGAGCTGGATTCCGGCGCCGGCTCGGAGTGTGACGCGTTCGACGGCACTACCGTCCGGAGTGGTTCCGAACGGTTCTCTCGAAATCGTCACCGCATTGTCGGGGTGGTTGCGCAATCCGTTCAGTAGAGGTCGTGGGCCCGGCGCCGTACACACGAACGGACGCGGAAAGCGTGCGATACTCGCCGGGAATGATCGGCCCCACAACGGGTGGGACGCTTCAGCTTGACATTTCCGGCGGGGGCTTCCCCGACGCCGACACGTTCTGCATCGATGTTCGGGCTCACCCGCGGTTCATGCCTGAGGACGCGGTGGTCGTGGCCCGGGCGCCGGGACGCTTCGACGTCCTCGGCGGTATCGCCGACTATGCCGGTGGCTTTGTCCTCGGCTTCCCGATCGGGCACGCCGTGTTGGCGGCCGCACAGGTCGCCGCCGACGGCCAGGTCACAGCAGCCAGCGGGCGTCGGCGCGTTGCCGTCTCCGCGGCCGATCTCGTCGACGCTCCGCTCGACGAGTTGGCCGACCGCTTCGTCGGAGCGGATGCGTGGGCCGCGTACGTGCTGGGACCGGTTGCGCTGCTGGCCAGAGAGGAGCGGCTCACCGTCACCGGGCTGCGGATCCTTGTCTCCTCGTCGGTACCGGAGGGCAAGGGTCTTGGATCCTCGGCAGCGGTCGAGATTGCCGTCGCGCAGGCGACGGCCGGGGCGCTTGGCCATCGGCTGGAGCCACGTCGCCTCGCGCTGATCGGGCACCGTGCGGAGCAGCTCGTCGCCCGTGCGCCTTGCGGTTCGATGGATCAGATGACGGCGACGTTCGGCGAGGAGGCGCACATCCTGGCGCTGGTCTGCCGGCCGGCCGAGATCGTCGGCTCCTTTGCGCTCCCGGCCGGGCTCACCCTCTGGGGGATCGACTCGGGCGCACGGCACGCTGTGCGTGATGCGCCTTACCGGCGCGCGCGCTGCGCCACGTTCATGGGGAAAGCCCTGCTCGGGGTCGAGGCCGACTACCTGACCGTGCTTCGCCCCGAGGACATAGAGAGCGAGCGGCTTCCCGAGCGCATGACCGGCGCCGCGTTCCTGCGTCACCGTGACGGCGTCGAGGACGAGATGAGCGCGATCGAGCCTTCGGTCGAGTATCCGGTCCGGGCGGCCACGCTCCACCCGGTCGAGGAGCAGGTGCGCGTCGAGACGTTCCTGCGCGTACTCGAGGAGCCCGTCACGAGAGCTCGCGCGCGTGTGCTGGGTGAACTGATGGCAGCGTCGCATGACGGCTATTCGCGCTGCGGGCTCGGAACGCCGGCGACCGACCGCATCGTCGACGCGGTGCAGGCCGCCGGTTGGGAGCAGGGTCTCGTCGGCGCGCGGGTGAGCGGTGGCGGCTGTGGAGGGACGGTCGTCGTCCTGGGGCGCGAGGATGCGGAGCCGGTCGTGCGCCGGCTCGCGAAGAGGCTGGGCGTGGGGATCGTCGCCGGCACGTCGGGAGGAGCGTCGTCGTTCGGGACACGCATCGTCTAGCGCGCAACGTGAACCTCGCAGTCGCGCTCGCGCAGCGCTTCGACCACTGCCGGGTCGGCCGACGGTCCCGTGATCACCAGGTCGATGTCGGCCACATCGCAGAGCCGTGCAACCTCGACGCGGCCGAGCTTGCTCCCGTCCGCGAGCACGACCCTGCGCGTCGCCACGGCCAGCATCCGCTGCTTCAGCGCGGCCTCGGGCAGGTTGATGTTCGTGACGCCTCCGATCGGATCGATGCCGTTGCAGCCGAGCAAGACCGTCTTGACCGAGATCTGGTCGAGAATGAGCGTCGCGAGGGGATCGACCAGTGAATGCTGCAGAGGCCGCAGTGTTCCGCCCAGCACTACCACGGTGATCTGCGGAATCGCCGACTCGAGCTCGAGCGCCGTCTTCAGCCCGTTCGTGAAGACGACCACGTCGCTGAGCTCCGCCCGCGCCGCAATCGCGCGCGCCGCTGCCGCGGCCGTCGTCCCGACATCGAGGAGCACCGTCTCTCCGTCTTCGAGCAACGCGGCCGCGGCCTGGGCGATCGCCACCTTCTCCGCCGCGAAGCTCGAGATGCTGTCCTCGAACGGCTGCTCCTGGCGCGGGATCAGCCGTGGGATCGCGCCGCCCCGAACGCGGTGCACCTTGCCCCTGGCCGCGAGCGAGTCCAGGTCCCCGCGCACGGTTACGTCCGAGACCCCGAAACGGCTGCTCAGCTCGCCGACGCGCACGAACTCGCGCTCCTTGATCTCGGCGAGCATGCGCTCGCGCCGCAGCGAGGCGGGGACGTGCAGCTCTCTCGCCTCGGCGCTCACGAGAGCATCGCCGCATCCGGTTGGGTGACCGCGAAGAGCGAATCGAGCTCGATCGGCTCCGCGGGAACTTCGAGGACGGCGAGCCGCCGCGCCGCGTCCTCCGGTGCTGACGTCATTGAGGAAGAGTCCGAGCCCCGTTTCCACGCTGGCCCGGATCTTCGTCACTCCGGGCGCGCGATGCACCGGGTACAGCTCGAACGCGAGATGCCAGTCGGGCTCGTCGTGGGGAGCCTCCTGCGCGACCATCATGTACGGCAGCGGGAAGTCGAAGAGCGCGTCGTACCGGCGCGCGACGTCGCGCAAGGCGAGGGCGAGATCGCGCTGCTCCTCGGGGACGAGGTCGGCCAGGCGCCGCAGACCGTGCCGTCGGGCCCGGACCGCCACCTCGAAGGGCCACCTCGCGGCGAAGGGGACGGCCACGACGAAGGTCTCGTTCGCGGAGACGACCCGACCGGAACGGTCGTCGGCGTGCGTCGCCTCGCAAGAGAGGCAGCCTCCCTCGCGCCGGCGATGACGGCGGTGCGCCTCGGCCTTTGCCGCCGTCACCGGAGGGACGTGGTCGAGCGCGTAGATCTGCCCGTGCGGGTGCGCGATGGTGGCTCCCACCTCAGCGCCCCGGTTCTCGAAAACGCAGACGTAAGCGTGGGCGGGATCGGCCCAGAGGTCGCGTCCGCGGTCGATCCAGATCGCGACGACGCGGGCGAGCTCGTCCGGCGAGAGCTCGCCGAACGAGGCGTCGTGCCGGTCGGTGTAGAGAACGACCTCGCAGCGCCCCTGCGCCGGCCCGGTGGGGCCATCCAGGAGCGGCGCTGCAGGAGGGTCGCGCCGGAACGACGGGAACCGGTTGTCGAAGACGGCTGCTTCGTACGAGAACGGCACCTCGACCCCGCCCGGACAGAAGGGGCACCGCTCTGGGGCTCGCGCTCCTCGCCTGCGAGTCGAGCGGCCGGGTGTTCCGCGCCGGCGCGATCCCGACCCACGCCTCGGTGAACACGTCGAGGCGCTTGTGGATCTCGGTGGCGTCGCTCGGCTGCGCCCGGGCCCTCCTCTTCGAGCGTCCCGCGCAGCTCCCCGTAGACGAGCAGCCTTCTGCCATCGGAATGGACGAGCACGTGTCTGGGCAGTGACCTCATGGCTTCGGAATCGATCGTAGTATCGTGCGTCTTCGACGATAATGGAAAGACCTGACAACCCGCCATGTGGCGTCTGCGCCTCATGACCGCCGAGCGGAGGGACTTCGGATGAGGACGAGAAGGCTCGGGAAGACGGGCTACCAGGTCTCGGAGATCGGCTTCGGAGCCTGGGGCATCGGCGCCGACTGGGGCGCGGTCGACGATGGCGAGTCACTGGCGGCGCTGCACGCCGCTGTCGACGCGGGCGTGACCTTCATCGACACCGCCGACGCGTACGGCGACGGCCGCTCCGAGCGTCTAGTCGGGCGGCTCCTGCGCGAGCGGTCCGAGCCGCTTGTCGTGGCGACGAAGTTCGGCCGCCGTGTGCCGCTGGACCTCTCCCTCTACACATACGACAACTTCCGAAGCTGGCTCGAGCGGTCGCGCGAGAACCTCGGCGTCGAGACCGTCGATCTCGTGCAGCTCCACTGCCTCCCGTGGGAGACGTACTACACACCGTCGGTGTTCGAAGCCTGTGACCGTCTCGTCGACGAGGGCCTCGTGCGCGCATACGGGGTCAGCGTCGAGAAGGTGGAGGAGGCCCTGAAGGCGATCGAGTACCCGGCCCTCGCCACGGTCCAGATCATCTTCAACATCTTCCGGCAGCGACCCGCGGAGCTGTTTCTCCGTCAGGCGGCGGAGCGCGACGTGGGCGTGATCGCGCGCGTCCCGCTCGCATCCGGCCTGCTGACGGGCAAGTTCGGGGCCGGCACGCGCTTCGCCGGCGACGATCACCGGGCCTACAACCGTCACGGTGAGAGCTTCGACGTCGGCGAGACCTTCTCGGGAGTGGACTTCGAGACCGGGCTCGAGGCGGTGGAGGAGCTTCGTCCGCTCGTGCCGGAGGAGGCGACGCTCGCGCAGCTCGCCCTGCGCTGGATCCTCGACTTCGACGCCGTCTCCACGACGATCCCTGGAGCGAAGACGCCGGAGCAGGCGCGCGCGAACGCCGCAGCGGCCGAGCTGTCGCCGCTGCCACCCGTGACCCACGACGCGATCGCGGACGTCTATCTGCGGCGCATCGCACCGCAGGTGCACCAGCGCTGGTAACCGGCTAGTTCGCGGCGTCGGCCGACTCGCAGACGTAGCCGGTTCCGGCGCACCCGGTGCGCGCGACGTACGCCTCCGTCACCTCCGCCGTGAAGGTCTCGGCCTCGCCGGCGTCGGCGAGTGCGACCACCGACCCGCCGAAGCCGCCGCCGGTCAGACGCGCTGCGATCGCGCCGTGATCGTAGGCCAGCTCGACGAGAAGGTCGATCTCGGGAGTCGAGACCTGGAAGTCGTCGCGAAGACTCGCATGCCCGTGGCGGAACAGCGAGCCGAGCTCGCGTCGGTCCAGGCCACCGGGCGATTCGAGCAGGTGCGCGCATGCCCGAACGCGCTCGTTCTCCGAGACGACGTGGCGCAACCGGCAGAGCGCGATCTCGTCGACGCCTGCAGCCCGCGCCGCGGCCTCCGCCTCCTCCACCGTGACCTGCGAGGGGCGCGCGCCTCCGAGCGCCGGGAGCGCGCGCTCCAGCTCGGCGCGGCGCGTCGCGTAGCCGGAATGCTCGAGCTGGTGGCGGACCCCGGAGTCGAGGACGACGATGGCGAGGTCCTCCGGGATGGGGACGAGCCGGTGCTCCTCCGTGGCACAGTCGAGCAGGAGCGCGCTGCCGCGATGAGCGAGCAGGCACACCGCCGGGTCCATGAGGCCGACGGGCACGCCGACGGCCCGGATCTCCGCTTCTCGGGCCACGTGGGCGAGCTGAAGCCGCGAAAGCTCGAAGCCCGCCGCCCGGCAGAGGGCCAGGCCGATCGCGACCGTCAGTGCCGCCGAGGACGACAGCCCGGCGCCCATCGGCACCGTTGAGGACACGCTTCCGTCGAGCCCGACCGCCGGCCGCCCGCGCTCGGCCAGCAGCGTGGCGACGGCGGCGGCGTACCGGCCCCAGCCGGCGAGCCCGGGCGGCGGTGCTCCGCCGGGAGCGAGCTCGACCACCGACTCGGGGAACGCGGCCGACCGGAGCCGGATCGCGTGGGGGTCAGGCCGCCACCGCACCGTCACGCCTCGGTCGACGGCGACCGGCAGTACAAGCCCGCCGGAGTAATCAGTGTGTTCCCCGATGAGGTTGACGCGGCCGGGCGCGAGGATGGCCGAAGTTTCACCTATGACGTTTGTGAATTCTATCGAGACCTGTTATATACGATCATCGAACTGCTGATATGGAAAGTGCCGACTGATCTGGAAAGTACCGACCGATGCCGTCTCTCCGGGGACAGCACGCTGGTTCGATCGGGACCGAGTGACGAGAAGGAGGAGAGATGGCAGACGGGCATGATGACGTGAGCATCGAACAACGCGAGTTCTCACGAAGGCGCTTCCTCCGCCGTGCAGGTCTGGCGGCTGCCGCTATTCCGCTCTACGGCGGCCTGGCCGAGATCCTGAGCGAGCAGGGAGCGAGTGCCGCGACCTACAAGCGCAACAGCGACAACGCGATCTTCGCCAGCCACCCGAAGTACAAGTTCGTGATGGTCAACCACGTGACGACGAACTCGTTCTTCACGGCGACGATCTACGGGATTCAGGATGCATGCGCCCTGACCGGGTGCTCGTATCAGTGGACCGGCTCGGCGACCTCGATCGTCAATCAGATGGTCGCATCGTTCAACACCGCGATCGCCGGCAAGGCGAACGGGATCGGGTGCTGTCTGATCGACAACACCGCCTTCAACAAGCCGGTCAACACCGCGCTCGATCACGGCATCCCCGTGATCGCGTATAACGCCGATGTCTCTGCGGGCGTCCCGAACAACCGGCAGGCCTACGTCGGCCAGAACAACCTGACGGCAGGCGCGGCCGTGGCGAACCAGATCCTCAGGACCGGCATCAAGAAGGGCGACAAGGTTGCGGGGATCATCGCAACGCCGGGAACGGGGAACATCCAGCCGCGGATCGACGGGGCGAAGCCGGTCCTGCAGAAGGCCGGGGTCAAGTTCTATGAGGTCGGGACGTCGGCCACCGAGGGGGCGCCGGAATACAACAAGATCGCCGCCTGGTATGCCGGCAACAAGGACGTGAAGTTCATGTTCGGCGTGGACAGCGGCGACAGCGACGCGATCGCGCAGTTCATCCAGAAGAACAATCTGAAAGGGAAGGTCGGCGGGGCGGGGTGGGACGTCGGGACGCCCGTCGTCCAGGGGGTCAACGCCGGCAACCTGACCTTCACGATCGACCAGCAGGCCTACCTGCAGGGCTTCGACACGATCATGCAGCTCTACCTGTTCAATGTCTCGGGCGGGCTGATGAAGCCGACCAACACCGATACGGGGCTCGGGATCGTCGTCAAGGGGACCGTCAAGCCGTATCTGGCCCAGAACAGGTTCGAGGGGACGAGCTCGAAGCAGCAGACCCTGACGCCGCCGTCCTCGATCCCGCACTAGTCGCACGAGCGTGCAAGCGGGCGCTCCAACCACTGCTTCTGCCCCGGCGGCCAACCCGCCGGGGCAGCAGCAACCGCGGTCGCTCGGCCGGAGGATTCTTCACGCATTCCTCTATCAGCGCGAGCTGACGCCGATCGTGATCACGATCGGCCTGTTCGTCTACTTCTGGATCAGGGCGGGGTCGACGTTCACCGACTCGCTGAGCCTGAGCTCGGCGGCGGGCTACGCAGGGCCGGTCGCGGCCATCGCCGTCGGAGAGGTGCTTCTGCTCATGCTCGCCGAGATCGACCTGTCGGCCGGCCAGGTCTTCCTCTTCACGCCGTGGGTCATGTACTGGATGCACAACCTCGGCGTCCCGCTCTGGCTCTCGATCCTGATCGCGCTCGTCGTAGCCTGTGGCGTCGGCGCGTGCAACGGTCTGATCACCGTGGGGCTGAACGTGCCCTCGTTCGTCACCACGCTGGCGATGAACTTCATCCTCTTCGGGCTCGTGCTCATCTACTCGGACCAGACCCAGGCGACGCCGATTCCGATGTCGTCGTCTTATACGGGGCACATCAGCTTCGCCGGCCAGCTGATGGGGGGCTATCTGTGGTCCGAGATCCTCTGGGTGATCGCGATCACGATCGTCATCCACGTGATGCTCACGCGCACGCGCTTCGGAGTCCGGATCATTGCCACAGGTGGCAACCTGCTCGGCGCCGCCGAGGCAGGCGTGCCCACGCGGCGCGTGAAGGTGGCGTGCTTCATGCTCTGCTCGTTCATCGCCGGCCTGGTCGGGATCGTCGACGCGGTCAAGTACGGCAGCCTCGACCCCGGGAACTTCGGTGTCGACTACATCCTCTACGCCGTCGGTGCGTGCGTGATCGGCGGCACCGCGCTGACAGGCGGGCGCGGGACGGTGATCGGAGCCTTTATCGGCGCGATCCTGATCGGCATTCTCGAGGACGGTCTCACGCTGGTCGGGGTCAGCACGAACGACTTCTACGTCTGGGTCGGCGTGGTGATCATCGCCGCGATGGCGCTGAACGTCCAGTTCGACCGGCTCATCGCTCGCTCGAGGGGAACATGACAGACGCCGCGCCTCCCGCACCGTCGTCCGTCGAGCACGCGCTCGAGGTACGCGGCGTCACCAAGCGTTTCGGCGCCCTCGACGTTCTACGCGGCATCGATCTCGAGTTGGGCCAGGGCGAGGTGCTCGGGCTCGTCGGCGACAACGGGGCCGGGAAGAGCACGCTGGTCAAGATCCTCAGCGGCCTCTATACGCAGGACGGGGGCGAGTTGAGGGTGGGCGGCGAGCGCGTCAGCTTCCATTCGGTCGGGGAGGCCCGTACCCACGGGATCGAGACCGTCTACCAGGACCTAGCGCTGATCCCGCAGCTCCCGGTCTACCTGAACCTCTTCCTGGGGCACGAGGTGACGAGACTGGGGCGGTTCCGTTTCCTCGACAAGCGAGCGATGAAAAGGCTCGCGCGCCAGTACCTCGACGAGATCCATGTGCGCGTTCCGAACATCGAGGCCGAGTCCGACCAGCTTTCCGGTGGCCAAAGGCAGGCGATCGCCGTCGCCCGGGCCGTGCGTGCGGCTCCGAAGATCCTGCTGCTCGACGAGCCGCTGGCAGCCATGGGGGCGCGGGAGTCGAGGCTGATCATCGATCTCGTCAAGGATCTGGCCTCGAGCGGACGCGTCTCGATCATCGTCATCGACCACAACTACGCCCATCTGTTCGAGCTCTGCGACCGCATCAACGTCATGCAGGGCGGCCGCATCACGATCGACCAGCCGGTCCACGAGACGTCACTCGAGAAGCTCACCGAGCTGATGATCTCGAGCTTCCGCAGCCAGCTGGAGGAGGTCTAGGGCGATGGCGTCTGACGCGCTCGGACAGCTCGAGGTCTGGTTCGTGACCGGGAGCCAGGAGATGTACGGGCCGGAAACGCTTCGGCAGGTCGAGGCGCATGCAGGAGAGGTCGCCGCAGGCCTCGACGCGCAGCCGGGCGTTCTGGTGCGCGTCGTGCTCAGGGAGGTCGCCACGAGCCCGGGCTCGATCCGGCGGGTCGCGCTCGAGGCGAACGCGGCGGACGCGTGCATCGGCGTGATCGCCTGGATGCACACCTTCTCGCCCGCGAAGATGTGGATCGCGGGGCTCAGCGCGCTGCAGAAGCCCCTGCTCCATCTTCACACGCAGTTCAGCCGCGACCTGCCGTGGGCGGAGATCGACATGGACTTCATGAACCTGAACCAGTCGGCGCACGGAGACCGCGAGTTCGGGTTCCTCGAGACGAGGATGCGTCTGCGCCGGAAGACAGTCGTCGGCCACTGGCGCGACCCGGCGGTCGCGGCGCGGGTGGGCATCTGGGCGCGTGCGGCTGCGGGCTGGCATGAGGCGCATTCGCTTCAGGTCGCCCGCTTCGGTGACAACATGCGTGAGGTCGCGGTGACCGAGGGCGACAAGGTCGAGGCGCAGATTCGGTTGGGCGTTGCTGTCAACGGCTACGGCGTGGACGTCCTCGCGGACGCGGTCGCGTCGGTCTCCGACGCAGAGGTCGACCGTCTCGTCGGGGAATACGACGAGTCATACGAGCTCGTTCCTGACCTGCGGGCCGGTGGCGCACGCCGCGAGTCGTTGCGGGACGCGGCGCGCATCGAGGTCGGTCTCCGCGGGTTTCTCGAGACGGGCGGGTTCCGGGCGTTCACCGATACCTTCGAGGACCTCGGGCGCCTCACGCAGCTGCCGGGCATCGCCGTGCAGCGGCTGATGGCGGACGGCTACGGGTTCGGGGCCGAAGGAGACTGGAAGACCGCCGCGCTGGTCCGCATCGCGAAGGTGATGAGCACCGGCCTGGACGGCGGGACATCGTTCATGGAGGACTACACGTATGACCTGGCGCCGTCCGGCCCGCAGGTGCTCGGTGCGCACATGCTCGAGGTCTGCCCCTCGATCGCAGCGGAACGTCCGTCGTGCGAGATCCACCCGCTCTCGATCGGCGGCAAGGCAGATCCGGTACGGCTCGTCTTCACCGCGGCGCCCGGTCCGGCGGTCGTCGCCGCGATGCTCGACCTCGGTGACCGCTTCCGGTTCGTTCTGAACGAGGTCGAGCTCGTGGAGCCGCAGGAGGCCCTTCCCCGCTTGCCGGTGGCGCGTGCGTTGTGGAAGCCGAAGCCCGACTTCGCCACAGCAACCGAGGCGTGGCTTCGGGCCGGCGGACCGCACCACAGCGTCCTGTGCAGGGCCATCGGCAGCGAGGCGTTCGCCGACCTCGCGGAGATCGCCGGGATCGAGCTGCTCGTCATCGACGACCTGACGCGGATCCGCGACATCGCCAACGAGCTCCGCTGGAACCAGGCGTACTACCGGCTTGCAGGAGGGCTCTAGTGCAGCACACGGAGTTGCGCGAGAGCGTCCTCGAGGCGAACATGGCGCTTGGCCGCGCCGGGCTCGTCGTCCTCACGTTCGGGAACGCGAGCGCCGTCGACCGCGACGCGAGCGTGATCGCGATCAAGCCGAGCGGCGTTTCCTACGAGCGGCTCACGCCCGGCGAGATCGCCGTCGTCGACATCGAGAGCGGTTCAGTGGTGGACGGCCGGATGCGGCCCTCGTCGGACACACCCACCCACCTCGTCCTCTACCGCGCCTGGCTCGAAGTCGGCGGCATCGTTCACACGCACTCGTCGTTCGCCACCGCATGGGCGCAGGCCGGCGAGGAGATCCCGTGCTACGGGACGACCCACGCAGACCATTTCTACGGTTCCGTGCCCGTCACGCGCCCGCTCACCGCCGCGGAGGTCGAAGGCGAATACGAGCGGGCGACGGGGGACGTGATCGTGGAGACCTTCGTCAGGCTGGGGCAGGAGCCACTCGATATGCCGGGTGTTCTCGTGGCCTCTCACGGGCCGTTCACGTGGGGCGCCTCGGTGGACTACGCGGTCGATAACGCGATTGCGCTCGAGGAGGTTGCCGCCGGGGCGCTGCGCACCAGGCAGCTACGAGCCGACGTCCCTCCGATCGGCGACCACCTGCGCCGGCGGCACTTCCGTCGCAAGCACGGGCCCGAGGCCTACTACGGGCAGACCCGTTGAGGATGCTCGCGGCGCCGCGTGAGCGCTGCGGCCCGAAGGTCGTGATCTCGCCCTGAGCGGCCGGTACGCCATCGGGATCGACTTCGGGACCGAGTCCGCCCGCGCGGTCCTCGTCGAAGTCGCCGACGGCCGTGAGGCGGCAACCGCCGTCAGCGAGTACGAGCACGGCGTCATCACCGAGTGCCTGCCGGCGCCGCACGGTCATGTCGAGCTCGAGCCGGAGTGGGCTTTGCAGGACCCCGCCGACTACGTGCGCGCGCTGAAGCAGACCGTGCCGAAGATCCTCGACGGGATCCGGCCGGAGGAGGTCGTCGGCGTGGGCATCGACTTCACCTCGTGCACGATGCTCCCGACCACCGCAGACGGGACGCCGCTCTGCGAGCTGCCCGATCTCCGCTTCCGTCCCCACGCGTGGGTGAAGCTCTGGAAGCACCACGCCGCACAGCCGGAGGCGGACGAGGTCAACGCCGTTGCGATGAGCCGGGGCGAGCCGTGGCTGTCGCGGTACGGCGGCAAGATCTCATCCGAGTGGTTCTTCCCGAAGGCGCTGCAGATCCTCCGCGAGGATCCCGAGGTGTATGCGCGCGCCGGGCGGCTCATCGAGGCTGCCGACTGGCTCGTCTGGCAGCTCGCGGGAGTCGAGACGCGCAACAACACCACGGCGGGTTACAAGGCGATGTGGTCGGCAGCTGACGGCTTCCCCTCGGAGGACTACTTCAGGGCGCTCGACCCGCGCTTCGCGAACGTCGTAGACGAGAAGATGTCGCGTCGCATCGCTCCCATCGGCGGGCGGGCGGGCGGCCTGTGCGAGCGTGCGGCAGGTTGGACGGGACTACTGCCCGGCACGCCGGTTGCAGTCGCGAACGTCGACGCTCACGTGTCCGCTCCCGCCGTCGGCTGCATCGCTCCGGGCGAGTTCGTCGCGATCATGGGGACGAGTAACTGCCACATCCTGCTCGGCGACCATCTCGTTTCGGCCGAGGGCATGTGCGGCGTCGTCGAGAACGGCGTCCTGCCGGGCCTCTTCGGCTACGAGGCGGGCCAGTCGGCCGTCGGCGACATCTTCGCCTGGTTCGTCGAGAACGCGGTGCCGTCCGGGGTCTACGAGCTCGCGCAGAGGCGCGGTGTGGACGTGCATGACCTTCTCGAGGAACAGGCCGCGACGCTCGCGGTGGGCGAGAGCGGCCTGCTCGCGCTGGACTGGTGGAACGGCAATCGATCCGTGCTCGTCGACGCCGATCTCGCGGGGCTCGTCGTGGGGCTCTCGCTGTCGACGCGCCCGCACGAGATCTACCGCGCGCTGCTCGAGTCGACCGCGTTCGGAACGAGAGTGATCGTCGATGCCTTCGAGAGCGCAGGGCTGGCCGTCGACCGGATCGTGGCTTGTGGTGGCTTGCCCCATCGCAATCGGCTGCTGATGCAGATATACGCCGACGTGCTCGGGCGTCCGATCTCCGTCGCCGCATCGCAGAACGCGCCCGCGCTCGGCGCGGCGATGTTCGGCGCAGTCGCCGGCGGCGCACACCGCTCGATCGGCGAAGCGTCGGAGCGGATGGGTACGCCTGCCACCGTCACATACCTTCCGGACGATCGGAGCCGCTATGGGTATGACGCGCTCTATGCGGAGTACATGCGCCTCCACGACCTCTTCGGCCGCGGCGGCGACGACGTGATGAAGACGCTGAAGCGCATTCGCGACGAGGCGAAGGACCTTGCCGCGACTACTCCCAGAGGGCGTCGTTGACGACGTTTTCGTATGTCTCTTGCTTGCCGGAGACGGGGATCGGGTCGATCTTGCCTTCCTCGACCTGATCGGCCAGCTCAGCGAGGGTCACTGTGCCTCCCGTGATCGCCCGCCCGAGGTCGCCGTCCCAGCCTGCGTAGCGCTCGTCCGTCATCCGGGCGAGGCTGCCGTTGTCGGCGAGCTTCGCCGCGACGATGAGCGCGCGGGCGAGCGTGTCGATGCCGCCGATATGGGCGTGGAAGAGATCGACTCGGTCGATCGACTGGCGTCGCAGCTTGGCGTCGAAGTTGAAGCCGCCGTTGCCCAGGCCGCCGGCCTTGACGATCTCGTACATCGGCAGCACGAGCTCTTCGACGGAGTTCGGGAACTGGTCGGTGTCCCATCCGTTCTGCGGGTCGCCGCGGTTCGCGTCGACCGAGCCGAGCAGGTCGTGGGCTGTCGCGTAGGCGATCTCGTGGTGAAAGGAGTGGCCGGCAAGCGTGGCGTGGTTCGCCTCGATGTTCAGCTTGTACTCGCCCTCGAGCCCGTGGCGGGCGAGGAAGCCGTGCACGACCGCGGCGTCGTAGTCGTACTGGTGCTTCGTCGGTTCCATCGGCTTCGGTTCGATCAGGAGTGCCCCATCGAAGCCGATGCGGTGCTTCTCGTCGACGACGAGATGGAGGAAGCGCGCGAGTTGCTCGCCTTCACGGCGCAGGTCGGTGTTGAGCAGCGAGTCGTAACCCTCGCGTCCGCCCCAGAGCACGTAGTTCGCGCCCCCGAGGCGTTTGGTGACCCCAAGCATGTTCTTGACCTGCGCAGCTGCGTAGGCAAACACCTCCGGATCCGGGTTCGTTGCCGCGCCCGCCTGGAAGCGCGGGTGTGTGAAGAGGTTCGCGGTGCCCCAGAGCAGGCGAATGCCGGAGCGCTCCTGGTAGGCGAGAGCGTCGTCGGTGAGCGCGTCGAGGTTCGACCTGAACTCGCGGAAACTCGTGCCTGTCGGCGCGACGTCGACGTCATGGAAGCAGTAGAACGGGACGCCGAGCTTCTCGATGAACTCGAAGGCTGCAGCCATCTTCTCGCGCGCCGCATCCATCGGGTCGCCCGTCCCTTGGGCCCAGGGCCGATCGAACGTCCCGGCTCCGAACATGTCGCTCCCGTTCGCAGCGAATGAGTGCCAGTAGGCCACGCTGATCCGCAGCCAGTCCTCCATCCGCCTCCCGCGGATAACGAGCTCCGGGTCATACGCCTTGAAGGCAAGGGCGTCGTCCGATCTGCGCCCGCATACGGGATGCGAGTCGGAACGGCGCTAAAGAACGGCTGAGTCACTTATCGATCATGGCCCCTTGGACGGCCGCGGCCCAGGGAGCGGGCTTCGGCGCTGTGGATGCGAGTGGTGCGGGGCTAGCGTACTGCACGACCAGCTTCTGCTCCCGGGTTGGGCGAGCCGACACTGGCGTCGCGTCCGCGTGACCGTCCGCGCTAACCCGAAGGGGCCGGAAGTCGTCTGCTTCTGGAGGAGATGGCTCGCCCGATCCCTGACGACCTCATGTTCGACGCAGGCGGCCGACCGCGTTGCGAAGAGTGTGCCGCTCACCACTCGAGTGCCGAGGGCCGTGCGGCAAGCAGGCTCTTCATCCTCGTGTACCGGCTGGCCGGTTACGTCCCGGCAACGGAGCATCCCCACGGCTGGCACGACAACATGCCCGACGAACTGAACCTCAAGGGCGCGTACTACGCCGCCTACCACGATCGAGAGCATCTCGCTTACGCCGAGCTTGGCTTCGACGAGACGCCGGCGACGTAGCCGGGCCGTCAGGGGCTCTGGGGCTCGGTCGGGAACGAGAGGGTGAAGCGCGTGCCTCCCCCGAGCGCGGGCTCGGCGGAGACCGTTCCTCCGTGGGCTTCGGCGACCTGGCGCACGATCGCCAGTCCGAGCCCGGAGCCCGGGAGGGTGCGGGCGGCGGCGGCGCGGTAGAACCGATCGAAGATGTGGGGCAGGTCGGCGGCGTCGATGCCGGGGCCGTGGTCGCGGACGGTCACGGTCCCGTCGTGCACCGCGACCTCGACGGGCCTCCCCGGTGGGCTCCACTTGACCGCGTTGTCGATGAGGTTGGAGATCGCCCGGCCGAGCGCCGAGGGTGCCGCCTCGACGGTCGACGGCTCGAGCTCGGTCTGGAACGAGATGCTGCGAGCGGCGGGCCGCGGTATCGACGGCCTCCTCGACCAGGTAGTCGAGCCGGACGGGTTCCTTCTCGGGGACGTCGATGTCGCCGCGTGCCAGCTCGACGAGCTCGTCGACGAGGAGCGTCAGCTCCTCGAGCTCGGTCGTCGCCTCCTCGAGCAGCCGGTCTCGCTCCTCGCGCGAGAGGTTTCGTGGATCCGGACGAGGTCGAGGTTCGCCCGGGCGGCGGCGACCGGGGTCCGCAGCTCGTGCGACGCGTCCGCGACGAGCTGCCTCTGCGCGGTCACCGACCGCGTGAGCGCGTCGAGCATCGTGTTGAACGCGTGGGCGAGCCGCCCGAGCTCGTCCGACCGCCGCTCGTCGGTTCGCTCGCGGAGGTTGCCGGTGCTGGCGATGCGCTCGGCGTCGTGCGTCAGGCGGCGGACGGGTCGGAGAGTCGTGCGGGCGACGGCGAGGCCGAGCGCTGCGGCGGCCGCACCGCAACGAGCGAGACGAAGAGGAACAGCAGCCGGATCCGTGCGAGGGCGTGGTCGACCTCGGTCAGCGGACGGGCGATCTGGGCTGCGGTCTTGTTGTCGAGCCTTGCCGTGTAGATGCGGAGGTGGGTTCCGGCGACGGTGGCATCGCGGAAGAACGCCCGTTTCTCCCGCCGCGACCTCGGCGGCTCCGTCGGTCGGGAGGCGGGTGCTCTCCGGGGCGGGGAGGGTCACCTTGCCGTTTCGGTTGACGAACTGGACGTAGCCCGCGGCACCGCCGAGCTTCGCGGGCCGCAGGCGGATGTCGCTCGGCGGCGGCAGCGGGGCGGAGCCCGAAGATGGCGAGGGAGCTCAGCGCTCCTTCAGCGAGGTGTCGATCTCTCCGACCAGCTGGCCGCGGACGACGAAGTAGGCCGCCGCGAGCCCGCGCAGATCGCGAGGGCGAGGGCGAGCGCGGTACCGACGGTGAGTCGCGTGCGGAGGCTCATCGACCGGGTCAGCTCCTGCGGAGGACGTAGCCGACGCCGCGAATCGTCTGGATGAGGCGCGGCTCGCCCGCCTCCTCCGTCTTTCGTCGCAGGTAGCCGATGTAGACCTCGAGGGAGTTGGAGGCGAAGTCGAGGTCGTAGCCCCAGACGCTGTCGAAGATCATCTGCCGGCTGAGGACCCTGTGCGGGTTCGTCATGAGCAGTTCGAGCAGCGAGAACTCGATGCGGGTCAGCTCGAACTGCCGGCCCCCGCGCCGTCCGCGGCGCTCGCTGCGATCGAGCTCGAGATCGTCGTACCGGAGCACGTCTTCGTCGGGGCTCGCTCGCCGGAGCAGCGCCCGGACGCGGGCCGCCAGCTCGACGACGGCGAACGGCTTGCCGAGGTAGTCGTCGGCGCCGGCATCGAGGCCTTCGACCCGGTCGTCGACGTCGTGGCGGGCGGTCAGCATCAGGATCGGCACGCGGCTGCGGGCCCGGAGCGCGCGGCAGGTTGCGAGACCGTCGAGCTGCGGCATGAGGATGTCGAGGACGACGAGGTCGGGCTCTTCGCGTTCCCGCGTCGAAGAGCTCGAGTGCCTCGAGCCCGTCCGAGGCGACCTCGACCTCGTAGCCCTCGAGCTCGAGCGCGCGCGCGATCGCGCGCTGCAGTGCCCGGTCGTCGTCGACGACGAGGATACGCGCCGGTGTCCTGGGCTCCTCCGGCCGACGCACGACGTGGTGCGGCCCTCCTGCTCGCGAGCCATGGGCTAAGCGTCTCACGGCGGTTGCGAGGCGTCTGAAGCGAGTCTGAGAATTTCCGGAGAGCGGTCCTCAGCTTCATTTCAGCAAGCCTTCACGAAGGCCTTAGCCGGCGTCTGTTTGATTGGCCGCGTGAGTATCGAACCGATCGTCCGCCGGCTCGGCGAGACACCGCGGCGAAGAAGGTGTGGTACGGCATCGCGCCTCTCGGGGTCGTCGCCGTCGTGATCTTCGCACTGAACGCCGTCTACGGGTTCGTCGGCGGCGCGTCGTCGAGCACCGGCACTCAGCGAACCGTGACCGTGACGCGCGGAACCGTCCAGTCGTCGGTGACGGCATCGGGCAACGTGAGCGTCGCCCGCTCGGCCGCGGCGAACTTCTCGACGAGCGGAACCGTCACCTCCGTGAACGTCAAGGTCGGTGATTTCGTGACCGTGGGGCAGAAGCTCGCGACGCTGGACTCGGCCTCCGCCGAGGCGAACCTGGAGACGGCCAAGGCGAACCTTGCCCAGGCGGAGGCGACGCTCGCCTCGACGCAGGGCGGTGCGACCGCAGAGCAGCAGGCTTCGAACGCCTCGAGCCTC
>CAVZJA010000012.1:0-200900 GCA_963775355.1 uncultured Actinomycetota bacterium | reverse complement strand
GGGGCGTTGTTGCTGAAGTTGCACTGCCCCTTGTGCGTGCCCGTGCCATAGACGGGTCCGACCCCCGCGAACGTAACCGTGATCCTCAACGTTCCGCTGATCCCCTTGTAGAGCCCGGTGCCGTTGAACAGCGTTACGGGCCCCGTCCCGGTGAACTCGAACGTGCAGGTCGTCTTGTTCACCGTCGGTTGCGCGTGGTCCGTCTTAGCGTTGAGCGCTGTCGCGTTGACCTCGAACGTGCCTTTCTTCAGCGTGATCCGGACAAAGTTGCCGTTGGCGTCCGGCTTGCCGTTCTTGTCGATGCTGGTCGTCTGCCCATGATCGCCGATCGCGCCCGTGATCACGATCGGGCCGTGAATGCCGTCGGGGCTGGGCGTCACGAAGATCGATACGGGCCCTCCGGCCGGCATGCCCGCGCCGGAGGCCGCGGAAACGGCGAACAGGGCGCTTCCTGCCATCAGGCAACCGAGGACTGCCATCGCTACACGCATTTCGACCTCCCGGGTCAGACTCGCTGGAGAATGTTGATGTGAGCGACTCTAGAACGTTGGCGCCTCGAAAGGGTGATGAAGCGGCGGCACGTGCTCAACCGCCGGCGAGGACGGCAGCCCCCACAGCCCCCGAGAGGTCTCCGAGCTCGGTACGAAGCACGGCCGGCGGCTTGTTCGGCGCGAAGAGATGCGGCGTCATGTGACCGACGACACGATCGACGAACGGCTGGCCGAGACGGTCGCCGAGACCGCCGCCGATCACGATCGCCTCGAAATCCAGCAGATTCTGAGCCGAGGCGAGCCCGAGGCCGAGCGCCCATTCGGCCTCATCGACGAGCCTCTTCGCCATCCGGTCACCCCGCTCGAGTGCCGCCGCGAAGACGCCCGAGCTGAGACGTTCGCGGCCGCGCTCCTCCATGATCTCGAAGAGGATCGTCTTGTGGCCGCGCTTCACGAGGCCCCGCGCCCTACGCTCCATCCTGACCCGGCCCGCGTAGGCCTCGACGCATCCCTTCCGGCCGCACGAGCAGGCAAGGCCCCCGGGCTTCACGACCATGTGGCCGAGCTCACCGCCGGCGCCCCGCCCGTCATGGAGCCGCCCGTCGAGGATCAGGCCGCCGCCGACCCCGGTGCCGACCCAGGCTCCGAGCACGTTGGTGAACGGCCGGGCCGCGCCCCGCGTGTACTCGCCGAGAACCCCGACGCTCACGTCGTTGCCGAGCGTCGTCTTCGCTCCGCCGAGCGCCGTGGACACCAGCGCGCCGAGCTCGACACGCTCCGAGAACCCCGGAACGTTCGCGGCGAGCAGGACCACGCCCGCCGCGACGTCGACATCGCCGGGAGTCCCGACACCCACCCCGGCCAGGTCGGCGATCGTCGCCTTGGCCCGCTCGAGCGAGTCGGTGATCGTCTGGACGATCGCGGCTATCACGTCGCCGGCAACACCGGTCTGCGGAGTCAGCGTCCTGGCGCTCCCGACCACCTCGCCGTCGCGCACGACGACCGACTGGATCTTGGTCCCCCCGAGATCAACGCCGGCTGTCACTGGACTCGCCAAGCTCAGCCCCTTCGCTCGGACTCCGTCAACGAAAGGACACTAACGGAGCCCGAGCGACCGTCGTTCGTCGGGGCGGTTCTAAGCGGCGGGCTTGATGTTCTGGTTGACGCTGGAATAGGTTGGCCGGGTCGTATGTCGCCTTCGCCTGCGCGAGCCGAACGTAGTTCCCTCGGTAGGTCGCTTCGACCCGCTCCTGGCCCTCGTCCATCATGAAGTTGACGTAGGCGCCGCCCGCCGAATAGGGGTGCACCGCGTCCCAGTAGCCGACCGCCCAGTCACGCAGGGCCGAAGCGCCCGCCGGGTCGGGATCGACTCCGATGATCACCTGGGAGTACTGGGTATCGCGATACGCCCACGGGGTTGCGTCGTTGGCCACGTCGTGCGCAGCGCCGTCGATCGGATAGATGTGGGAACCGGACTTCCAGGTCGGCATCTTGGCGTTCCACTCCTCGTTCGCCGCGATCGCCTCGTCGGGGATCTCATTGGCGAAGTCGGCGCGCCAGTACCACTGGTCGCCCGGGCCGTAGAGGCCGTCGAACGCGCTGTTCAGCCCCGGAAGCGGCACGCGTCCGGCGCCGTGCATGAGCGGCTCCGCCACCGCCAGCATCGGCGCCATCGCAGCCTCGGCCTCCTCGTCGGCGCCCTGGATGCACCAGACGATCCCGCATACCTTCCGCAGGTGGATCGGCTCCGGGAACGGGGGCCCCGGCGGGATCGTGTGGAAGCAGAAGAAACCGGTGACGTTCCGCGGCAGCGTGGGCAGGTAGTCGCGGTAGGCCTTGAGCAGCTGCTCCGTCTCCTCGATCGCCCAGAACGTCGGCCCGCCGACGACATCGGTCACCGGCTGCCCCTGGAACGTGAACTCGGTCACGACCCCGAAGTTTCCCCCTCCGCCGCGCACGGCCCAGAAGAGCTCGGCGTTCTCGTCGGCGCTGGCGCTCACCTGCTGGCCATCGGCCAGCGCGACCTGGGCGGAGAGAAGGTTGTCGATCGTGAGGCCGTACGCCCGCGTCAGGTGCCCGATGCCACCGCCGAGCGTCAGTCCCCCGACGCCCGTCGTCGAGATGACGCCGCACGGGACGGCGAGCCCATGCGGGTGCGTGGCGGTATCGACCTCGCCCCAGGTCGCGCCGCCGCCGACGCGAACGGTCCGCGTCCCGGCATCGACGGACACCGAATTCAGCAGCGAGAGATCCGCGACTACACCGTCGTCGACGCTCCCGAGGCCACCGCCGTTGTGACCGCCTCCCCGGACCGCGAGCGGCAGGTCGTGTGAGCGCGCAAAGCCGATCACCGCCGCGACGTCCGCCGGGCTCGCACAGCGCGCGATTACCGCCGGGCGCTTGTCGATCATCGCGTTGAAGAGAGCGCGCGCCTCGTCGTAGGTTGCATCATCCGGACCGATCAGCTCGCCGCCGAAGCTCGCTCCGAGCTCGCTTCTGGCCGCGGCCGCAGGAGTCTCTGCCGTGCCCATTCGTCAGCCTCCTTCGAGATACGCGGAGCGAACTTGCGCCCGCGCGCGCGAGTATAGAACCCTCTCGGTTCAGGCTGAAGCGCGCTCGACGAGCGTGGTAGCGCAGACGATCTGCTCGGGCTTCGCGCCGTTGCCCTCGTCGATCCGGCGAAGGAGCAGCTCGGCCGCGACATCGGCCATCTTGTCGAGCGGCTGCCGGATCGTTGTCATCGTCGGCAGCGTCAGCGAGGCGATCGGGGCGTCGTCGAAGCCGACCACGGCGACGTCATCCGGCACGCTGCGGCCGGCATCGCGCAGCGCTCGCATCGCACCGGCGGCCATCAGGTCCGAGGCCGCGAAGACCCCGTCGATGTCCGGCCGACGCGCGATCAGCTTGGTCATCGCGCCGTAACCGCACTCCTCGAAGAAGTCCCCCTCGGCGGTCAATGTCTTGCGGAACGGCAGACCCGCGGACTCGAGCGCGTCGCGGTACCCGTCGTAGCGGTCGATGCCGGCGCACATGTTCAGCGGGCCCGAGATCGTCGCGATCGTCCGGCGACCGAGCGACAGCAGGTGCTCGACGGCCTGGCGCGCTCCGCCCCGGTTGTCTGCATCCACATACGGGAGCGACGAGCGGCCGAGCGGGCGGCCGACGAGAACGGTCGGGAGCGCCGGCGCGGTGGAGCCTGCGTGGAAGCGGATCCTCTCCGTGCAGCGACATCAGCACGACACCGTCGACATGCTCCGGCCGCAGGTACCTGGCCGCTCGCTCGCGCTCCTCATCGCCCGACATGACCATCAGGACGAGGTTCTTGTCAACCTCGGCCGCCGCGCTTCCGATCCCGCGCGCGAACGCGGAGAAGAACGGATCGGAGAAGAAACGTGCCTCCGGCTCGCACACGACGAGCGCGACCGCTTCCGCGCGCCGTGTCACCAGCGAGCGCGCCGCCTGGTTCGGGACGTAGCCGAGCTTCGCGATCGCGCGCTCGACCGAGGCCCGCACCTCATCGCTCACCCTCGGCGAGTTGTTGATGACGCGCGAGACCGTCGCCCTGGAGACGCCTGCGAGGTCGCCGACTTCCACCAGGGTCGGGCGCGACCCGGGCCCTCCCCGCTCCAGCTTCGCCATTAGGTTCCTCCGTCTCCGAGCCCACCCACCGAGATCACGCGGGTGTACCAACGGGCGCTCTCCTTCGGAGTCCGACGGAGAGTGTCGTAGTCTATGCGGACGACGCCGAAGCGCTTGCTGTACCCCTCCGCCCACTCGAAGTTGTCGAGCAGCGACCAGACGAAGTAGCCGCGCAGGTCGACACCGGCCTCGAGCGCGCGGTGAACCGCACGGAGATGGCCGTCGAGAAACGCAACTCGATCCAGGTCGAGAACGCTCCCGTCGGGCTCGACGCGGTCGTCGAAGGAGGCGCCGTTCTCCGTGATGAGGAGCGGAAGCCCGCCGTAGTCGGAGCCGAGCCGAAGCAGAAGCTCCTCGAGCCCGCCGGGATCGACCACCCAGCCCATGGTCGTCTTCTCGCCCTCCTGGGGGATTGCCTCGATCCACTCGTCGCCCGGCCAGAGCGTGAAGTCCGGCGCGGGCTCCGTGCGCGCCGCAGTGATTCCCGGCCGGTAGTAGTTGACGCCGAGAAGGTCGAGCGGGGTCGAGATCGTCTCGAGGTCGCCGTCCTGGATATGCCCGAGGCCGACGAGCGGCTCCAGGTGCGCGAGCACGTCGTCCGGGTAGGCGCCGCGAAGGATCGGGTCGAGGAAGATGCGGTTGTGCATCCCGTCGACGAGGCGCGCCGCCGCAACATCGGCATCGGTCTCCGATGCGGGCCGGTGCGGCTCGAGGTTGAGGACGATCGAGAACTCGACACCCGGCGCCGACTTCGCTCTCATCTGCTCGACGGCCAGCCCGTGGCCGAGCATCAGGTGGTGGGCGGCGACAACCGCCTCCCGGCGGTCGTGATGGCCCGGCGCATGGCGTCCGAGGCCGTAGCCGAGGAACGCGGCGCACCACGGCTCGTTCAGCGTCAGCCAGTGGTTGACCCGGTCGCCGAGCGCGTCCTGGACGAGCCCCGCGTACTCGGCGAACCGGTACGCGGTGTCGCGCTCCGGCCAGCCGCCGGCGTCCTGCAGCTCCTGCGGCAGGTCCCAGTGAAACAGCGTCGGGTAGGGCTCGATCCCGACCTCGAGCAGCGCGTCGACGAGCCGGCGATAGAAGTCGAGCCCGCGCTCGTTCGCGGGCCCGGTGCCACCCGGCTGCACGCGCGGCCAGGCGATCGAGAAACGGTAGGCCGCGAGACCGAGGTCCGACATGATCGCGATGTCCTCGGGATAGCGGTGGTAGTGGTCGGCCGCGACATCGCCGGTCTCCCCGTTCACGACGCGGCCCGGCGTGCGGGCGTAGGTGTCCCAGATCGACACGCCGCGGCCGTCCTCGTGCACCGCGCCTTCGATCTGGTAGGCCGAGGTTGCCGCTCCCCAGATGAAGCCCTCCGGGAAGCGGATGGCGCTTCCCGTCTCGGCCGACCGCGCGCCGGTTGCAGCGCTCGTCATCCCTTCACCGCCCCTTGCATGATCCCCCCGATGATTTGCTTGCCAAGAATCAGGAACAGCACGAACAACGGCAGGATCGAGACGAATGTTCCCGTGAGGACGAGCGAGTAGTCCTCGACGTACCCGCTCGAGAGCGTCGACACCGCGACCTGCACCGTCGGGTTCTGCGAGTTGAGAACGATCAGCGGCCAGAAGAAGTCGTTCCACGTCATCGTGAACGTGAGCAGAGCGAGCACCGCCGCGATGGGCCGCACCGCGGGCAGGATCACGTGCCAGAAGATCCGCCAGGTGTGGCAGCCGTCGACGCGAGCGGCGTCGACCATCTCGTCGGGCACCGACTGCAGGATGTACTGGCGCATCAGGAAGACCCCGAACGCGGTGACGAGGTTCGGCGCCGCCACAGCCTTCAGCTCACCGACCCAGCCGAAGCGGATCATCTCGATGTACAGCGGGATCACCCCGAGCTGCACCGGGACCATGATCGTGAGGACGATCACGACCATCAGGCCTTTCGCGCCGCGAAAGTCGAGCTTCGCGAAGGCAAAGCCGGCAAGCGCACTGAAGAAGACGACCGAGATCGTCACCGCCGAGGCGACGATGAACGTGTTCACCATCGCACCCCAGAAGTCGACGTTCACCTCGTTCGAGTTGAAGAGCCGCGAGATGTTGTGGAAAAGCGAGCGACCGGGCACGAGCACCGGCGGGTAGGCGCTCACGGCCGAGGTGCTCTGCGACGCGACGACGAGCGACCAGTAGAGCGGGAACAGCGAGATCAGCGCGACGACGATCAGGAACACGTAGGTGAACCAGCGCGCCTTCGGCTGGCGCCGGCGCTTGTTCCTGGGGTGCAATCGCAGCCTGCCGGTGATCGCGACCATGGCTAGTCCGACGACCTGATCCGGCGGATGATGAGGAAATTGACGAGCCGAGATGACCGCGATCAGCAGGAACAGCGTCCACGCGATCGCCGAGGCGTAGCCGAACTTGAATTCGCTGCCGCCGAAGGCCTTCTCGTAGAGGTACATGGCGACCGTCTGGTACTGGCGGTCGGAGCCGCCGGTGCCGGCCTGCTTCAGCGGCTGAAACTCGTAGGGCTCGGTGAAGAGCTGAAGGCCGCCGATCGTCGAGATGATGACCGTGAAGATGATCGTCGGCCGGATCGACGGGATGGTGATGTGGAAGAGCTGCCGCCAGTTGCTGGCGCCGTCGATCTCCGCCGACTCGTAGAGCTCGTACGGGACGGCCTGCATCGCCGCCAGGTAGATCAGCGCGTTGTAGCCGACCCACCGCCACGTGACCATCGTCGAGAGCGCGAACCAGGACGAGAGCGTCCCTGCCTCCCAGTCGACCTTGCCGATGCCGATCTCGCTCAGCACGTAGTTGATGAGGCCGTAGCGGTAGTCGAAGAGCTGCGTGAAGATCAGCGCGACGGCGACGAGCGAGGTGACCTGCGGCAGGAGCAGGCTCATCCGGAAGAAGCTCCGCACCCGCAGCTGCTTGTTCAGGAGGTACGCGAACACGAGCGCGAGACAGAGCTGGGGCACCGTCGAGAGCACCCAGATCCCGAGCGTGTTCTCGACCGCGTTCCAGAAGTACGAGTCGTGGTAGAGCGCCTCGTAGTTGGCGAGGCCGACGAACTTGGTCGATCCGGAGAGCAAGTTGCGGTTCGTGAGCGAGACCCACGCCGTGTAGACCAGCGGGAAGGCCCCGAAGACCGCGAAGAGCAGGAAGAACGGCGTGATGTAGAGGTACGGCGAGGCCTTCGTGTCGAGCCTGATCAACCGCTCGCGAAACGACCGCCTGCCGCGCCCGATGGCCGGACGCGCAATGTTCATCGCCTTCGCCATAACCGTATCGCGCCGTCAACTCCGGAGACGGGGGCCGAGGCCGGCCGGAACGGGAATCCGGCCGGCCTCGCGCAACCGCTCTGGAGGAGATCAGGTCGCGACGTTCGCGACGTCCTTGAGGAACTGCTGCCACGATGCCGCAGCGGACTGCTTTTTCTGCTCGACGCGCTGGATTGCGTTCGACGAGGCGGTCTGGATATCGCCCTGGTGCGGGCCGGTGATCTGCGGCCTGAGGGCCATCACCGAGCTGGCGAAGATCTTCCCGACCGGAGCGCCCGAGAAGAACGAGTTCTTGAAGTTCTGAACTGCGGGCGAAGCAAGCACCTTCGTCTCGCTCGGCAGGTTGCCCGTCTGCCGGAACACGTACGCCTCGGAGGCCGGCGAGGTCAGGAACTTGACCAGCTGAGCTGCGAGGTCCTGGTTCTTCGACTGCTTCGGAACGGCGAGGAACGAGCCGCCCCAACTGCCGCCGCCGCCCGGAACCGACGGCGATGTCCCAGTCGCCGGCCGAGTTCGGGGCCTGGCCCTGGATATAGCCCATCATCCATGCAGGGCAGGTGACCGTGGCGAACGCGCTTTCCTTGAAGCCCGTGTTCCACGAGGTGCTGAACGCGGCAAGGCCGGCGCTCTCACCCTTGGCGATGCCCTGCATCGTGAGGGTCGTAGGCCTTCTTGACCGCCGGGTTCGAGGCCGACGATCACGTTGCCCTTGGCGTCGTAGTAGGCGGGGTTGAGCTGGCCGATCATCGCGTTGTAGACGTTCGAGCCCGAGTCGAAGAAGTACGTGCCCTTGGGGGCGTTCTTCTCGAACTTGACGCCGGTCGCGATGTAGTCCTGCCAGGTCGGCCAGAGCTTCGAGACCGCAGCGCGGCTCGTCGGAAGCCCGGCAGCCTGCATCAGGTCCTTGCGGTAGCAGATGCCCATGCTGCCGACATCGGTTCCGAGGCCGATCTGGGCACCGTTCGGTGCGATCGACTGCTGCCACTTCCACGGCAGCCACTGCTTGCGAAGCGCTGCTGCGCCGTACTGGTTCAGGTCGACGAAGTACTGTGGCTCCGACTTGAACTGGGCGATGAAGCCGACCTCGATCGCCACGACGTCATCCGCGCCCGAGCCGGTGGCCAGGTGCTTCGCGAGGTTCGCGTGGTGATCGGCGTAGCTTTCGATGTCTTCCTTGATCGTGACGCCGGGGTGGGCCTTCTCGAACTGCTTGTACAGGTCGTGGTAGCCGAAGTCGCCGAACAGGTCGACCCGAAGCGTCACGTTGTCGTGACTCGTCGCCGAAGCAGTGCTGGCGACCAGCGCTGCGCCGGTCAGCCCTGCCATGACGAGAATCGCCGCGACCACTCTACGGGGCCGCCACGAAGTTCTGGTTCTCACCGAAATCTCCCTTCTTTCTCCCGTTCCCGGGAATCCGCGCCCTCATTGCTCGCTTGGGCCTGATAGTGTGAGAGCGCTCTCACAGTTCCGTGAGCATGAACCTCCGAAACCACTTTGTCAAGAGCTAGTGATAATTCCGCTCCCGCAGTTATGACGTTGATTGGAGGCCGATAGATGGCGACAGTCAAGTACGACGAGGCAACGCGGATCTTCCCGAAGGCAGAGCGCGCCGCGGTTGACGGGCTCACACTCGACATCGCCGACGGCGAGTTTCTCGTCCTCGTCGGGCCTTCCGGGTGCGGCAAGTCGACCAGCCTGCGGATGCTCGCCGGGCTCGAGGATGTCGACTCGGGCAGCGTCTGGATCGGCGACCGCGACGTCACCGATCTGCCGCCGAAGCTGCGCGACGTGGCGATGGTCTTTCAGAACTACGCGCTCTACCCCCACATGACCGTGGCGGAGAACATCGGCTTCGCGCTCAAGCTGGCGCACGTGCCGAAGGCCGAGATCCGAAGCCGCGTCGCCGAGGCGGCGAAGATGCTCGACCTCGAGGAGTACCTGGGCCGGAAGCCGAGGGCCCTTTCGGGCGGGCAGCGCCAGCGGGTCGCGATGGGGCGCGCGATCGTGCGCCAGCCGCACGTGTTCCTGCTCGACGAGCCGCTCTCGAACCTCGATGCGAAGCTGAGGGTTCAGACGCGGACGCAGATTGCCTCGCTCCAGCGCCGGCTCGGGGTCACGACGGTGTACGTCACGCACGACCAGGTCGAGGCGATGACGATGGGCGACCGGGTCGCCGTCCTCGACCGCGGCAAGCTGCAGCAAGTGGACAAGCCGCGCGTGCTCTTCACGCATCCGGCGAACATGTTCGTCGCGGGATTCATCGGCTCGCCCGCGATGAACCTGCAGGAGGTGCCGGTGACCGACGGGCGCGCGCAGTTCGACGGCTACGAGGTGCCTCTCCCCCGCGAGGCGGCCGGGAAGGTCAACGGCCGCGTCGTCCTCGGCTTCCGGCCCGAGTCGCTCGAGGTCGTGAACGGCACCGAGACGGGGATCGAGGTGACGGTTCAGGCGGTCGAGGAGCTCGGCGCGGACGCGTACGTCTACGCCAGCCTGAACGACACGGAGCTGATCAAGAAGCCGGACATCATCGCCCGCATCGACCCGGCCGCCGTGCCCGACAAGGGCAGCCGGATCAAGCTGAAGATCCGTCCCGACCGGCTTCATCTCTTCGCTGCCGGAACGGGCGAGCGGCTGGAGGTGAGCTGACCCCAGTGGCCGAAGGGGTACGGTGGCGGCAGATGATTGAGCGTAGGCTCGCCGGAGCTCTATGAGCACTGTCGTCGTCGTCGAGGCGCCCACGCTCGGCGAAGGATGGCTCCGCGTCTCGCGGACGATCCTCGAGCAGGGCGAGCTTTCGACCTACGACTCGCAGGCGACACGCGAGGTCTCGCTGCTCACCCTCGTGGTGGCACGGCCGGAGTCGACGGACCCGGTGATCGCAGAGCTCGGAGACGCGGATTGGCTCGAGTGGATGCACCGGAACTTCTGGAGCACCGACGTCGTCGCGGAGCTCGGGGATGCGCAGAGCTACGCGCACGCGGCTCTTCGACTACGGGCAGACGGGCCGCGACCAGATCGCCTGGGTGGTCGAGCGGCTGCGCCGCGACCCCGAGTCACGGTCGGCGGCGATCACCACGTTCCAGCCGCTCACCGACACGAGCTACATCCCGTGCGTCAGCCTCCTCGACTTCTGGATCGACGGCGGCGAGCTCGAGCTCGTCGTCTACGCGCACAGCCTCGACTTCGGCAAGAAGGCCTACGGCAACCTGATCGAGCTGGCCCACCTCGCCGAGCACGTCGCGAAGGAGCTCGGCGTCCCCGTCGGCCCGCTCGTCGTGCACGCGAAGTCGGCGCACATCTACGAGCCCGAGTGGGCCGCGATGGCCGACCTCGCAGGGCTCGAAGCGCCCGCCCGCTAGACCGGCTGACCCGTCTGCGCCGAGCGGTGGAGCGCCTCGAGCACGCGCGACTGCGCGACGGCATCCTCGCGGCCGAGGAGCAGCTCGCCTTCGCCGCGGATCGCGTCGCTGACGTTCTCGAGCTCCAGGCGATACGAGTCGACCGGCTCGTGCTCGATCCGCTCGACGCCGTCGCCTGCGCCGCAGCTCGATCACCGGTGTCCGCGCATGCCATGGGTCGTCGAGGAACAGCGATCCTTCGCTCCCGATCGCCTCGAGCTCGTCCCGGTTCGGGCAGTGCCGTGCCGCAGTCGAACTGCGCCAGCACGTCGCCCGGAAAGCGCATCGTCGCCGCGAACACCCAGTCCGTTCCCGTGTCGCCCAGACGTGCCGCGCCGTACACCGACTCCGGCTCGCCGGCGAGCAAGCCGCGACCCGCTGACGCAGTAGCACCCGACATCCATCAACGCACCACCCTCGAGATCCGTCTGCAGCCTGATGTTCTCCGTGTCGTACAGCGAATAGCTGAACGTCGACCGCACGAGCCGAAGCTCGCCGATCGCGCCGTCGGCGACCAGCGAGGCCACCCTCGCCGCCTGCGGGTTGTGGCGCCACATGAACGCCTCGGACAGGATCCGCCCGCAGCGCTCGGCGGCGTCGAATGCCGCCTCCACCTCGTCGGGATGGCGCGACATCGGCTTCTCGCAGAGCACGTGCTTCCCGGCCTCGACGGCCCTGATCGACCACTCGCAATGCATCGTGTTCGGCAGCGAGATGTAGACGGCCTCGATCTCCGGGTCGGCGAGCATGTCCTCGTACGAGCCGTACGAGCGCGGAATCTCCCACTCGCGCGCATACGCCTCGGCCCGCGCCGCATCGCGGCTCGCGACCCCGACCAGCTCCACCTTCGACGACGCGTGCGCCGCGGGAATCAGGTGCCGATTGATGTGCGCGGTGGAGATGATCCCCCACTTGACGGCGTTGCCGTCGCTCATCCCCAGCTCGCCTCCGTCATCGGCCGGAAGGCCGTCTCGAGGATCCGCATCCGCCGCGGCCGCTCGAGCACGAACACGACCACCTCGGCCACGTCCTCGGCGGTCATCATCCCCGGCAGGACGTCCTCGGTCCGCCCGCGGCCCTCCTCGAGCGCGAACTCGGTCGCAACGCCGCCCGGGCAGACGTTCGTGCAGCGGATCCCTTTCTCCCGCAGCTCGCCGTCGAGTGCGCGCGTGAACCCGACCTGCCCGAACTTCGACGCGCAGTAGACCGCCTCGTACGGCAGCCCGCGCCGGCCCGCCTCGGAGGCGAGCGTGATCACGTCGCCCTCGCGGCCCAGCATGTGCGGCAGCGCCGCGCGGATCGCGTACAGCGTCCCCTTCAGGTTCACGTCGATCATCTCGTCGAGGTGCTCGGGCGCGAGCTCGAGGAACGGCCCGTACGCGCCCACTCCCGCGTTCGCGACGACGATGTCGATCCCGCCGAAGCGCTCGGCCACGCCGCGGCAGAACGCGTCGAGCGCGTCGGGGTCGCGCACGTCCGCCGCACTCGCCATCGCGCCGTCGAGGCCCAGATCGTCCCCGGCCCGCGAGACGAGCCCGAGGTTCACGCCGCGCTCGTGGAACATTCGCGCGACCGCGGCGCCGATGCCGCGGCTCGCTCCGGTGATCACTGCTGTCTTTCCTTCAAGGCTCATGCGCCCTCCAGTGGTCGAAGTGCGGGATAGAGCGCCTTGAAGCGCTCGTAACCCTCGTCGTAGGCCGCGACCCAGGCCGGGTCGGGGTCGATCCGGTCGCCGGTGCGCACACACCGCGCCACCGCGTCCGCCGGATCGGAGAATACTTCCGCCCTCACGCCTGCCAGAAGGGCAGCGCCAAAAGCGGCGCCCGCGTCGCTCCCGACGCGCTCGAGCGGGATCCCGAGTACCGACGCGGCGATCTTCAGCCACAGGTCGCTGCGCGAGCCGCCGCCCGAGACGCGCCCGACCGCCGCCTCCACCCCGAGCTCCCGCAGCAGCTCGAGCGAGTCCCGAAGCCCGTAGGCGACGCCCTCGAGCACGGCCCGGGTGAGCGCCCCGCGGTCGTGGCGGAGGGACAGGCCGGTGAATGCGCCCCGAACGTCGGGGTCGACGTGAGGTGTCCGCTCTCCCTGGAGATACGGCGCGAACAGAAGCCCTTCGGTGCCGGGATCCCAGCGGGCAGCCTCCTCGTCGAGCGTCCGGAAGTCGGCGCCGAGGACGTCGTGGAGCCATTCGAGCGAGCCGGCGGCCGAGAGCATCACGCCCATCGCATGCCACGTTCCCGGCACGGCGTGGCAGAAGACGTGGAGCCGCGCCTCGGCGTCGACCGAGTACGACGGCAGCACGGCGAACACGACGCCCGAGGTCCCGAGCACGACGGACAGAGGGCCCGGCCGGTCGATGCCGACCCCGAGCGCGCCGGCCGCCTGGTCGCCTGCGCCCGCGACGACCGTCGACTCGTGCACCTCGGGCAGCCACTCGGCCGGAATCTCGAGCGCCGAGCAGACCTCGTCCGACCACCGCCGGCCCTCGACGTCGAGCAGCAGCGTCCCGGAGGCGTCGGCGACGTCGATCACCCGCTCGCCGGTCATCCGGAAGCGCACGTAATCCTTTGGTAGCAGCACGTGTCTGATCGCATTCCACGTCTCGGGCTCGTTCCGCTGCAGCCAGACCAGCTTCGGCGCCGTGAACCCGGGCAGCGCCCGGTTTCCCGTCAGCGCGATCAGCCGCTCGAGACCGATCCGCTCCTCGATCTCGGCGCACTCGGCGCCCGTGCGCTGGTCGTTCCAGAGGATCGCTGGCCGCAGCACGCGGTCGTCCGCGCCGAGCACGACGAGCCCGTGCATCTGCCCGCTGAACCCGACGGGCCCCTCGGGAAGGCGCGCGAGCGCAGCCTGGGACGCACGGAACCAGTCCTCGGGGTCCTGCTCCGACCACCCCGGTCGCGGCGTCGAGAGCGGGTAGCCCTCCTCCGCGACCCCGAGCAACTCGCCGTCCGGCGAGATGGCGACAGCCTTCACGCCGGTCGTGCCGACGTCGATCCCGATCAGCGCCTCGGTCATCCGCCGACCTCGGCCAGCTCGATCAGGTTCCCGAACGGGTCGCGGCAGGTGAAGCGCGGCCGCCCGACGATCGCCGTCCCCTCCCGGGTCGCGACGCCCGCCGCTTCCAGCGTCGCCCGCAGCGCGGCGACGTCGTCGACCGCGATGCAGAAATGGGGCGCAACCGGCGGCGACTCGTCGGCCAGCATCAGGTGCAGCTCCTGGTCGCCTGCGAGACGGAACCAGATGAACCGCGACGGGTCGAGCGCCGGCAGCACGTCCCGTTCCTCGAGCCCGAGCGTCCCGCCGTAGAACGCCCGAGCCTCCTCGGCCCCCTCGGCGGGGACCGCGATCGTCACGTGCTGAAGCCTCACGCTCCCAGCGCCGCGTACACCAGCTCGTCTTCATCGTTCCTCACTTTCGCAGTCGTAGCGCCTCGAAGAGGCGCGAAGGACGGAACTGATTCTCTCAGACAAGTACGATCGGCCCTGTGCTGTCGCCGGCCGAGACCGAAGCTGCAAGACGCCGTGCCGCCGAGCTTCTCGACGGCGCGGGCATCGTACTCACGCGAGAGGAGCGTGAGGGCATCGAGATTGCGGATTTCGGGCTCTCCCGCCTCCCGGAGCTCGGTCTGGAGGTCGTCACCTACATCAACACCGACCGAACCTGCGCCAAGGAGCTCGTGCTCTTCCCGCGCCAGACATGTCCCGAGCATCGGCATCCGCCGTTCGACGGCACGCCCGGGAAGGAGGAGACCTTCCGCTGCCGGACCGGAGTCGTCTATCTCTACGTCGAGGGGGAGCCGTCGCCCGCACCGTCCGCGCGGCTTCGCGACGAAGACAGGCACGTGTTCACGGTCTGGCATGAGATCGTGCTCCGCCCGGGCGAGCAGTACATGATCGCGCCGGACACGCTGCACTGGTTCCAGGCAGGCGACGAGGGCGCGATCGTCAGCGAGTTCTCGACGACGAGCCGCGACAGCCTCGACGTCTTCACCGATCCGGAGGTCCGCCGAACGACCATCGTGGGCTGACGGCCCGATGTTTAGACGGGGATGGTCAGACTCTCGATGTCGCTCGGGTACGACGTGAGGATCTCGATGCCGTCGTCCGTGACGGCGACCGTGTCGGAGTGGCGAAAACCGCCGATCGTGCCGGAGTAGAGACCCGGTTCGATCGTGAACACCATGCCCTGCTCGACGCGCGTGTTGTCGCCGATGTCGAGGAACGGCCGTTCGTGATTGCGCAGGCCAATCGCATGGCCGGTGTGCTGGCGCCAGTACGGGAGCAAAGCCCGCTCCTCGAGGTACTTCATGACGGCCCGATCGACGTCCGCGCACGTGACGCCGGGGCGCAGCGCGCCGAAGGCGACCTGCTGGATGGCCACCACGTGGTCGAACAGCCGACGCATCTCGTCCGTGGGCTCCCCGATGATCATCGCGCGCTCGAGCTCTGCGTTGTAACCCCAGATCGGTGCGCTTGTCTCCGTGACCAGCACATCGCCGGGCTGGAACACGATGTTGTGAGCAACTGCGTGTGCCCACGCGCTGCGCAAGCCGATCTGACCGCGGTACCCGGCGGAGACGCCGTCCGACGATCCCTGCTGTCCGATCTCGTCGCCAAGTGCCTCGAACAGCTCGAGCGTCGCCTCGTGCCCGGCCCGAAGGCTCGCCGCCGACTCGGTCGCCCCGACCCGCGAGTACTCCTGCAGGAGGCGATGAGCGCGGGCGCACCAGCGACCGCTCTCCCGGATCAGCTCGAGCTCGGTCGCGCTCTTCCGCGCCATCATCGCCTCGATCGAGTCGGAGAGCGGTGACGAGCCGGCCGCCCGTGATCTCGGTGAGCGGCGGGCCCCTGGTAGCCGAGGATCCCGGGGTAGCCGTCGTTGTCGGCGCCGATCGCTCCCGCAATGCCGAGTCGGCCAGCACCCGGCCGAAGATCGTCATCGGGTGCTCGATCCCCGGGTACTCGGGGTACGACTCGATCCGCTCGAAGGAGGTCTCGGCGCGGACCCGCTCGACCTCGAACTCCGGCACGAACACGGCCGAGTCGCCCCCCACGCTCTCGGCGTACATGATCGGCCGCTCATTCGAGAGGAAGACGAAGCCGGTGAAGTAGCGGATGTAGTCCTGGCCGAACAGGACGTAACCGCTGAGCCCGCGGGTGCGGCACTCCTCGAGCAGGCGCGAACGACGCTCGGCCAGCTCCGCTGCGGGAATGCCTGTCGCGGCCGTGCTGCTCACCTAGAGCGAGCGGTAGGTGATCGGAACCCGCCTGCCCTCGGCGGAGGAGCGCACGATCGCGTCGCAGACCTCGCTTGCGCGGTAGCCGTCCTCGAAGGTGGCACCGTACGGCGCGACGTCGCTGTCGTCCGCGATCGCATCGAGCAGGTGCACGACCTCGTGCGTGAAGGTGTCGCCCCAGCCGACGATGTGGCCGGGCGGCCACCAGTAGCGGATGAACGGGTGATCCGCCTCGGTGACGAGAACGGTCTTCGCGCCCCGCTGACGATCGCCGTCGGCACGGAACACCTGGAGCTCGTTCATCCGCTCCATGTCGAACCAGAGCGAGGCCTTCGAGCCGTTGATCTCCCACTGGAAGGCGTTGCGGCGGCCGAGCGCGAGCCGCGTCGCCTCGATCGTCCCGACTGCGCCGACCTCGAACTCGACGACGGACTCGATCGCGTCGTCGACCTTGCGTCCGGGAATGAAGGTCTTCACCACGGCCGAGAGCGCCGCGATCTCGCCGACGAGGAACCGGCTCAGGTCGATGACGTGGGTCGCGAGGTCGCCGATCGCACCCGAGCCGGCGTCCTCGGGGCTGAACCGCCAGGTGTCGAGGCCCGGATCCTCCGCCCAGTCCTGCAGGTAGCGCGCGCGGAAGTGGCGAATCTCGCCGAGCTCGCCCGCTCTCGATGATCTCGCGGGCGAGCCGCACAGCCGGGACGAATCGGTAGTTGAAGCCGCAGAGATGCTTGACGCCGGTCGCTGCGACGCGCGCCCAGATCGCGTACGCCTCGTCGGCGGTGCGGCCGAGCGGCTTCTCGCAGAGCACGTGCTTGCCGGCCTCGGCGGCGGCGATCGTCGGCTCGGCATGCACCGAGTTCGGGCCGCCGTTGTCGAAGAGGCCGATCGTACGGGTCGGCGACGATGTCGCGCCAGTCGGTCGTCCATCGCTCGTAGCCGTAGCGCGCGGCCGCTTCCGCGACAGCCGCCTCGTCGCGCCCGGCGATCGCGACGAGCCGCGGCTGGAGCGGCGGAGGCCACGCTGCCTGTCGGACGTTCAGGAAAGCGGCGCGAGTGCGCCTTGCCCATGAAGGCGTAGCCGAGCATGCCAACGCCGATCTCCGGAAGCTCGGTGCCTGCTACCCCTCGCATCTGCTGCATGTTACGTCCGCGACGAACGAGGCTGTGCGGTAGCCGCAAGCGCGTTAGGATTAGACGGTGGGTTATGCGCCGGTGACTCTCGCCAAACCATGGGCTGGAATTCGAGTCTGATTCAAAGGATGACCTCGGCGACCAGACAGGCTCCAGGGCCGAAGCGCAAGCATGCGCTGCGGTTCCGCGGAGCCACCTATCCGGTGGTCCTGCCGTCCCGGAAGGACCCGCGGCTTCACGTCTCCACGACGTTTCTCTTCCTCTACGTGCTCGGGATGGTCGAGTTCCACTTCCGCCTCTCGATCCCCCAGATCGTGATCTCGATCCTCACCTGCGCGGTGATCGAGCTCGTGGTCACGTTCCGGCAGAAGCGCATGATCATCTGGCCGGCGAGCGCGATGCTGACCGGCAACGGGATCGCGTTCATCATGCGGATCCCGGGGACGCGAGCACGGCGACTGGTGGTGCTTCCGCGGCGTCTGGATCTACGCCGCGATCGGCGCGGTCGCGATGGCCTCGAAGTACCTGATCCAGTTCCGGGGCAGGCACGTCTTCAACCCGTCGAACTTCGCGCTCGTGCTCACGCTTCCTGATCCTCGGCACGACCGGGTCGAGCCGCTCCAGTTCTGGTGGGGCCCGCTCGTCGCCCGCGCTGTGATCGTGCTGCTCGTGATCGTCGCCGGCGCGCTCGTCGTGCTGACGCGGGTCGGGCTGCTCGCGGTCGCCGCCATCTTCTGGGTCACGTTCGCGAGCGCGCTCGGCATCCTGGCCGCTGAGCGGGCACGCGTTCACCGCGAACTGGCACCTCGGGCCCGGTGGCGGACGGCTACTTCTGGAAGGTGCTCGTCCTCTCGCCCGAGGTCTTCATCTTCCTGTCGTTCATGATCACCGACCCGAGGACGGCGCCCGAGACCGCGCGCGGCCGGCGGATCTACGCCGTCGCGATCGGGCTGCTCGGCGCGCTGCTGATCGCGCCGATGCAGACCGAGTACTGGGCGAAGGTGGCGCTGCTCGGGTCGCTGACGATCGTCTGCGCCGCGCGGCCGGTGATCATCCTCGCGAGGGAGGCGATCGCGCGGCGCGAGCTCGGCAGGGCGGGCGCGCGCCGAGCCTGTCGGCGCCGGCGCTCGCAGTCGGCGCCTCGCCGGCGTCGGGCGCGGCGGCGTTCGCGGCGCTCATCGTCGCGGCCGGCAGCCCTGCCCGCTCGGTCGCCGGCGCTCTCGGGCGAGCGCGCTCGCGCAGCAACGTCCCCGTGCACGATCGAGCACACGCCGAACGTCGTCTCGATCACGCCGCAGCTGGGAAGCAGATCGCGGCGATGCGGTCGCCGACCTAGCTCCGTCGAGCTGCGCTCAGCAGGCGTGACCCGCACAGGCGGCGGAGCCGCCGGTGTCTATCTCGCGGGGCTGAAGGCTCAGATCGCGAAGTCGGCGGCCGGCCGATCGTCGTCCCGAGCTACCGGGTGGCGGCGGTCGACCTCGCCTGCTCCAGGCGGTCGACCAGGCGCCCGCCGACCGTCGTCGCGACGCTGACCGGCAGGTGACGCCGTTGACCTATCGACCCGGATCATCGAGCCCGAGCGGGCGACATCGTCGTTCAAGCATGTCTTCGACCTCGCGCTCACGCACGGCCGCTTCCTGGTCGTCGGCGGACGGCGGCGCCGCGGCGCCGCCGCCGCGCCCGTGCCGCAGCCCGGGTACGCGAACCAGCCGAAGGGCGTCGGCGCGTTCTCGAAGCTCAGGCTCGTCGAACGTCGCGCCGAAGCTCGGGCTCGACTTCCGGCAGGGCGCGTTCCGCTACTCGATGGCCTACGACCAGCAGGCGATGATGGGCGGCGGCGTCTGCTGGCTCGACTACAACAACGACGGCTGGCTCGACCTCTTCGCCGTCAACTCGTACGCGGACGTCGACCTGCCCGACTGGGCAACGCCACGGCGGCCTGCCGCAGAGCGCGCTCTTCGAGAACGACCACGGGAAGTTCGTGAACGTCAGCAAGCGACCGCACGCCGGCATCCGGGTGAAGGGCACCGGCTGCGCCGCCGGCCGACCTGAACGGCGACGGCTACACCGACCTGGTCGTGACCACGGCGACGGGCGTCGACGTGCTCTGGAACAACGGCAACGGCACGTTCAAGGACGCAGGCGCTCGCCGGCACCCGTACGGCTGGTACGCGGGCGCCGCGGTCGCGGACGTGAACGGCGACGGCCGCCCGGACGTCTTCGTCGCCGGCTACACGAACATGGCTGCCCCGATCGCCAGCTCGATCGCCGGCTTCCCGACCAACCACGAAGGCGTCCGCGACCTGCTCTACCTGAACGAGGGCAACGGGCAACGGCGCGCGCTTCAAGGAGGTCGGCGTCCAGGCGGGGCTCGAGTCGTCGCACTTCAGGCACGGCCTCGGCGCGATCTTCACCGACGTGAACGGCGACGGCCGGCCCGACCTCTACGTCGCGAACGACGAGGACCCGAACGACCTCTACATCAACGAGCCCGGCGGGCCGCTCGGCTTCCACTTCGTCGACGAGGCGAAGGCCTACGGCGTCGCCGACAAGAACGCCGGCATGGGCGTCGCCGAGGGCGACTTCAACGGCGACGGCCGCCCCGACCTCTTCATCACGAACTCGCGCGGCCAGCCGCACGCCGCCTACGAGAGCGAGATCCTGAAGAACGGCGAGACCGGCTACCGGAACGTGACGGCGATGTTCGCGAAGGCGCTCGACCGCAAGCGACGGTCGGCTGGGGCGACGCGTTCGTCGACCTCGCAGAACAGCGGCAACCTCGACCTGATCCTCGCCAACGGCGCGATCCCGGTCACGAACCTGAAGCAGGACACCGAGCCGGTCCAGGTGCTCCAGGGCCTCGGCGGCGGCAGTTCACGAACGCGAGCGGGATCATCGACCCGAACGGCATGCCGAAGATCATCGGCCGCGGGCTCGCTGCGGCCGACTACGCCAACAACGGGCGGATGGCGATCGCGATCAACACGATCGGCGGGCCGCTCGTCCTGCTCCAGAACACGGGCCCGGTCGGCCACTGGCTCGAGGTGTCGCTGAAGGGCTTCCAGGCCGGCGCCGTGCTCACCGCGACGCTTCCGAACGGGCGCAAGCTCGTGCAGGAGCTCCACGACGGCAGCAGCTACCTCTCGTCCGCCGATCCGCGCGCGCACTTCGGGCTCGGCGGCGACGACGAAGGTCGCCAGCTTGACGATCCGCTGGCCCGACGGCCGCGTGTCGCACCTCGCGAACCTCGCCGCCGACCGGATCGTCACGGTCGCGCCGCCCGCACTGATCGGCTCTCAGGCTGCCGGCCTCGCGCAGCGTAGACCTCGCTCTTGTCGGCGGCGCCCGGGTCCGCCGTCCAGAGAACCTCGACGCGGCCGAACTGGAGCACCGGCGCGCGCACGACGCCTTTGCCGATTCTGGCGTTTGCCCGCCGCGTCCATACGGCAGCACGGGTCGCACCGGTGGTCGTTCTCGAGATCGTGATGGTCAAGGCGACCCGGTTCGGGTTCAGGACGTTCCAGACGGAGACGAACTGGAACCGGCCCGGCGCGGTCCGGCGCACGGTCGCCGACTCCGGCGAGATCGCGTAGCCGTGGTGGCGAAGGCACAACCGCATCGAGGCGATCGCCGTGGAGCGCGCGTTCGCCGCAGGTGTCTTCTTACCCGACGACCCGCAGCCGGCCGCGCCCAGCGCGAGCAGGCAAGCGAGTACGGCCCCTGACGTACCTCCGAGCCACGCCCGAGCGTCCCTCCTAGGCCGAGAGCGCGTGCGACGCGAGGGCCGTGCCCTCGACGCGGGCGCGGATCTTCTCGAACGCGGTCTCCCGCGCGGTCGACCGGTCGTCGGCGAACGGCGAGAAGCCGCAGTCGTCGGTCGTCCCGAGGGCATCGAGCGGGATGTGCTCGGCGGCGAGCAGCACGCGGTCACGCACCTCCTCGGCCGTCTCGACGCGCGGGTCGATCGGATCGGTCACGCCGACGAAGATCCTCTGGCCGGGTCGCATGTTCGCGGCGATCGCCCGAGGACGGCCTCGGGGTCGTGCTCGCCCGCCAGCTCCAGGTAGAAGGAGCCGGCGCGCAGGTCGAAGAGCCGCGGGAGGAGGCCGGCGTAGTCGATGTCGGCGCTGTGCGTCGAGTCGTGGTCGCCGCCGGGGCAGGTGTGGACGCCGATCCGGCTCGCTCCTCGGCGCTGAAACGATCGAGCACCGCGTTGTTCAGCTCGACGAAGCTCCGCAGAAGCCCGCCCGAAGGATCGAGCTTCAGCGCGAGCCGGCCTTCGGTGAAGTCGATCTGGACGGAGTGGGCGCCGGCGTCGAGCGAGCGGCGGATGTCAGCCTCCGCCTCGTCGACGAGATCGGCGAGTGAAGGCGTCGCGCGGGTAGCCCTCGATCCCGTCCGCCGGGTAGAGCAGGCTGATCGCCGAGGCCGAGATGACGGCCTGCTTGACCGGCCGCGTCGCCAGCGGCAGCGCGGCCCGCAGATACTCGTCGGCGTGGGTGCGGTAGCGGAACGGCCCCTCGGTGATCACGGGCAGCTGGCGGGTGTGCCCGTCCGCGAACGGGATCACGACGCCGTCCCGGACCAGTGATTCGCAGCCCGGCCACCGGATAGGTCACGAAGCTCGGCTTCCTCTGCTCGCCGTCGGTCACGACCGGCGAGCCGGTCGCCTCCATCCGCGCGATCGTGTCGCGCACGGCGTCGTCGAAGAGCGCCTCGAGCTCGCGTCTGGGAGATCGCGCCCGCCGCCGCCGCCATCGCGGCGACGAGCTCGTCGGACCGCGGGACGCTTCCGATCGGCTCGGTCGGGATCAACTGGCTCGCCCTACCGGCCCGAGCGAACCTGCAGGCGGCGGGCGACCGTGTCGAGCGTGACGGCGAACAGCAGGATCAGCCCCGTGACGATGTAGATCGTCCCGTTGCGAGTAGCCGGCAGTGTTGAGGCCGTTCGCGACCGTCGCGATCACGAGCGCGCCGAGCAGCGCGCCGCGCACCTCGCCGCGGCCGCCGAAGAGGCTGACGCCGCCGATGACGGCGGCCGCGATCGCGTTCAGGAGCAGCGTGCCGCGGCGGGAACGTTGAGCGCGACGGAGTTCACGAACGCGCGCGAGGATGATGCCGCCGAGCGCGGCCGTCGCGCCCGAGATCATGAAGACGATGCACGCGGATGCGCGCGACGTTGATGCCGGCGCGACGCGCCGCCTCGGCGTTCCCGCCGACCGCGTAGACGTGCCGCCCGAAGGTCGTCCGCTTGGCGAGGAACGTCAGGAGATCAGGAAGACCACCATCAGCACGCCGGCAAGCGGCAGGCCGAGCCGCCGGTCCTGGACGATGCCGTGGTTGCAGATCGCGACGGTGCCGAACGCCGCGATCGCGACGCCGACCAGCTTGGCACGATCTCGAGCCAGCGTTCTCGGCGGCGACCTGCCGTGCCGTGCGCGTCCCGCATGCGGCAGGAGCACGCTCAGCGCGTAGAGGCCGCGTGATGATCGCGGCGATCAGCCAGCCGGCGGACGGCGAGAAGTAGTAGTTGGCGGTGTAGTTGATCCAGCGGTCCTGGATGATGATCGAGCCCGGGACCTCGAGCCTGCCCGAGGATCACGCCCTGCCAGATCAGGTAGCCCGCCAGCGTGACGACGAACGACGGGACGCCGACGTAGGCGACGATCGAGCCCTGGCACGGCGCCGATCAGCGCGCAGACGAGCGAGCGCGATCGGCGATCGCGATCAGGCCGTTGAACTGGTGCCCGCTGCCCGGTAGCTGGAGCTCCGCCACGGTGAGCGCGCCGATGCCCGCGACGTAGCCGATCGAGAGGTCGATCTCCCCCAGAAGCAGCACGAAGACGACGCCGTAGGCCAGCATCGTCGTGCCGGCCATCTGGATGATGATGTTGCTGAAGTTGACCGCGGTGAAGAAGTTCGGTCGCCTTGTACGCGAAGAAGACGACGATCGACGATCTCGCCGAGGACGATCGGGACGATGCCCGAGGTTCCCCGACCGGACGTTGGCGGTCATGCGCTCGACGACGCCCGGAGCTGCTCCTCCGCGGCCTCGCGGCGCCGGGCGCCTTCGCCGCTCGACCGCCTCTGGCCGTGCTCACGCGGGTGCGCCTCCGGTCGAGGGGATGCCCGGAGACCTTCGTCGGGACTGCCCGGCGGTGATCGCGGGACGACCTCCTGCTGGGTCGTCTTCTGCGCGCTCGAAGACGCCGACGTTCCGCCCGAGCCGGAGGACGGTGATCCGGTTCGCGGTCTCGAAGACGTCGTGGAGGTTGTGGGAGATGATCACGACGGCGAGCCCCTGCTCGCCGAGGCGCGCGCACGAGCGCGAGCACCTGCTCGGTCTGCGCGACCCCGAGCGCCGCGGTCGGCTCGTCGAGGATCACGAGCTTGGAGTTCCACTGCACGGCCTTCGCGACGGCGACCGACTGGCGCTGGCCGCCGGAGAGCGTCGCGACCGGCTGGCGGATCGACCGGATCGTCGTGACGGCGAGCGACTTCAGCGTCGCGGCCGTGTGCTTCTGCCATCGTCGGCCTCGTCGAGGACCTGCCAGCGGTTGCGCCTCGCGGCCGAGGTACATGTTCTGGACGACGTCGAGGTTGTCGCAGAGAGCGAGATCCTGGTAGACGACCTCGATCCCGAGCCGCGCGGCGTCCTTCGGCCCGTGGATGTGGACCTGCTCGCCCTCGAAGAAGATCTCGCCGCTGTCGGCGGCATGGATGCCGGCGACGCACTTGACCAGCGTCGACTTGCCGGCGCCGTTGTCGCCGACGAGCGCCATCACCTCGCCGCTCGCGCACCTCGAAGTCGACGTCGGTGAGCGCCTGCACCGAGCCGAACGACTTCGTGATGTTGCGGAGCTCGAGCAGTGGCGCTTGCGTGGTCGGTCGGTCATGTCGGGGGCGATAGTAATGCGCAAGAAGCATAGCCGGTGGAGGCGTCAGCGCGGACGCCCCCACCGGGATCGGCAGTTCTCGCGTCTAGCAGTACTGCTTGTAGGTGCCGACGCAGACCTGGCTCTTCTTCAGGAAGCCCTGCGTGAAGAGCTGCGTGTATGTTGCTTCTTCGTGATCCAGATCGGGATCGGGAGCGTCGATCGGCTCCTTCTCGCTTGCCGTTGATCCGGTACGTGCCGTTGCGTCTTCGACCGTCGTGCCCTTGATCAGGGCGATCGCGGCCGCAGCAGCGGCGTTCGCCTCGTTCGGGACGGCTTGTAGACCGTGCCGCTCTGCCAGCCGGCGAGGATGTACTGGACGCCCCGGGGGTCGCGTCCTGGCCCGTCAGCGGGACCGGCTTCAGACCCTTGGCCTCTGCAGGGCGGCGACGACCGCGCCGGCGATGTTGTCGTTCGCTGCGATGCACGGCCTGGATCTTGTTGTTCGTCTTGACGAGCATCTGCTGGAAGTCGGTCGCGCGACCTGGTTGCTCCCAGTCGGGGACGGACTGCGTTCGGGCCCTTCTTGAGCTTGCCGCTCGTGAAGAGCGGGTTCAGGACCGAGTTGTAGCCCTCTCGAACCAGCAGTCGCGTTCTTGTCGGTCGGGGCGCCGTTGAGCTCGGCGACGACGCCGTGCTTCGTTGTACGTGCCGTTCGCCTTCATCGCGGCGACGATGCCGTTGGCCCTGCGCCTGCCGACCGTACTTGCCGTCGAACGCGACGTAGTACCGACGCCGTGCCGCCTGAGCACCTGGCGGTCGTAGTCGATCGCCTTGACCGCCGGCGCCGTGACAGCTTCTCGATCGCGGCTGCCGAGCCGTTGTCGAGCGCGCGTCTCGATGACCACCTTCGCGCCGTTCGCCAGGCACGCCCGGCCTGCGACTTCTGCTTGGTCGGGTCGCTCTGAGCGTTGTTGATCGAGGCTGCACGCCGGCCTTCTTGAAGGCGCCTTCGAAAGTCAGGAGCGTCGAACTGCACCCAGCGGACCGAGCGCTTCGTGTCCGGCAGCAGGACGCAGACCTGGACGCTCGCGTGTGCGACGCGCCGAGCACCGCCGACCACGTCGACTGCCGCCGCGGCAGACGAGCAGCAGACGACGCCGCCGAGAATTTCTCCTCACGTGCTTCTCCTTCGGTCTTGCTTCGGGGGATATCGGGAACGTAGCTCTCACCAATGCTTCCTCGCGCAGACGCTCGGGGGGTACGATTCGAATCGTGAGTCGAATCGTGACTTCACTGCGCGTCGACGTCTGGTCGCGTCCACGCCGCTATCGAGATGTCTCCGTGCACCGCCGCGAGCCCCGCCGACCTGCAGCCGGTCGGTGTCTCCGATTACGAGAGCGAGCGCGCCGAGCACCTCGGCCCGATCGCCCAGAACGCCTGCCTTCACCTCGAGCGCCGCCACGACACTGCGGCAGTGCGTGGCGTTCGAGTGATTCGCGGATCCCGTTGACGAGCGTCGTCGCCGGCGACACTGAGGTCGCCGCCGACGATCACCGCCGCCGGGCTGAGGATGTTGCAGAGGCCGGCCACGACGCGGCCGATCTCCCGGCCCGCGTCGGTGACGACCCGTCGTGCACCGACGTCTCCGCTCTGGATCAGCTCGACCAGGTCGCGGACCGTGATGTCGGCCCCGTGCGTCGGCCGCAGCAGATCGAGGACCGCGTCGGTTGACGCCACGGTCTCGAGACAGCCGCGGTTCCCGCAACGGCAAACGGCACCGTCGCTACGTACGAGCACATGCCCGAGCTCACCTGCGAGCCCGGTCCCACCCCGGTGCAGCTGCCCGCCGAGCACGATGCCCGCGCCGATGCCCGACGAGACCATGACGTAGATCACGTCTTTCAGGCCCCGTCCGGCACCGAACGAGATCTCGGCGAGAGCGCCGAGGTTCGCATCGTTGTCGACGGCAACCGCCATCCCGAGCCGTTCGCTCAGCTCGTCGGCAGCGTTCAGCCCGGCCCAGCCGGGCAGGATCACGGTCGATCCGACGGTGCCGTCGCGCGTCGACCGGCCCCGAGAGCGCGGACGCCGATGCCGACGACCGCGGCTGCGCTCGATCCCGGCCTCGGCGAGAACGACGTCGACGAGCTCGGTGGCGGCGTCGAGCGCGGTCGTTGGCCGCGTGGTCGACGTCGAGATCCTCCCACTGCTCCGCGAGAACGGTCGACGAGAGATCGGCGACCGCGACCCGGAGGTGACGGTGGTCGAAGTGGATCCCGACCACGGCGCCGGCCGAGGATCGAGCCGAAGGAGCGTCGGCGGCCTCCCCCGTCCCTGCGACTCGAGCGAGCGGCTGCTCGACGACGAGCCCCTTCGCCTGGAGGTCGTTGACGAGCGTCGTCACGGTCGTGCGCGAGAGCCCGGTGTGCCGGGCGATCTCGCTTCGGCTGGCGGTCCCCCGTTGGCGCAGCGCGTCGATCACGCGCAGCCTGTTGAGCTCCCGCAGAGCTTCGAGCGATCCCGCCGTCGCCATCGTCGCGCACTCTCACCAGGTCGGACACCACTTTGTCAAGAGTCTCGACGAAAATAACGGCCGATCGACTGTGAAATAAGACAGAGGGCGCGAGAACCGCAGCGTGGAGCGGAGATCTTTCGCACGGGCCGAAGCGACCGTCAGGAATCGTCGGCGTCGCGCTCGAGCTGTGCCTCTTGCTCGAGCCGGCGGCGGCGCCAGCCGAACGTCACCGTCAGGCGGTCGATCCGCTGGCCCTCGACCGAGTCGACGTGGAACACGACGCCGTCGTGCGTGACCTCGTCGCCGGGCTCGGCGGCACGGCCGAGCTGGCCGAAGACGAAGCCGGCGATCGTGTGGTAGTCCTCGATCGGCAGCTCGATGTCGAACTCCTCGTTGAAGTCGTCGATCGAGAAGGTGCCGTCGATCCGGATCGTGTCCTCGTCGACGCGCTCGACCGTCTCGTCGGGGAGGTCGAACTCGTCCTCGATCTCGCCGACGATCTCCTCGAGCAGATCCTCGAGCGTGACGATCCCCTCGACCGCCCCGTACTCGTCGAGCACGATCGCCATGTGCTGGTTCGTCCGGCGGAACTCGGTCAGGAGGGCGGCCAGGTCCTTCGTCTCCGGCACCATCGTCGCCGGCCGCAGGAGCTCCTCGAGGTCGACTCGGCTCGTTGTCGGGGTCGTGCATCGCCTGCACGAGGTCGCGCACGTGCAGGATGCCGACGATCTCGTCGATCGACTCGCGGTAGACCGGGTAGCGCGTGTACGGCGAGTCGAGGACGGCCTCGAGCGCCTCCTCGGGCGGCAGGTCGACCGAGATCGCGATCACCTCGGGCCGCGGCACCATCACGTCCGCGACCTCCTTGTCGGCGAAGTCGAAGACCTTGTAGAGCATCTCCTGCTCCCCGACCGCGATCTCGCCCTGCTCGGCCGAGCTCGAGAGGAGCATCCGCAGCTCGGCCTCCGAGTGCGCCTCGTGCTCGGAGCCGGGCGGCTTCTGGCCGAGCAGGCTGAGCACGAACTCGGTCGAGCGCTGGAGCAGCCAGATCAGCGGCGCCGATCACCGTGAAGAAGGCGCGTACCGGCGCCGAGAGCGCGAGCGCCGTCCGCTCCGGGTTGTTGAGGGCGATCCCCTTCGGCACGAGCTCGCCGATCACGACGTGGAGGTAGGTGATGATCAGCAGGGCGAAGATCACCGCGAGGATCGTCGCGAGCCACGGCTCGAACAGGTGCGAGAAGAGCGGCTCGCCGAGAGCACCGATCGCCAGCGAGGTGATCGTGACGCCGAGCTGCATCGCCGCGATGAACCGCGGCGGGTCGGCGGTGATGCGCAGCACGGCGCGGGCGCGCCGGTTCCCCTCGCGCTCGAGCTCGCGGATCCGCGTCCGCCTCGAGGTGACGAGCCCGTACTCCGCGGCCACGAAGGCCCCGTTCAGCAGGATCAGGACCACCAGGGCGGCGGCCTCGATGGGGATCGTCACAGGCGCGGAGCGCGCGTCCCTGCCGCGTTCCTATGGTGCGCTCGCTTGTCTTCCACGCTCGCACCGATGCTATCCGAGAGCCGCGGATTCCCCACTTTGTACGAACATATGTTCTATACTGCCCGCAGATTGCGTGCCGCCTACCGCATCGAGCCGTGCAAGTCCGCGATGAACCGGGTCGCGGGGATGCCGTTCGGCTGGTCGCTCAACCCGTACATGGGCTGCGTGCACCGCTGCACGTTCTGTTACGTGCGCGCCTTCGAGCTACGGGCCGACCGGCCCGCCGACGCGCGTTACGGGACCTCGATCCGGGTGAAGGTGAACATCGCGGAGGTGCTCCGGCGCGAGCTCGGACGGGCCTCGTGGCGTGGGGAGAGCGTGGCGATCGGCGCCGCGACCGATCCCTACCAGCCGGCCGAGGGCCGCTTCCGGCTGACGCGCGGCTGCATCGAGGCGCTCGCGGAGGCGGCGAACCCGTTCGGGATCATCACTCGCGGCCCGCTCGTCGTGCGCGACATCGACGTGCTGACGGAGGCCGCACGACGGGCCGACGTGTCGGTCACGTTCTCGGTGCCGACGCTCGACGAAGAGGTGTGGCGGCAGACCGAGCCGGGCACCGCTCCACCGCGCCAGCGGCTGCGCGCGCTGGAGCGGCTCGTAGGCGCCGGCATCCGCACATCCGTCGGGATGGCGCCGATCCTGCCGGGGATCTCCGACCGCCCCGAGCAGCTCGCGGAGGTCGTCCGCGCAGCACGGGAAGCGGGCGCGTGCGGGATCTGGGCGAACGTGCTGAACCTCCGCCCGGGAACGAAGGAGCACTTCCTCGAGTGCCTCGCCGCCTCGTGGCCCGAGCTCCTGCCGGAGTACGAGCGCCTGTACGGCGAGCGGTCGTACCTGCGCGGAGCCGAGGCGACCGCTGCCCGAAACGTGGTCCGCGAGCTCGCTCGGGCCGAGGGGATTCGCGACCGGCGGCGCAGCCGCTTCGAGGCCCGGGCCCGCCCGGCGCAGCTCTCACTCGACCTTTGAGAACCGGGCGGCGTCAGGCGCCCGGAATACAATCGCGGGTCAAGTGCCGGAAGAGATCACGACCCTGATCGTCGATGACCACGAAGTCGTGCGCGAAGGGCTCCGGCTCTCGCTCTCGCGCGCTCCGCACATCCGCGTCGTGGGCGAGGCATCGGACGGGGAGAGCGCCGTCGAGCTGGCGCTCAGACGCAAGCCGGACGTCGTGATCATGGACGTTCGCATGCCCGGGATGGACGGGCTCGAGGCAACGCGACTCCTCAGCGAGCAGCTGCCCGAGACCAAGGTGCTGATCTTCACCGCCTACTCGGAGCGCTCGCTTCTGGGTCGCGGCTTCGAGTCCGGCGCAAAGGGATACGTCCTGAAGGAGGCGCCGCACAGCACGCTCGTGCGCGCGATCGAGAAGGTCGCCGCCGGCGAGGGCTACGTCGATCCGGCGCTGATGCCCCAGTTCCTTGCCGGGCGGGACCAGAGCGACATGCTCACCCCGAGAGAGCGCGAGATCCTCCAGCTGCTCGCCGACGGGCTCTCGAACGGGGATGTCGCCGAGCGGCTCTTCATCTCGCAGGAGACGGTCAAGAGCCACGTGCGCCACATCCTCACGAAGCTCGAGGCCGACACCCGCACGCAGGCGGTCGCGATCGCGCTTCGCGAAGCGATGATCGACTGAGCGGCTCGCCGCGGGATGGAAAACGAGCACGAGGCGCTCGACCGGCTGATCTCGGCCGAGCAGGATGAGCGGCGGCGGCTCGCGCTCTTTCTCCACGACGGCGCAGTCCAGCAGCTCTCGGGCATCGCCTTGATGCTCGACGGCGCGCTTCACTCGCTGGGCGACGGGTCGATCGAACAGGCGCGCGAGATCATCGACACGGCGCTCATCCGGCAGCGCGCGGCGATCCGTGAGCTGCGTGACCTCTCGTTCGCGCTCGAGCCGGTCGTGCTCCGCGACCACGGCTTCGCAGCGGCGGTGCGAGCGCTGGCGGATCAGGCCGCCGGCTCGCACGGGATCGGCTTCGAGGTCGACACAGGCGAGGCGTCCACGATCGGGACGACGGCGAGCATTGCGCTCTACACGATCATCCGGGAGCTGATCGACCTCTCGATCCGCCGCGGGCCGCCGAGCCACGTCACGGTGACGGTGTCCCCGACCGCCGACGGCGGGCTGGTCGCGACCGTGGCCGACGACGCGGAGCCCGAGCGCCGCATGCGCTCGCTCGAGACGATCGACGAACGCGCACGCCAGCTCCACGGCACCCTCGAGGTCGTAGCCGTCGACGGCGGAACCGCGATCCGCGTCACGCTGCCCGCCCACACCGCCCGGCGCTAAGAACGTGGGGGAAACCATGTTTCCCCCACGAGCCCCCTTCTTCCTGGCGAGGTCGCCCACCGAGGCTGTGGTGCGCATCGGCGCAGTAGGCAACGGGCGCCGTAGCGTGCCGGCGGCAAAGCCGCCGACCCGCCAAATGCCGAGCGTACGCCACCGCGCTATCGCCAGAGCGCTCGGAGATCCGTCCGGCGCAATGCCTGGTCCTTAGCTCGGCGTTCGCCTCGCTAAGTCCGCAACTGTGATCGTTCCACGAGGGCACCGGGGCCGGCGGTAACCTGCGGGCATGAACGCGAACGGCGGCTCGAAGCAGCATCTCCTCTTCGCCTGGTCACCGGGCGGTTGGGAGCTGCGCGAGGTCGACGGCGACCCGCCCGTGGTCGGCAGCGAGCTCACAGTGGGGGGCCGCGAGCTCGTGGTCACGAAGATCGGCCCCTCCCCGCTTCCGGCCGACCCGCGCCCGTGCGCGTACACCGCCGGCAAGCACTAAACGCTCTCACCTGACGACGCCGGCGGCGGACTTGGCGAGGCAAATGCCGAGCTAAGGACCAGGCATTGCGCTGGACGGACCTCCCCTCGCGCCACCCCGGCAGGTTCTTACCGCGGCAAGAAGAAGGGGGCACACGGGGGGAACATCGTTTCCCCCGTGCTCAGTTCTGAACGTTGTGTTCCGTGGCGTAGGCGTCGACGAGGGGTTGACCTCGTCGAAGCCCTTGGGGAAGGCGTAGTTGATCGGGACGAACGGCTCCCACTTCTCGGGGAGGGCGTCCTCGGGGAAGATCGCCTCGACCGGGCATTCCGGCTCGCAGGCGCCGCAGTCGATGCACTCCTCGGGGTCGATCACGAGCATGCGCGCGGCCTCGTGGATGCAGTCGACGGGGCAGACATCGACGCACGAGCGGTCCTTGATGTCGATGCAGGGCTCGGAGATGATGTACGTCACGCGCCTCATTCTACCGGCGCCAGCAGACCTCCGATCAGTTCCCCCGGCCGCTCGAACAGGGCCGATTTGACGATCACGCGGTCGAACCCGGCGGCGTTGGCGCTCTTGAGCCCGTCGGTGTCCTTGTGGCTCGTGAAGCCGAGCAGCGGCACATCGGGGTAGGTCTCGGCGACCTCGTCGGGATCGATCCGGCCGATGTCGGCGATCACGAGCTCGGGTGGGTCGACACCCTCGACCGAGATGAAGTGATGCTCAGGGAGCAGCGTCTCGAACTTCGTGCGAAGGAAGAGATCGACGCCGACGAGCAGGATCGTCGCCATGCCTGCGCGGACTCTACCCGCCCGTGCTGGCAACAACCACTACGACGTGCTGAGGCCGATCTTCGCGAAGGCCTGATCGAGCGCGATCCGCAGCCACCAGTCGCGGTTGAAGAAGAGCAGCAGCCCGAGCGCGATCAGCGTGCACGCCGGAGGCGACCTGCAGCGCACGGTAGTGGGACCGCACCCAGCGGAACGTCTTCATCGCGTGCGCGAAGGCGACACCGGCGATGACGAAGGCGGCGCCGAGGCCGAGGGAGTAGCCGAAGAGCAGGATCACGCCGCGCGTGACTCCGCCGCTCGTGCTCGCGACGGCGAGGATCGACGCGAGCACTGTTCCGATGCACGGCGCCGACGACCACGGCGAACGCGCCGCCGAGCAGAACTCGCCGAGCCGCTGCGTGCGGGCCCGCGAGACGAGCCCCGGAGCAAGCGCGCGCTCCGGGATCGGCAGCAGCCCGACGAACGCGAGGCCGATCACGACGAGGATGAACCCGGCGATCGTCTCCTGCGTGTTCTTGTCGACGGTGCTCGCGATCGCGGCGGCGCCGGCGCCGAGGATCACGAACACGATCGTGAACCCGATGATGAACGGGATGCTCGAGATCACGATCCGGCGGCTCGTGCCGGGCTCGCCGAGCCGTTCGACCTCGACCGCCGAGATCGCTGCAGGTAGCCGGGCACGAGCGGCAGCACGCACGGCGTGATCGACGGTGACCAGGCCGGCGAGAAACGCGACCGGGAGCTTCTCGAGCATCGGCTCAGCCGTCGAAGGCCGCGAGCTCCTGATCGACCCGCTGCTCGAGGCCCGGGGCGAGCTTCGGCCCGTCAGGAGCGGGCCCGGCCGCGTCGGAGTCGTCGCGGTTCTTCAGCCACGCCCTCGCTCCGAAGCCCACGGCGGCGGCGCCGAGAATGATCGCCGCGAACGGCAGCAGCCAAGCGAGCAGGTTGAAGCCGCTCTTCGTCGGGACTGCGAGCACCTGCGGGCCGAGCTCGGCGACGAAGTAGGCCTTGATCTCCGCCGTCGTCCTCCCCTCTGCGATCTGGGCGCGGATCTGCTTCTTCATCTGCTGCGCGAGCGGCGAGCTCGACTCGTCGAGCGGCTCGTGGCAGGTCGTGCAGACGAGCGCCGACTCGAGCGCCGCCTGCGTCGGCTTCGGCGTGCCGCCCGGACGTGAAGATGTACGCGAGACCGAAGACGAGCGCGAGGATCGCGAGGACGGCTGCGAACGGCTTCATTTACTACAGGGCGTTCTTGATCCCCAGGTCGAGCAGCGCCGGCGTCGCCGCGCCGATGATGTGCCCGACCTGCCCCGTCGTGTTCTTCGGGCAGCGGGATCACGCGGCCGTGACGGTCGATGAAGAACGTCTCGGGGTACCCGGTGACGCCGTAGTGGCCGATCAGCGGGCCGTCGTCGGAGATGACCGGGTAGGTGATGTCGAACCGGCGCATGAACTTGGTCGCCGGGCCGGACAGATCCTGCTCGTCGACCCCGACGAAGACGACGTTCTTGCCGGCCCAGCGCTTCGCGGCGGCCGAGACGACCGGCGCCTCGTGCGTGCACGGCGGGCAGTACGACTGCCAGAAGTTGAGGACGACCACCTTGCCGCGAAGCCCGGCGAGGCTGATCTTCCCCGAGGCGCCGACGCGCGGCCGGCTGAACGGGTAGGCGCGGATGACCTTGCCGCTGTCGACCGTGCTGGCGATCTTGCCGGCCGAGTTGTGCGTCGTCTTCCAGACGAGCAGCCCGAGCAGCAGGATCACGACGACCACCGCAGCTGCTTGGCCGACGCGCTGCATCAGACGATGAACACCGTCGTGCCGACGCGCACCTTCGTGAACAGCCACTCGGAGTCGACGACCTGCATCCGGATGCAGCCGTGCGAGGCGTTCCAGCCGATCGAGCCCGGCTCGTCGGTTCCGTGGATCCCGACGCCGGGCGCCGAGAGGCCCATCCAGCGCGTGCCGAGCGGGTTGTTCGGCCCCGGGGGAACCGGGCTGAGGCCCGGCGGCCCACGCGTCCTGCGTCGGCGGATACCAGGTCGGGTTCACCCACTTGACCACGATCGAGAACTTGCCGGCCGGCGTCGGGTAGATCGCCTGCCCGGTCGCGACCGGGAAGACCCGCCAGACCGTGTTGTCGCTGTGGAAGAGCGTCAGCCGGTTGGTCGCCCGGTTGATCAGGATCACCGGCCCGATGCTCGCCGCGGTGACCTTGGCCGCCACCGTCTTCGGGTGGAGGGCGACCGGCAGCCGCACGTTCGCGTTGAGCGAACGGACGACCCGCTGCAGGAGCGTGCCCTGGTCGAGCGTCGTGCCGGCGAGATCCCGGACGATGCGCGGCTTGCCTGCGACGAACTTCAGCGAGGCGTTCCGCGGCGCGTGGTTGAAACGGCGCGCGAGCGCGGCCGCGGTGGCGCGGACGGCAGAGCCGTGCACCGAGACGACGAGATGGACGTTCGTGCCCGCGCTCGCGGAGAGCGCGTGGCTCACTGCCGGGTCGATGTAGGCCGTCGCAAGCTTCGTCGGGTGGAGCTCGACCTTCGTGCCGTTGACGGTCAGGGTCAGGGGCTTCGCGAACGCCGACCTCACGGCCGCGGCCGCGGCGCCGGGAGTCATGCCGCCGACCCGGATCCCTGCGATCCGAACCCCCGCGGGGACTGCGTGACGATGGGCGCTCGCCGACGCAGAGGTCGACAAGACCCCCGTTGCGATTACACCGAGCGCGGCTGCGAGCGCCGCTCTCGAACCCCGGTTCGAAGCGAACTCCACGACTAATTCAGTGTAGCCAGGACGCGCACTGCCATCTGAGGGTCGTCGCACACGACCGCATCGACGCCCAGGCGCGCCAGCACCTCGATCCGCGCCGGGTCGTTGACCGTCCACGCGATGACAGCGGCGCCTCGCGACCTCGCCTGGCGAATCACGGCGGGAGTGATGAGCGCATGATGCAGAGCCAGCACCTCCGCGCGACTAGCGGAGAGCAACTGCCCGACGCGCACCCTCACATACGGACGGATCGCCACCACGCCTGCGCGGACGAGTGGCGCCGGCCAGGAGATCGAGGAGACACCGTGGCGGTCCTGCGGATAGGCGACGGCGCGCGCGAGGCCCGGGGCGGCGCCGGCAAGCGCGCGCAGCGACCGGACGGATGTCGAGGAGACGATCGACGCGGCTCGTGAGCCCGTGCCGCTCGACCGCCGCCCCGATCTCGGCCTCGACGCCGACAGGCTTCAGGTCGAGATGGATCCCGATCGCCGTCGTCGCCAGGTACGCGAGCGCGTCCTCGAGGCGTAGGCGGCTCGGTGGCGGCGACTCCGGGGTGGCCGAGCAGCAGGCCGTCGTCAACGTCGAACTCGACCAGATCTGCTCCGGCGTCGACCGCGGCCTCGAGCGCAGCGAGCGTATTCTCCGGTGCGAGCGCTGCCGCTCCGCGATGGCCGATCACGAGTGGCCTGTCCGGCGGATGGCGCAAAATCACCTGCGCACACTAGACTTTCGCATATGGCAGAACCCGCACGCCAGCTTCCGATGACCGGCGAAGACAAACCCTCCCTCGACCCCGCGGCAATCGAGCACGCCTACCGCCGCGAGCGCGCGCGCCGTCGCGCGCGGGTCGAGCACCGGCAGTACGCGAAGAACTCGAATGCCCGCTTCTGGGTCATGCTCGCCGTCCTGACGCTGCTCACGATCGTGATCGGGCTCACGGCGTTTCACGAGATCCAGACGAACTTCGGGATCTTCCAGTAGCGCGAAGCGCGAGGAGCGCCGCCCCGATCGCGACTCCCCAAGCCGCACCGACGAGGACGTCGAGCGGGTAGTGGACGCCGACGTACGCTCGCGAGAACGCGACGAGCGCCGCGAGAACGAGCAGCGGGATCCGGTAGCGCGGGACGAACGAGGCGAGGACGACGGCACAGGCGAAGCTCGATGCGGCGTGGCCCGACGGGAACGAGCCGCTGTGGGGCTCGGCGACGAGCGTGTGGACTCGCGGCCGATGGCGTCCGACTGCGGACTGGATCAGCGCAGTCGTGACCTGCGCTACGACGTCGGCCGCCGCCACCCAGGCGAGGACCTGCCACCGGCGCAGCGCGACGGCGGCGACCGCGGCGAGCACCAGCCACAGCGCGCCCATGACGCCGGCGTAGGTGAGCCCCTGGAAGACCAGGTCGAGCGGCCCGACGCGATGCCCGGCCAGCCATGACTCGAGCTGCCGGTCCCAAGCCAGCATCGGCCGGGCTGTGTGCCCTACAGGTCTTCGGTCGCGCGCAGCAGGCCGCCGGCGACGACGCCGAGCGAGGCGAGCAGGCTGACCCAGAGACCGATGCCCCGGCTGTCGGCCGGAAGAACGGCGTCCGGGATGCTGATCACGCGGACGAGCACGAGCACGGTTGCGAGCCCACCGAGAGCGACGATCACGAGCCCGTCGGGCATGGACGCCGGCAGCTCGAAGCCGAACGCGCGAAACGCCTCGATCGCCACGACGGCGAGCCCGATGAAGAACACGACCTTCCCGGCCGTCCCGGTGTGCCAACCGATCACGGCGAGCTTGACTCCGAGTCCCGAGCCGGCGTACCAGTCCATGAACGTCGAGAGCGCCAGGATCAAGCCGGAGATCCAGGCGATCCGGTCGCCCGCTGCCCAGATGCCCTCGGCCTTCGACTGCCCGTAGACCGGCGGCGGCGGTGGCGATCCGCCTGCCGGCTGGTCCAGGTAGATGTCGGAACCCTCCACAGCTCGGAAGTATGGGCGAAAAGCCGGACGGCCGTGGGGACGATCGAGAATCTTAGGAGGTGGAGACCGTGACGGTGACGGTGTTCTGCGCCACGGGGACGATTGGCAGCGGGTGAAGCGTTCGCACGACCGTCTGCGTCCCACCCGGGTTCGGGTTGTCGTGCAGAGCCTCACCGAGGCCGATCCCGGCGAGGAACACGACGACGATGCCGACAACGGCGGCGAGGCGCCGCGGCCAACGGCGCTTCGGGCGGGGCCTCCTCGGCCTGATGACGGTGCTCACGGCGCGTAGTCGGTGGCGCGGCGCGAGTAGCGGTCGAAAGCCGCGTCGGTCATCACAGAGGTGTCGGCCTGCGCGCCCGCCTCGAATGCGTCGTCGATCACCTCGAGCGCCCAACGGTCGGCTGCGGGATACGCCCCCGCGAGCTCCTCGAGCGTGAATATCTGCCCCATCCGCCTCGTCAACTCGGCGAGGATGACCTCGATTCCGCGCGTCATCCTTGCGTAGACCGCACGGTCGTCGCGCGCGCGCTCGAGCGCGCGGCGTCCTTCGGCCCATTGATGGCGCGCAAGCTCGACGTCCACGACCCGCCCGATCATAGGGCTGCGCAGCAGCGCTGCCCGGGCCAGAGCGGCTCGGCCTCGGCGAGGATCCGGTCGCCGAGCGTGTAGCCGGGGCGGGCCAGGGCGAAGGCGGCGTGCGCGTGCAGGCACTTGAGGCTGCCCTCGCGGGTCGCGCCGCCGATGCCTCCCGGCAGCTCGGGACGAATCCTCCGCTGCTCGGCGTGGGCGCGCTCCAGGCACTCGGCCAGCTCCGCGTCAACGGCGGCGGCGGTCGTCCAGCGCTCGACGCCGCCCGCCGCCTCGATCCGGGCGATCTGCGCCGAGAGGTGGCGGCACGTGAGCCAGAACTGCGTCGGAAACGGCTCGCCTTCGGCATCGAACGGCTCCTGCTCGACCACGGCAGGCGCTCCGAACGGGCAGCGAACGGCGACGCGGCGAAACGCCCTCGGCGGCCGCCCGAGCTGCCGCTCGAGTACGACGAGATCGTCCATCTGCCCGAGGTTAGTGGTTCGCAGCGGAGAGACCTGCGCGCCACGCGGCGATCCCGCGGACGATGAAGAGCTGCTCTCCCGGCTTCACGAAGCCGAGCCGCCGCGCCTCGCGAAGCAGCTCGGCCCCGGTCCCGACGGTGGCGAGCCGCGCCTTCAGCTGCCGCTGCTGCACCTCCAGCCGGCTCACCTGCGCATCCCGGCGCTGCAGCACGGCATGGGTGTGCTGGTAGCTGTGAATCGGCTTCCAGTAGAGCACGCCCATCAGCAGCAGCCCTGCCAGGGCGAGCAAACGTGTCGGGCGAAGCATCCGTGCGTCTTCGCCCCGCTCCGCAGCGGTCCTTCCCGCCGCGTCAGGCTACGTCGACCTTGATGACGTTGGTCGAGCCGGTGCGGTTGACGGCGGTGCCCGCGATGAGGACGACGAGGTCGCCGTGGTCGATGATCCCCGCCTCACGCGCGATGTCGATCGTGCGCTTCCAGAGGTCCTCGACGTCGGCTGTCGACTCCATCAGCAGCGGCAGGACGCCCCACTCGAGCGCCATCTGCTGGACGACCGTCTGGTGATGGGAGAGGCCGACCATCGGGCGGCGCGGACGCAGGCGCGCGATCTCGGACGCCGTGCGGCCGCTCGCCGTGGCCACCAGGATGCTCTTGGCGCCCAGCGCCTCTGCCAGGTCGGTGGCGACGTTCGACATCGCCCGGCGAACATCCTCGGTCAGCGAGGCCTCCGGAACCTGATGACGGTAGTTCATCGTCGGCTCGACGGCACGGGCGATGCTGTTCATCGTCCTCACGGCCTCGACCGGGTAGGCGCCGATCGCAGTCTCCGCGGACATCATCACCGCCGAGGTGCCGTCGAGGATCGCGTTCGCGACGTCGCTTGCCTCCGCCCTGGTCGGCTCGGCGTGCTCGACCATCGACTCGAGCATCTGGGTCGCAGTGATCACGGGCTTCCCGGCCTCGAGACAGCGGGAGATGATCTTCTTCTGCAGCATCGGAACCATCTCGGCGCCGATCTCGACGCCGAGATCGCCACGGGCGACCATCAACCCGTCGGACTCGGCGAGGATCTCGTCGAGCGCCTCGATCGCCTCCGCCTTCTCGATCTTCGCGATCACGCGGGCGACCGATCCGCTCTCCCGGATGATCTCCTTCAGCTCGCGGACGTCCTCGGCTGTCCGCACGAACGAGAGCGCGACGTAGTCGACATCCAGGCCGAGCGCGAACTCGAGGTCCTCGCGATCCTTCTCGGTCAGCGCAGGGACGGGGATCACGACGCCGCGGGGCAGGTTCACGCCTTTGTTCGGGTTGACCTCACCACCCACGATGACCTCGCAGAGCGCTCGGCCGTTCTCGATTTCCTTGACCGTGAGGCGGATCAGGCCGTCGTCGATCTGGATGTCGTGGCCCGGCTCGAGCACCTGGGCGATCGCGGCCGGAGCTACGACCAGGTCGCCGGGAATGCCTGCACCGGCTCCCGAGACCCACACCGTCGTGCCTGTCGCGAGGATCCGCGGCCCTTCGAGCTCGCTGATCCGGAACTTCGGCCCCTGGAGGTCGGCGATCAGCGCGAGCGGGCGCCCGAGCTCGGCCTGAACGGTCCTCGTGAGCGCCGCACGTGAGGCATGCTCCTCGTGAGAGCCGTGCGAGAAGTTCAGCCGGACCGCGTCCATCCCGGCCTCGGCGAGGGCGCGCAGCATCTCGTGCGAGCCTGAGCCCGGCCCGATCGTCGCGACGATCTTGGTCCGCCTGAACGTCCCCTCCATGCGACCCAGGTTAACCGTGTTGCCTGGGAGGGGTCAGCGCTGCCGACGCGGGAACGCTGCCCACCCTGGATACGTTGCCGCGGCGCCGAGCTCCTCCTCGATCCTGAGCAGGCGGTTGTACTTGGCAACGCGGTCCGAGCGCGCCGGAGCGCCCGTCTTGATCTGACCGGCATTCGTGGCGACCGCGAGATCGGCGATCGTCGTGTCCTCGGTCTCACCCGAACGGTGCGAGATCACGGCCGTGTAGCCGGCCGCCTGGGCCATCTGGATCGCCGCGAGCGTCTCCGTCAGCGTCCCGATCTGGTTCACCTTGACGAGGATCGAGTTGCCGACGTGCTCGTCGATGCCACGCTGGAGACGCTCGGGGTTCGTGACGAAGATGTCGTCGCCGACGAGCTGAACCCGGTCGCCGAGCTCGGAGGTCATCCGCTTCCAGGCGTCCCAGTCGTCCTCGGCGGCGCCGTCCTCGACCGAGACGATCGGGAACCGCCCGATCAGGTCCTCCCAGAAGCCCGTGATCTCGTCGGGCCCGAGCACGCGGCCCTCGAACCTGTAGGCGCCGTCGCGGAAGACCTCGCTGGTCGCCGGATCGAGCGCGACCGCGACCGAGTCACGATGGCCGGCACGCTCCGCGGCCTCGAGGATCGCCTCGATCGCGGCCTCGCTCGACGGGAGATCCGGCGCGAAGCCGCCCTCGTCGCCGACGGCCGTCGCGAGGCCTCGCTCATGAAGGACCTTGCTGAGCGCGTGGTACACCTCGGCGCCGATCCGGATCGCCTCGGCGAAGGTGGCCGCCCCGGCAGGGACGACCATGAATTCCTGCAGGTCGATCGAGTTCGCCGCGTGGACGCCGCCGTTGATCACGTTCAGCATCGGGACCGGAAGCGTCCTCGCCGCGTCGCCGCCGAGATGGCGGTAAAGCGGGACGCCGGCCTCCGCCGCCGCTGCTTTCGCAGCCGCCAGCGAGACCCCGAGAACCGCGTTCGCACCGAGGCGGCCCTTGTTCGGGGTGCCGTCGGCGTCGATCAGCGCGGCATCGACAGCGGCCTGGTCGGCGGCGTCGATGCCCGTGACGACCTCGCGCAGCGCCTCGTTCACGTTCGCAACGGCACGGGTGACGCCCTTGCCGCCCCACGCTGCGCCGCCGTCGCGCAGCTCGACGGCCTCGTGCACACCGGTCGAGGCCCCGGACGGGACGATCGCGGATCCTGTCGCCCCGGACTCGAGCCGGACATCGACCTCGACGGTCGGGTTCCCGCGCGAGTCGAGCACCTGCCGCCCACGCACCTCGGTGATCCTGGTCATACGGTCTCCTTCGCAAGGTCGAAGTAGCGATCCTGCTGCGCGAGAGCAAGAGACGCCCAGTTTTCCCCGGCCGCGGCCGCGAGGCGCTCGGCTTCCTCGACCCGGCCGCGAAACCGGCCCGCGGCAGCCCGCAGCTCGAGCTCGGGGTCGACGTTCAGCCGCCGGGCGACGTTGACGCACGCAAACAGCACGTCGCCCAGCTCAGCGGCGACCCGGCGCACCCGGCTCACCCTCGCCGACCGGCGCGGACGGAAGCTCGGCGCGAAGCTCGAGCAGCTCCTCGTCCAGGTCTCCGAGCGCTCCGGCGACATCCGGGTAGTCGAAGCCGGCCGCGGCGGCACGGCGCTGCACCTTTCGGGCCAGCAGAAGCGCTGGAAGTGTCGCGGGGACGTCATGGAAGATGCCTTGACGGTCCTCCTGGTCGACCTTCAGCCGCTCCCAGTTCTCGCGGACGCGCTCGGCCGTGCTCGCCTCGACATCTCCGAAGACATGTGGGTGGCGCGCGATCAGCTTCTCGGTGACGTTGCGCGCGACGGCCTCCAGGTCGCCAACCCCGCGCTCGGACAGGAGAAGCGCGAGAAAGTACGACTGGAAGAGTAGATCGCCGAGCTCGTCGAGGAGCTTCGCGTCGTCACCCGCGAGCGCCGCATCCGCAACCTCGTAGGCCTCCTCGACGGTGTGCGGCACGATCGTCCGCTCGGTCTGCTCGCGGTCCCATGGACAGTCCCGGCGGAGGCGCTCGGTCAGCGCCTGCAGGTCGGCGAGCGCTTCGGCGAGCGGCAAGCTACGTGGTCGTCGGGTTCGAGGAGTTGAGCGTGGTGCAGGGATCGGTAGTCGGCTGGTACGCGGTCTGGAAGACGATCTTCTTGCCCGAGCAGTAGCTCTTCGAGATCCTCGTCATCCAGTCGGACGCGATCTGCTGCTGCTTGCTGGCGATGATCGTCTTGCGGATCGAGGCGGCGGCCTTCTTCTCGGGCGTCGTCTTCGTCGGGGTGATGGCGGCGAGCGGCTTGATCACGAACCAGCCGTACTGCGCGGTCTTCACCGGCTTGATCACGACGCCGGTCTTCGCCTTCGGGTTGAACACCGCTGCGTCGAACTCCGGGACGTCCGAGCCCTGGTTCGCGGTGAACTTGCCGCCCGTGTTCTTCGAGCCGGGATCCTGCGAATACTTCTTCGCGAGCGCGGCGAAATCGCCGCCGGCCTTGACCTCGTTGTAGATCTGCGTCGCGAGAGCCTGCTTGTTCTTGCCGACGAGGATCTCCTCGACCGGCCTCGACGCCGCCTTCTGGTACTGCGACTGGTTCGCGGCGTAGTAGGTCGCGATGTCGGCAGCCGAGACCGTGGCGCCCTTCGTGATCTGCTTGTAGACCTTCTGCTCGAGTAGCTGCTCCTGCAGGTACGCCCGGATCTGCTGCTCGGTGAAGCCCTGCTTCTTGACGCCGGACTGGAAGGCCTTCTGACTGCCGCCGAAGCTCGCCTTGACGATCTTGGCGATCTGCGTGTCGACCTCCTTCGGCGTGACCGCAAGCCCGAGCTTCTTGGCCTCGAGCCCGATCTCAGCCTGCTGGACGAGCGTGTCGAGGATCTGCGTCTTCAGCGCCGCATACTGCGTCGACCCTGCGGCCGGAAGCTTCTGGCCCTGAGCGGCGAGGCTCGCCTTCTGCTCGGCCAGCGCGAGCGCGTAATCCGCGAGCGTCACATGCTGGGCGCCGACGACCGCGACGTCGTCGGAAGAGGGCTTCGAGCCGCCTCCACCGCAACCTGCGAACAGCAGACCTGCGAGCAGCAACGGGAGGAGTTTGCGGAAATGCTTCACGAGGAATTGTTCGGTAAATGCGCCGGAATTCATGCCGCCTTGCGCGCTTCCAACATAGCATCGACCAATCTCATGGCGCCATCAAGGTGCTCGTCTCTTAGGGTTACTTCACGTAGCGACGACGAGTACACGGCAGTGTCGACGAGGGCACGCAACGCGCGCAGCTCGCCGGAGCCGATCACGACCTTCCCCACCGTGACCTTCCCGCCCCGGAAGACGAGGTAGTCGGCGCCGAGCTGCGCGACCTTGAGCTTTGCACGCTGAATCGAGAACAGATGGGCGACGGGCTCGGGGATCGGGCCGTACCGGTCCTCGGTCGCGACCTCGAGCTCGCGTAGCTCGTCCTCGTGCTCGGCGAGCGCGAGGCGCCGGTGGAGGTCGATCTTGAGCGCCTCCGAGGCGATGTAGGCGGCGGGGACGTAGGCGTCGACGCGCGCATCGACGCGAACGGGGCGCGCGGCAAGGCGCCGCTCGCCGGAGAGCTCTGCGACGACCTCGTGCAGCATCTCGACGTAGAGCTCGAACCCGAGCGCTGCGACGTGCCCCGACTGCTCGGCGCCGAGCAGGTCGCCGGCGCCGCGGATCTCGAGGTCGCGCATCGCGATCGCGAACCCGGCCCCGAGCTCGGTGTGGTCGGCGAGCGTCGCGAGCCGCGCCCGCGCCTCGGGGGTGAGCTCGGCCGCCTCGGGATAGAGGAGGTACGCGTGGGCGGTCACGTCGCGGCGGCCTACCCGGCCGCGGATCTGGTAGAGCTGGGCGAGCCCGAAGGTGTCGGCCCGCTCGACGATCAGGGTGTTTGCCTCGGGGATGTCGAGCCCCGACTCGATGATCGTCGTCGAGACGAGCACGTCGGCGTCACCCGACAGGAACGCGAGCATCTTGTCCTCGAGCTCACGCTCCCCCATCTGGCCGTGAGCCACGAGGACGCGGGCCTTGGGGACGAGCTGGCGGATCTTCTCCGCGGCCGCCTCGATCGTTTCGACGCGGTTGTGGAGGTAGAACGCCTGACCGTTGCGGCCGAGCTCCCGTTCGAGCGCCTGAACGATCAGCTGCTCGTCGTACTCGCCGACATAGGTGCGAATCGGGCGGCGGCCTTCCGGGGGCGTCTCGATCACCGAGATGTCGCGGAGGCCCGCAAGGGACATGTGCAGGGTGCGCGGGATCGGAGTCGCGCTCATCGCGAGCACGTCGACCTCGACCCGGAGCTGCCGCAGCAGCTCCTTCTGCGCGACCCCGAACCGCTGCTCCTCGTCGACGACCACCAGGCCGAGATCCTTCGGGATCGCGTCTCGGGAGAGGATTCGGTGCGTCCCGATCAGGACGTCGACCTTGCCCTCGCCGAACTCGGCGAGCACCTTCTTCACCTCGGCGGGCTTGCGGAAGCGCGACACCATCTCGACGCGGACCGGGAAGTCGCGGTAGCGGTCGCGGAACGTGCCCCAGTGCTGCTGGGCGAGGATCGTCGTCGGGACGAGCATCAGCACCTGCTTGCCGGCGACGGCGACCGTGAAGGCCGCGCGAAGCGCCACCTCCGTCTTGCCGAACCCGACGTCGCCGCAGACGAGCCGGTCCATCGGGCGCGGCGCCTCGAGGTCTTCCTTGACCGCCTCGATCGCGCGGCTCTGATCCTCGGTCTCGCGATACGGGAACCCGGCCTCGAGCTGCTCGATCCATTCCTGATCCGTGTCGTAGGCGACCCCGACGCGCGTCTGACGCTCGGCGTAGAGCTGGAGCAGCTCACCGGCCATCTCGCGCAGATGCTCGCGCGCGCGGACCTTGAGGTTCTCCCAGGCCTTGCCGCCGAGCTTCGAGAGGGTCGGGGCGTGCGAGTCGGCGCCGATGTAGCGGGAGACCTTGCCGATCTGCTCGTGCGGGACGTAGACGCGGTCCTCGCCGCGGAAGCCGAGCAGGAGATAGTCGCGGGTGACGCCTGCGACCTCCTTCGTCTCGAACCCGATCAGCTGCGAGATGCCGTGATCCTCATGGACGACGTAGTCGCCGGTGCGCAGGTCGGAGAAGCTCGCGAGCGCGCGTCCTGCCGGCGCGATCGCCCTGGGCGGGCGGCGGCGGAAGACCTGGGTGTCGGGCAGGAGCGCGATGCCGAGGTCGCGCCAGACGAAGCCGCGCCGTACTGGCGACACGGCGAACTGCAGGCCGGTGGGCTCCTCGCCGGGCTCGAGCATCTGGGGCTCGACGCGGCGGAGGAGCCCGCGCCTCCGCTCGGCCTCCCCGCGGTGCGGGAACGTGACGACGACGTCGAGCCCCTGGCGCAGCAGCCCCTGCAGCTCGTTCTCGGCTTCCGAGATGCCGCGCGCGACGAGCGCCGGGCGCTGCGCCTCGAACGAGTACATCTGCCCCTGCGGCAGCGAGTCGAGCTCGGACGCGCCGTCGAGGGCGATCTCCGGGAGGCTCTCCTCGGCCCAGATCGCGCGCACCTCATCGGGCTGCCAGACGAAGTCCGGCGGGCGCGGGAGCGGGGGCACGAGGTCGGCCGGGATCTCCACGTCGTCTTCGTCCGGGAGCCGGATCTCGGCGGCGTCGATCCGCCGTTCGGCAGCGGGGTAGACGGTGGCGCGCTCGGCTTCGCGGAGCGCGCGCTGCGTGAAGGGCGAGAAGGCGCGGATGCTCTCGATCTCGTCCCCGAACAGCTCGATGCGGAACGGCTCGCGGCCGGTGCTCGGAAACACATCGACGAGCCCCCCGCGCACGGCGATCTGGCCGCGCTCCTCGACGCGCTCCACGCGCTCGTACCCGGCGAGCGCGAGCTGCTCGGCGAGTGACTCGATCCCCGGCTCGTCGCCGCGCGCGAGCTCGATCGGAGCTGGGCGTGCTCCCGGCGGGGGCATGCCCTCCGAGACCGCGAACGCGGAGGCACAGACGAGCCCGCCTCGCGCGAGCACGTCGAGGGCTCTCGCTCTCTCGCCGACGAGGTGCGGCGGCGGCTCGAGCCCGGAGCCCAGACGGACGCCTCGCGACGGCAGGAGCGCGACGCGGTCGTCGCCGAGGAACCAGCCTGCAGCCTCGGCCGTGTCGCGTGCATCGGCGTCGTCCGGGAGCAGCACGCAGATCCCGCGGCCGAGCTCCTCGTGGAGCGCGGCGAGCAGGAGCGGCAGCGCGGGCTCGGCGACACGGGCGCGCGCGGGCAGCGCCGCGGCGAACGCGGGCAGGCGCTCGTCGGCGCGCAGGCGCTCGAGCAACGGGTAGAGGAGCGGACGGTCCATGACGAACGCCCGGAACACCGTTCCGGGGGAGGCCATGTTAGTCGCTCAGAAGATGCTGAGCTTCTTGCGGAAGGCGCGGAGCCCGGTCGTGCGGTGGGCATGCTGGACAAAGATGCGCCGGGCGCCGACGTAGGTGGCGCGGTACCACGGGTCGCTGAGGCTCGTGACCTGGACGTTCGTCCCGGAGTGCGGGGCGTGGATGAATCGGCCGCCGCCGACGTACATGCCGACGTGACCGACGCCGTCGAAGAAGACGAGGTCGCCGGGACGAAGCGCCGCGCGGGTGACCCGAACGCCCCGGTCGTAGTCGCCATAGCTGCTGTGCGGAAGGTTGCGGCCGAACCGGGCGTAGATGAAACGGACGAAACCGGAGCAGTCGAAACCGGTTGCCGGCGACGACCCTCCCCAGCGGTAGGGAACACCGAGGAAGTTGCGCGCGAACTGCACGGCGCGGACCCCGACGGGCTCGGCGAGTCGTCGCTCGCGGGTCCGATGCAGCTTGAGCCACTGGCCGCCCTTACGGCCGAGAGCGTGCGTCTTCTTGCCGGTTCCGAGCGCGACGCCCGGCCCCAAGGCGGCCGAGTAGAGAAGCACGAGAACGATCAGGAGTAGACGCAGGTACGCGGTCATGGCGGGGGAGCCGTCGGCTTCGACCGGCAGCGCAGCGCGTGCCGGGAATCGATAGGCCCACTCACGGAAGCAGCCGGGGCCTGCCCGGGGCATCACCCGGATGGGGGATCTGAGAGTTAGTTGTCGCTGCGCGAGTTCACCCGACGCTGGGCGGCTTCGAGTCCCTCCGCGTCGAGCGTCTCCACCGCGTCCGCGCCGCGGGCGACGAGATCGGCGGCGTCCTCCTCGGCGTCGAAGTCGGACAGCACGTAGTCGGCGAGCGGCCGCCGGTCGCCGCGGCCGGGCCGGCCGACGCCGACGCGCAGCCGCATGAAGTCCTGGGTCCCGAGGTGCTGCGTCACCGACCGAAGCCCGTTGTGCCCCGCCAGCCCTCCACCCAGGCGCACCTGCAGCCGTCCGTGCTCGAGATCGCTGTCGTCGTGGACGACGAGGACGGCGTCGGGCTCGAGCTTGAAGAACGTCACCGCCGCCTTGACCGACCGCCCGGACTCGTTCATGTAGGTCTCGGGCTCGAGCAGCGCCACCCGGTGCTCGTCGATCCGCACCTCGGCGACCTTGCCGTTGAACTTGCCGCGCCATGAGCCGCCGTGGCGGCGGGCCAACTCCTCGACGACCATGAAGCCGACGTTGTGGCGGTTGCCGGCGTACTCACGCCCCGGGTTGCCGAGCCCGACGACGAGCAGATCAAGTGAAGAGGCGCGTTCGCCCCGTCTCCAGGGCAGGCGCACGAGAAGCTACTCCTCGGAGGCTTCGGACTCTTCGCCGCCGCTGTCCTCGGCGGCCGCGTCCTCTGCGGAGCTCTCGGCCTCGGCACCCTCGGCAGCTCCCTCGACGCCCTCTTCGACCTCTTCGACCTCTTCCTCACGGGCGAGCTGGACGGACGCGATGACGGTCTCGTCCGGGTCGTCGAGCAGCTTGACACCTTCCGGGATCTCGAGGTCCGCCAGCCGGAGCGTGTCGCCGATCCCGAGCGCCGAGACGTCGGCCTCGAGGCCGCCCTGGGGGATCTCGAGCGGCAGCGCCTCGATGTTGATCTCGTTCGTGACCTGGTTCAGGACGCCGCCCTCGCGCACGCCGATCGAGTCGCCGACGAGCGTGATCTCGATCGCGGTCTGGATGACCTGGTCGAGGCGGACTTCCTGAAGATCGACGTGCGTGATGTTGCCGCGAACCTTGTCGCGCTGGTAGTCCTTGAGGATCGCCGAGTGAGCCGAGCCGCCGTCGACCTCCACCTCGAGCACCGCATGCGACCCGGCCGCGCCCGTGAGCGCCGTCCGCAGGTCGCGCTCGGCGATCGCGATCGAGATCGGGTCGGTCCGGCCGTAGAGGACGCCCGGGATCAGCCCCTGCCTGCGCAGGCGCCGAGACTCGGCAGACCCGAGCAGGGTCCGCTGCGAAACAACGAGCTTGACGCGCTCTCCGGCCACAGCGGCGGATTGTAGCGTGGCCGGTAGGGGGTCAGCGGAGATGAAGCTTGCACTCGGCGCCGACATACGGTTCGCATCGCCTCGAGCCAGCCGGCGCGGACGCCGGCGAGCAGCTCCCTGCCGAGCTCGAAGGCGTCGTCGTGGCGGCTGACGATCGCGGCGCCGGTCTCGCGGCCTTCGGCGAGGATCTCCACGTCGTCGATTCCCGACAGCCGCCCGCCCCGCATCACCCAGCGCCCGGCTCGACGCTCACGAGCGGATCCTGGCAGATCGCGAAGCGCGAAGCGGGCGGCTCGCGCCGCCCACTCCACTGTCGCCGTCAGCGCGAGTTACTTGTGCGTGACCGAGTAGATGTAGGCAGCGATCTCGTTGATCTGAATCGCCTTGAGCGTCGACCCGTACGGGACCATCTGCGTCGTGTACTTCGCGATGGCCGCCTTCGTCATCACGCTCGAGCCGCCCTTCGTGATCGCCTTGATCAGCGTCGCCTCCGGCAGCGGCACCTTGTCGAGCACCGGGCCGATATTCCCGAGCGCGCCGGCCGCCTTGAGCGTGTGGCAGGCGGAGCAGGTGGCGACGAACAGCGTTTTGCCGGCAGCCAGCTGAGCCTTGGTGGCGGGCTTGGTGCCGATCATCGGAGCCGGCTTCAACGAGCGATGGCCGAACGCCGTGGGCGCGACGAGCGCCGCCAGGAACGCGAGACCGACGAGCCCGACTACGGCACGGCGACCAATCTTGATTCGAAGCATCTCGACAACCTCCGTTTTGCTGCGATCCCCGTGGCGCGACTATACGCCCGGCTCCTCCTACCAACAATGCGTTCTTCGTGACCGATCGGATTGGCGATCGCGCCCGACCGCCACCTCGCGGCGCCGATCTGTGGAGAAACCGGCACAGACACGGCACGAGTTCCGCGGTAGCCTCGACGGCATCAGGGGCGGGAGGTGGGTCACCCGAACGACAAGGGCCTGCAAAAGGCGACAACACGGCTGAAGACCGGTGTATGGTGTGCCTTACATGACCGCTTCGGCCTCCGAGCTTTTCGAGCTCACGCTCCGCGGGTTCTCCCCGAGGGAGTTGACCGAGCGCGCCGAGCGTGAGTGCCGGAAACACTTCGGCGAGTGCGCCTGGCAGATCGACAAGGCGACCTGCGTTCCGTGCATGGGAACCGTCGGCGGCCGGGTCCGCCTGTACGAGACGCACGTCGTCGCGCGCAGCGAGAACGGGTAGCGCTCAAGCGCCGGCGAGCGCCTCGACGCGAACGGGCCGGGCGCGAAAGTTGCGCACGTCCGCGACCGCCAGGAGCGCGATCGTCGAGACGACGATCCAGACGGCGCCGATCCACAACGTGGTCGAGACGCCGATCGCCATCGCGACCGGGCCGGCGATCGCGTACCCGGCCGGCAGGAACACCATCGCCCCCATCCAGTTGTAGGCACTCACCCGTGAGAGGCGCTCCCGCGGGATGCGTTCCTGCAGGGATGTCTCCCACACGACAGTCCCGAACGAGAACGCCGCGCCGGCGAGGGCAGCCGCTACGGAGATCGCCGCGACAGGCGCGCGAACGGCCAGGAGAACGGATTGGATCGCCGTCACGGTGAAGAACGCCCCGATCACGACCAGCGACCGCGCGGGCCCGAGGAACGAGATCGCCCGGGCGGAGACGAGCAGGCGGAAGTTCCGTTCGCCTAGCGCCCCCGCCAGCCAGCGAACGGGCACGGGCCGCGGCTAGAAGAGCTGGTTCTCGCCGCCGAAGATCGCCGACACCGAATCGTCGGCGAAGACGTTCATGATCGTCTCGGCCAACAGGTTGGAGACCGGCAGGACGGTCAGCTTCTCGGGACGAGAGAGCGGATCGATCGGGACGGTGTCAGTGACGACGAGCCCCTTGATCCCGTCGTCGTCGGCGAACCGCTCGAGGATGTCGTTGCAGAAGACGCCGTGCGTCGCGAACAGCCACACCTCCTCCACACCGTGCTCCTCGAGCGCGCGGACGTTGGCGAGCATCGTGCCGCCGGTCATGATCACGTCGTCGCCGATGATCGCGCGCTTGCCACGAACACGACCTGCGATCTCGGTCACGGAGGCGATGTCGTGCGCCGGGCGCGACTTGTGCATGATCGCGAACTCTGACTCGATCATCTCGGCGAAGCGCTCGGCCTGCTTCGCGCGTCCCGTGTCGGGTGACACCGAGACGACGCCTTCACCGGTGAGGCCGAGGTCACGGAAGTGACGGGCGAACAGCGGCAAAGCCGTCATGTGGTCGACCGGGATCGTGAAGAAGCCCTGGATCTGACCGGCGTGCAGGTCCATCGTCAGGATCCGGTCGGCGCCCGCGACCTGGAGCATGTCGGCGACGAGCCGGGCGGTGATCGGTTCCCGCGGCTTGGCCTTGCGGTCCTGGCGGGCGTACGGGAAGAGCGGGATCACGGCCGTGATGCGTTTCGCCGACCCGAGCCTCGCGGCCTGGATCATCTGCAGGAGCTCCATCAGGTTCTGGTCGATCGGGCTGCACCCCGTCTGGACGAGGAAGACGTCGGAGCCGCGGATCGACTCGTCGAAACGGACGTAGGTCTCGCCGTTGGCGAACTCGCTCGTGGTGACGGCGCCCAGCTCGACGCCGAGATGCTCGGCGATCGCCGAGGCGAGCTCGGGGTGCGAGGTGCCCGCAAACACCATCAGCCGCTTCGACGACCCGCGCTCGATCCAGTGTCCGGGCTGCGGGCCGGTCATCGACGAGCCCGCTGTCGTCGAGGCCCGGCAGCACGAGCTCAGTCGTCCCGATGCCGAGAGGCATAGCCCTCCTTGTTCTCCTGTCTTGCTCGCGCGACGGCCATCCCGTCGGCGGGCACGTCCTTCGTGATCGTCGATCCAGCTGCCGTCCATGCTCCGTCTCCCACCTCGACCGGCGCGACGAAGCCATTCTGGATCCCGACCCTGACGTTGTCGCCGATCCGGGTGCGGGCTTTCGGCACGCCCGGCTTGTGCGCGAGGTTTGCGGTGATCGCGCCGGCCCCGACGTTCGTGTTCTCGCCCACCTCGGCATCACCGACGTACGAGAGGTGCGGGACCTTGGAGCGCGGCCCGATGCGTGAGTTCTTGATCTCCACGAAGGTACCCGCCTTCGAATCCGCCTCGAGGACCGTTCCGGGCCGAAGGTAACAGAATGGTCCTACGATCGCGCCGGTTCCGATCTCGGCGTCGACGGCGACGGTGTGCGATTCGATCGTGGCCCCGGTTGCGATTCGTGTGCTTCCGCGCAGCGAGACGAACGGACGGAGCGTGACGTCCGGCTCGATCTCGACGTCGGCCTCGATCCAGGTCGTCGCGGGGTCTTCGACCGTCACGCCGGCGAGCATGTGAGCCAGGTTGATGCGGTCGCGCAGGACACGAGCAGCATCGGCAAGTTCGGCCCGCGTATTGACACCGGCCTCGAATGACTCGGCGGCGATGCTGACCGCGACCTCTTCGCCGTCTCCGACAAGCAGGCCGATCGCGTCGGTCAGGTAGATCTCACCCTGGGCGTTGTGTGCCTCGATCCGGTCGAGCGTCGGCCAGAGCTTCTCGGAGCGGAACACGTAAATCGACGAGTTCGTCTCCTTTACCTCGAGCTCCGCCGCGGTCGCATCGCGGGCCTCGACGATTCGCTCGAGACCTCCGGCGCTGTCCCGCACGAGCCTTCCGTAATGCCGGGCATCGTCGTACTCGATGCCGAGCACCGTGGCCGCGGCTCCGGCGGCGAGGTGCGCGTCGAGCAACTCGCGCAGCATCTCGCTCGTCAGCAGCACGGCATCGCCGGACAGCACGAGGACGTGCTCGGCACGGCCCTCGAGCGCGGTGCGAGCCGCCCGGACGGCGTCCCCCGTGCCGCGCGGCACCTCCTGCACCGCGACCTCGTGGCCTGCGAAGTCACCGCTCGTCTGCGGCGCAGCAACGACGACGATCGGGTCGGCGCCGACGCCACGCGCTGCATAGAGGACCCAGTCGACCATCCGGCGGCCGAGCACCGGGTGCAGGTGCTTCGGTACGGCGGACCGCATCCGGGTTCCGAGGCCGGCGGCCATGACGACGGCTGCGATCGGGATGTCGCTCACGTGGGCGGGATCGATGGCTGGGGCGCCAGGATTCGAACCTGGGATCGCGGGACCAAAACCCGCTGCCTTACCGCTTGGCTACGCCCCACTGGGGAGCGAGTATAGGCGCGGACCCGGGCCGCTCCGCGCACCTAGAGCTTGTCGCGCTCGGCGAAGAGCAGGACGAGCCCTGCGATCACCGCGAGGACGACCGCGCCGAACGCGAGCCACTTGAACGTCTGGTACAGCGCCTGGATGACGACGGCGATGGCCTGCGACGCGGCGAAGATCCAGGAGATGTGGCGTGCGGTCGCGGAGGTGTACTTGCGGCCCATCGCGACGTACCACGCGATCGACGCGATCGCGAGCACGTAGAGAACCCACTTGTCGAACGCACCCGAGAATCGCCAGCGTGCCCTCGATCGCGCCGATCCAGAGGACGAGGCGCATCTTGTGCTCACGGAGATACCGACCGGGCCGCGACTCGGGCTTGTCGAGCACGCCAGCTGCATCAGTAGCCATCGCACGAAAAACGCTACCACGCAGGGGCCGTGAGCCAGGTGGCTCCGAGCTCGGAGACCTCGCCGGCCGCCGCCTCCGCTGAGGCCCTGTCTCGGAACAGGCCGTACACCACCGGCCCGGCCCCGCTGACATCGGCGCGGAACGCCCCTAGGGAGCGCAGCCTGGCAGCCAGAGGTGAGCGCGCGAGGTCGTTGGGCGGGAGGGCGCCCAGATCGGCGGCACGACCCGCGTGCGCGACCTCGAGCACGATTGCTCGGCGAGCCTCGAAACCCTCGCCGCGGTCGAAGCGAACGTAGATCTCTGCGGTGGAGCGCTTGCTGTCGCCGTTCGGCATCACGAGCAGGACGGCGTAGTCCTGGGGCAGGTCGAGCGGCTCCAGCGTCGTGCCCGTTCCGGTGCCGAGCTGAGGCCCCGTTTCGAGAAAGAACGGGACATCGACGCCGAGCCGGCTCGCGAGCGCCACGAGATCGGGGCTGGCCGGCGAGAGCGCAAGGAGCTCGCAGGCCAGCTTGATCGCGGTCGCCGCATCGCTGCTGCCACCACCGAGCCCGGCCGCCACCGGGATCCGCTTCTCGATCCGGGCGCGCCAGTTGGGCTCGACGCCGCTCGCGGCTGCGACGCCCTCGAGGGCGCGACGGACGATCGTGTCGTCGGCAAAGCCTTCGACCGAAAGCGCGGCCGCCGGCTCCAGCGAGACCGTGTCGCAGAGGTCGATCCGCTGAAGGATCGTCGCGACCTCGTGCAGGCCGTCGGGCCGCGTGCCGCCGACCACGAGGGCGAGGTTGATCTTTGCCGGGGCCTCTGCGCTGATCATGCGAGCGCGGCTGCGAGGGCGACGAACTCGGGCGGCTCGAGCTCCTCGGCGCGGGCGCCGGTACCCCGGCCGATCGCATCGAGCCCTGCTGCGGCACGATCGCGGCTCGCGATTCCCGAGAGCGCGAGCGAGTTCGCGAGGGTCTTGCGCCGGTGCGAGAACGATGCCTCGACAAGTCGCTTGACGGCCGGGTCGATGCCCGGCGCGATGCGGCGGAACGCGACGAGTGCGGACTCGACGTTCGGCCGTGGGCGGAACACCTCTCGCGACACCGCATGAAGGCCGGTTCGCTCGGCGGCGAGCTGGACGAGCACGGACACCGCGCCATACGCCTTCGTTCTCGGAGACGCGAAGAACCGGTCGGCGACCTCGCGCTGCACCATCACGCACCACAGCTCGACGCCAGGAAGGCGATCGAGGCTCTCCACGACGATCGGCGTTGCGACGTTGTAGGGCAGGTTCGCGACGAGCTTGCCGGCCGGCGGCTCGAACGCCGCGAGGTCGAGCGCGAGTGCATCTCCCCAGTGGAGCGTCGTCCGCGGAATGTCTCGCAGATACGGCTCGAGAGCGCGGTCGATCTCGACCGCGTGGACGTGTGCCACCCGATCGCCGAGATACCCCGTGAGCACGCCGAGCCCGGGGCCGATCTCGAGCACGACATCTTCCGGTTTCAGCTCGGCGAGCCGCTCGATTACGCCGAGGATGTTCTCGTCGACCAGGAAGTGCTGGCCGAGCTGCTTCTTCGGTACGACGTTCACAGGCCGAACGCGACCGTCGCGTTGGCGTCGATCTGCCGTTCGAGCTCGCCGGCGTCCTCACCGCGCGTCTCCGCGAGAACCGCCAGCGTGTGCATCACGTTGGCAGGCTCGTTGCGGCGGCCGCGAACAGCCTGGGGAGAGAGATACGGGCTGTCCGTCTCGGCGAGCAGACGGTCCGCAGGCGCGCGCCTCGCCGCCTCTCGCAGCTCCGGCGCCTTCGGATACGTGACGTTGCCGGCAAACGAGAGGTACCACCCCCGCTCGAGCGCCGGCTCGAGGAGAGCCGGCGAGGAAAAGCAATGAAGGATGACCGTTCCACCGAAGCCCGCGAGCGCCTCGAGCGTGTCCCGGTCGGCCGCGCGGGTGTGAATGACCACCGGCTTGCCGAGGTCGTCGGCGATCGCAAGCTGCCCGTCGAACAGCCGTCTTTGAGCGTCCCGCGGCGCGTAGTCGCGGAAGTAGTCGAGGCCGGTCTCGCCGACCGCTACGGCGCGGTCGTGCGCTAGCAGCTCGCGCAGGTCGGCAAGGCCGTCGTCGTCGTCGCCGCTCGCGTTGTGGGGGTGGATGCCAAGCGCGGCGTAGACGCCGTCCTCGCCCACGGCCAGGTCGAGCGCCTCGCGAGCTCCGGCAATACTCGTTGCGACGACGACGAAGCGGGTGACCCCGGCTTCACGCGCGCGGTCGAGCACCTCGCGAGCCTCGGACGGCTCGAGGTGCGTGTGCGTGTCGATCATCCGACTGCGAGATCGTCCTCGCCGATCGTCGTCTCGAGCTTGACGAAGAGCGGTCTCGGCTCCTGCAGTGCCTGGCCGGGCGGGAGCTCGCTCGGCTGCCAGGCGCCGGCCCAGCTCGCATAGTCCCCGGTGAGCACTGCGTGGGTCTGGCCGTTCTCCTCGGTGACGTCGCGAAACTCGATCGGGCCCGCGATCCACCCCTCGTATCCGAGCAGCTCGTGCACGGTCTGCGAGGTGTGCGGCAGGAACGGCGTGAAGACGGTCTTGAGGCTGTCGACCGCCCGCAAAGCGACGTAGAGGACGGTGCCGGCGCGGTCACGATCCGTCTTGACGAGCGCCCACGGTGCGGTGTCCGAGACGTACTGGTTGACCTCGGACGAGAGCCTCATCGCCTCGCTGAGCGCCGCCCGGATCCGGCCGCGCTCGATCAGCGATCCGACCTCGTCGAAACCCGCCTCGATCACTGCGAGCAACGCCTTGTCCTGATCGGTCAGCTCGCCCGGATCGGGCACCGTGCCGAAGTTCCGGTGGGCATTCGTCAACGTGCGGTTGACGAGGTTCCCCCAGTTCGCAAGCAGCTCATCGTTATTGCGGCGCACGAACTCGGCCCAGGTGAAGTCGGTGTCCTGCGTCTCCGGGCTCGCGGCGACCAGGTAGTAGCGGAGCGCGTCGGCGTCGAACCGGTCGAGGAAGTCGCGCAGGTTGATCGCGTGGCCCCGACTCGTCGAGAACTGCTTGCCGTAGTAGGTCAAGTACTCGGTGGCGACGACGTTCTCCGGGAGGACGAGCGGTCCGCGGCCGTCGCCGTAAGTGCCGCCCTCTCCGTAGCCGAGCAGCATTGCCGGCCAGATCACGGTGTGAAAGACGATGTTGTCCTTGCCCTGGAAGTAGTAGTGCTCCGATTCGGGGTTCTGCCACCATTCGCGCCAGGACCTCGGGGTCGTCTGTCGACGCCGCCCATTCGATCGATGCCGACAGGTACCCGATCACCGCGTCGAACCAGACGTAGATGCGCTTGTTGGTGTCCTCGGCATATCCCGGCACCGGGATCGGAACGCCCCAGTCGAGGTCTCGCGTGATCGGCCGCGCACGAAGATCGTCGATGAGAGCAAGGGAGAAGTTCCGCACGTTCGTGCGCCAGTCGTCGTGCGAACCGATCCACTCGCGCAACCGCTCGGCGAACTGCGGCAGGTCGAGAAACAGGTGCTTCGTCTCGCGGAACTCCGGCGTCGATCCGTCGATCCGGGACGTGGGGTTGATCAGGTCGGTCGGGTCGAGTTGGTTTCCGCAGTTGTCGCACTGATCTCCCCGCGCCTCCGCATAACCGCAGATCGGGCACGTGCCCTCGATGTACCGGTCGGGCAGTGTGTGCCCGGTGACGGGGGAGAACGAGACGAGCATCTCGCGCTCGACGATCGCGCCGTGCTCGTACAGCGTCCGGAAGAGATCCTGAACGACGAGCTCGTGATTGTGCGTGGTCGTCCGCGAGAACAGGTCGTAGGAGAGCCCGAGCCGCTGGAAGTCCTCTCGGAACGACTGGTTGTAGTAATCGGCGATCTCACCGACCGACTTCCCTTCCTTGTCGGCGGCCACCATCACCGGCGTACCGTGCTCGTCCGTTCCGCTCACCATGAGCACGTCGTTCCCACGCAGCCGGTGATAGCGGGCGAACACGTCCGACGGAACGCCGAAGCCCGCCACGTGGCCAAGGTGGCGATGTCCCGCCGCATACGGCCAGGCCGGTGCGACGAGGATCTTCCGAGCCCCGGATCTCATCGAGGGCAATCATACGAGCGGGTTGCCGAGTCACCCGCAGGCGGCGCATTGTGAGCAGCCACGTGAGCGCGAGCGCGGGCAACGCAGCCGCGAGCCAGCGAAGGAACTCCGAAGGTCCGTGAGGCCGGTGCGCGATCGAGACGCCGGGGTGCCGATCGACGACCCGGGGCGCGACCCTATGGGGCACTGGTGAAACGACGCGAGCGGCGGCCGGCCGCGCCGAGCGGGAGGCGGAGATCGCAGCGAGCGCTCCGTCCACGGCAACGAGCGGGCGGCTCACGGCCGGCACGCGCGGAGCGCGGACCGCGGTCGCCGTCGTTGCCACACGCGGTTGGGCAACGCTGACGTGCGACGGCATCGCCACTTCGACGGGCAAGTCCGGCGGCACAGAGCCCGTCGATCGGCTCGTCGCAGCCGTCTGTCTCGCCACAACGTCGAGATAGGAACCGCGGACCGAGGCCGGCAACACGGCGCGAGCGGGCTCTGCGGCCGGAGTGGCCACCGCCGCGGGCCGCGTACGATCGGCCGGCTCGACGGCAAGCGCAGCATGGATGCCGGTGGCGCTCCCCGCCGCGCTCGAAGCCGCGGTCGGTTGAGTGGTCGCCGCCGCGGGCGTTGCTGCCACCGCCGGGGCAGCGACTGCGACCGGGGCGGCGGCCACTACCGCTGTGTCGGCCACGGGCTGTGGCGCTGCCGCGGGAGTCGCAGTTCCAACGGCAGCTGGATCGGTCGTGACGGAGGGACCGTCGAGCGGTGTGGTGCTCGTAGGGACGGAGACCGCCGAGGGCGGCTGAACCGTGCCGCCGGTCGTCGGCGGGCCGATCGGGGCCTGGGACCGCGGCGGAAGCAGCGTCTGCGGGTCGACGTAGCCCTGATCCTGGTCGGCGTGCCGAATGCCGAGCTGCACGTACGGGCCGGCAACCTCGGCGTCGCCGCTCGGGCCGATCGTCGCGACCGGATCGCCCTCGGCAACCGACGCGCCCTTCGCCGCCGCGATCGATCCGAGTTGCGTCAGCGTGACCGACCACCCGTCGGAGGTGAGGATCGTCAGCGACTTCCCATTGCCGGGAACCGTTCCCGCGAAGGTGACCACACCGCCGGCGGGCGCGAGAACCGCCGACCCGGGATCACCGCCGATATCGATCCCTCGATGCTCGCCCGCCGAGTACGGATGGGCCGGATCGAATGAGAACGCAAGCAGCACCGGGCCACCTGTCGGCCAGGTCCACGCCGCGGCGGGAGCGACCGCCAGGAGCACCGCGGCGACCAGGGCAAGGCTGAGCATGAGAAGGAATCGACGCATCGGGAACCACCTCTCGACTGTGTTGTCCGCTTGTCCGCTTGTCCGCTCGTCCGCGCGACTCCGCAAGGTGCTTTGCCGGACGGTCGAGCCAGCGACAGGCTGTTGTCAGTTGTGCAAACGTGTGTTCGCAACACCATAGACCGCCGGCGGGACGTTGTCAATCCTGGTGACAGTGTTGTCACAAGGACGAGCGGTAGAGCTCGTTGCGCGCCACACCCGTCAGCCGGGCTACGACCTCAGCAGCAGCCTTTCGAGGCGTCCCCGCGGCGACGAGATCGGCCACTGCTCGTGCCGCCTCGACGAGCAGCTCCGGTGCTTCGGCACCCGACCCTGCGCCGACGACCAGGGTGATCTCGCCCTTCGGGGGCTCGGCGAACAGCTCTGCCAGCTCGGCCGCGGTCCCTCGCTCGACCTGCTCGAACTTCTTCGTCAGCTCCCGGCACACCGCTATCTCTCGCGACGGGGCGGCCTCGGCCAGGGACCGCAGCGTCGCAGGCAGCCGTCTCGGAGACTCGAACGCCACGACCGGCCAGGCCCAGCTCCCGAGCTCCTCCCACAACGACGCGAGCTCGCCGGCCCGCCGCGGCAGGAAGCCCACGAAGGCATAGCGATCGGAGAGAAGCCCACTGGCCACGAGCGCAGTCTCGACCGCGGAGGGCCCGGGCAGCACGGTCACGGGAACGCCCGCCGAAAGCGCGGCCCGTACGAGCGGCGACCCCGGATCGGAGATGCCGGGCAGCCCAGCGTCCGAGACGAGCGCGATCCGCTCTCCCGCGAGAAGACGCGGGACCAGCTCGCGGATTCGCTCAACCTCGTTGTGCTCGTGCAACGACAACAGGCGCGCGGAGATCGAGTGTCGCGCGAGCAGGATCCGCGTGTGCCGCGTGTCCTCGCACAGGACGAGATCCGCCTCGCGCAACTCGTCGAGGACGCGCAGCGTCACGTCGGCGAGGTTCCCGATCGGCGTCGCGCAGACCGCCAGCGGCACCCGGTCCTCCTACTCCAGCGCCTCGAACGCGACGAGCGCCGCGCCGATGACGCCTGCAACCGGCCCGAGCTCGGCCACGGCGAGCTCCACGTGATCGCCTGCCGGTGCGAGCGCCTCCCGACGGACGACCTCGCGGGCCGGCTCGAGGAGCAGGTCGGCTGCCGCGACACCGAAGCCGCCGCCGATCAGGACCATGTCCGGGTCGAACAGGTTCACGAGCGAGGCGATAGCCGCGCCCAGGTGTTTGCCGATCTCGGTGAGCGCCGGGTGGCGCCGCTCGACGAGGTCGCGCGCGGTCGCGGTCGGACCGAGTGCAGCGCGAGCGAGCCGGTCGGCCGCGTGCCCTGAGCAGTACGACTCGACGTGGCCCCTCCCGGTGCAGGCCCCCTGGCAAGGCTCGCCGTTCTCGACGATCACCATGTGCCCGACCTCGGCCCAGCCGCGATAGAGCTGTCCGTCGAGAACGAAGCCGCCCCCGACACCCGTGCCGAGGGTCAGCAGCACGAGATCGTGCGCGTCCTGCCCGGCCCCGTGGGTGAACTCGGCGAGGGTCGCAGCACTGCCATCGTTGATCGCCCCGACGGTCATGCCGAGCCGCTCCTCGAGCACCTCCCGGAAGGCGACGTGGTGGATCGGCGTGTTGACGGCACCGAGCGCGATCCCCGTCCGCGAGTCGATCCGAGCCGGAACACCGAACCCGACCGCCTCGATCCCGGGTGTGCGCAGCTCGACGACCATCTCGACAAGCGCATCGATCAGCGCCTCCTGCGACTCGACGGGCGTCGAGCGCTCCGTCAGTTGCTCCAGGCGCCCCGAGCCGTCGAGCACTCCCGCGAGGATCTTGGTGCCCCCGAGGTCGATCCCTATGACCCGCCTGTCGGCCACGCCGCCGGGTACCCTACTTTGCCGGATGGCGCCGGACGATAAGCCCTACCGCGTCTACAAGGGTGGACGGGTCAAGGGGAAGGTGCCGGCAGTGCCCGGGAAGCCTCGCCCTCAGCCGAATCGGGCTACCCCGAAGACCGGCGGGAAGGGCCCGAGCAAGCGGCGGCTGCCGCGGGCCGGCCGGGTCAACTGGAAGCACATCGTCCTCGTCGGCCTGCTGATCCTCGTGGTCGTGTTCCTCGTCTGGTCGATCACGGGCTTCCTCTCCTTCCAGAGCGGCGTCTCGGCCGCGAACAAGCGGTTCGACCACGAGCGGGGCGCTCGCGCCGCCCTCGCGAAGAGCAATGGCTTCCTGCTCGATCACGGGACGACCATCCTGCTGCTCGGAACCGACAGCTCGACCGCAGCCGGGCGAAGCGGCGACCGGCACGCCGATTCGATCATGCTCGTCCGCACCGACCCATCGCACCACCGCCTGGCGTATCTCTCGATCCCGCGCGACCTGCTCGTCAGCATCCCGGGCGTCGGGAGCGAGAAGATCAACGCCGCCTACCAGGCCGGCGGGACACCGCTTGCGATCCAAACGGTGAAGAGCTTCACCGGGGTGGGGATCGATCACGTGGTGATCGTCGACTTCAACAACTTCAAGGATCTGATCGATGCCGAAGGCGGGATCACCGTGAACGTGCCGGAGCCGATCCTCTCGAACCGCTTCGACTGTCCGTTCAAGACACAGGCTCGCTGCCAGGAGTGGAAGGGCTGGAGATTCCAGCGCGGGCCGCAGCACATGAACGGCGAGCGCGCCCTGATCTACTCGCGGATCCGCGAGAACCAGCTGAACCCGGGCGAGAGCGACCTGACCCGCGGCGCCCGCCAGCAGGCAGTCGCGCAGGCGGCGACCGCGAAGCTGACCTCGGTCTCGACGCTGCTCGACCTGCCGTTCAACGGGAGCTCGTTGATGAAGCCGTTGACGACCGATCTCTCGACCTGGCAGCTGATGGAGCTCGGCTGGGTGAAGTTCCGGGCATCCGGATCGCACACGCTGTACTGCCGCCTCGGAGGCGACCCGACGACCGTTGGCGGCTCCTCGGTGCTCGTTCCCTCAGAGGACAACCGCGGGACGCTCGCCATGTGGGCGGGGCTTTCGGCACCCCAGCCGCCGACGACGACCTACGGGCCCGGGTGCCGCACCGGGCATCCGCTCCAGTAGCTCAGTCGCTCGAGGCCGGCGTCGAGGAGCTGCCGGAATCGCCGCCGGTCGTGCTGCTCGAGCCGCTGTCCGAGCTGCCGCCGGAGTCGCTCGACGATGACGAGTCCGAGGAGCCCGAATCCTTCGCGCTCTTCCGCCCCCCGCGGCCGTAGTCGGTCGAGTAGAAGCCCGAGCCCTTGTAGTGGACGGCCACCGGATGCAGCACGCGCTCGAGGGGCGACTCACCGCAAACCTCGCACTTCTGAGGGCTCGGCTCGGTCATGCCGTGAATCACCTCGAACAGGTGCCCGTTCGGGCATTTGTACTCGTAGAGCGGCATGGACGCGGAAGGCTACCTGCGCGCTATTCGAGCTCGCGGACAGCCTGGTCGGCTCCGTCGAGGCCGTGATCCTCGAGAAAGCAAGGCGCATCCTCGAACGCCCCGAGGCCACGCGCGCGGACTGCCTCGGACGAGCGGCGGATGCGGCGAACTGCTGCAATAGCCCCCGCCGCGCCGACGACGCCGATCGCGAACGAGCGGCGCCGCAACCGGCCGCCTAACGACCAGCGCCCCTTGCTCTCTTCCATGAAACCATCCTACGCATGCGCCTCGTCTCTCTCGGCGACCTGATCCTCGACGTGATCGTCGGGCTCGACGGGCCGCTGATCTCGGGCGACGACCGAGCCGCGACGACCCTCGTCGGCGCGGGCGGGCAGGCCGCGAACGTCGCCGCCTGGGCCGCGTCGCTCGGCGCGGAGGCGCGCTATGTCGGGAAGCGCGGGGCCGACGCCGCAGGCGAGCTGGCAGCCCGCGAGCTCGCGTCGTACGGCGTCGAGATCGCCGGGCCCGCAGCGGGGCAGAAACGGCGTCGTCGTCTCGATCGCCGCGGGCGGCGAGCGATCGATGGCCTCCGATCGTGGCTCCGCGACGGAGCTCGAGCCGGGCGAGCTCGAGCCGGCCTGGTTCCGGTGCGACCGGCTCCACCTCTCCGGCTACGCGCTGCTCGTCGAGCCCGTGGCCGGCGCGGCTCTCCACGCCGCCGAGCTGGCGCGAGCCGAAGGCGCGTCGATCTCGGTCGACCTCTCGGCCTGGAGCCTGATCGACGAGCCCTTTCGGGAGCGTGTGCGCCGCTGCGAGCCGGCGACGGTGCTTGCGACCGAGGCCGAACGCGACGCCTTCGGCCCGCTCGATGCCGCCTGGGTGGTCAAGCGCGGGCCCGACGGCGTTAACGTGGCCGGTGTGAACCACCCCGCCCTCCCGACCGAGATCGTCGACCCGACCGGCGCCGGCGACGCCTTCGCCGCGGGTTTCCTCGTCGGCGGCGTGGAGCTCGGCCTGGAAGCGGCGTCCCGCTGCTGCGCCAAGCTCGGCGGGATGCCTTGATCCGGCTCTCCGAAGAGGTGCGTGAGGCGCTCGCGGGCGGCGCCCGGGTCGTCGCACTCGAGACGACACTCGTCGCTCACGGATTCCCGCCGGGGGAGGGCGTCGAGGTTGGGATCGCCTCGGAGAGCGCCGTTCGCGCCGGCGGCGCGGTGCCGGCCACCGTCGGCGTCCTCGACGGCGAGATCGTGATCGGGCTGACCCGGGAGGAGCTGGGGCGCTTCGACGCGTCGGCCCGCAAGGCCGGTCCTCGCGACCTCGCCGCTGCGATCGTGCAAGGCGCGGTGGCCGCAACTACGGTGGGCGGCACACTCGCCGCGTGCCGCGCTGCAGGCATCCGCTTCATGGCGACCGGAGGGCTCGGCGGCGTTCACCGCGGCTGGCCGGATCCACCCGATGTCTCGGCCGACCTCGATGCGCTCGCACGCACTCAGGTGCTCGTGATCTCGTCGGGCGTCAAGTCGCTCCTCGACGTTCCGGCAACCGCCGAGCTGCTCGAGACGCTCGGCGTCCCGGTGCTCGGCTGGCAGACCGACGACCTGCCGCTCTTCTACGCCGCCCACGGCGGCCCTCCGGTCTCGACCCGGGTCGAAGCTGCGTCCGAGGCCGCCCGGATCGCGCGCGCTCACTGGCAGCTCGGCGGCGGGGGGCTCCTCCTCGGCCGGCCCCCGGACGAGAGCCTGGACGACGTCGAGCCGTTGATCGAGGAGGCGCTCGCCGAGGCTGCGGCGACGGGCGTTCGCGGCGGGGCGGTGACGCCGTTCGTCCTGGCGCGGCTGCACTCGGAGAGCGGCGGGCGAACGCTGAAGGCGAACCGCGACCTGATCGAGGGAAACGCGCTACTCGCCGGCCGGATCGCGGCGGCCTAGAGCCAGCGCCCGTCTTCCTGCACCAGCTTCCGGTCGGCGTAGAGCCGACCGCCGTTTCGCAGGTCCTTGACGAGGTCCCAGTGGATAGCGCTGACGTTCGTTCCGCCCGTCGACGAGTACGAGTTCCCGATCGCGAGATGGACTGTCCCATCGATCTTCTCGTCGAAGCCGAGGTTCTTCGAGAATCGCTGGATTCCCGGGTTACACCCGATCCCGAGCTCTCCGAGCGAGCGAGCGCCGTGGTCCGTGTCGAGCGTCCGGATCAGGAAGTCCTCGCCGCTCGCGGCCGATGCCTCGACGATCCGGCCACGCTCGAAGACGAAGCGAACGCCCGACACCTCGTTGCCGTAGTAGATCGCGGGGAACTCGGAGAACGTGACCTCGCCTTCGACCGAGTCCTCGACCGGCGAGTAGAAGACCTCGCCGCCCGGCATGTTGATGTGGCCGTCGTCCACCGCTCCGCTTCGCCCGGCGAGCGAGAGCGTCAGGTCGGTCCGGTCGCCGACGATTCGCACCGCGTCGGCCCGGTCGAAGATCTCGGCGATCCGGGACATCCGCTCGAGCTCGGCGTCCCAGTCGAGGAGGACGGCGCCGTAGACGAACTCCTCGAATTCCGCGAGCGTCAGCCCCGCCTCCTGGGCGGCCGCATTGGTCGGGTACTCGCAGATCACCCACGGGACGTCCATCGCCATCTGCCGGCGCCGGAGCGGCTCGAGGCGCTTCTGCAACAGCTTCCGGCGCTCGTCCGAGAGGTCGGCCCCTTCCCGCACGTTCTCCGGGGCCGAGATCGAGATGAAAGCGTCGCAGGTCTCCCACATGTGGAGCTGGATCGGCGCTGGCTCGGCGAGCACGTCGAGCGGAGCCTCACGCACGAACGGCCCGCCGAACTGATCCCAGGCGAGCTGGAGAAAGGGGAACGCGCCGCGCCGCGCGACCTGTGCCTGCACCGCGTCGACAAGCGGCCGGGCGAGCGGAGTCGATCGGACGACCACTTGCCATCCGGGCTGGACGCCGAGGGAGCGGTCTATTAGGAGCCGGGCATATTCGTCGATGCGGGGATCGCGCATGGCCCGGCATTTCTATCCCGTGCCATGCGTCGCAACAACTGTCCTTTGTGGACGAGCTCCGATTCCTAGAAGTTCTTCAGGAAGTCGTCGATCGGCAGTGCAGGCAGCGTTTCGATCCGAACGGAGCCGCGCGCGGCGATCGAGATGGATGCTTTCGCGATCGTCTCGATGTCGGGCGCGTCGACGACGTTCACGAAGTCGAACTCGCCGAGCGTCGCCCACTGATGGAGCACCCGGACGCCGAGCTCCTCGATGTCTCGGTTCACCTGCAGGAGCCGCTCAGGATTGGCCTTCAGGGTCTGGACGCCCTGTTGGGTCAACGTCGAGAGGAGGATGTAGATCGGCATCGCGGCGTCTCCTTCGGTCGGATCGCGGCGAGCCTACCCGCGCCGCCTGATCCGCGTACAGGAGGGCTCCGCCCATGTACAGCAGTGGGCTGAGAACGATGTCCGAGAGCAGAAGCGCGATGCGCGTGTTCGTTCCACTCTGCGAATGCAGGAGCCCGATCAGAGTTTCGTCGGCGATGCCTACGACGAGGACCAGGGTCGCGAGCGAGCCGAGCGAGTGGACGTAGTCGGCGCGCCCGAGCGCGCGGCCGCGGGCGAACGACTCGCGGAGATTCGTCTTCTCGACGAGCGCGGCGGGTACCGCGAGTCCGATGAAGGCGAGCCAGGCGAGGCCGGGAAGGATGAAGAGCGCGCGGAGGAACGGGAACACGATCCAGATCAGGCAGCCGACGATCACGCCGGTTCGGTTGATCGGGACCTTGTAGATGAGTGAGCAGGCGCGGGCGTAGGCGAGGACGAAGAGCGGCGTGGCCGCGAGATAGACGGCGATCTGCACGAGGGCCGGCTGAGTCGCGCAGAGCTGGTCGACGACCGCGAGCGGGATTCCGAGCGGTAGCACCTTCCAGAACTGATCGCCGTAGGCCCGGATCGACTCGGCGACCACCTGGCCGATCGTGCGCTCCCCCGGCGGAAGCGGGGGTGGAAGGTCACGCATCGAAGGCCTCCAGCAGCGCGAAGACGGCGCTGGCGAGCGCCGCGATCGCGGCGTCGATCCGCCACTCGGAGCGCGACGACGAGAACAGGTTCGACACAGCCCGCAGCTCGAGAGCCGGAACCCCTGCCTCCGCCGCGGCGCGAAGGACGGCGAAGCCCTCCATCGCCTCAACGTCGGCGCACGTTGCGCCACCCCCCACTCGCGCGCTCGTCGCGATCGGCAGGACGTGTGCGTCCGGGAGCGTCGCGCGGGCCATCTCGAGAAGCCGCGGGTCCGGTGCGGCGCGGACGACTCTCGGGAAGCCGCGGGTCGCGTCGACGAGGTCGCAGTAGACCGACTCCTCGCCGATCACGACCGAACCGGGCTCGAGGGCGCGAGCGCCGGCGATCCCGATCTGGAGGATCGCGTCGGGCCTGGCAGTCGCGATGAGCCGTGCGGTCGCGGCGGCAGCCTCGACCGGGCCCGTGCCACAAGCAAGGGTCTCGTGGCCCGCCGCGGCTGCGCCTTCGACGAAGGCGAGCTCGAATCCGGTGGCTGCGACGAGGAGCAACGCTCATGACGGTAGACGAGGCGCGTTTGTCACGTCTTTGTGTCGATCGCGTCGATGTCCGCTTCGGACACTAGCGCGACGGCTCTTCTTGTTGTATTCAGTTTAGACAACTGATCGAGAGGAGACAGGAGATGAGCGTGAATTGGATTCGACCCTTCGCGATCGCCGTCACGGTGCTCGCGACCGTGGCGCGGCGTCGCATTCGCAACCCGGGGCGGCGGCGTAGCTCCGGCGGAGGCGTCGGCGCATGCACGGGTTGCCGCGACACACGTGGGCGCGAAGCAGGTCGGCGCGAAGCAGGTGGGCGACCGGCACAGGCACGCGGTCGTCGGGCCGGCGGGGCCGATGGGGCCGGCCGGGTCCCGCCGGGCCTGCAGGGCCCGCCGGGCCTCCAGGCCCGGCCGGGCCGCTTGGGCCCGCAGGGCCGATGGGCCCGGCCGGAGCAACGGGGGCAACCGGCAAGGCCGGTACGACCGGGAGCGCGGGGTGGGTAGGGCCGACCGGCGCGACGGGCGCTCCAGGCTCTCCCGGGGCCCAGGGCATCCCGGGGCCGGCCGGGGCAACCGGGCCCATCGGGCCCGCGGGGGCGGCCGGGGCGACCGGGCCTGCCGGCCCGGCTGGAAACCCCGGTCCGGCCGGCATTGCCGGCCCAACCGGGCCCGCGGGGGCGACCGGAGCCACGGGGCCTGCAGGACCGAAGGGTGACACGGGGCCGAAAGGCGAGACAGGGCCCAAGGGCGATCCCGGAAGCGCGGTCGGCTCGCTCGACAGCCTCGGCGGAATCCCCTGCAACGGCAGCGGCAAAGTCGCACTCGACTACGACTCAGCGGGGAAGGTGACACTGACGTGTGCCGTCCCGGCGCCCGTCGGAGGCGCGCCTGCGGTTCGGATCAACGAGATCCAGACGGGGACGGCCGGGTCGGCCGCGGACGAGTTCGTCGAGCTCGTCAACGCCGGCAGCGGCACAGCCGACATCAGCGGTTGGAAGGTCGTCTACCGCTCGGCAGCCGGCACGTCCGACACGACGCTCGCAACGGTGCCCTCGAACACGACGGTGGCGCCTGGAGGCTTCTACCTCGTGGGCGGAAACGCGTACGCCGGAGCGACGGCAGCAGATCAGTCCTTCTCTGCCGGCCTCGCTGCGACGGGAGGCGCCGTGGGGGTGCGCGACGCAACCGGCGCGCTGATCGACAGCGGCGGCTGGGGAACGGCGACGAACGCCCTCGTCGAGGGCTCCCCCGCCCCGGCGCCGCCTGCCACACCCGCACCGGGATCCAGCATCGCCCGCATCCCCGACGGCCATGACACCAACGTGAACTCGGCCGACTTCGCGGTGACGGCGACGGCCACCCCGAGGACCGCGAACAAGTGATCCGCCCGCTGAACCCTTGTGATTGGATCCGGCCGTGGCTTATTCCGTCATCGGCGCAGGCGATCTCGAATGGCTCGAACGGCCAGCTCTGGGAGGTGAGGCGCCGCGGCTCGTCGCCGACCTCACGACTGCCGCCGGTCTCGCCGAATCACGGGCTCGACTGTGGCGGCTGCCGGCGCACACCCGGGGCCGTCGTCACATCGAAGGCGCGCAGGAAGAGGTCTTCGTCGTGCTCGAGGGGACCCTGACGCTGTTGCTCGGCGAGCCGCCCGAGCGCTTCGATCTCGGGCCGACGGGCGTCGCCTCCGTGAGCCCGGGCAGCCCGATCCAGGTTCGCAACGAGACCCGTGCGGAGGTCATGTTCCTCGCCTACGGCGCCCCGCCGGTCGAGGGGCAGGCCGAGATCATCGACGACGTGGAGCTCTAAGCTCACCCGCTCAGAGCTGGCCGGCCGCCATCGCCGCCGCCCGCGTGAAGACGAGGTCGCCGTTCTGCTCGTCGACCAGGATCGTGTCGCCGGCTGTGAAGTCGCCGTCGAGCAGGCGAACCGCGAGCGGGTTCTCGAGCTGCCGCTGGATTGCCCGCTTGAGCGGTCTCGCCCCGTAGGCGGGATCCCAGCCGGCATCCGCGATCGCGGCTTTCGCAGCGTCCGTGAGCTCGAGGTCGAGACCGCGATCGGCGAGCCGCGATCGGAGCCGACCGAGCTGAAGGTCGACGATCTCCGCGATCTGCTCGCGTGAAAGGGCCTTGAACTCGACGATCTCGTCGATCCGGTTCAGGAACTCCGGCCGGAAATGGTCGCGCATCGCCTCGACCGAGCGGACGTTCGAGGTCATGATCAGAACGGTGTTCCGGAAGTCGACGGTTCGGCCCTGGCCGTCGGTCAGCCGGCCGTCGTCGAGCACCTGCAGCAGGACGTCGAAGACCTCGGGGTGCGCTTTCTCGATCTCGTCGAGGAGCACGACCGAATACGGCCGGCGCCGAACCGCCTCGGTCAGCTGGCCGCCCTCGTCGTAGCCGACATATCCGGGCGGCGCGCCGACGAGCCGGGAGACCGTGTGGCGCTCCTGGTACTCGCTCATGTCGAGCCGGACCATCGCCTGCTCGTCGTCGAACATGAACTCGGCAAGCGCGCGAGCAAGCTCGGTCTTGCCGACCCCGGTCGGGCCGAGAAACACGAACGAGCCGATCGGGCGGTTCGGATCCTGCAAGCCGGTCCGTGAGCGGCGAAGAGCGTTCGCGACCGCCGAGACCGCCTCCTCCTGACCGATCACGCGCTGGTGCAGGCGGGCCTCCATCTGGATCAGCTTCTGTGTCTCGCCCTCGAGGAGACGATCGACCGGGATCCCGGTCCAGCGGCCGACGACGTAGGCGATGTCGTCCTCGTCGACCTCTTCCTTGACCATCGGCTGGTCCGGCCCTTTCCGCTCGGCGAGCTCGCGCTCGAGCTCCGGGATCTCGCCGTAACGGATCTCCGCGACGCGCTGGAGATTCCCGTCGCGCTCGGCGCGCTCGGCCTCCATTCGGAGCTCGTCGAGGCGCTGGGTGGCGCCCTTGATCCGGTCGAGCGCCTCCTTCTCCTTCGACCAGCGCGCGGCGAGCGCGTCGCGAGCCTCCTTCGCCTCGGCCAGCGCCCGCTCGAGCGGCTCGCGGATGTGCGGGGACTCCTTGACCATGGCGGCGAGCTCGATCTCGAGCTGCATGACGCGCCGGTTCGCCTCGTCGAGCTCGATCGGCGACGAGTCGATCTCCATGCGCAGGCCCGACGCGGCCTCGTCGACGAGATCGATCGCCTTGTCGGGCAGGAAACGATCGGCGATGTACCGGTGCGAGAGCACCGACGCCGCAACGAGCGCGGCGTCGCGGATCCGAACGCCGTGGTGCGCCTCGTAGCGCTCCTTCAGGCCGCGAAGGATTGCAATCGTGTCCTCGACCGAAGGCTCGTCGACGTAGACCGGCGCGAAGCGGCGCTCGAGCGCAGCGTCCTTCTCGATGTGCTTGCGGTACTCGTCGAGCGTGGTCGCTCCGATGCAGCGGAGCTCGCCACGGGCGAGCATCGGCTTCAGGAGATTCGCGGCGTCCACCGCGCCCTCGGCGGCGCCGGCGCCGACGATCGTGTGGAGCTCGTCGATGAACAGCACGATGCGCCCCTCGCTCGACTTGATCTCGGTCAGCACCGCCTTGAGGCGCTCCTCGAACTCGCCCCGGTACTTCGAGCCGGCGAGCAGCGAGCCGATGTCGAGCGACCAGACGCGCCTGTCCTTCAGCCCTTCGGGAACGTCACGCGCGACGATCCGCTGCGCGAGGCCTTCGGCGATCGCAGTCTTCCCCACACCGGGCTCGCCGATCAGTACCGGGTTGTTCTTCGTGCGGCGGGAGAGGATCTGGATCACGCGGCGGATCTCCTCGTCGCGTCCAATGACAGGGTCGAGCTTGCCGTCCTCGGCTGCCTCCGTCAGGTCGCGGCCGAACTTCTCGAGCGCCTGGTAGCTGCCCTCGGGATCCTGCGAGGTGACACGCTGTCCTCCTCGCACCTTCTTGATCCACGCGAGGATCTCGTCGCGCGGGACGGGCTCCAGCGCGAGGAAGAGATGCTCGGTCGAGACGAAGTCGTCCTCGAGCTTCGCCTGCTCGCGCTCGGCCTCGTCGAAGACCTTCTGCAGAGAGTTCGAGACGCGCGGCTGCACGTTCCCGGCGCCGGTTGCCGCCGGTCGCCCGGCGAGCTTCTGCTCCGCCTCGGCGCGCAGGCCCTGCCAATCGCCGAAAAGCTCCTGGTCGAGTAGCGCGAGCAGCAGGTGCTCCGGGTAGATCTCCGGGTTCCCGCGCTTGCGCGCCAGCTCCTGGGCGGCCGCGACCGCCTCCTGTCCCTTAACTGTCAGCCGATTGAAATCCATTGCTCACTCACTTCCCTCGATCGTTCGTTTCGTTTCCGTGACGTAACCTGGCACCGCCCGAACCGGCACGGCAGCTGGAGTTTCCGCGCATTCCGTGACCCTCCCGTGACGGTGACTGTCCCCGGACATGGCTGGATCAGACATGACCCTTAGTCCTCGTCGCCGGGGGCTGCGGGGGCCGGTAGGGGACGAGGTCTCGGCGGTAGGAGCGGTGAACCTGCTCGATCGCGTCGCGCATCTCGCGCTCCATCCGGTCGAGGCGGCGGCGAAGGCGAAGCAGCTCGTCCTCGAGGTAGAGCACGCGCTCGACCCCGGCCAGGTTCAGACCGATCTCGGACGTCAGCCGCTGGATCAGCTGCAGGCGCTCGACGTCCTCGTCGGAGTAGAGGCGGGTGTTGCCGGCGGTGCGCTTCGGCCGGACGAGGCCTTTCTGCTCGTAGATCCGCAGCGTCTGCGGGTGCATGCCGACGAGCTCGGCCGCAACCGAGATCATGTAGCGGGGCCGGCCCGGATCGGTGCCTTCGCGCTGCGCGTTCACAGCTGCCGCGCCTTGCGGACGAGGATGAGCGTGACCACGACGACGGCCGCGACTCCGAAGAGCGCCGCCTCGACGCGACCGTTCCCGCCGAACGACCGGGCGACGATGACGAACGCGAAGAAGATGACTGGGATCAGCCGCCGCAAGCCGGCCGGACGCGCGCGTCTGCCCGAGCGGCCCTGCACAGGCACGCTCGGCGTGCGCCCCGGGTTGTCTGCGCTGGTCGCCGCCCCAGCCGCCATCTGCGGCGCAGGCGCCGCGACCGGGACGAGCGCCCCGTCGTCGGTTGCCAGCAGCGGCTCCGGTGCGACGCGCGGCCCCTGCGCGAGCAGCCTGTCGTGCTCGTCGCTCATCCGAACAACCTGTCGCGCGGGTTCGAGTGGGCGGCCTTCTCGTAGTTCTCCAACGCCTCGCGCTCGGCCTTCGACAGCTTCGACGGGACGCTGACCCGCAGCCGGGCGAGCAGGTCACCCTGGCCGTTCCCGTTCAGATGCGGTGAGCCGCGACCCTTGACGCGCAGCATCTTCCCATCCTGCGATCCCGCCGGCACCTTGAGCGAAACACGGCCCTCGGGCGTCGGGATCTCGACGGTGGCGCCCATGGCAGCCTCGCCGAAGGTCACCGGCACGTCGAGCACGAGGTCGTCGCCCCGACGCTCGTAGAGCTTCGACGGGTCGACCCGCGTGACGACGAACAGGTCACCGGCGGGCGCGCCGCCCCAGCCGGCCTCGCCCTTGCCCTTGAGCCGGATCTTCGTGCCGTCCTTGACCCCGGGCGGGATACGCACGGTGTAGCGCTTCGTCCGGCGCTCCCGCCCCGACCCGTGGCAGGTCTCGCAGGGCGTGTCGACGATCGTCCCGTTACCGCGGCACGTCGGGCACGGCTGCTGGAGGGCGAACAGCCCCTGGGACGTGGCGACGACACCCGTGCCCTCGCACTGCGGGCAGCGCTTGGGCGCTGTCCCGGGCGAGGCGCCCGTGCCGTGACACGTGTGGCAGGCGAGCTCGAGCGTGACGGGCACCGTCGTCTGGAGCCCCTTGAGCGAGTCCTCGAACGAGATCCTGACCTCGACCTCGACGTCCGAGCCGCGCTGGCCGCGCTGCTGCGCCTGGCCCCGACCGCGTCCGCGGCCGCCGCCGAACAACCCGCCGAAGATGTCGCCCAGATCGAAGTCGCCGAAATCGACGTTGGTCGGCCCGGGCCCCGACCGGCCGTTCGCGGACCCGAACGTGTCGTACTGCTGCCGCTTCTCGGGGTCGGACAGGACGTCGTATGCGCCCTGCACCTCCTTGAAGCGCGCCTCGGCCGCCGCATCGCCCGGGTTCTTGTCCGGGTGGTACTGGCGAGCGAGCTTGCGATACGCCTTCTTCAGCTCGTCGGCGGACGCATTCTTTGCGACGCCGAGAGTCTCGTAATGGGACTCGGCCACCCGGCGGTACCTAGCCTTCCGCCGGCTCCGGCAGCCCGGAACTCACGACCACCCGCGCCGGGCGCAGGACTCGGTCGCCGAGCTTGTATCCCGGCTGCAGCACCTGAATGACCGTCCCCTCGGGCTCGTCCGAGGGCTGCGAAAGGAGCGCCTCCTGCGTATGCGGGTCGAAGAGCCCCTCGGTCTCCACCTCGACGAGACCCTCGCGCGTGAGCATGCCGGCGAGCGCGCGATGAACCAGGCGAACCCCGTCCTCGAGCTTGAGCTCACCGTGCTCGACGGCCGCCTGCACCGCCCGCTCGAGGTCGTCGAGCATCGGGAGTAGTTGGACGACCAGCCGCTCGGACGCCCGCGCGGCAAAGGTCTCCTGGTCGCGGGCCACCCGCTTGCGGTAGTTGTCGAACTCGGCCTTCAGGCGCTGGAGGGCGTCGAGATACTCGTCGCGCTCCTTGGCCAGCCTCTCGATCTCGACGGCGAGCTCGTCGGCGGGCTCGACGACCGGCGCCGAGGCGGCGGTGTCCGCCGCCTCGGGCCGTTCGTCGCGAATCTGCCATGGGCTGTCGTCGTTCAAGACGTCTTTGCCTCTTCGCCGTCGTCGACGACCTCGTAGTCGGCGTCCTCGATCACCTCGTCGTCGGACGCAGAAGCGCCGCCGTCGGTCGGTGTCGAGGCCGATGCCTGCGCGTAGATCGCGGATGCGGCATCGCTCCAAGCCTCCTGAAGCGCGTCGCGCTTGGCGCGGATCTCGGCGACGTCGCCCGACTCGAGCACACCGCGGAGCTCCATGATCCGACCCTCGACCGTTGAGGCAACGGACGCGTCGAGCTTGTCGCGATGCTCCTTGAGCGACTTCTCCGTCTGGTAGGCAAGCCCCTCCGCCTCGTTCCGGGCGTCCGCGAGCTCGCGCAGCTTGTGCGCCTCCTCGGCGTGCGCCTCGGCGTTCTTGATCATGTCGGCGACCTCCTCCTCCTTCAGGCCCGAGCCGCCCTCGATCTTGATCTGCTGCTCGTTGCCTGTCCCGAGATCCTTCGCCGAGACGTTGATGATCCCGTTTGCGTCGATGTCGAAAGCGACCTCGACCTGCGGGACACCGCGCGGCGCCGGCGGGATGCCGACGAGCTGGAACTTGCCGAGCGTCTTGTTGTAGGCAGCCATCTCGGTCTCGCCCTGCAGGACGTGCACCTCGACGGACGGCTGATTGTCCTCGGCCGTCGTGAACACCTCCGACTTGCGGGTCGGGATGGTCGTGTTGCGCTCGATCAGCTTGGTCATGACGCCGCCCTTCGTCTCGATCCCGAGCGAGAGAGGCGTGACGTCGAGGAGCAGGATGTCCTTGACCTCACCCTTGAGCACGCCGCCCTGGATCGCTGCGCCGATGGCGACGACCTCGTCCGGGTTGACACCCTTGTGGGGCTCCTTCCCGATCACGTCCTTCACCTTCGCCTGGACTGCGGGCATGCGAGTCATGCCGCCGACGAGCACGACGTGGTCGATCTTCGACGCGTCGAGCCCGGCGTCCGCGAGCGCCTTCTTCGTGGGGCCGACGGTCCGCTCGATCAGGTCACCCGCGAGCTCCTCGAGCTTCGCGCGCGTGAGCTGCAGGTCGAGATGCTTGGGCCCGTCGGCAGTCGCCGTGATGAACGGCAGGTTGATCTGGGTCGACATGGTCGAGCTGAGCTCGATCTTCGCCTTCTCCGCCGCCTCGTAGAGGCGCTGGAGCGCCATCGGGTCGGCGGCGAGGTCGATTCCCTGGTCGCGCTTGAACTCGGCGACCATCCAGTCGACGATCGCCTTGTCGAAGTTGTCGCCGCCGAGGTGGTTGTCGCCGTTCGTTGACTTGACCTCGAAGACGCCGTCGCCGAGCTCGAGCACCGACACGTCGAACGTGCCGCCGCCGAGGTCGAAGACGAGGATCGTCTGCTCGGCGCCTTCCTTGTCGAGCCCGTAGGCGAGAGCGGCCGCGGTCGGCTCGTTGATGATGCGGACGACGTTCAGGCCGGCGATCGTGCCGGCGTCCTTCGTCGCCTCGCGCTGGGCGTTGTTGAAGTACGCGGGAACCGTGATCACCGCGTCCGTGACCGGCTCCCCGAGATACGACTCGGCGTCGGTCTTGAGCTTCTGGAGGATCATCGCGCTGATCGCGGGCGGCGCGTACTCCTCGCCCCCGGCCTCGACCCGCACGTCATTGTTCGGCCCCTTGACGACCTTGTAGGGGACGATCGTCATCTCTTCCGAGACCTCGTCGAACGTGCGGCCCATGAAGCGCTTGATCGAGAAGATGGTGTTCTGCGGGTTGGTGACCTGCTGCCGGCGGGCAGGCGAGCCGACGAGCCTCTGACCGTCCTTCGCGAACCCGACGACGGACGGCGTCGTCCGGCCGCCCTCGGCGTTCGAGATCACGGTCGGCTCGCCGCCTTCGAGCACCGCCATGCAGGAGTTGGTTGTGCCAAGGTCGATACCGATCGTCTTCGCCATGTGGCCTGTCTCCTTTGCGTCTAATTCGTTTGCGTCTACTGCCTTTGCGCCGCGAGCTTTCTTGCGGGCTAAGAAAATCTAAGTGTTGTTATAGCAGATCACAATTGGGTGGCGGAGAGGCCGATCAGGATCCCGCCGGCGACGATCGCGACGGCGCCGAGGACGACCCGCCGCCCCACGCGCTCGGTGCTGGGAAAGACAAGCGCCGCGATCGCGACCCCCCACAGCGACTCGGTGGCGATCAACGGCGAGACGATCGAGACCCGGCCGCGGAAGTACGCCTCGAAGAGACAGACGTAAGACAGCCCGAAGAGGATCCCCGCAGGAGCGAGCAGACGGAGGTCGCGGCGCGACGGCAGGCTCCGCGTCCAGATGAGCGACACGGCGACGCCCGCGAGCATCGCCGCAGCGCCGACGGTCTCCGGGCTTCCGTGCGTGTGAAGTGCCCGGACGATGTTGTCGCGAACCGCAAAGAGCACGGCGGCGCCGAGCGCGAAAAGGAGCCCGCGGGTGCGCAGGTGATCGGGCCGATCGGGCTCGCCGACCAGGACGACTCCGCCGGCCACGATCGCGAGGGCGCCGATCACGACCGGCGTGCGCACAGGCTCGTCGAGGAAGAGAAATGCAATCGCGAGCGCGAAGAGCGGAGCCGAGCCGACGGTCACCGACGTTCGGGAGGCCCCCACCTCCCGGATCGACTGCGTGAAGAGGATCTGCGAGAGGCCCGGCGCGAGCAGGCCCGCCAGGAAGAACTTCCACGCGTTCGTGTAGTCATGGCGAACGAGCGAGCCCGCAAGGGTGACCGCGAACGCGACCACCAGCGTCGCGAGAGTGGCCTGCGCAGCGCTCGCTCCGCGCCCGAGCCCGGCCCGGATCGCAACGGTCATCGCACCGAAAAGCGCCGCCGAGGCGAGCGCAAGGAAGACGGGCGTCACAGGACGGCGATCAGAGCGAGCAGCGCTGGCGCGTGACGAGGGTCGAAGGAGTAGTCAACTTATGAATAAGGGGTGACATCAGCCCGATCCACACGCTAATCTGTTCATAGATGTCGCAGGTTCTCGACGCCTTCGGACGGCCGCTTCGAGACCTCCGTATCTCGGTGACAGACCGCTGCAACTTCCGTTGCACGTACTGCATGCCGAAGGAGGTCTTCGGGCACGGTTATCGGTTCCTCGACCGGAAGGAGCTGCTCGACTTCGACGAGATCACCCGGGTCGCCCGGGCGGCTGTCGGCGTCGGAGTGCAGAAGCTCCGCCTGACCGGCGGCGAGCCACTGCTCCGACGGGATGTCGAGCACCTGATCGCGATGCTCGCGGAGCTCGACGTCGAGATCACGCTCACGACCAACGCGTCACTGCTTCCGCGCAAGGCGCAGGCGCTCAAGGACGCGGGCCTCACCCGGATCACGGTCAGCCTCGACGCGATGGACGATGCGACGTTCCGCTCGATGAACGACGTCGACTTCGCAGTGGAGCGCGTGCTCGAAGGAATCGAAGCTGCGCGAACGGTAGGGCTTCCCGTCAAGGTGAACTGCGTCGTGAAGCGCGGCGTGAACGAGAGCCAGATCGTCCCGATGGCCGAGTACTTCCGCTCGACCGGGGACACACTCCGCTTCATCGAGTTCATGGACGTCGGCGCGACGAACGGCTGGCGCATGGACGATGTCGTCTCAGCCGCGCAGATCGTCTCCGCGGTCGACACCGTGTTCCCGATCGAGCCGGCCGACGCACAGTACCGCGGTGAGGTCGCCAAGCGCTGGCGCTACAAGGACGGCAAGGGTGAGATCGGAGTCATCGCGTCGGTCACCCAGCCCTTCTGCGGCGACTGCACACGCTCGCGGATCTCGGCCGAGGGCAAGCTCTACACCTGCCTCTTCGCGGTGCGCGGCCACGATCTGCGCGCGCTCATCCGCAGCGGCGCCACCGACGAGGATCTCGGCGTCAGGCTTTCCGAGATCTGGCACGTCCGCGGCGACCGCTACTCCGAGTTGCGCTCGGAAGCGACGAATCTCGACGACGCCCCGCGCGTCGAGATGAGCTACATCGGCGGATAGAGAGCTACATCGGCTGATAGAGCAGTTCAGGCCCCGCTAGTCCGGCGCGGCGCTTTGTCAATCCGGTGCGCCTTTGTATGATGGGAAATCGTGTCGTCGGTGGTTGCAGCTGGGCGGCGCTATTTGCCGCGTGGGTGGGGAGACCTGGGTCGCCAGATGGCAATCTGGTTCGGCTTTGGCCTGGTCTACCAGCTTGCGCGTGCCGCCGGTGACCGCAACCCGGCGAAGGCGATCTCGAACGGCCAGAGCGTCGTCGCGTTCGAGGAGCACGTCACCAACCGGCTCTACGAGCTGACCTTCGAGCAGTTCGTGAACCAGCGCCACTGGCTCGAGGCGCTCGTGTCGTGGACCTACTGGAACTCGGAGTTCACGGTCGTCGGTCTCGCCCTCCTCTGGGTCTATATCCGCCGGCACGAGGGTTTCATCAAGTTCCGCAACTCGATCCTGCTCGCAAACGTCCTCGGTCTGATCGGGTACGTCCTGACGCCGATGGCTCCTCCCCGGCTGCTCAACGTCGGGTTCGTCAACCGGCACACCGACGGCGTGGTGCAGTTGGCGGCCAACCCGTACGCGGCGATGCCGAGCCTCCATGCCTGCGACTCGCTGATCGTCGGCGTCGTGCTCTGCAGCCTCTCGCGGCACTGGTGGTCGAAGGTGTTCTGGTGCCTGTGGCCGGCCTGGGTCTGGTTCGCGGTGATGGCGACCGGCAACCATTTCTGGCTCGACTGCGTCGCCGGTGTCGGCGTCGCGCTGATCGCGATGACGATCGTCTACAAGTGGAGCATCTTCCAGCGGGCCTTCACCCGCATGCTCGGTGGCGCGCCGCGCACCACCTGACCCGCTGCTACGGTCCGATCAGATGGGCAAGGCCGCTGCGCTCAAGCAGGGATACACGGCAGGCGCGCGCTCTCTGGCGACCAGATCGATCGGTGGTCTCGCGCGCACCCGCGTCACGCCGAACGCGCTGACGACGTCCGGAGTCGCTCTCTGCGCGCTGGCGTCCGTCGTCGTCCTGTTCGAGAACCGAAACGAGATCCTCTTCTACTGGGTCGGCGCGTTGCTCTTCGTCGTCGGGTCGATCCTGGACATCCTCGACGGCGCACTCGCCAGGGCAGGCGGGAAGACGACGCCGTTCGGAGCGTTCCTCGACTCGACCACGGACCGCATGAGCGAAGGCTTCATGCTCGCCGCGATCGCCTACGTCTTTGCGCGCCACAACCAGGATGTCTTCGTCGTCGTGGCGGTGTTCGCCGTCGCCGGCTCGTTCCTCGTCTCCTACACACGGGCCCGGGCCGAGGCTCTCGGCCTCAAGGGCGATGTCGGCATCGGCTCGCGGGCGGAACGGGTCGTCGTGATCACCACCGGCCTCGTCCTCGCTCCCTGGGGCGTCCTGCCCTGGGCGATCGCCGTCCTCACGGCTACGGCCTGGGTCACGGTGCTGCAGCGGATCCTCTCGGTGCGCAGCCAGTTGCTCGCCCGAGACAAGCCTCAGGGCTAGCGGCTCTTCTGCTGATAGCACTGATGTGCTATCACTCCAGGGAATGGCTGAGCTTCGCAGCGACGTGCTCGTTCGCATGCCTCCCGACCTGAAGCGGCGTCTCGCCGCCGAGGTCGAACGGCGAAGGGCGAGCCTGAACGACGTCGCCGTCGCGATCCTCGCCTCCCGGTTCGGCGTTCCATTCGAGCCGAGCGGCCGCCGCGGCTCTCCCCCGCGTCCCGCGGGCGACGTGTTGCTCCGCATGCCGCGCGACCTGAAAGACCGCCTCGCGCGCCGCGCGGGCGAGCGCAAGAAGTCCACTCATGACCTCATCGTCGAGACCCTGTCCGAGGGGCTCGGCCGGCGAAAGGAATCAATGTCTGAGAACGGCAAGCACGCCGCGAACGGCAAGGGACGCGAGGGCAAGGTCCGCGTCGCGATCATCGGCGTCGGGAACTGCGCGAACTCGCTGCTCCAGGGCGTGCAGTACTACAAGGACGCGTCCGATGACAAGTTCGTCCCCGGGCTGATGCACGTCAACCTCGGCGGGTACCACATCAGCGACATCGAGTTCGTCGCCGCGTTCGACGTCGTCAAGGGCAAGGTCGGCGTCGACCTTGCCGAGGCGATGTGGGCGCACCCGAACGACACGATCAAGTTCGCCGACGTCGCGAAGACCGGCGTGACGGTCTCGCGCGGGATGACGCACGACGGGATCGGCAAGTACCTCTCCGAGATCGTCGAGAAGGCGCCGGGCGAGACCGACGACGTGGTCGCGATCCTGAAGGAGCGCGAGGTCGACGTCGTCGTCAACTACCTGCCGGTCGGCTCCGAGGCCGCCACGAAGTGGTACGCCGAGCAGATCCTCGAGGCCGGCTGCGCGATGGTCAACTGCATGCCCGTCTTCATCGCGCGCGAGCCCTACTGGCAGCGCCGCTTCGAGCAGGCCGGCGTGCCGATCATCGGCGACGACATCAAGTCGCAGGTCGGCGCCACGATCACGCATCGCGTGCTCACCTCGCTCTTCCGCGAGCGCGGCGTGCATCTCGACAAGACGATGCAGCTGAACGTCGGCGGCAACTCCGACTTCCTGAACATGCTCGAGCGCGAGCGGCTCGAGTCGAAGAAGATCTCGAAGACGAACGCCGTCACCTCGATGCTCGACTACGACCTCGGCCCGGGGAACGTCCACGTCGGCCCGTCCGACTACGTGCCCTGGCTGACCGACCGCAAGTGGGCCTACATCCGCATGGAGGGCTCGTCCTTCGGCGACGTTCCGCTCAACGTCGAGCTCAAGCTCGAGGTGTGGGACTCGCCGAACTCGGCCGGGATCGTGATCGACGCCGTCCGGCTCGCGAAGCTCGCTCTGAACAACGGGATCGGCGGCGCCCTCGAAGGCCCGAGCGCCTACCTGATGAAGTCTCCCCCGGTCCAGATCGTCGACGACGAGGCGCACGAGCTCTCGGAGCAGTTCATCGAGCGCAACCGCCGCAAGGCGCCCGCGAAGTCGAAGGCTCAGGCCCCGGCGTAGGCCGGGAGCGGTTTCAGCTCCACGCCGGCCAGGAACACGCTCGCCGTTCTCGGATCGGATCCGCCGAGAGGATCCGCTCCGGGAACGGTGATCAGCGTCATCGTCGAGCCGCCATGCGGGACCGGGAAGGGGCCGAGCGCGAGCGGCGTCGCGTACGCCGGGATCTGCTGCCGCGCGACGACGCGGCCGGCACTGTCGAGGAGCTCGAGCAGTCGAGGCCTGCCGTTGCTGAATGCGAGCCCTGAGAGCACCGCGTTCATCGCTCCGTCCGGGTTGTCGATTCGAACCCGCCCCTCCCCGGCAAGCCAACGGCCCGTCGTCTGCTTGTACGTCTCGGCGCCGTTGAACCCCGCCTGGTAGTCGAGCGAGGGAGCTGTAAGCCCCTCGAGCTGGGCGATCACGAAACGGTCCTGCTCGAGCGGCGTGCGCAGATCGATGGGTCGCGCGTGCACCGAGAAGATCCGGACGCCCGGAAACGACCTGAGCAGCGTGAAGGCCCGGGGATCCATCGGCGGAGGCTCGCCTCCGCCCACGCGGTAGCTCCTGTCGTAGACGACGACGTAGCGGACGTGCTCGGTCGAGAGGATCCGGGGCGTCAACGGGTCCGACAGATCCCGCGCCGCGAATCGGATCGCCTGGTCCCGCGAGAGCGTCACCGACGGGCTCGCCTCCGAGATCAGGAACCGGGGCTTTCCGTCGAACTGCTGATACCACTGGTCCTGCTGGAGGACGGTCGGCGCTCCGGGACCGAGGCTCGGGTACGCCGCGACGATGCCGTTCGGCTGGGACGCCAGCCAGTCGACCCATTGCGGCCGGGCGGTGGTGTCGAAGACCGGCACGGTGGCGGGCAGGAGCTCGAGCGTGACCGCAGCCAGGGCGACGACGGGCACGATTTGCCAAATACGCCCGCGGCGCGCGGCGAGCGCCGTCAACGCCAGCGCAGCGAGGATCGCGGCGGCCAGCTCCGTGAGCAAGCCGATTCGCGAGTACACCCGCCAGTAGGTCGTGACCTGGGCAAGCAGCCAGGCGGGCATGGGGATCGGGACTCCCCCCAGATGCTCGGTTGGAGCGAACGAGGAGAGGAACGACACCGGCGCGAGAACGAGGGCGAACACGGCTGTCCGCCAGCGCGCATCGGTGAGCTTCAGGCGCGCGTCGCGCCGGTAGACGAGCACTGCGGCAACCACCGCGAAAGCCAGCGTCGTGTAGCCGAAGAACAGCGTCTGCTCGGTGAGATCGGTGGGATGGAGATTGAGGAGCCACCGGATCGGCTGCCACCCGTCGAGGCTGCGGAGCAAGGGATTCCTCGGTGAGGGGACGAGAAACGACCCGAGCGACGCCGCGTAGTAGGAGAGGTCGCTCACGGGCCGCCCGACCGTCGCCCGAACGGCCGACCGCTCGGCAACGTAGAGCCCGAAGATCGGAATCATGAGGACGAGCGCTGTCGCGTAGGCGAAGGCGCCGAGCGCGGCCGAGCGCAGCCGGACGCCTCGTCCGCCCGGCCTGACGATCTCGATCGCGAAGAACACCAGGACCATCAGCGACGCCAGCAGCCCCAGGTAGGCAGTCAGGTAGAACGCCAGCCCGATCGCCGCACCGAGGGCGGCCGCCCAGGCGAGGGTTCGCCTGGCGGCGACCTCCAGGAGTGCCGCCAGCACGAGCACGAGCGACCAGTTCTGGAGCAGGTTGAGATGGCCGGCCTCGACACGCTCGACCGAGTACGGCCCGAACGCGAACACGAGCCCCGCGAAGATGGCGGCGACGAACGTGCATCGGAGCCGGTCGAGGAGCGCGAACATCGCCATCCCCGTTCCGAAGAGCCCGATGAAGATGAACGTGTTCCAGGCGCCGACCAGCCCGAGCGGCCCGCGCAACGACCAGACGAACGCGGTCTGCAGCGCGGCGTTGGCCGCCAGGGCCGCCGGCGTGCGCTCAAAGCCCTGAGGGGCCCCGTTGAGGGCATCGTGCTTGAAGTCGAATGGGTTCCGGTGCTGCGCCGAGGCCGCCCAGTAGTCGTGGAGGGTCGCGGTGGCGTCGCTGTACCCGCTCGGGATCCGCGACCCCGGGTGCGCGACCACGCCGTGGAGCCACAGGCCCTGTGGCAAGAACGAAGATGAGCGCCGCCGCCGCGTAGCGGAGGAGCCACGCACGACGCCATCCTGACCACGTCATCGAGCTCCTAGATTACGGATCGCCGGGACGGCTCCTCGCGCGCTCCTGTCTCCGGTCGCCGATCTCGATGGTTGAATCGGTCCGTGAGCGCACCGTCCGGAAGAGTTGCCGTATCGCGCCGGCGGATCGCACTCTCGCGCAGAGCATTCGGCCTCGCGCTTGCGCTCGTCGTCTTCGCCTGCGGGTGGGCGCTTCTCGGCGTCTACGGCGAGCGCGGATCGTCCGATACGTACCTGTATCGGGACTACGCCGCGAAGATCAGGTCCGGGGAGCTTCCGTACCGGGACTTCGGCATCGAATACCCACCGGGCGCGCTCCCTGTGTTCCTGGGGCCCTCGTATCTGGCAAGAGCCTCGAGCCTCCCCGACTACTCGAAATGGTTCGGGCGCTCGATGGCGCTGCTCGGCGTCTGCGGCGTGCTGCTCGTCGCCCGGCTCCGGCGAACCGGGGCCGTGATCTTCCTGGCACTGTCGCCGCTCCTGATCGGATCGCTCGCGGAGACCCGATTCGACTTCTGGCCGGCGGTGCTCTGCACGGCAGCCGTGATCGCACTCTTCTCCGACCGTCACCGGATTGGCTGGAGCCTGCTCGGCGCGGCTTTCGCCGCGAAGCTGTACGCGCTCGTCCTCGTCCCGCTCGCGATCGTGTTGACCGTACGCCGCGCGGACGACGAGAGCTTGCGCCGGGCTGCGGCCTGTGGGGCACTGACGGCGCTCGTGTTCTACGGCCCGTTTCTCGTGCTGGCTCCGCACGGGCTCTGGGAGAGCACGTGGCAGCAGGCGTCACGGCCACTCGAGATCGAGAGCCTCGCTGCCTCCTATCTCCTCACCTTCGCCAATCCGCACGTGATCGGCGCGGAGGGAGCGCTCGCGATCTCAGGGCACGGCGCGCTCGCAGCGGCGACGACCGTTGCCCTGCTCGCCGTGCTCGTGGGGCTCTGGGCGATCTTCGCCGGCGGTGAAGCCGACGACGACCGTTTCGTCCGGTACGCAGCTGCATGCGTGGCGGCGTTCATCGCATTCGGCAAGGTCATCTCGCCGCAGTACCTGATCTGGCTCGTCCCGCTCGTCCCGCTCGTGCGCGGGCGTCGCGGCCTCGCGGCCGTCGCATTGCTCGTCGTGGCCTTCCTGGCCACCGACTATGTCTGGTACGGAAAGACACGCTTCGTCGACTACGCCTACGGTGGACACCTCGCCTGGCTCGTGCTCCTGCGCGACCTCGTCCTCGTCTCGCTCGTGCTGGTGCTCGGGATCCCGGGCCGAGGCGAGATCGGGATGCGGCGGCGCCGAGCGCAGTTGGCGGGGGCGAAGCCGGCGTGACGGGGCTTCGCCCTGCCCTGATCGAATGGCGCCGGCCCAGGCACGAGACGGTCCTGCTCGTGCTCGTGGCGCTCGGAGCGCTGCTCGTCGTCCATCCCCCGGGCGCTCAGGACACCTCGCGGATCTGCGTGACCCGCTCGATCGTCCACGGCAGCCTGTCCGCGACGAGTTGCCTCGCCGGGAACGGCGACCGGGCGGAGTTCGGCGGCCGCTTCTACACGGACAAGGCGCCGGGCGTCTCGTTCCTCGCGATTCCCGCGGCGCAGATCGTGCGGCTGGGCCCGCCCCCGTGGCACCACGACGGCGACCTGCGGCTCTGGGCGGTGCGCCTGGCGACCGGGGGGATCGCGCTGCTCGTGTGCGCACTGCTGCTCGGCCGCGTGGCCGAAGGAATCGCGCCGGGCTGGGGCGGCGCGACCCTCGTGACGTTCTCGGTCGGAACGCTCGCCGCCTCGCTCGCCGTCGACAACTTCGACGAGGTGCCGGCGGCGGCTCTCGGCTTCGGCGCCTTCCTGCTCGCGTGGCGGCGCCGGCCCGGCTGGGCGGGGATCGTCGCCGGTCTCGCGCTCGTTGTCGAGTACCAGGCGGCGCTGATCGCGGTGCTCGTGGGGCTGTACGCCGCGCTCGCCGGGGCTAGAGCGCTCGGTCGCTACGCCGCCGGGCTGGTTCCCGGGTGTCGCGCTGCTCGGGCTCTACGACCAGCTCGCGTTCGGCTCTCCCTTTCACCTCTCCTACCGGTACGTGTCGAAGCAGTTCGCCGTGCAGCAGGCCGGCGGCTTCTTCGGCATCCACGCCCCGTCGTGGCATGCGGCGCGGCTCGTCCTCGTCGGCAACCGGGGCCTGCTCGTCGTCGCGCCCGGTGCTCCTCCTCGCCGCAGCCGGGCTGGTGCTGCTCTGGCGCCGGGGCGCGCGGGGCGAGTCGCTCCTCTGCGGCGCCGTCTCGGTCGCGTTCCTCGTCCTCGAGCTCGGCTACTACGATCCCTACGGCGGCGACTCGCCCGGCCCCCGCTTCTTCATCCCCGCGCTTCCGTTCCTGGCGCTCGGGCTCGCGCCGGCGTTTGCGCGCTGGCGGGTCGTGACGGCTCTCTTCGCGGCGGCGTCCGTGCTCGCGTCGACCGCGGTGCTCCTCACCTGGCCCGCAGCCGTGAACGCCGCGGCGGTCTACCGCTGGAGCGTGTGGCGCGAGCTCGCGCTGTTCCTGCGGCACGGATCATCGTCCGAGCTCGCGCAGTGGGCACAGAAGACCGTCGCGAGCTGGCTCGGCGCAGGGCGGCTCGGCGGCGCCGCGATCGTGCTCTCGGCCGCGCTCGGAGCGCTTTTCCTCGCGCTGAGCGACGGGTGGCGCACAGAGCGCCGAAGCTAGGCTCTTTCTGTGCGTGTCTGCCTCGTGACACCGTTTGCGTGGTCTCAGCCCCACGACGTCAACGAGCACGTGGGCGGGATCGCCACTGCGCTGCGCACGCTCGGACACGACGTCACGGTCCTCGCCCCGTCGACCCGTGCGGGCGAGCTCCGGGCAGGCCGTCGCGTCGTGCACGGCCACGCCCCCGCGCGGGAGGTCGTTGCGATCGGGCCTGCCGTGCCGATCTCGCGCCGCTCGCAGATGGGCGTTCCGGTCGGGGTGCGCGCCAATCTTCGGCTCGCGCTCGCTCATGGGCAGTTCGACCTCGTCCACGGCTTCGAGCCCGGGCTACCGTCGATCTCCTACCTCGCGCTCCGCGAGTCGTCCGCACTCACGGTCGCGACGTTCTGCTCGACCCACCGGCTCGGCTACCCACCGGCGCGATCCCAGCGCGAGAAGCTGCTCGCCCGGATCGACGCGCTGCTCGCGCTGTCCGAGCCGATCCGCGCCGCCGCCGAAGAGCGCTTCCCGGGCGATTACGAGTTGATGTCCCCCGGCGTCTCGCTCGAGCTCTTCGAGCCCGGGCCGAAGCGAAACCTGATCACCGTCGAGCTACGGCCGAACGAGCGCCCCGGCGCCCGCGGCGTCCTGCACGCGTTGCGCGAGCTCCCCGACTGGGAGGCCGTCCTCCTGCGCACGACGCCGCTGATCGCGCGGCCCGCGATTCCGCGCGACCTGGCCGGCCGCGTGTCGGTCCGAACCGCACGCGACGGCGCGGCGCGCGCGCCGCTCTTCACCGAGACGGCGATCTTCGTCCCCGGGATCGAAGGCCGCCCGCGCGTGCTGCTCGAGGCAAAGGCGGCGGGTTGCGCGATCGCGGCGCCGCTCGGCGTCGAGGAGCAGCCCGAGCTGGCAGCAGCAGCCGCAGCGCGCCTGGCCGAGGACCCGGACCTTCGTGCGCGAGATCAGGAGGCCTCCCGGGCCGAAGCGGCGAGCGGCTCGTTCGAGCACGTCGCCGCTCAGCTCGACGAGCTGTACGGCCGGTTGATGAAACGCCGCCGCACGACCGCCCGCCGAGCGGCCTCCGACCCGCTCGCCGACCGGCCGTGGATCGTCGCAGACCTCCACATGCACACGACGTGGTCGTTCGACTGCACCGTCAACCCGGCCGAGCTCGTCGACCACGCCGAGGCGGAGGGGCTCGGCGCGATCGCGGTCACGGACCACAACGTCTTCGGCGGCGCGCTCGAGGTCTTCGACGAGGCTCGCGATCGCGAGCTGATCGTCATCCCCGGGGAGGAGATCAAGACCGACGAGCAGGGCGAGGTGATCGGCCTCTTCCTGGAGCGCGAGATCCCGCGCGGCATGCCGTTCGCCGACACGATCGCCGCGATCCGCGAGCAGAACGGCCTCGTCTATCTCCCCCACCCCTTCGACCGGATGCACACGATCCCCGATCCCGCGACGCTCCACCGTCACCTGGCGGACATCGACGTGCTCGAGGTCTACAACGCTCGGCTGCTGTTCGACGCGCAGAACGACGAGGCGCTCCGGTTCGCACGCAAATACGACCTGACGATGGGCGCCGGCTCCGACGCGCACGTGCTCCAGGGAGTCGGGACGGGCGCGCTGCGGATGCGCTCGTTCAACGATCCCGAGGAGTTCATGATGTCGCTCAGGAGCGCCGAGATCCTGCGCCGGCCGAAGTCGCTCGCGTACCTCCAGAGCCTCAAGTGGATGGCGCAGGTCAAGGAAAAGGTCCGCTAGGCGAGAAAGGACCGGATGCTCCGTGTCCGCCGCCGTGACCACAGACGACATCTACAAGCGGTACCTCGACAAGGCGATCAGGGAGATCCTTCGCCTGGAACACGAGGTAGCCGAAGCCGCCGCGGGAGCACCCGTCGCGCAGCCGACCGGGCACCCGCTCGGCACGATCTTCCTGGTCAAGTACGGGCCGCAGGCGCCGGAGCTGCAGGAAGGAGTGGCCTTTCACGGCCGCGCGGGGCACGCAATCAAGCGGTCACTCGAGCGGCTGGACGTCGACCCGGCGGAGGTGTACGGCACGAACTGCGTGAAGTTCGCGGGCGCCGGCGATGTCGCGTGCAATGACTGGTTCGCGCGAGAGCTACGAATCGTCCAGCCGCGGCTCGTGGTCGTCATGGGCGACGACGCGCTCGAGTTCGTGAACCGGGTCGAGTTTCCGCTCTCTCAACCCCTCGAAGCTACGCTGGGCGAGCTGCAGCAGTTCACGCCGACGATCGAAGCCCTCGTCGCCCCGGACATCGACCTCTCACTCGACGACCAGCCTTCGAAAACACGCTTTTGGAACGCCTTCAAGTCTCTCGGCCCCTGGTGGGCCGCGCTGCCGCCTTACTGATCGTCTCGCTCGCGCTCCTCGCGTGGTTCGAGGTCGCTCCGCACCTGTCGTCACTCTCGACCTGGTCGAGCGTCGGGATCGTGTCGCTGCTCCTGATGCCGGCGATGTTCAGCCTGGCCTGGCTCTCGGTGCCGGTCTGGCGCCATCCGCGCCGGCTCGCGATCGGCGTCGCCCTGTTGACGATCGCCACGTTGCTCCTTTCCGTGCTCGACGCACCGGTGCTGGCGAACTTCGCCAAGTTCGCGGCAGTCACGGGCGTGGGCCTGCTGTTCCTCTCGGCGTTCGAGGTCCTGTGGTGGGCGGTGCTCGTGGCGGTGATCATCCCGTTCGTCGACGCCTACTCCGTCTGGCGGGGCCCGACGCACTCGATCACCGAGCACCATCCGGCAACGTTCGGCAAGCTGTCGATCGCCTTCGTCGTGCCTGGTGGGAGCGCAGCCCGACTCGGGCTGCCGGACGTGATGTTCTTCGCGCTCTTCCTGGGCGCGAGCGTGCGCTGGGACCTGCGCCCGTTCTGGACCTGGTTGGGAATGACGATCGGGCTCGGGGCGACGTTTGCCCTCACGACGGTCTGGAGCGTCAGCGGCCTGCCCGCGCTACCGGGGATCGCCCTCGGGTTCCTGCTCCCGAACGTGGACATCATCTGGCGCCGGCTGTTCTCCGAGAAAGCCTGGAAGCCGGAGAAGGAGAGTCTCTAGCCGCGCTCGAGCAGCGACACGGACTCGACGTGCGGCGTGTGCGGGAACATGTCCACGGGCCGCGTCCGGACGAGCCGGTAGCCGTACTCCTCGACGAGGCGCTTGGTGTCCCCCGCCAGCGTGGTCGGGTTGCACGAGACATAGACGACGCGCGGAGCGGCCAGCTCGCCGAGCCGCTTGAGCGCCTTGCCGGCGAGGCCTGCGCGCGGCGGGTCGACGACGACGACGTCGGGCTCGCCCGCACGCTCGCGCAGGTCGCGCAGCACCTGGCCGACGTTCCCGGCGAAGAATGCGGCATTGCCGACCGAGTTCAGCTCGGCGTTCTCGATCGCGCAGGCAACCGATTCCTCCGAGATCTCGATCCCCCACACGGTCAGCGCGTCGCCGGCGAGCGAGAGCCCGATCGTGCCGATGCCGCAATAGAGGTCGTACACGGTCTCCTTGCCGGTGAGGGCGGCTTCGGCGCGGGCGAGCTCGTACAGGCGCTCAGCCATTCGCGTGTTCGTCTGCAGGAAGGCGTTCGGGCGGACGCGGAACCGGAGGTCGCCGAACTGCTCCTCGATCGCCTCCTCACCCCAGAGGAGCTGCGTCGGCAGATTCGTGACCTCGGCCTCGGTGTCGTTCACGGTCCACTGGATCGAGCGCACCTCGGGATGGGCGACGAGCACCTCGATCAGGCGCTCGCGATCGAAGCGCTCGCGCTCGTGCGTGACGAGCTGCACCAGGGCCTGGCCCGTATTGCGGCCCTCGCGGATGATCAGGTGCCGGAGGTAGCCCTTGTGGCTCGCCTGGTCGTAGGCGGGGAGCCGCTCCTCGTGCGCCCACTCTCTGATCGTGTTCCGGATCCGGTTCCCGAGCTCGGTCGTGAGGTGGCACTCGTCGATTCCGAGCACCTCGTCCCAGCGGCCGGCGCGGTGAAGGCCGAGGATCGGGGCCCGCCGTCCGGGCCCGGGCGCGAAGGAGTACTCCATCTTGTTGCGGTAGCCGAAGAGCTCCTCGGCCGCGACGATCGGCTCGACCGGCGGGTCGACGATGCCCGCGATCCGGCGGAGCGAGTCCTCGACCCACGCCTGCTTGGCGGCGAGCTGCGCGTCGTAGGCGAGATCCTGGAACCGGCAGCCGCCGCAGGCCGGGTAGTGCGCGCATGGCGCCTTCACCCGCTGCGGGCCCGCCTCGAGCACCTCGGTGGTGATCGCCTCGGCGTGGCGCCGCTGAACCTTCGTCACGCGGGCGCGCACGGTGTCGCCCGGAAGCCCCGCTCGCACGAAGACGACGAACCCGTCGAGCCGCGCAACCCCGTTCCCGCCAAAAGCGAGCGAGTCGACGTGAAGCTCGAGCTCCTCGTCCCGTTGCACCGGCGCGGCCATCGGGCCAGCGTAGTGACTTCGGCCCGCGTCGCGAACATCGAGGCGGTCGGGCCGGAGGGATCGCGATCGCCAACGCCCGAGGCTGGACATCGCCTCGTGACCCGTTTGCGTGGTCCCAGCCGCACGACGTGAACGAGCACGTCGGCGGGGTCGCGGCCGGCGCTGCGCGCGCTCGGGCACGAGGTCACGGTGCTCGCGCCGTCGACCCGGGCGGGCGACCTGCTCGCGGGCCGGCGCGTCGTCCACGGGCACGCGCCCCCGCGCGACGTCGTCGCGGTCGGGCCGGCCGTGCCGGTCTCGCGGCGGTCGCAGATGGGCGTTCCGGTCGGCGTGCGCGCGAACCTCCGGCTCGCGCTCGCGCGCGGGCAGTTCGACCTCGTCCACGGCTTCGAGCCCGGGCTGCCGTCGCTCTCCTACCTCGCGCTCCGCGAGACGGACGCGCTCACCGTCGCGACGTTCTGCTCGACCGACCGGCTCGGCTACCCGCCGGCGCGCTCGCAGCGCGAGAAGCTGCTCGCGCGCATCGACGCGCTGCTCGCGCTCTCCGAGCCGATCCGCGAGGCGGCGGCGGAGCGCTTCCCCGGCGACTACGAGCTCGTCTCGCCGGGCGTCTCGCTCGAGCTGTTCGAGCCGGGGCCGAAGCGCAACCGGATCACCGTCGAGCTGCGGCCGAACGAGCGGCCCGGCGTGCGCGGGTGCTCCACGCGCTCCGCGAGCTGCCCGACTGGGAGGCGGTGCTCCTGCGGACGACCCCGCTCGTCGCGCGGCCCGCGATCCCGCGCGACCTCGCCGGCCGCGTCTCGGTCGCGCACGGCCCGCGACGGCGCCGCCGCGCGGCGGTCCTCGACCGAGACGGCGATCTTCGTTCCCGGGATCGACGGCGCGCCGCGCGCTGCTGCTCGAGGCGCAGGCCGCCGGCTGCGCGATCGCCGCGCCCGCCGGCGTCGACGAGCAGCCCGAGCTCGCCGCGGCCGCCGCGGCGCGCCTCGCCGAGGACGCCGGACCTGCGCGCGCGAGAGCAGGAGGCCGCCGCGAGCCGCAGCGGCGAGCGGCAGTCCTTCGAGGCACGTCGCCGCGCAGCTCGACGAGCTCTACCGCCGGCTGACGCGACGCCGCCGCACGACCGCCCGCCGCGCGGCCGGCGACCCGCTCGCCGACCGGCCCTGGATCGTCGCCGACCTGCACATGCACACCTCCTGGTCGTTCGACTGCGCCGTCGACCCGGCCGAGCTCGTCGACCACGCCGAGGCCGAGGGGCTCGGCGCGATCGCGGTCACCGACCACAACGTCTTCGGCGGCGCGCTCGAGACCCTCGACGAGGCGCGCGAGCGCGACCTGATCGTGATCCCCGGCGAGGAGATCAAGACCGACGAGCAGGGCGAGGTGATCGGCCTCTTCCTCGAGCGCGAGATCCCGCGCGGGCTGCCGTTCGCCGACACGATCGCGGCGATCCGCGAGCAGAACGGCCTCGTCTATCTCCCCCACCCCTTCGACCGGATGCACACGATTCCCGACCCGGCGACGCTGCACCGGCACCTGGCCGACATCGACGTGCTCGAGGTCTACAACGCCCGGCTCCTCTTCGAGGCGCAGAACGACGAGGCGCTCCGGTTCGCGCGCAAGTACGACCTGACGATGGGCGCCGGCTCCGACGCGCACGTGCTGCAGGGCGTCGGGACGGGCGCGCTCCGCATGCGCTCGTTCCGCGATCCGGAGGAGTTCATGATCTCGCTGCGGAGCGCCGAGATCCTCCGGCGGCCGAAGTCGCTCGCCTACCTCCAGAGCCTCAAGTGGATGGCGCAGGTCAAGGAAAAGGTCCGCTAGCCGAGAAAGGACCGGATGCTCCGTGTCCGCCGCCGTGACCACAGACGACATCTACAAGCGGTACCTCGACAAGGCGATCAAGGAGATCCTTCGCCTGGAGCACGAGGTCGCCGACGCCGCCGGCGGGAGCGCCCGTCGCGCAGCCGACCGGCCATCCGCTCGGGACGATCTTCCTGCTCAAGTACGGGCCGCAGGCGCCGGAGCTGCAGGAGGGCGTCGCCTTCCACGGCCGCGCCGGGCACGCGTCAAGCGCTCGCTCGAGCGGCTGCACGTCGACCCGGCCGAGGTGTTCGGGACGAACTGCGTCAAGTTCGCGGGCGCCGACGAGGTCGCGTGCCGCGACTGGCTCGCGCGCGAGCTCCGGATCGTGCAGCCGCGCCTCGTCGTCGTGATGGGCGAGGACGCGCTCGAGTTCCTGAACAGCGTCGACTTCCCGCTCTCGCAGCCGCTCGCGGCTACGCTGGGCGAGCTGCAGCACTTCACCCCGACGATCGAGGCCCTGGTCGTCCCCGACATCGACCTCTCACTCGACGACCAGCCCGCGAAGACACGCTTTTGGAACGCCTTCAAGCCGGTCGGCCCCTGGTGGGCCGCGCTGCCGCCGTACTGATCCTCTCGGGCGCGCTCGTCGCGTGGTTCGAGATCGCTCCGCACCTCGGCGTCGCTCTCGACCTGGTCGAGCGTCGGCGATCGTCTCGCTGCGTCCTGATGCCGGCGATGTTCAGCCTGACCTGGCTCGCGCTGCCGGTCTGGCGCCAGCCGCGCCGGCTCGCGATCGGCGTCGGCGTGTTCGCGTCGCCACGTTGCTCCTCTTCGGTGCTCGGCGCGCCGGTCTTCGCGAACTTCGCCAAGTTCGGCGGCCGTGACGGGCGCGGGCTTGCTCTTCCTGTGGGCGTTCGAGGTCGCTCTCGTGGGTCGGTGCTCGTCGCGTTCATCATCCCGTGGGTCGACGCCTACTCGGTCTGGCGCGGCCCGACGCAGCTCGATCACCGAGCACCATCCGGCCGTGTTCACGAAGCTCTCGATCGCCTTCGTCGTCCCGGGGGGCAGCGCCGCCCGGCTCGGGCTTCCCGACGTGCTCTTCTTCGCGGTCTTCCTCGGCGCGAGCGTGCGCTGGGGCCTGCGCCCGCTCTGGACCTGGCTGGTGATGACGATCGGGCTCGGGATCACGATCGCCCTCACGACCTTCTGGAGCAACGAGCGGCCTGCCCGCGCTACCGGCGATCGCCCTCGGCTTCCTGCTCCCGAACGTGCGACCTGCATCTGGAGGCGGCTGTTCTCCGAGAACGCCTGGAAGCCGGAGCAGGAGAGTCTCTAGCCGCGCTCGAGCAGCGACACGGACTCGACGTGCGGCGTGTGCGGGAACATGTCGACGGGCCTCGTCCGCACGAGCCGGTAGCCGTACTCCTCGACGAGCCGCTTCGTGTCGCCGGCGAGCGTGGTCGGGTTGCACGAGACGTAGACGACGCGCGGCGCCGCCAGCTCGCCGAGCCGCTTGAGCGCCTTCCCGGCGAGGCCGGCGCGCGGCGGGTCGACGACGACGACGTCGGGCTCGCCCGCACGGTCGCGCAGCTCGCGCAGCACCTGGCCGACGTTCCCGGCGAAGAACGCGGCGTTGCCGATCGAGTTCAGCTCGGCGTTCTCGATCGCGCAGGCAACCGACTCCTCGGAGATCTCGATCCCCCACACCGTCAGCGCGTCGCCGGCGAGCGAGAGCCCGATCGTGCCGATGCCGCAATAGAGGTCGTAGACGGTCTCGCCGCCGGTGAGCGCGGCCTCGGCGCGGGCGAGCTCGTACAGCCGCTCGGCCATGCGCGTGTTCGTCTGCAGGAAGGCGTTCGGGCGGACGCGGAAGCGGAGGCCGCCGATCTCCTCCTCGATCGCCTCCTCGCCCCAGAGGAGCTGCGTCGGCAGGTTCGTGACCTCGGCCTGCGTGTCGTTCACCGTCCACTGGATCGAGCGCACCTCGGGAAGGGCGACGAGCACCTCGATCAGCCGCTCGCGGTCGAAGCGCTCGCGCTCGTGCGTGACGAGCTGCACGAGCGCCTGGCCGGTGTTGCGGCCCTCGCGGACGATCAGGTGGCGGAGGTAGCCCTTGGGCGTCGCCTGGTCGTAGGCGGGCAGCCGCTCCTCGCGCGCCCACTCGCTGATCGTGTTGCGGATCCGGTTCCCGAGCTCGGTCGTGAGGTGGCAGTCGTCGATTCCGAGCACCTCGTCCCAGCGGCCGGCGCGGTGCAGGCCGAGCATCGGGCCGCCGTCCGGGCCGGGCGCGAACGAGTACTCCATCTTGTTGCGGTAGCCGAAGAGCTCCTCGGCGGCGACGATCGGCTCGAGCGGCGGCTCGGCGATGCCCGCGATCCGGCGGAGCGAGTCCTCGACCCACGCCTGCTTCGCGGCGAGCTGCGCGTCGTAGGCGAGATCCTGGAACGGCAGCCGCCGCAGGCCGGGTAGTGCGCGCACGGCGCCTTCACCCGCTGCGGGCCGGCCTCGAGCACCTCGGTCGTGATCGCCTCGGCGTGGCGGCGCTGCACCTTGGTCACGCGGGCGCGCACGGTGTCGCCCGGAAGCCCGGCTCGCACGAAGACGACGAAGCCGTCGAGCCGCGCGACGCCGTTCCCGCCGAAGGCGAGCGAGTCGACGTGGAGCTCGAGCTCCTCGTCCCGTTGCACCGGCGCGGCCATCGGGCCAGCGTAGTGACTGCGAGCCGAGTCCCGAACATCGAGGCGGACCACCGATCGAGACGAGCCTGTTCTCCGTCTAGAGCCCGAAGAGCGCCGGAAGGATCCAGCCCTTCGATCACCACCGGGATTCGCTCCGACGCAGCCCAGCGATCGCGGGACAGCTCGAGCTTGAAGTGGCGAATCGGATAGCCGCGCGGCTCGACGACCCCCTCGCCGGCGGCCTCGTAGCCGAGCTTCTCGGAGACACGCATCGACTGCCGGTTCCCTTCTGCGTGGCCTGAGACGGCGACGACGGCGCCGAGGCCCGCGAAGGCCAGCTCGAGCACGGCAGCCCGCATCTCGGTGCCGTAGCCGTGACCCTGGTACGCTGACCGAGCCAGGAGCCGGTCACCACGCGGCGCGTCTCGATGAACCGCTCGGCTCTCAGGCCCTGACAGCCCATCGGCTCACCGTCCGCGAAGACGCCCAGGTCGAGCGACCAGGCCGTTCCGGCGTCCAAGCCTCCCGCAAGCCCAGATGGAAGCCGATGAACGTCTCGGCGAAGCCCGGCTTACCGATCCCGTCCGTCCAGGCGATCTGAACGGCATCTCCTCCGGCGGATGAACGCCGGCCTCCGCAACACCGACGAGAGCCTGCAGCTCGGCCTCGTCCGGCAGCCGAAGCTCGAGCCGCTCCGTTCGCACCCGCAGGCCGAGGAGCGGCGAGACGTCTATTGCAGGACCGTCACGTAGACCGAGCGCGCCTTCGGCCCGTCGAACTCGCACAGGAAGACCGCCTGGTAGCGACCGAGCGCGGGCTCGCCGTCCCTGAGCGGGATCAGCACCTGCGCGCCCGCAACCGAGGCGCGGCCGTGCGACGGACCGTTCGGCCCGTCGGCGTCGTCGTGCACCCAGCCCCAGTCGTCGCCGACGACCTTCTCGAAGGCGCGCTCGAGATCGGCGACGAGGTCCGGGTCGATCTTCTCGTTGATCGTGATCGCCGCCGTCGTGTGCGGGACGTAGACGAGAACTGCCGACCCTTCGGTGCCCGCGACAGCCGCCCGGACCCGGTCGGTGATGTCGATCAGCTGAGTGCGGCGTTCGCTGGTGAGGCTGATCTCGTGCACGGGCGCCTAGGATAGACAGCCGATGTCGACTGACCTGACCACCACCGAGCTCGACGCGTTCCGCGACGACGCCGACCGCTTCATCGCGGAGCTCGACGAGGAGTACTACCTCCACCTCGCCGGCCACAAGGAGACGCTCGAGCTCGAGCAGATCTACGAGGCGCACGAGGAGCTGACGAAGCTCGACACGGCGCAGCGGCTCGAAGGCGCGCCCACCGAGCTCTGGCGCTTCGCCTGCGAGGGCTTTCTCGGCGGCCTCACCCGCGAGCATGCCGAGAAGCTCGCCGATGTCGAGGCCGAGCTCGAGGCGACCGTGGACGGCGAGCAGGTCCCCTACCGGATGCTCCGGGTCGCGATGTCGAACGAGCCCGACCGCGACCGGCGCGAGCGCCTCGAGCGCGCCAGGCTCGAGCTGCTCGACGAGCGCCTGAACCCGGTGTACCTCGACGCGGCGCGGATCGACCGCGAGGCGGTCGCGAGGCTCGGGTCGCCGAACTACTACGAGCTCTACAAGCGCTTCGGCTTCGAGCTCGACGAGCTCGCCGCGCAGTGCACCTCGCTCCTCGACGAGACCGAGCGCATGTGGGAGCAGGCCGGCGACCGCCTCTTCCGCGAGCGGCTCGGCATCGGCCTCTCCGATGCGCGCCCCTCCGACGTCGCCCGGCTCTTCCGCGCCCCCGAGCTCGACGCGAGCTACCCGGCCGATCGGATGCTTCCTGCGCTCGAAGCGACCCTGGGCGAGCTCGGGATCGACCTGCGCGCGCAGGGCAACGTGCACCTCGACCTCGAGTCGCGCCCCGGCAAGAGCCCGCGTGCGTTCTGCTCGCCGATCGAGATCCCGGGGAAGGTGATGCTCGTGATCCAGCCGATCGGCGGTCACGACGACTGGCGCGCCCTCTTCCACGAGGCCGGCCACACCGAGCACTACGCGAACACCTCCGGCGACCTGCCGATGGAGGCGAAGCGCCTCGGCGACATGGCCGTGACCGAAGGCTGGGCGGCGCTCTTCGAGCGTCTCGTCGACGAGCCGGCCTGGCTGAACCGCCGCCTCGACGTCCCGGACATCTCGAAGATCACCTACGACGGCGCGGTCTCGACGGTGTACTTCCTGCGCCGCTACAGCGCGAAGCTCCTGTACGAGATCGAGTTCTTCCAGGCGGACGATCCCGAGTCGATGCGGCCGCGTTACGCGGAGCTACTGACGCGACGCGCTGAAGCTCCCGGCCAATCCCGAGAGCTACCTCGACGACATCGACGGCTCGTTCTATGTCACCGGCTACCTCCGGTCGTGGGCCTTCGAGGCGCAGCTCCGGGACTACCTCCGCTCCGAGCTCGGCAACGAGTGGTTCGCAAGGCGCGAGGCCGGCGACCTCCTGCGCGAGCTGTGGTCGCTGGGCCAGGGCCCGAGCGCCGAGGAGCTGCTGCGCGACGTCACCGGCGCCCGCCTCGAGATGGCGTCGATCGCCGAGCGGGCGCGCGAAGGCCTCGGCGCCTAAGCGCCCGCCCGCGGTTTCCTTCGCAGGAGAGTGGGAACCAGCACTCTGGGCCCCGTTCCAACTGCGGAGCCTCACGATCGTCTCACCTCGTGAGTCGATTGTTCTTCATCGTTCCCGTACAAGATTGTAACCAGCAGCAGAACAAAATCTAAGTCTATCCTTATCAAGTGTGCTACAGTTAGACGCGGATCCACATACCCGGAGCCGTCGCGAAGGGAAAAGCCCAGGACGGGAATCCCGAGATGGTAAGGAGCGTTCTAGGAGATATGCGAAACCTGCAGGACATCAAAAAGGAAATCGACTCGCTCTCCGATCGGCGCGCGGACGTGCTGCACAGGCTGTCCGACGGCCATAACGCGGAGCTTGCGGCCGAGCACAAGCAGCTCGACGAGAAGATCGCGCAGCTCTGGGATGAGCAGCGCAGCGTTCGTGCCTCGATTCGCTTCGGTGATCGCGACCTGATCATCCAGCGCGCCCGGCACGAAGAGCGGCTCTCGCGCGCGGCCTAGGGGCTGCGTCGCGCACGGGGCGCCCCCGGGAGACCGGGGGTGCCTTTGCTGCGTCTCAGCTTCGATCCAGTCGCCCCCGCGGCCAAGTGAGGACGACGAGGATTGCCACCAGCAGAAGGTTCCGGCCCAGGACGAGCGGCGCGTCCCGGTAGCCGCCGATGTACTCGGCATAGCGGGCCGACGTGAACCAGAACTGCGTCGACGAGCATGGCGAGGGCGAGCAGCCCAGAGGCCGCGAGCCCGCGGCGGCCCCGCACGAGGGGGACGAGCGGCACGAGCCAGATCAGGTACTGCGGTGAGAGCACCTTCCCGAACGCGACGAAGGCCACGACGCAACCGGCCGCGTAGCGCACGAAACGATCCTCGTCGGCGGGGCCCAGAGCGAACCCGATCCAGAGCGCGACGAGACAGGCGATCTCGACTACCGTCGAGAGCGCTGCGAGCCAGCCGTACCCGACGATCCCGACCGAGTTGTGGGAGACGGCGTCCTGCGGGCTCCCGAAAGTGGTCAGTAGCGAGGCGACGAGGCTCTCGACCTGGATCGGCCGCGAGAACTGCCCCCAGATCCCGGCCCACAACCCGTGGGGCGCCACGATCGCGAACGGCGCGAAGACAGCCGCGACAGCGACGAGCCAGATGGCAATGCCCTTCACGAGCTCGTCCCTCCCCCGCCTCCGCAGCGTCCAGAGGATCGCGAGCGGGATGAGCACGACGGCGTAGAGCTTCCCCACGAACGCAAGTGCCAGCGTGAGCCAGCCGAGCCGGTGCCGGTCGTGCAGGAACGCCGCGACTGCCGCGGCGACGAACGCTGCCGGCCAGAGGTCGAACCGGCTCAGCATCACCTGCCCCACGAGCAGCGGCGAGAGCGCAACAAAGATGATCGCCGGCCTCGAGGGCCGAGAGAGCAAGACGAATGCGAGACATGCGAGCCCGCACGCCGCCATCAGGCGCGCGAACCAGCGCTGGTAGTCCGATAGCACGGTCGGTGGCCCGAGGTATGTCGGCGCCACGAACACCGGCAGCGCCCCGGGCGGATACTCGACCGAGAAGTCGCGATACGGCAGAAGGCCGTTGCGCATCTGCAGCCCATACCCCTGGTAGATCGGTGTGTCGACGATCCGCCCGTGCGCGTACCACCCGTGGTCGAGGCAGACCCACGCGCCAAGGAAGAGCGCCGCCCCGATCGCGGCCCAGAGCGCGCGCCGGCCGCGGAGCCCCGCCCCCGCCTGCGCTTCCGGCACCGTCACCCACGCGACCCTAACAGCGCCCCCGGAAGCTAGACTCGGCCCGTACGGGGCGTTAGCTCAGCTGGGAGAGCGCCAGCTTTGCAAGCTGGAGGTCATCGGTTCGATCCCGATACGCTCCATTCCCGATCAGCCGCGGCTCCGCGGAACCGCGGCCGCCAAACGTCCGCTTGTGACCATTGAAACACTCCGACGCCGCCGGTAGTGTCCCAGCCAGTTGCGGTTCGGCCTGACTACTTGGCGCCGCGACGGCTCCAGTGCGTGTCATCGCCAACGAAGCACTCAATGGAGGGTGGAAATATGGCTTCGAGCATCAAGATCAAGGTGAACGGCCTCACGCACGGCGTGACCGCCAGCCTCGATACTCCTCTCCTTTACGTTCTGCACAACGAGCTCCACCTGCATGGCCCGCGGTTCGGCTGCGGTCTTGCGCAGTGTGGCGCCTGCTCGGTGCTGCTCGACGGGAAGGAGATCCGCTCCTGCGTCACACCCGTGGCAGCAGTCAGCGGGAAGAACATCACGACACTGGAGGGGCTGCCGGCTTTGTGGGCGGCGCAGCGCGGCACGTCCGCTGCGGCGCCGGCTCTGCATCCGCTTCAGCAGGCGTGGATCGATGTGCAGGTGCCGCATTGCGGCTACTGCCAGAACGGGATGATGATCCAGGCCGCCGACCTGCTCGCGACGACCAAGAACCCGTCCGAGGACCAGATCCGCACGGCAATGAACGGACACCTCTGCCGCTGCGGCACCTATCCGAGAATCCTGACCGCGATCCAGAAGGCCGCGGCAGTCATGGCAAAGGCAGGTGCGTGATGACAGGCCTCATTCCCGAGAGGGAATTCTCACGGAAAAGCTTCCTGAAAGGGGGCGGCGCGCTGATCGTCGGTATCAGCCTCGCCGGCAGCGTCGGGAGCGCGAAGGCGGCGACAGGTTTCGACCCGTTCGCGAGCCCGGGCCCGGCCGACCCGAACTCGGTCGACTCGTTCATCTCGATCCACGCCGATAACTCCGCCTCGCTCAACTCGGGCCGGATCAACCTCGGCCAGCAGTCGACAACAGGCCTGATGTTGATCGCGGCCGAAGAGCTCGACATGGACTTCAGCCAGTTTCGGCACATCGAGTTCGACACCGGCGGGGCTAATCCATCGCCGAACACCGGCAACACCGGCGGCTCCACGTCGATCTCGCAGGCCGGCCCCCTGGTCCGCCGCGCGGCGGCCGAGGGGAAGCAGGCGCTGCTCGCAATGGCGTCGACGAGCCTCGGCGTCCCGGTCGCGAACCTGTCGGTATCCAAGGGCGTCGTCTCCGGTGGCGGGAAGACGATCACCTACGGGCAGCTCGTCGGCGACAAGCTGATGAAGGTCACGTTCGCGACGACCACGCTGAACACGGGTGTGTTCCCAGCCAAGAACCCGAGCCAGTACAAGCTGGTCGGGATCGCCCGCGTCCAGCACTACGACATCCCCGAGATCGTTACGGGTGTGCACACGTACGCGGCCAACGTCCGCGTGCCCGGGATGCTGCACGGCCGCGTCGTGCGACCGCGCGGGCAGGGCGCGTATGGCGACGGCACGAACCCGGTTCCGCTCACGGTCGACGCCGACTCCGTGAAGCACATCCCGGGCATCAAGATCGTGCAGGTCGGGAACTTCCTCGCGGTCGTCGCGCCCAAGGAGTACGACGCGATCCAGGCGGCTTCGATCCTCAAGGTGAAGTGGTCGGACCCGCCCAAGATCGACCCCGTCGGCAACCTCTGGCTCGGCATGCGCCAACGCGACGCGGCCGGCCTCGCGCCGGCGCGGATCGCGGCGCAGGGATCGACAACGCCGGGCCTCGCCGGTCAGCTCTCGAGCGTCGACGCCGCGATGGCGACGGCCGCGAAGACGTACGCCGGCACGTTCAAGTACCACTACCAGATGCACGCCCCGATCGGCCCGAACGTCTCGGTCGCGGACGTGACCACCAACAGCGCGATCATCTTCGGGCACGTGAAGAACGGCTACGGCGTCACACGCTCGCAGGTCGCCGCAGCGCTGAACTCGGCAGCGCAGAAGCTCGGGCTGCCGAACACCTACGACCTGAGCCGGGTCCGCGTCGTCTACTACGAGGGCTCGAGCACGTTCGGCGGGGGTGCCGCACACGTCGACAACGACGAGTGCGCGGCGGTCTGCTCGCTCGTGGTCGGCAAGCCCGTCCGCTTGCAGTGGATGCGTTGGGACGAGCACGGCTGGGACAACTACGGCCCGGCCACGATGTGGGACGTCAAGGGCGGTATCGACGCCAACGGCAAGCTGGTCGCCTGGGACGCCACAAGCACCGGCATGGCCGCGTACGCGAAGACACCGACCGAGCAGCAGATCGGACAGCCGATGTCCACCCCGGGCGCCGGCCCCGCCGACACCACATACTCGGGGACGCAGTACGACATCCCGAACCGGCGGATCGTCGGCAAGACCGTGAACGTCCTCAACGGGTACTTCAAGACGAGCACCCTGCGGGCGCCGAACGCGCCGCAGACCGTCTTCGCGAACGAGCAGGTGATTGACCAGCTCGCGTTCCTCGCGGGCCAGGATCCGTACCAGTTCCGGCTGAACAACATCAGCACGGCGCCGCTCGGAACGGGGGTCGGCACGCAGACCGCGAACGCGAACCCCGGCATGTGGCAGTGGCGAGACACGCTGATCGCCGTTGCGAAAGCCGCCAACTGGCAGCCCAAGGTCGCGAACTCGGTGAAGCAGACGGGCCTGATCCGCAAAGGTCGCGGCATCGCGATGGGTGGGTTCGCCAACTCGCAGGCCGCGAACGTGGCCGATATCGAGGTCAACATCAAGACCGGCAAGATCACCGTCAAGCACACGTACGTGGCGGTCGTCGCGGGTTTGATGGCGGCCCTCAATCAGGCCGAGAGCAACATGACCGGCGCCCTGATCATGGGCGTCAGCCGGGCGCTCTACGAAGAGGTCACGTTCGACAGCGGCCGGGTCACGAGCCTCGACTGGGTGACATATCCGCTGCTGCGCTTCAAGGACCATCCCACCGCGACGACGGTGGTGGTGCAGCGGTTCGACCTCCAGTCGACCGGGAACGGGGAGCCGCCGACGGCGGCAGTCGCAGCGACGATCGCGAACGCGTTCTTCGACGCGACGGGCGTCCGGATCCAAGAGGCGCCGATGACGCCCGCGAGGGTCCGCGCAACGCTTGCGGCTGCGGGCTTCACCGCGTAGTCGATGAGGGTGCTCGACGGGGGGACCTCCGGGTCCCCCCAAACCCTTATCTCCCTCGACTCCGAGCAGGTCGCTCCGGAGCTCCTACCGGTCGAGGAGCTCGCCGATTGTGCTCAGGTCGCGTTCGCGCGCGACGGGAAGACGATCCTCTCCTACGGCTCCGCCGCCGGCTACGCGCCGCTGCAAGAGCTGATCGGCGAGTGGTTCCGCGTCGATCCGGCGCGGGTGCTGTTGACACACGGCCAGCTCCACGGGCTCTCTCTGCTCGCGGGGCGCGTCGCGCGCGGCCGCGGCGTGATGGTCGAGTACCCGATCCACGACCGGGCCGAGCGGGCGCTACTCGCCGCGGGCGCATCTCTCATCAGCACCCCGATCGGCGAGAACGGGATCGTGCTCGAGGAGCTTCAGGGCACCCTCGGCCAGTACGTCCGGCCGGCGATGGTCTACCTCGTTCCGAGCTTCCACAACCCGACCGGGTGGACCACGCCCGGGGCCTCGCGCAAGCGCGTGGTCGACCTCGTGATCACTCAGAACCTGATCCAGACCGAGCAGATCCTGCTCGTCGAGGACGAGACCTACGCGCTCACGCGCTTCGAGGGCGAACGTGTGCCGGCCATCTTCGACTACTCGGCCGGTCGGAGCGTGCACAGCTCCTCGTTCTCGGCCACGGTCGCGCCGGGGCTGCGTGTGGGCTACCTCATCCTGCCCGAGCCGCTCGCCGAGGAGCTGACGGCCGTCGCATCCGACAGCTACATCACCCCGGTGCTGCTCGCCCAGGCGACCGTCTACGAGTTTCTCGCGCGCGGTGCGTTCGAGCCGCACCTGATGCGGCTGCGGGACGGGCTGCGCGCACGACGGGACGCACTGCTCGCGGCACTCGCCAAGCACCTTCCGGACGCGACCTCGTCGGAGCCGGAGGGCGGTCTCTTCGTCTGGGTACAGCTTCCCGGCTCGCCCGACGGGCGCGAGGTGCTCAGGCGCGCGGAGGGGGTGGCCGCCATCGACGGGACGCGGTTCGGCTCGGTCTCGAGCTCGCTGCGGCTCTCCTACGGGTTCGCCACGCCCGACGAGTTGGAAGCGGGGGTCGAAAGGCTCGCGGCCGCCCTGTAGATGGTGCACCGTGGACTCATCGCCGGCATCGTCGCGGCGCTTGCCCTCGCCGCCGGTGCGCAAGGGGCGGTGTCGCAGACGATCTACGCCTACTTCGATGTCGACGGCGGCCTCCAGATCAGCTACGCCGACAGCTCGAAGGTCGGCAGCACGGTCCCGCCGGGCACCTACACGATCAACCTGAACAACAACGGCGCCGACGACCTCGGGGTCGACCACATCTTTCACCTCACCGGCCCCGGTGTCGACTACAAGGCCGCGAACGTGGACACGACCGCGGTCTTCAGCGTCACGTTCCAGGCAGGCGCGACCTACCGCTTCTTCGACGACCTCGACCCGAAGATCAGCCAGACGATCCTCGCCAGCAACGCCCCACCGGCGACGACAACGAATCCGCTGCCGTCCACGCCGGTCACCAGCTCGACAAAGGCGACTGCAGGCGGAATCGTCGGCTCGCAGGCCGCTCCGCCGCGCCGACGCTCACGGGGAACGTTGACGGCGACCGTCAGCCCGTCCGGCAAGGTCACGCTCAGCTACCACGGCAAGGTCGTGAGCTCGCTCAAGGCCGGCCTCTACACGGTCTCCGTCACCGACTCGAGCAAGAAGAGCGGCTTCGTCATCCAGGAGAGCCACAAGGTTGCGACGTCGGTCAGCACGGCGCCCTTCACCGGCAAGAAGAGCAAGACTCTCGATCTGAGCAAGGGCCAGTGGTTCTTCTACCCGTCGTTCATCGGTCAGAAGACCTATTTCATCGTCACGGGATGAGGGACATAACCCGGTCGGTGCCCGAACCTCAGCCGATGACGGGCACCGTATAGGTGCTCTTCGACGCGGTCGGGCCGAACGACCAGCGGCCTGCGGTCAGGTTCAGCGTGACCGTGCGCTTACCGACAAACGCCATCCCGGTGATGCTGACCGTCGCGCGCTTCCCCTTCACCGCGAACCCGCTCGACGAGCTGCGGTCGACGACCGAGATCGCGTAACGGCCGGCCTTCAGGCTCGCGACGCTCTTGCCCTTGAAAGCGATCCTGAGCGAGCCCGCGGGCGTCACGACCCCGGTCAGCGTTCCGCGGAAGGGAGCGAGCGCCGAGCCGACGACGTCTTGCGAGGTCGGCGTGCCGCCCTTCGAGGACGTCGACGACGAGCCGGTCGGGGTCGGGGCGCCGACGACGTCGGACGACGTCCGGAAGGTGTAGACGATCGATTGGGCACGATCGATGTGCCAGGTGTAGGTCGCATTCGGCTGGAAGTACGTGGGAAGCGAGTGCGTGTCGACCTCACCGCCGAGCATGTCGTCCTGGATGTCCACGCCCGGGCCGCTGAGCTCGAACAGCGGCAGGTTGATGCAGTCGCCCGGGCCGTTCAGCAGCACCGAGTAGTAGCCGCCCGGGATCACCGTCGGCGCGCCACTCGTCGTTCCGAGCGGCACGCCGTTCAGTGCCGCGGTGACCACGCCGTTCGTGTTGAAGGTGACGACGATCGGCTGAGTCGCCGTGAGCCGCGACTCGGCAGCCGGAGCGATCAGTGCACTTGCGACGAGGGCGCCTGCCACAGCCAGCCGCAGGGCCCGCGGAACCCTTATCTCCACCAGTCGAGGATAGCGCAGCCGGACCTTGCTCGAACTATTCGACACCCCTTGCGCATATCGCCGCGGTGGACGCGGCGTTTCGAAACGACCATAGAGTGATGTCGAATCCTCAAATTCGTAACAACCGGCCGAACTTGGCTTGTCTAAACGGCCGAAACGTCTCACTTGTGACCATTGCAACGGGCCGATGCCGTTTGTACAGTCCCCGAGGTCGTCACGGAAGGGGCTCATAGCCCAGTGCCGGGGCGACCTGCAGTGCACTGCACAAGCAAGCACTCCAATGGAGGGTGGAATATGGCTTCCAGCATCAAGATCAAGGTGAATGGGCTCACGCATGGTGTGAGTGCGAGCCTTGATACCCCTCTCCTCTACGTTCTGCACAACGAGCTCCATCTGCATGGGCCGCGGTTTGGTTGCGGTCTTGCGCAGTGTGGCGCTTGCTCGGTGTTGCTGGACGGGAAGGAGATCCGTTCCTGTGTGACTCCGGTCGCGGCGGTGAGCGGGAAGAACATCACGACCCTGGAGGGGCTGCCGGCTTTGTGGGCGGCGCAGCGCGGCACCTCGGCTGCTGCTCCGGCTTTGCATCCGCTTGCAGCAGGCGTGGATCGACGTTCAGGTGCCGCATTGCGGTTACTGCCAGAACGGGATGATGATCCAGGCTGCTGATCTTCTGGCGACGACGAAGAATCCGTCCGAGGATCAGATCCGCACGGCGATGAACGGGCATCTGTGTCGTTGCGGTACGTATCCGAGAATCCTGACCGCGATCCAGAAGGCCGCGGCCGTGATGGCAAAGGCGGGTGCATAACGATGACCGGACTGATGCACGAGAAGGAGTTCTCACGTAAGAGCTTCGTGAAGGCGGGCGGCGCTCTGGTCGTCGGCTTCAGCGCTCTTGGCGCTCTTGGAGCGGGCAAGGCTCAGGGCGCGACCGGTAACACGCCGTTTGCGTTGCGTGGCCCCGGTGACTTCCTGCCCGACCTGAACGCGGTCGACTCATGGATCGCGGTTCGGGCGGACAACTCGGTCATCGTCACGCACGGTGAGACGGAGCTCGGTCACGGCACCCCGACCGGCATCCTGATGCTGGTCGCCGAAGAGATGAACACGAACATGGATCAGATGATCTATGCGCATCCGGAGACGTGGCTGAACGCGACCGGCGGCGGCGGAGGCTCCGGCGGTATCTCGAGCCGCTCGACGCAGACGCGTGCCGCGGCTGCGTACGCGAAGCAGGTGCTGCTCGGCCTCGCCTCGACGAAGCTCGGCGTCCCCGTCGCGAACCTGACGGTCTCGGGCGGTGTCGTCACGGGCGGATCCGGCAGCGTCAAGTACGGCGACCTGCTCGGCGGGAAGCTGTTCAACTACGAGATGCCGCTCGTTGCCGCCAGCACTTCGACGACGGCGACCCAGCTCATCCCGGGCGCCGGGATCACGAAGCCGGTCAGCCAGTACAGCCTCGTGGGCAAGTCGGTGCAGCGGATCGATATCCCGGCGAAGGTGAACGGGACCTACACCTACATCCATAACGTCCGGATCCCGAACATGCTTCATGCTCGTTCGGTGCGGCCGCGTGGGGCGGGTGCGAACACCTCGGTGAATCATCAGCCGCAGAGCGTGGATGCGTCCTCGATCGCCCATATCCCGGGCGCTCAGGTCGTTCAGATCGCCAACTTCCTCGCCGTGGTCGCTCCTCGCGAGTACGACGCGATCCAGGCTGCAGCGCAGCTGAAGGTCGTGTGGAAGAACGATCCGAAGTTCACGCCGTCGGGGAACTACTGGTCGTGGATGCGCCAGGCCGGCGACACGAACACCGTCAACCCGGCCCGCTACACCGCCGACACGGGCGGCGTCCCCGCCGCGCTCGCCTCGGCGGCGCACAAGGTGACGGCGACCTACCGCTACCACTACAACAACTTCGTCCCGATCGGCCCACACGCCGCGGTCGCGGACATCAAGTCGAATAGTGGAGTCGTCTACGTGCAGGGTCAGTCTCTGCAGGGTCTCCCCCCGAACTTCGCCACCATGCTCGGCTCGCAGTTCACGCCCGGGTCGGTGCGCGTGATCTGGTACGAGGGTGCGAGCTCCTTCGGCGGCGGCCAGCAGGGTGAGGCCGGCGAGCAGGCTGCGATCATCTCGCAGTCGATCGGCAAGCCGGTTCGCCTCCAGTGGATGCGCTGGGATCAGCACGGCTGGGACAGCTACGGCCCCTCCCACCAGTACGACGTCACGATGGGCTGCGACGCCAACGGCAAGATCACGGTCGCCGACTGGACATCGTACGGCCAGGCGGGCTCCACGATCGACACCACCAAGGAGCTCCTCGGTACGGCCGTTTGGCCCGCAGCACCGGCAAACGGCGGCCCGACGCCGTCGGATACGGGTATCTACGGGGCGACCGGCTACGGCTCGTCGTACATCTACCAGCGCAGGGTCCTGGCCAAGACGCAGCCGCTCTACGGCGGCTCGCTGAAGATCAGCGCCCTCCGTGCTCCGAACGCCCCGCAGTCCTACTTCGCCAGCGAGCAGATCGTCGACGAGCTCGCACACGCAGCGGGGATGGACCCGGTCGCGTTCCGCAAGCTGAACATCGACGGAACGAGCTTGCTCGGAACCCGTTGGCTCCAGGCGCTCGACGCCGCAACGATCGCTGCCGGCTGGAAGCCGAAGGTGGCTGCCTCCAACCTGCAGAGCGGCAACGTCGTCACCGGCCGCGGCGTCGGAATGGGGACGTTCGCCTCCAGCCAGTCCGTCGTCGTCGCGGATATCCAGGTGACGAAGAGCACCGGCAAGATCCTCGTCAAGCACCTCTACATCTCCCAGAACAACGGGATCACGATCAGCCCCTCGCTCGTCACCAACCAGATGAGCGGCGCCGCGATCCAGGGCCTCTCGCGGGCGATGTGGGAGATGCCGACCTGGAACAAGGACCGAGTCACGAGCCTCGACTGGGTCTCCTACCCGATCCTGCGCTTCGTCGAAAGCCCGAAGGTGACGCTGGTCAACGCGCACCCGAGCGAGTACGTCACGGTCACCCCGGGAGACATGACCCCGGACGTGAGCAAGGGCAACACCAACGCGTTCAACACCGGCCAACTGCTGACCGGCTCCGGTGAGCCGCCGTCGACGGCAGTCGGCTCGGCAGTCGCGAACGCCTTCTTCGACGCCACGGGTGCCCGCATCCGCCAGGCGCCGATGAGGCCTCCCGTCGTCAAGGGCGCACTCGAGGCGGCAGGCGTCAAGTAATCCGGACGCCCTGCTTCGACTTAATCGGGGAAGGGCCTGGAAACAGGCCCTTCCCACTTCTCGAGACATATGGCAGGATGGGGGGCGTCCCGATGGCTGTTCGTACCAGGCGTTTTTCGGCTCTGATCGCTGTGTTTGCCTGCGCCGCGGTGGTACTGCCAAGCGGTTATGCGGCGCGTACGGCCGGCGGCCTGCCGACGCTGTACGTCAACTACAACATGAACTGCACGTTCGGGATAACCGACGACAGCGGCAAGACGGTCGCCTCGATTGCGCCCGGCACCTACCAGGTCCAGATCACGACGCCAGTCGTCTTCGCCGACGTCGACCTGTCCGGGATCTACGACATGACGGCGTGCCAGAGCTTCGTGCAGTTCCAGCTCACCGGGCCCGGCGTGAGTATCTCGACCACGCTGCAGGACGGAGACGAGGACTACGGGGTGTACAGCGCGACGTTCAAGCCCGGCTCGGCCTACACCGCATCCGATCTCAACCAGCCGTCGGTCGCCAGGCTCGTGTTCCAGGCCGCGGCATCGGGCTCTCCGGTGATCCCGACGAGCCCGGTCACCGGCAGCACGACGGGGAAGGGCTCGTCACAGTCCGACCTGATCGGCTCGAAGAGCAACACCGGTTCCTCCGCCGGGACACCCTCGCGGGGAACGCTGACTGCGTCCGTGAGCGCGGTGGGCAAGGTCACGCTGAGCTACCAGGGCCGGCTCGTGAGCTCGCTGAAGGCCGGCCGCTACACGGTGTCCGTCACCGACTCGAGCAAGAAGAGCGGCTTCGTCATCCAGCAGAGCCACAAGCTGGCGACCTCGGTCAGCACAGCGCCGTTCACGGGCAAGAAAAGCAAGACCGTCGACTTGAGCAAGGGCCAATGGTTTTTCTACCCGTCATTCATCGGGCAGAAGACGTATTTCATCGTTACGGGATGAGGAAAACGAGTCCCGTCCGGGCGCAGACATCGACGCCCGCCGGAGCTACAATCGAAGAGATTCTGACAGGGAGGTTGTCGTGAGGTCGTTTCGCATTCGGAGTCTGTGGGGCCTGGTAGCAGCGCTGGCGGTAGCAGCGATCCTTGTGCCCATCGGAAGCTCGAAGACGGCGACGCATGCGGGGGTTCCGACGATCTACGTCCAGTACACCATGAACTGCACGTTCTCGTTCGTCGACGACAGCGGCAACAAGATCACGTCGATCGCACCGGGCACCTACGAGGTCGAGGTCTCGACGCCGATCATGTTCAAGCTCGTCGACACGCTCAACCAGGCGCCGGGCGATTTCACGGGCTGCAGGGGCTGGGTGCAGTTCCAGATGACGGGCCCCGGCGTGAACCTCTCCACCACGCTCGACACCGGCTGCGACAGCAACTACCTGCTGCCGGAGACCACGTTCAAGGCCGGTCAGACGTATAGCGCGGTCGACCTGAACCAGCCGAGTGTCGCGCATGCCACGCTCACGGTCCTGAACGCCGGTCAAATGCCGAGCCCGCCGAGCCCGTACGGCACCGGCTCCGGCAAGGGCTCGACCTCGCAGGACATCGTCGGCTCGTTGCAGCCGAAGACGAAGGTCAAGGCGACGCTGACGGGCTCCCTGAGCGCCACCGGCGCCCTCGCCCTGAAGACCGGCGGGAAGACGATCTCGACGCTCACGCCGGGGCGCTACCGGTTCGTGATCACCGACAAGGATCCGAAGGCAGGCTTCATGCTCGCCGGCGGCAAGGTGACCAAGACGCTCTCGGCCTCGGGCTTCGTCGGCAGGCACACGACGCTCGTTACGCTGACAGCAGGACACTGGACGTATTCCGCCAGTCCTGGCAAGGGATACTCCTTCACCGTCTCCGGCTGACGCGGCCGGTCTTCCCGGCCTCCGTCTGCCCTGGAACGGATCGGCTCGATTGGAGGTAAGGGAGAAAATGGAGAACACCGAAGGGACAGTGCGTCGGGTGGTCCCGAAGACGCTCCGGAAGCACCTGTTCCTGACCGCGTTCGTCGTGATCGCCCTGATCGGCGGCGTGATCCGCCTGCTCCCGACGAGCGTGGCTGCCGCGGCGCCGGGCTCCAGTAACTCGACGGCCTGCTCGGCGAAATGACCGCCGGCACCGTGACTCCGCCGCGCGCGAGCGTCGGCCCGAGCCTGCGCACCTGGCTCGGCCGGCTCCCCCGCTCGCCCATCTTCTACGGCATCGCCGTCGCCGTGATCGCGGGCGTCGCAGGCCAGTGGCTCTCGATCTCGCCGCCCGCCGCGTACGGCATCTGCTCGGCGTGCCACGGGCGCGATCTCGTCGACTGGACGCTGAACCACATCGAAGGCACCAAGCTGTACGTGACCGCAGCGGGCGCGAACTGGCCCTTGCTGACCGTGATCGGGCTGGTGCTCGGCTCGTTCGCCGCCTCCAAGCGGAACGGCGAGTTCGCCTCGATCGACCTCGGTGGGAACGCGCGCCAGTTCGTGCTCGGCTTCATCGTCATGGGTGCCTGCCTGTTCGTCGGCGGCTGCCCGACCCGGATCATCATCCGCACCGGCTACGGCGACGTCGCGGCTGCACTGACCCTCGCCGGGATCGCCGGCGGCGTCGTGATCGCGACCCTCTCGATGCGGTGGGTGGCGCGGCGATGATCGTCTCGATCTCCTCGCTCGCCGTCGGGCTGATCATCGGCTACCTGGGCCAGCGCTCCCGGATGTGCTCGATCGGCGGGCTCCGCGACTGGGTGCTCGTCCGCGACACCGCCCTCCTGAAGGGCGTCGCCGCGATGCTCGTTGCGTCGTGGGTCGTCTTCGGGGTCATCCGCCAGATCTCGGGCTCGAGCGCCGGACGCGGGCTGCTCGCCGCCGCGACCACCCCGAGCGGGCTCCGCGCGGTCGCCGCGATCCTCATCGGCGGCCTCCTGCTCGGCTTCTTCACGACACTTTCGGGTGCCTGCCCCCTGCGCCAGCACGTCCTGGCGGGACAGGGCCGGGTCGGTGCCTGGTCCTTCCTCGGCGGCTTCTACATCGCCGCGGTCGTCTACACGAGCTGGATCTCGCCGCACATCGGCGGGTGGATCCTGTGAGGGACGTGTACCTCGACAACGCCGCGACCTCGTGGCCGAAGCCGCCGGGCGTCCTCGAGGCGATCACCGACTTCTTCCAGCATGCGGGCGGCAACACCGGCCGGTCCGGGCACCGCCGCTCGATCGCCTCGTCGCGCGCCGTCAGCCTCGCCCGCGAGCGCCTTGCCGACCTGCTGGGCGCCGAGACCCCGGACGACCTGGTCTTCACCAAGAACGCGACCGAGGCGCTGAACCTGGCGATCCTCGGCCTCACGGCCGGCGTCACGCGGGCGGTGACGACCTCGCTCGAGCACAACTCGGTGATGCGGCCGCTTCGCGAGCTCGAGCGCGAGGGCCGCTGCTCGATCGACATCGTCCGCGCCGACGGGAACACCGGCGAGATCGACCTCGACGAGTGGGCTGCGCGGCTCGACGGGCCCGATGCCTGCCTGGCGATCGCGACGCACGCATCGAACGTGACCGGCGTGTTGCTCCCGGTCGGCGAGCTCGCGGCGATCGCCGCTGAGCGCAACCGTCCCTTCGTCGTCGACGCCTCCCAGAGCGCAGGGCACATCCCGCTCGACGTCACGGCGCTCGGCGCGTCGGCGGTGGCGATGCCCGGGCACAAGGGCCTGCTCGGGCCGTCCGGCACCGGGCTGCTCCACCTCTCGCCGGGCATCGACATCGAGCCGCTGATCCGCGGCGGCACGGGCAGCCAGTCCGAGCTCGAGGTGCAGCCGGACTTCGCACCGGACAAGTACGAGAGCGGGACTCTGAACGCGATCGGGATCGTCGGTCTCGGGGCCGCGGCGGAGTATCTGGCCGAGGTCGGCATCGCGAGCGTCCAGGCGCGCCTCACGGAGCTCAGCCGCCGCTTCGTCGAGGGGCTCTCCGATATTCCCGGCGTCACGATCTACGGCCCCGCCGACCCCGGCGACAGCGTCGGGATCGTCTCGCTGAACCTCGAGGACATCCCCTGCGCGACCGTCGCGCGTCTGATCGACGACGAATGGGGCGTGATGACGCGCGCCGGGCTGCACTGCTCTCCTGCCGCGCACAGGAGCCTCGGAACGGCTCCGGACGGGACTCTACGCTTCTCGTGGGGCTTCGACACGAGCGACGAGGACATCGACATCGCGGTCGAGGCGCTCCGCACGGTCGCCGACCGGAGCCGGAACGCGACGCCCGCCGGGAGCGTCGCTTGATCTGGGGTGGTGTGGTGTCCTTCTTCGCATCGGAGCACGCAATGAGGTCGGAGCGCCTGATGCAGAGGGCCGGTATCCAGGCAAGGCTCGTTCCCGGGCCGCGGGAGGTCAGCCCGAACTGCGGCGTCGCGGTTGCGTTCCGGTGGGAGGACGAGCCCGAGGTCGAGCAGTTGCTGAAGGACGCCAAGATCCGGTACGAGGCAGTCCACCATTTCGACCTAGACGACGGCCTGACGGCCGAGGAGGCGGCATCGTGAACCGTAGGCGCGTGACAATTCTCTTGATCGTCCTGGTGGTGATCGGAGCGATCGTCGGGATCGGAGCCATCTCGCGCTCGACCGGCTCGGACACCACCGCCGCGAGTGCGAGCACCGGCGCTGTCACAGGCGCCGCTGTGCCGTCGTCGCTCTGGTACTGGACGATGGCCGTCTCCCCAACGGACCCGAACGCGCTCGTGGTCGGAACCGCGAACGGCCTCTACCGCTCGACCGACGGCGGCAAGACGTGGACGCCGACCGGTCCGAAGAACTTCAACGCGACGAGCGTCGTGCAGGTCGGAAGCTCGCTCTACGCCGGTGGCGCGCACGCGACCCCGACGACGAGCCCGGTCGTCAAGACCGGCGCGACCCGGGCGGCTACGAGCGGCGCTGCCATCTTCGCCGTGAGCACCGACGGCGGCCAGACCTGGAAGGTGCAGCACCCCGCCGGCCTTCCGAACGCGGCCGTGCAGGCGTTCGCGGTCGACCCCGCCAACACCCAGAACTTCTACGCGGTCCTCACGAGCGGCAAGGTGTACCTCTCGAACAACGGCGCGAAGTCGTTCAAGCTCTCGTCGTCGAAGATCGGGATCCCGCCCTGGGCGGTCGCGATCATGAAGGGGGGCCAGTTCGCCGGCGGCGACATGGACACCGGCCCATATCTCAGCTCGAACGGCACGACGTGGAAGAAGACCACCTACACCGACTCGCGCGGCACCAAGATGGTCATGGAGTACGCAGTCGACCCGACCGACACGACGAAGGTGCTGATGACCAGCTTCGGGATCGAGATCTCGACGGACAGCGGCAAGACCTGGCACACCGCACTCAAGTCGTCGACGATGTTCGGGCCGATCGCCTACTCGGCGTCCAAGCCGGACGTTGCCTACGCGATCGGGTTCGACAGCTCGATCTGGCGCTCCGACGACGGCGGCAAGAGCTGGACGCAGGTGAAGTGAGGCAAACCGCACGGGTTGCCGGAGCGGAATAACGGAGATAGGCTCATTCGAGCGAACGGATCGAGGAGGGCGTGAGATGCAGCTTCGAGCTCTGAAGGTTCGCTTGGTCGCGATCATCGTCGTGACCGGCTTCTGTGTGACGACGGCGGTCGCCACCGCGGCACTCGTGTCGGTACGGAGCTCCCAGAACGGCTCCCTCGGCGCGATCCTGGTCAACTCCAGCGGCCGGACGCTGTACCACCTGTCGTCCGAGAAAGGCACGATCAAGTGCACCGGCACGTGCGCGGCCGAGTGGCCGCCGCTCCTGATCGGTGCAGGCGCGAAGCCGATCGCGCAGCCTGGCGTGACGGCGAAGCTGCTCGCGACGATCAAGCGCCCCGACGGCAAGACCCAGGTCACCTACCGCGGCCTGGCTCTCTACACCTACGCCGGCGACAAGAAGGCCGGCGACGTGAAGGGCCAGGGCGAAGGCGGCATCTGGCACGCGATCGCGCCTTCCGGGGTGATCATCACCAAGGCTGTCAGCACCTCGACGTCGACCGGGACCACCTCGGGCTCCAACACGAGCGCCGGCTCCGGGTCGGGGTCCGGCTCCAGCAGCAGCTCGAGTGGAAGCTCGAGTGGAGGCTCCGGCTCGAACTCCGGCGGCAGCGGCGGCACCTCTACGCTGCCGGCCGGCTGCGACACGAACCCCGGCGGCTACGGCTGCATGTAGCCCCGACGCGGGCAAGCGCGGTACTCGCGGGCCGGGACGAACATCGTCGCCCCGGCCCGTCTCAGCTCTAGGCGATGCGCTTCCCGGGGCAGCCGGAGTGGACGGCGGCGTCGCACGTGCGTCCATTCACCATCGTCACCGAGTTCGAGCCGGCATTCGTGACGTAGACAGTGTTCGTCACCTCGTCGACGGCGACGCGGCGCGGGCTGATGCCGACCGGTGCGACCGCCGCAGCCTGACTGCAGCCGGACCGCACGGCCGCGTTGCAGGTCGATCCGTCGATCACGCTGATCGTGTTCGCAGCGGTGTTCGCGACGTAGACGGTGTCGGTGACCGCGTTGACCGCGATCCCGCGCGCTCCGACGCCGGCGGCGATGCGGGAGGGCGGTACCGTGCAGCCGCTCCGAACCTTGCCGTTGCAGGTGCGCCCGTCGATCACCGACACATCGTTCGAGGCCTGGCCGGTGACGTAGATCGTGTCAGTGCGCGCGTTCACGGCGATCCCCCCGGGGTAGCTGCCGACGCTCACGGTCGCAGGCCTGCGCTTGCAGCCCGTGACGATCTCGGCGTTGCAGGCGCGCGAATCGATCACCGCAACGGTCGGCGCGCCGAGATCGGCGACGTAGACCGTGCCGTCGGTGACCGCGACGGCGAACGGCGCCGGCCCAACCGGGATCGATGCTCGCACGTGGTGGCAGCCGCTCCTCACCCGTGGCGTTGCAGTGCCGGCCGTCGATCACCGAGACGGTGTTCGAGACACTGTTCGCGACGTAGATCGTGTGGGTCTTCTCGTCGACCGCGAGGAACTGCGGGTTCACACCGACGTGGACGCTCGCCGGCTCGACGTGGCAGCCGGAGGTATTCGCGGCGTTGCAGTGCCGGGCGTCGACGACCGCGACCGTGCCGGATGCGTTCGCCACGTACACCGTGTCGCTCGTGCGGTCGACGGCGATCCCGATCGGGTCGACGCCCGCGGTGACCGCGGTCACATGTCGATTGCAGCCATGTGCGTTGCCGCCGTTGCAGCTCTTGCCGTCGATCAGCGAGAGCGTCCCGGTGGTGCCGTTTCCGACGTAGATGGTGTCGGTGGCCGTGTCGAGCGCGATCCCGGTCGGGAAGCCGCCGACCTGGATCTCGGGATGCGACAGGGTGGCACGGGTCGCACCCGGGGCGGCCGGTAGCAGGAGAACGAGCGCGGCCACCCCGAGCAGCCCGGCGATCGCACGCGATCGCGCACGGTGCCGGGTGATCGGGTCAGTGGTTGGGCGTGCGCTCATCGGCCGGGTTGCCCCGGCCGCATCTTCGCCGATCTCAGGAAACCGTGAAGACGTGCTTGCCCGACGGCGTGATGAACGTCCACTTGCCGGCGGTCAGCTTCAGGTTGACCGCGTGCTTGCCGACGAACGAGGCGCTCGTGATCGTGACGGTGGCGTGCGTCGGCTTCTGAACCGCGAAGCCGGTCTTCTTGCTGCCGTCGAGCACGGAGATCTTGTACGTCCCGGTCTTGAGCGCCGTGACGGTCCTCCCCTTGAAGGTGAAGGTCACGCCCCCGCCGGACGTGATCGTTGCGACCAGAGTCCCGGCAGTCTTGATGCCGGTGCTGAGCCCGCCGCCGTTCGAGGTCGTTCCGCCGCCGCTCGAGGTCGTCCCGCCGCTGCTCGAGGTTGTCCCGCCCCCGCCGCCGCTCGAGGTGCCTCCCCCGCCGGCTGCCGTCCCGGACGTCTGGAACGTGCCCCACATGAAGTCGGGGTGGTTGTCGCACTGGAACCTGTAGCTCTGTCCCGGCTGCAGCGTCACGGACCAGGTCGGTGTCGAGACGCCGCCGATGTCCGTCGACTGATCGACCCCGGGCCCGGAAAGGTGGAAGTTGTGCTCGGTCGCATCGTCGAGCACGCTGATCGAGTACGTGCCGGGCGGGATGACGAGCGGCACGGCCGTCTGGCCGCCGACAGCGGAGCCGTCGGTGAACTTGAGGCCGATCGAGTCGTCCTCGTGGACGAACGCGTTCATGTTCTGCGAGACAGCCGCATGCCCCCGCCCGGCGATCACCAGGCCTGCCGTCAACCCGAGAACGACGACGCTCGCAAACAGCGCTACGAGGCTGTTTGCCGGCATTCTGCGCTGGATCGTCGACATATCTGCTGACATGGCCGCCCTCGCTCCTGCTCTGCCTACCTACGTGAGGGTACTCCGGTACTACGCCGCCAGCCGAGTTTTGGATTCCGTTCGAGCAGGTTCGGGGCTTGTTCGATCGCCGACTCCTTGTACGATCGCACGATGAAGGCCACCGTTGTCTGCATCTCCCACACCGATGGCGCCCAGGGCCTCGATGTCGGCGAGGCCGTTGCCGAACGGCTCGGCTTCAGGCTCGCCGACGACGCGATCATCCTCGACGCTGCCCGGACCGAGCACCTGCTCCCCGAATCGGTCTCCCGGGCCGAGAGCCCGGGCGCCGGCCGGACGCTGGAGGTCGATTTCGGACGGTTCGAGAAGACCGAGTCGATCCGCGACCTGATTCGCGTCGCGGTCATCCGGACAGCCGACGAGGGGTCGGTCGTGATCGTCTCGCACGCGGCGTCGTATGCGCTGGCCAAGCGCGACGGGGTGCTACGGGTGATGGTAACCGCCTCGGACGAAACGCGCACGGGCCGGATCGCCGAGACCGTCGGCATCGACGAGAAGAAGGCCGCCAAGCGGCTCGACGAGTCCGACAAGGCGCGCGCCGATTACCTGCACCGCTTCTACGGCGTCAAGCACGAGCTGCCGACGGACTATGACCTCGTGATCAGCACGGACAAGCTCTCAACCGACGAGGCCGCCGCGGTCGTCGCCGGCGCCGCGGCCGCATAGGCTCGCGATGATCACCTGCTCGGCCTGCGGAGGCGAGGTTCCGGACCAGTTCCGGTTCTGCGGCTGGTGCGGTGTGGCGCTCGCGGCGGCGGAGCCGGCCGGCCCTTCCCACGAGACGCTCAGGTCGGTCACGATCGTCTTCTCCGACCTCAAGGGCTCGACGAGCCTCGGCGAGCAACTCGACTCCGAGGCGCTCCGGGAGGTGATGACCCGGTACTTCGACGAGATGAGCCTGGCGCTCGAGAAGCACGGCGGCACGATCGAGAAGTTCATCGGCGACGCGATCATGGCCGTGTTCGGGATGCCGGTCGCGCACGAGGACGACGCGCTTCGCGCGGTCCGCGCCGCCCACGAGATGAAGGAACGGCTCGCCGTCCTCAACGTCGAGCTCGAGCAGCGCTACGGCGTGACGCTCGCCAACAGGACCGGCGTCAACACGGGGCCCGTCATTGCCTCCGGCGAGACCGCCTCACGGCAGCGGCTCGTGACGGGCGACACGGTCAACGTCGCGGCCCGCCTCGAGCAGGCGGCGCCGGCCTACGAGGTGCTGATCGGCGAGGCGACCTACCGGCTCGTGCGGGACGCTGTCGAGGTCGAGGCGGTCGAGCCGCTGGAGCTGAAAGGCAAGGCTGAGCGCGTTCCCGCCTACCGGCTTCTCTCGGTCGGCCGCGTCGGCATCCCCGAGCGCCGTCACGACCTGCCGCTCGTGGGCCGGGAAGAGGAGCTCGCCGTCCTCACAGGCGCCCTCGAGGGCGCAATCGCGGATCGGGCGTGCCGGCTCGTCACGGTCATCGCCGACGCCGGAACCGGGAAGTCGCGCCTGCTGGAGGAGCTGATGGCGCAGACCGCCGAGCGTGGCGGACGCGCGCTCCGCGGCCGATGCCTCCCGTACGGGCGGGGCATCACCTTCTGGCCGTTGATCGAGATCGTCCGCGATGCCTCCGGCATCGCCGAGGACGACTCGCCGGATACGGCACTGGCGAAGGTCGGCACCCTCGCCGGAGATCCGGAGGTCGCCGAGCGCGTCGCGGCGGCAATCGGCCTGTCCGGCGAGCGCTTCCCGCTCGACGAGCTCTTCTGGGGCGCGCGCAAGCTGCTGGAGAACGTCGCGGCCGAGCAGCCGCTCGTTGCGGTGTTCGAGGATGTCCACTGGGCGGAGACTGGGCTGCTCGACCTGCTCGACCACATCGCCACGGCGACGGCGGGGGTCCCGCTCGTCGTCATCTGCACCGCCCGCCCGGAGCTCGCGGAGCGGCACCCCGACTGGCCGGAGATCGACGGAGCCGCCGAGCTCCAACTCGGCCCGCTCAGCGACGATGCCGTCGGCCGCCTGGTCGCCGACGTGCTCGCAGGGGAGCCTCCGGCGGACGCGCTCGCCGAGATCGGCAAGGCCGCCGAGGGCAACCCGCTCTTCGTCGAGCAGGTGACGACGATGCTCGTCGACGAGGGAGCGCTCCGGCAAGTGGACGGCACGTGGGTCGCGACCGCCGACTTCTCGGCCGGCGTCGCCCTTCCGGCCTCGATCGACGCGCTTCTCGCCGCGCGCCTCGACCTCCTGCCGAACGAGGAGCTCCTCGTCGCCGAATCGGCGTCCGTGATCGGCCTCACCTTCGCCACCGAGCCGGTCGGCGAGCTCCTGCCCGACGCAGCCGGAGAGATCGACGAGCGGCTCGCCCGGATCGAGGCACGCCGGCTCGTCCACCGGGTCGTCACGGATGCGACCGACATGTTCCGCTTCCAGCACATCCTCGTCCGTGACTCGGCCTACAACCGTGTCCCCAAGCGAACACGGTCGGGCCTCCACTCGCGGTTCGCCAACTGGGCCGAGCGCGTCAACCGCGAACGCGGCCGCGAGCTCGAGTTCCAGGAGATCGTCGGCTACCACCTGGAGCAGGCGCGGCGCTACCTGCTCGAGCTTGCCCCGCTCGACGACGAGGGACGCGAGCTCGGCCGCCGCGCGGCAGGGCACCTCGGCCCGGCCGGCCGCCGCGCCTTCGCGCGTGGAGACATGACCGCCGCCTCGAGCCTCCTCCGCCGCACCGTCGATCTGCTCCCAGGCGGCTCCCGTGACCGAACCGAGCTGCTGCCCGACCTCGGCGAGGCCCTGCTCGAGCTGGGAGAGTTCGCACAGGCCACGATCTGTCTCGACGACGCGGTCGAGGCTGCCGCTGCCCTCGGCGACAGCGCCCTCGAGGCCGACGCGCGCCTGACCCGGCTGCTGGTCGCTCACCAGACTGCCGACGACCTCGACGCGTGGCGGGCGGACGTGCAGCGCGAGACCGACCGGCTGATTCCGCTCCTCGAGCGGGAAGATGCGCCTGCCGTGCTCGCCAAGGCCTGGCGCATGGTCGCGTTCGGCCACGGCGTCGTGTGCCACTGGCAGGAGACCGCGGACGCGCTCGAGCACGGCATCGGCTGTGCCAGGCAGGCGGAGGACGCACGGCAGGTCGCGCGCCTCTCGGCGTCCTATATCTTCGCCCTCAGCGAGGGCCCCACGCCTGCGCCGGTCGCGATCGAACGGTCCGAGGAGGTGCTTCGCCTCGGGCTCGTCGATCGCCAGGCCGAGGGCCGCGCGCTCGTCGCGCTCGCCCCGCTGCATGCGATGTCAGGCGACTTCGGCAGGGCGCGCGAGCTGATCGCCCGGGGCGACGAGGTGATGCGCGACCTCGGCTCGACCGTGCTCGCGTCCCGGACCTCCGACGCCTGGTCGAGGATCGACCTGATGGCGGGCGATCTTCAGGCGGCCGAGGAGAAGCTCCGCGCCGACTACGACGCCCTCACCGCGATCGACGAGCACTACGTGCGGCCGAACATCGCCGCGCTGCTCGCGAAGACGCTGTACGAGCTCGACCGGCTCGACGAGGCCGAGGAGCTCGTGACGGTCGCCGCCGAGCTGGCGGACCCCGGTGACGTCGAGGCCCAGGCACTGCTGCAGTCGGTTCAGGCTCGTCTCCTGGCGGCACACGGCCGCACGGACGAGGCGCAGGCGCTCGCACGGAAGGTCGTCGTCCTGACCCGTGAGACCGATGCTCCCGCGTTCCGCGGCGACACGCTGCTTGATCTCGCGGATGCGCTCGAGGGCTCGCCCGACGAGCGGATCGCGGTGCTCGACGAGGCCCGCTCCCTGTACGAGCAGAAACAGCACCTGCTCGGCATAGCCAGAGTAGAAGCCGCCCTGGCCGAGCCCGCCGGCGTTAACTAGCCGCCGGCACGAAACACCACCCATCCGCCGCTTAGCGCGGGCGAAGCCCAAGCTAAGCACAGCAAACGACTTGCGTCTGACCACGTGAGGCCAGCCCCAAGGTCACCGCAACCAGAGGCCTTCAGGGCGGTGATGCCGGCTGAGCCGGCGTCACCGCTACACCAACCGTCCGCCAATCAACGGACGCCACGAACCACCACACCATGAGCCCACCCCAGGAGGAGGGGGCTCATGGGGGAACCTCGTTGGTTCCCCCGTGGCCTTTAGCCGAGGTAGCGCGGATCGCCGAACCCGGCGCCCTGGACGAGCAGGGTGATGTACCCCTGGTCGAAGTCGTCGTTGGGGCCGCTGCCCGTATCGGTGGCGATCACCTTGAGGATGCAGGAGCGCCACCCCTGCGGGAACTGGTTCCCGGCGTTACAGCGCGGAACGACGAACTTCTTCCCGGTATCCGGGTAGTAGATCCACAGCGGGTTCGGGTTGTCCATGCTCGGGTGCCTGCCCGCCGGGAGGTTGTCGATCATGCTCTCGTCGGGAAGCGTCTCGTTCCCGAACGTCAGCTTCACGATCGCGGGCCTCACAAGCTTGGGCAGGCCGACGCTCGCGATATCAGTGTTGTACCCGTGGCCGAGCGGTGCCGGCGTGACGGCGACGGAAAGCGGGGTGCATGGCACGTTCAGCGACGGGTCGGCCGTCGGCGGCGCGGGTAGCGCGGTCACCTGGGCGCCGAGGGTCGCCGAGATCGGGCGCGGCGCGAGCAGGCAACTGCCGCGGTTCGCGCCGTCGGTCGATGCGAGAACCTGAGCCGAGGCACCCGTGAGGATCGGCTTGGGCCGCCCCTGTCCGACACGGAGCGCGAACTGGACGTTCACGTTCTCGCCCTGCTGAAGGTTCCGGTCGACGACGGCGATCACGCTCGCGTTCTTGCTGCCGCCGCTCGGGATGTCGCCGAGGGTGCAGTCGACGTCGACCTTCGAGCCGGCGACCGCCGTGCAGGCCTCGGGATCCTTGATCGTGAAGCCCTTGGGGAAGTGGAGGCTGACAACGACATTCGGAAGCTTCGTCGAGCCGACGTTGTGGAACGCCGCGACCGCGAGCGCGGGCTGTCCGGCGGACACTGTCCCCGGCACGAGCCGCACCGTCAAGATCAGGTTCGGGCGGGAGTCGGCGGAGGCGCCGACGGGGAGCAGAAGTGCCGCTACGAGCGTAAATGCAACGAGAATTCGGCGAACGGTGAGCACGCCTTGCCTGCCAGAGCCCGGTTCCATGACGCAACCCCTCTTCCCTTGATTCGTAACTGCCCCGTTCCCGGGGCTCAACCCACTTAAAAGCCTAATACAGTTCGCCGGCAGCGCAAGAGGGAACGGCGAATCAGGCTTGATGTGCCGTCTCGCGCCGGAGCCGGTTCGCCATCACGCGCATCACGATCTCGGCGAAGTACGGCGTCTCCTGCACGAGGAACCAGAAGCGGCGCTTGTCGATCCCGACGAGCACCGTGTCGGACTCGGCCACGGCGGAGCCGGATCGAGCCTCACGGTCGATCACGGCGATCTCGCCGAACAGCCCGCCGGGGGTGACGGTCTCGACGACGCGGTCGCCGATCGAGAGCGCGACGCTCCCGCTCTGAACGACGTACATGCGGTCGGCCGGTTCGCCCTCGGTGAAGATGACCGCTCCCGCCGCGTGCTCCTCGGGCTCGCCGCTTCTCAGCAGCAGCGCGATATATCGGTCCTGGGTCTCGACGTCGGTCATGGCTCGGCACCACCTTCTGGAAGGTCGGACAGGCGAAAGCGTAGGCGTACGCAACGACGACATGTGAGTCGAACTGGTGAACGCGACGCGTCGGTTTGGTTGACGCCGACCCGTCAGGGGACAGTCCCCAGACACGCCCACAAAGGCCGGCCAAGGGGCGGGGCGCCCCGTGGCGAACTCGTGGGGGTCGTGCATGCCGAAGCGACGAGCGGAGCGTCAGCGGCCGCCGAGCCACGCCAGGACATCGAGCCGCGCTGGCCCGCGGTCGTTTGCATCCTGATCGCGATGGCGCTCTACGTCTCGCTCCCGAGCGAGATCATCTCCGGCTCGCACGCAACCACGGTCTTCCGGATCCTCGTGCCTTTGCTCGAGCTGGCGCTCCTGATCCCGCTCGCCGTGACGGCGCCGCACCGGCACGTCTACGAGTCGGGCAGGCGGCGCATGGCCTCGATCGCGCTGACCGCGATCGTGACGCTCGCGAACGTCGCGGCGCTCTGCTTCCTGATCCACTTCCTCGTCACCGGCGGCGCCTCGGTGCACGGCAAGCAGCTGCTGCTCGGCGGCGCGCAGATCTGGTGGACGAACGTGATCGTGTTCGCGCTCTGGTTCTGGGAGCTCGACGGCGGCGGGCCGCCCGCGCGGCTCCGGGAGCCGAAGGCGGATCGCGACTTCGCGTTCATCCAGATGACCGACCCGGAGGTGTCGAAGCAGGACTGGCGCCCGCACTTCTTCGACTACTTCTACGTCTCGTTCACGAACTCGAGCGCGTTCAGCCCGACCGACACGATGCCGCTGACGCGGACCGCCAAGCAGCTGATGCTCATCGAGTCGACGATCTCGCTGCTCACGCTGCTCCTCGTCGCTGCCCGCGCGGTCAACATCCTCAAGGCTAGACGGACGGTTCCCGGCAAGCCTCGCGCCGCGCGTTGCTAGATTCGCCGGCGATGCGGATCGGCATGCTCACGGGCGGCGGCGACTGCCCCGGCCTGAACGCGGTGATCCGCGCCGTGTGCCGGCGGCTCTGGGAGGACGGCCACGAGACGGTCGGCGTCCTGAACGGCTGGCGCGGCATGATCGACGGGAACCTGAAGCCGCTCGGCTGCGACGAGATCTCGGGGATCCTGCCGAAGGGCGGCACGATCATCGGCACCTCGCGCACGAACCCGCACAAGCTCGAGGGCGGCGTCGAAGGGGTCAAGAAGACGTTCGAGCAGATCGACGCGCTCGTCGCGATCGGCGGCGAGGACACGCTCGGCGTCGCGGCCAAGCTCTTCGCCGAGGACGGGCTGCCCGTCGTCGGCGTGCCGAAGACGATCGACAACGACCTCAACGGCACCGACTACACCTTCGGCTTCGACACCGCGGTCTACGTCGCGACCGACGCGATCGACCGCTGCCACTCGACCGCCGAGTCGCACAGCCGGATCATCGTCGTCGAGACGATGGGACGCCACGCAGGCTGGATCGCGCTGATGAGCGGAATCGCCGGCGGCGCCGACTACATCCTGATCCCGGAGCAAGAGGTGGTCTACGACGACGTCGCGGCCGCCGTCGAGCGCCGGCGCTCACGCGGCAAGAACTTCTCCGTGATCGTCGCGAGCGAGGGCTCGGAGCTTCCCGGCGTCAGCGACGAGGGCGAGCTCGACGAGTTCGGCCACGCGCGCGTCGAGAACCGCAACGTCGGCGAGACCGTCGCGCAGGAGATCGAGGCCCGCACCGGCATGCAGGCGAGGGCAACCGTCCTCGGCTACATCCAGCGCGGCGGCAGCCCGACGCCCCGCGACCGCGTGCTCGGGCTCCGCTTCGGGCTCGAGGCGGCCGATCTGGTCGTCGGCGGCAAGTGGGGCCAGATGGCCGCGCTGCACGGCGACGATGTCGTCTCCGTGCCGCTCACCGAGGCGACCGCCGAGCTCAAGCTCGTACCGGACTCCTGGTACGAGACCGCTAAGACCTTCTTCGGCTAGCCCGAAGGCGCGCCCTGAGCCGCGCCAGGAGCGACGGGCCCGCCGTCGCGCGCAGCATCTGCTCACGCTCGAGCTCCCGCTTGGCGAACGCGCGCTCGCGCATGACGCGCGTCGGGTAGGTCGGTTTCCAGTAGACGGGCCGCGGGCGGCGGTCAGCCACAGGGCGCGTCGCCGTGCTCAGCGGTGCAATCCTTGCCGCGCAGCGGCAGGCGGCCGAGCAGCTCGGCGAGCGACTCGAGCTCGGCGTCGGAGTAGCGGCCGACGAACAGCTCCTCCACCCCACCCAGGTGCGTGGTCGCAGCGTCCTTCAGCTTCTGCTGGCCGCGAACGGTCAGCTTGGCGTAGGAGACGCGCAGATCGGTCGGGCAGGCGTCCTTCTCGACGTAGCCGGCGCGCTCGAGCCCGTCGAGGAGCCGCGTGATCCCCGAGGCGGTCAGCACGACGGTCTGGGCAAGATCGACGCGGCGCATCCGCCCACCGTCTGCCCGCGCGAGCATCAGCAGCACCTCGTAGTCGTTCAGCGTCAGCCCGTGCTCGTTCAGCAGGTCGGCGTTCAGCTGCCGCGTGATCGCCGAGTGGGCGCGGATGAACGAAACCCACGCCTGAAGCCGATCGGTGCTGATTGCGGTCTGCGACATCGCTCACAAAGTGTAACGCGGCAGGCGGCAGAAGCGTTCCCGTGCCCGCTCTCGAAGCCTCTTCTGCCGGTGCTTATTTGACGTATGAGCGTTGCTCATGGTAGAAAGTCCATCAAGTCGGTGGACAAACTAGGAGAAGGGAACTACATGAGCTTCGAAGACGACGCCCGGAAATTCGACCGGGCCGCAATGATCCGCCGCGGCGTGGCCGGCGGCGCCGCGCTTGCGGGCCTCAACCTGATGCCGGGCCTCGCCCGCGCAGCGAGCACGCACAGCACCGGGGGCACACTGAACCTGATCGCGTACTCGACGCCGAAGCCCGTGATGGCGAAGATCATCTCCGACTTCCAGGCGACGCGTCAGGGCTCCGGCGTGAACTTCACGCAGTCGTACGGCCCCTCGACGAGCCAGGCCAAGGCTGTCATCGCCGGTCAGCCCGCAGACATCGTCTTCCTCTCCGCCGGCGACGACGTCAACCTGCTCGTCGACGCAGGGCTCGTCAATCAGAACTGGGATCACCAGGGCTACAACGGGATCGCCGCCGACACCGTGGTCGTGTTCGCCCTTCGGGACGGGAACCCGAAGAAGATCAAGGGCTGGGACGACCTGGTCAAGCCGGGCGTGCAGATCGTGACGCCGAATCCGTTCAGCTCGGGATCGGCGAAGTGGAACATCCTCGCCGCCTACGGTGCGCAGCGGCACCTCGGGAAGTCCGACGCCCAGGCGCAGGCCTACGTCGCCAAGCTCTTCAAGAACGTGGTCGCCCAGGACACATCGGGCTCGAACGCGACCAACACGTTCCTCTCCGGCAAGGGCGATGTGCTGATCACGTACGAGAGCGAGGCGATCAACGCCCGCCTCAAGGGCCAGAACATCCAGTACATCATCCCGCGGCAGACGATGCTGATCCAGCTACCGATCGCGGTGCTCAAGAACAGCCCGAACCTGGACCTCGCGAACAAGTTCATCCAGTTCACCCGCTCGAACAGCGAGCAGCAGGTCTTCGGCCAGAACGGGTTCCGGCCCGTCGTTCCCGCCGTCGCCAAGGAGTTCAAGCAGTACCCGATCCGGCCGGGCCAGTTCACGGTCAACGACAAGACGATCGGCGGCTGGCGCGTGGCCGACGTGAAGTGGTTCGACCCGAACAAGGGCCTCATGGTCAAGATCGAAAGCGCGGCCGGAGGGCCCACCTCTGGCTAGCGTCGCAGAAGCCTCGCGCCCGCCGCGAGGCCGCGTAACCCGGGTGTCGAGCGGGAGGGTCGCCTCGGCCCTCCCGCTCGGCTTTGTGGCCACCTATCTCGGGGTGGTGGTCGTCCTCCCGCTCGCGGCGCTGATCGCCTCGTCGACCCATCACGGCTGGTCCGGGTTCTGGGACACCGTGACGACAACCGAGTCGCTCGACGCGCTGAAGCTGACCCTCGGGCTCGCTGCCGTCGCAGCGTTGATCAACGCGGTCGTCGGGACGATGATCGCCTGGGTGCTCGTCCGTGACGACTTCCGCGGGAAGTCGCTCGTGAACAGCGTGATCGACCTGCCGTTCGCGCTGCCGACGATCGTGGCCGGCCTCGTCTTGCTCGCGCTCTACGGCCCGAGGTCGCCCGTCGGCGTCCATCTCGCGTTCACCCGGACGGCGATCCTCTTCGCCCTCCTCTTCGTCACCCTGCCCTTCGTGGTGCGAACCGTCCAACCCGTGCTGCTCGAGCTCGACTCCGAGATGGAGGAGGCGGCTCGCTCGCTCGGCGCGAGCAACCTCACCGTCTTCCGCCGGATCATCCTGCCGAGCATCCTTCCGGGCATCCTGTCGGGCGTCACCATGGCGTTCGCGCGGGCGACCGGAGAGCTCGGCGCCGTCGTGCTGATCTCGGGCAACCTGCCGTACAAGACAGAGGTCTCGTCGGTCTTCATCTACCTCCGGATCCAGAGCGGGGACTCCTCCGGAGCCGCGGCTGTAGCGGTCGTCCTGCTCGACGATCTCCTTCGTCGTCCTGCTCGCGATCGGCGGGGTGCGCTGGCTCGCAACGAGGCACGAGCGTGTCTAGCAAGATCACCCTCCGGATCGGCTCGCTCGGGTACCTCACGATCATCCTGCTCGCGCCGCTCGTGATGATGTTCTGGCGAACGTTCCAGGACCTCGGCGGTGCCTGGGACGCGATCACTCAGCACAGCACGCTGCTTGCGTTCAAGCTGACGCTCGAGGTGACGGCGATCGCGGTGCCCCTCAACACGATCTTCGGCGTCGTTTGCGCCCTCGCGATCGTCCGGAGGCGGTTCCCCGGCAAGGGGCTCGTGAACGCGTTCGTCGACCTTCCGCTCGCGCTTTCGCCCGTCGTCGTCGGCGTCTCGCTCTTCCTGCTCTACGGGCGCAACGGCTGGTTCGGCCACTTCCTGCTCGATCACAACTTCCAGGTGCTCTTCGCCCTGCCGTCGATCGTCCTCGCGACGCTCTTCGTGTCGCTCCCGTTCGTCGCCCGCGAGGTCGTGCCGACGCTCCGGGAGATCGGCGAGGAGCAGGAGCAGGCGGCTTACACCCTCGGCGCCTCGAAGTGGCAGACGTTCTGGCGGATCACGCTGCCGGCGATCCGCTGGGCAGTGATCTACGGAGTCGTCCTGACGACCGCGCGCTGCCTCGGTGAGTTCGGCGCCGTGGCGGTGGTCTCCGGGAACATCGAGAACAAGACCCAGACCGCCACTCTCCGCGTCGACGACGCATACCAGTTCGCGTACGGCAACTACGCTCCGGCCTACGGTATCTCGCTCGTGCTCGCCTTGCTCGCCATCCTCGTTCTGGTCACGATGCTCCTGATCCGGCCGAAGGAGGCCACGCTCTGATGTCGATCTCCGCCCGCAACATCTCGAAGAACTTCGGCGAGTTCAAGGCACTCGACGACATTTCGCTGGAAGTCCCCGCAGGGTCGCTCACCGCGCTGCTCGGGCCGAGTGGAAGCGGCAAGTCGACGCTGCTGCGCGTCATCGCCGGCCTCGAGACGCCCGACACGGGATCGGTCTTCATCGACGATCAGAACGTCACCGTGCGACCTCCCCAGGAGCGCCAGGTCGGGTTCGTATTCCAGCACTACGCGGCGTTCAAGCACATGACCGTCCACGACAACGTCGCGTTCGGGCTGAAGGTCAGGAAGGCGCCGAAGTCCGAGATCGAGCCGCGGGTTCGCGAGCTCCTCGCGCTGGTTCAGCTCGAGGGTCTCGCCGAGCGCTACCCCTCGCAGCTCTCGGGCGGCCAGCGCCAGCGCATGGGCCTCGCCCGCGCGCTCGCAGTCGACCCCACCGTGCTGTTGCTCGATGAGCCGTTCGGGGCGCTCGACGCCCGCGTGCGAACCGAGCTCCGGATCTGGCTCCGCCGGCTCCACGACGAGACGCACACGACGACCGTCATCGTCACGCACGACCAGGAAGAGGCGATGGAAGTGGCAGACAACGTCGTCGTGATGAACAAGGGCCGGATCGAGCAGGTCTCAGGGCCTCGTGAGCTGTACGAGCGCCCGGCGAACGAGTTCGTCATGACGTTCGTGGGTCAGGCGAACCGTATGGACGGCGCTTTCGTCCGGCCTCATGACGTCGAGCTCACGCTCGAGCCGAACGGCTCGACGCGCGAGGCGATGATCGAACGGGTCGTGCATCTGGGCTTCGAGGTTCGGGTCGAGCTCGTCGGGGAGAACGGCGAAGCTCTCGCCGTCCAGCTCACACGTGACGAGGTCGAGCGGCTCGAGCTCGAGCAGGGGCAGATCGTGTTCCTCCGGCCCACCCGGCAGACCTCGTTCGCCTGAGCAAAGACGCCGAGTACACTCGTTCGAGGTGAGCGTCCCGGCCTCCTCAGGCGAGCCGCTCGGCGGCGAGACCGGCACGCGGGAGTCGACTCTGCCGCGCACCATCGGCCGCGTACTGCCGCTGACGCTGCTCTGGCTCCTGGCCGGCACAGCGCTCGCTGCGATCACCACGCGCGTCCGCGACTGGTACGCGATGCCGAACGAGCTCCTGAACGAGCATCGCGCGATCTCCGTCGCCCAGACGCTCTCGCCGCTGCCGGTGCTGCACCGGCAGTTCGTCGCCTCGTTCGACCAGCTCTACCCGCTGCTGATCGCGCCCACGTTCCGCGGCGGCGACGTGCTCGTCGACCTTCGGAACGCCCACGCATTGAACGCCTACCTGATGACGTCGGCGTGCATTCCGGCGTATCTGCTCACCCGGCGGGTGACCGACTCGCGTCTCTTCGCCTACCTGGTCGCGGCGCTCTCCGTCTGCATGCCCTGGATCTTCTTCGCGGCCCTCCTGATGGGCGAGGTGGCCGCCTACCCGGTATTCCTGTGGGCGCTGCTCGCGTTCCAGTGCGCCCTGGTGGCGCCGTCGCGGCGGCGCGACGCCCTAGCGATCGGCGCGATCGCGCTCGCGTTCCTGGCTCGCCCGCAGCTCGGCGTGCTCGCGATCGTCCTCCCGATCGCCGTCGCCGCGTACGAGATCGGCGCCGCAGGCCGTCCCGTGGGCCGGGCGCTCAAGGGCGCGCTCGCGAAGCACCGGATTGCCGCGATCGTCTACGCCGTCGGGATCGTCGCCGGCGTCGGCCTCCTCGCATCCGGCCGGCTCGCCGGCGCGCTCGGCGTCTACGGCTCGACGGTCACCGGCAACCTCGTTCCGCACGGGATCCCGAAGTCGCTCGCCTGGCATCTCGCCAGCTTCTCGCTCGGCGTGGGCATCCTGCCCCTGGTCGTCGGGATCGCGTGGCTGCTCGCACGGTTCTTCCGCCCGCCGGGCCGGCCGGAGCAACACGCGTTCGCGTGCCTCGGGGCGACAGCCTCGGTCGCGGTGCTCATCCAGGTCACCGTGTTCGACCTCCGCTTCATCGACGGCCTCGTCCTCGACCGCTACCTGATCTACCTCGTTCCGATCGTGTTCCTCGGCTTTGTCTGCGCCCTCCGCGACTCGCGCAGCCACACGCTCGCCCTCGGGGTCGTGACGCTGGTGGTCGTGGCCGGCTTCGCGTTCGGCGCAATCCAGACAGAGGCCCTCGGCAGCATCAACTCGGACGAGCCGATCCAGGTCCTGTACCCACCGATCGTCTCGGCGGCCGGGTCTCTCGGTGGCGCGCGCATCCTGCTCGCTGGTGGGACTGTCGCACTCGTCTTGATCTACCTGGGCTGCCGCCGGCTCCTCTCGCGGCAGACGTTCATCCTTGCGTTCGCGATCGCTCCCCTCGCCGTCATCCCGTACCTGTCCGCAGACGTCTTCTCGTACTTCTTCCACCATCCGGGGCCGTCGACACGGGCCGTAACGAGCCCGAGCGGCGCGAGCTACAGCTGGATCGACCAGAAGGTCGGCACCACGGCCGACGTGACGATCGTTCCCTACCCCACTTCCTCGGACTATGCCGTCAGCGAGCGTGACTGGCGGGACTACGAGTTCTGGAACAAATCGGTCGATCGCGACGTCCAGCTCTCACCCGCTCCGGCCTTCGAGTTCACCAACGAGACGTTCCCGAAGCTCCACCCGGCCTTCAACCCGAAGACAGGCGTCTCAACTGTCTCCGGCGGCCCCTGGGTGGTCGAAGCCGACCAGGAGACGAGGGCGCGGATCTCCGGCACGGTCGTCGCCCAGACAGACGTGATGCTGATCCACGCCGCGCAGCCATGGCGCGCCGACTGGTTCTCGTCCGGCCTCTACGACGACGGCTGGACCCGGCCCGGCAAGCCCGTGCGGATCAGGGTCTTTGCCGTCCCATCGGCAACGACTCCCCAGATCCGAGGCCTCACGGTCGGGATCCGCGGCCCGGACGACGGCCGGAGCCGGCCGGTGTCGATCACCTCGAACCACGCCGGCTGGCACGGGTCCGCGACCGCTTCGACAACCTGGGGAACGGTCTCGGTCTGCGTTCCTGCGCACGGATACGCGGACGTGATTCTCCGGACTCCGGCCCGGGAGGTCATTCCCGGCGATCTGAGCACCCAGGCCGATTCGGGCGGCTCCCGGATCGGCGGCCTCTTCCTCTCTCAGATCTCGCTCGCCGACGAGATCGGCGGAACCTGCCGTCCGGGCTAGCAGCTCAATGAGGGAGCCAGGCCTCGCCGTCCTCGGTCAGCGACCTGACCTCCGCGGGCAACTCGCCCTCGGCGACATCGGCGAGCGTCACGGCCTCGAGCACCCGGCGTAGGCTGGCGCGCACGGCGACCCAGACATCGCGAAGAGGCTCGGCCGTCCCGCCGTAGGAGACGTCCTCGGGCCGGGCCCCGCGAACGTTCGCGAGCGGGCCGTCGACCGCGCGGATCACCTGCGCGAGCGTGATCTGGGCCGCGGGACGTGCGAGCCAGTAGCCCCCTTCCACCCCTCGCTGGCTCCGGACAAGGGCGGCATTCCTGAGCTCCGACATGATGTTCTCGAGGAACTTGATCGGGATCCCCTGCGACTGAGCGATCCGATCCGCCTTCACGGGGCCCTCCCCGGCCGAGGCGAGCTCGACCATCGCCCGCACCGCATAGTCCGCTTTCGCCGAGACGCGCATTCCCCAAGTCTGCCGTGAGCAGCTAGGGGAGTGCCGGATAGAGCTGCGAGTGCCAGGCCTTCCGGTAGACCTGCTCGAGGTGCACGACCCGGTCGATGTACGCGCGCGTCTCGGGGAACTGGATTCCCTCGCCCGCCTTGCGCCAGCGGTCGACGTTGCCCTGGCCTGCGTTGTAGGCGGCGAGCACGAGCCGGACCGAGCCGTACTTCGCGAACAGGTCGTGCAGGTACCACGTTCCGTAGCGAATGTTGATCGTCGGGTCGGTGAGGTCGCTGACCTTGAACGCCGTCCCGCCGGTTCGGAGCGCGATCCCCTGGGCGGTCGAGGGCGTGAGCTGCATCAAGCCGATCGCGCCCGACCTCGACCTCGCCGAGGGTTGGAACTTCGACTCCTGATAGATCACCGCCGCGAGGAGCGCCGGGTCGATGCCCTCGGCCCTCGCGCGCTCGCGAACGATCGCGGTGTAATGCAGCGGATAGCGGATCCGCTCGAACCATGGCGGGCTCGACTCGATCACGTAGAGCGCAACCCCGACCAGCGCGAACGCGACGAGGGCCAGCACGGCTGCGAGGCGTCTCATTTGCTCATCTGGTCAAATCGTCCATCACCGACCTGACGAACTCCTCCAGCTCCTCGGGCGTTCCGGTGTTGGCGTAGCTGTAGTCGGCCTTCGCGATCTTCTCCCGGTCGGGGATCAACCGCTGCTCCCGCTTGTCGGTCGCCGATTGCGACCTCATCCGGCGAAGCTTCTCCGGAGCCGTGATCACGACCACCTTGTCGAAACGCTCCTCACCGCCCGACTCATAGAGCAGCGGCACCTCAGTGACGGTCACCCGCGGCGGGTTCGAGAGCTCGCCGAGCTGGTCCCGCCATGCCAGGTACTCGCGCGTGACGAGTGGGTGGAGCAGTGCCTCGAGCCACGCGAGCGCCTCGCTGTCCTCGAAGACGACGTCTGCGATCGCTGCGCGGTCGAGCTCCCCGTCGGAGCCCGCGACTCCCTCGCCGAAGCGCGCCACGATCGCCCGCTTCACCTCGTCGTGGCGCAGCAGCTCGTGCACGATCTCGTCGCTCGAGACGGTTGCCGCTCCGCAGCGACGAAAGGCGCGAAGCGCCTCGCTCTTGCCTGCTCCGATGCCGCCGGTGATCGCGACGGCGACCGGCCGGGTCACTCCTCGGAGGCTGCTTCTGCGGCCGCGTCGTCCTCGGCCGGCTCGGACGCGAGCTTCGCCTCGGCCACCACATCGGCCTCGGCCTCTACTTCGGCCTCCGCCTCGGCGTCGACTTCGGCTTCAACCTCGGCCTCGGCCTCGACTTCGGCCTCCACCTCTGCCTCGACCTCGGCCTCCACCTCTGCCTCGACCTCAGCGTCCACCTCGGCTTCTTCCACCGGCGCGAGATCTGCGTAGGCAGCCGGATCGACATCGGCGTCGTCGCCGCCGTCGCGGTCGGAGAGATCGAGATTCGGGTGGAGATGCACGGACTCGCCGCCGTCGGCGCGCGGCTGGACCGGCTCGTCGGGCTCGACGCGCTTCAGCGAAAGCGACAGCCTGCGCCGCTCGCCGTCGATCTCGATGATCTTGACGTTGACCGCCTGGCCCTGCGAGACGACCTCGCGCGGGTTCTCGACGTGATGCTGGGCGAGCTCGGAGATGTGGACGAGGCCCTCGACTCCCGGGAGGATCTCGACGAAGGCGCCGAAGGTGACGACCTTCGTGACGCGTCCCTCGACGACGTCGTTCTCGTGGTAGCTCTCGAGCACCTGCTGCCAGGGGTCGTTCTGGGTCTGCTTCAGGCCGAGCGAGATGCGCTGGCGGTCGCGGTCGATGTCGAGCACCTTGACCTGCACCGTCTGGCCGATCTCGAGGATCTCGGACGGATGGTTGACGTGCGACCAGGAGAGCTCGGAGATGTGGATCAGGCCGTCCATGCCGTCGAGGTCGACGAAGGCGCCGAAGTCGACGATGTTGGAGATCTGGCCCTCGACGACGGCGCCGGGCTGGAGCCGGTCGAGAATCTGCTGGCGCTGCTCCTTGCGCTCCTCCTCGAGGACGGCGCGGCGCGAGAGCACGACGTTGTTACGCGCGCGGTTCAGCTCGATCACCTTGCAGCGGAGCTCCTGGCCCAGGAACTCGTCGAGATCCTGGACGCGGCGGATGTCGACCAGAGAGGCGGGCAGGAAGCCGCGGACGCCGAGGTCGAGGATCAGGCCGCCCTTGACGACCTCGATCACGCGGCCGTCGACGGGCTCGCCCGACTCGGCCGCGCGCTCGATGTTCTTCCAGGCGAGCTCGAAGCGCGCACGCTTCTTGGAGAGGATGAGGCGACCTTCTGCGTCCTCCTTCGTGAGGACGAGCGCGTCGATCTCGTCGCCGAGGCTGACCTCGTCGGCGGGATTGACGGAGCGGCGGATCGAGAGCTCGGCGACGGGGATGACGCCCTCCGACTTGTAGCCGATGTCGACGAGGACCTCGTCCTTGTCGACGCGCACGACGGTGCCGTGCACGACCTCTCCCTCGTTGATTTCGGGGAAGGTCGACTCGTAGTCGGGAATCAGCTCACCGTCGGGTCCGGTGACCCAAACGCCGGGCTCTTGCTCCATGAGATCGCTGCTCATCAAAACGGTCGGGAAGTATAGCTCGCCCGTGTGAGCAGCCGGTTCCGCACCCGACGGATCGGGTGACAAGGTGGTGATGGTCAACTCTTAGCCTCCGCCCAGTTCTCCCCCACGCCCACGTCGACCGCGAGTGGAGGATCGAGATCGTACGCGTTGCACATCTCGTCGCGGACGAGGTCCCGTATCGCCTTGACCTCGTTGTCGGGCACCTCGAGCAGGAGCTCGTCGTGCACCTGGAGCACGAGCCGAGCTGCGCGGCCCTCGTCGCGCAGGCGGTCGTGGATCCGGATCATCGCGACCTTGATGATGTCGGCGTTCGAGCCCTGCATCGGGAAGTTGACCGCGACCCGTTCGCCGAACTGCCGTGTCATGGGGTTGCTGGCCTTCAGCTCGGGGATCGCGCGCCGGCGGCCGAGGATGGTCGTCGCGTAGCCGTCGCGCGCCGCCTGCTCGACCGTCCGCGCGATGAAGTCCTGGACGAACGGGAAGCGCGCGAGGTAGGCGTCGATCAGCGCCTGCGCCTCCGCGCGGGGGATCTCGAGGTTCTCGGAGAGGCCGTAGGCCGAGATTCCGTAGACGATCCCGAAGTTGATCATCTTGGCGATCGAGCGCTCACCGGTCGTGAGCGTCGCCGGGTCCTTGCCGAGCACCTCCGCGGCGGTCGCGCGGTGGATGTCCTCGCCGCGCGCAAACGCCTCGCGCAGCTTCGGCTCGCCGGAGAGGTGCGCGAGGATGCGGAGCTCGATCTGCGAGTAATCGGCCGAGAGCAGCTTCGCACCGTCCTCGGCGATGAACGCGGAGCGGATCTCGCGCCCGAGGTCGGTGCGGATCGGGATCGACTGCAGGTTCGGGCTCGTCGTCGAGAGCCGCCCGGTCGCGGCGACCGTCTGGTTGATCGTCGTGTGCAGGCGCCCGGTCGACTCGTCGATCAGGGTCGGCAGCGGGCCGAGGTAGGTGTTGAGCAGCTTCGACAGCTCGCGCCACTCCTCGATCACCGGGACGATCGCGTGCTCCTGGCGGATCGACCGCAGCACCTTCGCGTCGGTCGAGTACCCGGTCTTGCCCTTGCGACCCGCGGTCAGTCCGAGCTGCTCGAACAGGACGCGGGCGACCTGCTGGGTCGAGCCGATCATGAACTCCTCGCCCGCAAGGTCGTAGGCGATCGACTCGAGCTCGGCGACGCGCTCGGCGAGCCTCGCGGTGATCTCGCCCATCCGATAGGTGTCGATCTTCACCCCGGCCTGCTCCATATCGGCGAGCACCCGCGTGAGCGGAAGCTCGATCTCGCGATAGAGAGCGATGAGGCTCCGCTCCTCGAGGCGAGCCAGCATCAGCGGGGCGAGCCGGCGCGGCAGCTCTGCGGCGATCACCAGAGCCGCCGTCTCCTCCTCGGCGGCCGGCTCGGGCAGTAGCTCGATCCCGTACTCGGCGCCCAGGTCGGAGAGCTCGTACTCGGAACGCCCGGGGTCGATCAGATAGGCCGCAATCAATGTGTCGTCGATCGCGTTTACACCGGCTGCTTTTGCGTCGTGCACAACAAGCTCGCCTTCGATCCTGGCGGGGCGCGGGCCGACAACGACACCTTCGTCCGTGGACACGGCAGCACGATCGCCCGCAGCCGCGAAGCCGGCCCGGCCGGAGGCGACGGGCTCGCCTTCGCGCCAGGGAACCGCGACGCCCGTGACGTCGACGGAAGCAGCCGGGACCGCCTCGTCGAGCGTGTCGAGCCGCGAGAGCAGCCCGCGAAACTCGAAGCGGCGGAAGAACTCCTTCAGCTGCGAGCGGTCGGGCGGGGCGAGCACGAGCTGGGAGGGCTCGAAGTCGAGCTCGAGGTCGCGCCGCATCGTCGCCAGCTGCTTCGAGAGCCGCGCCTGCTCGGCGTGCTCGGTGACGGCCCGCGATCGGGCGGGCGTCAGGTCGCCGGCGTGCTCGATCACGGCCTCGAGCGATCCGAAGCGGACGATCAGCTCCCCGGCGGTCTTGTCGCCGATCCCGGGGATGCCGGGGATGTTGTCGGACGTGTCGCCCTTCAGCCCGATGAAGTCGGGGATCTGGTCGGGACGGATGCCGTAGCGAGCCTCGACGCGCGCAGGGGTATAGACCTGAACGTCTGCGACCCCGCGCGGGGTCATCATCAGGCAGATGTTGTCCGAGCAGAGCTGGAACGCATCGCGGTCGGTCGAGACCACGCACGTGCGGACGCCCTCGGAGTCGGCGCGCGTCGCCAGCGTGGCGATCACGTCGTCGGCTTCCCACCCCTCGAACTCGAGGTTCCGGTAGCCGAACGCCTCGACGAGCGGCCGGAAGCTCGGGAACTGCTCCCGCAGGAGATCCGGCATCGGCCTGCGGCCTTCCTTGTAGACGACGTCGCCCGCCTCGGCCAGCTCCTTCCGGTGCACGGGCCGTGAGTCCCAGGCCACCGCGACCGCCTTCGGGCGGTAGTCGGAGAGCAGCTTGAAGAGCATGTTCGTGAAGCCGAGAAGAGCACCGGTGGGCACGCCGTCCGACGTGGCGAGCTCCTCCGGCAGCGCAAAGAACGCGCGGTAGGCGAGGTTGTTGCCGTCGACGAGGAAGAGGTCGGCGTCGCGGGCCGGAGCGTCGTCGAGCTCGAGCTCTTCCCCCGTCAGCGTCTTCGGACACACTAGGTATCCGATGCTACCGCCGCGCCCGTGACCCGGATTCCGCTCCTCTCCGGCGCCAGGATCGCGGTAGTCGACGTCCCGGATGACGGCGTCGTGCTGCGCCCGCCGCCGCCGACGGACGTGCTGAACGCGGTCGGGTCGGCCACGCGGGAGGCGCTGCGGTTCCCGCTCGCGGGCCCTCCGCTGGCTTCGCTCGCGACACCGGGCGGCTCGGCGACGGTGGTGATCGAGCTGCCGAACCTTCCCGTTCCCTCGTGCGCGCCGGATCCGCGCGAGGAGGCGATCGCCGCGACCGTCGAGGAGCTGGGGCGGCTCGGGGTCGCGAACGTGACGATCCTCGTCGCGGGCGGCCTCGGCCGGCGACCGTCTCCACGCGAGATCGGTCTCCTCGTCCCGCCCGAGTTCCGCCGCCGTTTCCGCGGCCGGCTGATCGTCCACGACGTCGAAGGCGAAGACCTCGTCGAGCTCGGCACGATCGCGGGACGGCCTGTCCGCATCTCCCCCGCGCTCGCCGAGACCGATCTGGTCGTGACCGTCACGGCTGCCGAGAGCGTCCTGCACGGTGGCCCGTCGGCGCTCGTCCGCGCGTGCTCACGGGAGGTGCTGCGCTCGTCGGGCGCGACGTCCTTGCTCGAGACGTCCTCATCCGCGGGCTGGGCGCTCGCCGTCGAGCTCGAGCGGCTGCTCGCCGCGCGCAGCCCGGTCTACGGCGTCTCGCTCGTCCTGAACCTTCCGCACGTCTACGGCGGCTATCCCTACGACGAGCGAAGCCTCGAGCGGATCGCCGGCTCGAGGCTGCGCCGCGGCATCGGCGTGCTGCCGACGGAGCTGCGCCGCCGGGTAATCGAGCGTGTCCCACGTGAGCTGTCGGCCGCCACGGTTCTCGGCGGTACGCCGTCCGCCGCACACTCCGAGGCGCTGCTGCGGGCGATCGAGTTCAAGGGCGCGACGCTCGACGAGCCGCTCGACGCGATCGTGATCGGCATCCCGGCCACGACGCCGTTCCTGCCCCGCGGCACCCCGAACCCGGTCTCGGCGGCCTATTTCGGGCTCGGCCTCGCGCTACGGCTCTGGCGGAACGGCTTCCCGGTGCGTCCCGGCGGGACCGCGATCCTCCTCCACGACTTCCACCGCCGCTTCCCTGCTCCGGTCCAGACGCCGTACCGCGCGCTGTTCTCCGACCCGCGCACCGCCCGAGACTCGGACGCGCTCCGCGAGGCCGAGCGGGACGCACTCGCGGACAGGCGCGCGATCGCGGACTACCGCGCCGGCCGCTCGATCCATCCCGCTCGAGCCGTTCCTCTCGTGGAGCGCCTGCGACCCGGCGTTGAGCAGGCTCGGCCCGGTGCTGATCGCCGGCTGCCGCGATGCTCACGCCGCCCGGCAGCTCGGGCTCGTGCCGGTTCACAGCTTCGGCGCGGCGCTCGGGATGGCCCGCGGACGGGGCGCCGAGCGGATCGGGTTCCTGCTCTCCCCGCCCTACTTCCCGCTCGTCCTCGAGTCGGACGCGCGGTAGGTCACGATCCGGACCGTCTCGATCGTCACCATCCCGTCGCCGACCATCTCGTCGAGGATCGGTAGCAGCGCCTCGATCCGCTGCTCGGTGTCGACGATCTCGATCACGAGCGGCAGGTCTTCGGAGAGCCTGAGGATTCGCGAGGTGTGGAGGTGCGAGCTGGCACCGTAGCCCTCGATCCCCCGCGTGACGGTCGCGCCGGCGAGGCCCTCCTCGCGGACGCGCTTGACGATCGCCTGGTAGAGCGGCTTTCCGTGCCAGGTGTCGGACTCGCCGATGAAGATGCGGACGAGCTTGCCATCACCCTCGAGGCGGGTCATACCGCCCGTCCCAGGACGACCCCGAGATAGACCGCAACGAGGCCGGCGACGCACGACCCGACGACATTCGCGAACGCGAGCCCGTGAGCACGATCCTCGGTCAGACGGTAGGTCTCGAGCATGAAGGTCGAGAAGGTCGTGTAAGCCCCGATGAAGCCGATCGTGATCCCGGAGCGAAGCCAGGGCGCGAGGGCCCAGCGCTCCGTCGCGGCGGTGAAGACGAAGCCGAGGACGAACGAGCCGCTGATATTCACGACGAAAGTCTCCCAGGGAAACGCACCCTGGTTGCGGCGGCTGATGAGACCGCCGACCCCGTACCGGGCCAACGCGCCCAGGGCGCCGGCAACACCGATGGCGATGGCGGTGCGCATCAGCGACCGCCTGTTCGAATCTGCTGACCTGGACCGTTCACTTCTACCTCCCGGATCGACGACGAGTCGGTTTGGTAGAAGCCATCAGCTCCCGGTCGTGGGCAGACGCGGGGCGGTTGAACGCGGGCCTCATCGCGGTCCTGCGAAGCAGGCAGCAGGATACGCGATAGCAATCTGCTTCCGGGCTTCTACCCCTCGCCGAGGTAGGTCTTTCGCACCTGCTCGTTCGTCTTCAGCGCCTCGGCGCTGTCGCTGAGCACGATGCTGCCCGTCTCCATCACGTAGCCGCGGTCGGCGTGGTCGAGCGCCATCAGGGCGTTCTGCTCGACGAGCAGGATCGAGGTGCCCTCGTCGTTGATCGTCTTCACGATCTCGAAGATCCGCTCGACGAAGATCGGCGCGAGGCCGAGCGAGGGCTCGTCGAGCAGGAGCAGCGAGGGCCGCGCCATCAGCGCCCGCCCGATCGCGCACATCTGCTGCTCGCCTCCGGACATCGTCCCGGCCTTCTGGCTGCGGCGCTCCTGGAGACGTGGGAACAGCTCGAAGACGTGATCCATGTCCTCCTTGATCCCGGACTTGTCGGTGCGCTGGAACGCGCCCATCTCGAGGTTCTCGACCACGGTCATGCGCGGGAAGAGCCGCCGGCCCTCCGGCGACTGCGCGATCCCGCGCTTGACGATCTCGTGCGGCGCGACCTGCGTGATGTCTCGTCCCTCGAACTTGATCGAGCCTTGCCGCGGCCTCTGAAGCCCGTTGATCGAGCGGAGGGTCGTCGTCTTCCCGGCGCCGTTGGCCCCGAGGAGCGTGACGATCTCGCCTCTGCGCACCTCGAGCGAGATCCCCTTCAACGCATGGATCGCGCCGTAGTAGGTATGGATGTCGGAGAGCTCGAGGACGATGTCGCCGCTCGCCGGCGGCTCCGCCACAGCCGATGCTGACGTGGGCGTCGTGCTCATGAAAGCCCCTGCCGTTTCATGTCCTCGACCGCCGCCTTGCCGAGATACGCCTCGATCACGCGCTCGTTCTTCTGCACCTCTTTCGGCGATCCCTCGGCGATCTTCTCGCCGTAGTCGAGCACCGAGACGCTGTCAGAGATCCCCATGACGACGCGCATGTCGTGCTCGATCATCAGCACGGTCAGCTTGCTCTCGTCGCGGAGCCTGCGAACGAACGTCGTGAAGTCGGCCGACTCCTGCGGGTTCATCCCGGCCGTCGGCTCGTCGAGCAGCAGCAGCTGCGGGTCGGTCGCGAGCGCCCGCGCGACCTCGAGGCGGCGCTGGTCGCCATACGGAAGCCCGCCTGCGAACTCGTCCTCGTGCTGCTTGAGGCCGGCGAAGCGGAGCAGCTCACGTGCCTTCTCCCGCGCCCTGACCTCCTCGGCCTTGACGCCGCGGGTGCGAAGGACTGCGGTGAAAATGTTCGCCTTCAGCCGCGAGTGCATCCCGACGAGGACGTTCTCCAGCATCGTCATGTCGGCGAAGAGCCTGATGTTCTGGAACGTCCGGCCGACCCCGCGCGCGGTGATCGCGTGCGGCGGCTTGCCGGTGACGTCCTCGCCGAGGAAGATCACCCTCCCCGAGGTGGGCTTGTAGACGCCGGTCAGCATGTTGAAGAAGGTCGTCTTGCCCGCGCCGTTCGGCCCGATCAGCGAGATCACCTTGCCGCGCGGAACGGCGAAGTTGACGTTGTTCACCGCGACGAGGCCGCCGAATTCCTTGCGCAGGTCCTCGGCGACGAGGATGTTGTCCTCCGCCATCACGCCCCCTCGTGCTGCAGGTCGTAGAGCGGCGTGTCCTGCGTCTCGGTCTCGTGCAGCTCGCGCGCACGGCGCCTCGACGGGAGCAGGCCTTCGGGTCGCCAGAGCATGACGACGACGATGATCACCCCGTAGATCCCGGTCTCGTAGAGCGGCACGTCGATGTTCGGCCGGTAGCCGAACACATGGATGTTCGCGTTGATCCAGGCGCCGATGTCCGCCAGCCCCTCCTTGTTCAGGAACGCGAGGAACGCGGCGCCCGCGAGGACGCCCCAGACGTTCCCCATCCCGCCGAGGATGACCATGCAGAGGATGAACACCGAGATGTTGAAGAAGAAGTCGTCGCTCGTCACGCTGTCCTTGGCCGACGCGTAGTACGCGCCGGCCACGCCGCCGAAGAAGGCGCCGCCCGCATAGGCCCACGTCTTCGTCCGCATCAGCGGGATGCCCATCGCGGCAGCCGCGGTCTCGTCCTCGCGGATCGCGATCCAGGCGCGGCCGAGGCGGGAGTCCCGGAGCCGCAGCGAGACGAACACGGTGATGACGAGGAGCAGGATCGCGAACCAGTAGAAGAGGTCGGCCGTCGAGATCTGGTGCTCGAAGATCTTCGCGTTGCAGCACGTCTGGAAGCTCGCCGGCAGGAACCCGCCCGTGATCTTCGACAGGTGATTGCCGAAGCCGGGCTGGTCGATCGGGTTGATGCCGAGAGCGCCGTTCGTCAGGTTCCAGCCGGCGATGTTGTCGCCGTTCCGCGCGATCTGCGGCAGGATCTCGCCGAACCCGAGCGTGACGATCGCCAGGTAGTCGCCGCGAAGCCGAAGCGTCGGGAGGCCGATCAGGATCCCGAAGAGCGCGGTCACGGCTCCGGCGATGATGAGCACGAGGAAGATCGAGAGGTGGATGCCGCCCGTGCCGACCGGGATGCCGACCCCGCCGAAGGAGAAGTTCAGCTTCGGGACGAGCTGGGCCGGGCAGTTGTCGACCGCGAAGTGAGGGTTGCTGCACTTCTCGCCCTGGAACTGACCCGACGCGAACCAGCCCATGACGTACGCCCCGATCGCGTAGAAGGCGACGTAGCCGAGGTCGAGCAGGCCCGCGTAGCCGACGACGATGTTCAGCCCGACGGCCATCATCATGAAGACCATCATGTAAGTGCCGGTGCCCGAGGCCACGTCCGGGAACGGGCCGAAGACCGGGATCGTGAAAAGCCGTGCCGCGACGAACGGATAGAGCAGCGCGACGATCACGCAGCCGAGCGGGATCGCCCAGCGGCGCGAGCCCGCCGGGATCCAGGTGAACGCGAACGCGACGATGATCACCAGCGGGACTCCGCCGGGCGTCGATCCGGCAAGCCACCCGATCAGGAAGATCGCCGCCACGATCAACTCGACCACGAGCCGCCACGGGAGCGGGCGCATCTTCCGGAGCCAGAGCGCGGTGAAGATCAGCGCGACCGCGTAGCCGAGGCCGGCGTTCACGAACCAGAACAGGACGGACACGAGGACCTCGACGACGAGCGTGATCACCAGGCGCTGCCGCTCGGGCAGCGCCTGCCACCGCGCCCGCATCTGGTTGCGGAACCCGACGTGCTCGACCGCCGACACTCAGCCCCCTTCGGGCGTCCGCTCGCCGAGGAGGCCCTCGGGGCGGAAGACGAGGATCAGGATCAGGACCGTGAACACGATCGACTCGGTCCAGGTCGAGCCCGGCGCGTGCCAGGTGAGAGCCTCGTTGAAGGCCTGGATCAGGCCGATCAGGATCGCCCCGAGCACCGCGCCGGGGAGGTTGCCGATCCCGCCGAGGACGGCGGCAGTGAACGCGATCAGCCCGAGGGTGAAGCCCTGGTCGAAGCGGACGTCGGTCTGCGTGAGCGCGAACACGAGCCCGGCGGCGCCCGCGAGAGAGCCGGCGAGCAGGAACGTGAACGAGATCGTCCGGTTGACGTTGATCCCCATGATCGCCGCCGCGTTCATGTCCTGGGCCGTCGCGCGCATCGCCTTGCCCTGCTTCGTCTTCTGGACGAGGTAGACGAGGCCGGCGAGCACCGGGACGGTCAGCAGGACGACGATCGGGGTCGTCCACGAGATGACGACTCCGTCGATCGTGGTCATCGGGCCCGAGGGCAGCACGTTGGGGAAGGCGACGGGGTTCGGGCCCTGCCAGATCAGAGCGGCCGTCTGGAGGATGAAGCTCACTCCGATCGCGGTGATCAGCGGCGCGATTCGCGGGGCGTGTCGCAGCGGGCGGTACGCCACCACCTCGATCGTCGCGTTGATCGCAGCGCAGCAGACAGCGCACATGATCAGGATCAGCACGATCAACGGCCAGAGCAGCTCCTGCCCCTGATTCAGCCCGAACCACGTGGCGAACGTGAACGCGAACATCCCGCCGAGCATGAAGACGTCGCCGTTCGCGAAGTTGATCAGCTCCAGGATCCCGTAGACCAGGGTGTAGCCGAGCGCCACGAGCGCGTAGATGCACCCGTTCGTGAGGCCGATCAGGAAGGCCTCGGCGAAGATCGCCGGCGAGTTGAACAGGTTGACGATCAGCCAGCCGACGACGACCGCGACCAGGCCGAGACCGATCAGCGTGACCGGGCTGGGAGGGCGGACAGAGCGGCGCTGAGAGAGCGCTGGCGACGAGGCGTCGGCGGTCACGAGCACGTGAGTATCCGCACACTGCGAACTTTTTTCAAGCGGCACCCGTTCGCGAAGCGCCGAACCGTGCTCCCGGGCGCGCCGGAAAGCGTGGTTCCGCCGGGTGCGCCGGTGGGTCTGCGTACAATCGCGCCGACCGGCGGCGGTGGCGGAACTGGTCTACGCGACGGCCTCAAAAGCCGTTGTCCCTCTGGGACTTGTGGGTTCGAATCCCACCCGCCGCATCTTCCGCCCGACTTCTCGGCCGACCGTCCGAGCCCCCGGTTGGCTTTCGGCGGCCGGGTTTGGGCGGTAGGGTTCCGGCGTGCTCCCGGTCATCATCATTGCCGTCCTCGTCATCCCGCTCCTGATCTTCGCGTTCGTCGGGGTGCGACGCCGCAACGCCGTCGGCGAGAAGCTCGAGCCCGGGACCGACCAGGCCGAGCTCGACCGCGAGTTCGCCGCCGCCGAGGCCTACGAGGACGAGTGGCGCGCGAAGCAGCATCCGCACGACCACCAGTCGTAGTAACCCCGGTCGCGCCACGTACTAATCCGTCGCTGCCGTTCGCTAGGCTGAGCACGTGAATTCGCCCGAATCGTCCGTTCTCGTCGGCGCCCCCACCAGGGACCAGACGCGCCAGCTGTTCGGGCAGACGATGGGCCTCGTCGCGCTCACGGCGGCCACCTTCGCGCTCGGCGCCTACCTCGGACGCGACATGTCCTACCGGTACGGGTGGCTGTTCTTCATCGCCTCGTTCGCGTGCCTCTTCGGCATGCAGTTCGCGATCCGCAAGTCGGAGCAGCTCGCGATCTTCATGCTGTTCGGCTTCGGCCTGCTAGTCGGGCTCGCGGTGGCGCCGACGATCGCGTACTACGCCGAGACGAACCCTCAGGCGGTCTGGCAGGCGGGCGGCGCGACGGCTCTCTTCATCGCCGGCTTCGGCACCGCGGGCTACGCGACCAGGCGCGACCTCTCGGGCCTCGCGCGAGTCTGCTTCTGGGCGCTGCTCGCCCTGATCGTCTTCGGGATCATCACGATCTTCGTCAACATCCCGAACGGTGACCTGATCTACGCGATCCTCGGGCTCGTCATCTTCGCCGGCTTCACGATGGTCGACTTCCAGCGGCTTCGGAAGACCAAGGACATCAGGGCTGCGCCCCTGCTCGCAGCGTCGATCTTCCTCGACATCCTGAACGTCTTCCTGATGCTGCTCTCGATCTTCGGCCGCCGCTAAAGGCGCAACTAGAGTCGGCCGCCGCGCCGACGAAAACCTCTCGAGATCGCTCCGCGCACGCGGCTCCCCCTAGCCTGGCAGGTACGACGGGCTGCACGCCTGACTCGCGTGCGGGCACGGCACCCGAAAGGCGGCCTCCCAGCCGGGCGGGGCGGGCGCCTTGCCGGTCGCGAGCATCGCGCGCCATTGCGCGTCGGTGAGCCGCTCGGCCGGGGGCGTCGTGAACTCGTAATAGCTGTAGACGCCGCCGCGGGCCAGCTCGAACGTCCCATTGAGCGCCGGGACGATCACGTAGATCGTCTGAACCTCGCCAGTGCCGAGCTCGAGGATCGCGTTCGGCGAGGTCGCGATGTCGGCAACGACGGCAGACTGGTCGGGGATCGAGGGATCGGGGTTCGACCGCTCCGAGGTCCGCCACCAGATCGCGCTCAGCGCGTCACCGACGCTCCGGAGTCGCTTGTTCGCAGCAGCCGAGATCGGCTTCCCGGCGAGCTCGGCGCGCGCGGTCGTCCCGAGGAAGCGCAACAGGCCGATCTCCGTCCCGACGAGGCCGGCCGACTCGTGGGTGAGCAGCCCACGCCGCGCGAGGCCGCGCTTCATCAGGTCGGCGCCGGCGGCGAGCCGCTCGAAGGCGACCGGGTCCGGCTCGACCCAGTTCAGCGGGTTGCGCTTGGAGAAGTCTCCCCCGGCCTCTGCAACGAGCTGCTTGGCGAACAGGATCGTGTCGTGCTTGAGCTCGGTATACGAGCCGAGACCGCTCTGGAGATCCTTGGCGGCCCACGCGTCCGAGCGCATGTAGTCGGGGAACGCCGATCCGTGCGGGGTGAACATCGGCTGCAGCGCGTAGAGCCAGGCGTCGTAGACGGTCGAGCCCCACTGCCCGGCTGGGCGCGTCGCAACCGCCTGCTGGACGGCCTGCATCTGGCTGTCGTAGTTCGCGTAGTTCGGCGCGCCCTTCGCCTTCATCACCTTCGCCGAGAACTGACCGCCGAACGCGGAGGCGAGATCGACCGCGGAGGGCAGCGTGCGCGGCCGCGCGGCGGTTCCGACGTGCGGGTAGACGAGATTCTGGAGCAGGAGCTCGTCCGTGACGAACCGCGTCCCCATGATCCGGATAGAGGCGGCGGAAGGGTTGATCCGCACCTTGCGGGCCGCGACGAGCGCGTCCGCGATCCTGCCGACCTCGGCGTCGGAGCTCAGGGACTTCAGACCTCCGGGTGCGAGTACCGCCGGAGCCGCGTTCTTGACCGCCGCGGCCACCTCGTCCGGCGTGTAGTCGTCGGCGAGCCCGACGAGGAACGCGGTCGGCTCGTAGATCTGCTGCCAGAGCGCCCGGTCTTTCGAGTTGCCGGCCAGCGCGAGCGAGGCGAGGATCCCCATCCGCGTCGGCTCCGATCCCGGGCAGCTCGTTGTCCCCGGCAGGCAGAAGGGGATCTGGCCGAGCACGGACATCGCGACGAAGAACCGCGTCAGCGCCGGCGTCAGCGCGTAGTGGCCGCGCGGCGTGAACAGCGAGTAGTCGACCTGGCCGCCGACGATCGGCGATCTGGTCGTCTGATCGTGGGCGTCGATCAGCGCCTTCTCGGCCTTTGCGAGCGGCCCGAGCGCGACCTTCTGCCCGAGCTCGGCGGCAGCGACCTCGTAGAGCTGCTCGACCCTGGAGGCCGAGCCGCCCACCGGCGAGTCGCCGAGCCCGGCCGCCTGGGCATGCGCCTTCTGGAGGAGACTCGCGACGAGCAGGCTCGAGCTTCGGCAGCAGCACCTTCTGCTCGAGGTCGCGCAGCGTCTTGTCGAACACCAGGTGGAAGCTGTTGTACGCGGCGTCGGTGGTGACGTAGACCGGGAAGCCGCCGTAGATGTTCCCCTCGTACTCGGACTGGAACAGGCTCGAGCCTGAGCGCACGACGCCGAAGCCCTGCTTCTCGAGCATCGGCCCGAGCGCAGGAACCTGCTTGAGCTCGGCCTTCTCGGAGGGCGCGAGGTCAACGTTCGCGAGCGAGGTCGGCGTCGACGGGCCTGGGTAGGCGGCGCTCGAGCTCGTCGCGGGAACCGGCACGTAGAGCCCGAACGGGACGATCGGCGCCGGGATCTCGAAGGCCGTTCCCGAGGCGGCCTGGCTACTCGTTGTCGACGCGGGGGAGCTGGACCCGCCACACGAGGTCGCGACGAGCGCGACCGAGGCGAGCAGCAGGATCATTCCCTCGAGCGGACGTCTCATCGTGTGCGCCCGAGTATGACGGGATCGGGCCGCCCGTCACCGTCGACGTCGGCACAGCCCGGCCGGCCGGGGCCGGGGAGCACGGGCAGCGGCGAGAACCCGAAGCCGCGCCACGCCCAGGCGCCGGTCGAGACCGTCGTCTTGCCGTTCAGCGTCGTGTAGGCGACCGCAAGCGACCCGTCGCACGGCGCCAGCTGCGAGACCGGTGCGAGCAGCGTCCCCGCGACCCAGAGCTCGCGCCGCGATCCGGGAACGTAGAGACCTACGTGCGCGGTCAGCCCACGCCGGTCGACGAGCCGCCCGCGCGGGATCACCGCGTTGACGTCGGTGCGCCGGTAGGGGCGCCAGAAGGAGACGGCAAGCTGGCGTCCGCCGTTGCCCTCGGGGTCGCCGGTCGCCGCGTACACCACCTTGCCGGGGAAACCGGAGAGCTCGACGCGGGTCGCGCGAGCGAGGGCGGGCACTGTCGCGAGGCGCCACCAATCGCCGCTCAACGCCACCGCGTTCCCCGCGGGGCGTGAGCCAGTGCGAGAAACCGACCGCGTTCGACGGTGCCTGCGCGGTCGCGCCCAGTCGAAACGCACGAACGCCGCCTTTGCCGGCCAGGACCTCGAGCAGCTCCCCGGCCCGCGTCCCCGGGATCGACTGGTCGAAGACGAGATTGCCGAGGCTGGTCGCGATGACCGTCTCACGGCCGTCCTTACCGGGGACGAGCTCCGTCGGTTGGACGACATGCGGTCCAGTGCCCCAGACGATGTCCGCCCCCCAGCCCGCGAGCAGACGCCCGAGGTGAAGCAGCCATGGATCTGTCGTCGGGTTGTAGTCCGAGCCTCCGTGGAGCCCGACGACGACGACGTCGGCCTCCGAGCGGGCGCGCGCGACCGACGCGTGCGCCCGCCGAGCGTTCCACCGGGCGACACCCGGGGTCGCTGAGCCTGCGCGCGGCCCCTCGCCCGTGTCGTCGAACGAGAGAAAGGCGATCGTCAACCCGCGCGCATGGACGATCCGTGGCGTGTAGGCCGCCTCGGCGGTGCTGCCGGCACCGATCACGCCGAGCCCGGCGCTCCTGAGCGCCCGCATCGTGTCCGGAACGGTGGCGGGGCCCGCGTCTCCGGCGTGGTTGTTCGCGATCGCCATCGCATCGAACCCGGCCGCCGCAAGGATCCGCGCCGTGGCAGGCTGCGCCTCGAGAGCATTCGGGCCGTGGCGTGCCCGATGGGCCCGGTCCGTCAGCGGGGACTCGAGGTTCGCGACCGCGAGGTCGGCCGACCCGAGCTCGAGGCGGATTCCGGCGAAGACGGCGTCCGGGTCCCGGGCCGCGAGACGGGCGAGACCGCGGCCGAGCATCACGTCTCCGCCGAGGACGATTCGCACGGTCGAGGTGGACGGCCCGGCCGCAGCGCCCGAGGCCGAGAGAGCGAGAACGAGGGTTGCGAGGATCAGCGCGCGGAAAGCCACCGGCGGATTCTCGCGCGCTCAGCGCTCGGCGAGCGGGAAGCTGCGGTGCCGCCGGGGCGGCACGAGGTAGTTCTGGCGGTGAGTGGTGCTGAGCACCGAGTTGAACCCCTGCGCGCGATCGTTCGGCTGGATGTGCAGGTTGCCGCTCGGCAGGATCCCGTCCATCGCGAGCCGGTTGCGATCGAAGTCGTCGCTCGAGGGGTTGAAGACGATGAAGTGGATCCCCGCCATCGGCCCCGCCTGGATCACCCTCGCCTCGGAGGAGTAGAAGAAGGGGTTGTCGAGCGTGTTGAAGTCCGCGCGGATCGGGATCGCGGTGCCCTTCGGGTAATGCGTCCCGTCCGGGCCGGTCGCCGCCTGCTGAAGGCGCGACGTGGTCTGGATCGACGCGCTGTGGCCGATCCGCCCCGTCTGGTGGAACTGCCGGCGCACCTGGTGCGTGTCCGAGGCCTGCGCGGGCCCCATCGGGACGGCCTGGGTGCCTTCCGCCACGTCGAGCCCGGGGCGGAACGCGGTCGTGACGCGCTCATCGAAGGCGAAGTTCACGTACCAGGCCTCGAGGTCCTCGGTGACGTGCGAGAGGTGCATGTGCGTGCCCTCCCGGAAGTAGCCGCTGTCGCGCAGATCGACGTACCCGAGCGTCTCGAAGTTGGCGATCTTGCCCGGGCCGAACGCGGCCTTCTGCGTCGAGGTGAAGCCCAAGAAGAGCTCCGCGCCCTCGGGGATCAGATCGGCGCCCGGCACGTTGGCCGCGCGGGCCATCGTGCGTGGGAGCGAGACGCCGCCTTCGAGCGACCCGCCGGCGAAACCGCGGCGGAGGCTCGTGACCTTGAAGAGGCCGCTGGCGCGCAACCGGTCGATCCCGTCGTCGATGTGGGCGCGCTGGTCGGAGCGAAGCAGGATCGCGAGGTCGTTCGCCTCGAGCACCGTCGTGTCCGGGTCGCTCTGGAACCGGTGCGCGTCGAGCAGCGCGGCCTTGCCGGCCCTGCGGTCATAGGGAAGGCTCCTGGCAGCCTGGCCCGGGACGAGGCGGTGGAAGTACGGAAGCCCCCAGGCGACCGTCACGCCGAGCCCGGCGGGCGTCGCGGGGTAGTCGGCGTCGAGCTTCGCGAGGACGTCCTCGAGCGTCCACTGCGCGCCGGCGAGGTCGGACGGGGTGAGGTCGAGCTTGGCCGTCATCACCTCGTGATGGAGCGGCGGCACGAGCACCTCGACGTCGTTCTGGTTCACGACCTTGATCCCCTGGAGGAGATGCTGCTCGGGCAGCTCCGGGCCGGCCGCGACCGGTCGCTTCGGCGGCGAGGCCGCAAGGTGGTCGACGAGCTCGTAGACGCCCGCCAGCCCGAGCGCCCCGACTGCTGCGCCCGCGATCAGCTCCCTCCGGGTCGGGCTCACGTCGAGTGGGACGGCGCGATCAGCACGAGCCCGGCGAGCTCCCGCTTGAGATACGCGATGACTTTCTTGTAGTCGAGCGGCGGCGCCAGGTGCTCAGACAGGGTGTAGAGCCCGTCGTTGTGATGCCAGAGCAGCAGCAGGTGCCACGTGTCGGCGTCCTGGTTGACGGTGTAGAGCTTGGCTTTGATCCCGCCGGCCGTGATCGTGCCGTGGGCGCCGGCGAAGCAGGGCTTGAGGATGGTGTCCTTCAGGCCCGTGAGGCACAGCGGCATCTTGGTGCGGTCGGGATATCCGCGAAGGTTGACGTGCAGCTCGCCGCTCGTGTTGGGCCCGTCGGTGTCCTGCCAGACGAAGCTCTCGAGATAGCTCCGGTCCTTGCTGACCGAGTTGATGTTGCTCCACTGCCCGTTGATCTGCGAGGTCAGCGGGTCGGGCAGCCAGCCCGGGCAGTACACGTCAGCGTCGATCCGGTTGGCCAGCATCTGCCAGCCGTGGCGGAAGGCACAGGTCGCCTTCGCGGGCGCCGCAGCCGTGGTGGTGGTCGCAGTCTTCGTCCCGCCGCCGCAGCCTGCGACGAGCAGCACGGTTGCGGCAAGGACACCTGCCGATGCAAGCAAGGCTCTCACGCCCGGACCATGGTAGACGGGGTCCGCCGCCAGTTGCACGCCGAGCGCCGGAAAGGGCCTGTCCAAGTGGCCACACCCGCACCCCCGCCCATAGGGTGGGGACGCACCCCTCCGCCCTCGAGAGCAATTCTAAACCCCGGTCAGCAACGGATTCGTGCCGGTTTCGTGCCGGTTGATCCACACCTGTCCGCTGCGGGCACTCGCTGCTAGACGTCCGGAGGCGAGTGCCCGACGAGCGAGCCCACGTGGCCGGGGGCGACGAGCACCGCGTCGAAGCCGGCGCGCTCGAGCTTCAGCACCTCGTCGCGGTCGCCGACGTCGACGTCGGCTATCGCGAGCTTCCCGGCCGGGACGTCCGGCAGCAGCTCGAGCGCCAGCTCGAGCGGATCCTTCCCGTTCTCCCGCGGCGAGATCAGGACGATCTCGGGGTCGCGCACCTCGAAGACCTCCTCGAGCTCGTCCTCGTCGCGAACCTCGATCACCGTCTCGAGACCCTCGGCATCGGCGCCGGTCGGCCGGATCGCGACCGCGTCGACGTCCGCATCCCCCGGGGCCGCGGGTGCGAGCCACAGCACGGGCAGCGTGCTCGAGTCGCGGATCCCGGCCACCACGTGGTCGACGGCGAGCGCTTTTGCGCCCTGCTCCTGGGCGGCACGCGCCGCCTCCGCATCGCCCACGCGGACGATGATCGCGATCCCGTCGCCTTCGGAGATCCGTTGGCTCAGCCGTCGAGTTGATCCCACCTGCGGCCGAAGCCTAATCGCTGGCGCGGCCCTTCCGTCAAGCATCGACGATGAGGCCGTCGAACGCGGGCTCCCAGCCGTCCGACGACCCGAGCCGGACGAGCTCGTCGTGCGAGAGCCTGTCCATCTCCTCGACGTGCGAGAGCACCACGCGCCGCGGCGCGAGCTCACGCACGAGCTCGAGCGTCCGGCCGTACCGCGTCTTCTTGACAGGCGGCTTGCAGAACTCCTCCGGGATCAGCCGCTCGCCGGTGTACGGGTGGTGCTCGAAGACCCCGATCGGCAGGACGGCGAGATCGAGGGGCCCGAGCCCCGACGGCGTCCACCCATGGGTCTCGTCCATCGCGACGAGAACGCGCTTCCCGTCTCGCTCGAACAGGAAGGCGTGTGCGTTCTCCTCATCGAGCGGCACCGCCGTGACGAGCGTGTCGCCCACCTCGAACGGCTCGTTCTCCCCGACCAGCACGACCTCCACCGTCCCCTGGCGCTCCATGAACCGGAACTGGTCGGCAAGGCCGTAGTTCGCCTCGAAGTCCTCCCACACTCGCCTCGGGACGTAGATCGGGGTCGTCTCGAAGCGGCGCGGCCAGGAGCGGAAGTCGAAGTTTCGCGACTCCCAGACGCGGCGGCCGGCGGTGTGGTCGGGATGCCAGTGGGAGTAGAGGCCGGCGGCGATCGCCGTCACCTGCGAGCGGTTCAGCTGCAGCTTCGACTCCTCGGGCGTGTCGATCAGCACGTCCGGCCCGTGCACGAACACGCTCGGGCCGGTGCGGGCGTAGGGCGCGCCTCGCTCGCGGGCCTCGACGCAGACCCGGCACATGCACCCCGGCCGCGGGGTGGTGACCGCGCCGCCCGAGCCGAGGATCTCGACCCTCAAACGCCGATCGGATGCCAGATCGTCTTCAGCTCGAGGAATGCCGAGATCTCGTACAGGCTCTGCGAGTCCGGAGCACCCAGGATCACGCGCTTGACGTTGTCGGCGGCAGCCCGTTCGAGATCTGTGCGCAGCCCGTCTGCGCCGGTGAGGTCGATCGCATTGACGTCCATGTGCGAGGCGAGCCACGGAGCCAGCTCCGAGCGATGGCCCGTGAGCAGGTTGACCGTGCCACCCGGGAGGTCGCTGGTGGCGAGCGCCTCGGCCAGCTCGACCGCCGCCAGCGGCTTGCCCTCCGACGCGATCGCGACAACCGAGTTGCCGCCGACGAGCGCCGGCGCGATCCGAGAGACGAGCCCGAGGAGCGGCGGCTCCTCCGGCGCGACGACGGCGACGACGCCGGTGGGCTCCGGCACGGTGAAGTTGAAGTACGGCCCGGACACGGCGTTCGCACCGCCGAGCACCTGCGACAGCTTGTCGGCGAATCCGGCGTACCAGACCCAACGGTCGATCGCGCGCTCGACCTCGTCCCGCCCCGACGACAGCTCGGCGAACTCGGGAATCCGCGCCTCCATCATCTCGGCGACCCGGTAGAGCACCTGGCCGCGGTTGTACGCCGTCGCCGCAGCCCACTTCGGCTGCGCTGCGCGCGCAGCCGTCACGGCATCGCGAGCGTCCTTTCGCGAGGCCCGCGCGACGTTCTGACCCTGAGCCTCGTAGACGCGCCCCGACTCCGAGCGCGGGAACGCGCCGCCGATGAAGAGCTTGTACGTCTTCTTGACCGGCAGGCGGGCCATGCCGCTGAGGATACGGGCTTGGGGATTACTCGCGCGAAACGGATCGTCGGGTCTAGAGCTCGAGCGCCATGAAGACGTCGTCGACGTAGACGCCGTCCAGCAGGAACTGTCCCCGCAGCACGCCCTCGACCACGAAGCCGGCCGATTCGTACAGCTGCCTCGCGCCCTCGTTCGCACCGAGCACCCGGAGCGTCAGGCGCCGCGCTCCGCGGCGGCGCGCCTCCGCGATCGCCGCATCGACGAGAGCCCGCCCCACGCCGCGCCGCTGCCTCGCCGGGTCGACGGCGATCCCGTTGACCTGCAACACGTGACTCGTCGACGCGAGCGGCGAGACCGGCTGGAGCCGCACGTAGCCGGCGACCTCGCCCTCGTCGAGCGCGACGACGACATCCTCGGGTCGCAGCCGATCATCGAAGAACGTCCAGCCCTTCCCCGGCGGCGGAGCCGGGCTCGAGATCGACGACCAGGTCGCCCGGTCGATCGCCGCCAGCGCCTCCTCGTCGGAGCTCGCGGCGGGTCGGAGCTCAATCACCGTTCCTGTCGAAAGCGAGGTACGGCTCGAGGCCGTGCCGCCCGCCTTCGCGCCCGAACCCGGACTCCTTGTAGCCCCCGAACGGGCTCCCCGGGTCGAAGCGGTTGAACGTGTTCGCCCACACGACGCCCGCGCGAAGCCGGTCGGCCATCCAGAGGATCCGTGATCCCTTCTCCGTCCAGACACCGGCCGACAGCCCGTACGGCGTGTTGTTCGCCTTCTCGACCGCCTCTTCGGGCGTGCGGAACGTGAGCACGGAGAGCACGGGCCCGAAGATCTCCTCCTGCGCGATCCGGTAGCTCTGCGCGACGTTCGTGAACACCGTGGGCGCGAACCAGTAGCCCTTCTCGGGCAGCCGGCACGGCGGCTGGTAGATCTCGGCTCCCTCGGCGGTGCCGGAGGCCACGAGCTCGGTGATCTTCTCGAGCTGCGCGCGCGAGTTGATCGCCCCGACGTCGGTGTTCTTGTCGAGCGGATCGCCGACCCGGAGGGTGGCCATCCGCTTCTTCAGCTTCTCGATCGCGGGCTCGGCGATCGACTCCTGCACGAACAGCCGAGAGCCTGCGCAGCAGACGTGACCCTGGTTGAAGTAGATGCCGTTGACGATCCCCTCGACCGCCTGGTCGAGCGCGGCGTCGTCGAAGACGATGTTCGCGGCCTTGCCCCCGAGCTCGAGCGTCAGCTTCTTGCCGGTGCCTGCAAGTCGCCGCTGGATCGCCTTGCCGACGTCGGTCGAGCCGGTGAACGCGATCTTGTCCACCTCGGCGTCGACGAGCGCCGCGCCCGTCGAGCCGTCGCCGGTGACGATGTTCACGACGCCCGGCGGCAGCTCCGCCTGGCGCACGACATCGCAGAAGAGCAGCGCCGAGAGCGGCGTCGTCTCGGCCGGCTTGAGCACGACGGTGTTGCCGGCGGCGAGCGCGGGCGCGAGCTTCCAGGCGAGCATCAGCAGCGGGAAGTTCCACGGGATGATCTGCCCCGCCACCCCGAGCGGGCGCGGTGAGCGGTTCGGGAAGGCGTACTCGAGCTTGTCGGCCCAACCGGCGTAGTAGAAGAAATGCGCGGCGGCGAGCGGAAGGTCGACGTCGCGGGACTCCTTGATCGGCTTCCCGCCGTTCAGCGACTCGAGCACCGCGAACTCGCGCGCCCGCTCCTGGAGGATGCGCGCGATCCGGAACAGGTACTTCGCGCGGTCGGAGCCGGGAAGAGCCGACCAGGTGCCGAACGCCTCGCGCGCCGCCGCCACCGCGAGCGTCACGTCCTCGGCGCCCGCCTGCGCGATCTCGCGCGAGCGGCTCCTCGTCGCGTGGAGAGATCGTCGTGAACGACTCGCCCGCGCGCGGCTCGAGCCACTCGCCCCCGACGAACAGGCCGTAGCGCTCCCGCAGCGACACGATGTCGCGTGACTCCGGGGCCGGGGCGTACGTCCAGTCCGCCGGAACCGGGGAGGCCGACCCTCGCTTCGAGAGCTCAGTCATTCGTGAAGTAGTCCTTCGACTGGTAGGCGCCTGTCTTCTCCTTGCGCATCTGCATCAGGATGTCGTTCACGAGGGACGACGCGCCGAGCCGGTACAGATCGGGCGTCAGCCACTCGGGGCCGAGCGTCTCGTGCACCTGGACGAGGTACTGGATCGCGTTCTTCGACGCCCGGATCCCGCCGGCGGCCTTCATCCCGACGCGGCGGCCGGTGTCCTCGAACACGTCGCGGATCGCCTCGAGCATCACGAGCTGCACCGGGAGCGTCGCGGCGCCCGGGAGCTTTCCCGTCGAGGTCTTGATGAAGTCGGCGCCGGCGGCCATCGCGAGCAGCGAGGCCCGCCGAACGTTGTCGTAGGTGCCGAGCTCCGACACCTCGAGGATCACCTTCAGGTGCGCCTCGCCGCATGCCTCCTTCACCCGCACGATCTCGTCGTAGACGAGCGCGTAGCGGCCGGAGAGGAACGCGCCGCGGTCGATCACCATGTCGACCTCGTCGGCGCCGAGCGCGACGACCTCCTCGACCTCGCGCACCTTGACGTCGAGCGGGCTCTGCCCCGACGGGAACGCGGTCGCGACCGAGGCGACCTTGACGCCGCTGCCGGCGAGACGCTCGACCGCGGTCGGCACGAGGTTGGGGTAGACGCAGACTGCGGCCACGGACGGCACGTTCGGGTCGGTCGGATCGGGGCGGATCGCCTTGCTGCAGAGCGCCGAGACCTTGCCGGGCGTGTCCTGGCCCTCGAGCGTGGTCAGGTCGCAGCAGCGGATCGCGAGCTCGAGCGCCCAGAGCTTCGAGTCCTTCTTGATGCTGCGCTTGGCGAGCTCTGCCGCGCGCCCCTCGACGCCGACCTGGTCGATCGCGCCGATCCGCGGGAGCCGCTGCTTGAGCGGAAGCTCGAATCCGGCAGGGAGTGCGGGCGCTTTGGCCACCGGTCGAGTGTAGATGAGTCGATGTGAGCCGCCCGAGCGGCTAGGGTAGGACTGCAGGCATGAGACAGGCGATCACCATGCTGCTACTCGTCGGCGCGACGGGCCTCCTGGCCGGTGGGTGCGGCGGCGGCAGCAAGAGCAGTACCACCACGACGACCGCCGCAGCGGCGACGACGACCGTCCCGGCGAAGCCGGTGACGAAGCTCGTCTACTCGAGGCAGATGATCGCGATCGGGACGGGCCTGACGAACTCGATCAACTCGGTGGACCCGAGCACCGCGGCCAGCGCCGCGACGAGCCTCGTGAAGCTGCAAGCCGACCTCCGCGCTGCCCAGAAGCAGCTTGTGGCGCTGACTCCGCCGGCGGACGTTGCGGTCCCCCACCGGAACCTGACTGCGGCGGTCGGCGAGTTCGCGGACGAGCTCGACCCGGTGATCGTGAAGCTCAAGGCCGGCAAGCTCGCGGCGCTCCAGACGGTCGGTCAGATGGCGGCGTTGAAGAAGATCGGCACCGCGACCGCGGCAATCTCGGCCGCCGGCTACAAGATCTCCGGCTAGGGCTTTACAGCCCCAGCCGCTCGAGCATCGTCTCGTTGCGCCGCCACTTGGGCGAGGCCTTCACCTGCAGCTCGAGGAAGATCGTGTGGCCGAGCAGCGCCTCGATGCCGGGGCGCGCCTGGCGTCCGATCTCCCGCACCATCGAGCCGCCCTTGCCGATCATGATCATCTTCTGGCTCTCGGTCTCGGTGTAGAGCCGAACGTGGACGCGGCGGTCGTCGATCTCGATCACCTCGGCGGTGAGCGCATGCGGCACCTCCTCGCGGGTCACGTGGAGCGCCTGCTCGCGGACGAGCTCGGCGATCCTCGCCTCGAGCGGCATGTCGGTGACCTCACCTGCCGGGTAGAGCATCGGGCCGTCGGGCAACAGCTCGACCAGGTCGGCGCGGAGCTCCGAGATCCCGTCTCCGGTCTTGGCGCTCACCGGGTGGAGCGAGTGGAACTTCCCGAGGGCGGCGGCGGCCTTCATCTGCTCGACGATGTGAGCCGGCTTGAGACGGTCGACCTTGTTGACGACGGTCACGACCGGGCAGCCGAGCTCGAAGACGCGGCCGGCCACGTACCGGTCGCCTGCACCGATCCTCTCTCGGGCGTTGACGACGAGCACCGCGACGTCGAGGTCGTCGGCGATCGTGTCGTCGACCCGGCTCTGCATCCGCTCGGTCAGCGTGTCGATCGGCCGCTGCCAGCCGGGCAGGTCGACGAGGACGAGCTGCGCGTCGTCCTCCGTCCAGACGCCGCGGATGCGATGGCGCGTCGTGTGGGGGATGCGAGAGACGATCGCCACCTTCTCACCGACGAGGGCGTTCGCCAGCGTCGACTTGCCGACGTTCGGGCGCCCGGTCAGGGCGGCGAAGCCCGACCTCATTCGGGCAGGTCCCAGCCGTCGGGCAGGAGCTCGGCGGTCGTCACGGTGTGGATTGTGCCGTCGGCGGCCCGGTAGCTGACCCGGTCGATGCGGAACTCGTGGAGCCACTGCCGGCAGCCGCCGCAGGGTGATGCGGTGATCCCGATGGCCTCGATGTCCCCGGGGCGGATTCCGGCGGTTGCGGCGGCGCCGATCGCGGTCTTCTCGGCGCAGATCCCGAGCGGGTAGGCGGCGTTCTCGACGTTCACTCCGGTGAACTCACGCCCGTCGCGCGCCCGGACGACGGCGCCCACGAGGTAGTTGGAATACGGGGCGTACGCGGCAGCAGCAGCTGCTTCGGCCTTCTCGACGAGATCGCTCACGGGTGAAGTGTAGGAGCGGCTACGAGGAGAACTGGAAGATCGCGAGTGTCAGCAGTGCGCCGAGCATCCCTCCGAGCAGCACTTCGACCGACGAATGGACGCCGGACTCGACCCGGGTCTGGGCGACGAGGAGCGCTGCGAGCAGCGCGATCGTCGAGACCAGGAAGCGGTGGTCAGGGCCCGCGGCGTAGGTGATCGCGATCCAGGCGGCGAAGGCAAGAGCCGCGTGGCCGGACGGCAGGCCTCCCCGGAGCGGCGTCCCGCGGCCGGTCGCGGCCTTGATCGCGATCACGGCGATGATCACGATGATGAAAGCCGCGATCGTCAGCTCTCCGGGCTGATCGCGGACCCGATCGATCAGCTTCGACGTGCGGACGGCGGCCTTCCCGGAGAAGACGAGGTAGGCGACGGCGACGGCATTGATCGCCGCGATCAGGACGGCGCCGGCAGCGATGTCCTTCGCCAGCTTCGCCAGCGGGTCGAACTCCGTCGTCGCGACATCGATCGCCCCCTCGATCGCCGTGTTGATCATCTCCGTGATCAGCACGAAGGCGATCGCGAGCAGGAGCGCGATCAGGTCGGCCTTGGTGACGTTCTCCCAGATCGCGATCACGAGCACGATCACCGCGACCGCGAAGTGGATCCGCATGTTCCGCTGCGTCCGGAGCACGTGGACGATCCCCTCGAACGCGTACTCGAACGAGTGGAAGAGGGTCGGCGAGCGCTGACTCACAGAACCCGCTCCCGGCGTCGGCAAAGCCGCCGCCTCCGCTCATTTACGAGCTCCGTCGAGCCTACGCTCGTCGTTCCTTCCGGCCATTGCCCCGCCGGGCCGTGTCCGGGGACAGTCACCGTCACGAAACTGTCACGGATACGGGGCGAAGTCGTCCCGGTACGCGAAAAGCCCTGCAAAGAGCCGGGGGCCCTCGAGACATGTCCGGGGACAGTCACCGTCACGAAACTGTCACGGAAGGCGGCGCGAGTCATGTCGCCAGCTCCCGTTCTCGCTGCTCCATCTCCTCGCCGTGGTCGTAGCCGAGCAGATGCAGCAGCCCGTGGGTGAGCGGCGCGCGCCACGCCTCGCCGACGACCGCCGGGCAGAGAACGACGTCCCCGAGCGCGCGCGGAAGGCCTTCCGGCAGCTCGTCGCGGCCGTCGATCGGGAACGAGAGCACGTCGGTCGCCTCGTCGATCCCGAGATGCTCGCGCTTCAGCTCGCGCATCTCGTCCGGCCCGACGAACGCGAGCCCGAGCTCCCCGTCCTCGATTCCCTCAGCCCGCAGCACGGCACCCGCGAGCTCGACGGCCGCGCCCTCGTCTACCTCGACACCGCTCCTGTTGTCGACCTCGACGGTCAGCATCCGTGCCGTTACTTGCTCCGCCCGGTGCCCGTCTCCTCCGCGTGCTCGCGGTAGGCCTCGACGATCTCCTGGACGAGCTTGTGCCGCACGACGTCGCGGTGGTTGAACTCGACGAACGAGATGCCGTCGATCCGGTCGAGGATCTGCCTCACCTGGATCAGGCCGGAGGGCTGGTCGCGCGGCAGGTCGATCTGGGTGACGTCGCCCGTCACGACCACCTTCGAGCCGAAGCCGAGGCGCGTCAGGAACATCTGCATCTGCTCCGGCGAGGTGTTCTGGGCCTCGTCGAGGATGATGAAGCTGTCGTTCAGCGTCCGGCCGCGCATGAAGGCCAGCGGCGCCACCTCGATCGTGCCGCGCTCCATGTAGGTGTTCGCGCGCTCCGGGTCGAGCATGTCGTAGAGCGCGTCGAAGAGCGGGCGCAGGTACGGGTCGACCTTGGCGAGCATGTCGCCCGGGCAGGAAGCCGAGCCGCTCGCCGGCCTCGACCGCGGGGCGGGTGAGGATGATCCGCGCGACCTGGCGCTCCTGGAGCGCGGCGACCGCGAGCGCCATCGCGAGGTACGTCTTGCCGGTTCCGGCGGGCCCGATCCCGAACGTCATCGTCGAGCGGCGGATCGCGTCGACGTAGGCCTTCTGGGTGACGGTCTTCGGCGCGATCTGCTTGCCGCGATGGCTCCAGACGACGGAGTCGAACACCTCGCGGACGTCGTGGTTCGCCCTCGAGCGCGCCGAGCACCGCGTCGACGGTCTGAGACGCCGATCGGATGGCCGCCCTCGACCAGCTCGACGAGCTCGTCGATCACCGCCCGCGCCTCCCCGACCTGGTCGTCGTCGCCTTCGAGCGTGAGCTGGTTCCCGCGCAGCCGGATCGTGCAGCCCAGGCGGTCGCGAAGGGCCTCGAGCACGCCTTCGCCCATGACCGCGAGCTCGGCGGCGACCTCGTTCGAAACGTCGAGAACCTCCTGCATCGGCTCAGTGTAGGGACGGCTCCTACGGCCGAGACTCGAGGCCGGCCATCAAGCTCGTCCACCCGAGCGACGACGACGATCGAGCCCTTGCGGACGGCGACCTCGCGGGCCGCGACGAGCGCGGCCCGCGCCTCGTCGGCGCTCCCGGCGGCGAGCAGGAGCTCGGCCCGGCTGAGCCGCATCTCCTGCTGCAGGGTGAGGTACTCGTGCGCGTCGACGAGCGCCGTCGCCTCCGCAGCGAGCGCGCGTGCGCGCTCGTGGTCCCCGCGGCCGAGCGCGACGAACGCGCGGCCGTTCTGCACCTCGGCCACCGTCGTGACCAGTCGTCCGGAGTGCTGATCCCGATCGCCTCGTCGAGGATCGCCTCCGCCTCGTCGAGCGCTCCCCGCCGGGCGAGCAACTCGCCGAGCGCAGCCGCCGATCGTCGAGCGGAGGCCGCGCTCGCCGAACGCGGCCGAAGCCGTCCCACGCCTCGCGCAACGTCTGCTCGGCCTCGTCGACCGTCGCCGGCCGCAGAGCTCGACGTTGGCGCGAGGGAACGCGTGCGTGAAGACGCCCATCTGCACGGCCCCGCTCCCGCTGCTCGGCCATGAACGCGTCGGACGATGCGGCGGGCCTCGTCGAATCGCCCCTGCATCGCCATCGCCCAGATCCGAAGCAGCGCCCGGCCGACATCGGCCGCCGGCATCTCGGCGGCCTGCGCCTCGACTTCGCTGCCACGGCACGTCGCCGTGGAGCTTCGCCAGGCCGACCATGCCGCATCGCCCCAGCTCGAGCGAGCGAGCGCCGGCTCGGCGCGCACGCGCTACGGCCTCCTCCCCTACCGTCGACAGCCGCCGCCAGCCGCCCGCTCCAGTAGAGCGCCCAGGCCGAGCGTCAGCTGCCCGGCGGCGAGCGTCGCGCTCGCTCACGACGCCCTCGACGCGAGCCAGACGCTCGCGAACGGCCTCGCTCGATCGCGTAGGGCGAGATCGACTCGCCGTGACCGCTCGCGTAGCTCTTGAAGAAGAACGCCTGCTGCGGATGCATCCGGGGCCGTTCCTCGCGATCGCCTCGTCGAGGACGGCGTAGGCGTCCTTCAGCCTGCCGAGCGTGTACAGCGACCTGAGCGGTCGGAGTCAGAAGCGCGAGCCGCCGCGGATCGTCCGGCTCGTAGAGCGCCGCGGCGCGCGTGAGCAGCGCTGACGGCCGCGTTCGAGTCCTCGCGCTCTTCGGCGCGCAATCCCGCGGCGGCGAGCCGCGCGGCGGCTCTGGTCGCGCAGCTCGGCCGAGTCAGCTCCGAGCTCGGCGCGGTAACGGGCGGCCTGCTCCAGGTGGTAGCCGAGGATCTCGTCCAGCTCGACGAGATCCGGCGCCCGACGCTCGAGCCACGTCGCGAAGCGCTCGTGCAGCTCGGCTCGCGCCGCCTTCGGCAGCGCGTCGTAGGCGGCGTCGCGGATCAGCAGGTGCCGGAAGCGGAAGGCGTCGTCGCCGGGCAGCGTGCCGGCGCTCGGACGGACGAGCTCCTTGCGGACGAGCCCGAGCAGCCGCGACGGGACGTCGGGATCGTCCGGTGCGAGCGCCGCGACCGCGCTCCGGTGGAAGACCTGGCCCTCGACCGCGCCGCGCTCGAGCGCCGCGCGCTCGGACGCCGGCAGCTGGTCGAGACGCGCTGCGAGCAGTGCCTGGATCGTCGACGGCACCGTCACCTCGCCCGGCGACTCCTCGACCATCGCGAGCATCTGCTCGACGAAGAGCGGGTTCCCCTCGGCGGCGGCGCGGATCCGCTCGCGAAGCGCCGGCGTCGAGGCCCGCGGCCGTCGAGCAGCTCGTCGATCAGCTCGTCGGTCTCCGCGGCCGAGAGCGGCTCGAGCAGCACGGCGGTGGCGTTCAGCTTGCCGCCGCCCCAGCCCGGGCGCAGCTCGAGCAGCTCCGGCCGCGCCAGGCAGAGCAGCAGGATCGGCGCGTCGCGCGACCAGTCGGCGACGTGCTCGATCAGGTCGAGGAACGTCGGCTCGCCCCACTGGATGTCGTCGAACACGACCACGAGCGGCCGCTCCGCAGCCGCCGCCTCGAGCAGCTTCCGGACGGCGATCGCGATCTCGTCCGCCGGCGCCTGCGCCCTCGCCGAGCAGCGCGGCGATCGCCGCGTTCGGCGCGCGGAGCTCCGCCGAGCAGCTGCTTCACCGACCTCGACGACCGGCCAGTACGTGATCCCCTCGCCGTAGGAGAGGCAGCGCCCGCGCGACGACCGTCGCGTCGAGGCCGGCCAGGAACTCGGCCGTCGAGCCGCGACTTGCCGACGCCCGGCGTTGCCGAGGATCGTGAAGAGCGAGCACGCGCGCTCCGAGCGCGCGCGCTCCCAGGCATCCTCGAGCAGCCGCCGCTCGCGCGCGCGGCCGACGAGCGGCGCGTCCTGAGCGCCGCGCGACGGCGACGTCGCCGGTCACCGCGACGCAGCCGGTAGGCGGTGAGCGGCTCCGCCTTGCCCTTCGCCTCGAGCGGCGGCAGCAGCTCGGCGTCGACCGCGTCGCGGACGAGCCGGTAGGTCCCGGCGCCGAGCAGCACCTCGCCGGGCTCGGCCGCCTGCTCGAGCCGCGCGGCGACGTTGACGGCGTCGCCGGTGACGAGCGTGTCGCCGGTGCCGGTGACGACCCCGCCCGTGTTGACGCCGATCCGCACGTCGATCTCGACGCCGTCGCGCAGCTCCTCGGCCGCGCGCACGGCGCGCAGGGCGTCGTCCTCGCGAACGACCGGCACGCCGAAGACCGCCATCACGGCGTCGCCGATGAACTTCTCGAGGGTGCCGCCGTGCCGCTCGATCGCGGCCCGCGCGACGTCGAAGTACGACGGACATGACGATCCGAAGCGCCTCGGGATCGAGCCGCTCGCCGAGCGCGGTCGACCCGGCGACGTCGCAGAAGAGGACGGTCACGACCTTGCGCTGCTCCCTCGGGCGCCGGCGGCTGCGAGCGGCGGCGCCGCACGTGTCGCAGAAGCGCGCTCCGTCGCGGTTCTCCGCTCCGCAGCCGGCGCAGATCACGTCTAGGCGAGCTTCTCGCGAACGATCTGGCTGACGGCGCTTCCGTCGGCCCGCCCGGCGATCTGCGGCATCACGTCGGCCATCACGCGACCCATGTCGCGCATGCTCGTGGCGCCGTTCTCGGCGATCGCGTCGTCGACGATCCGCTCCAGGTCTTCCTCGGACAGCGGTGCCGGCATGAACTCCTCGAGGATCGCGAGCTCGCCGTCCTCCTTCGAGGCCTGCTCCTCCCGGCCCGCGGCGCGAAAAGCCTCGGACGCCTCGATCCGGCGCTTGCGCTCACGCTGGAGCACCTGCAGCTCCTCGTCGTCGGAGAGAGGACGCTGGAGGTCCTTCTCGGCAGAGCGCAGGCTCGAGAGGATCAGCCGGAGGGCGTCGCGTCGCGGGGCATCGCGGGCGAGGGTCGCCTCCTTGACGTCCTGCTCGATCTCGGTTATCAGGCTCATAGCTCCGTCACCTCGGTGCTGCTGTCGGGGAGTTCCGTCCCGTGCACGTGCTTGTGCCCGATGACGTGCCAGTGGAGATGAAACACTGTTTGACCGGCGGTCGGGCCGACATTCACCTGAACCTTGTAGTCGTCGAGGCCCGCGTCCCTTGCCACCTCTGCGATGAACCCGAGCATCCGGTGGGTCTCTGCAGGCGAGAGCTCGGCGACGTCGCGGAAGGTATCGAGGTGATGCTCGGGGATGACGAGCAGGTGCACCGACGCCTGCGGGTTGATGTCGCGGATCGCGACGAAGCCCTCGGTCGAGGCGACGTGGTCGCCCGAGCGGAAGAGCTTGCAGAAGAGGCAGTCGTCATGCGGCGAGCGCCAACGATCCCCTCCTCCGTCACGGCGTCGGCCCTCACGCGCACGAGCCGGCCGACGGGCGCATCGACGAGAAACGGTGAATAGTCGTCGCCGTATCCCTTACCGGGGCGGTCGACGAGAACGGTGTCGTGTGAGCCGAGCTTCGCCTGCCAGCGGCGCTGCTCGAGCTCACGGGAGAGGGCGCGCAACCGAGCGCTGCGCTCCTTCTTCTCCCGCGGGGTCACGGGGTCGTCGGCAGCGGTCTTCGTGCCCGGGCGCGGCGAGTACGGGAACGCGTGGATCCGGGTGAGCCCGGCCGCCTCGACCGTCTCGAGCGTGTGGCGGAAGGCGCGCTCGTCCTCGGCCGGGAAGCCGACGATCACGTCGCTCGTCAGGTTGAACTCGCCTGCGAGCGGCTCGAGACGGCGGCGGTAGGTGGCGATCGAGTAGCGGCGACCCATCGCGCGCAGCACCGCGTCGTCGCCCGACTGGAGCGGCACGTGTAGGTGCCGGGCGACGGCCGGCGTCTCACGAAGGGCCGCGATGAGGGCATCGTCGACATGGTTGATCTCGATCGAGCTGAGCCGCAGGCGCTCGAGCCCGGGTACGGCACCGACCTCGCGTACGAGGCGAGGCAGGTCGAAGCCTGCTGCACGGTCGCGGAAGCAGCCGAGGTTGATCCCGGTGAGAACGACCTCGCGGTGGCCCTGGGCGACCCGCCTCGTGACCTCGCGGAGAACGGCGGCGGCCGTGCGGCTGCGCGATGCGCCCCGGACGAGTGGGATCACGCAGAACCCGCACGAGAAGGAGCAGCCGTCCTGGATGCGGACGAACGCCCGTACCCGGTCGAGGCGCGCGTCGGCCTGCACGCACCCGATCGAGCCGACGTCGCCGGCGACGAAAGCGGCGGTCTGCTCGGGGCGGCGGGCGACGACCGTGACGTTGGCGGGCAGGCCGGCGAGCGCCCCCGGGGCGAGGTTCGCGGCGCAGCCCGTCAGGTAGACGCGTTCGTGGCTGCGCGCGGCACGGGAGGCGGCCTTGCGGCTCTTCGCGACGGCCTCGTTCGTGACGCAGCAGCTGTTGATCACTGCGACCTCGGAGTGCGCCGCGCCGGACTCCGTGTGCCCCTCCTCGAGCAGGCGTTCGCGGATCTCGTGCGCATCGACGTGCGAGACCTTGCAGCCCAGGAATTCGACGCTGAATCGCATCGCTGCGGTGATCGTACTGTCCGCTCCACCGCGTGGCGAGGTCATCGCCTCGCCCGGAGCGCGGCGAGGGCAAGACCGGCTGTGAGCACCATCGGCACGGCAGCGAGAGCGAAGGGCGCGGACACGCCGACGCGGGTCACGAGAATGCCGGCGAGCGCCGATCCGGCAGCCGATCCGCCGGCCTCCGCGGTCGTGATCCAGGTGAGCGCCTCGGTCCCGCTTCCGGGCGCGAGCACGTCGAGCGACTCGAACAGCGCGACGTTCGCCGGGCCGAAGGCGAGGCCGGCGGCGAACAGCACCGGCCCGAGCTGGGCTGCGGAGCCCGCGAAGGCCGCCGGCGCGAGGAGGAGCCCGAGCGCGAGCGCGGCCCACAGGTAGCGGTCGAGCACCGGGGCGCGCCAGTGGCGGGTGCCGTACCAGAGACCTCCGGTGACGCTGCCCGCGGCGAACAGGCCGAGCAGCGGCCCTGCGAGGGCGGCGTGGCCCCAGTGCCCGGCGGCAGCTGGGACGGCGACATTGACGACGCCAAGGGAGCCGCCGAACACGACCGAGACGCACAGCAGCCCGGCGAGCTTCGGGCTCTCGCGTAGTGCGGGCATCGGGGCGGGCCGGACGTCGGCGCCTGCGAGCCCGCGGGCCGGGAGCGAGAGCAGGGCTCCGGCCACGCCGAAGACGGCGCAGACGAGCGCGCCGGGCCAGCCGGAGACCAGGAAGAGCAGCGAGGCGACCACCGGGCCGGCGACCTGGCCGACGTCGGCGATCAGCGCGGTCATCGCGTAGCCGCGCCGCAGGAGCTCGGCCTCGACGGCGTAGGGCCAGACCGCGCGGGCCGACGCGAAGAGCGGAGGGCAGCTCGCGCCTGCGAGCGCCGAGAGCGCGATCAAGAGCCAGGCGGCGGCGCCGCTCTTCGCGGCGATGTCGAGGGCGACGAGCGCAGCTGCGTAGCCCGTGGCGAGCCCGGGGAGCCAGCGCCTCGCTCCCCGGCGATCGACGAGCCGGCCGCGAGCGGGAGCGGTGATGCCGGCACAGAGGGCGAACGCTGCGACCGCGAAGCCACCGTCGCGGTAGGAGCCGGTCGCCTGCTCGACGGTCAGCACGACGACGAGTGAGAGCATCCCGAAGGAGAGGGTCGTCACCGAGAGCGCGTAGAGGAGCCTCCGGGCGGGACGACGGCGAACGAGCTCGAGATAGCTGGCGGTCACGGCTCGAAAACGTACGCGCTCGGACCCGGCGCGACGGCGGTGCGGCGAGCGCTTACGGGTCGCGTACGAACAGGTCGGCGCCCCAGCCGTCGAGCTCGCGGCGACCGGCATGCCGGAACGGGTACAGCTCCGGCAGGTGGCGCGCGAGGTAGCCGGCGGTGATCAGTCGCGGGGCGGTGACCGACGCGGCGACGGCCTCGATCGCCTCGAGCGAGATGTTCGCGACGGCGAGGTCGGTATGCGGGAGCTGACCCGTACGGGCGTCGGCCGCCGCCAGGGTTTCGATCTGGATGCCGTTCGCGACCGCGTTCTCGCGCGTGACCTCGACGGCGACCTCGTCGATGTCGAGCGCCGTGACGGGGTCGAAGCCGAGCCGGGCGCCGGCGATCGAGATCACGCCGGAGCCGCAGCCGATGTCGAGCAGGCTGCCGAGAGGCTCCTCGAGCAGCAGCTCCAGGCAGAGGCGCGTCGAGGGATGAGCACCGGTTCCGAACGCGCGGCCCGGATCGATCATCACGGTCAGAGCGTCGGCCGGTGGTGCTTCCCAGGGCGGGCCGACCCAGAGCGAGCCGATCCGCACCGAGCGGTGGAACTCGCGCCAGCGGTCTTCCCAGCCCTCCTCGATCTCGACAACCGAGGCGTCGGGAAACTCGGCGAGCACGCGCGCCGCGGCCTCGCCGTATGCAGCCAGCTCGATGGTGCCGCCTGACTCGGTGTCCTCGAACCCTTCGGGCGCGAGCTCGACGAAGCGGGCTCGGAGCGGCTCGGCGTCGTCGGCTGGCGCGGTGACGGCAGCGCGGATCAGTGGAAGGCGCGCTTCAGCTTCTCGAAGAAGCCGGGGTCATGGTGATAGGTGTCGTCGTCGCTCAGCTGCTCGAACTCCTCGAGCAGATGACGCTGCTCGTCGCTGAGACGCCGCGGGACGGTCACGTTGACGAGGACGCGGTGGTCGCCGTGGCCGAACCCCTGGAGGACGGGCATCCCCTTCCCGCGCAGCACGCGCACCTCACCCGGCTGGGTTCCGGCCGGGAACTCGAGCTGCTCGGTGCCCTTGATCGTCTCGACCTCGACCGTGGTGCCGAGCGCCGCCTGCACGACCGTGAGGTTGACCTGGGAGAAGAGGTCGTTGCCCTCGCGCACGAAGCGGTCGTCCGAGAGAACGTGAACGAGAACGTAGGCGTCGCCCTGGGGGCCGCCGAGGCTCCCCACGTGACCCTCGCCCGTGATGCGGATGCGCTGGCCGTCGTGGATGCCCGCGGGAACGTCGACCTCGATCCGCTGCTCCTCGACCGTTCGACCCGCTCCGCCGCAGGTCTCGCACTTGTGCTCGATGCGGCGACCGGTTCCGCCACAGTCCGGGCACTGCGACTGGCGGACGAACTCGCCGAAGATCCCCCGGGAGACGTGCTGGACCCAGCCTCCGCCACCGCAGCGCGTGCAGCCGATGACCGCCGAGCCCGGGGCCGCCCCGTCGCCGTGGCACGTCGCGCAGACGGCGGCCCGTTCGAGCGGCACCTCGACCTTGATGCCCTGCGCGGAGTCGGCCAGCGTGATCTCGATCTCTGCTGCGACATCTCCGCCGCGGGCCGCGCCTCCGCCTCGCCGGCCGCCGAAGAGGTCGTCCCCGAAGAACGCGCTGAACAGGTCGCCGAACGAGCCGAGGTCGAAGCTCGTCGGCTGGAACCCACCCGAGCGAAGGCCAGCGTGGCCGTAACGATCGTAGAGCTCCCGAGTCTCGGGGTTGGAGAGCGCCTCGTAGGCCTCGGTGACCTCACGGAAGCGCACCTCGGCGTCCGGCACGTCGGAGACATCCGGATGGAGCTCGCGCGCGAGCTTGCGGAAGGCCTTCTTGATCGCCTGCTCGTCCGCGTTGCGGGGAACTCCGAGGAGCTCGTAGTAGTCGCGCTCTGTCGTCGACATGGGCTCATATCGTGCCAGTGAGGGTGGCGCTCACCGGCAGCGGCCTCGATTACTCGTCGCCGTAGACCTCTTCGACGAAGCGCGAGAGCTCGTAGGCGGCGACGCGAACGGCTCCGAGTGCCTTCTCGTAGTCCATCCGGATCGGCCCGAGCAGGCTGACCGTCCCGAGCTGCTGGTTCGCGTAGCCGTAGCTCGCGCCGACGATGGCGAGGTGGTGCAGGCCGGACTCTCCGAGCTCGTCGCCGACGCGGGCGAACGGGCGGCGCACGCCGAGCGACTGGGCGAGCACATCGAGCAGAGAGGCGCGCTTCTCGAGCGCGTCGATCAGGCTGCGGTAGGCGACCATCTCCTCGTCGCGAAGGTCGTCGAGAAGCCCTGCGGCACCCCCGACGTAGAGCTCCCTTTCGTCCTCGAGGTCGTCGAAGGCCCCACGGACGATCGCCAGGAATGCCAGCTCACGCGGTGACAACCCGGGCTCCTCGAACGCGCGGGCGAGCATCCGCGACTTGAGCCGCAGGCCGGTCAGGCGCTCGCGGAGATAGTCCCCGGCCCAGGTCACGAGCCCCGGGTCGAGCGGCTCGCCGAACGTGTAACGCTGCTTCGTCACCTCACCGGTCGACGTGATCACGACGATCACGACGACGTTCGCCTGCAGCTGCAGCACGTCGACGTGCCGCACCGTGGCGGCCTCGAGCGGTGGCGCCGAAACGAGCGCAAGCAGCCGCGTCACCTGGGACAGCGTCTCGGTGGTGACCTGCAGCGCCTCCTCGACCTCCGGCCGTGCGCCGCCGAGCGCGAGCGGGAACTCGGCCGGCTTCGGATCCTGCCGCGCGAGCAGCCCGTCGACGTAGACGCGATAGCCGGCCTCGGTCGGCACGCGCCCCGCCGAGGTGTGCGGGTGCGTGAGCAGCCCGAGCCGCTCCAGCTCCGCAAGCTCCGCGCGCACGGTCGACGTCGACACCGCGAACCAGCTCCGCTCGACGAGCAGCTTCGAGCCGACCGGCGCGCTCGTCGCGACGTACTCCTCGACGACCCGCGTCAGGATCTCCCGTTGCCGCTCGGACAGCTCCGCTCGTGCGCTCATGCTCGAACTCATCGTAGGCGAGGCCCCGCCCACTGCAGGCGTCGCCGAGCCGCTCAGGCCAGGAGCTGCGCCGTCACCCCGTCGCCGAGGAAGCGCCCCTTCGCCGTCAGCGACACCGCCGTGAGCGAACCTTCGGACGCCGCGGCGACGTGGCCATCCGCGCTCGTGCCCGCGGAGCTCACGAGCCCGAGGCGCTCCAGCCGCTCCAGCTCGCATCGGTCGAGCCCTGCAGAGGCGACCGTGACCGGTTCATCGAGCCGAAGCCCGAGCATGACGCGCTCGGTCTCGCGCACCTCGTCGGAGAGCTCCTCCGGCTCCCGCGGTGGGCGCCCACCCGCCTCGAGCGCTGCGAGGTAGCCCCGGATCGACGGCGCGTTCCGCCAGCGTCGATTCTCGATTGTGCTGACCGCGCCCACACCGAGGCCGAGGTAGTCGTGTCCGAGCCAGTAGCCGAGGTTGTGATGCGAACGCAGATCGCGCCCCGCCCCGTCGACGCACGCTGCCCGGCAGAAGTTCGCCGTCTCGTACCAGCGGTATCCCGCACCGGTCAGCGTCTCGACCACGAGCTCGAAGTAGGACTCCATCGATTCGGCCTGACGAGCGAGCTCGGCTCCGTGGGCGTGCGTGAAGCGCGTTCCGGGTTTTGCTTCCAGCTCGTATGCGGAGAGGTGCTCGGGCTCGAGCGCCAGGGCCTCGGCGAGGTCGCGCTCTACCTCGGAGGCGCTCTGGCCGGGAATCCCGTAGATGAGATCGAGTGAGATGTTGTCAAACCCGGCATCACGAAGAAGATAGACAGCGCGCCGGACGTCGTCGGGGCCGGCAACACGCTCCAGCACCTCGAGCAGGCCGGGTTGGAAGCTCTGGGCGCCGAGCGAGACGCGGTTCACGCGGCTGCGCCGCAGGAGCGCAGCGAGCTCGGGCGTGACCGTCTCCGGGTTCGCCTCGACGGTCACCTCGGCGGCGTCGGGCAGCCCCGCGAGCAGATGCTCGAGCGCCGCAGGCTCGGTGAAGGTCGGGGTCCCGCCGCCGAGGAAGATCGTCTCGACCTCGGGCGCCAGCAGCTCGCTCTCGAGCGCGAGCTCCGCGAGCAGTGCGTCGACGTAACGGGCATGGTCGCCGCTCCGGCCGACCGCAGTCACGAAATCGCAGTAACCGCAGCGATGGGCGCAGAACGGAAGGTGAACGTAGAGATGACCTGCCATCAGTCGACGCGCTCGTGCACGACAACGGCGTGCGACCAGTCGAGGCTCGCGAAGAGATCGTGGTCATGCTCGTCGACCGGCGGGTAGAAGTGCCAGGGCGAGGCCCCAGCCTTCGAGATCGGAGAGTCCTCGCGGCCGATCAGGCCGTCCAGCGCTTGCCGAATCGCGTCGACGAGCTCGCCGTCGGGTGGCGATGGCCGCGTCGTCAGCACGAGCTCGTACGAGCTCTCACCCGGGACGAGCTGCCCGAGGAACACCCTGCGGAAGCCGGCGAGCGCCGCGCGGACGTCGGCCACCCATGCCTCCGAAACGGGCTCGGGCGCCACTACTTGTTCCCGCCGTCGTTCAGGTTCAGCACCGCAAGGAACGCCTCCTGTGGCACCTCGACGCCGCCGACCCGCTTCATCCGCTTCTTACCCTCCTTCTGCTTCTCGAGCAGCTTGCGCTTGCGGCTGATGTCGCCGCCGTAGCACTTCGCGATCACGTCCTTGCGGCGCGCCTTCACGGTCTCGCGGGCGATCACGCGCGACCCGATCGCGGCCTGGATCGCCACGTCGAACATCTGGCGCGGGATCTCCTCGCGGAGCCGCTCGACGAGCGCGCGCCCGCGGTCGTATGCGGCATCTCGATGGATCACGAGCGAGAGCGCGTCGACGGGATCGCCGCCGACGAGGACGTCGACCCGCACGAGCGCGCCGGGCCGGAACCCGATGTAGTCGTAGTCGAAGCTGGCGTAGCCACGGGTTCGCGACTTGAGGGAGTCGTAGAAGTCGAGGACGATCTCGGCGAGCGGCATCTCGTAGGTGAGATGCGCGCGATCCTCGGCGAGGTACTCCATGTGGTCGAAGCGCCCGCGGCGCTCGTTGCAGAGCTCCATCACTGCCCCGACGTATTCCTTGGGCACGATCACCTGGGCCTTGATGTACGGCTCCTCGATCTCGTCGACCGCGTCGGGCATGTCGGACGGCGTGTGCACCTCGCGCCACTCGGTCGCGTTCTGGGCGCGCACGCGGTAGGCGACCGTGGGAGCTGTGACGAGCAGGTCGAGGTCGAACTCGCGCTCGAGCCGCTCGCGGACGATCTCCATGTGGAGCAGGCCGAGGAACCCGCAGCGGAAGCCGAAGCCGAGCGCCTGCGAGGTCTCGGGCTCGTAGAAAAGAGCGGCGTCGTTGAGCTTCAGCTTCTCGAGCGCGTCGCGGAGCTCGGGATAGTCGTCGGAGTCGGTCGGGAAGAGCCCGGCGAACACCATCGGCTTGACGTCCTTGTAGCCGGGGAGCGGATCGGCTGCCCCCCGAGCCTCGGCGGTCAGCGTGTCCCCGACCCGTAGCTCGGAGACCTCCTTGAGCCCGGTGATCACGTAGCCGACCTCACCCGCGACGAGCGCCTTCAGCGGCGCCATCACCGGCGACATCGCACCGATCTCCTGCGCCTCGAACCGCGTGCCGAGCGCCATCGCGCGCAGATCCTCTCGCGGATGGAACGCGCCGTCGACCACGCGCACGAAGGCAACAACGCCTCGGTACTGGTCGTACGACGAATCGAAGATCAGGGCACGCGACGGCGCATCCGCAGCGCCGGCCGGCGCAGGGATTCGGGCCACCACGGCATCGAGGACGTCCTCGACCCCGATCCCGGTCTTCGCCGAGATCCGGAGCACGTTCCCCGGGTCGTCGCCGAGCAGCTCCGCGAGCTGCAGCGAGACGCCGTCAGGATCGGCCTGCGGGAGATCGATCTTGTTCACGATCGGGATGATCTCGAGGTTGTTCTCGATCGCGAGGTAGGCATTCGCAAGCGTTTGCGCCTCGATCCCCTGCGCCGCGTCGACCACGAGCAGCGCGCCTTCGCACGCCTGCAGCGAGCGCGAGACCTCGTAGGTGAAGTCGACGTGCCCGGGAGTGTCGATCAGGTTGAGCTGATGCCCCTTCCAGGTCACGCGCACCGCCTGCGCCTTGATCGTGATCCCGCGCTCGCGCTCGAGGTCCATCGAGTCGAGGACCTGCGCCCGCATGTCGCGCTGCGAGACGGCGTGCGTCAGCTCGAGGATGCGGTCGGCGAGCGTCGACTTGCCGTGGTCGATGTGCGCGATGATCGAAAAGTTGCGGATGTGCCCTTGATCCATCGTCGTAGAGTACGAGCACGCCCCGGCGTGAGGCTCGATCGGGGTTTTTGACCTGCAGGCGCAAACCTGCTACTTTGTGCGAAACAGCACAGGGGGCGTTCCTGATCGAGATCCCTGGCCCGTCCCGGGCGAACCGCCGAACCATCGGCGGAAACCACCACGAGGCCGAGGTGCCAACCCTCGTACGCATTCGGAGCCGCACTGACAGGCTCAGGGACTGGACGATCGGCATCGGCGCGTCCACGTTGCTGATCGCCGGCAGCACCACCGGCACGCTGCCCTTCTGCATGACCGAGACGCTCGGCTTCGTCACCGGCGCGCTCTCGGTCTGGGTGCTCGTCCGCGAGAGCATCTGGAACTGGCCCGCGGGAATCGCCAACGGGGTCTTCTATCTCGTGCTCGCCGGCTCACGCGCCGAGCGGATGCGCCAGGCGAGGTCGGCCGTCGATGCGCTACTGCGCGGCGGGCCGGCTGTGGCGGAAGGCGAGCACCTGGTCGAGCTCGCGAACGCGCAGCAGGCGGCATGAGCCGAAGTAGGCGCCCACACCGATGGCGAGTGCGAGCGCAAGGCTGATCAGCTGCGTGATGAACAGGTTGTGGCCGAGCGCCTCATCGAGCGGCTTCCAGACGGCGAACGCGATCCCGGCGGCGACCGCCCCCGCGAGCACGATGCGGGCAGCGCTCGCCGCCGTGCGCCTGCCGTCGATGCCGCCCATCTCCTTGCGCAGCAGGTAGACGAGAGCGATCGTGCCGGCGACGTTCACGAGCGCGGTCGAGAGCGGGATCCCCCACGCTCCGAGCGGATAGAAGAGGTAGTCGAGGAGGGCGTTCAGGAACAGGTTCCCGAGTGCGACCGCCGTCGGGATCCAGTTCGACTGCAGGCTGAAGAACGCCCGGTTCAGCATCAGCATCGCGCCGTTGAAGACGAGCCCGATGCTGAACGCGGCCAGGCAGTCGGCCGTGACAGGCGTCTGGGTAGGTGTCCAGGCGCCGCGCTGGAAGAGGATCCGCACGACCGGCGTCGCGAGGACGATGCTGAACACCGCAGCCGGGAAGAGCAGGAAGGTGATCTGTCGGATCCCGAGCGAGACCGTGTCCCGGAAGCCGTCGTTGTCGCCGCGTGCTGCGAGCCGCGCCATCCGGGGGAAGAGGACGGTGGCGATCGCGACCGAGAACATCCCCTGCGGGAGCATGTAGATGAGGAACGCCTTCTGGATCGCGGTCGGTGCGAGATCGGGGTTGATGTAGCGCGACGCGAAGAAGACATCGATCAGCGCGTTGATGTTGATCAGCCCGAGGCCGAGCGTGACCGGCAGCATCAGCTTGAACGTCTGCTTGACGGCGGGGTCACGCCAGTCGATCACGACCCGGAGGCGCTCTTCACCGCGGTCGAGGCCGCGGAGCCACGGCATCGGCAGGAGTACCTGGATGAACGTGGCGATCAGGATCGCGAATGCGTAGATGTAGAGCTGGGTGTTGATGCTGTTCGTGCGCGGCACGCCGAGCACGAGCCCGGCCACGATCGCAAGGTTCCAGAAGACCGGGGAGAGCGCCGGGACGGAGAAGTGGTCGTAGGTGTTGAGGATCCCGACGACGATCCCCGAGATCCCGAGCAGGATCACGATCGGGAAGAGCACGCGCGAGAGCCCGACCGCGAGAGCCTCGTTACCGCCCGGGACGCCGAAAAGACGGACGATCCACGGCGCGATCAGGATGAAGAACGCGCTGAGCGCGGTCAGCCCGAGCAGCATCAGCCAGAAGAGGCTCGAGGCGACACGCCATGCGCGCTTGCGCTCGCCTTTCTCGATCAGCTCGCTGAAGACGGGGACGAACGCCGAGGAGAGCGCGGCGTCCGCGAGCAGCGCGCGGACGAGGTTCGGGAACTGGTAGGCGACGGTGAACGCATTGATCGGGCCGTGCGCACCGAAGTAGTAGGACGCGACGACCTCGCGGACAAGTCCGATCACGCGTGAGAGGCCGGTGGCGAACGAGAAGATGAGAACCGCGCCTCCGAGGCGGCGCTGGCGCTGGGTCGGCAGCGGGACGGCCGGCCCCATCGGCAGGCCCTCCCCGGGCGTCATGGCGCCGGCCCAGGAGAACAGTGCCGATTCGGTTTGCCAGTCGGGGTCACCGCGCCCACGGCGGCGCTCGTTGCGCGCCTGGAATCGGGCGTGTCGCTCCCGGGCGCGCTGGTCGTCGTCCACGCCCTGAGCATAGGGAGCGGCGCTGCCGGTGCCGGTCACCGCCTGCTACGATCGCCTGTGTGCCCGCACCAATGCGGGCGTTTTCTCGCGGGAGACCTTTTTAGACATGGCGAACATCAAGCAGCAGAAGAAGCGCATCCGCACAGCCTCCGAGGAGCGCCTCGAGAACCTGCGGTACCGCTCGACGATCAAGACGCTGACCAAGAAGCTCGGCGTCACGGTCGAGGACGGCGACTCGGACGCGGTCGCGACCGAGCACCGGACGCTCGTCCGCTGGATCGACAAGGCGGTCTCTCGCGGCGCACTCCACCGGAACGCCGGGGCGCGGAAGAAGTCGCAGGCGGCCCGCCTGGCGTCGGCCCAGCCAGCTCCGGCACCGGAGCCCAAGGTTGCGGCCAAGGCTGCAGCGCCCAAGGCTGCGGCTTCCAAGAGCAAGTCCAAGGCCAAGTCCTAGCCGCGCCGCTCCGTCAGGAGCAGCATGGGCTCGGGCTCGAGTTCACCCGCCTGGCGAGGTGATCTCGATCAGCGCGCGCTCGAGCTCGAGGTCGCCGGCGAGGCGCGAGCCACCCTTCAACGCGTGGTCGAGCTCCGCGAGCCGAACGGTCACGGAGCGCAGTTCCTCGGGCGTGTAGTTCCGGCCCTGCGAGTAGAGCTTCCCGATGTAGTACGGATGCCGCTTGAGCGTCACCGCGGCGTCCTTCGCCGGGACTCCCTGCGCCTCCAGCGCCTGGACCTTGCGGATCTGAGCGACGTGGCCGGTGAGGATCCCGACGACGCGAGGGATCGTCCGCGACCGCGGCTCCCCCGAGCGTTCGAGCAGGCCCTCCGAGGCCTGGAGCACTCCGACGATGTCGCGTGCGCCCCACGCGTCGGTGAGGGCGAAGTTCGTGGTCTCGGCGCGCGCTGCGACGAGCCGCTCGACGTCGCCGGCCGTCACGAGGTCGCCGCTGGCCCAGGTCGCGATCTTGTCGATCTCGGACGAGAGCTCGTAGACGTCATCGCCGACGAGCTCGAGGAGCGCGCGACAGGCCTCGGGCTCGACCTTCGTGCCGTGAAGCGCGAACTGCTCGGAGACCCAGCGCTGGAGTGCCTTCTGGGGGACGTCCCAGAGGAGCAGCTCGCCCTTCCCGGCCGCCACCGCTTTCGCGATCGGCGAGTCCTTCTTCAGGTCGCCGCCGACGAGCGCCAGCGTCGTCGCGGGAGCGGGCGCCTTGAGGTAGGCGGCGAGCTCCTTGATGTCCTCCGCCTTCCAACCCTCGATGCCCTCGACGATGATGAGCCTCCCCGCGTCGGCGAACAGCCCGAGCGCGTTGCAGCCGGCAACGGCGTCGGCGCCGGTGGTCTCGGCGGCGCGATGGATCTCGGTCGCATCCGCGCCGAAGCGCCCGCGGAGCCGCTCCACCGCGCGGTCGATCTTGGGCCGGTCGGTTCCGGCGATCAGGTAAGCGGGCTTGAGGTCGTCGGCCATCGGCGCCAAGCATATGGATCGAGCCCGAGGACACGGCCGGCGCCCTGAGTTCACCAGGCTGTGGCGCTGCCCCGGCGAGCCACCAGGTAGACCGTCGCGATCAACAGGCTCGCGACCACGGCGAGGGCTCGCGGTGAGGTGATCTCCGCGAACGGCAGCGATCCAAGCGTTCTCGCGCAGAACGCGATGTAGGCCGCGACCCACCCGTTCAGCCCCGCGACGATCGAGGCGGCGCCGGGCGCGAACGAATCGAGGCCGGCGGTGACGAACGCGAGCCCGAGCAGGAGCGGCATCGCCGGCTCGGCAAGGGCATTCGCGGGAACCCCGACGAGCGGCAGGTACCTGAACTGCAACCAGACGATCGGCGCGGTGACGAGCGTGCAGCCGACCGAGACCGCCACGCCCATCCGGACGCCGCGTGGAAGGTGCGTCCGCTCGAGCTTCCGGTCGATCCGGGGGACGACCGTGAAGATCGCCACCACGGCCGCGAACGAGAGCTGGAAGCCCGGGTCGTAGATCGCGTACGGGTTCCAGGCGAGCAATGCGATCGCCGCGAGCAACAACGCCTGCCACGCGTCGCGCAGCCGGCCGGTCAGCCACGCGAGCGACGCGAGCCCTCCGGCGATCCCGGCGCGAATGACCGACGGCTGCGGGCCGACGGCGAGCACGTAGCCACCGATCCCGGCGAGAGCCCCGAGCTCGCCGACCCAGCGGCCGAGGCCGAGCAGCCACGCGAGCGTCAACGCCCCCGCGGCGACGAGCACCACGTTTTGGCCACTCACCGCAAGGATGTGGTAGAGCCCCGAGGCCTGGAAGTCCTGTCGCAGACCCGGCGAGAGCTCTGCGCCATCCCCGAGAACGATCCCCTCGAGGACGGCGCGCCGCTCTCCCCCGAGACCGGGTGCGATCGAGCGACCGAGCCAGCGATGCAGCCGATCGGCGACGCCGCCAAGTCCGCCGCGGGAGCCGACCTGGGCCCATTCGTCGACGCGAAGCACGACGTGGATGCCGTGGCGGCGAAGCCACGTGCGTTCGTCGAAGCCGTTCTCCGGCCCCTGCGGCAGCTTCACGACGACGAGCGCGTCGAGGATGGCGCCCTGCGGCGGGGAGCGGCCGAGTTGTAGCTCGAGCTGCGCCGGCTCGTCGATCGAGCGACCGTCGAACGTTCGTACGTGGCCCTGCGCCCGCAGATCGAATTGCCCTTCGACCGGCGGCGCCGTGATCACGACGCGAACGCGGCCTGCATGGCCGATCTCGGCGGCGAGTGGGCTTCGGTCGAGCGCATCGAGACGGCCACTCGCCCACCACCAGCCGGCAAGCACGAGCATCAGCGCGAGCGCGCCGATGCGAGCTACAGGCGAGTCGACGAGGATCGCGACGAGGCCGGCAAGCGCGGAGAGCACGAGCGCGATCCCGTGGAAGCGCCCGACGTTCGCGAGCGCGAGACCGGCTGCCAGTGCGCCGGCCAGCGTGTGAGCGGGTGCGGGCCGAAACCTCAGGCGATCACCAGCCCGCGGAGGTTGTCGATCCGCGCCGGCCCGATGCCGGGAATCGCATCGAGGTCGTCCACCGATCTGAACGGCCCGTTCTGGGTGCGGTAATCGATGATCTTCTGCGCAGTCACCGGGCCGACTCCAGGGAGCGCGTCGAGCTGCTCGGCGGTTGCCGTGTTCAGGTCGACGGGGGCCGTCGGCGAAGGCCCGGCCGCGGACGCGCTGGCCGCCGAGTTTCCCGGCACGCTCGACGGCACGAGCACCTGCTCGCCATCGGCGAGCGGAGCGGCAAGGTTCACGAGCGCCGAGTCGGCGTGCTTCGTCAGGCCGCCCGCGTGAGCGATCGCGTCAGCGATTCGCGCCCCTTGCGGCAAGTGGTAGAGCCCCGGCCGGTGCACAGCCCCGGCGACATCGACGACGACGATCGATGCCGCCGAGGCTGGCGCCGCCGCCTCGCTCGACGACGTGGCCGACGGCGTGGTCAGCGCCGGGATGTCGGCCGTCGTGCCTTCCGTGACCGACGCAGTGCCCTTCCCGCCCAGGAAGTGCGCGGCCGCGAACACAGCCACAAGTGCGACCGCCGCAAGGGCGACCGCCTGCTGCCGGGTGAGCGTGAATGACGGCATCCATCCAGGCTGCCTGGAGAGATGTCACGTGTCTGTGCCAGCTCTGTGCCGGTTTCTCCACAGGCCCCGGCAGGAGCGCGGCGTCTACACGACGAAGTTGACGAGCTTGTCCGGCACGACGATGACCTGACGCGGCTCCTTGCCGTCGAGGTAGTCCTGCACGCGCTCGGAGCTCTTCGCGAGCGCGATCAGCTCCTCCTTCGGCAGCCCGGCGGCGACGGTCATCCGGTCGCGCACCTTCCCGTTCACCTGGATGACGAGCTCGATCGTGTCGCGCTGGAGCAGCGACTCGTCGGCGACCGGCCACGGCTCCTCCCAGAGCCGCGAGTGCCCGAGCGCCGACCAGAGCTCCTCGGCGACATGGGGCGCATACGGCTGGATCAGCGACACCGCCGTCTCGACCGCGAAGCGCGAGGCGGGATCGTCCGGCGACGCGGAGATCGCGTTCACGAGCTCCATCACCGCCGCGACCGGCGTGTTGAAGACGAACCGCCGGTCGATGTCGTCGGTCACCTTGTGGATCGTCTCGTGCGCCTTGCGCGCGAGCGGCGTCGTGCCCGGCTCATCCGGCTCGCGGGCGATCTCCTCGTGCACGATCCGCCAGAGCCGCGTCAGGAAGCGCCACATCCCCTCGACGCCGGTGTCCTGCCATTCCTTGTCCTGGTCGGCCGGCCCCATGAAGAGGATGTAGAGGCGCAGCGCATCGGCGCCGTAGCGCTCGATCAGCTCGTCCGGCGAGACGACGTTGCCCTTCGACTTCGACATCTTCGCGCCGAAGCGGTAGATCATCCCCTGGTTGAACAGCCGCGCGAACGGCTCGGTGAAGCCGAGCAGCCCGTCGTCGTGGAGCGCCTTCGTGAAGAAGCGCGCGTACATCAGGTGCAGGATCGCGTGCTCGATCCCGCCGATGTACTGGTTGACCGGCAGCCAGTAGTCGACGAGGTCGCGGTCGAACGGCGCCTCGGCGTTCAGCGGGTCGGTGTAGCGCAGGAAGTACCAGGACGAGTCGACGAAGGTGTCCATCGTGTCGGTCTCGCGCTTCGCCGGCCCTCCGCACGACGGGCAGCTCACGTTCACCCAGTCCTCGGCCGCGGCCAGCGGAGAGCGCCCCTTCGGCAGGTAGTCGACGACCTCCGGCAGAATCACCGGCAGCTCCGACTCGGGCACCGGAACGAGCCCGCAGGCCTCGCAGTGGATCATCGGGATCGGGCAGCCCCAGTAGCGCTGGCGCGAGAGCAGCCAGTCGCGGAGGCGGAAGTTCACCGCGGCGTGCCCGAGGCCGCGCGACTCGAGCGAGGCGACGATCGCCTTCTTCGCCTCGGGCGAGGAGAGACCCGAGAACTCGGCCGAGTTGACGATCACCTCGTCGTCGGAATGCGAGACGTAGACCTCCCCCTCGGCGACCTCGCCCGAGGCGGGCGCGACGACCTGCACGATCGGCAGCCCGAACTTCTCGGCGAAGGCGAAGTCGCGCTCGTCGTGCGCCGGCACCGCCATGATCGCCCCGGTGCCGTAGTCCATCAGGACGTAGTCGGCGACCCAGATCGGGATGCGCTCCGCGTTGACCGGGTTCACGGCGTAGAAACCGGTGAAGACGCCGGTCTTCTCCTCGCTGGCCGCCCGCTCCTCGCTCTTCTTCGCGGCAGCGTGCTGCGCGTACTCGCGCAGCACCGCACCGTCCGGGGAGCGCTCGGCGAACTGCTCGACGAGCGGATGCTCGGGCGCGAGCACGAAGAACGTCGCGCCGAACAGCGTGTCCGGACGGGTCGTGAAGACGGGCACGTCCTCGTCGAGCTCCTCGACCCGGAAGGTCACCTCGGCGCCCTCCGAGCGGCCGATCCAGTTGCGCTGCATCGTCAGCACGCGGTCCGGCCAGTCGAGCTGCGCCATGTCGTCGAGGAGCCGGTCGGCGAAGTCGGTGATCTTGAACATCCACTGCTCGAGGTTCCGCGACTCGACCTCGTTGCCGCAGCGCTCGCAGTGGCCGTCGATCACCTGCTCGTTCGCGAGCACGGTCTGGTCGAACGGGCACCACTTCACGGGCGCCGCCTTGCGGTAGGCGAGCCCCTTGCCGTACAGCTGCAGGAACAGCCACTGCGTCCAGCGGTAGTACTCGGGCTCGTGGGTCGAGACCTCGCGCGACCAGTCGATCGACCAGCCCATCCGCTTGATCTGCGCGCGGATCGCGGCGATGTTCCGGTCGGTCACCTCGCGCGGATGGCCGCCCTCGCGGATGGCGGCGTTCTCGGCGGGCAGCCCGAACGCGTCGTAGCCCATCGGGCGCAGCACCGAGAAGCCGTGCCGGCGGCGGACGTGCGAGACGACGTCGCCGAGCGTGTAGTTGAGGACGTGGCCCATGTGCAGCTCGCCCGAGGGGTAGGGCAGCATCTCGAGCACGTAGGCCTTCTTGCGGGAGTCCGCGCCGTCGGGGTTGGCGGTCACGAAGGCGCCGGCCTCGTCCCAGACCTGCTGCCATTTGCGCTCGATTGCGTGGGGCTCGTAGGTGTCCATTTGCGTCCTCAGATACGAAAAAGCCTCCCGTTGTGCGAGAGGCCAGGGGAAGCCGACGCGGCGTTCGCCGCGGTCGCCTCCTTGCGTTACATAAGCAGGAGTCTCACGTCGACTGAGTCTAGCGCCAGCCGTGTGCGCAGGCCAATCCAGCGGCCCTCCATGTACCCCCAAGGGGCGCGCGGGCCCCTGCATTCACGCTACCCGGAAAGGTGTCACGTGTCCGTGCCGGAATTGCGCCGGTTCGTCCACAGGCAGAATCGCCGTGTGCTCCACCTCTTCCCTGACACGGCTCGGGTCGACGACGGCTCGCTCTCGATCGGCGGCATCGCTGCCGCCGACCTGGTGCGCGAGCACGGGAGCCCGCTCGTCGTCTACGACGAGGCCACTCTGCGCGCCCGGGCTCGCGCCTACCGCGAGGCGGCACCGCACGCCGCAGTCGTCTACGGGACGAAGGCGTTCCCGAACGTCGCGCTGATGCGGATCCTGGCCGAGGAGGGCATCGGCGCCGACGTCTCGACGCTCGGCGAGCTCCGGTTCGCCCAGGCAGCCGGGATCAGCGGCGGCCGACGTCGTCGTCCACGGCAACAACAAGTCGCAGGCGGAGCTCGAGGCGGCTGCGGAAGCCGGCGCGCTGGTCGTGGTCGACTCGCTCGAGGAGATCGAACGGGCGCGCCAGGCCCGCGTCTCGCGGACACTCGTGCGAGTCACGCCCGGGATCGAGGCCGACACGCACGAGGCGATTCGCACCGGCCATCACGGGTCGAAGTTCGGGCTCACGCCGGACGACTCGCTCGAGGCGCTCCGCCGCGATCCCGAGACCGAGGGGCTGCACATGCACATCGGCTCTCAGCTCCGCGACGTGACCGCGGCACGCGCGGCTGTCGACTGGATCGCGGCGTTCGCCGCGCGAGCCCACACCGAGCTCGGGTGGACGATGCGGACGCTCGACCTTGGCGGCGGCCTGGGCGTCGCCGCGACCCCCGACGAGCCGGAGGTACCGATCGCCGAGTTCGCAGGCACCCTGCTCGCGGAGGTCGAGCGCGCCTGCGAGCAGGAGGGCATCCCGATGCCGCACCTGATCCTCGAGCCCGGCCGCTCCCTCACTGCCCGCGCCGGCGTCACGCTGTACACGGTCGGCTCGGTCAAGCGATCCGGCGACTCCACGGTCTACCTCGCAGTCGACGGCGGCATGTCGGACAACCCCCGCCCCGCCCTCTACGGCGCGCGCTACACCGCCGTCCTCGCCAACCGGGCAGAGGAGCCCACCACCGGCACCTACACGGTCGTCGGCAAGCACTGCGAGTCCGGCGACCTCCTGATCGATGCGGTCGCGCTCCCGGAGCCGCGCCGCGGCGACATCCTCGCAGTGCCCGCGACCGGGGCCTACACCCTCGCGATGAGCTCCACGTACAACGCCGTTCCACGCCCGGCCGCGGTGCTGCTCACCGCCGGCAAGGCTCGGGTGATCCGTCGTCGGGAGACGATCGAGGATCTCCTGGGCCTCGAGGCCGGAGACACTCGAGCGTAGGCACCGCTTGGGCAGGCACCAAGGAACCGACGGCCTGCCCTTGACGAAGCGCGCGGACGGAACCGGCTCGTCTACCATCGGCGACCTTGGAGCCCACCGCATCGTCGCGTAGATCCGCACTCAGTCTCATGGAGATGAGACTCGAGGTCGTGCCGCTCCCGGTCTCGGATGTCGACGCCTCGAAGGCGTTCTACGCGGACCAGGTGGGATTCGTGCTCGACCATGACGTGGAGCCGGGCAACGGGATGCGCATCGTGCAGCTGACCCCTCCGGGCTCGGGCTGCTCGATCGTGTTCGGCACGGGAATCGGCGACCCCGACCGGGGCCGCGTCCAGAACCTTCATCTCGTCGTGACCGACATCGCCTCGGCGCGAGCCGAGCTCGCAGCGCGGAAGGTCGAGATCAGCGAGATCAAGGACATGGGAGGAGTCAAGTACGCCTTCTTCGGCGACCCCGACGGCAACACCTGGGCTTTGCAAGAGATCCCACCGGGCTAGCGGAACCGTTCCTACTCAGTCGCTCCACCAGTCCTGGATCATCTCGACCTCGGTCCCGTCCTCTCCGGCGCCGAAGGCCAGGTACTCGACGCCGTCGGAGCCAGCTTCGACGTTGTGCATCGCGCCCTTGTCGAACCGGATCGCATCCCATTCGCCGAGCTCGACGATCTCGTCCTCGACCTTCACCCGCGCGGAGCCGTGCACGACGACGTAGACCTCCTCCTGGCTGTCGTGCCTGTGCCCGAACGGGATCCGGAAGCCCGGCTCGAGCGTGAAGAGGCTCAGGCCGAGGGTCTTGCCCCCGAGCGGGGTGCGTCCGAACCGAGCCTGCATCTCTTCGGGCATGTCGAACCTGGGCGCCTGATCCTCGACATCGTTTCTGAGGTTCTTCGTCGTGTATCCGCTCATGACGCCGTCCTACCCGCGCCCGGATCGGGCCTAAACCGACGCGGCGCGGCTCGCGCTCATCCGGCTCGCGAGTCGACAGCGGCGCCTCGAAGCGCCAGGTCAGAGGAGTGATCCACGGCCTTGGTCGCCGTGGCACGCGCACCGAGCGCCGCAACGGTGAGCGCTGCCATGATGAGCACCACGAATGTCTTCGGCAATCCGACCTGGTCGGAGAGGATGCCGATCATCGGCGGCCCGACGATGAAGCCCGTGTAGCCAAGGGTGAATGCCGCGGCGAGCGAAGGGCTGGGCGGCTCGAGCCGCCCAGCCGCGCTGAAGAGCAGCGGCACCGCATTCGCGATCCCGAGGCCGCAGAACGCGAAGCCGATCACCGACGGCACGATCTCGCCGATGAGCAGGACGGCGCCGAGCGTGATCGCCACCAGCGCCATCCCGCCACGCAACAACCTCCCTGCCCCGAGGCGCTCGTTCAGCGCATCGCCGCCGAGGCGCGCGGCTGCCATCCCGAGCGAGAAGCCGGTGAACGCCATCGCCGCCGCCGCGGTGCTCGCGCCGACGTCATGACGCAGGTAGATCCCGCTCCAGTCCGCGATCCCGCCCTCGATCATCATCGCCAGGAAGCAAAGCCCGCCGATCAGGATCACCGCACGGGACGGCAGCGCAAACCCCGTTGCCGCCTTGGAGTGAGCCGAAGCACTGCCCAACCTGCGGGTCACCCACAGCGCAGCCAGCCAGAGCGCGACTCCGACGACGAGGCTCTCGACACGCGGATCGGCCCCGGCCGTCGCAGCGATCACGACGGTTCCGGCGGCGGCAAAGCCCCCGAGGCTCCAGCCGCCGTGAAGGGAGGACATGATCGGCTTCGGAAGCTCGCGCTCGAGCGCCACGCCGTGCGCGTTCATCGCCACGTCCATCACGCCATTGACCCCACCGAACACGAACAGGATCCCGGCGAGCATGTAGGGGCCCGTGGCAAGCAGCGGAAGCGGCAGCATCAGGCAGAAGGCCAGCGCCGCGGCGCGGGTCACCTTCGCACTAGGCCGCCGGTCGAGGACATGGCCGGTGAGCGGCATCGAGATGAGCGCGCCCGCCGCCATGCAGAGGAGACACAGGCCGAGCGTCGCCTTCGAGATGCCGAGGTGATCCTGTAGCCAGGGGATGTGCGCGACCCAGGTCCCGATCATCGCTCCGTTGATCATAAAAACCGAGAACGTGGCCAGGCGTGGAGTCACAACGGGATCCTAGGAGCAGACGGCGGCCCGCCAGTCCTCATGCTCGCTTCATCGGGCGCTCGTAGGTTTCAGGCCTGGACTCCACCGGCCCAATCGAACAGGCGCCTCGAGTGCGCCGCGGCCGCCGAAAGCGGCGCCGCCACATCCGGCTCGTAGTGGCGGTCGTGGGTCTCGCCCTCGTCGCGCCCGCCGTCTACTCCTACACCACGACGATGATGCAGCCCTCGAGCCTACCGCTCTGGCCGCGCAGCGTCGAATGGCTGCGCGCTCACCACGGCAACTGGCTCGTCGATGAGGTCGAGCACTACTACTACAGCTGGAAGGCCCCGAAGAAAGGCGGCCCCCAGCTGACGACTCTCCCCAGCGTTGCCTTGCCTGCCCGTCAGGCCGCGATCAATCGAGCTCGACGCTCACTCGTGGATGCGCCGCCGCCGATCAAGCCTGTCTTCGCGCATCCGTTGGGCGGTGAGGGACAATGGTCGGGAACGGGACCGCTCGTCCGCGGGAGCCCGGCGGCCTTCGTCACGGAGTTCCGGACGGAGATCGATTACCCACGGATCGTGGCCTACGTCGCGTGGTTCGATCACACGCGGACCTCCACGGCGTTCTACCCGGGCCGCTACGAGCCGCCGAACGCCCCTGTGCGCGGACCGATGTCGGTGCCCGACGCTGAGCGCTGGCGCCTTCTCGCGACCTTCAACGGCGGCTTCATCTACAGCGACGGGCACAACGGGTCGTCCATCGGCGGCAAGGAATACGAGCCGCTGAAGGACGGGCTCGCAACGATGATCGCGTACCGCGACGGCCGGGTCGACGTCAAGACCTGGACGGGCGGTCCCGTAGCAGGCCCGAAGATCGCCTTCGCGCGGCAGAGCCTGCCGCTGATCGTCGACCACGGCCGTCTCAACCCGGCGCTCAACAACAGCACCGAGTGGGGCTACACCCTCGGTAATGCGGTCCGCGTATGGCGCACCGGAGCAGGGATCGACCGCCACGGCAACCTGATCTACGCCGCGGCGGACTATCAGACGGTGACCACCCTCGCGAAGATCCTCCAGCGGGCGGGCGCGGTTCGCGCGATGCAGCTCGACATCAACCCCGAGTGGCCGACGCTGATCATCTACACCCACCACCACGGCCTCGACCCGGTCAAGGTGGTGCCCAACTACCAGCAGCCGGCGACCCGCTACCTCGTCCCCGATGACCGCGACTTCTTCGCCGTTTACCGCCGCGTCCCGGGCCCCGTTATCGTGCCGTTCAAGTGATGCTGATGCCGACCAATCCGAGCGATAGGAGCTTCCGATGTGGGCACGTGTAGCGAGGTTCGAAGGTGATCCGGCCGACATCGACACGAGAGTCGAGAAGCTCCAGACGATGCTCGACGCGGGACAGGGGCCCATCGATCTCGCCGACGCGAAGTTCCTCATGCTCGTCGATCGCTCGTCGGGCGGAATGATCGGCGTGACGCTGTTCGAGAGCGAAGAGGCGATGCGGAAAGGCGACGCCGCGATGAACGCAGGGCCCGGCAACGCCGGCAGCCGCTCCTCGGTCGAGTTCTACGAAGTGCCGATCAGCACGGTCTGACCGCGCCGCGGGATCAGCGTTCCGGCCAGTCGCCGAGGATATGGGACTGCCGCTGGGCGTCCCATTTGACCGAGAGAACATGGGTGTCGTTGATCGCGAACGCGAAGGAGTTCGAGCGTGGGTGCGCGAGGTCCTTCCGCGAGAAGAAGCTGCAAAGGAGCGTCGGCTCGTTGTCCAGCGTGATCACCCCGCAGATCATCGGCTCTCCGGCGACGATGACCTCGTCGTGGAGACGGGCCTTCCACATGCCGGCCGTGCGCACCGCCGCGGCGGGTGTACGTGACGACACGGTCTTGTGGGTCTTGATCGAGAGCACGTATACATGGCCGTCCGAATCCATCAAGGCGATGTACCCACCGCCCTTCACATTCGTCGAGGGGCCGCAGACGATGTAGGTCTTGCCCTTCAGGTTCAGGCCGTAGCCAACGTCCTTGCCGACCGAGCACTGGATCTTCGAGCCCGCAACGGTGACGCCCTGGCCGGCGATCAGCGGCAGATCCTGAGAACGCATCGCGGCCGAGATCGACGGCAGCGCAAGCAGGATCGCTCCGGCCGCCGCCACGACCCCCGCCCGCCTCCAGCTCCTCATCGGCGGAGCGTACCCGGAAGCCCGAGCTGATCTCCTCCCGCAGTCGCCTAGGCGGCAAGATCCCTGAGAGATCCCAGACACGCGAACTCGGCGATCAGCGCAGCGTCGTCAGGTGATCCAGGTCGTCGGCAGGCAGCTCGCCGGCCGAGCTCGCGTGAACCTGAATGCTCTCGAGCTCGAGCTCCCCGCCGTAGCTGCTGAGAAAGGCCGTCGCGGCCGCGTCATGGCCGGTCGCGATCCGCAGCATCGCCTCGCGCGGCGCGAGCAGCGTCGGGTCGACGACCTGCCAGTCCCCGTCGAGGTATGCCTCGGCAACAGCGTGGAAGTCCATCGGCGCCAGCCCCGGCGCGTACACGGCAACGACGCGCGCTGGCACCTCGAGGCCTCTGAGCATGGCAACGGTGAGGTGGGCGTAGTCGCGGCACACGCCACGGCCTGCGAGCAGGGTCTCGACCGCGCCGTCGGTCGGCTGGCTGCTGCCCGCCACGTAGGCGAGATGCATCCCGACCCACGAAGACACACCGTCCAGCAGCGCCTTACCGGTCAGGCCGCCGAACTCCGTGTTGGCCAACGACCGGAGCCGGTCCGACTCGCAGTACCGGCTCGGCTGGAGGTAGGTCAGGAGCTCGAGCTCATCGGCACCCAGCGGCGCCGCAATGCCGGTGACCGTCGCCGAGTAGTCGACGATCAGCGTGCCCGTGCCGGAATCGAGGGCATGCACCCGGCCACCGTGCGGCGCAATGAGCTCGCGGACCTCCACCGGCTTGCCGTCGAGCTCCACGCGGAGCTCTTCGCCGACGTCGAACGCGGCCGGCCGCTCACGCGCAACGGCGATCTGCAACGCCAGCCGGGCCGGCCCCGACACCCGCAGCTCGAGACGGCATCCGACTTCACGTATCAACAGGAAGTCATCAAAACACAACGTGCCCGACCCGGGCAATGCTCGGCCGCGTCACTCCACGAACGGCGGGCTCGCAAGAACCACCGACACCTCGATCTGGCGCTCGGGCACCGTCCAGTACCTCTCGAGCAGAGCCCGCTTGCGCTCGGGCGTCACGAGCTCGAAGCCGTGGCGGGCATAGAAGCGGATCGCCCATTCTGCGGCCTCCCACGCCCCGACGAGCATGGGACGCGTCGTTGCAGCTCTCAGATGACTCAGCAGCTGCCCGCCCACGCCGCGCTGCTGGCTCCCCGGCATGACGTAGGCGTGACGAATCAGGTCGACGTCCTCGACCGGCTGAATGCCCATCACGCCGATCAACCGATCTCCGTCGTCGAAGCCCCAGAACTCGACTCCCGCCGCGATCTCGCCCTCGAGCTCCGCGAGGCCCATGTAGGGCTCGTGCCAGCGATCCGCCGGAATCACGCCACGGTAGGCCTCGGCCGCCGCGTTGACGATCGAGAGGATGGCCGCGGTCTCGTCGCCGCGGCAGGGGCGGATCTCGGCCATCCGTCGAATCTAGCCGGAGCCGCTGCCGCGAGCTGGCCGGTGCATGCGAATCGGCCCCACCACCGGCGCTGACCCCACCCTCAGGCAACTGCCGGCTTGCGAGTCCGCGCCCGAAGATGATGGCGCTCGGGAGGGACGACGCGCAGGCCGCGAAGTATCGCGCTGCTGCCCGTTCCGTATTACAGTTGCAAAGGGGAGATGGAGGCAGACCACGAGCTCATCGGCAAGATCGGGCATGTCACCGGGACGATCGAGCCCGGGAAGATGGGCGAGGTGATGATCCCGGTTCGCGGTGGCTCCGAGAGCTTCTACGCGTACGCCTCGGACGCCGAAGAGCAGATCCCGCAGGGCTGTCGGGTCCTCGTGGTCGACCGCCAGATGTCCCGCACCGTCATCGTCAGCCGTTACTAAGGGGGTAGGCGCGTGTTCCTCTACAAGGTCGCAGAGCCGAACGAGGCGCTGATCATCTCGGGGATGCGAGCGCATCGAGGCGCCGAGGGAGACGCATCGGGGCTCGGGTTCAAGATCATCGTCGGCAAGGGCGCCTTCTACATCCCGGGGCTGCAGCGGGTGCGGCGGCTGTCGCTCGACATCCACGAGGCCGAGCTCGACCTCGAGTGCGTGACCACCCAGGGCATTCGCGTCGCGGTCAAGGCGGTCGTGATCTACAAGATCGCCGACGACTACCAGTCGATCGCGAACGCGGCACGGCGCTTCCTCGACCAGGAAGAGCAGATGGACGTGAAGGTGCACAACGTCTTCGCCGGCCACCTCCGCTCGATCGTCGGCACGATGACGATCGAGGACCTGATCCGGAACCGCGACGCGTTGACGAAGGCGACGCGCGAGTCCGCGTCGACCGAGATGCAGCGGCTCGGTCTGACGATCGACTCGCTCCAGATTCAGGAGATAGAGGACACCCAGGGCTACATCGACAACCTGGCCGCGCCGGAGTCGGCCCGGGTGGCGAAGGAGGCCCGGATCGCGCAGGCCGCGTCCGACCGCGAGGCAACCGAGCGCGAGCAGGAGGCCGAGGCGCTCAAGGTCGCCGCCAAGAGCCAGTCCCAGATCAAGCAGGCGAAGGCCAATGCCGAGGCCCAGCAGGCGCAGGCGCAGGCGGAGCAGGCAGGACCGCTCTCAGCGGCCACAGCCAAGCAGCTGGTCGTCGTCCAGGAGACCAAGGTCGCGGAGCTCGAGGCGGAGAAGACCGAGCAGCAGCTCCAGGTCGATGTGCGGAAGCCCGCGGACGCCGAGGCTTACAAGACCCGGACGATCGCCCAGGCGCAGCGCGATGCCCGCATCTCCCAGGCGGAGGCGGGAGCGCGTGAGGTCGAGCTGCAAGCCGGGGCCGACGCCAAGCGGGTCAAGCTCGAGGCGGAGGCGAACTCCACCCGCACCCGCCAGATCGGCCAGGCGGAGGCGGACGCGACGAAGGCGCGCGGCCTGGCCGAGGGCGAGGCGGTCAAGGCAAAGGGCCTCGCCGAGGCGCTGTCGATCAAGGCTCGGGCCGACGCGCTCGCGCACAACCAGGAGGCCGTGATCGGCCAGCAGATCGCCGAGCAGCTGCCGCAGATCGTCGGCGAGGCCGCCAAGGCGTTCGGGAACATCGGCCAGCTCACCGTCCTGAACGGCGCCGAGGGCGTCGGGCAGCTCTTCTCGCAGGTGCTCGGGATGGGCGCCGCCGCGATCCCGATGCTGCGCGGCATGCTCGACCAGAACGGAGGGAACGGCGGGAACGGCTCTCACGCCGCCGAGAAGGCCGAGGAGAAGCCGCCGGCTCGCGCTTCGGCGAAAGCGCCCCCGAAGGAGAGCTGACCGCGGCCGCAAGACCTCGTGGGGTGGAGGCCGCGACGCTCCGCGACGGCTGCTAATGCGTTAGACGGGCCGCACGAGCTGTTTCTTCGGCCGTTCGAGCCGCGCCTCGTTGACGTGCGGGCTCCACGGCTCCGCGAGCGGCTCAGCCCCGAAGGAGCGGGCGACCTGCTCGGGCGGCGGCCCGCCGTAGGTCGTCGTGCGCTGCCTCGGGATCCGGCCCGTCGAGCGGATCAGCGCCTCCATCTGCTCGGGCGGCATCTCCTGCCCCCAGCCCGCGCCCGCCGAGCGGGAGATCGACTCGTTCATCAGCGTGCCGCCGAGGTCGTTGACGCCGGCACGCAGCGCCTCGGCGACCCCGGCAGGGCCCGCCTTGACCCAGGAGACCTGGACGTTCTGGATCCAGGGATGCAGCGCGAGCCGCCCGACGGCGTGCATCAGCAATACCTCGCCGAACGTTGGCCCCGGACGCGACCTGCCCTTCAGGTAGATCGGGGCCTCCATGTGGACGAACGGAAGCGGCACGAACTCGGTGAAGCCGCCCGTCTCGCGCTGGAGGTCGCGTACGGCGATCAGGTGCCGGGCCCAGTTCTGGGGGCCGTCGACGTGGCCGAACATGATCGTGTTGTTCGAGCGGAGACCGGCGCGGTGGGCGGTGCGGTGCACCTCGAGCCACTGCGAGGTCGTGATCTTGTCGGGGCAGATGACGGCGCGCACCTCGTCGTCGAGGACCTCGGCCGCGGTCCCCGGCAGGGAAGCAAGTCCCTCGTCGCGCAGCCTGTCCAGGTAGTCCGCGAGCGGGACGCCCAGCGTCGCTGCGCCCTGCCAGACCTCGAGCGCGCTGAACGCGTGCACGTGCATCTCCGGCACCGCGTCCTTGATCGCGCGAACGACCGAGACGTAGTAGTTGCCGTCGAAAGACGGGTGGATCCCGCCCTGGAGGCAGACCTCGGTCGCGCCGCGGTCCCACGCCTCGACGACCCGGCGGACGATCTCCTCGTGCGGCACGAGGTACGGATCGCCGCGCAGGTTGGCGGCGAGCTTGCCCTTCGAGAAGGCGCAGAAGCCGCAGCGGAAGTAACAGACATTCGTGTACTGGATGTTCCGGGTCACGACGTACGTGACCTCGTCGCCGTTGACCTCGCGGCGGAGGGCGTCAGCGGCCGCGAGCACGCGCTGGCGCTCCTCGCCACGGGCCCGGAACAGGCGGACGATCTCTACTTCGCCCAGCTCGCCGGCCGCCACGAGCGGGAGCGGGTCGCGGCGCACGACGAACGGGATCTCGCCGGTCTCGCCGGGCGACCAGGCGTCCTCGCGGGCGAGTCCGAGGGCGTCGGCGGCCTTCAGCACGCGCGGGAGGACGCCGGCGTCGATCCACTCGCCGGAGATGTGGCCCGAGTAGACCGTCAGACGGGGCGCGAGCTCGAGGCCCCGACCCTCGGTCGCAGCCCGGAGCAGGTCGAGGTCCGGCCAGGGCGCCTCGGGGTTGACGTGGTCGATCGTGACCGGGGAAACCCCGCCCCAGTCGTCGATGCCTGCGTCGAGCAGCCGGGCGAAGTCCTCCGTCAGGTTCGGCGGAGCCTGCAACGCGACCTCGGGAGGCAGGATCAGCCGGGCGACGGCGATCGTCCACAGAAGCTCCTCGAGCGGCGGCTCCGGCGCGTTGACCATTCGCGTCCCGGCCTTCGCGCGGAAGTTCTGGACGATCACCTCCTGGACCTGCGGGCCCGCTGCGGCGATCGCCTCGAGCGCCTCGACCCGCTCCTCGCGCGTCTCGCCGATCCCGATCAGGATCCCCGTGGTGAACGGGACCCGTGCCTCGCCCGCGAGCCTGAGCGTCTCGAGACGCGCAGCGGGCAGCTTGTCGGGCGAGCCGAAGTGCGGCCCTCCGCGTGCCGAGAGCCGGTCGGAGATCGTCTCCAGCATCATCCCCATCGAGGCGGCGACCGGCCTCAGGAGCTCGAAATCCGCGGCGGTGAGAACGCCCGGGTTGAGGTGCGGCAGGAGCGAGGTCTCCTCGAGGACGGTGCGCGCGGCCTCCGCGAGGTACTCGAGCGTCGAGCCAAACCCGAGTGCCTCGAGCTCCTCGCGCGCAGCCCGGTAGCGGAGCTCCGGCTTGTCGCCCAGGGTGAAGAGCGCCTCGCGGCAACCGGCGCGCTCACCGGCGCGTGCCATCTCGAGCACCTCGTCGAGGCTCAGGTAGGCGCGCTCGCCCCGGCGTGGCGGCCGTGCGAACGTGCAGTAGTGACAGACATCGCGGCAGAGCTTCGTCAGCGGAACGAAGACCTTCGGGCTGTAGGTGACGAGCGACCCGGTGCGCGCCTCGCGCACGGCGCGCGCCTCGGCCATCAGTTCGTCGAGTGGGCGATCCGCGAGCTGCACCGCGTCATCGTAGTGACGCGTCCGTCCTACATTCGTTGCTGCAACGCGAGAACGTCGGCCACGAACGGCTTGGTCATCTGGTAGAGGCCGAACTTCCGCACTGCCGCCTCGCCCTGGTACCAGGCGGCGAGCGCAAGTCGCGTGTCGCCGTTGAACTGCCCGAGCAGATGGCGGAGATAGAGGATCCCGATCTCGACGTCCCCGTCGAGCGTGTGCGGGACGGGATGCCCGACGAGCACCTGCTCGACGTAGTCGCGGGTCGTCGGCATCACCTGCAGCACGCCGCGGGCACCCACCGAGGAGACGACGCTGGGCTGATAGCCCGACTCCATCCAGGAGAGAGCCCGAACGAGGTGGGTCGAGACCCCGAGGCGCGCTGCCCAGTCGTCGAGGGTGCTGCGGACGTCGGAGGGCGCCGCGGCGAGCGATGCGTGCGCGGCAGCGACGGGAACCGTGACGTGCGTCCCGACCAGCAGCGCCTCGGCGGGATCGAGGTGGTTCAGCCGCGCGAGGGCAGGCATGGACACCTCGTAATGCGCGGCGATCATCGTGAGCGAGTCGCCGGGCTGGACGACGTACGTCTGGTGCGCCGCCGGCGGTTGCATCGCCGCGGCGGCGACCGGAACGGTCAGGTGCGCGCCGACCAGGAGCGCCTTCCTCGGATCGAGGCCGTTCAGCCTCGCGAGGGCGGGCATCGAGATCGCGTAGTGCGTGGCGATCGCCGTGAGCGAGTCGCCCGGCTGGACGATGTAGGTCGCGTGCCGCGATCGCACCGAGAGGCCCGAGTGGCGATGCCGTGAGCTGGCGACGAGCTTCGCAAGCGTGTCGGGGCCGGCGATGCCGTCGACGCCGAGGCCTGCGTGCCGCTGAAACGCGCGCACCGCAGCGTCGACCTTGCGCCCCATGAAGCCGTCGAGCGCGCCGTGGTAGTAGCCGGTGCGCGCGAGCAGGAACTGCAGCACCGACACGTCGAGCCCGAAGTCGCCGGCGACGATCGTGCGCTTGCCGAAGAGCGGCCGCCCGAGCCGTCCGAAAGAGTTGCGCGTGCGCGTCGTGATCACCCCGGTCACCGGCAGGTGCGCGCGTGACTGGGCGACCTCGACCGCCGCGCGCGTGAGCGGCCCGATCTGGCCGTCGATCGGCCCCTTGTAGAACCCGAGCGCCCGCAACGCAACCTGGTCGCCCGCCTGCTGCGGGCTCGCCAAGGCCTGGCCGGCCGAGAAGAACACACCGACCGCGAGAACGACCCCGAGACCCCACCTCGTACGCACAGCTCGGGGACCTTCGGAAACCGATGTGTTTCTCCTTCGCCGGCTCGCCGGGCGTAAACACCGCGAAAACGTGCGCCGATCGGGGCCGAAGAGCGTGTGCCTGGCACCGGACGTGTCCAGACGGCCGTCCGCGAAATGCAGGCGATTCCAGGCGCCGAGCGGTGCTCGACCCACGTTGTGACACTCTCGTTTGCATAACCTGGCACCGGACACGGCCCGGCGGGACAGGTGTGCCACGCCGAAGACGCGGGCGGGTCTCTAGACCTTGAGCAGATCGCGCGGATCAGTGGCCGGCGCCTGGCAGGTGAAGCGCTCGCACACGTAGACGGCGGCCTTCCCGTCGACGAGCTCCTTCCCGGCGAGGAGCGGGATGTCGTCGGCCGGCCCGTGAACGATCACCGCGTGCGGATCCCAGCGGGTCAGTGCCCGGCGCACGACCGGCGCGTCGAGCGGCCCGACGATCGCGACCTCACGCGGCTTTGCGAGATAGAAGTCGGCCGCGACGAGCCCCCAGCCGAATGACGACGGCCCGTTCTGCAGCCCACCGAGCTCGAGCTTGAACACCGAGACCGCCTTCGCCTCCAGGTCGTCGTCGCCGTAGATCCGCGAGAGCCGCAGCAGGACCCAGGCCATCATCGAGTTCCCGCTCGGCGCCGGGTGGTCGTCGAAGCCCTTCTTGCGGATCACGAGCGCCTCGCCGTCGCTGGGCGTCTGGAAGAAGCCGCCGTCCGCTTCGTCGTAGAAGAGCTCGACCGCGAGCCGGGCGAGGCGGTTCGCCTCGCGGAGCCAGCGCAGCTCGCCGGTTGCGGCGTGCAGCTCGAGCAGGCCGTTCGCGACGTTCGCGTAGTCCTCGAGGAACCCCGTGCCCTTCGCGATTCCGTCGCGCCAGGTGCGGTAGAGGCGGCCGTCGGGCGTGGAGAGAGGCCCGAGCAGGAAGTCGCCGAGAGCGGATGCCGCCGCGAGCCATTCCGGCTGCTCGAGCACCCGCCCGCACTCGGCGAGCGCTGCCAGCCCGAGCCCGTTCCAGGACGCGATCGCCTTGTCGTCGAGGGGCGGCTTCGGCCGCTGCTCGCGCAGCTCGAAGAGCTCGGCGCGCTTGGCCTCGTCGAGCTCGCCACGGAGGATGAACCGGCCACCTTCGAACGTGTGGAGCATCTGGTCGGGGATGTCGGCCTCGGTGCGCGTCCAGGTGAAGCTGATCCCCTCCTTTCCGTCGGTGTCGGCGTCCTGCGAGGAGGCGAGCCCGCCGCCTGCGAGCGAGAGCTCCCGAAGCATGTACCCGATCGTCTGCTCGACCACCCGCCGGTACCGCTCGTCGCGTGTCGTCTGGTAGCCGTGGAGGTAGCAGACGGCAAGCAGCGCGTTGTCGTAGAGCATCTTCTCGAAGTGCGGCACGAGCCAGCGCTGGTCGACGGAGTAACGGTGGAAGCCACCGCCCACCAGGTCGTACATGCCGCCCGCCGCCATCGCATCGAGCGTCTTCTCGGTCATCCGCGGCACCTTCCGCCGGAAGAGGAACTCGAGCGCGCTCGCCGCCGGGAACTTCGGCGCGCGGCCCCAGCCTCCCCACTCCCAGTCGAACGAGTAGGTGATGCTCTCGATCGCCTGCCCGATGAGCTCCTCGTCGACGGGCGCGTCGACCGGCTTCATCTCGGTGAGCTTGCGGATGTGATCGGTGAGGGACTCCGACGACGCCTCGAGCTCATCGCGCTTGTCGCGCCAGGCGTTGGCTGCCGTCGTGAGGACATCGCGAAAGCTCCGGAGGTTGTGCCGCGGCTCGGGCGGTAGGTAGGTCGCGGCCCAGAATGGCTTGCCGTCGGCGCGGAGGAGCACGTTGAGCGGCCAGCCGCCGCTGCCGTTGATCGCGACGGCGACGTCCATGTACAGAGAGTCGATGTCCGGCCGCTCCTCGCGGTCGACCTTGATGCAGACGAAGCTCTCGTTCATCAGCGCGGCGGTCTCCGGCACCGAGAACGACTCGCGCTCCATCACGTGGCACCAGTGGCAGGCGGCGTAGCCGATCGAGAGGAAGATCGGCTTCCCCTCCTCACGTGCGCGGGCGAAGGCCTCGTCACCCCACGGGTACCAGTCCACCGGGTTCTCCGCGTGCTGCAGGAGGTACGGGCTCGTCTCGTCCTTGAGGCGGTTCATGGCAGCAAGCTAGACAAGCGGCATCACACGCGCATTTCATCATGCGAGCGGGGAGCCGGAAACAGCCAGTGCGACGAGCGCGGCGGCGATCGAAAGCGGGACGAGCACGAGCCCGAGCCCGGACGACGTCTTCAGCGACGGCTGCACCCCGGAGGCCTGCGCGGAGCGGTACCAGAGGTATGCCGAGAGCGATCCTGTGAAGGCCAGGCTCGGCCCGAGGTTGAGCCCGATCAGCAGCGAAAGCGGGTGCGGCGGCGGCTGCGCGGAGAGGAGCGCCGCGGCGGGAAGGTTGTTGACGACGACGCTCGAGACGGCGCCGAGCGCCGCCGCCCCGGGGCCGCCCAGGTGACCGAGCAGCTTTGCGGGCCCGTCCCAGACGCGGGCGAGCGTCCCGAGCGCGACCGCCAGGGCGAAGAGAACGCCGATGACGTGCAAGTCGAGTCGCGGCCGGATCCGGCGGATGAGCACGGCGACGATGCCGACCGCGAGCACCGGCAGGGCGGCGTTGTGGAGCGTGAGGATAAGGACTGTCGCTGCGACGGTCGCAGCCACTCCGACTCCGATCCGGATCGGCGGCGGCGCCTCGGCCAGGCCGCCTTCCAGCCTGAGCCTGAAAGCGACGGCGACGAAGGCGATCGTCAGAGCGACGACGACCAGCCACGGCAACGCCATCGCCTTCGCGAACTCGGCGCCCGACGGGGAGGAGTGGTGCAGCACGATCAGGTTCGTCAAGTTCGATCCCGGTAAGAGCAGCGAGGCGCCGTTGGCCATGAAGAGGGCGCCGTAGAGGAACGGCCGGACGTCGCATTCCCGCTGACGGGCCGCGTGAAGGGCGATCGGCGTCATGAACACGACTGCGGTGTCGAGGTTCAGCACCGCAGTCACCGCCGCCTCGAGCCCGAGCAGCGCCGCAAGCAGCACGACCGGGCCGCCTCCGAGCCGTTCCGCCCGGACGCCGAGCGCCGCGAAGAGCCCGTCGGCCTCGTCCACGGCCCCGATCATCAGCAGCCCCGCAACCAGGACGAACGGCGGCCAGGACTGCGATATCGCCTGGCCGATTGCCCCCACGAGATCGACAGTACCCTCGCTCCGGCGCGGGTTACCGCGGCGGTCGAACTGACGCACCATCCGGGCCCTTTCGCTAGGTTCCGGTCGTGGTTTTCTCGCTCTCGACGCAGCACGAGCTGGGGCTGGCAATAGCCGGCGGCCTGTTCATCACCTTCGCGCTGCTCTCCTCGTTCGTGTTCACCCGGAAGAACCCGAACTTCCCGGGCCAGAAGGGCCTTCGCTGGTACCTCCCGCTCTGTGGGCTGTTCTTCGTGGGGATGATGGCGGCGGTGCTGGTCTTCGGCCGCGAGAAGCCCTCCGCCGAGGCGGCGGCCGCCACGACGACCACCACGGCGACGGCGCCCGCGGGTGATGCGACCGCCGGGAAAGCCTTGTTCACAAGCGCCGGTTGTGCTGCCTGCCACACGTTCAAGCCGGCCGGGAGCACCGGCAAGGTCGGGCCGAACCTCGACGATCTCGCCGAGTACGCGCAGAAGGCGGGCCAGCCGCTGAGCGACTTCACCCTGAGCTCGATCACGAGCCCGCCGCCGAAGTACGTGCCGCCCGGGTTCCCGACGAACGCGATGCCTTCCAACTTCGGCCAGACGCTCTCGCCGAAGCAGCTCGCCGATCTCGTCGCGTTCCTCGACGCCGGCGCCTAGCAGCGAGCCGGGAGCGTTCCCGGGCCTGCGCTACGATTGGCCTGCCCTGGAGAAGTGGCCGAGTGGCTGAAGGCGGCGCCCTGCTAAGGCGTTATGGGGGTATAAACCTCCATCGAGGGTTCGAATCCCTCCTTCTCCGTAGCTCGTACGCCTGACGCGAGTCCGGCGCCCCGCGGTCGGCGGCGCAGCTTCGAATTCGCAGGAGTGGGAAGGATCGCGACGTAGTCAGTTGCATCCCTCATGAGGAGGTGCGCACATGCGTACGTTCATCGTTCTCGCCGTCACGGTGGCGCTGGCCTCGCAGGTGGCGAGCGCGCAGGCCGCGGGCGGCCGCTCGACCACGTTCAGGGTCTCGAGTCTCCGTGTCTTGTACGGGCATACCGTCACGCTCACGGGCAGGCTCGCGAGTCACACGGCCGGCCGGCACGTCGCGATCATCCGGCGGCCGTACGGCCGCACGACACCGATGCCTGCCGCAGTCGTCGTCACACGGGGCGGCGGTTACTGGAGCTACCGCGCCAGGCCCCCGATCCAGACCACCTATCAGGCGCGGGTGGGCTCCAGCCTCAGCCGTGCTGTCACGATCGGCGTGCAGCCGGCGGTGAGCGTGCGTGAGCTCGGCGCCGGCCGGCTTGCGGTCCACGTTCTTCCGGCCCGGCGCTTCGCGGGGCGGATGATCAAGGTGCAGCGGCTCGTCGCAGCCGCAGCCTGGCACACGTTGCTGCAGAAGCAGCTCGGAGCACGATCGGCTCTCGTGTTCAGCCCGTCGATCCCGAGCTCGACGATCCGGATCGCATTGAGCGTCAACCAGGCCGGCGCGGGCTACCTCGGCGGGGTCAGCCATCGGCTCCGCTACCACGCCTATTCGTTGTCCCTCGCCCCGTCCGGGTACAGGATCCGTTTCGGGAGCCCGCTCACACTCTCTGGGAGGCTCAACGGCGCCGGGCCGGGGCAGATGGTGACGATCTACCAGCAGCAGTTCAAGCGATCGTCGCCGTTCCGGATCGCAACCGTCCGGACGGGCGCAGGCGGACGGTGGAGCTACAGCGTCAAGCCGGTCGTCCAGGTCAGCTTCTTCGCGCGCTCCGCCAAGCTCCAGAGCCGGCGAGTGCGGATCGGCGTGATGCCGTTGCTCACGGCGAAGCTCACCGGGAACGGCCGGGTCAGGGCCCATGTCTTCGCAGCAGGCGGTTTCAAGGGCCGGCTGGTCAAGCTTCAGCACGAGGTCGGGAACGGGATCTGGCAGACCCTGGTGCAGAAGCCGCTCGACTACAGGTCCGAGGTTCTCTTCCCGCAACAGTCTCAGTCGGGAGTCCTGCGGGTCGCCATGAGCGTCAACGAGGCGGGAGCCGGCTATCTCGGCTCGCTGAGCAAACCGCTGACCTACCGCGCAACCTGATCTCGCCCGCGTGGCCCGGGGCACCGCTGCTCCGGGCCACGCCCAGCTGAGCTCCGCGGGAGCTTTATCCTTCCGACGTGGAATTGCTCGAGCGCGACCGCGCACTCGCCGTCCTGGCCGATGGGCGCGAGGCGGCCGCGCGGGGCACGGGCAGCGTGGTCTTCGTCACCGGCGAGCCCGGAATCGGCAAGACCGCTCTCGCGACCCGGTTCGTCGCGGATCTCGACGGTGGGACGAGAGCGCTCGTCGGCGCCTGCGACGACCTGTCGATCCCGAGGCCGCTCGGCCCGTTTCGAGACTTCGCGAGCTCGGTCTCCGGAGAGCTCGCGTCGGCTCTTTCCACCGGCGCCGCCTCGCACGAGATCCAGACGCTGCTGATCGCCGAGCTGAAGCGGGCTCCGCACCCAACCGTGCTCGTTCTCGAGGATGTCCAGTGGGCAGACGACGCGACGCTCGACGCGGTCACCGTCCTGGGTCGGCGCATCGGCTCGCTGCCGGCGCTGCTCGTCCTCACCTATCGCCCGGGCGAGGTGCCGCCCGGCCACCCCCTCCTCGCGACCGTCGCTGCGGTTGCACCCGAGGACTCGGTGTTCCTCGAGCTCGAGCCGCTCTCGGAGGGCGCGGTCGCATCGCTGATCGGCGAGCGGGCGAACGAGGTGTACGCGACGACCCGCGGGAACCCGTTCTACGTCACCGAGCTGGTCGGGTCGCGCGCCTCGGCCGGCCTGCCGCCGACGGTCACCACCGCCGTCCTCGCCCGGGCATCGCGGCTCGACGAGGAGGCACGCCACCTGGTCGAGCTGGTCTCGGTCGTGCCAGGTCGAATCGCAACCCCGATACTCGATGCCGTGATGCCGAACTGGAGCGCGGCAGCGGCCGAGCCCGAGCGGCGGCAGTTGCTGGAGGTCGAACCGCGGCACGTGCGCTTCCGTCACGAGCTGGCGCGCCACGCGATTCGCTCGAGCATTCCGATCGCCGGGCGACGACGACTGCATTCGGAGATCCTCGGCGTGCTCCTCGCGACCGATGCCGACCCGGCAGACACCGTCCACCACGCAGAGGCCGCCGGGGCCGAGGATGTCGTCGCCGAGTACGCGCTCGTTGCCGCGCGCCGGGCGGCGGCGTTGGAGTCGAACCGCGAGGCGTACTCGCACTACCGCCGCGCCGCCGACTTCGTCGACCGGCTGCCGGCGGACGCGCAGGGCGCCGTGCTCGAGGAAGTCGCAACGGCCGGATACCTCGTCGGCCGCCTTCCGGATGCGTTCAGAGCGATCAAGCGAGCGATTGCGGTCTATCGTGAGCTCGGGGACGACACGGCCGTCGGCCGCTGCGAGCGGATCCTGTCGCGACTGCACTGGATCGCGGGGGACGGGGCTAACGCCCGGAAAGCCGCGTTCGAGGCGGTTGCGATTCTCGAGCCGCTCGGGCCGTCGAGCGAGCTCGCGCGTGCCTACAGCACCGTCTCGCAGCTCGAGATGCTCGCGGAGGATCTTGACGCGACGCTCCTCTGGGGCACCCGCGCGCTCGACCTCGCATCCGAGCTGGGGGACGAGCAGACGCGCGCACACGCACTCGTCAATATCGGGACGGCACGGCTCAACTCGGAGGGAACCACCGAGACGCTCCTCGAGGCGCACGCCGTTGCCGAGGCTTCCGGCGACCGCCACGAGGCTGCGCGGGCACTCGACAACCTCGGCTACAGCCTGTTCGGCTGGGTCCGGCCGAAGGAGTCGCTCCGGTATGCGGAGCGCGCAGCGGCGTACGGCACCGGGCACGAGCTCTTCATCATCGCGTCGTACGCTGCGGTCGTCGTCGCCTGGCTCCGGCTTCGAGCGGGCGCGTGGAGCGAGGCGGAACGACGGACTCGGCGGGAGATCGAGAGCGGCGTGGTCGTCCGGCTGATCGCGAAGACGGTCCTCGCCGAGCTGGCCGTGCGGCGCGGCGATCCCGATGCGTCCGAGCGGCTCGCCGAGGTCGGTGAGGAGGCGGATCGCACGGGCGAGCCCCAGCGGATCGTCCCGGTTGTCGAGCTCGAGCTCGAGTGGGCGCTGACCGCGGGGGCCCCGATGCCGACCGAACGACTGGAGCGGCTGCTCGGTCAGATCCGCCCACGCGGAAGCCTCGGCTCCCGGTACGCGATGCGGGTCGCGGCCTGGGCGGCGGTCGCCGGGATCGACGTCGAGGTCGACACGCCGATGTCGCAGCCCCACGCCGCGATGGCCCGGCGTGACTGGCGCACGGCCGCGGACGCGTTCCGCGATGTCGGTTGGCTGTACGACCGGGCCTTGATGCTCTCGCTCCTCGATGACGAGGAGGCGCTCGGCGAGGCGATCGAGATCGCACGCGACCTCGGGGCCGAACCGCTGTCGCGACGCGTGACCGTCCGGATGCGCGAGCTCGGGCTGCGCGTCCCACGCGGTCAGCGAGAGGCATCGCGCGCGAACCCCGCCGGCCTTACGAGCCGGCAGCTCGAGGTTCTCATCCTGGTGGCCGACGGACTGACCAACGCGGAGATCGCAGACCGGCTGGTGGTCTCACCGCGAACGGCCGAGCACCACGTCGCCGCCGTGCTGCGCAAGCTCGGCGCCGCGACCCGCCGCGACGCCGCCCGCCGGGCGTTCGAGCTTGGCGTCTCCGCCCGGCCGTGAGCCACGCTACTCAAGGCGGTTACGACAAGGGACGCCGAACGACTTGGATAGGCTGACGGAGGTGGGTCGACATCACCTGGTTCGTCGCGATCTTCCAGACGCTCTGGTACCGGCACCGGGACGAGAAGTACCTGCGGCTGACGCGCTTCTTCGGGAAGCTGATGCTGATCAACTTCGCGATGGGAGTCGTCACCGGATCGTGCAGGAGTTCCAGTTCGGCATGAACTGGAGCGCCTACTCCCGCTACGTCGGCGACATCTTCGGCGCGCCGCTCGCGATGGAGGCGCTCGCCGCGTTCTTCCTGGAGTCGACGTTCCTCGGCCTCTGGATCTTCGGCTGGGACAGCCTCCCCCCCGCCTGCACCTGGCGATCATCTGCTCGCGCCTTCGGCAGACGCTCAGCGCGTACTTCATCCTTGCGGCGAACTCGCTGGATGCAGCACCCGGTCGGCTTCAGATCTACAACGTCGACGCGCCGCCAGAGCTGACCTCGATCGGAAGGTGCTCACGAACTCGACCGCTGCTGTCGCGTTCCCGCACACGATCGCGCCGCGTTCATGACCGCCCGGCCTGTCCTCGTCGGCGTCTCGGCCCTGGCACCTGCCGCGCGCTCCGACGCCGGCCCTGTTCTGCGCCGCGCTCCGGCTGGCGCTCCCGATCGTGTTCGCCGCCGCGGTGCTCACGCGTTCGTCGGCCACGCCAGGCGCAGCTGATGACCGACCAGCAGCCGATGAAGATGGCCGCCGCGGAGGCGCTTTACCGACGCGGTCGGGCGCGCCGTTCTCGCTTTTCGCCGTCGCGCCCTTCGAGCACAGCGCCCGAAGCGGACGACGTTCGACCTGAACGATCCGCACGGGCTCTCGATCCTCGCGACGAACTCGTTGAACCGGCAACTGCTCAGGGGATCGACGAGCTGAACGAGGAGTACCGGGCGAAGTACGGCCCCGGCGGACTACGCCCCGATCATCGGATCACCTACTGGTCTTCCGGATCATGACGGGATCGGCTTCTCTGGCGGCCTTGCTCGCGGCCGGGCTGTTCCTGCTTGGCGCGGCTGCTCGAACGTGTCCCATCGGTACCTGCGGCATCGCCGCCTATGGCGATCGCGCTCCCGTTCCTTGCGAACACCGCGGGCTGGATGTTCACAGAAATAGGGTCGCCAGCCGTGGATGATACAGGGCCTGCTCCTGACCGCAAACGCGGTCTCGCCGACCGTCTCTCGCATGGGAGGTCGGCCTCACGCTCGCCGGCTTCACGCTTCTCTACGGGGTGCTGGCTGCGGTCGACGGCTGGCTGATGTTCCGCTACTCGAAAAGCGAGCTTCCCGACTCGATCCCCCGACCCCGAGGCCGCGCCCGACGCACCGCGCCGGCTCGCGATGACCTACTAGGAGGCCGGAGATGTTGATTCAGCATGGTTACTGGCATCTGCAGGTCTTGTGGTTCGCGCTGATCGCGGTC
>CAVZJA010000011.1:0-61012 GCA_963775355.1 uncultured Actinomycetota bacterium | reverse complement strand
TCGGCTCCCCCTCAGCCGAGCCGAGCAGGAGCGGCGCTGGGCCTGCGCTCCTGCTCTGCTCGGAGACTGTGCAGACAGGAGGAGGATCTGCACAGATTCGGTCCACGCGGGGCTGAGCCTCGTCGGCATGCCCGGCGGCCTTCACCTCGGGCCATGCCGTTCCGCTCAACTCGCTCCCGCCGGCAGCGGAACCGGCGACGCATCGGCGACCTGGATCGCATTCCCGGTCTCGGCGTCGAAGAAGTGGAGACGGTCGACGTCGACGGCAAGGGTGAGCCGATCGCCGTCGGTGATCCTCAGGCGCGGGTCGACCCGCGCGACGCCCTCGGTTTCCGATGCGCCTGCGATCTCGCCGGGCGCGTTCGGCTCTGCGGTGAAGACGCCGCGGTGGTTTCGGACCTTCCTCGCGTCGGTCGAGAAATGAACGAGCGACTCGTTGCCGAGCGACTCGACGAGCTCCACCCGCACGGAGAGTGTCCGCTCGTGCCCTGTTTCTGCGTCGGACGACGAAGCCATGGTCAGGCACTCGGGGCGGATTCCGACCACGATCCCGCGCCCCTCGGCGTGTACGAGTGCCGGGCGGTGACGCCCGACTTCGGGCGGAAGGATCAGCCGCTGCGACCCGAGCTGGAGGAGCAGCCGGTCGGGCGGGCCCGAGACCGTCGCTTCGTAGAGGTTCATCGCCGGGGAGCCGATGAACGAGGCGACGAAGAGGTTCGCCGGCCGTTCGTACAGCTCGTGCGGCGCCGCGACCTGCTGGAGGGTGCCGTCGCGGAGAACCGCGACCCGATCTCCCATCGTCATCGCCTCAGTCTGGTCGTGGGTGACGTAGAGCGTCGCCACGCCCAGCCGCCGCTGGATGCGGAGCACCTCGCTGCGCATCTGGACGCGGAGGCTGGCGTCGAGATTCGAGAGCGGCTCGTCCATCAGGAACACAGCCGGCTCGCGCACGAGCGCCCGTCCCATCGCGACGCGCTGGCGCTGGCCGCCGGAGAGCTGGCGAGGCTTCCGGAGCACCACCTCCGAGAGCCCGAGGACATCGGCCGCCTCGCGCGCCATCCGCTCGCGCTCGGGCTTCGACACGCCTTGCACCCTGAGCGAGAAGGAGATGTTCTCGAGAACGTTCAGATGCGGGTAGAGGGCGTAGTTCTGGAAGACCATGGCCACGTCCCGCTCCTTGGGGGTCAGGTCGTTGACGACCTTTCCGTTGAGCCGGATCGTGCCCGAGGTAACCGCTTCGAGCCCGGAGACCATTCGCAGTGCTGTCGTCTTCCCGCATCCCGAAGGGCCGACAAGGACAACGAACTCTCCGTCATCGACGAACAGGTCGAGAGAATGAACGGCCTCCGCGCCGTTCTCGAAGATCTTTGTCAGCTGCTCGAGCGCCAGAGTCGCCATCGCCGCCTCCTACCCCCTACTCTGCCACGGGGATCCAGACCCGCATTCCGCCTCTGCCCCGGTTGGCCCACGCGAAGTAGGGCACCGCAAGCAATTGCACGGGGCTGACCGACGTCTCGGGCAGATCGCGGAGATCGCGATACTCGGTGCCCCGCCAGGCGCCGGTGTCCTCGAGGGCACCGGAGAGCGACACTCCGGGTAAGCCGTCGAGCTGCTCGACCGGGCCGCTGTCGACCGGATCGATCTTCGGGTCGAGGACGATGTCGGCCAGGTCGGCTCCGGGCGGCAGGTCGTGCTGCTCGATGCAGTAGACGACCGGGCCGCGTTCGAGCGCGACACACCCGCGAACGGCGTCGATGCGCGGATTCGGGGCGGTGAGCCGCGGCGAGACGTCGAGCTCGAGGACGACGCGGTCACCGGCCTGCCATTCCTCGGTCAGGGTGACGTACTCTCCTGCCGCGGCCGGGGCGCCGTTGACGGTCGCTGCCCGTGCCCAGCTCGGGATCCGGAGCGACAGCGCCCAGGGGGTGTCTGTGGTCGAGTCGACCTCGATCGCGACGGAGCCCGACCACGGATAGTCCGTCTGGACGGTGAGCTCGACCGGGCCGGCGCCGGGAATGTCGGCGTGGATCGTCGAGCTCGCGTACTGGTGGAGCTGGAGGCCGGCATCGGACACCGTCGCGAGGTAGTGGTGGAGCGACGCGAGCAATCGCATGATGTTGGGCGGGCAGCACGCCACGGGATTCCAGCGGTGGCGTCGCTCGCCCGTGCGCGACTGCAGCGGATTCGAGTAGAAGAAGGACTCCCCGTCGAGCGAGAGCCCGGAGAGGAACCCGTTGTAGAGCGTCCGCTCGAGCTGGTCGGCGAAGCGGCTCTCACCGGTGACGAGCAGCATCCGCCAGTTCCACTGGATGCTCGCGATCGACGCGCAGGTCTCGCAGTACGCCCGGTCGGGAGGCAGCTCGTAGGGGTCGCCGATCGCCTCGTCGTAGTGACGTGAGCCGACGCCGCCGGTCAGGTACGACTTCGCTGCTGTGAGGTCCTCCCACTGGCGGACCATCGAGTCGAGCAGCGCCAGCTCGCCCGTCTCGGCGTAAATGTCGGTGACCCCTGAAGCGAGATAGAGGGCGCGGACGGCGTGCCCGACGATCCCACTCGCATCGCGAACCGGCTCGGAGTCCTGGTAGTAGTCGAGGTCGAAGCGGCCGTTCGCGAACAGCCCGTGCCCACGCCTCGTGGTCAAGGTGCTCGCCAGCTCGAGGTAGCGGGCCTCACCGGTCTGCCGGTAGAGCTCGACGAGGGCTACCTCCACCTCGGGGTGCCCGTCGGTTCCCAGCTCGGGGCCCGTCCTGAAGGTCTCGTCGATCAGGTCCGCGAAGCGACAGGCGACCGAGAGGAGGGTCGTGTCGCCGGTGGATCGCGCGAACGCAACGCTCGCCTGGAGCAGGTGACCCGCGCAGTAGAGCTCGTGGCCCATCTCGAGGTCGGTCCAACGCCAGGCCGGATCGAGGACCTGGCACCAGGTGTCCAGGTATCCGTCCGCCTCCTGCGCGGCGGCGACCAGCTCGGTCGTCTCGCTTGCAAGGCGCTCGAGCTCGCTCGACGGCTCACGCCCGATCTCCCACGCGAGCGCCTCGAGCCACTTGTAGACGTCGGTGTCGCTGAATACCATGCCCCGCCGCGTGCCCGAGGCCCGTCCCGCTGCAATCCGGAAGTTGTCCAGCGTCCCGGCGGTCTCCAGCTCCTCCGCGCCGCGAAGAATCGTCACCTCTCGGTTCACCCGCTGCCGGTCCGCGAGCAACCCGTCGCGGATGACCACGCCGTGCGAGTCGATCGGACGGAGTCGCACGCGGGCGGCGGCCGTCGGAGCGACGCTCGTGGCGAGCGTCGCCAGGGACGCGAGCATCTCGTCGTGTTTCTTCATTGATTCTCCCGAAAGGTTCGTATGTGAAGCGCTTCGATAACCACTTCGAAAGGAAGCGTATCCAAGCGATTTACGAGCCCCTGAACCGCCCGGCACCGCCTATCCCCGACTGGGCGGATACGCGGTACCGGGTCTGGTTCGGAGGCCTGTCGCTGTTTCGTTACCCCTTCAAGACCGTCGCGATCTGACCCTGGGCCGTGTTCAGTGCGTCTTGCACCGACTTGGAGCCCGACAAGGCGGACTGAATCGCTGTCCACACCGCCTGGGAGATCTTCGGGTACTTGACGCCCAGGCCGAGCGTGCGCGGATGCGCAAACAGGGTCTGATGGATGTAGACGCCCCACTCAGGGCCTGCCTGCTTGAGGTAGACGTTCGCCACGGCGGGCTTCGCCGGCAGGTAACCGAATAGCTTCGCGAGCGAGAGCTCCATCGCGGGCGTCTGCATGCCCTGGATGTACTCGAACGCCGCCTGCTGCGCGTCGGTGCCACCGGTGTTGCTGACCATCCAGTCCTCGCCGCCGAGCGGCACGACCACGTGCTGTCCGGCCTTGTTGACCGGAACCGGGACGACTCCGAACTGCTTGCCGTAGAACAGCTTCGACTGGTTCATGGTCGGGAAGTTCCAGGGCCCGTTGACCATCATCGCGGCCTTGCCGTCGATGAACTGCGTCGACACGGCAGGAGTCTGGCTCCACTGGAGGCAGTCCTTCGACGCCGAGCCGTCCGAGATCAGCTGCTTCCACACGTTCAGCGCCTGGACTCCAGGAGCCGACGCGATGTTCGAGAACGTGGCGTTGCCCCCGTTGCCCCAGAAGAACGGCTCCCACTGCCATGTAGTGTCCTCTGCGGGCTCGCAGGTCAGCGCGATCCCGTAGTGATCCGAAGTCGTGAGCGCCTTGGCGGCGGTCAGGAGCTGCGCCCAGGTCTTGGGCGGGGCGACGTGGGCCGCCTTCAGCATCGCGATGTTGTAGATCAGCGCGATCGAGTTGGCGCCTGCTACGGGCAGGCTGTAGTACTGGTGATTCGACAGACCCTCGTTGATCACCGCCGGGAAATAGCCCTTGGTGCTGAAGCCCTTCAACCCGCTGATCGGCACCACCTGACCCGTTGAGATCATCGTCGACACGAACGGGTTGTCGACGGCGAGCAGGTTGGGCAAATCGTGCCCCGCAGCCTGGGTCAGGAGTTTCGGGTTCAGATTTGCGAAGGGAACGTACTGCCTTTTCACCGTCACACCCGGGTGCGAGGCTTCGAACTGCTTGGTATAGGCGGCCAGTGCGGCGATCTGGCCCGGAGTGTTGAAGTAATCCTCCTCCGTGAGCGTGATGCTCGTCGCGGCGGAGCTGGCCACCGAGAACGCAACCAGGGTGCACATCGCGGCCAAAATCGTGGCTGCGAATCCCCACTGCCATTTCTTCGTGAATAGCTTCATGGCGGTTCTGTCCTTTACGGTTGATGGCGAACAAAAAGGTCAAACCAAATAACCCACCAAGGCGAAACAAGCCAGCCTTCAGGTCTCTAGCTCACCCATCACCTCCCATGCCGTTGGTCGTGGCGCGGGGGCAAACCGTCCTATCCCGTTGCAGCAGCATCGCGCTCATCGCTAACCCTTCACCGAGCCCGCCGTGAGGCCGCTCGCGATGTATCGCTGAGCCATCACGAGCAGGACCCCGGCCGGCACCAGCGCGACGACTGCCGCGGCCATGACTGCGCCCCAGTCGGTCGAGTAGTTCCCGAGATAGTTGTAGATCCCCAGCGTTACCGGCTCGATGCCGGCGCCGTTCAGGATCGTGAGCGCAAAGATGAAGTCACCCCAGCCGGCAAGGAACGCGAAGACCGCAACAGTGATGACGGCCGAGCGGGACAGCGGGACGACGACGAGGCGGAACGTCTTCCACTCGGAGGCGCCGTCGACCCTCGCCGCGTCCATCAGCTCGTTGGGCAGGCTGAAGAAGAACGCCCGCAGAACGAGAATCGCGAACGGGACCGCATAGGTCCCGTCGGCGAGGATGAGCCCGAGATACGTGTTCACCAGGCCGATCCAGTGGAAGACGATGAACAGCGACGTCGCGAGGACGATCGAGGGAACGATCTGGGCGACGAGCATGGAGCTGACCACGACGAGCGTCACCCTCAGCCGGTACTTCGAGAGCGCATAGGCAGCCGGGACGGCCACGACGAGCGCCAGGAGCGCCGTCCCCAGGCCGACGAGCAGGCTCGTGACCACCGCGCCCGTCTGCGAGCCGGACACGGTCGCCTCGGTGCCTGCCGACGCATGCCCGAACACGGTTCGGTAGTTGTCCAGCGTCGGGGCGTGAGGCAGCCAGTAGAACGTGCCCGAGAACAGCGTGTTCGTCGATTCGAACGACCCGACGATGATCGCGTAGACCGGGAAGAGGATGATCACGAGCGCGGCGGCCGCCGCCAGCGTGCAGAGCCAGCGCAGGGCCCTCGAGCGCTCCATGCGGCTCATCTGCCTGCTCCCGAGCTCTGCTTCAACGAGCCCCGGCTGAGCCAGAGGTACAGGGGTGCGCATACCAGCGCGAGGACGAGCAGCACGTTGTTGAGCGCGGCGCCCTCGCCGAAGGAGAAGACCTGGAAGGAGAGGTTGTACGACCAGGTCGTGATCAGCTGCGTGGAGTTCGCCGGCCCGCCTCCGGTCAGGCCGATCACCAGGTCGAACACCTTCACCGTGAACACGAACCCGAGCAGCAGCGTGACCTGGATCACCGGGAGGATGATCGGGATGATCACCAGTCGAAGCCTCTGCCAGGGGCTGGCCCCGTCGATGATCGCCGCCTCCTTGACCTCGAGCGGCACGTCCTGCAGCGCGCTGTAGAGGAGCAGGGTGAAGAACGGGATTCCCAGCCAGATGTTGGCCACGAGGATCGTCGTGAACGCCAGGTGCGGATCGTTCAGCCACTGGACGGGCTGATCGGTCAGGCCGAGGGCCGTGAGCACCTGGTTCACGGCGCCGCCTTCTGCCTGGAACAGGAACCGGAAGATGACCCCGGTGACGATCAGGGGCAGGAGCCAGGGGACGATGATCAACGAGCGCGCAAGCATCCTCCCCGGGAACCGCAGGGTGAAGAGCAACGCGAGGGAGAAGCCGATGACGAACTGGAAGACGAGCGAGAGGACCGTGAACTCCAACGTGCGCACGATCGCCTCGCGGCTCGTTGGGTCATTCAGGATGAAGCGGTAATTCGAGAGCCCGGCGAACGGTGCGCTGAAATGGGCGATCGTCGCCGGCGACGTCTCCTGGAAGCTCAGGATGACGTTGTAAACGATCGGCAGCGCAAACGCGAAGAGCACGTATGCGATCGCGGGGGCCAGGAAAAGCCAGCCCGCGATCTGCTGCCTCCGCCACGACGACAGCCGTCGCGGCGAGCGGGCGCCTTCGACGGGTGAAGCCGGAGCGGGCCCGCGCTTCTCGAGCGTCGCGATCTGCTCGGTCACGTTGGCTCGCCGGCTCCGGCAGAAAGGGTGCTCAGAGCCCCGCCCTCGCGCAGGTAGACCGGGATCCGGTCGAGGGGCGCATCGGCGGTCACCCAGCCGCCCTCCGCAACCGGGCTCCCCGTCCAGGCATCCAGCCACGTCGCACTCGTGGGAAGGTAGACGTCACGCGTTCGCGCCCCGAGCGTCGTCACGGGAGCGACGAGCACGTCGGGTCCGAGCATGAACTGATCGCTCACCTCCCAGGCCGGCGTCTCCTCCGGGAACTCGAGAAAGAGCGCACGCATCGGCGGAAGCCCCGTGGCGCTCGCAGCGCGCATCTGCTCCATGACGTACGGACGCAGCCGCTCGCGCAGGAACAGTTGCTCCCGGATCAGGCCGTATGCCTCGTCGCCGAACGACCACGCCTCGTTGGGAGCCCCCGTCATGTCCGACCCGACGAGCGGGCCCGGGTCTCGGACGCCGTGGAGCCTGAACAGCGGGCAGAAAGCGCCGAACTGGAACCAGCGGACGACGAGCTCCCGGAAGTACGGCGTGGTCGGGTCGCCGTGCTTGAACCCGCCGATGTCAGTCGTCCACCACGGAACCCCCGAGATCCCGATGTTCAGCCCGGCCGGGATCTGCGCGGCCAGGGCCTCGAAGGTGGAGTCGATGTCTCCCGACCACACGGCCGCGCCGTAGCGCTGGCTGCCCGCCCAGGCCGAACGGCAGAGCAGCACAACCTCGTCCTCGCCGCTCGCCGTCAGCTCTTCGAAGAAGCCCCGGGCATGCTCGCGGGGATAGACGCCCTGTACCTCCGAGCCCTGACCCAGGAAATACCAGGCGTTCTCGGCGTTCTCGGCCAGGAGCTCCGGCTCGCAGGCATCGAGCCAGAACGCCCGGATGCCGTAGCGGCGGTAGCCGTGAACGATCTTCTCCCATACGTAACGGCGGGCCTCCGGGTTGGTCGCGTCATAGTGGCGCATGAAGGCGTGACCGTCGGTGCCCTTGTCGTAGAAGGGAAATTGAAGCGGCAAGCCGGCCAGGTTGCGAACAAGGAACCCGCGCCGGTCCATCTCCGCATAGGTCTCGCCGTTCGGGTTGACCGTCGGCCAGACCGAGACGAGGAGCTCTGCGCCAAGCTCTCGCAGCTCGTCCACCATCGCCTGGGGGTCCGGCCACTCCGCCGGGTCGAACCTCCACTCGCCTTGCCGTGTCCAGTGGAAGAAATCGCAGACGATCACAGAGAGAGGGAGGCCTCGGCGCCTGTACTCACGCGCGACCTCGAGGAGCTCGTCCTGGCTTCGATAGCGCAGCTTGGACTGCCAGAAGCCCGAGGCCCATTCGGGCAGCATCGGAGGCAAGCCCGTGGCCCGCACGTAGTTGCTCACGATGTCGGCCGGCGCAGGCCCCGTTGTGACCCAGTAGTCGATCTGCCGGGCTGCCTCTGCGATCCACCTCGTGCGGTTGGCGCCCAGCTCGACCCGGCCTACGCCCGGCATGTTCCACAGGAACCCGTAGCCCCGGCTGGAGAGCGCAAACGGCACCGAGACCTCCGCGTTGCGCTGGACGAGGTCCATGACGGCCCCTTTTTGATCGAGCAGGCCGTGCTGGTGCTGACCGAGCCCGTAGAACCGCTCTCCCGGTTGGGCATCGAACGTCACATCACAGGCGAAGAGGTCTCCTCCGCCCCGGCGGTAACGGCGCTGGGGAGGCGACGTGAAATCGGGGACGCCCTCGCTGAACAGCTCTGTGCCGTCGGCACTGGAGAAACGCACGACGGGCGGGAACGCCACGAAGCGCTCTTCAGGATTGTCGTACACCTCGACGACCAGGTCACCGTTGCGCAGGCTCGCCCGGTCGTCGAAGACCAGAACCTCGATTTCGCCCGCGGCAGCCCTGTCCCCGACCAGGGCGCTTCCGGGCGTCTCGGTGATCGCGCCCCCGAGGGTCGAGCGCACCCGAACGCCGTTCTCCCCCCATGCGTCGACCTGAAGAACCTCGCCGCTCTCGAACGCGGCGAACCCGGTCTCGCTGGCTATGAAAGTTGCCAATCGCCCAACCTCTTCACTTGCGGCAGTGATCGTCCGGCCCTCGAGTGAGACGGTCGGTTGAAGCGCGAGTTTGGGGCGAGATGAAGCGAAGCGTTTTCCGAAGCGCTTCGACTCATGCGAAAAAATTTTCCGGCCGAAGAACTTTCTCTGCCCAACGGTCTACCGCATTCCAAGCCTTCGATGCAGCAACAATGGCTAACCAAGGGCATGAAATCACCTTCTGAGTTCGAGTGGCGGCTGTTAGGCTGGTGTCGAAGCGCTTCGCGACGTTAACATGGAATGCACGCAGGAGTCAAGGTCTGACCGGGTACACGTGACAGAATCGAGAGAGATGACGCGTTCGAAGCCGGCCACGATGGCAGAGATAGCCGAGCGCGCCGGCGTCGCCTTGAGCACCGTCTCGAATGTCCTGAGCGGCAAGCGGACGGTCTCGCAGAAGCTGCGGGAGCGCGTCCTGGCGGCGATCGAAGAGGTCGACTACCGGCCGCACAGGCCCGCCCGCGCGCTCGCCAGCGGCGCCTCGCACACGATCGCCCTCTTCCTGCCCTCACCGCAGTGGCAGCTCGTGCCGGTGCAGCAGACCTTCGTGGCCGCCGCCACGGAAGCGACGAGTGGAAGCGACTATGGGCTGCTGCTCTCGACGAGCATCACCGACCCGGACACGATCGCGCGCCTCGTCGCCGGAGGACGGGCCGACGGAGTGATCCTGATGGAGACGCTGGCCGAGGACCCACGGGTCGCGCGCCTCCGGGAGGGCGGGCACCCATTCACGCTCATCGGGCGCACCAACGACATGACCGGGATCAGCTACGTCGACATGGACTTCGGCGATGCAGTCGAGACGAGCCTGGAGCACCTGGCCCGGCTCGGTCACACCTGCGTGGCGCTCTTCAACTTCCCTCCCGACCTCCTCGAAGCTGGGTACATGTCCGCGCTGATCGCCCGCGACGCCTTCGAGCAGCGCGCCCCCGACCTCGGCATCCGCCCCATCCACGTCGCCTGTTCGCACGCACCACGCGAGGCCTTCGCGGTCGCGGCGCGGCTGCTGCGCTCGGAACCGGACTGCACGGCCGCAATCACGACCGGATGGCAGTTCACGGCGCTCCTCAGCGCGCTGCGGGCCGCGAATCTCCACGTCCCCGACGATTTCTCGATCGTGTCGGTGATCGCCGCCCAATACGCGGAGATGCTGACACCCTCGCTCACCGCCGTTGAGTGGCCCGCCTTCGAGGCCGGCCGCATGGCTGCCGAGATTCTCATCGAGCAGCTCACTGTGCCGGACCCTCCGCTTCGGCAGCACCTGTTCGCCGCCGAGCTCGTCGTCAGGGAGTCGACCGGACCGGCACCAGGCCGCAGGAATGGGGTGAACGGAGGCGATCGCCGCACCCCCGCCAAGCGATGAGGATCGCCGTCACCGGCGGGAGCGGAAAGGCCGGCAGAGCCATCGTCCATGACCTTCTGGCGCACGGGCACGATGTCCTGAACGTCGATCGCGTCGCATCGACGGAGTCATTTTCGCCGGACTCGCCTGCGCCGTTGCTCACCGCCGACCTGACCGACTTCGGACAGACGCTCGAGGCCCTGAGTGGCGGCGAGCGGTTGCCGGGAATCGAGGCGGTCGTCCATCTCGCGGCCATTCCGTCGCCCGTGCACGCTACTCCCGACACCGTCTTCCGCACAAACACGATCTCAACGCACACCGTGTTCTCGGCTGCCGCCCGCCTGGGTATTCGCCGCGTGGTCTGGGCCTCGAGCGAGACGACGCTCGGGCTCCCGTTCGACGAGCCGCCCCTCTACGTCCCGGTCGACGAGGAGCTTCCGCCGCGGCCGGAGTCGTCGTACGCGCTCTCGAAAGTGCTGGGCGAGGAGATGGCCCGCCAGTTCAGTCGCTGGAGCGGCATCACCTTCGTCGGCCTCCGCTGGTCGAATGTGATGGTACGAGCCGACTACGAGCGGTTCCCGTCGTTCTGGGACGACCCGCAGCTCCGCAAGTGGAACCTTTGGAGCTACGTCGACGAGAGCCACGTGGCCGACAGCGTGCGGCGGGCGCTCGCCGCGGACGTCCGCGGGGCCGACGCGTTCGTCATCGCCGCGGCCGACACGGTGATGAAGCAGCCGAGCCGGGAGCTGATGGCCCAGGTCTACCCGGGCGTCCCGATCCGGGAGGGCGTCACGGGCAACGACACGTTGCTCGGGATCGACAAGGCGCGCCGGGTTCTCGGCTACGAGCCGACATTCAGTTGGCGGACGTTCCTATGAGCCGAACGGAGGCCTGATGCTCTACCGGACGCTGGGAACGACGGGCCTCGAGGTCTCGGAGCTCGGATTCGGAGCGTGGGGTATCGGCGGGACGGGATGGATCGGCGCCGACGACGATGAGTCCCTGCGGGCTCTCCGGCTGGCGATCGACCGCGGCGTCAACTTCCTCGACACCGCCCACGGGTACGGAGACGGCCACAGCGAGGAGCTCGTCGGCGCGGCCGTGCGCGACTCGGCCGAGAAGGTCTACGTCGCCAGCAAGGTCCCGCCGAAGAACCGGCTGTGGCCGGCGCCCGACGGCGTCCCTGCCGAGGAGACCTTCCCGGCCGATTGGATCGTCTCCTGTACCGAGCGCAGCCTCCAGAACCTCGGGCTCGACGCAATCGATGTCCAGCAGTTCCACGTCTGGTCGGACGAGTGGGTCGGCCAGGGTGACTGGCTCGACGCGATCGAGCAGCTGAAGCGGGACGGGAAGATCCGGTACTTCGGCGTCTCGATCAACGACCACCAGCCCGAAAACGCGATCCGGCTCGTGGAGTCCGGGGTCGTCGACACAGTCCAGGTGATCTACAACATCTTCGACCAGAGCCCGGAGGATGCACTCTTCCCGGCCGTCGAAGCGGCGAACGTCGGGGTGATCGTGCGAGTCCCGTTCGACGAGGGCGGTCTGACCGGCTCCGTGCGCCCGGAGACGACGTTCCCGGACGGCGACTTCCGCAACGAGTATTTCGCCGGAGACCGCAAGCGCGAGGTATGGGAGCGCGCCCAGGCGATCGCGGACGATCTCGACGTCGGAGTCGAGGAGCTGGCCGAGATCGCGCTCCGGTTCTGCCTCAGCCACCCGGCAGCGAGCGTTGTCATCCCCGGGATGCGCTCGACACGTAATGTCGAGCGCAACCTCGCCGCGGCCGCGGCCGGGCAGCTCGAGACCAGCCAGCTCGCGGCGCTCCGGCGCCATCGATGGGTCGCCGACTACTACGGGTAGGCCCGTCGGCTCGCCACAGGCGACGGTTGGCTTGTGCGGGTGCCCGAGCTCTCGGCGACCGCGTCGAGCACTCGGTTGAGGGTGTACTTCGAGACGAGCGAGATGAGCCAGCCCGAACCGGGGATGCGCGGTCGGAACTGCGCGTCCCAGGAAATCTGGGTGCCGCCGCGAGAGGATGCTTCGAGCCCTACGTCACTCGTGTAGTAGCGCACCCGGGGCACCCTGGAGCATGCGATAGCGGATGGTGTGGCCGGGCCAACGCCCGTGATCTCTTCGTGGATCGTCGCCGGGCCGACCTTCACGGCCCGGATCAGCCCCGTACCGTCGGCTGATCCGGGCCGTTCGACTCGCACGTCCACCCCACGCCCGGGCGAAGTGCCGGGGCTACCGATGATCTCCCAGACGCGACCAGGGGGGCGCGTCGAGTGACCTGATGATCGTGAAGTGGTTCATGCGATTTCCCTAGCTCCTATGCACCGACTCCGTGCGCGACGGCGTGGATGCTTTCCTGCTCGTGTAGGGCCTTGTTGTCGTCGTGTGTTCCGGGCTTCAGGTCGAAGACGACCTTCTTCACGGTTCCCGTGAACGGGTATGGCGCCTTGTCCTCGTAGGCGAGGTCGACCACGAGGCCGTTGTCGCGGCTCACGTCCATCCCGGCGTAGGAGGTGAGCATCATCGGCGCGGTCTTCTCGATCCGGCCTTCGCCGATCTGCTCCTCGTTGGCCCAGAGGGTGACGTTGCCGCCGCTGCCCGGCTTGGGCTCGTCGGCCTCGAACAGCATCCTCACGGTGACGTCACCCCTCGGGAGCGGCTTGGTCGAGGTCTGTCGATAACTCTCGACGCCCAGGAACGAGTAGGTGTGGTTGAGCTTCCCTTCCTCGTCCACCCACAGCCCGAATCCGCCGATGAAGTCGGCGTTGGCGAGGATGACGCCCTCTGCACCGCCATCGGGGACGATGAGCTCCGCCTCGATCGCGTACGAGCGACCGGCGATCCGGGGCACGAGGCCCTTCTGGATGTTCTGGACGTCTCCCGCGAACGTGTACCGGGTGACGGTCGGCAGCGGCGGGAGGATGCCGAAGAAGACGCAGATCGAGCCGAGCAGCGGCAGCACGCGGTTGCGCTCCGCCTCCGCCCAGAACAGCTCCTTCAGCTCGGCGAGCTTCTCGGGGTTCGCGGCCGCGAGGTCCTTCGCCTGCGTGAAGTCGTCCGGCAGGTAGTACAGCTCCCAGGTGTCCTGCTCGGGGTCCCACTTGCCGGGCGCGAACGGCGCGAGCGCCGCCGGCGAGAACTCCCACGGCTTCTTGTCGAGGCGGGCGCATGCCCACCAGCCGTCCTTGTAGATCGCCCGGGAGCCGATCACCTCGAAGTACTGGACGGTGTGCCGCTCCTCGGCGTTCGCGTCGTCGAACGTGTAGAGGAAGCTCGTGCCGTCCATCGGCTCCTGCTCGATCCCGTCGACGACCTTCGGCTCCGGGATACCGGCCGCCTCGAGGATCGTGGGGCCGATGTCGATGCAGTGCGTGAACTGCGACCGCAGGTCACCACCAGCCTTGATCCTCGTGGGCCAGGCCACGACCATCGGGTTGCGTGTGCCGCCCAGGTGACTCGCCATCTGCTTGCCCCACTGAAACGGCGTGTTGCCGGCCCACGCCCACGCCGCCGCGATGTGCGGCGCGGTGTGGTCGCTGCCCCAGGCATCGATGCCGCCGTACTTGTTGATCAGCTCGAGCTGCTGCTTCGGCTCGATGTCGACGCCGTTCAGGAACGTCATCTCGTTGAACGAGCCCGTCGTCGTCCCTTCGAGGCTGGCGCCGTTGTCACCCCAGATGTAGAAGATCAGAGTGTTGTCGAGATCACCCATCTCCTCGACCGCATCGAGTAGGCGTCCGGCGTTCCAGTCGGCGTTGTCCATGAACCCCGCGTAGACCTCCATCTGCCGCGTGTAGAGCTTCTTCGAGGCATCGTCGAGCGAGTCCCAGGCGTCGAACAGATCGGGCCGCTCGGTGAGAACCGCGTCCTGCGGGATGACCCCGAGCTTCTTCTGCCGCTCGAAGACTTCCTCGCGGATCGCATCCCAGCCCTGGTCGAACTTTCCCTTGTACTTGTCGGCCCATTCCTTCGCGACGTGGTGCGGCGCGTGGGCACAGCCGGTCGAGTAGTAGAGGAACCACGGCTTCTCGGGATCCTGCGCGCGGACCGCGTGCAGCCACTCGACGGACTTGTCGGTGAGGTCGTCCGGGAAGTAGTACGGCTTGCCGTCGATGCCCTCGGGCACGCCGATGTTCGTGTTGTCCTGCGTGATGAGGGGATCCCACTGGCCCGCGGCGCCGCTGAGGAAGCCCCAGAAGTGGTTGAAGCCCCAGTTCTGCGGCCAGTGCTCAAACGGGCCCGCCGCGCCTTGCTCCCGGTCCGGCGTCATGTGCCACTTGCCGAAGCCGCCCGTGACGTAGCCGTTCTCCTTGAGGATGCGCGGAACGGCGGCGCAGCTCTTCGGCACTGCGCCCGTGTAGCCGGGGAACGGTCCGGGGAACTCCGCGACAGACCCCATGCCGACGCGGTGCTGGTTGCGTCCGGTGAGGGTCGCCGCCCTGGTCGGCGAGCACAGGGCGACCACGTGGAAGCGGTTGTAGGTGAGCCCCATCTTCCCGACACGGGTCAGGTTCGGCGTCGCGACGGGCCCACCGAACGTATCGGGCTGTCCGAAGCCGGCGTCGTCGATCAGGATGAGCAAGACGTTCGGTGCGTCGGCCGGGGGCTTCGGGCCGGGGATGATCGTCCAGTCGGCGACCGACTGGTCGATCGTCCTGCCGATCGTGCCCCCGAAGTTCTTGTCGGGTAGCGGGAGAACGGTGCGGTCGGGTACGAACTTTCCCATCGCCTCCGCGAGACCGTCTTTGAGCGCGTTCAGTCCTTTCTTGTCAGTCTGGACGATCGACTTCGCAAGAGCTCCCGGCAGCGCCTGCTCGACGGCGAGCCGCTGCGAGTCGTCGAACGACGCGATGATCCCGGCCGTGCCGGCCGGCAGGTTCTCGCCGATCTTGTCGTGCATCTCGGTCTCGAGTCGTTTGTCGACGAACTTCCCGATCAGGCCGCCGGCGGCCGCGCCGGCAGCCGTGACGGCGAGCAGCGGCGGCGCCGCCAGACCGACCAGAACACCGACCGCTCCGCCCCACTCGACTCCCTTACGTCCGCGGTGGTCGGCCGTCTGCGCCACCGTCACCGAGCCATCATCGGCGTGAGTGATCAGGATCGCGGCCTCCATCTTGACCTGCTTGTCCGCGACGAGCTTTGCCAGCGCGTCGAACTCCTTCATCGCGGTGTCGATGTCCGGGTACGCGCCTACCAGGACATCGGTCGGTGTCTCAGTCATCACTTCTCTCCTCTTCGCTCGGTCCCGGCTGCCTCGGAAGCCGTTGACGATTGATGCCGCCGGGCCGTTCGGAATAGCTCGGGCGCGGCGGTCATAGTCCTGTCTGTACTTCGATCCGGCCCGAGTCGGCCGCTTCCTTCAGGGCTACGTAGTCCCGCTCGTTCTGTTCGGCGTACGCCTCCGCGAAGACCGCGAGCGCCCGGTCGAACGCATCGCTCGTGCCGAGGTAGCTCGAGATCGCGACCGCGTCGCCCGAGCGCGCGTGAGCGCGCGCGAGCATCTGCGCGCAGAGCGTCGCGTATACCTCCATCGTCTTCGGGGTCATCACGTCCACCAGCGCGGAACCCTTCGAATCCCAGAGCTGGCGCAAATAGAAATCTCGCTCCACCCCGTCGAAACCGGTCGCATGGATCCAGCCGAGCATCGTGTCGCTCGCCGCCTGCATCAGCCGCTGTCCCTCGACCACCCGCTGGCCGTGGCTGGCGAACTCGCTCTTGCCGAGGAACGGCTCGAGCACTGACGCCTGCGCCTCCTTCATCTGCAGAAACAGCGGGTCCTCGTCGTCCCGGCCGAGGAAAAGCAGGATGAATGCCCTCGTCCCCACGCTCCCGACGCCCACGACCTTCCGTGCCGCGTCGACGAGCCGGAAGTGCTCGAGCAGGCGCCGGCGATCACCGAGCAGCGTCCGTCGGTACTCGCGGATCACCAAACGCTCGGCCTCCATCGTCTGCTCGCCGCTGAAGAGCTCTGAGATCGGGACGATCAGCGGCGGATCACTGACGATCCGCGGCTCGCCGTCGACGACGCGGGTCAGCTTCTTGAACGCCGCCAGGCTGTCCTTCGTGCGGGTCTTCGCGACGTTGCGCTCTGCCCGCTCGAGTGCCTTCGGGCTCACATCCGCGGACAGGCGCGCGAAGGCGTCCTCGACGTCGATGCGCGAGTACCAGAGATCGAATGTGCGCATCGAAGCGAAGCCGGCCATTGCCTGACGGTAGGAACGGCCGACCTCGAGGTTGATCGCCTGCCGCCGGCCCGTGTCGAAGCCTCGGTCGCGGCCGGCCACGGCGAAGCTCGCGACGAGCCGTTTAACATCCCACTCGAACGGCCCCGGCAGAGTCTCGTCGAAGTCGTTCGTGTCGAAGACGAGCCGCCGGTCCGGCGCCGCGTACATCCCGAAGTTGGAAAGATGCGCGTCGCCGCACAACTGCGCGTGCAGCCCCGTCCGCGGCAGGCCGGCTAGATCCGCGGCCATGATGGACGCCGCCCCTCGATAGAACGTGAACGGCGAGACGAGCATCCGCCCGTACCGGATCGGCACGAGCTCTTTCACCCGCGTCTTTGCCTGCTCCTCGAGCAACTCGACCGGGTCGACTCGAACACCGGGAACGTCCCACGAGGCGTGGGCCCCCCGCGGAACCTCGCCCCGAGTAGCTTTCCCCCTCGCCACACGCTCGGCAAGCGTGAAATGCTCGACGGGCTTGATCGACGGCGCCGTCGTGACGCTCCCCGTCGACCCCTTGAATTCCGTCTTTGTTGCGCTCATCCCACTCGCTCCTCTCCCCCGTTCGGGCGACTCCATCCTCGCGAGGGTCAGGGCCAGAAGCGTCGGTACTTCCCCGCATCACGGTCAGGGATAGGCCGCCGCAGGAACGCAAGCCCTCCGGCAACGCCATGAGTGAACTCGAGAACGAGGAGCTCGGACTTGTGACGGGCGAAGAAGCACACCTCGCTCCCTACGCGCTAATCGCCGCGCTCAGCCCTCTCGGCCTTGGGGCAACACACTGGGAGCGGCTTCGAGCCCAGCATCTTCTCGGCCGTTGGCTAAGGGTCAATCTCTGTCTACAGAGAGGCAAGTCCCGTGAACCCGAAGAGGCACACGGGACTTGACACGGTCAATTCTGTCAACTCTGCCGAGGCGCGATCCCGGTCGCGTCGTCTCACCCCTCCTCAAGGCCCATGGGCGGCCCGACGACCCGCGTGCCGAGACGTGTCTGTTCGGCCATAACGGCGGGAATGTCGAGCGGCACCGTACCCCGCTTCGGAAGCGCACGCTCACCGGCGGGGAGACCCAGCCTGCGGAACAGCTGCTCGAACGCGCCGGGCGTCATGACGCCGAGCAGCCGCGCCACGGAGCTCTCGATCCTGAACGTGTGCGGGACACCGCGCGGCATGAACACGCTCGTACCGGGGCCGGCGAGGAGCCGGCTCCCGTCGATGTCGAAAGCGACGTCACCGCCGAGTACCAGGAAGACCTCGTCCTCGCGGGTATGGATGTGCCGTGGAGGGCTGAATCCTTCTGGCAGCGTCGAAATGAACACGGAGATCTCGCCGTCGGTCACCTCGCTCGGAACGAGGAACTCGAACAGGCCGTCGCCGTACCAGACCGCCTCGCCCTGATGGGCGACGTACGGCTCTACGGCGGATGCGGTGAGTGCTGTGATGGTTTCCATGGCACCGAGAATGCCCGCATGGGGCGCCGAAGTGAAACACCGATCGAGGGGCCGGCAACCGGCCGGCGTTGTCAGTCGGCTCCGGAGCCCTGGCTGAGCTCGAGTGCCGTGCGCACAAAGGCGCGCACAAGCTCCGTATCCTGCGCGGTCCGCCAGGCAACAGCGACCTGAGCGGGCGGCGCGCCGTGCAACGGCACGAACCGCAGTTCCGGGAAGCCCGAGCCGACGGCGCGGACGGCCGACTCGGCCTGGCAGGTGATCGCGAGGCCGGCGGAGACCGCGCCGAATGCCTCCTCGAACGAGTTGATGCGGGTCCCCGTTAGCAGCGGTTTGTCGCCGCGGAAATCCGCGAGCGACCAGAACGCACGCGCCTGCGGGTCGGCGCCATCCACCCAGATCCACGGCTCGTTGACGATGTCCTCCGGCCGGACGAACTCGCGGGCAGCCAAGGGATGATCCGCCCGGAGAACGACGAAACGCCCCTCCGTGAGGACGGTGACCAGGGAGAGGCCCTCGTCTGAGAACGGGGGGCGCACGAATGCCACGTCGACGGTGCCTTCCTTCAGCCCGGCCGCAGGCCGGCTCAGCCCGGCGTTGGAAACCTGGAGGTCGACCTCGGGGAGGCGTTCGGCGAAAAGGCGCATCGTGTCGGTAGCGACCTGGACCATCGCCGTGCCCGAGAGCCCAACGCGCAGCGTCCCGCGCTCGGCACGACGTGCGGCATCGAGCCGCGCGACGCCCGCATCGAGCGTCCCCAGCGCGGAAACGGCATGGGGCAACAGCGTCTCGCCTGCCTCCGTAAGACCGACCTTCCGCGTCGTGCGCTCGAACAGCTCGACTCCGAGGCGGCCCTCCAACTGCCGGATCTGCGAGGACAGCGCCTGCTGCGTGACGAAGAGCCGCTGTGCCGCCCGCGTGAAGTTCAGCTCCTCCGCAACGGCCACGAACGCGCGAAGCAATCGCGTATCGACATCCACCATCCCGATCCAGAAATCTACAACGAGTGCCGGTCAATCCGCCGCAGATTGACCGGCCGGCCGTGCGTTTCCTCGAGCGACTCGCGCAGCCAGCCACATGACGCGGCCATGTTCAGGTTGGGGAAGCTGAGCAGGGTCGACGTTCTCCGAGAGCCCTGAACTCGCTGGTCGAGCCGGCCATCGCACCCGGCCGACTAGTTGCTTCCTCGGACGCTGACATCGCGGTGAGTCAGAGTTGGTCTGCTGACTCGATGACTTCGGTGACGTCGATCTCGGGCACGGTCTGGACGCCGCCGTCACGGAGGATGCCGGCGATTTCGTCGCGGCTCATGAAGTTCTCAAACGATTCGACGCTCTCCCACTCATCGATGACGACGAGGAAGCCGTCGCCAACACCGAACCGGTGATGGATGGCCCCAGCTGCCTGGGCGGAACGCGCGAACATTCGGAGACGCTCGGGCTCGTCAGTGAGAAAGCGCCGGAAGAGCTCCGTGTCGGTCCTCACCTTCATCGTCACGAGCACACTCACTTCGGGTTTGCCACCCTCCTGGCGAGACGAAGAGGACACTACCTCTGTCAGTTGCGGTTGTCTGGTTGAGATGCTGCAACTGCTGAGGGTAAAGTTGCCGGCGCGTGGACCTGACGGATTAGGGAGCCGCGATGTGATCGAGGGCGAACTCGCTTGATCCGACGCCCGCGCAAGCATCACTCGCGTAATCAGTGGTCAGGTTCTGATCATGAGGGCACGCATCGCCCAACCAGGCATGTACCAGTTCCAGCGGCCGGCGATCGCCGGTGCGCCCGCCAAGAGACCGACTCCGCGCAATCAGCAGCACCGCTCGCCGCTGGGTCAAATCGATCGCCTATGTCTGCGCTTTCGTCCGACAGCCTCCTCGGCAGAAAGATGGGACTAGGACGACGAGGAGCGGTTGGGATTGGGCTTCTTGCGCTCGGCCTGACGCTCATAAAGAGACGCTAAGAGACCTCCCCGCCGGGCCGCCGGTGAGACGTCAGCGTCCAACTCACGCGCAGCCTGGCCTCGCGTACTCTTGCCATTGGTTGCGGCTAGCTCCGCAGCGTCAGGCAAGGCGCCAGCCTCGTGGCAAGCACGTCGGAGAGAGGGGAAGTCTCATGAGCACGCCGTTCAAGGGCACGATCAATATCGACATCAAGGACTCGGTGCCCGATTGGGCCCCGTACGCGCAACCGGTTCCTCCGGACGACGCGCCGAACGTGCTCTACATCGTTCTCGACGACGTCGGGTTCTCGGCGATGGAATCGTTCGGTGGTCTGATCGAGACGCCGAACATCAGGCGGATCGCCGATCGCGGACTGCTGTACACGAACTTCCATACGACGGCGCTCTGCTCACCGACGCGTTCCTGTCTGCTGACAGGCCGAAATCACACGACGAACTCGATGGCGTGCATCACGGAAGCCGCCTCGGGGTTCCCGAACGCCAGCGGTCATGTTCCGGGTGAGTGCGCGATGATCCCGGCGGTGCTCGGCGAGCTCGGCTGGAACACCTACATCGTCGGGAAGTGGCACCTCTGCCCCGAGGACGAGATGAACAACGCCTCGACGAAGAAGGACTGGCCGCTCGGCCGCGGGTTCGAGCGCTTCTACGGCTTCCTCGGCGCCGAGACGAACCAGTGGTATCCCGACCTGACCTACGACAACCATTCGGTCGAGCAGCCGAAGCTCCCGGAAGAGGGCTACCACTTCTCGGTGGACATCACCGACAAGGCGCTCTCGTTCATCAAGGACGCGAAGGTCGTTGCGCCCAACAAGCCGTTCTTCCTCTATTACTCCTTCGGCGCCGCCCACGCTCCCCACCACGTGCCGCAGGAATGGGCCGACAGGTACAAGGGCAAGTTCGACATGGGCTACGAGGCCTACCGCGAGCTCGTATTCGCCAACCAGAAGAGGCTCGGGGTCGTCCCCGAGCACGCCGAGCTCTCCCCGATCAACCCCTACACCGACCTGAAAGGCCCGGCAGGCCAGGACTGGGGCGCCCTCGACGTCGTCCGGCCCTGGGACTCGCTCAACGCTGACGAGAAGCACGTGTTCTCGCGGATGGCGGAGGTGTACGCGGGCTTCCTGAGTCACGCCGACGACCAGCTCGGACGGGTCCTCGACTACCTCGAGAAGAGCGGGCAGCTCGAGAACACGCTGATCGTGCTCGTCTCCGACAACGGAGCGTCGGGCGAAGGGGGACCGAACGGCTCGGTCAACGAGAACAAGATCTTCAACGGGCTGCCGGACACGATCGAAGAGGCCCTCAAGTACGTCGACGAGCTCGGTACGCCGAAGACCTATAACCATTATCCGACAGGCTGGGCCTGGGCCTTCAACACTCCGTTCAAGATGTGGAAGCGCTACGCCAGCTATCAGGGCGGCACCGCCGACCCGATGATCATCTCTTGGCCGGCCCAGATCAAGGACGCGGGCATTCGCACCCAGTACACGCACGCGGTCGACATCGTCCCGACGATCTACGACCTGCTCGACGTCGAGGCGCCGGGCGTCGTCAACGGCTTCACGCAGCATCCGCTCGAGGGCGAGAGCTTTGCAGCGAGCCTCCACGACGCCGACGCAAAAGGCAAGCAGACGCAGTTCTATTCGATGCTCGGCACCCGCGCGATCTACCACGACGGGTGGAAGGCGGCATCGGTGACCCCGGCGGCTCCGAACGCCTGGGGTGACTTCGCCAACCAGCGCTGGGAGCTCTTCAACACCGAGGCCGACCCGAGCGAGTGTCACGACCTCTCCGAGGAGAAGCCGGAGAAGCTCCAGGAGCTGGTCGCGCTCTGGTGGGCCGAGGCGGGCAAATACGGCGCCCTACCGCTCGAGTCCCGCGACGCAATCGGCATCCTGCTCGCGCCGCGGCCGCAGCTCTCGAAGCCGCGCGACCGCTACATCTACTACCCCGACTGCGCAGAGGTGCCCGAGTCGGTCACCCCGAACATCAGGAACCGCTCCTACGCGATTGGCGTCGAGCTGCAGATCGACTCGCCGGAGGCCAGCGGCGTCCTCTTCTCGCAGGGATCGCGCTTCGGCGGACACGCCCTCTACCTGAAGGACGGCAAGTTCAAGTACGTCTACAACTGGGTCGGCGAATTCGAACAGATCGTCGAGTCCACGAAGCCGTTCCCGACAGGCGAGTGCGTCCTGTCCGTGGCTTTCGAGAAAGAGGGTGACGCGATGCCAACCGAAGGGACGCTCAGCCTGTTTTTCGACGACGAGAAGGTCGGCGAGGCAAAGATCAAGACGCAGCCCGGCAAGTTCTCGCTGGCCGGCGAAGGTCTGAACGTCGGCAAGGAAGGCGCCGAGCCCGTCACCGACGACTACCCCGGCAACTCACCATGGGCATTCGCCGGTGGGACGATCCACCAGGCCACGATCGACGTCGCAGGTGAGCCGTGGGTCGACCTCGAATCCGAGCTCGCCGGCGCCTTCGCACGCGACTAGCGCGATGCTGGACCCCGGGTGGGCGACGCCTCGGGCCCAGCATGTCCTTTCTCTGGGCGGGCGAGGTTGCACCGCCCGGGCGGCCAACTCGACTGAGCGGGTGAGGGGCCCGGCCACTTTCTTTTCTTCCCGTTGGCGTTGCTTGTCGCCTACATGGTGAGCAACCGGACGAAGGGCGTCGGTGGCGCTGCGATGGCCTGAGTAAAAGGCAACGGAACGAGCCGGCCCGGAACTCGCTTGCTTGGCTTACTCCGGCGCTCGAAGTTCCGACTTGGCCTTCACCCGCAAGCGGCGGCATAGAACGTGCGGCGCTAACAGCATAAGAGCGACGGGGACTGGGCTCGGCTGAACTCGCGCGGTCCCGACCCCGACAGCCACGAGGACTCTACATAACGCGCCTGGTCGAGCACCGACTTACCGAGGTCGATCCCCCCAAGGAACGGGCATGCACGATCTGCAACACGCGGGGAAACCCGAGCCCGAAGAAGAAGAAGAAGAAGAAGAAGAAGAAGAAGAGGTCGGTGATCGCGATCAGGACGGCGGAGAACTTGTGCTCTCCGGTCCCGGATGGCGAGCCCTGTGCGAATCGCTACTGGTGCTGAGCTTAGGCTGGCTCGACGGCTCGCATGTTCTGTCCCGGCAAGTCCGCCGATCCGAGCCTAGGTTGGTGCCGGCTCGGGCTCGTCTGGCCGGCCGGGCCGGAGCCGGAAGGCGGCGGCGAGCCCGACCAGGACGAACGCGGCGGCGATGAACGCTGCTCGTCGTGCGCTGGCGACGAACGCCTCCTCGACTGGTGCGACCGCAGGCTCGAGTTGTGGCGTGCGCCGGAAGACGGGCAGCACGGCGCCGCCGCTCCGCTCGACGGCCGACGTGATCGCCGCGCGCTGCGGTGGCGTGATCGAGGGGATCGCCTCGAGCCGCTGGCGGGTGCCGGCGGCGAGCCCGGTCGTGAGCGCGGTGCCAAGGATCGCGATCCCGAGCGCGGCGCCGATCTGTCTCGACGTGCTCTGGATCCCCGAGCCCTCTCCGGACTGAGCCGGCGGCACGTCGACGAGGATCAGGCTCGTCAGCTGCGCGGTCGCGAAGCCGACACCGATCCCGTAGACGAAGAGCTGCGGGCAGAACTGCCACGCCGGGCGGTCGGCGGAGAACGTGAGGCCGACGGCAACGATGCCGACGACCTCGAGCGCAAGTCCGAGTTGCACGACCCGGTGCGGCCCGAGTCGGCGGGTCAGAACGACCGCCAGCCCGCCGGCGAGGAATGCACCTGCGGCGAGAGCGGTCAGCACGAGCCCCGTGTCGAAGGCCGACAGTCCCAGCACCGACTGCAGGAAGAGCGGGATCACGAACACGAGGCCGAGCTCGCCGAGCCCGACGATCAGGACGGCGATGTTCCCGTAGCGAAAGGTAGGGATCCGGAACAGCGAGAAGTCGACGAGCACCGGTCGGCCCGCCAGCGCACGGCGCCGCTCGAGGACGACGAATGCCGCGAGGCTGAGCACCCCGAGCGCGAAGGCGAACGGGATCACCGACAGCCCGCCGGGTGAGAGGCCGAGGAAGTCTCGGTCGGCGGTCCACCAGCCGTAGGTCTGGCCCTCGATCAGGCCGAAGACGACGCCGAGGAAGCCGAGAGTCGACAGACAGACACCGGGCGGGTCGAAACCCGGGCGCGCGTCGGGATCGCGGCTCTCGCCGACCCAGAGCAGGGTTCCAGCGAGCGCGATCACGCCAACCGGAAGGTTGACGTAGAAGGCCCAGCGCCAGCTCAGGTTGGTGACGAACCATCCCCCGACGAGGGGGCCGAGCGCCGCCATCCCGCCGATCACCGAGCCCCAGATCCCGAACGCGATCGCCCGCTCCCGTCCACGGAAGGTCGCGTTCACGATCGAGAGCGTCGACGGGAGGATCAACGCCCCGCCGACGCCCTGCAGAAAACGGCCGAAGAGCAGGACGGTCCCCGACGGCGCGAGCGCGGTGATCAGACTCGCGCCGAGGAAGACCAGGAGGCCCCAGATGAACACCCGGCGGCGGCCGGTGACATCGCCGACGCGGCCGACGCTGATCAGCAGCGCCGCGAACACCAGCGAGTAGATCGAGTTCGCCCACTCCGCCTGCGTAATCCCGATGTGAAGGTCGCGGATGATCGACGGAATCGCGACATTGACGATCGTCGCGTCGACAATGATCATCGCCACGCCGAGCGTCAGCGCAACAAGACCGAGCCAGCGGCGCCGCCCGCTCAAACCGTGTCACCGCTACAACCCTGGACGGTCACCCAGTGCCGCTCGATCAGCGGTGTGACAACGAGTAGCGGGAACATTGGGGGACCTCCCCATACGGCGACCCTCAGAATTCGTCGCATATTTCGGCTCTGCCTAGTGACCAAGGCAAGACTCGCGGGCCGGCGCCGAGAGGGAATCGGTGTCGCTACGGGTCGTGGATTGCGGGAAACCCACAGCCCCGAGGGCGGGTCGGAGGTCGCTAATCCGGATCCGATCGTCAGAGCCGTAAACAAGCCTTCCTCGTCGCGTGGCGCTGCGGACTGGTCGCAGTTCCGGGAGCGTCGACCGACATGTGGATGGCACCCGGGGTCATGCAAGGTCAAATCCAGGACAAATCAGCAGGCTGAGCGCGTGGTGAGAACGATGAAAAGCCCGTCCCTACGTGGTCCCTACACCGCGGACACCGCCCTCGGGTACTGCCAGAAAAGACAACACACATAACCGATTTGCAGGAATATTCAAGGCCCATACGGGATTCGAACCCGTGCCGCCGCCGTGAGAGGGCGGAAAGCTTGGTCAAAAACGGCACCAACAATCAGGCGGGTGACCCTCCCCCACGGCCCTCGCTCGTTGGCGTCTTCAGCTTGCAATGACGCGACGGGCCATGAAGACGCAGACTGCTGCGGCGACAAGCGCGATTATCGGCAGCGTTGCGCCGATTACACCAACTACGGCCAAGACAAGCCCGACGACGCCGATCAGCCCAGTTACGACGCCTCCGATCGTGAACTGGTAAAGCCGCCGCTCCCGGACCCGCCTCGGCATGTAGCTCCCGCGCTTCTGAAGATCGCTCATGCTTCGAGGTTAGCGCGGCTGACGTCGACGAGTGAAGGTCGACCCCCGAACAGCAAACGAGCCGAAGGGAAGGGAGCTCGCGAGTAGCGAGTAGCGAGTTCGGGATGCTGCTCACGGAGATCCACTGGGATGGTCAAGCGCCGAAGCCGGCGACCGTCGACGCGAAGGCGGTTACGCCGGGACGAGTTGGCGTACCGGCTTGTCTTCCGGTCCGTGCTCGAATCCCATCACGAACCGCATCTCGAGCGCCGCTGCGAGCCTTTGTAGTGTCTGCACCGAGGTGTTGTGCTGGCCGCTCTCGATCCGAGAGATCGCCGAGTAGCTCGTCCCCATCCGCTGGGCGAGCTGTTCCTGGGTGAGGCCGAGGATAAGTCCTGTCAGGGGCGTCCCGGCCGGCTGCACGTGGCGGCCGCCGACGCTCCCCATCCATCCGCGCCTTGAAATCGTCCCAGCACTCCCGCGCGACGCGCAGCTCGGCTTCGGGCACCCTGCCGGTGTCCTTGCGGAAGACGTGCAGGAGCACGAACAGGTTCCGCGAGCGCCGGTAGACGACGCGGTAAAGCTCCAGGCCGTAGTGGCAGCGCAGCTCGCGCAGCTCTCCTTCGAGCTGCGAGCTCCACGGGAACGGCAGCGGCGGATCGTTCGTCCGCAACAGGTTCGGGCGATCGATCTGGTCGTCGAGCACCACCTGCAGTAGACCGCCTGCATCCCCGCCACCACCCCACTCTACGGCCGGTGACTAACGAACCGCCTCCACTTGACCATCGCTTGACTAACCGACTTCGTTGACCAAGCCGGCAACGCGATGCGCCGTTTTGCAGGGTGTTCTATGGGCCTAACTGGGCATCTTTCAAACCTCTCGAAGGAGATGATCGCCCTTCTTGGGTCCTCCTGATCGCCCGCCACGGCCTCCCCTCTAGGTTACGACAGGTTGTCGCCTGTGCCAATAGCTGCGGCTTCACCAGCTGTTATTAGCTGATGAAGCGGTGGATGGCTTCGTTGGCGTTGTCCTGAAACGACGGGTTGGCCAGATCGGGGAGGAAGTCTGCTTGGTTGACCAAGGGTCCGGTGAGCTTGTTGGCCGCGCTGGCGTAGAACACGCCGCTGGAGAAGGTCGGGTCGGTGACGCCGTCGACGAGCCGCTTCGCTCCGACGTCGAGTTTGTGGGCGAGACCTAGGGCGGGCATGACGTACTTGGCGGCTACCCGCATCGGTAGGGGAAGGTCGTTGGGGGCTTGGGTGCCGGTGGTGTTCCCGGGGCTCACGGTGATGAATCGGCGGTCGGGCTGTTGGCGGGCCAGATAGGCCATCCAGAGGGCCCCGATGTATTTGGCCTGGCCGAACGCTAGGTTGAAGTCAGCTTTTCTGCTGGCGAAGTAGCTGCCGTCGATGACGGTGGCGAGTTCGTCGGCTGAGGTTGAGACGAAGGATGGCCCTTTCATCCGCAACTTCGGAACTCCGCGGACTGCTTCACTTCCAGCGAGGACCGCAACCTCGCCAAGCCGGTCATCGGCCAGGAGCCCTTCGAGGAGGACGACGTGGCCAAGGACGTTCGTCGCGAATACGGTGGTGACCCCGTCAGCGGTCAAGTCCATCGTCTTCGGGCCAATGATGCCGGCGTTCATGACCAGCGCGTCGAGGGATCCGTCGATGGCCGCCAGGCCGGCGCGGACCGAACCCAGATCGGCAACGTCCATGACAACGATGTCGAAGATGCGCCGGCCGGTCTCCGCTTCAAGCTCGGCCTTTGCCGTTGTCGCCCGATCTCGGTTCCGGCACGCCAGGTAGATCCGCGCGATCTCGGGACGTGATGCCAGTTGCCGGGCCACCTCCTTGCCGATCCCGGCGTTGGCGCCCGTGATGAGTACCGTCTTCCCTGGGAGTGCGCTCATTGAGTTCGGATCTCCTAAAGTTTGAAGTGTTCACTCCAGTATGGCGTTCTATAATGAAGTGTCAACTCCAATTGATGTAGTAGGTAGGTATGCCGATGTCCGCGACTGGTAGCGATGCAGAAAGCTCTGGTGGGCGAACGTTCACAGCCAAGGGGCTAGCCACCCGCGAACGGATCGTCGAAGCCGCGGCGATGCTGATGTATTCGGGCGGCGTGGCAGGCACCAGCTGGGAGGACGTGCAGAATGAGGCCGGAGTAAGCGCCTCGCAGCTCTACCACTACTTCGGTGACAAGCAGGGACTGGTCCGTGCCGTGATCGCACATCAGACCCGGGCGATCCTCGAGAGCCAACAACCCTTTCTCGCAAGCCTGGACAGTTTGGAAGCCCTGCGGGCATGGCGCGATCTCTTGGTTGAGGGCCGACGTCAAATCCAATGCCAAGGTGGCTGCCCCCTGGGAAGCCTCGCCGGAGAGCTGTTCGAGGCACACCCGGAATGTCGCGAGGATCTGGTCGACGGATTTGACCAGTGGGAGAGCGCGATTCGAGATGGATTGCAGGCCATGAGCAAGCGGGGTGACCTCCGTCGGAGCGCCGATCCCGACCGCTTGGCCACCGCTCTGTTAGCCGCCATCCAAGGCGGGTTAGTCCTCTCACAGGTCCGCCGTGACGTCGACCCACTCGAGGCGGCACTGGATACCAGTCTCGAACACATCGCCTCACTCACGACCAGGCGTCGTTCTGAACCCCGCGGATCGGAGCCCCGTCGGTGAGCGAATGGTCCTCCTGCCTTCGCGCTTATCAGGGCCATCGTTCGTTCGACAATCCCCGAGTGAGGCGCTCCGCGAGAGCCAACTGAGTCCGGCGGCAAACCCGAACCGGTCGGTTCCGCGCATGAAGAGCCCGTCGAGGGGTCGGTGGACGGTCGTATTCGAGGACGGCAGCGGCTCCGCCCGAATCCTCGAGAATCATCGGGCCGAGAGCCTGCGCGTTGACTGGTTTCAGCCAACTGCTTACCGAGACGTTCACACCCGGAGGGCGACTTGGTGTGTATTTTCGCGATTGTTCCCTACGAGAAAGCGAGATCTCAAATGCGCAAGAGCTCGATAGTCGCCCTTGTCTGCTTCGTGGTCGGGGCTGTGGTTGTGATTCCGGCGGCGTTTGCTCACGGGAGCTCGGCGAAGGTGACGACAGTCACCGTGACGGCGGGGAAGCCGTCGGAGTTCAAGTTCGCGCTCTCAGCAAAGTCTGTGAAGAGCGGAGTCATCGTCTTCAAGGTCACGAACAAGGGCAATCTGCCGCACGACTTCAAGCTCTGTTCGGGCCGCAACAAGCCGCTTGCAAACTCATGCGCAGGACGTGCGACGCCGCAGATCAGCCCTGGGCAGTCGAACACACTCCGGGTGACGAACATTCTCGCCGGGACCTACGAGTATCTATGCACCGTCCCCGGTCACGCCGCTGCCGGCATGAAGGGACTCATCAAAGTCACCTAGTCGGCATGCGCCGGGTTGCAGTAGGCGCGGTTGCCCTAGGGTGGAATCCGGAGCGGTTCTTGCGCGAGGCCCACGAGCCGGGAGTCTCGTGGGCCTCATTTCTTCGAAGGAGAACGCTGGATGGCGCGGCGTAGAGACGACGCCCGGGTGATGTTTCATGAGGCTGACGTAACTCCCCGCCGATGTCCATGATCTCCCACTGCCACTGACGTTCGGCGAGGCCCTCGTACGGCCGCCAGGGCAAAGCCCCGAGCGACCAGCTCGCGAGACCGGGCGACGCGCTCTCTCACTCCCAGCCCCGCAATGCTCCCCCCGCGATCTCGAGCTCGTAGGTCTTCCGCCCGAGCACGCGCTCGAGCTCGAGCTCGCGGATCTTCCGACGCAGCTCTTTCTCGCCGTTGCGGTCGTCCTTGCCCGCCAGCGCCTCGCGGCCGCCCTCGAGCAGCTTGTCGCGCCACCCGCAATAGAGGGTGTCGGAGATCTCGTGCTCGCGGCAGACCTCCTTCACCGTCCGGTCGCCGCGCAGCCCGGCCAGCACGATCTCGATCTTCTGCTGCGCCGTCCAACTCCGGTACTGCTTCTTCTGCTCGCTCAACCTGATCATCCTCCTTGGTCGAGCGGCCAATCCTGAGCGGACCAACCCCTCAGGCTGTCAACACAAGGACCGGAACCCGGCGCTCAGCTTTTTTCCTCGGTGTCGGTCGCGTGCTCCTCGGTTCCTGAGGTTTTCGGCGCGTCCGCGGCTTCCGCAGCGGTGCCGAGAGGGCTGGGCGTCACGGGCGAAGCGGCATTGCTGACAGTGAAGTCGTTCGTTTCGGTGGCCCTCGATGGAGTCGCATAGAGTTTCCAAGCCGCATAGGCAGCACCTGCCGTCGCCCCGGCGCCCACGACAATCACGACCGTCCGCTTCGGGCGGCTCGGCCGCGGGTTGAAGACAAGGTTGGCCGCCTTCGAAGCATGACCCGTCGCCAACCAGAGCTCGCGCACGGCCCGCCTATCGCTGAGCGCATTCCCGAAGCCGACCCGATGAATCCGTCGGGCGGCGCGCGTCGCACTGGCCACAGCGCGGCGACCCTCGGCATGAACTGCCCGATCCGTCGCGGCACGCTTAGCCGCCTCGGCCCCCTGCCGGCCGATGACAACCAGCCTGACCGTCGACCCGACGAGCACGTTCCCCATACGCGCAGTGCGCAGCGGGTGCCTCAGAGCCAAACGGACACCGTAGTCAGAGATCTGTCCCGTCACCTTCTTCACGTCCTCTCGATCCTTGTGGATTCCGCCGCCTGCCGACGCAGGTCTCCGTAGTGCAGTACTCCAAGTCAACCAGACGACCTACCGCTCAGGCAGTGGCCGCCGGACGTCGCAAGCGAGGCTTCGGGCGAACGAGTATCGCCGGCAAACCGTTCACGCATTCACCGACGCCGCCAGCGCCGACCCAACCTTCCGGTAGCACCCGAGGTCAACGCAGGGGCAAATCCTGGACAAATGAGGAGGCTGAGCGGGTGGTGCGAGGGGGAGAAACCCCGTTCCCACTTGATTCTCTGAGACCCGGACACCGCCCTTAGGGACTGCCAAACAAGACAACGCAGATAGCTGTTTTGCAGGTATTTTCAAGGCCCATACGGGATTCGAACCCGTGCCACCGCGTGAGAGGGTGGAGAACACCCGTTCATCTGCAGGAATTTTGTCCCTGCCAAAGGGCTGCGGTCAAATCCTGGTCAATCTGGCCAGCGGGAAATGCACACACGCACGCATGATGGCGGTTCGCTTCTCCCAAGTTCGGTATCCCAACCGCGATCAGGGCTGGCTGTCGCTCTGGCGAGGGCACTCACGTTCCGGGGAATTGGGTGCACCGCGTCCTCGTAGCCACGAAGCCCTCAAGGGCAGATGGCCTCCGCGAGAGACGGGTCGACGGGAGTTACAGCCCCGTAAACGAATCGAGGTCCGCGCTACTGCTGGAGGCGGGGCACAGCCCCACTGCGATCCCCTAGCGTCTCACTGACCCTTCAGGGCCAGAAGATCGGTTGTTGGAGATAGCGCTCGGCGTAATCGCAAGCCTCTTCTTCGGTCATGCCTCGTCACCGGCCATCCACGTAGCCGGCGTACCAGTCCGACCAGTGATGCATGGGCAGCAGATCGCTGCGCTCCACGTGGTGGTGCTCTGCCTCACGCAGATAGCCCTTCAGCTCCTCGACATCCACCACACTTCCTCTCTTCCGGTCCACAGGCGGAGCCTCGCGCCCCGCGTCGGTATAAGGCTCGTCACTTCCGGAGCGACGCAAAGCTCGCTCGAATCTCTTCCGAGAAGAGCTGAGGCTGTTCCCAGGCCGCGAAGTGGCCGCCCCGGTCGAGCCGGTTGTAGTGGATGAGGTTGGTTGGATAGGCGCGCTCGGCCCAACTCCGCGGAGCCTGGTAGAGCTCGTCCGGGAAGACACTGATCGCAAACGGGATCGTGATGGGCTTGGCGTCGAAGAAGTCCGCCTTGTTCTCCCAGTAGAGGCGGGCGGCGGACACGCCGGTGTTCGTCAGCCAGTACAGCGTGATGTTGTCGAGGAGGTCGTCTCGCGTTAGGTCGCTGTTGAGCGTGCCGTCGAGGACCTTCTCGACGAGCCCGGGCTGGCCGGTGCCGTCGCCGTGGTCGAGCGTGAACGCCGCAAGATCGATTGGCGAGTCGGCGAGCCCGTAGAGGGTCTGCGGACGCGTCGCCATGATCAATGCGTAGGCGACGTGCTTCGCGTAGAAGGTGCTCAGCTGCTCGTACGCCTCCGCCTCCTCGGCCGAGAGCCCCGCCGGCGGCGGGTCTCCGCTCTCGAACCCCTTTACGAGCTCGACAGGGGCTGTCCCCGGCATGTTGGAGTGGATCCCGAGCAGGCCCGGAGGAGCCTGGATGCCCATCTGCTGCGTGACAGCGGCACCCCAGTCGCCTCCCTGCGCTACAAACTCGGAGTAGCCGAGCCGCTTCATCAGCACGACCCACGCTCGCGCGATGCGGCTCGGGTCCCAGCCTGTGGCAGTGGGCTTCGCCGAGAAGCCATGGCCCGGCAGTGACGGGATCACGAGATCGAATGCATCCGAGGCGCTGCCGCCGTGGGCGGTCGGGTTGGTCAGCGGCTCGACGATCTTCAGCTGCTCGATGATCGAGCCGGGCCACCCGTGCGTGACGATCAGAGGCAGGGCCTCGGCATGCCGCGAGCGAAAATGGATGAAGTGGATGTCGAGCCCGTCGATCTCCGTGACGAACTGCGGCAGCGCGTTCAGCCTCGCTTCGCACTTCCTCCAGTCGTAGTCCGTTGCCCAGTAGCGGGCGAGATCCTGCATCAGCTCGAGCCTGATGCCCTGCGAGTCGTCATCGACTGTCTCGCGCTCGGGCCAGCGCGTCTCGTGCACGCGCCTCCTGAGATCCACTAGGGCGGCCTCGGAGAACGTGGCCTGAAACGGCCGGACGGTGGCCGTGTCTGCGGCCATCGGCTCGTTGAGACTCGTGGCGGACATCCGCTCCTCCAATGTTCGGGGCCGGTGCGGCCCGATGTCGTGTGGCTGCACCATCGTCCGTTCGCCCGGCGATCGCCCCCGTGCCATCCCCGGGGTCCTCCACGGGTTCGGCTCGGTCACTTGCACCCACACTGACAACATCCGAGCCTGCGTGGGTGGCTAGGCTCTACCGGTACGCGGTCGAGGGGTGACGATGACGGGCCACAGCGCGAGAATCGGACGGTAGCCGGTGCTACGTGGCCGCACGCGGGAGTGCGAGCAACTCGATCGCCTTCTCGCAGCCACGCGCGCGGGCGAGAGTCAGGTGCTGGTGATGCGCGGAGAGGCCGGTGTCGGAAAATCTGCGCTCCTCGGCTATCTACGGGGCCAGGCCTCCGGGTGCCGTGTCGTTCAGGCGATCGGGATCGAGTCCGAGATGGAGCTCGCATTCGCCGGCCTGCACCAGCTGTGCGCCCCGATGCTCGACCTGCTCGATCGCCTGCCTGTCCCGCAGCAGAAGGCACTCGCGACCGCGTTCGGGCAGAGCGACGGCGACCCTCCCGACCGCTTCCTGGTCGCTCTCGCGCTGCTTAGCCTGCTTGCCGAGGCGGCCGAGGACGCGCCGCTGATCTGCTTGCTGGACGACGTTCAGTGGCTCGACGAGGTCTCCGGCCAGACGCTCGCGTTCGTCGCACGTCGGCTCCTTGCCGAGCGGGTCGCCATGGTCTTTGCCGTCAGGGAGTCCGCCGCCGAGCCCGATCTCTCGGGCCTTCCGGAGCAGATCGTGCAGGGCCTGAACGAGACCGACTCGGCGATGCTGCTCGACTCCGTCGTGAAGGGGCCGCTTGACGCGCGGGTGCGAAGCCGGATCATCGCCGAGGCCCGCGGCAACCCGCTCGCGCTCCTGGAGCTTCCGCGGGCGTGGACGTCGGCAGAGCTCGTCGACGGCTTCGACCGGCCGGATCCGATCACGCTCGCGGCACGCATCGAGCGCGGCTTCGAATACCGGCTGGATGCGCTGCCGCCGGATGCCCGCCGCCTGCTGCTCGTCGCGGCCGCTGAGCCGCTCGGCGACCCGACGCTCCTCTGGGGTGCCGGCCAGATGCTCGGGATCGGCCCCATGGCCGCTGTTCCGGCGGAGGGCGCGGGGCTGATCGAGATCGGTGCGCGGGTGCGGTTCAGGCATCCGATGGTTCGGGCGGCGGTGTACCGGCTCGCAAGCGTGGAGGATCGCCACCAGGCGCACAGGGCTCTGGCGGAGGTCACCGACCAGGCGCACGACGCCGACCGCCGCGCCTGGCATCGCGCGCACGCCACGGCATCGGCCGACGAGGAGATCGCTGCCGAGCTGGTCGAGTCCGCCGAGCGGGCCAAGAGACGCGGCGGCCTGGCGGCCGCAGGCGCGCTTCTGACACGAGCGTCCGAGCTGACGCCCGACCCGGCCGTCCGCGCCGAGCGGGCGCTCGCCGCGGCCACCGTGAAACGGGAGGCCGGGGCGCTTGATGCGGCGCTCGCGCTCCTGTCCGCCGTCGAAGTTGGGCCCCCGGATCCCCTGCGAAGCGCCAGAGTGATCCACATCCGCGGCCAGATCGCATTCGACCAGCGGCGCGCAGTCGAGGCGGCGCGGCTGCTCACCGAGGCAGGCGCACGACTCGACGCACTCGATTCCGACCTCGCGCGCGAGACCTATCTCGAAGCGCTTGCTGCAGCGATCTGGGCGAGCGGTCCCGACGCCCCGAACGTCCTGCGCGAGGTCGCCGAGACGGCGCGCTCGGCCTCGCCGCCGCGGGAGGCCGAGCGCTCCGTCGACGTCGTGCTCGACGCGCTCGCGACCAGGATCACCGACGGCTACGAGGCCGCCGTACCTCTCCTCGCGAAAGCCCTGGAGACCATCCGCGGCCTCGATGCGCGCGGGCTCGACGTCGGCCGGATGCTCTGGTTCGTCGGCAACAGAGCGACCGGAATCATCGCCACGGAGGTATGGGACTTCGACGCCGCTCGTCTGTTCGGAGAGCATCAGGTCAAGCTCGCCCGGGACACCGGCGCCCTAGTCCAGCTGCAGTTTGCGTTGAACTTCCTCGCGAGCAACTACCTGCTCGGCGGCAAGATCTCGGCTGCGAGTGCCCTGATCGACGAGGATCGCACGGTGGCGGAGGCGACCGGAAACCAGTCGATCTCGTACACCGGGATGCTCCTCGCGGCGCTCCGCGGCGACGACGCGGCGGCGCAGCGCGCGATCGAAGCCGGCCGGTCCCGCGCGGCCGCCGACGGCCAGGGACGGATCGTCACCTTCGCCGACTACGCCTCGGCGGTGCTCGACAACGGGCTTGGCCGGCACGACGGCGCGCGCGACGCCGCCCGCCGCGTCTTCGAGGCGAACGTCGTCGGCGGGTATCAGGTCCTCGCCGTCGCGGAGCTCGCCGAAGCCGCGTCGCGAACGGGAGACGACGTGCTCCTCGCTGCGGCGGCCGACCGGATGGCTGAGCACGCCAGAGCGACGCCCACCGACCTCGCGCTCGGTATCGGGGCCCGTCTACAGGCTCTGGCCGGCGGCGACGGCTCGGCCGAGGCGCACTACCTCACGTCACTTCAGCGGCTCGGGCGAGCCATGGTCACCGTGGAGGCGGCGAGAACACATCTTCTCTACGGCGAGTGGCTCCGGCGGGAGGGCCGGCGCGTCGATGCGCGCGAGCAGCTGCGGACGGCTCATCAGGCGTTCTCGAGCATGGGGCTCGATGCCTTCGCCGAGCGGGCCCGCCGCGAGCTCTCGGCGACGGGCGAGACAGTGAGGAAACGCGTCGACGAGGCCCGCGGCGACCTCACGCCCCAGGAACGCCAGATCGTGATGCTTGCCAACGACGGTTTGTCGAACGTCGAGATCGGCACGCGTCTCTTTCTGAGCCCGCGCACCGTCGAGTGGCACCTCTCGAAGGTGTTCGTCAAGCTCGGCATCCGGTCGCGTAAGCAGCTTCGCCAGGCCACGCGAGAGCTCGCGCTGACTTGATGCTCTCGCCGGCACCGACCCTCAGGACAACCGAGCCACTCGAGGGAAGACTCGTCAGGCTCGAGCCGCTCGCCGAGAATCATCGTGCTCGGCTGCGCGAGTTGGGCGCCGACGCGATGCTTTTCCGCTTCATGGCCTGGCCCGATACGTTCGACCGCTGGTTCGACGAGGCGCTTGACGGGCCGGACGAGGTGCCGTTCGCCGTCTGCAAAGGCAGCGACCCGATCGGATCCACCCGCTTCTTGAACATCGCACCGGAGCACCGGCGAACGGAGATCGGCTGGACGTGGCTTCCTCGCACCAGGTGGGGCACAGGCGCGAATATCGAGGCGAAGCTCCTGCTGCTCGAGCACGCGTTCGAGCGCTGCGGCATGCAGCGGGTCGAGTTCAAGACCGATGTGCGTAACGAACGGGCGAAGGGATCGCTGCTGGCGCTCGGAGCGCGGTTCGAGCGGGTGGCCCGCAAGCACATGATGCTGCCCTCCGGCACACGTGACTCGGCCTGGCTCGCGATCACCGACGCCGACTGGCCCTCCGTGAAAGCCCGACTCGAGGCAAGGCTCGAACGCCGGCTCAGCGCACCGACCTGAACGCCGCGCGCAGCTCGGCGGCGAAGAGCTCCGGCTCTTCCCAGGCGGCGAAGTGCCCACCCCTGTCGACGCGGTTGTAGTACTCGAGCGTCGGATAGATCTTCTCGACCCAGCTCCGCGGCGCGACGAAGATCTCGCCCGGGAACGCCGAGAATGCGACCGGGACGGAGACGGGGCGAGTAGCCGTGCCCGCCGCCCGGGCACCCGCCTGCGCGGCCTCCCAGTACGAGCGCGCCGCCGAGGCGCCCGTGCCGGTCAGCCAGTAGAGCGTGATGTTGTCGAGAATGTGGTCGCGCGTGAGGTTCCCCGATGCCTCGCCGTCGACGAAGGCGCGAGAGATCTTGTAGTAGCTGTCCGTGTCGTGGTCGAGCATCCAGGCCGCGAGGGCGACGGGCGAGTCGAGCAGTGCGTAGCCGATCGTCTGAGGCCGCGTCGCCTGCTCGAGGAAGTAGCCGTAGCCGGTCGCCCGGAAGGTGGCGACCGCGTCGGTGGCCGCCCGCTCCTCGTCGGTCTCGTTCGGCTCGAGCCCGCCGCCGAGACCGGCGACGAGCAGGTTGAAGTGAGTCCCGGCCAGCCCCTCGGGTGCGTTGCGGCCCATCGCGTCGGTGATGGATGCACCCTGGTCGCCGCCCTGTGCGACATAGCGCGTGTAGCCGAGGCGGCCCATCAGCTCCGGCCACGCCCGGGCATCCCGCCCCGCGAACCAGCCGAGCTCGCTCGGCACGCCGCTGAAGCCGTAGCCGGCGAGTGACGGCAGCACGACGTCGAATGCGTCATCGGCGCTCCCGCCGTGCGCAGTCGGGTTCGTCAGCGGTTCGATGGTCTCGAGCAATTCGATCACCGAGCCGGGCCATCCGTGCGAAATGACGAGCGGCAGTGCGTTCTCGTGCATCGAGCGAGCGTGGATGAAGTGGAAACGGAGCCCGTCGATCTCGGTCGTGAACTGTGGCAGCGCGTTGAGCCTCGCCTCCAGGCGGTGCACGTCGTAGTCGTTCGCCCAGTAGCGGGCGAGCTCCCGCAGCGTTTCGAGCTGCACCCCCTGCGAGCGGTCGGCGACGAGCTCGGCGCCCGGCCAGCGAGTCTTGCCGATGCGACGGCGGAGGTCGTCGACGGCCTCGTCTGCGAAGCCTGCGCGAAACGGACGGGTCTGTGTGGCACTGGCAACGCTGGCGCTCATGAGTGAAACCCCCTTGTCGTGGTGTTGAGACAAGGATCGCGCGGCGGGCCCGCGCTCGCCCCCGGGGCAACCCCTGGCCCGGACAGAACCCGTGGAGTTCACGGGTACGACCCCGTAAGTCCCGGCGCGATCTTTTCCCGAGCGACCTGCTACCTGGTCGCGACCGAAAAAGGGGGAACGATGACAAGGCTGACGATCGAGGTGAACGGCCTCAAGCACGGGGTCGCGGCGGAGGCGGACACGCCGCTTCTTTACGTGCTCCACGACGAGCTGCATCTGCACGGCCCGCGGTTCGGCTGCGGGCTCGCGCAGTGCGGCGCGTGCTCGGTGTTGCTCGACGGAAGAGAGATCCGGTCGTGCGTGACCGCTGTCGCGGCGGTGACCGGGCGGAGCATCACGACGCTCGAGGGCCTGCCGGCGCTGTGGGCGACCCGGTCGAAGAAGGCGACGGCCGCTGTCCCCGAGCTCCATCCGCTGCAGCAGGCGTGGATCGAGGGTCAGGTGCCGCAGTGCGGCTACTGCCAGAACGGCATGTTGATCCAGGCGGCCGATCTGCTCGCGACGACCAAGCACCCGACCGAGGATCAGATCCGCACGGCCATGAACGGACATATCTGCCGGTGTGGGACCTATCCACGAATCCTGACGGCGATTCAGAAGGCCGCCGCGACCATGGCGGCCTCCTGATGGCAGCCACGACCGACAAGAAGGAGATGGTTCAGATGCAATCCCGGGCTCTCACCGAACGCGAGCTCTCCCGCACGTCGTTCCTGCGGAGGAGCGGCGCGGTCATGGCCGGCATCAGCCTCACCGGGCTCACCGCGCGCGTGGCCCGCGGCGCGGACAACCCGGACGCCGCATCGTCGTTGCACGCGGGCGCCGTGCCGGGCCCGCCGGATCCGACGCAAATCGACTCGTGGCTCCAGATCAACTCCGACAACTCGGCGACGCTGTTTCACGGCTGGACCGAGCTCGGCCAGGGCACTCCGACGGCGGTGCGGATGATCGCCGCCGAAGAGCTCGGCCTGTCGATGGACCAGGTGACGGCGGTGAAGGTCGACACCGACGTCTCGATCTCGTCGCTCACCGTCGGCAGCAGGTCGACGCCGACCGCGTTCGGGGCGTCGAGCATGCGCGGCGCCGCCGCGGCCGCTCGCACGCTCCTCGTCAAGGCAGCTGCCTCGCAGCTCGGCATCCCTGCGGCGTCGCTGTCGGTGTCGAACGGCGTCGTCTCCGGCGGCGGCAAAAGCATCACGTACGGCCGGTTGATGGGCGGCAAGCTCTTCAACAGCACGATCGCCGCTGTGAGCCCGGCCTTCACCGCGCCGGCTGCCTACCGGCTGATCGGCAAGCCGATCCCGCGGATCGACATCCCGAGCATCGTCACCGGACAGACGACCTACATTCAGAACGTCCGCGTTCCAGGGATGCTCCACGGCCGCGTCGTGCGACCGCGGGGCCAGGCAGCACTGACTCAAGGCGCGCCCATCGTGAGCGTCGACAAGAGCTCCATCGCGCACATCCCGAACGTCCAGGTCGTACAGGTCGGGAACTTCCTCGGCGTCGTCGCACCGTTCGAGTGGGACGCGATCAAAGCGGCCGCCGGTTTGAAGGTGCAATGGGCCACGCCGACGATCAAGCTGCCGGGCAACGGGAACCTGAACGCCGCACTTCGGAACCCTGCAAACCTGCAGGCGACGATTGTGCCTGTCGACACGGGCAACGTCGCGGCGGCGCTCGCGTCCGCCGCGAAGACCGTGTCGATGAGCTACTTCAGCGCCTATCAAGGCCACGGCGCGCTGGGGCCGAATTGCTCGGTCGCCGAGATCGGCCCGAACGGCGGCACCGTGCTCTGTGCCTCGCAGGGCCCCTACGTGCTCACGCGCGCGTCCGTGGCGCGGGCGCTCAACCTGCCGCAGAACGCAATCCGGATCGAGGTGTTCCCAGGATCGGGCACCTACGGCCACAGCACCTACGACGACGTCAGCATCTCCGCCGCGCTGCTCTCACAGGCCGTCGGCAAGCCCGTGCGCGTGCAGTTCATGCGCTGGGACGAGCACGGCTGGGACAACTTCGGGCCCGCCCAGTCCACCGACGTCCGCGCAGGCATCGACGGCTCCGGCAACCTCGTCGCCTTCGACTACACCGCCTACAACCACGGCTGGACGCAGACGGTCGAGTCCGGAGCCGAACTCGCCGGCGTGCCGTTGCCCCCGCCACCCGCCGGCCAGGTCGATCTCGTCGCCTCCGGGTCGTTCTACGACAACCCGAACCGGAGGGTCATTAGCAAGGTCGTCAACGGCTACAACGGCTTCCTGAAGGGCATCTGGCTGCGAGCGCCGGGCGCGCCCGAGGCCGTCTTCGCCACCGAGCAGACCATCGACGCACTCGCCCACGCGGCGAACATGGACCCGATCGCGTTCCGACTCCAGAACATCGACCCGACCAAGGTGAACGGGGTTGCGCGGTGGATCACGGTGCTCGAGGAGGTGAGCAAGGCCGCGAACTGGCAACCGAAGGTGTCCGCGTCGAGTCTGTCGAGCGGCAGCACGGTGAAGGGCCGCGGCGTCGCCATGGGCGGCTTCGCCGGCTCGTTCCCGGCCGTGATCGCCGACATCACCATCAACAAGAAGACCGGGAAGATCACGGTCGACCACCTCTACGCCGCCCAGGACGCGGGCACCACCGTCAACCCCGCATCGGTCGAGAACCAGATGTGCGGCTGCCTCGTCCACGGCACGAGCCGCTCCCTGCTCGAACAGGTCGCGTTCACGAAGTCCCGCGTCTCGAGCCTGGACTGGATCAGCTACCAGACGCTCCGGTTCAAGGACTCGCCGAAGGTCACCGTCGTCGTCGTCCAGCGGCTCGACCAGCCGCCCTCGGGTTCCGGCGAGCCCACCACCGCAGCAGTCCCGGCCGCGATCGCGAACGCGTTCTACGACGCCACCGGCGTGCGCCTCCTCCAATACCCGATGACCACCGGGTACGTCCGCGCCGCCCTGGCCGGCAAGGCCTGAGCCGTCCTCGCCCACACGTGGCCCGGCGGAGCTCTCGGCGCTCCCCGGGCCACACGACTCTTCTCATCTCAGGCGCCGTAGTACGCGAGAAGCGCGGCGCCGAGCATGACGAGGAAGACAGGGATCAGCACGAGCGCGAGCCCACCGATCAAAATGTACGAGGACTCGGGCTCCTCGTCTGCCTCGACGACCTCCTCGAGATGACGCGCCTCTGCCTTGATGCTCACGGGGTCTGCTCCTTCCTTCGCGTTTCGTGATTGAGGGAGAGTCGCGGCGGGCGGCACCGGTCGCACCCGTGCCGAACCCGGGTTTGCTCCCTGGCCCAGGTGCCACCGGGACCATGTGGAGCGGCCGCCGGATCGAAGCCGGCGGCCGCTCATTTCATGTGTAGCCGGCGGCATTTCACCGCCGACGTGCCCGAGCTTCAGGACGGCGGGCGCCAGCCCCAGTCCAGCGTCGTCTGCCCGACCTCGATCAGGTATCCGTCGGGATCCCGGATGTAGCAGCGCTTCTCCGCCGCGTGCGTCTTCGGGGGCGTCAGGAACTGGGCGCCTCGCTCGCTCCATTCGGTGTACACGGCCTCGATGTCCGCAACCCTGATGTTGAGGAAGCTGCTCACGCGGTCCGGGTCCGGTGGAGTCTCGAGCGTCACGGTGGGCTTGTCGTCTGTCGGGCCGCCTCCGACGTTGATGATGATCCAGCTGTTGGCCAGGGCGACGTAGGTCACCTGGTCGTCACCCTCGCCCGAAATGACGGTTCGACCACCCAGAACGTCGGTGTAGAAGCGCCGCGAGCGCTCTACGTCGTTCGAGACGATGAAGTGGGCCAGAACGATCTCGTGCTCGATGTTGCTCATGCCGGCCTCCCTTGTCGAAGTTGGTTCAGTTCGGGCTCGGTCGCCGGAGGGACGAGCCGAGGCGAGGCAGCCGGCGCGTCGGAGACGAAGAGCCAGGTCACTATCGCCGCTGCCGCCGAGAGGCCACCGATGACGATCATCGCCCGCCTGTACCCGTGTGTGAGCCCATCCGCGAGGGTACTGCCCGCGCCGAGGCCGATCAGGACGGGAACGAGCGCGACCATGACGACCGCGCCGACACGTGCAGCGGCGTCGTTGATCGCGGACGCCTCGCCGAGATCGGAATCTCGCACCGCCGCGAGCACCCCAGCCGTCAGCGGGGCGACGGCCAGTCCGAGCCCAACGCCCTGTAGCAGGGCAGCCGGGAGGATCGCCTCGACGTAATGGGATCCGGCGTGGATCTGCGCCAGCCACAGCTGCGCACCCCCGATCAGGAGGATTCCGGAGACCATCAGCCACCGCACGCCGAGCCTTGACACCAGCGCACCGCTCAACGGCGAGAGCACGATGAACACGAGGGTGACCGGAATGAGCGCCGCTCCTGCCTGGACCGGCGTGTAGCCGAGCTTCAGCTCGAGCTGGACCGTGACCAGATAACCGGCCGCGGCCATTCCGCCGTAGAGTAGGAGGGTCGTCGCGTTGATCGCGTCGAACTGCCGGGACACGAACAGCGACAGTCGCAGCATCGGAGCTCTTCGCCGTCGCTCGGCCGGCACCAGGGCCAGCAGCGCGCCGACGCCGATCACGAATGCGGTCACGATCTTCGGGCTCGACCATCCGGCGCCCGCTCCTTCGGTCAGGGCGTAGACGATCCCGCCGAGCCCCAGGACGGCGAGGAGTGCACCTACGAAGTCGAGCGACGCGGATCGGGCCTCGCCACCCAACCCGGGCACGCGGCGCACAACGACGAGCGCAAGGGCGATCAGCGGCAGGTTCAACAGGAAGATCCATCGCCACGACCCGTGGACGACGAGCCACCCTCCTGCGTACGGACCGAACGCAAGCGCGAGGGTCTCGATCCCGGCCCAGAGGCCGATGCCGCGCGCCCGGTCGGACTTCCGAAGCGTCCCGTTGAGCAAGGCGAGGCTCGTGGGCGTCACGAGCGCTGCGCCGACGCCCTGAATCGCGCGGCCGGCGATCAGCACGCCCATCGACGTCGCGAAGGCACACAGGATGGATGCCCCGAACATCACGCACAGCCCGACCACCAGGATGCGTCTCCACCCGTACCGGTCTGCGAGCGCGCCGGCGACGAGCAGCAGCGCCGCCACCGCCAGGAGGTAGCTCGTAAGAGTCCACTGGACCGCGGCGACGCTGGCGGTGAAGTGCCCGCCGATCGCCGGAACCGCCACGTTGATCACCGAGGCGTTGTACGAGGCGATCGCAGATGCGAGCACGGTCGCCGCGATCAGAGCGGCACCGGTCGCGCTTCGGAGCGCCGCCGTCGCTACAGCCGGCCTTGCGACCCCCGGCAACTTCGAACCTGAGTCGTGCTCGTCGCTCATGGCTACCTCCTTCGGGTTGTGTGAGGGACACGGTCGTGCGTCAGGCGCGGTGTCGCACCAGTCGTCATCCCTGGCCGATCCCCTGGCGTGGAGCTCCGGCAAAGGACCAGGGAGCTCCACGGGCGCGACCGAAAGCGGAGCGAGGCAGCCTGCTGACGAATCGATCGAACGAGGAGGCTCAGATGCGCGATGACATCGTCCCCGGTGCCGTCTTCCCAGACTACGAACTGCCGGACGAGGAAGGAACCATTCGCAAGCTCACCGGCATCCAGGGTGAGAACCCGTTGATCCTTACCCTCGCGCGTGGCCATTACTGCCCGCGGGAGCACCAGCAGCATCTGCAGCTGGCCGCGTTTCAGCCGCAGATCAACGTCGCCTACACGCAGATCGCCACGATCTCGACCGACGACCGGCACACGAGCGGCGAGTTCCGCCTCTCCGTCGGCGCGCAGTGGCCGTTTCTCTCAGACCCGGAGCGGACGGTCCAACGCGACCTCGACATCCAGGAGTACACCGACCCCGAGCACGATCCGATGATTCCGCATACGCTCGTGCTGAAGCCCGGGCTCGTCATCCACAGCATTTACAACGGTTACTGGTTCTGGGGCCGTCCGTCGGTCGAGGACCTTCGCGGCGATCTGCGCGCCGTGACTCGCGAGATCCGTCCCGACTGGGACCTGAGCACGCCTGGGCTTCGCGAGGCGTGGGAGGCAGGCGAGGATCTGTCGGCCTTCCACGGCTGGAACAAGTGGAGCCCCGGGCGTGTCGCAGCGGAGCGTGCGGGAGCAACGGCGTGAGCGCGTTCTGGCCGCCGGAGATCGAGTCGGCACGCGCGCTTGCCAGCCTCGAAGCCGGCGACGATCCCCAACCTACGCCCAACCGTCTCGAGCCTCGACGCCCGTCAAGGTTCCGGGTGGTCGCCCGTTTTGCAGCGCGAGCCGAAGGCCCCGTCGAGATTCGACCTGCAGCTTCCGAAACACCTTCCTCAGATGCCATTCAACCGTTCGCGGACTGAGAAAGAGCTGGGCGCCGATCTCGCGATTGCTCCGCCCGTCGGCGGCGAACCGCGCGATCTGGGCTTCCTGCGGCGTCAGGTCATCACGGGTCTCGAGCGCGCGCTTGCGAACGGTCTCGCCGGTCGCGAGCAGCTCGCGAAGTGCGCGCTCGGCAAAGCCCTCGGCGCCGGCGCCCGCGAACACCGCTTGCGCCGCGCGCAGTTGCGTGCGCGCGTCCACGCGCCGGCCGGCTCGGCGCAGCCATTCGCCGTACAGGAGCTGCGCCCGTGCAACCCGTAGCGCCGGGGCGGCACCACCGAACCGGTCGAGCGCCTTCACGTAGGAGGCTTCGACGATCTCACCATCCCCGAGCAGAGCTGCCGCGAGGGCTAGCACGCCGTGCTTGCACCGCGAGTCGGCGAGCTCCGGTCGAGCCGCGAGCGGCCCGAGTACGCCGAGGTCGACATCGCGATTCCCAGAACGCGTGGCCGCCTCGATCAGCTCGCACAAAGCCCACGGAAACAACCGGAGATCCGCGTCTTCGCATGCTCGTCGGGCTGCCGCAAGCGCAGACGCGTAACGGCCAAGGCCGATGTAAAGGATCGCTCTGGCATATCCGGCCAGCGCGACGGCCTTGCCTTCGGTCTCGATCGTCGCGTCCTCGATGCCTGCGTTCATGAGCTCGAGTGCGCGGGCCTCCTGCCCTCGCCACGCTGCGAGCACGAGTGACGTGCACAGGGCGTGTCCGTGTGTCGCGGCCTTCGCGGCCACCTACGACGGCCAAGCGGGTTCACCTAGCTGGGACTGCCCGGTCCGGAGCGCCGAGACATCGGGGTTCACCCGGGTCAACGCCCGGTCAAATCCTGGACAAATGGGGACGCTGAATCGTTGATGGGAACACGAGAAAGCGCGTCCTGCTTGGTTCGCCAAGATGCGGACACCGCCCTTCCGGTGCCGCCACATGGGACAACACATCTATCCCCATACGGGATTCGAACCCGTGCCGCCGCCGTGAGAGGGCGAAGATCACCCCTGATTTGCAGGGATTTTGTTCCCCACCGAACCGGCATGGTCAAATCCTGGTCAAGACGCTGGCGAACCGGCCAGGCGTAGGGGCCGTGTAGGCCCGCGCTCGTAACGGCTCGCCGGGGTTGATCGACTCGACCGCGAACTCGATTCGATCAACCCCGGCAGCGCAATTCGTTGCGGTTAGTTCGTGATATGGATCACGTCGGCGGACGTGCTCGAGTTCTCGCCGCCGATGTTCCTGTGGTTCACGACTCCCTGAGCACCGAGGTAGGCGCCGTTGCCGCCAACGACCGGAACGCTGCTGGACGCCGCCGTCAGGTTCAACGGACCTGAGAGCGCGATCACGCCACCAGGCAAGAAGAACGACACATCACACGAGGTCCAGAGCGAGCCGCCGGTGCTCGTGAGGTTGACGCTCGTCACCGTGCACACGACCCGAATGTTCCCGTACGCCGCACCCTTCTTCGTACCCGCCCACCTGTACAAGACGCCGGTCGAGACAAATCCCTGACCGACCGCAGGCGGCGCGTTGCTCGTTGTCGGGAAGCCGCCCGTTCCCACGAATGAGTTGTCGACCTCCAACAAGCTGATCGTCTGAGGCTTTGGTGCCGCGGACGAGACTGCCGCACCGACCATGACCATGGCGGCGGCGATAACCACCACCAAAGCGTGACGCTTCCCCGACATGAACGCTCCTTCCTGATGGGGCCTGCCCACTGCTGACCCTAAACGAGGGCGCTCGTCGACGTCCTGGTCGAACATTCTCGCCACCCCCACGGGGCTCTCGCTCGCTATGCCTTGAGCCTCCGCGTCGACGGGTGCGGCAGCTACAACCTTGGGGGATGGCGACGGTTGCTGAGCGGCGTGCGCGCCGCGCCCGGGCGCGAGTCGTGCAGAGAAGACGGCGTCTTCTCGTCTTGGCCGGTGTCGGGATCGTCGCGGTAGCGGCGGGCCTCGGGTGGTTCGCGGTTTCCGAAAGACCGCTTGCCAACGCGATCGGGTCGCGTGGCTCGTCGGTCCCACGGAACGGCCGCGCCGCGCTTGCTCTACCGGGGCCATTCCATGGCTACTTGCTGATCGCCGACAGGGGCAACAATCGGATGCTGCTCGTCAACGGAAAGCGACAGATTCTCTGGGAGTACCCGAAGCAGACACCCGGGATGCCGTTCCGGTTCGACGACGACACGTTCTTCGGCCCGACACCGAACACGATCATCTCGAACCAGGAGGATCAGCACACGATTCAGATCATCGGGTTCCCGTCCGGCCATATCCTTTGGCGATACGGGCACGCCAACCGACGCGGCGGCGCCCCCGGCTACCTGAACACCCCCGACGACGCCTATCTCCTGCCGAACGGTCTCGTTTCGGTGGCGGACGCGTATAACTGCCGGGTTCTCTTCATCGCGAAGTCGCACCGGATCGTCAAGCAGTACGGCACAACGGGCATCTGCCGGCACGATCCGCCGACCTATCTCGGCGCAGTGAACGGCGCGACACCACTCCCGGACGGCGGCACGCTCGTCAGCGAGATCACCGGCTCCTGGATCGACGACATCGGGCCCGGCGGCCGGCTGCGCTGGGCAATCCAGGCACCGGTGTCGTACCCCTCCGACCCGCAACGACTCCCACACGGAAAGATCCTCCTCGCCGACTACGCGCGGCCGGGGCATGTGATCATCATCGACCATCGCGGGCACGTGCTCTGGCGATATGGCCCAGCGTCCGGCCCGGGAGAGTTGAACCACCCCTCACTGGCTGCAGCCTTTACCCCCGGGCTGATCGCGGTCAACGACGACTACCGCCACCGCGTGGTGTTCATCAGCATTCGGACGCACAAGATCGTCTGGCAGTACGGGCACACCGGCGTCGCCGGGCGTGCGCCCGGATACTTGAATACCCCGGACGGGATGGCGTTCCTCTCGGCCCACGAGATCCAGCACAATTCAATGCTCCGACGGCTCGCGGCGTCGGCAGCGTTCCGCCCTCCGGCCGTGGTTCCGTCCCGTCGTGAGCCCCTGTCGCTCGCCTCACCGGTTCGACTCGCCCCGTTCGGTCTGCCGACCCCAGTCGAACGCGAGGTAGCGGTCAGCACCCCATCCGGCATCGTCATCGCCGGGGGTCTCGACTCAGCGCAGCAGTCCACAAACGGCGTCTACCTTCTCGCCCCGCGCACAGGCGCGCTCCGCAGGCTGGGAGCCGTTCCCGAGCCTTTCCACGATGCAGCAGGTGCTGTGATCGGCGACCGTCTCTTTGTCTTCGGCGGCGGCGCGGCCGCGAGCAGCCCGGCGGTGCAGGCGTTCGATCTCCGGACACATCGAGCGGCCGTCGTCGCACAGCTCGCACGACCGCTCTCGGACGTCGCGGCGACCGAGACCGGCGGAGCCGTTTACCTCGTCGGGGGCTACGACGGCTCGACACCCCGGCCCGAGATCTACCGGACCTACGACGGCGTTCACATCGATCTCGTCGCACGGCTACCCGTCGGCCTTCGCTATCCGGCTGTCACCACGGCGAACGGCGACGTGTTCATCGCGGGAGGTGTCTCCTCCAACGGCCCCAGCTCCGCCGTGTATCGGTTCGATCCGCACACCAGACGCGTGTCGATGCTCGGGCATCTGCCAGGAGTGTCGGCCCATGCGATTGCAATCGTGGTCGGCTCCGGGATCGATGTGCTGGGCGGATCGCCCGCCGTCTCGGCGCGAATCGATCTCGCCACCTCGGCCGTCGCACCGGCGCACATCCGCTTTATCGACGCGAACGGGGCAGTGGCGACCGGGAAGCCAAGCTACGTTCTCGGCGGAGACGTGTCGGGGCGTGTCGTCGGCACGATCTGGGAGATCGCAGGCGCCCTGCCACACAAGAGGGTCGGCACGATCAGGTGAACGTAGGAGTTCTTGTCGCGCCGGTCTCGAGCGCAGGCGCTGTCGCGGCGTTTCGCCTGAAGGGACGATCCGGAGCTACCCCCGCCTGAGGTAGAGGCGCCAAGCGTAATACTCGCGAAACGCGGTCGGGACTGTACTCATGCGGTGCGCAAGATGAAGCACCGCATCCCAGTAGAGCGGCGACAGGTTGTAGTGCATGAGGGCAGCGCGTTCATCGGAACGCCCGCCGTTGGCGGCGAGCAGGTGCGCGGCAGCAAGAATCGCATCGTGGGCGTCGTAAACGTTGCCGCCCATCCCGTATTGACGCCAGGTTGCACGCTCGAACTGCATCGGTCCCTGCGCATCGGCCTTGGCGGTCGTCCGTGCGCGACCGAAGTCACTCTCGACGAAGTTGATCGCGGCGAGCAGCTCCCATCGGATCCCGAACCGCCGCTCGGCCACACGATAGAACGAGAGCAGTTTCCCGGCCGCCGGTGCAGCACCGACGCTGACGCCCCCAACCTGGGGGCCGCTCTGGGCAGAGAGCGCCGCGAGATCCCGGCGGACGGCAAGATCGTCCCGCTCGGCCGGCGCAAGCTTTGCAACCATCGCTGCCTTGCTCGCGTCGTCCCCGACCATCCGTATCAGGAGCTGGCGGTCACGCGCGAGAGCGACGAACCTCGCTCCCGTTGCAGTCCGAAGCCCGAGCTCATCCGCACGCAAATGACGGACGATGGCAGCCGGGTTCGGCGGCGCAACCAGACCAGACCGTATAGCAGACGGGCTTCTCGACCGGCCGAACTCCGCCCGATCCGCCGCGATCAGCGCCTCGGCACATAGATGAACACAGCGCCCTGGGGCGAGACGTCTCGACGCGCATCGTAGGTATATGGCCGATGCCCGAATCTGGGGCCAAGGTTGTACTCGCTTACGTCGAATGTCCCGCCCGCGTGCACGCGTGTGACATAGGCCACGTGCCCGAAGGGCCGCGAAAGTCGCGCCCAGACCACCGCCGAGCCCACTTTCGGGGTCGAGCTGACTACGAGCCCGGCTCTGCGCGCCACATTCGGCCAGTTCCAGGCGTCCATGGCGCCGGGAACGAACCAATCGACACGCTGGCCGTTTGCATCTAGCGCCCAGGCGACGTACGACGTGCAATTGCAAGCGTTCATCTCCCAGCGGTCAACGGCGTCGGCAATACCCGCGGCCGGACACCGGCCGGACAGCGGATACCCCATGACGACCAAGCCGCGCGGCTTTCTCACAGCCGCCTGTGCACCACCGACCAGCGCCAACATCAGGAGCACCAACGCCGAGAGCCGTCTCACGGCCTCAGTATGGCGTCACGCCGATCCTCCTCTTCGTTGCCGTATCGCCTCGAGACCGGAGGTACCGGCGCGCGGCCCGCGGGTTCGGCAACCTGGGCACGTTGCTCCCTACTCGCTCGGCCGACTCGCGCTGCGGCTCGCCACATCGAAGAGCTCATCACGTACAGCCCCGACAGTCATCAGAACCCAGCCAGCTCTCCTTCGCGGCGCCTTCGCTGAACGGCCGCGTCGGCAGCCAGACGAGATCGGCTTCATGGTTTCCTCATCCCGTTCGAATGACAATCGGGCACCGTGATTGAGCAAACGCTCGGCCGCTCGGCAGAACGACGCCTCTTCATGCGTCGCGTAGGAGCGGGACGACTCTGAGAGTGTCAGCGCCACCGAGGAGACTCGAAGCGCACCGAAAGCGGCGCCGGAATGCCGCGGGACTACGGAAGCGCCTCTGCCAGCGTTTGATCGCCATTGCGGGAGTGCTAGGCGCATTGGTCGGACTTGTTTCGGTGGTCGTGACGTCCGACGCATTCGCTCGCGGGGATGCGAGACATGGAGTGGTTAGGACATGGCCGCTGCGGATCGAGCCGGTGTTCCCTCATCCGCTTCCGAGCGAAGGGGTCTGGCGGCGAACCGGCCCACTCGTTGACGGGGGCGCGGCCGTCCTCGTGACGACGTTTCGCCCGGAGCTCGACAATCCGAGCATCGTCGCCTACATCGCTTGGTTCGACCACACCCGTACTGCGCCGGCCTACTACCCCGGTGCCTCTGAACCGCCGAGCACGCCAGTGCGGGGGCCGATGATGGTGCCGCAGGATCAGCGCTGGCGGCTTCTCGCCACCTTCAATGCCGGCTTCATCTACGCCCAGGGCCGCAACGGCTCAACCGACAACGGACGCGTGAACGAGCCGCTCTCAGACGGCAACGCGACACTGCTCGGCTACAAGAACGGCGCTGTTGCGATCGTTAAGTGGAGCGGCAGCGAAAACGCCGGCGCGAACGTCGCATGGGCACGCCAGAGCCTCGCTCCGATCGTCTGGAACGGACGCCTCAACCCCGCGTTGAACACGGACCCGAACAGCTACCAGTGGGGGTATACGCTCGGGCACGTCGGCCTCGTCTGGCGCACCGGAGTCGGCATCGATCGCCGCGGCAACCTCATCTTCGTCGCCGCTGATCACCAGACGGTGATCACCCTCGCGAAGATCCTCCAGCACGCCGGCGCGGTGCGAGCGATGGAGTTCGACATCAACCCCGAATGGCACACCCTGATCACCTACAACCATCAACACGGTCATCTCGTTCCCGACGATGGTGGAGCCCCAGCCGATGCAGCCCGCAACCCGCTACCTCGTCCCCGACAACCGTGACTTCTTCGCCGTCTACCGGAGAGTGCCAGGCCCAGTCACCGTTCCGTTCAAATGATCGGGGATCGGAAACGTCAATGGGCCCTACGATCAGCCGCTCGCCGCCCGCTCAAACTGGGAGCCGCTCGAAGGGATGTGGCTCGGAACTACATCTAGCGGTTCTGTGGGTAGCCGACGCCGTAGCGTGAGGTGGCGTCTACCGGGCGTCCGTGGCGCCAATCGATCTCGATGAACTCGGTATTGCTCCGCAGGGGGCCAGATAAGAGACGATCTTGCGGCTGGCGGTGTCGATCACGTCTCCCGAAAGTCCGACGTAGACATAGCGGCCGTCGCGCGCTGTGTTGCAGCCAGCTGTCGCCTCCCGCTCGGCGGATGTGCAAGCTTGATGTCTGCGATGTCACGGGGGGCAGTTCGCGGGAGGCCGCTGACGTCGAAGACATGCACGTACCCGTTGGGCGTGTCGATCAGGTAGAGCTGACGTCCGTCGGGGGAGAGCGAGATGCCGTGGTCGGGGATGCTGCCGAACGCTGCGGCATCGAACCGAAACCCGGGCGGGGAAACGCTGTACAGCACCTTCCCGGTCTTGATGCTGCTGACCTGAAAGCCGAGGAAGTTCCAGGATGTCGTGAACGCCAGCGTCTGGGTCGCGTTGATCGTGAACGGCCGGACGCCGGGCCCGTACAGCGGCCCGAGCTTCCTCACGATCCGGCCCGTCGATGTGCTTCGCGATCTCGAGGTAGGGGGTGTTGACGCCTCCGAGATAGATGTACTTGCCGTCGGGCCCGACGATCGTCTCGTGCGGTCCCGAGCCGCCCTCGATCGAGCCCGCTGATCCGGCCGTTGGCTGCGTCGATGATCTCCCACGTGCTGCTGCCGGATGCTTCCCCGACGGCCATGTAGATCTTCCGGCCGTTCGGAGTGATCGCGATGTTGTCGACGCCAGTTGAGTAATTGCGCCGCCAGAGCGTTCTTCCGGAAACCAGATCGTAGGCGAGCATCGAGCCGGTCCCGGCGGAGCCTCCCGGCCCGCCGTACGCAACGAACAGAGTCGCGGTAGCGGGATCGGCGACAAGTCCACGAATCGGGAGACTGGGAAAGGCGATCTGTCCCAGATACCGGTTGTGATGATCGATGTCGTAAACCTGGATCCCGCCGGCGTCGAAGATGTATTCGAAGTGGCGGGTTGCCGATGATCGAGCAGTGAGCCTCGAGGGCACGAGCCCGCCGGCATGGTTCGACCCACCCGATGCCAGTCCGGCCGAACAGAGACCGCAAGCGGCGACTACGGCGAGTACAGACGCGAGGTCAAACCGACGTCGCTGTTGGCGGCCGTTGCGAGTGAACTGAGACGGGTCAGCCATCGCGGACACTGAGTCGAACGGATGACAGGATAGGGGCCGGAAGAAACACGCATCCCCGAGGGATAGCCGCCTTCCCCTCCGCTCACCGATGACTTTCCCGCCTGGGCTTTGTCGGGTGTTGGCGAGCCGAGCCTCGGGATGTACGCCCGACCGCCGTGCCAAAGATCGTGTCCCACCAGGGCGCGCTGACCCCGAACCCTCGTTCCTCGTCTTCGAAATGGTGGCGCATATGCAACTCGTACAACCGTCGACCGACCCGCCCGCGTGGCCTCGCGTGGTGAAGGGAGTAATGAAGCATGTCGTAGCTCAGATAGCCGACGAAAAATCCTGCTGCCACGCCCCACGCGTTCGGAAGCCCCACAACGACCACAAAAAGGGTCGCAAAACAGAAAGCAAGCGGCACAGTCACGATCGGAGGCATTACAAGGCGTCGGGGGTCGTTCGGATGGTCGTGATGGACGCCATGGCTGATCCAATGCACCCGAACACCGAGGTCGCTCGTCGGCTCGAAATGGAACAGCTTTCGATGCGTCCAGTACTCGCACAAAGTCCAGAGCCCGTAACCCGCCAGAATCGTGACCGCCAGCGCAACAGCTGTGAGCGATTCGAACGCCATTACCGCGCAATACGCGACCACCGGCCCAAAGATCGCGACCGGAACGACCGGATGAACCCGTGTCAGCCGGTCAAGCCGCCGCGAAGAAAACAACGGCGGCGAGGCACGCAGCAGTTCAGCGCGATCTGAAGACACCCTCGGTATCGCAGTCTACGGACGCACCCATGAGAACCTGATGAAGGCGTAGCTCGGCTCACTGGCTTGGACGTGGGACAAGAGAACGCCCTCCGGTCCCAGAGTTCGGGTACCCAGTCCTGGAGATTCTTACCCTGGGATAAGCCTCGCCTCATCGGCGTGTCATCGGGCGGGAGAACAATTCGGCCATGCATCTCGTTCGTCGCGTACTCGATCGATTGGCCGCACGATTCCCAGGCGGCATAGCCGGGAACCGGAACCTGACCGCGTTTCTCGGCGCGCTCCTCCTCGTCGGCATCCTCGGCGAGCTCGCGACGCTCGTGCTCGGGCTGCAAAGGACGCTTCCCGCCCATATCCTCCTCGGTGTCGCCCTGATCCCGATCGTTGCCCTCAAGCTCGGCTCGACCGGTTGGCGCATGATCCGCTATTACACGAAAGATCCCGCCTACCGGCGGGAAGGCCCGCCGCGACCGTTCCTGCGCGGGATCGCGCCGCTCGTCGTCGGCTCGACCGTCGCGCTGTTCGGAAGCGGGGTTGGATTGATTGTGGTGGGCCCCAGCTCGCAGCTCTTCCGTGCCGTCCACTCCGCCAGCTTCACCTTGTTTTTGCTGCTCGTCGGCGCGCATGCTCTCGCGCACCTCCCCAGCCTCCGCAGGTTCGCGTTCGCCGACTGGATGCGCAGCCGCGCCCAGGGGCATGCGCTCCGCCGCGGGGTCGTGGCCTTCGCCCTCGTCAGCGGAGGGGCGTTCGCAATCGCGGCGCTACAGACGGTCGCGCCGTGGACGACCTTGATGCACCGCCACTTCGGCGGCTGACATCACTTGGGTTCACCCATCGTCAGACGCCCAGATGGACAGCGGCAGGCATCGGAGCGATGCGACCCGGTCGGAAATGAGCGCCTGACGGTAACTCGAGACGTTCGAGTGCGTACATCACGGCGCGGTTGCTCCAGCACCAGGCAAGGCGGCAGAACGGTGGAATGCATGTCAGGCGACGGCGGTTCTGCTTCAACATCAAGGCCGAGGGTTCGAGGAGGCCCGGAATTCGGGCCGACGTTACGCGCCGGCGAGGCGTCTCTTCATGGCAGCGGCGCTGAGTGGGCCCCAGATCCCGTCCGGCTTTAGAGCGGCAGAGTTCTGGAACTGCTTTACGGCGGCGGTTGTCACGGGGCCGTAGAAGCCGGTGACGGTGTGGTGGAAGTATCCGAGTCGAGCGAGCTCGGACTGAAGGCGGCGAACCTGGGCGACATTCATCCCGGCGACACCGCTCACGCCGGTCGGCGCGATGCCGAAGGCTCCGTTGCCGCCGCCGTCACTACCGAGCCCGGAGTCGTCGGATCCGGATCCGTCGCCTTCTCCCGAGCCGCCCAATGTTCCTGACCCGGTGAACGTGCCGCTCCCGGATGTGCTGTGGCCGGTAAAGGAAGAAGTCGAGGTCGGGCCCGCCGCGGTCTTGGTGCGGTGAGCGAGTGCCGATCCGACCAGCAGTCCCGCTGCTACTGCTGATGCAACCAACGAAACCGCGACGAATCGCCGAACGCGACTACGCGGGACTCTGATTGACTGGTTGGGTGGGATAGTGGTGGGCGGCATCGCGCGACGTCCGCTCGACGAACCTCGAATGGTTCACTCCGCGAGTGAGAGCGGCATGAACGGACGCGCGGATCGAGATCCGGTTCCATTCGCAGGCAGTTGGCCACGAAGGCTTCGGATCTCATCGGCTCCTCATTCGTCGGCGCGAATCTTGAGCTGTGGACGGACCCGGTCCCCGGGGGCGGCTCGCGAGGCACACCGGCATAAACTGCAACTTGCTCCGCACAACGGGGGTGGCCGCGGGGTTGGTGCTCGTGTGCTCCTCGTCGTCGCTCGCAAATCCGCCCGTCGCCGGAAGCTGCCCGGCCTGGGTCGCGGACGCGTCGGCTCAGGCGGTGGCGCCCGATTCGGAGTCGGTGGCGGTCGGGCCGACGAGCGCGGTGCTCTCCGCCTCGCCGCTCGCAGGTACCGGGCCGACCGTTGCCGAGTACTGGCTGACAGGCTCGGCGCCGAGCTGTCGAGATAGTCGTCCCACCGTCGTGGGGGGAAAACGCAGGATGATCGTTGATCTGACCCAGATCCGGCCGGCGTCGCGCTATCACGTGCGTCTGGCTGCACGGTCCGCCTCGGGGACGGTGTTCGGTGCGGCTCGCGCATTCGTGACCCTCCCGCTTGGCAGGGTGCCAGAGGGTGTGATGGCCGGTCGGACATACCTCGGGAGAATGAGGCGCGCCGCCGCTCTGAGTTTGCTGCGGCAATCGGCAGCGGCACCCCTCACGTTCAGCTACGCAGGAACGCGATGGCGCGTCTCGGCCTCCACCGTCGGCGTCCGAACGAATGCGGTGCAGCGGGTCGACGAGGCCCTGCAGGCCGCGCCGGGCCAGATGCTTCCGGCGCTCAAGTTGAGCTTGGATGGCCCGAAGCTCCGCGCTTACATCTCGGGCCTCAGTCGCCGTTGGGCTCACAAGGCGATGCAAGCGAACGTCCGGCTGGCCGGGACGCGCGCGGTCATCAGCGCTGCCGCACCCGCGGTCAAGGTCAACACCGGGCGGATGATCTCGCTCGTGGGAGCCAGCGTGCTGTCCGGGAGGCGCCGGGTCTTCCCGCTGGCGGTCGTGCGTGATTCCGCTCCCGCGACCGGTATCCCGAAGGCCGTCGTGGTTCGCCTCGGCGATCAGACCTTGACCGCCTATCTGGACGGGAAGCCGGTCCTGACGACCCCGGTCACAACGGGTCGTCCGGCCCTGCCAACCCCGATCGGCAGCTATTCGATCAAGTACAGGGCAAGTCCCTACGTCTTCACATCACCGTGGGCTCCCGGTAGCCCGTACTGGTATCCACCCACCCCGGTGACCTGGGCGATGTACTTCTACGACAACGACTTCCTTCACGACGATCCAGGCGAGCCGAGCGGCGCTTACGGAGCGGGTTCCCAGTACGGGCCCTACGCCAGCCACGGGTGTGTCCACGTTCCCCACTCGGCCATGGCGTTCCTCTACCGCTGGTTACCGGTCGGCGCGCCTGTGATCGTCGCCCAGACCTGATGAGGATGTCCGGTCGAAGCGTATTACGCGTAGCCGCGTGAGCCCTCCTACGAACGCCGCCGCGGTCGCCGATCCAGGGGTGCTCGGGCGGGAGCGCTTCGTCTGCGCCGGGCTGACCGCGGTCGTCGGTGCCCTTCTACTCACGTTCGGCCCGGCACCCGGCGATGCCGCGGTGCATCTCTACCGCACGTTGCTCGTCCAGCGCGGAGATCTGCTCTGGGACAACTTCTGGTACGCGGGGCAATACCCGCTTGCCTCCTACAGCCTCCTCTACTACCTCCCTGCGGCCGTGGCGGGTAACGCTCCACTCGTGTTCGGGGCAGCGGTGATCTCGACTCTGCTCTTCGCCTCGATCGCAAAGCAGGAATGGGGCGACGTGTCTCTCTGGCCGGCACGAATCTTCGGGGTCTGCGCGGCGGCCCCGCTCTTCACCGGGCTCTACAGCTACTCGTTCGGGTTCATGCTGATGCTGGGGGCGGTGCGTGCTTTGCAGCTGAAGCGCGCCTGGTTGGCGATCGTGCTTGCTGCCCTCACGCTCGGCTGCAGTCCGCTCGCTTTCCTGTTTCTCTGCCTCCTACTGGCCTCCGTGGCTGTTGCGCGCCGGCGCGTGTCGACCTCGGCAGTCCAGATCGGCATCGCCCTGATCGCCATCACCGTGTTCGAGTTGTTCGTGCTCAGGCTTTTTCCGAGTCACGGCGTCTACCCGTTCCACCTGGTGAATCTTGCCGGCGTCCTCGGTGTCTGCATCGTCGGGATGCTTCTGGCGCGGCGCGCGCGCAACGGAGCGCCGATCCTCGTGTTCTTTGCTCTCTGGGGGGTGGGGAGCATCGTCGCTTCGGTCGTCGGCTCACCGATTGGAGACAACTGGACACGTCTCAACGAGTTCGTCTTCCCCTTGATGGTTCTGACGGCTGCGCTCGCTCGCTTCCGGCCGCGCGTGCTCGTGACGGTGGCTCTCGTCGGGGCACTCGCTTACAACATCACGCCGTACCTACTCCTCATTCCGTATCGGCTCGACGGGCGTCCGGCAACCGCGCGTTTCTGGCAGCCCGCGATCGACTACGTCAAAGCCCATTCGGCGCCTGGGTTCCGGGTCGAGGTCGTGCCGACCGCGGCCCATTGGGAGTCCTACTGGATCCCGAGGGCCGGGATTGCGCTCGCCCGCGGCTTCTTCCGGCAGACCGACATCGTCGACAACCCGATCTTCTACAAGGGCCGGCTCGACGCAACGGGCTACCGGCTCTGGCTTCGTGCCGAGGCAGTCGACTACGTGCTTCTTCCCTCGACCGAGCTCGATCCCATTGGCGGGCCCCGCGAGGCGAGCTTGCTGCGCTCGCGCCCTGCCGGGCTCACGGTCGTGTTCCGTGACCGCAACTGGACGATCTACCGGTTGGAGAAGCCAACCCCGTTGATCACGGGCCCAGGGCGGGCGCGCGTAACCCTATTCGGGCACACCCGCATCGGCGGCCTCGTCTCCCGCCCGGGCCGGTACCTGATGCGCTCGCACTACATGCCGTTCTGGAAGGTGAGCGGCGGTATCTGTCTTTTGCCGGGCCCGAATGGTATGACCTGGTTGGACGCGGTTACCGCAGGCCCGTTCTCGATGATGGCCTCGCCGAGCTCGTCGGGGTTCGTGCAGGCGGCGACCTCGGATCTCGACGGTTCGTGCCGGTCGCCGACGTCTCCAGCGGTGGCTTCTCACCACGGCTGATCACAGATTGCTTGATTACGGCTCCATCACCGACGCCCTCAGAACGCGGCTCGAGGATGGTGGGGCACCGACCCATCGCGTCGAGCTGGCGGTGAGGGCTACTCACAGGTTGCTGCGAGACGCAGTACGACTGCGAGAGGACGGAACGGTCTTCGTGGTGACCGGGGACATCCAGGCGATGTGGCTCCGTGACTCGGCCGCACAGGTCAAACCGCTCCTGACGCTCGCGCGCGAGGCCCCGACGGTCATCGACCTGGTGGCCGGCGTTCTGCGCTCACAGGTAGAGCAGGTCCTGATCGATCCCTACGCAAATGCGTTCAACCCTGGTCAGACAGGCGCCCATGTACGACGCGACTTTCGCGACCAGTCGCGCTGGGTCTTCGAGCGCAAGTACGAACTGGACTCGCTCAGCGCCCCACTGTCACTTGCCTGGCAACTCTGGCGGGCGACCGGATCGGTAGCGCACGTCGACGAACGGTTTCGCGCCGCAGCTCGCGTCACCGTCTCGACCTGGCGGCGGGAGCAAGCGCACGACCCGGGCTCCTATGTCTTCAAGCGCCGCTTCGCCCGACGGCGCGACTCCCTTCCCAACCGGGGGCGCGGTGCTCCGGTGGCGCAGACCGGGATGATCTGGTCGGGATTCCGCCCGAGCGACGACGCCTGCGTGTACGGCTACCACGTCCCGGCGAACGCCCTCGCGGCAGTCAGCCTCGACAGGCTCGAATCGCTCCTCTTAGCGGCGGGCGCCGATAAGACGCTCGCCACGGACGCGCGTGGCCTCGCGGCAGATATCCGGAGCGGGATCGCGAGGCACGCGACGGTCGTGGATCCGGCGTTCGGTCGGCTCTACGCCTACGAGGTCGACGGCCTGGGCAACGCCCTCATGTTGGACGACGCAAACATCCCGAGCCTGCTCTCCTTGCCCTACCTCGGCTTCTGCGCTTCCGATGACGTCGTATACAGCGCCACGCGCTCCTGGCTCCTCAGTCGGCGCAACCCGAACGCGGTGTCGGGGCGCGTGGTATCCGGCGTGGGCAGCGGCCACGGCAGACGAAACTGGGTCTGGCCGCTTGCCATCGCGATGGAAGGCCTCACAGCCCCCGACGAGGCCGGCCGAGAGTCGGCTGCGCGCCGCGTCGAGGCGACAATTACGGGCGCCCTTCTATTTCACGAGTCGGTCGACCCGGACAACCCCCGCCGGTTCAGAAGGCGCTGGTTCTCCTGGGCGGACATGCTGTACGTCGAGCTCGCGCTCGCAACGGTCGGGATCTGGTCACCGAACGGCGAGCATGAATTAGGGACCGCTTAGACGCTGCTCACCATGTGCTCACACTCTGGGTGTTCCATGGCTAACGGTGGCAGAGTCGTATGTTCACTGACGGACTCCAGATCATCGGCGACACCGCCGAGCTTCTCGCCGGCCGCCTCGCCGGCGTCTCGCTCCTCTTGCTCGGCGCGGGCCTCGCGCTCCACGTCTTCAAGCTCGGTGCTCGTGCCCGTGCCTGGCACCACATCGTCGGCGACGCCTACCCCGCGGACGGTCTCCGCTACCGGCACTCCCTGGGCGCCTACCTCGCCGGGATCGGTGTGAACGCGGTCGTCCCGGTTCGTTCCGGCGAACTCCTGAAGATCGCCCTCGTCAAGCGCCAGGCGCCGAGTACGAGGTACCGAGGGCTCGCCTCGACGCTGGTCACGGAGTCCGTGTTCGATTCCGTGGTCGGAGCAATCGCCCTGACCGCGGGATTCGTGGTCGGCTGGACGACGCTCGGTCGCTCGCTCGGATCGACGCTCGCGCCGCTCACCGGCAACGCGTGGCCGGCCGGCACCGCTGCTCTTGCAGTCGTCGCAGTGGGAGCTCTGGTCGCACGGCGCCCGCTTGCCCGAGCGCTGCGAAGAATCGTCGGAGAGGCGGGGCGAGGGTTTGCCGTCCTGCGCAGCCCAGGTCGCTACCTCCGGTTGGTCGTATCCTGGCAACTCGCCGCCCTGATGCTTCGTCTGGCGTCGATCTATTGCTTCCTCGCTGCCTTCCACATCGCCGCGACCTTCCAGGCGACACTGCTCGTTTTCGCCGTGCAATGCGCAGCGGGGATGATTCCGCTCACCCCGAACGGCGCAGGGACCCAGCAGGCACTGCTCGTGCTGGTGCTGGGAACCAGCGCAAGCGCATCCTCAATCATCAGGTTCGGGGCCGGCGCCCAGCTCGTGACCGCACTCGCAGACGTCGCCCTGGCGATCGTCGCACTTGCCCTCATGACGGGCTCGCTGCGCTGGCGCCGATTGCTCGCACAAGGGGTGGACGCGACCGCGGAGCTCGACCAGGGGGTCGGAACATCCCTTCCGAGCGCAGCCTGACAGGCTGGGTGGGACACATAGTCGTCGCCGGCGGCGTTGCAACCGGTCACCCGATAGGTCACCGCGTTCCGTGCGCACGCAGTGGTGACCACTTTCCGCGAGAGTCCTCCGTCGGCTCGCTCCTGGGTAGCGATCGCCACGGCGGTCTGTAAACCTAGTGGTGTGGCTCATGGTCGATGCCCGGGCCGTCGGACCGAGATCGTCATCATGGCGACGGTCGCGGGTGCGTTGGCCGCCGCGATCGCGGCCGGCGGCTTGCGGGTAACGAGGCTGCAGGTAAGCGACGCAGCGACGACGCCGGGGGCGGTGGTGGTCGTCACGGCCGCAGGCGCGGTTCGTGGGAAGGCGACGCCTGCGATGCGCAGCTTCCTCGGGATCCCGTACGCGGCTCCGCCCCTAGGTGCGCTGCGCTGGCGACCGCCGCGACCGCATCCGGCCTGGGAGGGGATTCGAAATGCCACCGCGTTCGGCAGTCCATGCCCGCAGGGGGCGTCGCTGCTCGGTCCGCCGAGCACGAATGAGGACTGCCTGTTCCTGAACGTGTTCACGCCGACTTCTGCGGGCAGCGGGAGCGGGTTGCCGGTGATGGTCTGGATCCACGGGGGCGGTTATGTGTCGGGCGACGCGAGCAGCTTCTTGCCGAACCGCCTCGTTGCGCGCGGCGTCGTGGTGGTGACCGTCAACTACCGGCTCGGTGTTCTCGGGTTTCTCGCGCACAGCTCGTTCGCAGCCGAGTCGCGGGATGGCTCATCGGGCGACTACGGGCTGATGGATCAGCAACTCGCGCTCCGCTGGGTGAGGCTAAACGCCGCCCGCTTCGCCGGCGATCCCGGCAATGTCACGGTCTTCGGCGAATCGTCCGGCGGAGAAAGCGTCCAGGTGCAACTCGCGTCGCCGACTGCCCGCGGCCTGTTCCAGCGAGCAATCGTCGAAAGCGGCGGCTACTCGGACAGCCAGCCGACGCTCGCGACCGCCGAAGCTACCGGCGCCTCGTTCGCGGCGAGGATCGGGTGTCCCTCCCAGAGCGCGGCGTGCCTGCGCGGGGTCTCCGTCCGGTCGCTGCTCGCGAACGAGCCTTACTTCGAAGCCACGCCTGTGGTCGATGGGAGGCTCCTCACCCGACCGGTCACCGACGCCATCGCCAGAGGCTTGTTCAACCGCGTTCCCGTGATCGAAGGATCGAACCACGACGAGTTCCGATTGTTCCTCGCCCTGAACGAGCTCGCCGGAAGCGCGCCGGTCAGCGTGACCGGCTACCGGAGCGCGATCGCTGGTCAGTTCGACGTCGATCTCGCCACCGCCGACACGATCGCCGCCGAATACCCATTGCGATCATATGCCTCCCCGAGCCTCGCTCTCAGCGCCGCCATTACGGACGCGGCCTATGCCTGCAAGGCGCGCGAGGCCGTGCAGGCGCTCTCGAAGTACGTTCCGGCCTATCAGTACGAGTTCGCCGACGAAGCATCCCCCCGTTTCTTCCCCGGGCCGCCCGTGAGCTTCCCGCTCGGTGCCTTCCACTCTGCGGAGCTCGAATACCTCTTCACCTTGCCCAGCTACCCGGTGCACCTCGACCCCAGCCAAGAGGCTCTATCGACGGCCATGATTGGACTGTGGGCGAGCTTCGCGAAGACGGGCGATCCCGGCTCCGGCTGGCCGCGCTACTCCGCGGCGACCGACGAGGCCGAGTCGCTCGCCGGGCCGAAGCCGGCGTACGAAACGAACTTCGCTGCCGTGCACCGCTGCGATTTCTGGACGCGACACCCACAAGTGGCGCCGTAG
>CAVZJA010000010.1:0-36591 GCA_963775355.1 uncultured Actinomycetota bacterium | reverse complement strand
TCATCAGCAAGGCAACCGCCGCAGCGGCGGGGATAGCCCATCTCAGTTTCATTAACCCTCCTCCGGAGTTACACCCTCAGCGGCGATCATCCCACTCCGTGCCGCTTGTTTCAATGGCAGCTACTCCTCGGTGCGAAGGATCCCGCTCTCGCGGGTCAGCCGCTGGGCGAGAGCGACGGGCAGGACGGTCGCGGCGAGCACGAGCAGGACGACGACGTTCGTCTCGGGGAGCGCCTCGCCGAGCCGGATGTTCCCGAAGATCCAGAGCGGCAGCGTGTTCTGGGCGCCGGCGGTGAACGTGGTCACGATCACCTCGTCGAACGAGAGCGCGAACGCGAGCAGCGCGCCCGAGATGAGCGCGGTCGAGATCGTCGGCATCGTCACGAACCACCAGGTCCGCAATGGGCCCGGCGCCGAGATCCATCGAGGCCTCGGTGAGCGAGCCGGGAACGCGCCGCATCCGCGCGAGCACGTTGTTGTAGACCACGACGACGCAGAAGGTCGCGTGCCCGATCACGATCGTCCAGAGCCCGAAGTTGACGTTCCAGAAGACGAAGAACGAGTTGAGCGCCATCCCGGTGATGATCCCCGGGAGCGCGAGCGGGAGCACGAAGAGAAACGAGACGGCCTCCTTCCCGAAGAAGTGGAGGCGGTTGAGCGCGAGGCCGGCGGTGAGGCCGAGCACGAGCGCGATCGTGGTCGCGGCGAGCGCCGCCTCGAGCGAGAGCTTCAGCGCCGCCTGCATGTCGGGGTCGTGGATCGCCGGCGAGAACCACTTGAGCGAGAGCCCCGCGATCGGCCAGCTCTGCACGTTCGAGCTGTTGAACGCGTACAGGCAGATGATCACGATCGGGATCCAGAGGAACGCCAGGACGAGCGCCGTGAACGCGCCGAGCGCATTGCGTGCGAAGCGCGTCTCCATCACAACGCCTCGAAGGCGCCGAGGCGCTTGGCGATGACGAGGTAGATCCCCATCACGACGAGCGGGATCGTCGCGTAGGCGGCGGCGAAGGGGATGTTGTTCGACACGCCGACGCTCTCGTAGACGACGTTGCCGATGAACTCGGAGTTCGTGCCGCCGACGAGCGTCGGGGTGACGTAGTCGCCGAGGGTGAGCGCGAAGGTGAAGATCGAGCCGGCGACCACGCCGGGCAGCGCGAGCGGCAGGATCACCGACCGGAACGTCCGGCCGCCCTTGGCGCCGAGGTCGAGCGAGGCCTCGATCGTCGAGTTCGGGATCCGCTCGAGCGCGCCGTAGATCGGGATGATCATGAACGGCAGCCAGATGTAGGTGAAGACGATCCAGACGGCGACGTTCGTGTAGGCGATGTTCGCGTCGGGCAGGCCGACCTTGCCGAGCGTCCAGTTGAGGAGCCCGTCGTGGTTCAGGATCAGCCGCCAGGCGTAGACGCGAAGCAGGTAGCTCGACCAGAGCGGCAGCAGCACCGCGACGAAGAGGAACGAGCGCCGCCGCCGCGACGCCATGCGGGCCATGTAGTACGCGAACGGAAACGCGAGGAGCGCGTCGGCCACCGTCACGGCGGCGGCGATCCCGATCGTCCGGAGCGCGATCGTGCGGTAGGCGGAGCTGTGGAAGATCGTCGAGAAGTTCGACGTCGTCCAGACGTGCTCCATCTCCCCGGTGAACTCGTTGACCGTCCAGAACGCCGAGATGAAGAGGACGACGAGCGCCGCGATGTAGATGAAGAGGAAGCAGGCGAGCGCCGGGGTCAGCTCGCCGAACGCGGCCAGCTGGCGGTGGCGGTAGGCGAAGCCGCTGCCAAGCGCCGCCCGTCGGCGGCGCTTGGCGAGCGCGTTCTCTTCGACGTCGACGGCTACCCCTTGAGCTGCGTCCAGGCCTGCTGCCAGGCCGTGTACGGCATGCAGTCCGTTCTTGCCGTTGCCGCAATCGGAGATCGGCGTCTTCCAGAAGTAGATCTTCTTGAAGTACGCGAGCGGCGCGTTCGCGTGGTACTGGGCGCACGAGCCCTTCGACAGCTTGTTCATCCAGGCGCACGCGAGCGTGTTCACGGGCGTCTCGCCGAAGTAGATCGCCTGCTCGGCCTGGACCTTCGGCGTCGAGATGTAGGCGAGCCACTTGTAGGCGCAGTCGAGGTTCTTCGTGTGCGAGGAGACCATCCAGGTGTCGAGCCACCCGGTCGCGCCCTCCTTCGGCACGAGATCCTTGACGGGCGCCTTGGCGGCGATCAGCGTGTTCGTCTGGTACGGCCAGGAGGCGCCGATCACGGCGTCGCCGTTCTTGAACAGGTCGATCTCGTCCGAGGCGAGCGCCCAGTACTTCTTGATCAGCGGCTTCTGCTGCTTGAGCAGGTTGATCGTCGCGTTGAACTGGTCCTGGTTGAGCTCGTACGGGTCGGTGATGCCGAGCTTCGGCTGGGTCTTCATCAGGTAGAGCGCCGCGTCGGCGATCTGGATCGGGTTGTCCGGAACCGTGACGAGGCCCTTGTACTTCGGGCTGTAGATCGAGGCCCACGATGTCGGAGCGGGCTTCACCTTCTGCGTGTTGTAGAGCAGGGTGTTCGGGCCCCACTGGAGCGAGATGCCGTAGTGCTTGCCCTTGACTGTGTTATTGGGGGGCGACTGGAACGCCTTGCCGAAGTTCTTGAAGTCGGGGATCTTGCTCGGGTCGACGGGCTGGACGTCGCCGCCGTAGATCAGGCGCAGGCTCGCGTCGCCCGAGGCGGAGACCATGTCGTACTGGCTGCCGCCGCCGGAGCGCATCAGCGCCACCATCTCGTCGGACGAGCCGGCGTACTTGGCGTGGATCGTGCAGCCGGACTGCTTCTCGAACGGCTTCACCCACTGGGCCTGGGTGTAGCCCTCCCAGGCGATCATGTTCAGCGTGCCCCCCGTCGTCTTGCTCACGCCTGCGGCCGGGACCGCGAGCCCCACCGTGAGCAGCGCGACCAGTACCCACATGCGCTTCGTCATCTACTCCTCCTGTCAGTCATTGTCTTGCGATTTTCCTGCCGGTAGCTCGAATGCATCCTCGTCGCGCCACGCGATCCGAACCTGACCGCCGCGGGCGATCGGCGCGCGGTCGGCCTGCTGGACGACCGAGAGCTGCTCGCCCTTGTCGGTCTCGACGAGGTAGCGCATGAAGGCGCCGACGAATACGACGTCTGTGACGGTCGCCGGTTCGCCGGAACCGTCGGCCGCCTCGAGCGCGATCCGCTCGGGGCGCACGCAGTAGCGGCGGCCGTCGCGCTCGACGATGTTCGAGGTGCCGACGAAGCCGGCGACGAACTCGGTCGCGGGGCGGTCGTACACCTCGGCCGGCCCGCCGAGCTGCTCGATCCGGCCGTGGTTGAAGACGGCGATCTGGTCGCTCATCGTCAGCGCCTCTTCCTGGTCGTGCGTGACGTAGATGAACGTCATCCCGAGCTCGCGCTGGAGCTGCTTGAGGAAGAGCTGCATCTCCTGGCGGAGCTTCAGGTCGAGCGCGCCGAGCGGCTCGTCGAGCAGGAGGACCCGGGGGCGGTTGACGAGCGCGCGGGCGAGCGCGACGCGCTGGCGCTGGCCGCCGGAGAGCTGGACGGGCTTGCGGTCGCCGTGGGTGTCGAGGCGGACCGTCTTCAGCACCTCGGCGACCCGGTCGGCGCGCTCCTTCCGGCCGACCTTGCGGACGCGGAGCCCGTAGGCGACGTTCTCGGCGACGGTCATGTGCGGGAAGAGCGCGTAGTCCTGGAAGACGGTGTTGACGTCGCGCCGGTACGGCGGGAGGCCGGTGATCTCGTCGCCCGCGAGCCGGATCTCGCCCGCGTCGGGGCGCTCGAAGCCGGCGATCAGGCGGAGCGTCGTCGTCTTGCCCGAGCCCGACGGGCCGAGCAGCGTGAAGAACGAGCCCTTCGCTACCTCGAAGTCGACGCCGGCGACCGCCTCGACGGTGCCGTAGGCCTTGCGGAGACCTGCGACCTCGACGTCGGCGATTCCGGCACTGACCTCAGGCGCTGCCGCTGTCGCCAATCGCTTGCTCCAGGATCGCCAGGCCGCGCTCGAGCTCGTCGTCGGAGACGACGAAGGGCACGTGCAGACGGATGACGTTCCCGTAGAGGCCGCAGGTGAGGAGGATCAGGCCCCGGTCGCGCGCGGCGGCGAGCACCGCGCCGGCGCGGGCCGGGCTCTGCTCGGGGAGCTCGAGCGCGAGCATCGGGCCGAGGCCGCGGACGTCGGCGCCCTCGGGCGCGATCCGCTCGAGCCGCGCGCGGACGGCCTCGCCGATCTCGCGGGCCCGCGGCATGAGGCCGGGCAGGAGGTCGAGCGTGACGTTGGCGGCCGCGCACGCGGCGGGGTTCCCGCCGAAGGTGCCGCCGAGGCCGCCGGGGCTCGGCGCGTCCATCAGCTCGGCGCGGCCGGTGACGGAGGCGAGCGGGAGGCCGCCGCCGAGCGACTTGCCGGCGACGAGCAGGTCGGGCTCGACGTCGTAGTGGTCGAGCGCCCAGAGCTCGCCGGTGCGGCCGGCGCCGGACTGCACCTCGTCGTCGACCCAGAGGATCCCGTGGGAGTCGAGCAGCTCGCGGAGGCGCCGGAGGTAGTCGGGCGGCATCGGGATGAACCCGCCTTCGCCCTGCACGGGCTCGAGCACCGCGCACGCGACGGCGGCCGGGTCGACCTCCGCCTTCAGCAGCCGCTCGAGCGCGGCGATCGCGTCGGCGGTCGTGATCCCGCGGAACTCGTAGGGGGCGGCGACGCGGTAGACCTCGGGCGCGAACGGCCCGAAGCCGGCCTTGTAGACGACCTTCTCGGTCATCGTCAGCGTCAGCAGCGTCCGGCCGTGGAAGCCGCGGTCGAAGACGATCACCGCCGGGCGCCCGGTCGCGTTGCGGGCGATCTTGACGGCGTTCTCGACGGCCTCGGCGCCGCTGTTCAGCAGGATCGACTTCTGCTGCTCGCCGCGGCAGGGCGAGAGCTCGGCGAGGCGCCGGCAGACCTCCACGTAGGGCTCGTACGTCCCGACCATGAAGCACTGATGGAGGTAGCGGTCGACCTGCTCGTGAACCGCCTCCCGGATCGCCGCGTGCCCGTGCCCGAGGTTGAGGCAGCCGATGCCGCCGGCGAAGTCGAGGTACTCGCGGCCGTCCGCGTCCCAGACGAGCGCGCCCTCGGCGCGGGAGACGACGAGCGAGGGCGTCGAGACGCCGCGGGCGACGTACTGCTCTCGCGCCCGGCCGATCCGCTCGAGCTCGCTGCGTTCCTGCAGGGCCACTGGCGGCCGACTTTACACCGCCGCCGGGCCGCCGTCGTGCGCTCTGCGCCCGGCGCGCGACGAAATCCGGACTCAAGATCGGCGGCAAGCTGCCGAAAAAGAAAGCATGCGTGAATCACTCGGAAGTCTTCTAGTAAAGAACGGCGTCGCGACCGACCGCGATATCAAGGACGCGATCAACGAAGGGCAAAAGACCGGAGAGCCGCTCGGCAAGGTCCTCGTCCGCAAGGGCGTCGCCTCCGAGAGCCAGCTCGGGAAGCTGCTCGCGGAGCAGTGGCAGCTGCAGTACCTCGAAGCCGATGATTTCGAGGTCGATGAGGTCGCCGCGCTGCGCATCTCCCGCGAGGACGCCGCCCGTATGGGCGCGGCGCCGATCGCCTACGACGGGAACACGATCGTGATGGCGATCGTCGAGCCGCACGCGGAGCTGTTCGCGCAGGTCTCGCGTGAGCTCGGCGAAGCCGCCTATATCGTCGTCTCGCGCTCCACGTTCGAGCAGCTGACCGGCGGCCCGCCCCTCGGCGGCGAGACTCCGGAGCTGCGCAGCCACTACGGCTACCCGACCGTCGAGGCTCCGCAGGAACCCGAAAGCAACGATGAGCCGGCCTGGCAGACGTTTGCAACGGAGCTGCGAGTCGAATCCGTCGAGGTCGAGCCCGTCGAGCTCCGATGAGCCGATCGAGGCGCGACAGGAATCGACCGGCACGGGGCTCGAGGCAGCCAACCGGCTCGACGAGCTCGAGCAGATGCTCGACGAGGTTCTGCCGCTCCTGCGCTCGCAGCTGACCGAGCAGCACGAAGCTCTCGCGGACGCCGAGGATAAGCACAGGCGAGACGGCGAGAAGATTCGTGAGCTCGAGTCGAAGATCCGTGAGCACGAGTCGAAGATTCGTGACCTCGAGTCGGAGCTCTCCCGCCAGGGCGACCTCTTCGAGGCCCTGCGCGGACAGGCGGCAGCACTCGCCGCCACGTTCGACGAAGCGTCCAAGTAGACCAGCTGCGAGCTGCGGCCGGCGAGGCCGCGGCTCGCACGAGCTCCAGGGATGCGAGAAAAAGAGAGAGCGCGCCTGGGGCGCGCTCTCCGAGATCGATCAGACCCGCGGGTCTAGATCACGTTGACGTTACGAGCCTGGGGACCCTTGGGGCCCTCCTCGGTCTCGAACTCCACGTTCGCGCCCTCGGCGAGGGACTTGAAGCCCTCGGACTGGATTGCGCTGAAGTGGACGAAAATGTCCTTGCCCCCATCACTCGGAGTGATGAAGCCAAATCCTTTCGCGTCGTTGAACCACTTAACGGTGCCGGTTGCCATGCAGAAACACCTCCTTCTGCCTAACTCAAGAACGGGCAAAAGGTGGCGCGGATCTGCGCAACCGTTACTCGCTCGTGTACGGCGGCAACATAGCACCATGAATCAGCCCACTGCAGGCAGATTCGGCCCGGTCGTGGGACAACTCCCGACCGGTTTAAGCCGGGTTCGACGGCGCGCCCGGAGCTCACGCGCAGCCCCGGTCGAACTACGCTTCGGCGGAGCCCGCCCTGGAGGCGACCGACGCATGATCGATCTGCACTCGCACATCCTCCCGAACCTCGACGACGGGGCGGCCCCTGTCGAGATGTCGCTCGAGATGGCGCGCGCGGCCGTCGCGGACGGGATCGATCGCGCTCGCGGCCACTCCGCACGTGCGCGGCGACTACCCGACTTCGCCGGACGAGATGGAGCAAGGCGTCGAGATCTTCGCAGCCTCGCTCGCGGACGCCTCGATCCCACTGTCGGTTCTCACCGGCGGCGAGATCGCCCTCGACATGCTTCCGAGCTCGACGACGACGACCTGCGCCGCTTCGGGCTCGGCGGCAATCCCGCTTCCTGCTGCTCGAGACGCCGGACTTCGGCTGGCCGCTCGGGCTCGAGCAGACGCTGTTCCAGCTCCGCCTCCGCGGGTTCGGCGCCGTGCTCGCCCACCCGGAGCGGAACGCCGAGGTGCAGGAGGATCCCGGCCGCCTCACCCGGTTCGTCGAGACCGGGACGCTCGTGCAGGTGACGGCCGCCTCGGTCGACGGCCGGCTCGGCCCGAATGCGCGACGCACCGCCGGACGCCTGATCGAGCTCGGTCTCGCCCACATGGTCGCGAGCGACGCCCACGCACCGTCGGTCCGGAAGATCGGCCTCGCAGCCGCCGCCCGGAAGGTCGGCGACTCCCGGTCGCACGCTGGATGACCGACGAGGTGCCCGGGAGCGATCGTCGCCGGCTTCAGAAATTCCGGAGCGTCCTCGCAAGCGCCGCCTGCTCGGTCGCTGAGAGACCGCGGAGCCGCGGCCGGAGCCTTACGCTGCCGCGTCTCGGGCCCTTGCCCATGCTGGCGATGATGCGCGACTGGAGGTCGGAGTCGACCTGATCGGCCGCGGCTTGGGCGCGCCGCCTCGTCCTTGATCGGGCCGGCTCGTCGGCTCTTCTTCGAGCTGCCCGGCTCGGGGCCCTTGCGCGGCTTCTCGTCGGGAGAGCTCGAGCGGCGAGTCCGCGGCGACGCCGTCGAGGAAGCTGTCGAGGATGCCCGCGACGTCGGGTCGAGTGTTGCGAAGCTTGTGCCACGGCTGCGGAAAGCCGTACCCGCTCGCTCTCGAGCGCGGACTGGTGCTTCTCGATGTCGTCGACGGTGCTCGAGAGCAGCCGGTCGCGCTCGCCGCGAGCCGCATCGAGGAGGGTGTTGGCGAGCAGCTGCGCGCGCTCGACCAGCGCATCACTGTCTCCCTGAAGCTGCGCAGGGCTGCGCGGCGGCGGGCGATCTCCTCACGAATCGGCTCGGCGTCCCTGCTCTGCCTCCTCGAGGATGCGGTCGCGCTCCTCGTGGGCCGACCCTGATCACCGACTCGGCGACCCGGTGTGCCGTCTCGAGGACGTCGCTGACGCTTCGCTCGACGGAGCTCGACTGCAGGTCGAGTTGCGGGGGGCTCGCCGGCAGGGGTGCCACGGTCGCCTCCACGCCACGCGGCTCCGGCGTTCGTCCCGACCTCCGCGTAGACCTTCAGCAGCTCGTCGACGAGGTCGTCGATCGTCTGGGCGGCGCGGCCGATCGCGTAGTCGATGTCGTCCCGGCGGTAGCCGCGAAACTGCCGCCTGACCGAGAGCCGGCGCAGCTGATCCGCGCTGATCGCAACCAGAGCCTGGACGCGCTTGGCCCCCGGAAGTCCCGTCTCCGGGTTGACTTCCTGACCCTCTTGGTGCGGCTGAGCGCTCACGACAGGTCCCATCCTCGTCTGAATCGACTTGCACGTCACCGGTATTTAGATCCCCGCGCGACGCCTCTCCTAAACGGAGTGTAGGGCAGATCCGGCCCCGAGGCCACAGCGCCGAAGGAAGAATGCTTCGTGTCCGCTAGTGATGCGGGATGAAGCAGAAGAACCACGGCTTGTCGCCGTGAAGCAGGCGCCAGAAGTACTCCCGGAGCGGCACGAAGATGATCTGGCCGTCGTGGCAGATCGGCACCTTGATCCCGTACTCGTGGTGGAACGGGTCGTTGAACTCGTTGCCGTCCTTGAACCCCTTGTCGCCGAAACCGTCGTCGCCCTGGTTCCCCTGGTTCCCCTGGTCGCCCTGGTTCCCCTGACCTCCCGGATCACCCTGGTTGCCCTGATTCCCCTGGTTGCCCTGGTTCCCGTAGTTGCCCTGACCACCCTGGTTCCCCTGGTACCCCTGGCTCCCCTGGTTCGACTTCGGCGTGACGAAGTGGTCGAGGCCGTCGCCGAAAGCGTGCAGCGAGTGCGTCGCATAGCCGAAGGCCCCGCCGACGCCGAGCGAGATCGCCAGCAGAGCCGTGACGGCGGCGACGGCGACAACCCGCGGCGCGGCGCGCCGCTGCGGCCGAGCGGGCCGGCCTGCTGCTCCTGGGGTGCGAGCCTGCGCACGAGCTCATCGGGAGCCTGCGGCCGTTCGTCCCGTAGCCGCCGCTCGAGGTCGCGATCTCTTCTGTCCCAGAATCTCATCTCACACCTACTACCGCCGCGGCGGCCCGAACCCTTACATACGATCGGCCTAGGTCACGGCTTCGACGAGATGTCCGCGATCTCCGGGCTCTGCGGGGTCGAGCAGGCGCGCCCGCGCGAGCGCGGCACGCTGCTCGGCACCGCGAACGAGAGCAGAGATGTCGAACCAGGTCTCCCAGTCGCCCGGATCGTCGCGCGCTGCCTGGCGGAGCGTCGCGAGCCCCGTCTTCCGGGCCCCGCCCAGCGCCTGCGCCTGGCCGAGGATCTTCAGCGCCTCGGCCGACCAGGGCGCCCACCTGTGCGCCCGCGCCGCTTCCGACGCCGCCTTGGCGCGGGTCGCCGTTGATCAGCGCGGTCTGGCTTCGGGCGAGCGCGATGTTGCCGATCAGCCCGACGAAGGCGATCGCCGCCGCGACGATGCCGGCGGCGGCGACGACGGCCCGGGCGGGAACGCCGATCGGCCCCGCTCGGCTCGGGCGCGCCGCCGCGACGAGCACCGCGCCGACGAAGAGCGCGAGCAGCGTCACCGCCGGCATCTGCCAGTCCCAGTCGACCGCGGCGTGGGCGAGAACGCGACGTAGGCGCCGACCGCCGGCGCCACGAGCGGGTGCCGCCGCGCGCGAACCGCGGCCACGAGCGGCACGCCGAGGAACACCAGGAGCAGCCCGAACCCGACGACGCCGAGCTCGCCGAGCGTCTGCAGGTAGAGGTTGTGCGTGTCGATGACGAAGTAGGTGGTCGTTCGGTGGGCCAGCCACCAGCGGGCGAAGCCGCCGGCTCCCGACCCGACGACCGGATGGGCGAGGAACTCCCTCCAGGCGGAGTGCCAGAGCACGATGCGGCCGTTGTTCGAGAACGTGAACAGCCGGCCGTTGAGGTTCGCTGCCCGGGGTCGGGGTCGAGACGAACGAGTCGTAGGCGTGACGCGCGATCGTCGACGGCGAGCCGTACGTGTGAACGACAGCCACGACGCCCGCCGCGGCCGCGACGAGCAGCAGACGGCAAAGCCGCGGCGCACGACCTGCGAGACCTGCACTCTCCGGGCGTATCGGAGCCAGGCGAACGCGACCGCCGCCTGGACGAGGGCGAGAAGCACCAGCTCGAGCGCCAGCCGCCTGCCGTCGTGGCCGGCTGCGACGAGGTCGAGCCCCGTCGACCAGCGCCGGCTGGCGCGAGGCGAGCAGCACCGCGACGGCCGGGATCGTGCCCAGCACGGCATAGGCGCTCACGAACCGCAGCCGCCGCGGGCTGACCAGCAGCGCCGCGAGGCAGCCGACGATCAGCGCCGCCCAGGAGCCACGGCTGAAGGTGAAGAACAGCGTCGGCGCGAGCACGACCGCGGCCACCGCCGCGGCAACCCGCAGCCGTGCCGCGTCCGAAGCCGGCCACGCCGAAGCCGAGCATCAGCGCGACCCCCGCGAAGATCCCGAGCGCGTTCCAGTAGCCGACGGGGACGAAGAGCCGGTAGTCGCTGCTGTCGAAGCCGCCGAAATGCGTCGGGGCGAGCCGCGTGGCGAGCGAGTAGACGCAGACGCCCGCCGTCGCCGACCACGAGCCCGCCGAGCCAGCGGGAGAGTCTCGCCGCCTCAGGATCATCAGCGCCCCCGTCACCGCCACGAAGTACACGAGCGTGCGCTGCCCCGCGTTGACCGCCTCGGTCTCGGAGCCCGCCCAGGCGGCCGAGAAGAACGTGAACACGCAGAGCGCGGCCGCCGAGGCAGCCCAGACGAGGTCGAACAGCCCCCAGCGCGGAGCGAGCAAGACGGCCGCGATCACCACCACCCATGCGAACGCGACCCCGGTCCAGCCGAACGACGTCGGGAAGAACCCGCCGTTCGCCGCGCCGACGCCCGCGACCGCGATCAGCGGCAGAACGAACGCCGCTCCCGAGTGCCACGACCACGACCGGGTGCCGGCTGCCGACCCGGAGTCGACGAACGCACGGGTGCTCATTCGGACGCCCTCACCCGCTGCTCGCGCCCGGCAGCGGGCTGGCCGCTCCGGTATCGAGCACCTCGCGAAGCGTTCGAGCAGCCGGTGAAGCGCGACCTCGACGGCGTTCGTCCGCATCCCGAGGAGCTCGGCGATCTGCTGGGCCGTGAGGTCGGCGCCGAACCGGAGCGCGACGAGCTCGGCGTCCCGCTCGCCGAGCAGCGCGACCGCACGCCGGAGGTCGAGCCGCGAGGCCGCTTCGCCGGCAGATCGCCTGGCGCGGCGACCCCTCTGCCGGGCTCTCACCCGGAGCACGGGCTTGCCGGCGAAGTACTCGGAGACGCAGCGGGCCGCGATCCCGACCAGCCAGGCGGCCGGCTCGCCTCGCGCTCGTCGAACGTGTGGCGGTAGCGGAGCGCGCGCTCGAAGGTGGCCGAGGTGACGTCCTCGGCATCTGCGCCGTCGCCGATCCGGTACGCGACGTAGGCATAGACCCGCCGGATCGAGCGGCTCCGGATTCTCGAGCGGATCACGGTCGGCCATGGCCCCTATCCCGCATCGCCGGCGACGCTCATGATGTCTGTCCGCTAATCGAAGAATGGAGCCCCAAAAGGATGCAAGTCGCGCTTGTCCACGACTACCTGACCCAGCGCGGCGGCGCCGAGCGGGTCGTGCTCTCGCTCGTGCGCGCCTTTCCCGGCGCGCCGCTGTCTACACGTCGCTCTACGACCCGGACGGGACGTTCCCCGAGTTCGCCGACGTCGACGTGCGCACGCTGCCGATCAACCGGCTCGCGCCGCTCCGGCGCCACCACCGACTCGCGCTCCCGCTCCTCGCGCCGTCGTTCTCGCGGCTCAAGGTCGAGGCCGACGTCGTCATCTGCAGCTCGAGCGGCTGGGCGCACGGAGCGCACGTCGAGGGCAAGAAGATCGTCTACTGCCACACCCCCGCCCGCTGGCTCTACCAGCCGGACCGCTACCTGCGCGGCCGCGCGCCGCGCCGTGCACCTCGCCGCCGCGCGCTGCAGCGAGCCGCTGCGCCGCTGGGATCGCGCGCGCCGCAGCCTCGGCCGACCTCTACCTCGCCAACTCGACCGTGGTCGCGAGCCGATCCGCGATATCTACGGGATCGACGCGGAGGTCGTGCCGCCACCGCCCGCGCTGACGCCCGAGGGCCCGGCCGACGGTCGCCGGCATCGAGCCGGGGTTCGTCCTGTGTGTGTCGCGGCTCCTTCCCTACAAGAACGTCGATGCCGTCGTCCGCGCCTTCGCCGATCTGCCGGGCGAGCGGCTCGTGATCGCCGGCGGCGGCCCCGAGGAGCAGGCTCTGCGCGCGCTCGCCGGCCCGAACGTCACGGCTCACCGGGCGCGTCTCCGACGCCGAGCTTCGCTGGCTCTACGCCAACTGCCGTGCGCTCGTCGCCGCCTCGCACGAGGACTTCGGCCTGACCCCGCTCGAGGCGGCGTGCTTCGGCAAGCCGACGGCGGCTCTTCGCTGGGGCGGCTTTCTCGACACGGTCGAGGAGGGGACGAGCGGGCTCTTCTTCGACGAGCCGACGCCGGACGCGATCGCCGGCGGCGTCGACGCCGTCCTCGGCTCCGGTTGGGACGAGCCTGCGATTCGCACCGTCGCCTCGCGCTTTTCGGAGGCGGGGTTCGTCGCGCGGATCCGCGCGATCGCCGAAGGTTGATCCGCGACGTCAGCGATGGCTGACCGGTCTGCCGTGAGGTCCGAGCTCGAGTACGGGAGTGAAGTGCGACACGTCCTCCGCTGCGATCGGCCCGCCCGCGAGTCTCACCCAGGCATGCCCGTGGTCTGTGTGTTCGTCCAGCCGCATACCGAGCACCAGGCTCGGTGACGCATTCAACGCCGAGAGGTAGCGGTAGGCGATCAGGCTGCGTTCGAGGCAATTGTCCCGCTTGGGCAAAGGTCGAAGTCGTGCCGCGGCCCAGGAAAATCTGACGACGCGGTCGACCTCGCGAGAGTCAGGGACGCCGCGGCCATCCGACCACATGAACGAGGCAAGCCTCGGAAGAGCCACGACATGCTTGAGCACAGGAAGCACAAGAGCCCAGAAAGTCATCCGGGTCGCGAGCCAGGCGTCGGCGGTGGATCGAATCGAGCGGCCAGCGCGCACCGCGCTCATCGAGTGCCCCGCTCGAGCGCACCTTCCACGGCGTCGAGCACCTCATCGAAGCGAGCGAAGTCCTGCTCGTAGACGACCCGGTACACGGGCACCTCGGAGACGAGGGCAAGGTAGGCCTCGAGCATCCTTCGCTCGCGCTCAGCGGGTTGGCCGCGGAAGCGGTGGGCGTTGGGCAGCAGCGCCAGCAGCGCCTCGGATGCGGTGAGCGGAACGAGGGCCGGCTCGGCCGCCGCCTCCGGAGCGAGGAGAAAGAGCGCCTCGATCGGCGCCTCGGCAACGCCGTCAGCGCTGTGAACCTCTCCGGCCAACGGCACCGTCCGGCCGGAGTCGACGAAGTGGTCGATCGACGGAGCCCGGAGATTGGTCGTGAAAGGGAGCGGTACCGCGGCCAGCGAAGGGGGCGGCACGGAACGCGACGGCATCTTCGGCGAACCGCTCGTAGCCGCGTGAGGCGAGGCCGTAGGCGAGTGTCGTCTTGCCGCTCTCGGATGGGCCGCTCAGCGCTACCACTCCTCGCGCTGAGCGGACGGCGCTCGAGTGAAAGACCTCGACGCCGTCGCAGGCCCAGGCGATCAGGGGGAGCACGGTCGAGTAGAAGGAGTGGACGACGTGCTCGCCGCCCGCGTCGAGCTCGTCGGTGTAGGCGATCACCTCGTCGGAGCCCGAGGCGAACCGGAACGTCGCGAGTTGCCGGACGAGAACCTCACCTCGGGGCGGATCGAACCAACCGTGGACGACTCCATGGCCGTCCTCGCTCACTGCGAGGGCCTGTCCCGCAGGGTAGGCGCCTGCTGGAACGGAGCGAGGTTCTATCCTCAGCTTGCGAGCCGACGAGACGCGGCTCATGCCTCAGCTCTCGCTTTCGGGCGAGCTCGGTGGTTGCCTGACGAACGGAAGTCGGCTCGCGCCGACTAGGCGTTGGGCATCTTGCGGTTGGCCGAGCCCGGGTCCGGATTCGGACGCGAACCGCCGGTCATCACCGATCCGAACGTCCCGACCCGCCGGATCGTCGGCGTCTGCCAAACGCGTGTTGCTTGGTGGAGTTGCTTGGTCTCCATCGGTCCCTTCCTCGCTCCCATCGATCTTTTCCCCCTCGCAAAGAGCTACATCAACACTACGTCGCTTGCTGGAGCATACCCCGCGCGAGCCGTTCTGCCACCTTTTTTACAGATCGCGTGCCTGCAGCCATGCTTCGGCGGAGATCACGCGCCAGCCGCGCGGGTCGAACGAGACCCCGAGGGGGCTCGATCGGACCACCCTAGCTGCCTCCGGCTCGGCGACGATCCCGAGGGATGACAGCCGCGGCAGCCCGCCGAATCGGGTGATGAGCGTCTCCATCTCAGCAGCATGACCGGCTGCGAACGTCTTGTCGGCCGAGGAAGGCCCCAGGCGGGAGGCAAGGCCCGGGCCGAGACGGCGCGCCAGGCTGATGTGCGAGAGCCCCTCGGCGTGCCCACCGATCTGGAGCGCGCTCGGCGGAAGGGCATAAACGAGTTCTATGAGCGAGGTGTCCAGGTACGGCAGGAGCGTCTCGAAGCCCGCCCGTGTCGACGAGAGATAGAGATTCTCGAGAAGGACCGCGTTGAAGGCGTTGTCGAGCAGCGCGCGACGGGCGTATCCGTAGAGATCGCCGGCGGTCAGCGGCGGCGTCACCGCGGCGCGGTTCCGGACGACCTCGGCTCGGACTCGCTGTCGGGGACGGCCCACGCGGGAAGCGACGACTCCGCCCGTCTCAGTCGGCGACCGCGGACACGCCCGGGTGCGACCGTGAGCAGCGTGCGGTGGGCGACGGGCCTCGCGAGCGCCGCAAGGCCGTAGCTCCAGACCATCTGACGGACGAAGTCACCGGACGCTCCACCGTAGTAGCGCGGCTGGGCGTCGATGAAGCGCGCGAGGTCGATCAGCCGGCCCCGCCGGATCAGATCCCCCGAGCGCTCCCAGGGCGACTCGAGCAGGTCGTTGCCGCCCTCGCCGGTGAGGATCGCGTGGCAGCCGTGGTCCGCGGCTTCGCCTGCGACGCGCGTGTAGGCGGCATTCCACGGGTTGCCGCTCGGATGCCAGGCGCGTTGGATGCCTTCGATCCCCGTCTGGAAGATGCCCTGCCCGTCGGTGGCCTCTGCCAACGACATGACGATGTGCGGCAGCCGCAACCTGCGGGCCACCTCGCGGGCGATGTCCTCCTCGTCCTCGCCCGGCGCGGAGAACTTCAGGGTGAGCGCGAGGGGCGGCTCGAGGCCGTGTGCCGCGTGATGGGCGGCAGCAGCTGCGGCCGTCAGCGTCGAGTCGAGCCCGCCGCTGAGAAAGACGGCCACGCGGCCGCCCTCGGCGCAGCGGGCGATCGAGTCGTCGAACTCGCGGTCGAATCGCGCGAGCGCGCCTTCGTCGTCCCGCCCTGCGTCGGGGCTCGCAACGGGGGGACTCCAGTACCGGTGCGTCTCGATGCCGTCCGGGCCGGCGTTGAGCGCGTGGCCCGCCGGGACGCGTTGGACGCCGACGTACATCGTCCGCGCGAGCGGCATCGTCGAGGTGGTAACCCACTCGGTGAGCGCAACCCGGTCCACGGTCGGCCTGCTGCTGCCTGACCAGGCCAGGAGCTCCGGAGAGCCTGAAACGGCGATTCCCTCACCTCGCGCTGTGTAGAAAAGTGGCTGGACGCCGATCGGGTCACGAATCGCGAGGAGGCGGTCGGCAGCGGCATCCCAGATGAGCGCACTGAAGCGGCCCTTCAGGCTGTGGGCTACCCGTGCGCCCTGGGCGGCATACGCCGCGAGCAGCTCGACACCGGCCGTATCGCGATCACCGAAGCCCTGGGTCGGCCCATGACGATCGCGAAAGCGCCCTCGCCGTCCGCGACCGACAGGAGCTCTCGTTGATCACCCCACCAGGCCGAGAAGCGCCGCCGGTCCCCGTACTCGTGGCTGAGATCGGGCTTGCCTAGCGCGGGGACGACCGCCTGCGGTGACCCGAGGGCAACAGACCAGAAGCGCTCGGGATCGCTTACGCCGGCTACCTGCATCTACGGCAGCAGGAACCCTTCGCTACGGAGCTCGGCGACGAACACCTCGACCTGGACGCGAAGCCCCCGCTCGGGCTCGCCGTACTCCTCGGAGAGCCGCGAGGTCGCCGCCTCGACCCCGGCGCCTTCGCTGATCAGCTCCCAGAGCCGGGCGCCCGTCTCGTTGAGCGCGAAGATCTCGTTGCTCGCGATCTTGACCAGGACCAGCTCCTCGTCGACCCGCTTGAACAGCACGTCGGGGTTGATCTCCAGCGGTCGTTGGAGGGTGCTGTCCTCGTTCCTGGACACAACGCTGACTTTATCTCCGATTCGCTGAATTTCCCCGGTAGGCTCGGTGAGCTAAGGGCTGTCGGTGTTGCCGCCGGGAGGGACGGACATGGAGTATTCGGTCGCCGACTACGGGAAGATGATCGCCGACAGCGTCCGGATGGACGCCTACGCGGCCGCGCTCGAGCGGGTCGTGAAGCCCGGGAGCGTCGTCCTCGACATCGGCACCGGAACGGGGATCGCGGCGTTGATCGCCTGCCGGCTCGGCGCGCGCCGGGTGTTCGCGGTCGAGCCGAGCCTCGGTGATCGAGGTGGCGCGGCAGGCCGCGCGCGCGAACGGCTTCGCCGACCGCATCGAGTTATTCGAGGAGTCGTCGCTGGACGTCGAACTGCCCGAGCTCGCCGATGTCGCGGTGGCCGACCTGCGCGGCATCCTGCCGCTGCACACGGCCAACCTGGCGGCACTCGAGGATGCCCGCCGCCGCCTACTCAAGCCCGGGGGCGTGCTGATCCCACAGCGAGACGTGCTCCGAGGTGCGCTCGCCGAGGCGCCGCGCGAGACCGACGAGCACCTCGACGTGTGGCGTAAGCACGGCCGCGGCTTCGATCTCGAGGCGGCGAGAGACTCTGTCGCGAACTCGTTCTGGAAGACCCGCACCGGGCCTGAGACTCTGCTCAGCAGCCCTGCCGTCCTGGCGACGCTCGACTACGCGGCCGGGACGGCCGGAGATGTCTCAGCGGCGGTAGCGCTTAAGACCACGCGAGCCGGGAGCCTGAACGGGCTCGTCGTCTGGTTCGACACGGCGCTCGTGGAGGACATCGGCTTCTCGAACGCGCCCGGGGCCCCGGAGGCGCTCTACGGGCGCGCGTTCTTCCCGCTCCCGGAGGTCGTTCCGGTTTCGGAGGGCGAGGCGGTGAGGGTGGACTTCGGCGCGTCCTTCGCCGCCGGCGACTTCGTCTACCGCTGGGCCGTCAGGGTGGGGGCCAAGGGTGAGCAGCCCCGGGTCCAGTTTCGCCAGTCCACGTTCGCAGGCATGCCGCTCTCGGGCCGGGCACTGGAGGCCGTGGACGAGAGCCGCGCACCGGCTCTCGGCCCGCGCGGCAGGCTCGCGCGCCGCGCTCTGGAGTTGATGGACGGAGAACGCACGTTGTCCGAGATCGCATCGGAACTCGAGCAGGAGGCAGGGTCGCACGAGGATGCAGTTGCGCTCGTGTCGTCTCTGGCCTGGAAGTACGAGGAGTAAGCGCGGCAGTGGCGATCCTCCAGCGAGGACCGACGTCGCCGGTCGGCGAGTCGTGAACGAGACCGCCCGCACGCTGGGTCGCAGGCTCTTCCCGAGCCTTGCCGCGGAGCGCGCAATCCGATTTGAACGCGGAGTGCGCGATCGCGCCGGGGTACCCGACCTGGCACGAAAGGTCTCGTCTCGCCTTGGTCGGACCGTCCTCGACGGCCCGTTCGAAGGCTTACTCCTGCCTGACAACTTCGAGGAGTCAATGGCTTCGCCTGTCCTCAAGCTGCTCGGCCTATACGAACGTCAACTTCGGACACCGTTCATGACCGCTCTTGCAGCCGCGCCCAAGCTCATCGCGAATGTCGGTTGCGCCGACGGCTACTACGCAGCCGGGCTGGCCCTCCATGCACGGTCTGCGTCGGTTGCTGCTTTCGACATTTCGAGATCAGCTCGCCACGCGACCGAGCAGCTTGCGGCCTTGAACGGGGTTGCCGACCGCGTCCGTGTTTTTGGGCGGTGCCGGGGCTTTCAAGGTGAGGTCGACTTGGTGGTTTGCGACATCGAAGGAGGCGAGGAGTCGCTGCTCGTAGAATCGATCGCAGAACTGCGCAACGCGATGATCATCGTGGAGACACATGACCACGCGTCCGACCGGCTCACGGATCGTCTCGCTGCACGATTCGGCGGGTCGCACCGGGTGGAGACCCTCCTGGACGAGCGGCCAACGACTGACCTCCTTGAGTGGCTCACGGAGCCCGAGCGCGACCTGGCGCTGAATGAACTGCGTGGAGCCAGCGACCAGAAATGGCTCGTGATGGCGCCGCTCTCGACATAGCCGAGGCGATTCACTCAGTGATCCTCGGGTGTGCGGGCTTGATCCGCGATCTCCCCGCGACGACTGTTCTCTGCGAGCGCACGCGCCGCACGCCACGATCGAAACCCCGGCACGACCCAGCGCAGGAGCCAAAACGGGCGGTAGGCGTATGCCATGGTCAGTCCGGCCGGACCACGTCGGGCCATGGGGTACCGCAGCCTCATGAAGGACGGTGACGGGACGAGCTTGCCTCCGACGAAGATCACCTTCGCGCGAATGCCCTTTTCCTCGGAGAGGAAGTAGAAGCCTCGGGCGGCCGGTGCGGGCGTGATCAGCGAGAGCGCCTGGCGCTCGGTCAGCTCGGGCGGATCGACTCCCCAGCTTTCGAGGTGCTCAGCGCCTGGAGCCGTGAACGAAAGCGCACTGATGAAGGCTGTTTCGGCCCCCACAGCAATCGCGAGCTCATAAGCGCGCTTCCAGACCTCTGCCTGAGCCACCGCCAGCGCGCGTTCGAGGTCGTTGAGAATCTCTCCGTCGCCGATCCCGTGCTGCGCCACGTGCAGCGCGACGATCAGGCAGCGCGCTGACTCGTTCGGTATCTCGACCACGGTGTCTCCAACTGCCGCCCGCTCAGTCTCCTGCTCAAGCACCGGCCAAAGTCGCCGTTCATCCGCACCGACGATCGCCCAGTGCAGCTCGACCTGGATATCTGTGGGCGAGACCCAGACTTCGGAATGCTCCATGCCCGCGTCCGCCGGAAGCTCGGTCAGCCGCCCATAGCCGGCGTTCTCAAGCACGACACCGCCCCGCTCAAGGTCAGCGACTGGAAGGAGAAGATCGACGTCCGTCGAGGCGCGAACGGCACCGGCCGCCGACAGCCAGTCCTGCTGGATTGGGCCCTTGAGGAGGATCGCCCGCAATCCCGACTGCTTCAACTCCGTGACCGCGTCGGCCGATGCTCGCTCGACGATCAGCCTTGCCCCGGTGATCAGCGCGTTCTCGTTGACGACCATGGTGTGTCCCCGTTGACGAGAGCCGAGGCGGCGCCCGGTTGGGATTGCGAACTCAAGATCCGTGGAGTCCTCGGCACCGTACGCATTGTCCCACCGCTCCGCGGGCTCTGCCTATCTCCGCCGTTCCTGGATCCGTGCGATCGACGCTTCGCCAACGCGACGTGCGGCGCCGTAGGCCCGTCGTGCCGCAAACGGGGTGAACGGGAGTTCCGCGGCGATGCGAGCTCTGGTCGTGAGGGAGGCAGCATCGGCGAGTTGGAGACACGTTGTGGCGAGAGTGCCGAGCTGCTTCTCCGGCGAGAAGAAACGCTCCCAGGTGCGCCTTGCCTCATGTCCGAGCCCGGCGGCGTCCGGCTCTCGGCTCCGGAGGATCTCGGGGATCTCACGGATCGATCCCTCGGGGACCGGATCGAGCATGCCGCCCAGTCGACGAGCGGAGGCGGAAGCCACTCATCCGACACGATCACCGGGCACCGACCGACCTGGAGCACTTCGAAGAGCCGCATCGACGAAGCCCCCCGCCCACGCGGGCAGATCACGAACTTCGAGCGCCCGATCATCTCGGCGTAGTCGTTGAACGCCCGACGTCCTTCATCGCGGTGCGTGGTCGCCCAGTTCCAGCGAACGACATCGCTGAAGCGCTTCGTGTCTCGAACGAGTCCTCGCACGTCCTTGAGTTGGAGGACGAGGTCCCTAACCGGTGAGTTCTCGGCTGTCCCTACAAAGCTCCAGAGAAGGTCCGTATCGATCAGACGGGCGGCCTCGAGGTCACCATAGAGCCCGTCCTGCTCTCGGTGGTGGTGCGCGACGTAGAACGCCCCGCCAAACGCGGCCCCGGCGTGGGACATAGGCAGCGAGGCGTAGAGGCCGGGAGCCCAACGAACGGGGAAGTCGCGTTGTGAGTAGACGAAGGTTCGCATGAGATCGCGCGGGCGGAAGCGGTGAAGCGGATCGGGAGCCACGGGATCCGGCCAGGGTGGCTCGAGGTAGATGACGATCTCTGCCTCCCGCCGTGTCTCCACGAAACGAACGCCCGCGACTCGATCGTCAGTCAGCTCGAACAGCCTGTCGTAGACCCACCGATGTGAGTTCGCGATCCAAACGTCGGTCGGCACAACCTTGATCTTGCCCGCAGAAGCTATTCGAGGCCAAGGTCCTCAAAGCGACGACAGCGTTGACCGTGGACTCGTAAGCTGATCCCCATGGCCAGGGCTCCGAGTTCGAGCTTCCGTAAGGGGCTCGGTGCGGCTCTGTCGCTGGCGGCGCATCTCGCCGACCGGCGGTTTGCACGGGAATGGCTACTCGCCGGGTACAGGCTCGACGCCGAGGGAAAAGCTCCGGTGCGTGAGTTCTACAAGCTTTACCCAGAGACGGCCCAAATTGTGGTCGAACTTGGTGATATTGCGTTTTGCGACTGGAACATGGATCCCACAGAACGGTTTGTCCTCGGAGCAATCGCAAGACTTCACCGGCCCAGGCGCGTCTTCGAGTTCGGCACCTTTGACGGCTCTGCGACGCTCACCTTGGCCCGAAACGCGCCTGATGCTGAGATCGCCACGCTCGACGTGCCGACCGATCACCCAGCCTCGGCGGTGGCCAAAGGAATCACCACTGGCATTGGGACACGGTTCCAGGGAACGCCAGAGGCTGAACGCATCACTCGGGTCACTGGCGACAGCGCGACGTTCGATTTTGCCCCCTGGCGCGGCGTCGTGGATCTCGTTCTGATCGATGCTGGCCACACGTATGAGGACGCCCGGGCCGACACAGCAGCCGCTCTAGCAATGCTCAGTCCGAATGGGGCGATCGTCTGGGACGACTACACGCCGTCGTGGCCAGGAGTTATCCGAGCCGTGGACGAGACGCGCCTTCCGGTCTCTCGGATCGCGGGTACCGAGCTCGCGCTTTTCGACCGCGACCTGAGAGGAGGCTCGCGCGTGTGACGTCAGAGCCCGAGGATCACCGTCCGTTCGATCTCGTCCTGGCAGCGTCCGCCGACTCAGATTACGCATGGCCGGCGGCGTTATCGCTTCTCTCTGCAGCCGCACGCAGCACGGTGCGCGTGATCTGCATCCTCGTTGGGGACGGACACTCCGATGCGTTCCTGGAGGCCGCCCGAGCGACATTCGCGCTTCACGGGATTCCATTCGAACACCTGGCGGTCGACTTCGACGAGTTTGAGGGGCTGCCGCTCGGCTTTCATTTCTCCCGAGCGGCCTACGGTCGCTTGTGCATTCCAGAGACCGCGATTCAATTCGCCGCTCGGACGATCTATGTCGATGCGGACACGCTCACGCTCGGCGATCTTGCGGCGCTTTCGAAATACGAACTCGGCGACGAACATGTCTTGGCGGCCGTGCGCGCCAGGGGCATTCCGGCAGTCTCATCCTCCGGAGGCGTTACAGACTGGGAGGCGCGAAGCTTGAGCCCTGAGGCGCCGTTCTTTAACTCCGGCGTCCTAGTGATCCAGAACGACGCATGGGAAAAACAAGAGATCAGTCGCCAGGTGGCGGAGGAACTCGCACGCGACCCAACCGCGGCATCGTTTGCCGATAGGGGACGCTCAACGCGGTACTACACGACCGTTGGCTCGAGCTTCCATGGCAGTGGAACTACCAGGTGCAGCGAGACGTCGCGGTACGGATCGGCCCGTTCGCGATATCGCGTCGTTCAGCTCTACGCCTGTCCACTGTCAAGGTCGTCCACTACTTCCAAAGCATCAAACCTTGGGATCCGCGTTACCCGCCGGGGTACCTCAGCCGCCTCTATCAAGCCAACTGGGAACACTTTCTGAAGTCCCCCGCTCCGCCCGTCCAATCTTTCCGCCAGTGGCTCCGCGCTCGTTACTAACCAGTCGCCTCAAACGCTCTGCAGCGTCATGCCGAGCTGCCGAGAAGATCCCGTCGGTACCACGTTCTCGCCTCTGAGCCACACGCAGGGTGGTGGGTATACGACTCGACCGGCGGTAGCGAGCTCGGGTGCACTCGAACTACGCACCCGATCGAGGGCACTGAACCGCTCGTAAACACCTGCTTTTCAGCCGCCGGAGCTTCCGGGGTGGCAACAGCGGCGGTAAACCTGCGATGATCTGATGCAGGGGGGTTGCACCAAGGAGAGGGGACGGGTGAATTTGCGTCTGAGTGAGCCGCCCCGAGGCACGGGCGGAGCCTAGGCAGCCCAAACTATGTGCGGCATCTGTGGCTCGAGCCGCGTTGGTGACGGTCGCGTTCTCAAGGCGATGAACGCCTGCATGGTCCATCGCGGCCCTGACGACGAAGGAACATTCGTTGCGTCCGACGGCGGCGTCGGGCTCGGAGCGCGACGTCTCAGCGTGATCGACGTAGGCGGTGGGCATCAACCTCTCTCGAACGAGGACAAGACCGTCTGGGCTGTCCTGAACGGCGAGATCTACAACTTCCCGAGGCTTCGCGAAGACCTGCTCTCGGGAGGGCACAGGTTCAGGACGCTCTCCGATACCGAGGTGCTAGTCCATCTCTACGAGGAGCATGGCGTCGACCTAGTCGACAAGCTGGACGGCATGTTCGCCTTCGCGATCTGGGACTCGCGAAACGGGCTGCTTCTGGTCGCACGCGACCGGTTCGGGGAGAAGCCGCTCTTCTACTCGATGCGCGGAGGCCTGCTGATCTTCGCCTCCGAGCTGAGCGCGCTACTGGCCGGCATCGGCGGCAGACCCGAGCTGAGCGTTCCTGCGCTCGACTCGTACTTCGTCTACGGCTACATACCTGGCGATGCGAGCATCGTCGACGGAATCCGCCAGCTCGGGCCCGGCTGCCGTCTCGTCTGGGACACGGAATCCGCCTTGGGGGCAACGGACTCCTACTGGAGGCCGCCACACCATCATCCAAACGGCGCCGCTCAACTAGGCGACCTGGTCGAGCGGACGGCGGAATTGCTCGAGCAATCGGTCGCGAGCCGGATGATCTCGGACGTCCCCCTCGGCGTATTCCTGAGCGGCGGGCTGGATTCGACCCTGATCGCCGCGCTTGCCGCCCCGCTCTCGTCCGGTCAGCTGAAGACCTTCACCGTCGACTACGACGTCGGCGACGTCGGCGAGCGCACGGCGGCCCGAGCGGCGGCCGAGGCCGTCGGCGCCGACCACTTCGAGCTCATCCTGAGCAGCACAGCGGTTCGCGATACGGCCGCCGAGATGCTCGCCACCCTCGACCAGCCGATCGCAGACCCGGCCTTCATCCCGCTCCGGGCTCTCTCGACGTTCGCCCGCCGTGAGGTTACGGTCGCAATAGGTGGCGAGGGCGCCGATGAGTTATTCGGCGGTTATCCCCGCTACCGCTGGCTGGCTCGTTCGGCACGGATCTCCCCAGCTGTGCCCACCCGGGTTCCGGCGATGATGGCCAGGAACCTGGCAGCCCTGCCCCGACTAGAGCGCCTGGCTCGTCTCAGCGACGCACTTGCGCCAGGCTCGACGTTTGAACGACACCTAGGCTGGGTGACCGTGAACCGCGCCTCGGTTCGGCAAGGCCTGTACGGGCCGCGCATGACCGGAGCGCTCGAATGGAACGCGAAGGATCGTGAGCCGGTCGGCGTTGACCTACAGCATGGAGACGTGGTTGCAGGTCTCATGCACCTCGACCAGGTTCACTGGCTCCCCGATGACGTCCTCGCCAAGGCCGACCGCGCAAGCATGGGTGCCTCACTCGAGCTTCGAACGCCCTACCTAACCCGGGAGCTCGCCGAGTTCGCAGCTTCGGTCCCGCCGAGCGTCACCTCGCGGGACGGAGGCAAGCTCCTTCTTCGCAAGGTCCTCGAGCGGACTCTGCCGACGTTCGGCCTCGGCCGCGCCAAGATGGCTTTTCGCACTCCGTGCGCCGAGTGGCTCCGAGGGCCGTTGGGTCCGACCCTGCGCGAGCAGTTGGCCGACAGCCCGCTGTACCGAGACGGATGGTTCGAGCGTGACACGGTCAGGGGATGGGTCGACGAGCATCAGTCGCGGCGCACTGACCAGAGCTCCCGCCTGTGGCCCTTGTTCGTCCTCGGGTGTTGGTTCGGACGAGCCCACCAATAGCCGGCCGAGTCGGGGGCGGAGAGGCGGCTTGATGCAGACTCCTGGAAATGGAGTACCCAGAGCCCAGGACCGGAGAGCCGCGCGGTCGCGTGTTAGTCGTGAGCCACGCCTGCGTGCTCCCGGTAAACCAATGCGTCTATGCCCGCCTTCACGAGCTCGGCTGGGATGTGACACTCGTCGTCCCCAAGCGCTGGCGCCATGAGTATCGGCGTGGGCTGTTCGACTCGATAGGAGTCCCAGAGCTGAAAGACAGTCTGCTGCGCCTTCCGGTTCTCCTCCGAGGCCGGCCACAGCGCCATATCTATCTCTGTCGCCTGCGACGACTGATTCGTCGCCTTCAACCCGACGTGATCCTCCTGGAGGAGGAGAGTTTCTCGTTAGCAGCTGCGCAATGGGCCAGAGCCGCACATAGAGCGCGGGTACCATTCGGTGTTCAGGCGGCCGAGAACCTCGATCGCTCGCTACCACGTATCGCCCGCGCGTTGCGCCGGTCCACGCTGAGGCGCTCCGCCCTGGTGACGGCGCGGTCGCCGGCGGCAGCCGACCTGGCGAGGCTCTGGGGCGCACGCGGGCGGGTGAAGCTGATTCCGCACGCTGTGCCCGGGTGGGACGTGATTCCGACCGTGCATCGCGAATCGTTCACGGTCGGGTTCGCCGGACGACTCGTACCCGAAAAAGGCGTCCACGATCTCGTCGAAGCGACTGGACGGCTCGACGGGCCGGTAAGAGCGCTTCTGGTCGGTGACGGCGTCCTTCGATCGGAGCTCGAGGCGTCGAGTCTCCCGAATGGACGGCTTGAGATCCTGTCGAACATCGGTCACGACGACATGCCCGGAGCGTACGCCGAGATGGATGTGCTCGTCCTGCCATCAAGAACGACGAGGACATGGGCGGAGCAGTTCGGGAGAGTTCTGGTTGAGGCCCTTTGGTGTGGGGTGCCTATCGTCGGCTCGGATTCCGGGGAGATCCCGTGGGTGATCGAGACAACCGGCGGGGGCCGCGTGTTCCCCGAGGGGGACGTCAGCGCGCTCACGCGAATCCTTGCGGAGCTACAGGCTCAGCCAGAGGAGGCGGCCGCGCTCGCCGAACGCGGCAGGCAAAGCGTCCGCAAGAGCTTCGCGGTCGGACCTGTCACCGACGAGCTCGACCGGGCATTGTTGTCGCTCGTGGCGAAGCCACATGCGAACTCTCGGCACCGCGACGTGCCGACTCTCGGCCGTCGCTCTGGCTAACTCCTCCCCGCTGACTAGGGCACCTATGCGATTTCACATGCTAGTCAGCGACTCCGGGAACAAGGCCAATGCAATCGATCAAGCGACATCGCACCTCGGTGACGCACTCCAACGAGCAGGCCACGACGTCCAGGTCGCGCCGTGGGTACGAGGTCATCTCACGCGAGACACTGAAGGATCAGATTTCGTCGTTGTCCCATATAACCCATTTATGTGGGCACGGTGGGGATTCGCACCGGGTCTAGTTCTGGATGTCGCGAAGCTAGAAAAAGCACAAGCTGCCCGGATCGCCCTCGTGATACATGAACCGTACGTCCCCGTCGCGGACGTGAAATCTCTGCTCATGGGCGCCTGGCAGCGTGTGCAGCTCGGGGCTCTTATCCTGATGGTCGATCGCAGGTTCGCGTCGATCGAACCTTGGGCGGCGAAGTTCAGCCGCATTCGCCAGACCCACCATCTTCCATCCGGCTCGAATCTTCCGGACGCGCGTGATCGCCGAGCCGCTACACGCTCCGCGCTTGGCGCGGAGGATGGCCTCGTGGTTGCCACGCTCTCGAGCGGCCACCCGGCGCATCTGAGCTCCTATGTAGAGGCCGGACTTTCCGAGCTGGCCAGGAAGGGGATGGACGTGACTTTCCTGCAGCTCGGGGCCGGCGCACGACCAATGGACACGCCCGCCGAGGTGCGAGTGATAAGGCCGGGGATGCTTCCCACCGAACAGCTTGCTGCCCTGGTCGCCTCGGCGGATCTGTTTCTGGCGCCGTTTGTCGATGGCGTCTCGACGCGGCGCACGAGCTTCACCGCAGGGCTTTGCGAGGGCGTCGCGGTCGTTGGGACAAGCGGCCCGCTGACCGATCCGATGCTTCTACGAGCACAGCTCGAGCTTGTTGAGGTCGGCAGCCCCGCGCATTTCGCCAAGCGTGTCGCGGCCCTCGCGAGTGATTCCGAGCGACGAGAGGCGGCCGCCGCGACGGGCCACGCATTGTTCGAGGCCGAGTTCACATGGGACGCCATCGCCAAGCGATTTCTCGTCGCACTCGGGGGTTCGTGACCCCCGTCCGGCTGCTCATCGTCGCGCCGGTCGCGCAACATGGCGGAGGGGCCGAAGAGGTGCTTAGGCTGACGCTCCGGCGACTCGACCGGGAACGAATCGAACCCGAGATCGGCTTCCTGTCGGCCGGTGTTCTCGTTGATGAGATTCGGACGGACGGATTCACGACCTGGTCGGTCGAATCGGCCCGGCTTCGAAACCCAATCGCGTACGTCCGCACCGTTCGGTCACTGGTGAAACGCGTGCGGAAAGCAGAGCCGGATGTGGTCCTCGCGTGGTCTGCAAAAAGCCACCTTTACCTGGGCGTCGCGGCCCTTTTCGTCAGACCAAGGCCTCGCGTCCTCTGGTGGCAACATCTGATTCCGACGGGCCACTGGGTCGACAGACTTGCAACGCTTCTGCCGTCTGACGGCATCGGCTGCTGCTCGCGAGCCGCCGAGGTGGCGCAACGCGTGCTCAAGCCTCGACGCCGTACCTTTGTTGTGCATCCAGGCATCGAGGTTCCGCACTCGTACCCTCTGGTCGAGAGGGCCGACCTCGGAATCGATGAAGACGCCTGGGTCGTCGGAATCGTGGGCCGACTGCAGCCGTGGAAGCGGCAGCACACGGTCATTCAGGCGGTTGCCGATCTGGCGAAACGAGGTGTCGACTGCGTGGGCTTGATCGTGGGCGGCTCGGCATTTGGGCTGTCGGTTGAATACGCGGCCGAGCTTCGCGAACTGGCGAACAGGCTCGGCGTGCACGAGAAGATTGTGTTCACGGGCCAGGTCGATGAGCCCTTTTCCTACTACGCGTTGATGGATGCCGTAGTGAATGCCAGCGAGGGAGAGCCCTTTGGCCTTGTTGTCGTCGAGGCAATGGCTGCGAAGCGACCGGCGGTTGTTTACCCGCTGGGGGGACCTCTTGAGATCGTCGAGGATGGCGTATCGGGGCTTATGGTTTCCGAGCAAGGTCTGACGAACACGCTCCTCCAGCTCAACGCAGACCCGAATCTCGCGAGCCGCATCGCCGAGCGCGGGTACGACCGCGCGACAACCACATTCAGTGCGCAAGCTTCGGCCGACAGGTTCACAGAAGCCATCCTGGCCGCCACGCGAGACCCCTCTGGCCTCTAGCCCGAGGCAAATAGTGTCTTGTCGATGGATGTATGCGTCGTTCGGTATCGCACTGACGAGAGCCGGATATCACCGGGGCTTAAGGGCATGCGATCGGCTGCTCGTCCATGACAACACGGCCAACAACATTGGGTTCGCGGCGGGCGCCAAAGCCGCGGCAGCACGGGGATCGGATGGCCTCGTTCTGTTCGTGAACCCCGACGGGGACTTGCCAAGAGCAACGGTCACGGCGCTCGAAGCAGCACTTGACGATCCGGAAGTAGTTGCCGCGGCGGCGAACCTCCGTCCGATGAACCCGCCGGCAAGCGCCGACGGGACTCAGGAGTGGTTGTCAGGGGCGTGCTTCGTGACGCGCCGCACGGCCTTCGAAAAAGTCGGCGGGTTCGACGAACGGCTCTTCATGTACGGCGAAGATGTCGATCTCGGATTCAAATCCGCAGGGCCATCGAAGGCTCGTGATCATCGATGAGCCATTCCACCACGACTTCACCGCACTTCTCGCTTCGCCGGGGTGATCTGTGGAACTTCTCCGCGCGGGTCACCGGCGTTGCGGACTTCGTACTACGGGCACGTCGCTGGGCTGACTTCGAAGCGATTCAGAGGCTTGGCGCTCGTTCGTGCGTCAAACTTCGGGAACATGTCGAGATTCGACGAGAAAGGAGTGTGGTCACCGGCATCGACTACGACGAGGACGTGATCGCTGCCGCGACGGCCCGAATTCCGGCGGCAACGTTCATGACCATTCAACTTCCCCATCTTCCATCCGCGGACCACTCGTTCGACTTCGTGGTCAGTTTCGAAACACTCGAACATGTCGAGCATGCTCAGACGCCACTCGACGAGTTTGCTCGCGTCTTGAAGCCAGGGGGAAAACTGCTTCTCTCCGCGCCGAATGGTGATCGCGATGCACCGCCCAACCCGTTTCACGTGCGAGAGTACGGGCTAACGGAGCTCATCTCAATGGTTCAACGAGCCGGATTCGACGATGAGGCCGTCGTCTATCAAGGGGCTGGGACCCCGGGGTCTACCGTTCAGCTCATCGCGCTTGGAGTTGTGGCACGGTTTCCGATTCTCTGTCGTCCCGGTCGATGGTGGGACGTGCTGGCGCATGGGCGTGACGAGATCATCACTGCAACCGATGGACCCGAGATCCTTATTCTCGCCTGCCGGGTTGCGGTGACGCTAGGTCGGCGACGCGCTCCGTCGCACCTCGCTGCCCTCGACCGTCTCGAGGTGTTCCTCGTACGCGCGCACAAGACGGGGAATAATGACCGACAGCCGGTGGCGATCGACTAGTCGGTCACCCGCATGAACCAATTCCGCATACGTCGACGTGTCACGGCCGAGCACGCGCGCCAAGCATGAAGCGAAAGCGTGGGCGTCACCGCACTCAACAAGGTTCGATGGGATCAAGCCAAGGATGTCCCTTGGGCCGGGAACGTCATAGGCAACAGTCGGAATCCCGGCGGCGAGCGCCTCGACAATCGCGAGCCCGTAGCCTTCAACGTACGTCGGCAGGGCACTCACCGAGGCTCCCGACAAGAGGGCTGGAAGCTCCTCCGAGCGATAGTGAGGGATAACACGCACGCCTTCGGAGACACCAAGCAGCCTGGTGACCTCGCGCTCCTCAACGCCCGTTCCCACAAACAGAAACCGTGCGTCTGGCACGTCGCGTCTAAGTGCTTTCACGATCTGCGGCCAATCGGCGGCCCCTTTACGCAGACACCAGGAACCAATCACCACAATCTCTTGCCGTCTGAGCCTGACGGCGGGCTCTGTTCTTGCCATTCGCAGAGCCTCAATTTGGGCATCCGGGAGCCCTTCGGAGATCTGGACCGTTTTTTGTCCGAGCCCCAGCACATCCTCCAGATACGTCCGCTCGTTGTCATTGATGACCCTGACGACGTCACTCTCCTCATAGCCGCGAAGGCTCGCTGCGACTTTCCGATGCGATCGCCAGCGGTGCAGCCGCTGGCCAAGCTGCGTCCCGGGCATCCTCTCTGGCCACCGCTTTCGCTCGTATTCCGTGTATATCTCGTACAGAGGAGCGAGCCCAGTCGAGCGCGTAACCAGGAGGCCAGAGAACCCGAGGTCGCGCTTGGAGTACGGAAGACAGGCCTGCAACGCATCGATGACGTCGAACTCACCTGACCGAGATCGCACGAAAGCACGCGCCTTCGCTGCAAACGGAATCGGCCGCAGTTTGGGAATCCTCGGAGCTCCGGTTCGAAACGCGTCTCTCCAGTCGAAGGTTTCCACGTGGTGCCCAAGTCTTCGAAGTTCTTCCGCCGTGTCCAGTTGAACTCGCCCCCCACCGAGCTCTCGGATCATCGGCACGTCTGACACGAGCAAGACCCTCACGAGGTGTGAGGAGTCCGAGCAGTCACGGTCGGCTTCAGCGGGTAACGGCGAACGTGCTCGAGGCGCTCGAGTAACGCTGCCGAATCGCCGGTCGGAACGATCCAGCCGTTGATTCCCTCACGAATGAATTCCTTCATTCCGGTGTCTTCGGTGACGACGACCGGCAAGCCGCAGGCAAGCGCTTCCATTGGAGCGTACCCGAACCCGTCGCTGAAGCTTGGGTGCGCGAGAACGTCCGCCGACCGAAGCGCCGGCAGTGGATCCCCTACCTCGAGGCGTATCCGCGGATCGTTTGCCACGCGCTCGTGAAGATACTTCCGCATCCCCCGCGTGGCCCAGCCGCCGACGAGCGTTAACTCGCAGTCGCCACGTAGAGCGGCGAAAGCGTCGAGCAACACAGGGATACCCTTAGTGATCGTAAGCGACCCGACATAGACAACCCGGAATATCCCGTCACGCGGGCGCTCCTCCCCGGGTTTGAACCGGCTCGGAATTTTCCATTCGACGCGTGCCAGCTTTTCCAAAGGAAGCCCCGCATCGAGGAATGACTCACGAGCATATTCCGATGAAACCTTGATTGTGTCCGCGAGTCCGTACTCGGCCTTAGCTTTGCGGCGGCCCGCACCGTTGAGCCATGTGCCCTCGATTGGATGCGCCCGGCTGGCTTCCTGATACCGGGCCCACAACCGATCCACGTGCGCCGTCGGGGACAGGATCTCCCGCACCTCAGCTTGAACGGTATGGAACGTCCGAAGAGCCTGCCCGGAAAACCCCACGAATCTCGATGTCCTTTGAACGCGGGACGCGACCGCTCGGTCGAACAGATCCCAGTCGACGTACGTACGCCAGCCCGGGCTGAACCTGATCGGAGTGAGGGTCATCACCGGGCGCGCGCCGCGCACGACTACTCGGCGACCGTGTGCATCGCCGCGGAGGGGTTCCGTGCAGTAATACGCATTGAGTTCACCGCGCTGACGCGCCTCTTCCACGAGCTGGGCGAGGTGCTGTCCGAGCCCGCCGGTCGCGTAGCCCGCGGTGCATGAAAAGGACGTGGATCCAGAGGTCATGATCGCGGCTTTTCTTCGGCCACTGGCGGCGACACGGCCGTGGTCCGAGGAAGGGGTTCGGGCGTCCCTTTTACTCGACTGACGGGCTGGCGGTACAGCGAAAGCGCTTCGTCACGTCGTGTTGCGCGACTCATGAGTGTGGAGATGTAAGCCCGCGCAGCCAAGGCGACTCGTCGCCGCAACACCATGTCGGAAAGTAATTCCCACGCAAGAGCACTCCAGACTTCGATCGCGTGCGGCGGTGCGAGGAAACCCGTGACACCGTCCTGAATTAGCTCTCCGGGCCCGCCGCGATCGGTTGCGATCACCGGAACTCCAGCTGCCATTCCCTCGACCACCACACGTCCGAACGGCTCCTCCCAGGAGGGTACGAGCAAAAGATCGAGTGAACTGAGTACATTCCCGATGTCGTCAGTTTCTTCGACAAACTCCACGGCTTCACTGACATCGAGCTCGGTCGCAAGACGGCGCAGCCCGCGTCGGAATTCCTCGTTGTCGAAGCCGACCTGGTCGCCTTGGAATACGACGGAGCCTACGATTCGCAGGGTCACCTCCGGCAGTCGGCGGCGCACGTCGACGAGAGTGCGGATGGCGTCGTCCTGCCCTTTCCACGGAGTGATCTGCCCGATGACTCCGAGGGACGGAGAACGATGCTCACCCCTTTCCGAGGCCGGAAGACCGAGCCCCAGCAGCCGCTCGATGTTCACAGGCGGATATGCAACCTCGGCTCTCGCGGGTCGCGTCGAGCCAAAACCCTCGCGCGTAAACCGCGAGTTGAAGACAACGACATCGGCGGTCAGTCTGACCACATATCGCACAAGCTCGCCTCTCACTGATCTGGGCAGAACGTCGCGAACATCCACAAGCCTGCCGGCTCGTGAGAAGACACACCAAGCTGTCACCAAGGCCGCACGAGGCGAGGCGGCGTGGATGAAGTCGACATCTCGACGGCGGGCGACCCGTCGGACACGAAGACCGGCGCTAACTGAGCCGATGGCCGCCCCCACCAGCGCCCGTGTTCCCGATGAAAAGCTGACCGGTGGAACGGACAGCTGGGTGACCTCGACGCCCAATGCTCGAGCCCGTCGCTCGAGCTCGCCGTTGGGACAGGCGAGAATCAACTCGGCGTCGTCTTGGAGGAGCGCCATGCGATCGAGTAGCGAACGCTCGGCCCCGCTAACGAGGCTAGTGTGGCTGACGAACAGGATTCTCACGTGCCCGTCGCCTCGTCCAAGACCGCCTCCACCCTCGCAACAACGTTAGGCCACGCGAGAGATCGCGCGTGTTCCCAGCCGGCGCGCCCCATCTTCCTAGCTCGTGCTCGGTCGCTGAGTAACGCAGTCAGTGCCCCGGCGACCGCAGCAGGATCGACGGCGTCGACCAACAGGCCTGTCTCCCCGTCGAGGACTGCGTCGAGCGCGCCGCCGGCGTTGCCTGCAACGACCGGAAGACCGCGCGCTCCGGCCTCCGTATAGACGATCCCGAACCCCTCACCCGCACCGCCTCGTTCAAGCCGACTCGGCATTGCGAATACCCTCGAGGCCGCGAGGATCGCGTCGCGGCGGGAGTCCGAGACCTCGCCGTGGAACGTCGTCGCGGATTCGAGCCCGTACCGACGTGTAAGAGCCTCGAGCTCAGGTTTCAACTGGACCATCCCCGACGACGTGCAGGTGCGCGTCCGGAATCTGATCGCGGACGATATCGAGTGCTCGCAGGAGCACATCGTGTCCTTTGTACCGCTCGGCAAGGCGCCCAACGACGACGATGGACGGAACGTTCATGGGCTGGCTTGGCGGCGCGTCCGGCGCGTCGACGCCCGGATGCACTACACGCACGTTCTTGCGCGGCCCGACGATGTCCTCGACAAGGCTTTGGCTATAGCGGCTCGAACCAATGATGAGGTTGGCGCGCGATAGCACCTCTCGGGCCAAGCGCGGGCGTCGACCCACCTCCTGCGCGTGGACGTACTGCACGACGGGACGGCGAAGAATCCGGCCGATTGTGAGCGCTGCTGGACCAGTGACAATGTGGGCGCTAAGGACAACGCTCGGTCGCCTCCGTACTCCCTGCAGCGCACCGAACCCGTTGAGTGCGGCGATCGACAGGCGATGGCTCCCGATTGCGGGAGCCCGTAGAACCTCGAAGGACTGATCGCGGTCGAACTCTCGTCCACCCTCAGCCGCAACCGTGACCACGCAGGGGTCATAGCGCGTGAGTCCCTCGACGATCCTGGCGATCAGTAGTTGAATGCCGCCCACCTCGGGTGGAAAATCAGGCGTGAGAACGATTGCCTCGGATGGCCGCTTCGCGGTTGTCATAGCCACCGGTGTCAGGTTCTGCAGTTGGCCTTACCTGAGCGCCCTGATCTCGCCGACCCGACGCCGCTCAGCCGCGACCAGGAAGCCGATCGAGAACCAGATCAGCGCCGAGACAGCGTAGAAGCCACCGTTCAGCCACTGGCCGAAGTTCGCGACCAGGATTCCCAGTACAGCAAGAGAGGCTGCATCACGCGTCGCCACGGCGTGACGAAGCGCCGCCATCAACACGAGCACGAGCACCGCCGCGTACGCGAGACCGCCCAAGGTGCCGTCAGCGACGAAAACGTTCGAGAGATCGACCTCGGTTGAGGCGCTCTCAGGGGCTCCCAGGCGGCTACCGGCAAGGGTGGTCGATGCGATCCCGTAACCGATCGGATCGAAGATGCCGCGCTTGAACCCGTTTTCCAGTAGCGCCAGATGAACGGGAAGAGTCGACTTGTTTTGATCCAGCGGATGCAGAAGACCGCTCGTCTGATGCGCCACGAGCCCGTTGGAGGAGGTAGAAGCGTTCTGGATCGAGCCTCGCGCAAGTGTGACTCCAAGCAGCACAGCTGCAAGCAAGATGATCAGCGCCAACGTCGCTCGCCTGAGACTTCCAGTTCGGGCCGCGAGCACGACGAGGACCGCGACAACGGTGGTCACAATGATCCCTCGGCTCGATTCGTAGAACAGCGCTATCGCGAGCAGCGGAACTGCCGGCAGTAAGTAGGGCCGCCGATCGACCGCAAAGGCGAACGCAACCACAATTCCGATCGCAAGAAAGGATCCGTACTCGGCAGCGCTCGAGAAGGTTGCAAACGCTCGGGTCACACCCTTGACATCCAGGGCCGTGTAGCTCGACTGACTGAGCCAGAGCCTGTCCCATGCGGGGAATCCATCCCAGATCTGAATCAGGCCATAGGTCGCGACGAGGCAAGCGCTGACGACGAGACAGCCGAGCAGGATCTCGACAGCGCCCCGGGTGCCGACTTCCCGCCCTACGAAGAACCAGATCAGCGGAACCACCGTGAAGAGGAGAGCTGCGAGGCCGGCGCTCAGGCCACCCCCACGCGGGTTGAAGGCCTCGATGAACGAGAGGACGACTAGGAATACCATCAACCTCGAGATACGGTCGGAGCCGAGCGGTCGCCGCTCGATCGCCACCACCCGTACGAGAATCACGAACGCAACGGCGGGTGCGACGAGCAGCAGCGGATCGGTGGACTTCCAAGGCGTGAACTCGAGGAGGAGCCGTCGCCCGAACGCGAGGTACGGAAGCAGGGCAACGGTCGTCACTGCGGCGGCGCGGGGCCACTGCGTCGCAGCTACGATCGCGCAGATTCCGAGGCACCCGGCCGCGGCGAGCCGAATCATCGAGGGCTGCCGGATGATCTCGGCGCCGAGAATGGCCGATGTCAGTACCAGCAACAGCACCTCGCCGGCGCGACGGGTTGAGCGAAGGACGAGCGTCATTTACCCACCGGTACGAGGCTCGCGACGCCCTGCGAGCCAGAAGCGGATCTATACAGCTCGAGGTACTGGTCGGTGACCGCGTCCCAGTCGTAGGCGCGGGCAAGGTCTCGCGCGCGCTCGGACATCGCTGCAGCCTCGCCCGGCGAGGATTCGATCCGCCTAAGCGCGGTCGCGAACGCATCTGTCGTGCGTTCGGCCAGCAGGCCCCCTCCCGCCTCGGTGATCTCGCGAACCGCACCGACATCGGTCGCGATCACGGGCAGTCCCGATGCCGCGGCTTCGAAGCACGCCAACGAAAACGTCTCGTAGGCGCTGGGAAGCACGAGCGCGTCAGAGGCGGCGTAGTACCGCTCCGGGTGATCCGTCGTGCCGACAAGTTGAAGCCGGTCGCGAACGCCGAGCCTTCCAGCCAACTCGAGCAGCGCCTCGGAGTCGCCTCGGCCAACAACCGCGAGCTGCCAAGCCGGCGCGCCAGCGAGAGCACCCACGGCGATGTCGAGCCCCTTCCGCCCCCACTCAGAACCGACGAACAGAGCAAGTTTGTCCGTCTCGGCGAGCCCGATCTCGCTTCGCACTTCTCTCCGGCTGGCGGGGTTAGGCCTAAAACGCCGCGTATCAACCCCATTTGGGATCACCCGAATCGCACTCGCCCGACTCGGAAATGCACGGGCAAGCTCCTTCGCCAAAGGGGAAGAAACAGCAACAAGTGTCGACGACAGCACGGGGCGGCGAAAAACCTCGCGCTCGAATGCTCGGCTCATCGCCCGAGCCGCCGACCCGTTGACCCGGTAGAGGAATGTCGAGCGCTGCTCCCGGCGGACGTCGCCCCCGGTGCCGTTATGGAGGTAGTGGACGGTGCAGACATCTGTCCGGTTAAGCACGATTGCGCCCGTCGTGTGAAGGACGCCGCGCCGCCTGGCTGCGAGCAAAAGCGAGGCAGCGAGAGCGAACCATGGATACGCAATGACGAAGGGCCTCGACGGGCCGCGGACGCGCTGCCAGCGGAGCCCCGGGTGAGGCGGCAGATCGAGCGTTCTGGACACGACCAGGACTCTCGTCCCGCGCTCAACGAGCCTCGAGATGAGCGCCTGCAACTGTCGCTCCATCCCGCCAATCCCGCCGGCGTCGTGAGCGACGATCGTCACAGCGGCTGCCTGGCCCGTCATATCGCGTTCATTCGAGCGTGGAGGACATTCGCCTCGTCCCTCACCCGGCACTCGTCCCAACACGCTCGGACCAGCCAGGATCAGGCGACTCAGTCACGAAGGCGGACAGTTCGTCAAATGACTCGGCTATCCGGAGAACGCCTCGATCGAGATGAAGAA
>CAVZJA010000009.1:0-11738 GCA_963775355.1 uncultured Actinomycetota bacterium | reverse complement strand
CCGGGCGGAATCTCGAGCAGATGCATGCAGATCGCCCTCGCGCCTGTTGTCTCAGCCGAAATGCCGGCGAGGTAGTCGAGTCCTTGCTTCCCGTGGTACGTCTCTCCGCCGTGGACCAGCTTGACTCTGCCATGCGCCGATCCTATGGAACACGCCACGGGCTGCCCAGGGCCCCGGCGGTGCATCTTCGGAGTGACACGTGACTTCTGGCTTCTGGCTTTTAGGAGCAACGCTGGCGCAGCAGATTGTCCTTCCGTCGGAAGCGTCTGACGGCGTGCCGGAGGTCAGCCGCTGAGGCCACGGTCTCACTTTGAGAGCTGTTCGATGAACCGCGCCGGATCGAGGACGGGGATCTGTTCGGCAAGATCGAGGAGGCGTTTGTCACCACTGACGATGATTGCGTGTCGGGATGCCGCAAGAGCGATCAAATAGTCGTCGCCGGGATCGACCGAGCGGACCTGCGCCTGATCGTCGGGTCACTGACCACGGTCGCTGATTCCGACAGCCACTGAAGGACGCGTTCCGCCTCCTCCTCCGAGATGCGCCTGCGCAGCTTCGGGTAGGCGAGGGCCCGCCCCAATTCCTTGAGTAGGGCCGCGGAGATGATCAACTCGAACTCGCCGGCTTCCCAGGCTCTCAGCAGCCGCGCAGCATTTCCAGCCGGCGAAAGCAGTCCCGAGATGATGACGTTCGGGTCGAAAACCGCTCGCACGCGGGCTCTACCGTATCTTCGGGCGTGTTCGGTGCTGCGCCTCTACAGCCAGCGCCGTCGCGTCGCCTCCGGAAGATCGTTCTTTGCCCACAGTCGATCGAGGAGATCGAGCCGAGGTCCCCCGAAGGGATGCCTCGATATCTCGCCGTCCTTCCGGCCCAGGCGTGCTGCCCGGATCTTGACGGCTCGAAGCACCTCCTCATCGAGCGTGACCGTCGTCCGCACCTTTGCCATGGCCGCATCATAGCATCACGATGCACTGATGCGTCAGGCGATATTGGCGGACTCACGATGCACGGATCCCCCGCCGAGACGAGGTACTGCGGGGAAGCCTCGAACACGCTCATCGAGCCGGGGCAGAATCCGACGATGTGAGAATCGCGTTGAGCCGCTCGAGGCTTTCGGTCGGCCACAGTGCTTTCGTGTCGTAATAGACCTCGAACGCCGGCGTCGCCTCCGGGATGGTGACCCACCCCACCTTCGACTTCGTGAAGATATGAATGTCGGGAGTGACGCCCGACGGCCGATCGAGGGTTCCTGCACGGACGTAGAGCAATTCAGGTCGCCCGTACTCGCTGAAGACCGCCACCTGGCAGGTCGGACAGCGGAAGATTCGCTGGGAGTTGCCGTTGTCGCGTGGAACCTCGACCGGCTGCGGAGCCCCAGAGACCATCTTCACGTTGCTTGCCTCGATCAAGAGATTGATCACGAACGCGCTTCCAGTCTGCCGCTGACAGTTCAGGCAATGACAGCAATGGATGATCAGCGGATCGGACTCGAGCCGATACCGAACTCCGCCGCATGCGCACCCGCCCTCAACGGGCCTGCTCATGGCGTTGTCGTCGCCCACGACGTCTACTCCTTCCGCCCACGGCTTTCGATCATCACGCCTCAGGCCTGCCCCGACCACGGATCAATACGAGCCCGACCACGATGACCGCGGCCGCCAGCAGGAGAAGGCCGTCGTCTAGCACCCAGCTGGCGCTGAGGAGCGAGTCGACCACCACGCCGGCAAGGACGAGGACGAGCGCAACCACCAGTCCAACACGAACGCGGTGCCAGTGAACGTGGTGCGGCATGACCGAACTCTAAGAAACCGCGAGTGGCGCCGCAATCGTTCAGCTTGCGAGCGGTTCGTCACCGCGGAGAGCTGACGCTGAGGGTTTCGGCCGCAACCAGAGCTCCCTCGGCTGTTCAAGCCGCAGATCGCAGTCGTGTCAACGGTGAATCCGGTAACTCTCAAGAGCGTCACCTGACGAGCGCTTAACCAGTTGCCGCGATATGCCGACAGAGGCGTTATGCATTCTTCGCGTGTGGTTCGGTTGGCGCTAGCCCTCGTCGCAGTATCCGCCGCGGTCGTCGACGGTTGCGCCGATCGCTCCCGGCCATGGCGTTCTCGAGCCCTTCACGAGGCAAGGTTCTGTTCGTTGCCGCGTGCGGGGGCTGTCACACGCTTCGTGCCGCCGGCACCGCCGGCAGGGTAGGCCCGAATCTTGACGACGAGGCGCCTTCATATGGTGACCTGCTCGAACAGATCACGCAGGGCGGGAAGGGTATGCCCGGGTTCGCGAAGTCACTTCCAGCCGCATCAATCCGCCGGATCGCTGCCTTCGTGGCCAGCTCGACGACCGGTAAGCGCCGCGGCGGAGACGACTAGGCGAGCCTCAGCACTCGTGCCGCTTCGGGCACGGACCCTCACCGGTCATGAGTTCACAGCACAACGATCGTGAGCAGGATCATCCGGACATTGTCCGGCAGGAGTACACGGACCCCTCACGCTTCGCCGCCCGCTGGGAGCTCTGGTCGCGTCGCACCGGGCCGTCGGCGTATGACGTCGCGTTCGACGCCCTGCTCGAACTCGAGCCGAAGCGCGTGATCGAGCTTGGTTGCGGTCCCGGCGACTTCGCCGCGCGAGTAGGAGCAGCGAGCATCCAAGTGGTCGCCTTCGACCAGTCCCAGCAAATGGTCGACCTCGCACGCGCCCGTGGAGTCGACGCGCGGGTCGGCACCGTTGAAGCGATTCCATTCGTCGAGGGCGCCTTCGATGCCGCGGTCGCGAACTTCATGCTCTACCACATCGCCGATGTCGGTCGGGCGCTCGGCGAGCTCGCCCGCGTGGCGCCGGCTCTCGTCGCCGCAACGATGGGCTACGACCAGCTCCGTGAGATGTGGAGCCTCGTCGGCCGGGACCTCGGACGCCGGCAGGGGCTCTTCATGCGGGAAACCGGTAAGCGGCTTCTCCAAGCCCACTATGCGAATGTCCGAATGGTCGACCTGCCTGCAACCGTCGAGATGAGCGCCGACGACATGCGGAGCTACATCGCCAACTCGGTCGCTCATCGGCATCTCGCCTCACGTGTGCCGGACTTCGACGGAACACGCACCATCACCGCCTCAACCGCAGTCTTCATCGCCTCGAATGCTTCGTAGGCGTGCCACGACGACATCGTGGAGAGACGCGAGCCGGGGATCTTCCGCTGCGGCTCCAGGCCTCGCCTGTGGTACCTGGCCCTCAACCTCGCCGTCGACACCAGCCTGACACCTAATCCCGGGCGTATCTGATGTGAGTCACACCGGGCGCCGCGACCGACTCGACCTGCTCGAGCTTCACATCTCCTACACCTTCGAACAGCCGAGCGCCGCCTCCGAGCAGGACCGGAACGATCGAGACGACGATCTCGTCGAGCAGACCCGCTGCGAGGTATTGCTGTGCCACGGACGCCCCGCCCCCAAGAGATACCTCCTTGTCGCCGGCAGCTGCCCGGGCCCGTTCGAGCGCCGATCCGATCCCGTCCGTGACGAAATGGAACGTCGTGCCGCCTTGCAGCTCGAGCGACTCGCGCGGGTGGTTCGTGAGGACGAAGACCGGGTGATGAAAGGGTGGATTGTCGCCCCACCAGCCCTGCCATGACTCGTCCCACGGCCCCGGAGCACCTCCGAACATGTTTCGGCCCATGATCGTCGCGCCGGCGCCGGCGAGGATGTCCTCGGCAAACGGCGTGCTGGCGTTGACCTCGCCGCCCTCCTCCCCGTGGCTCTCGCGGAACGCTTTGAGCGGAAGGAGCCAACCGTGGAGCTTCTCGCCGCCGACGCCGAGCGGACGCTCGATCGACTGGTCAGGGCCGGCGACGAAACCGTCCAGCGACATGGTGATGTTCAGTTTCAGCTTGCTCATGGGACAGTGGACGGCTTACGGTTGCTGGCCGATGCCGAAGACATTTCCCGCCGGATCACGAAATGTCGCGAAAGCCTCACCCTCGCCCTGCGGCGTGAGCGGCATGACCGTCTCGCCTCCGGCGGCGGCGATCTTCTCCAGGGTCTGCGCGACGCTCTCGACCATCATGTAGACCAGTACTCCAGGTTCGGGCGACGGCGGGCGGCCGAGAACCCACGTCCCGCTGACCTCACCAACCGAGTCGTCGAATGCGACCTCTCCGTCGCTGTCTCGCCGGATGTTCCAGCCGAAGACCGTCTCGTAGAACTCTGCCGACCGCCCGATATCGAGGGCCGGGATCTGGACGTAACAAACCTTGCCGGGAGCCAGTGTCGGCGGCATCGCAGCTCCTCCTTTCATCGGTTGTAGCTCACGGGTGCCCGGCCTACGCGAACTTCACCGCGCCTTTCCCCATGATCGATCGCGTACTGCGCAACCAGCGGAGCGTTGTTGCTGAAGTTGCACTGCCCCTTGTGAGCGCCCGTGCTGTAGACAGGGCCGACCCCCGCGAAGGTGACCGTGATGCTCAACGTCCCGCTGATCCCTTCGTAGAGACCCGTGCCGTTGAACAGCTTGACGGGTCCCGTCCCCGTGAACTCGAACGTGCAGGTCGTCTTGTTCACCCTCGGTTGCGCGTGGTCGGTCTTCGCGTTGAGCGCCGTCGAGTTGACCTCGAACGTGCCTTTCTTCAGCGTGATCCGGACAAAGTTGCCGTTGGCGTCCGGCTTGCCGTTCTTGTCTATGCTCGTCGTCTGCCCGTGATCGCCGATCGCGCCCGTGATCACGATCGGGCCGTGAATGCCGTCGGGGCTGGGCGTCACGAAGATCGATACGGCCCCTCCGGCCGGCATGCCCGCGCCCGACGCAGCCGAAACGGCGAACAGGACGCTTCCTGCCATCAGGCAACCGAGGACTGCCATCGCTACACGCATTTCGACCTCCTGGGTCAGACTCGCTGAGGAATGTGATGTGCGACTCTAGAACGTCGGCGCCTCGAAAGCGTCGCGAAGTGGTAGCGCGCGTTCAGCCGCCGGCGAGGACGGCAGCCCCGACAGCCCCCGAGAGGTCTCCGAGCTCTGTACGAAGCACCGCCGGCGGCTTGTTCGGCGCGAAGAGATGAGGCGTCATGTGCGCGACCACGCGGTCGACGAACGGCTGGCCGAGACGATCGCCGAGGCCGCCGCCGATCACGATCGCCTCGAAATCCAGCAGGTTCTGAGCCGACGCGAGCCCGAGGCCGAGCGCCCATTCGGCCTCGTCGACGAGCCTCTTCGCCATCCGGTCCCCCCGCTCGAGCGCCGCGGCGAAGACCCCCGAGCTGAGTCGTTCGCGGCCGCGCTCCTCCATGATCTCGAAGAGGATCGTCTTGTGGCCGCGCTTCACGAGGCCGCGAGCCCTTCGCTCCATCCTGACCCGGCCCGCGTAGGCCTCGAGGCATCCCTTTCGACCGCATGAGCAAGCAAGGCCTCCGGGCTTCACGACCATGTGGCCGAGCTCGCCGCCGGCACCCCGCCCGTCATGGAGTCGCCCATCGAGGATCAGTCCGCCGCCGACCCCGGTGCCGACCCAGGCTCCGAGCACGTTGATGAAGGGTCGAGCCGCGCCGCGCGTGTACTCGCCAAGGACCCCAACGCTGACGTCGTTGCCGAGGATCGTCTTCGCGCCGCCGAGCGCCGCCGAAATGAGAGGGCCGAGCTCGACGCGTTCCGAGAACCCCGGGACGTTCGCGGCGAGCAGGACCGCTCCCGCCTCGACGTCGACATCGCCGGGTGTCCCGACGCCTACCCCCGCCAGGTCGGCGATCGTCGCCTCGGCCCGCTGAAGCGAGTCGGTGATCGTCTGGACGATCGCGGCGATCACGTCGCCCGCAGCGCCTGTCTGCGGGGTCAGCGTCCTGGCGCTCCCGACCACCTCGCCGTCACGCACGACCACCGACTGGATCTTGGTCCCCCCGAGATCAACGCCGGCTGTCACTGGACCCGCCAAGCTCAGCCCTCCTTCGAGATACGCGGAGCGAATTTGCGCCCGCCCGCGCGAGTATAGAAACCCTCGTGGTCAGGCGGAGGCGCGCTCGACGAGCGTGGTCGCACAGACGATCTGCTCGGGCTTCGTGCCGTTGCCCTCGTCGATCCGGCGCAGGAGCAGCTCGGCCGCGACATCGGCCATCTCGTCGAGCGGCTGCCGGATCGTTGTCATCGTCGGCAGCGTCAGCGAGGCGATCGGGGCGTCGTCGAAGCCGACCACGGCGACGTCATCCGGGACGCTGCGGCCGGCATCGCGCAGCGCCCGCATCGCACCGGCGGCCATCAGGTCGGAGGCCGCGAACACACCGTCGATGTCCGGCCGGCGCGCGATCAGCTTGGTCATCGCGCCGTAGCCGCACTCCTCGAAGAAGTCGCCCTCGGCCGTCAAAGTCTTGCGGAACGGCAGCCCCGCGGACTCGAGCGCGTCGCGGTACCCGTCATAGCGGTCGATGCCGGCGCACATGTTCAGCGGGCCCGAGATCGTCGCGATCGTCCGGCGGCCGAGCGACAGCAGGTGCTCGACCGCCTGGCGCGCCCCGCCCCGGTTGTCTGCGTCCACGAACGGGAGCGACGAGCGGCCGAGCGGGCGGCCGACGAGAACCGTTGGAAGCCCGGCGCGGTGGAGCCTGCGCGGAAGCGGATCGTCTCCATGCAACGACATCAGCACGACGCCGTCGACGTGCTCAGGGCGCAGGTAGCGGGCTGCGCGCTCGCGCTCCTCGTCGCCCTGCATCACCATCAGAACGAGGTTCTTGTCGACCTCGGCCGCCGCGCTCCCGATCCCGCGCGCGAACGCCGAGAAGAACGGGTCGGAGAAGAAGCGCGCCTCCGGCTCGCACACGACGAGCGCGACCGCGTCGGCACGGCGTGTCACGAGCGAGCGCGCCGCCTGGTTCGGGACGTAGCCGAGCTTCGCGATCGCGCGCTCAACCGAGGCCCGCACCTCATCGCTCACCCTCGGCGAGTTGTTGATGACGCGCGAGACCGTCGCCCTGGAGACGCCCGCGAGGTCGCCGACCTCCACCAGGGTCGGGCGTGACCCGGGCCCTCCCCGCTCCAACTTCGCCATTAGGCTCCTCCGTCTCCGAGCCCACCCGCCGAGATCACGCGGGTGTACCAGCGGGCGCTCTCCTTCGGAGTCCGACGGAGAGTGTCGTAGTCTATGCGGACGACGCCGAAGCGCTTGCTGTACCCCTCCGCCCACTCGAAGTTGTCGAGCAGCGACCAGACGAAGTAGCCGCGCAGGTCGACACCGGCCTCGAGCGCGCGGTGAACCGCGCGGAGATGGCCGTCGAGGAACGCGACCCGATCCAGATCGAGAACGCTCCCGTCGGGCTCGACGCGGTCGTCGAAGGAGGCGCCGTTCTCGGTGATGAGGAGCGGGAGCCCGCCGTAGTCGGAGCCGAGCCGCAGCAGAAGCTCCTCGAGGCCGCCGGGATCGACCACCCAGCCCATCGTCGTCTTCTCGCCCTCCTGGGGGATTGCCTCGATCCACTCGTCGCCCGGCCAGAGCGTGAAATCCGGGGCGGGCTCCGTGCGCGCCGCGGTGATCCCCGGCCGGTAGTAGTTGACGCCGAGAAGGTCGAGCGGAGCCGAGATCGTCTCGAGGTCGCCGTCCTGGATGTGCCCGAGGCCGACGAGCGGCTCCAGGTGCGCGAGCACGTCCTCGGGGTAGGCGCCGCGAAGGATCGGGTCGAGGAAGATACGGTTGTGCATCCCGTCGACGAGGCGCGCCGCCGCGACGTCGGCATCGCTCTCCGACGCAGGCCGGTGCGGCTCGAGGTTGAGCACGATCGAGAACTCGACGCCCGGTGCCGACTTCGCTCTCAGCTGCTCGACGGCGAGACCGTGGCCGAGCATCAGGTGGTGGGCGGCGACAACCGCCTCCCGGCCGTCGTGATGGCCCGGCGCATGGCGTCCGAGGCCGTAGCCGAGGAACGCGGCGCACCACGGCTCGTTCAGCGTCAGCCAGTGGTTGACCCGGTCGCCGAGCGCGTCGTGCACGAGCCCCGCGTACTCGGCGAACCGGTACGCGGTGTCGCGCTCCGGCCAGCCCCCTGCGTCCTGCAGCTCCTGCGGCAGGTCCCAGTGGAAGAGCGTCGGGTAGGGCTCGATCCCGACCTCGAGCAGCGCGTCGACGAGGCGGCGGTAGAAGTCGAGGCCGCGCTCGTTCGCGGGCCCGGTGCCGCCCGGCTGGATGCGCGGCCAGGCGATCGAGAAGCGGTAGGCCGCGAGACCGAGGTCGGACATGATCGCGATGTCCTCGGGATAGCGGTGGTAGTGGTCGGCCGCGAGGTCGCCGGTCTCGCCGTTCACGACGCGGCCCGGCGTGCGGGCGTAGGTGTCCCAGATCGACACGCCGCGGCCGTCCTCGTGCACCGCGCCTTCGATCTGGTACGCCGAGGTCGCCGCGCCCCAGATGAAGCCCTCGGGGAAGCGGACCGCGCTTCCCGACTCGGCCGTGCCGCGTCCCGGTTAGAGCGCTCGTCATCCCTTCACCGCCCCTTGCATGATCCCCCCGATGATTTGCTTGCCCAGAATCAAGAACAGCACGAACAACGGCAGGATCGAGACGAATGTTCCCGTGAGGACGAGCGAGTAGTCCTCGACGTAACCGCTCGAGAGCGTCGACACCGCGACCTGCACCGTCGGGTTCTGCGAGTTCAGAACGATCAGCGGCCAGAAGAAGTCGTTCCACGTCATCGTGAACGTGAGCAGCGCCAGCACCGCCGCCACGGGACGCACGGCGGGCAGGATCACGTGCCAGAAGATCCGCCAGGTGTGGCAGCCGTCGACGCGTGCGGCGTCGACCATCTCGTCGGGCACCGATTGCAGGATGTACTGGCGCATCAGGAAGACCCCGAACGCGGTCACGAGGTTCGGCGCCGCCACCGCCTTCAGCTCACCGACCCAGCCGAAGCGGATCATCTCGATGTACAGCGGGATCACCCCCAGCTGCACGGGAACCATGATCGTGAGGACGATCACGAGCATCAGCCCCTTCGCGCCGCGGAAATCGAGCTTCGCGAACGCAAAGCCGGCAAGCGCGCTGAAGAAGACGACCGAGATCGTCACCACCGAGGCGACGACGAACGTGTTCACCATCGCGCCCCAGAAATCGACGTTCACCTCGTTCGAGTTGAAGAGTCGCGAGATGTTGTGGAACAGCTCGCGCCCCGGCACGAGCACCGGCGGATAGGCGCTCACGGCCGAGCTGCTCTGCGACGCGACGACGAGCGACCAGTAGAGCGGGAACAGCGAGATCAGCGCGACGACGATCAGGAACACGTAGGTGAACCAGCGCGCCTTCTGCTGGCGCCGGCGCTTGTTCCTGGGGTGCAGTCGCAGCCTGCCGGTGATCGCGACCATGGCTAGTCCGACGACCTGATCCGGCGGATGACGAGGAAGTTGAAGAGCGAGATGACCGCGATCAGCAGGAACAGCGTCCAAGCGATCGCCGAGGCGTAGCCGAACTTGAACTCGCTGCCCCCGAACGCCTTCTCGTACAGGTACATCGCGACCGTCTGGTACTGCCGGTCGGAGCCGCCGGTACCGGCCTGCTTCAGCGGCTGAAACTCGTAGGGCTCCGTGAAGAGCTGGAGGCCGCCGATCGTCGAGATGATGACGGTGAAGATGATCGTCGGCCGGATCGACGGGATCGTGATGTGGAAGAGCTGGCGCCAGTTGCTAGCGCCGTCGATCGAGGCGGACTCGTAGAGCTCGTCCGGCACCGACTGCATCGCCGCCAGATAGATCAGCGCGTTGTAGCCGACCCACCGCCACGTGACCATCGTCGAGAGCGCGAACCAGGACGAGAGCGTCCCTGCCTCCCAGTCGATCTTGCCGATGCCGATCTCGCCCAGCACGTAGTTGATCAGGCCGTAGCGGTAGTCGAAGAGCTGCGTGAAGATCAGCGCCACGGCCACGAGTGAGGTGACCTGCGGCAGGAGCAGGCTCATCCGGAAGAAGCTCCGCACCCGCAGCTGCTTGTTCAGGAGGTACGCGAACACGAGCGCGAGGCAGAGCTGGGGCACCGTCGAGAGCACCCAGATCCCGAGCGTGTTCTCGACCGCGTTCCAGAAGTACGAGTCGTGGTAGAGCGCCTCGTAGTTGGCGAGGCCGACGAACTGCGTGATCCGGAGAGCAGGTTGCGGTTCGTGAGCGAGACCCACGCCGTGTAGACCAGCGGGAAGGCCCCGAAGACCGCGAAGAGCAGGAAGAACGGCGTGATGTAGAGGTACGGCGAGGCCTTCGTGTCGAGCCTGATCAACCGCTCACGAAACGATCGCCTGCCGCGCCCGATGGCCGGACGCGCGATGTTCATCTCCGTCGCCATAACCGTAATCGCGCCGTCAACTCCGGAGACGGGGGCCGAGGCCGGCCGGAACGGGAATCCGGCCGGCCTCGCGCAACCGCTCTGGAGGAGATCAGGTCGCGACGTTCGCGACGTCCTTGAGGAACTGCTGCCACGATGCCGCAGCAGACTGCTTTTTCTGCTCGACGCGCTGGATCGCGTTCGAAGCCGCGGTCTGGATATCGCCCTGATGCGGGCCCGTGATCTGCGGCCTCAGGGACATCACCGAGTGGGCGAAGATCTGCCCGACCGGCGCACCCGAGAAGAACGAGTTCTTGAAGTTCTGAACTGCAGGCGAGGCAAGGACCTTCGTCTCGCTCGGCAGGTTGCCCGTCTGCCGGAACACGTACGCCTCGGAGGCCGGCGAAGTCAGGAACTTCACCAGCTGAGCCGCGAGGTCCTGGTTCTTCGACTGCTTCGGAACGGCGAGGAACGAGCCGCCCCAGCTGCCGCCGCCGCCCGGAACCGACGCGATGTCCCAGTCGCCGGCCGAGTTCGGAGCCTGGCCCTGGATATAGCCCATCATCCATGCTGGGCAGGTGACCGTTGCGAACGCGCTCTCCTTGAAGCCCGTGTTCCACGAGGTGCTGAACGCGGCCAGGCCGGCACTCTCGCCCTTGGCGATGCCCTGCATCGTCAGCGTCGTAGGCCTTCTTGACCGCCGGGTTCGAGCCGACGATCACGTTGCCCTTGGCGTCGTAGTACGCCGGGTTCAGCTGACCGATCATCGCGTTGTAGACGTTCGAGCCCGAGTCGAAGAAATAGGTGCCCTTGGGGGCGTTCTTCTCGAACTTGACGCCCGTCGCGATGTAGTCCTGCCAGGTCGGCCAGAGCTTCGAGACCGCAGCGCGGCTCGTCGGAAGGCCCGCGGCCTGCATCAGGTCCTTGCGGTAGCAGATGCCCATGCTGCCGACATCGGTTCCGAGGCCGATCTGGGCGCCGTTGGGTGCGATCGACTGCTGCCACTTCCAGGGCAGCCACTGCTTGCGAAGCGCTGCCGCGCCGTACTGGTTCAGGTCGACGAAGTACTGTGGCTCCGACTTGAACTGGGCGATGAAGCCGACCTCGATCGCCACGACGTCATCGGCGCCCGAGCCGGTGGCCAGGTGCTTCGCGAGGTTCGCGTGGTGATCGGCGTAGCTCTCGATGTCTTCCTTGATCGTGACGCCGGGGTGGGCCTTCTCGAACTGCTTGTAGAGATCGTGGTAGCCGAAGTCGCCGAACAGGTCGACCCGAAGCGTCACGTTTCCGTGACTCGTCGCCGAAGCAGTGCTGGCGACCAGCGCTGCGCCGGTCAGCCCTGCCATGACGAGAATCGCCGCGACCACTCTACGGGGCCGCCACGAAGTTCTGGTTCTCACCGAAATCTCCCTTCTTTCTCCCGTTCCCGGGAATCCGCGCCCTCATTGCTCGCTTGGGCCTGATAGTGTGAGA
>CAVZJA010000008.1:0-62869 GCA_963775355.1 uncultured Actinomycetota bacterium | reverse complement strand
TCGCGACGGCCCGAAAGCGCCCGCCCGAGCGTGACCTCGTCGGCGTACTCAAGGTCGCCGCCGACCGGCAGCCCGCTTGCCAGGCGCGTGACACGCACCTTCTCGCGCAGGCGGTCGGCGAGGTAGGCGGCGGTCGCTTCGCCGGTCATCGTCGGGTTCGTTGCGAGCACGACCTCGGTCACGCCGTTCGCGTCGACGCGATGGATCAGCTCGTCGATGCGGAGATCCGACGGATCGACACCGTCGATCGGGCTCAGCGCCCCGCCGAGCACGTGGTAGAGGCCGTGGTAGGCGGCCGTTCGCTCGAGCGAGACGACGTCGACCGGCTGCTCGACGACGCAGATCGTGGCGTGGTCGCGGCGGGCGTCGAGGCAGATCGCGCAGGTCTCCTCCTCGGTCAGGTTGCCGCACTCGCGGCAGAAGCGAACGCGCTCCTTCACCTCGGCGAGCGCCGCAGCGAGCGCGAGCGCCTCCTCGGGCGGCCGCTGCAGGATGTGGAACGCGAGCCGCTGCGCCGTCCGCTGCCCGATTCCAGGCAGCCGCGTCAGCTGCGCGACGAGGTTCTCGACCGAGGGGCTGAACACCGCGCCATTGTGCCCGTGCGACTCGGTCGGACAGGTGGCTCGGGCTAGACGTCGAGCTCTTGGGCGTCGAACGTCGTCTTCACGAGCTCGACGATCTCTTCCTCGGTGGCGGGGCGGTCGGGCTCCGAGGCTCTCGGATCGGGGCGGGCGCCGGTCGCGAAGGCGATCTGGAGCCGGCGGCCGGTGACCTCGTAGAGGGCGGTCTCGAGCAGCGCGACGTTCTTCGGCTCCTCGGCGTGCTTACGGTGGAACTGGGCGCCCTCCGGGAACTCGAGCGTGAGCACGTCGTCCTCGAGAGCGGCAGGATGCGCCTCGGCCAGCATCGCTGCGGCCGGGATCCCTCCACCCTGGCCCTCCACCGTGGGGAGGATCGAGCGGCGCCAGGCCTCCTGCAGCTCGTCGAGCTCGAGGCCGGGAGGCGGCGCGCTCGCAGCGAGGGGCGGAGCGGGATCGTCCTCGCTGGCCAGGTCGGCGCGGCACTGGGAGCCGCGGCGGTCGCTCCGGCCAAGCCGGCAGCGCCGGCTTGGCCCCCTCGAGCTGCTCGACGCGGTAGGCGAGCGACTCGCGCGACAGATCCGAGCTCGCCCGGGTCACCTTCACGAGCGCCAGCTCGAGCGGCAGCCGCGGGTCGCCGCCCTGGCGCATGTCGTCGACGGCCACGTGCAGAAGGTCGATCATCCGTAGAACCGTGGGCGCGGAGAGCTGGTTCGCCTGCTCGCGCAGCCGCTCGCGGGACTCCTCGGTCACCGGCAGCGTGTCCGGCACCTCGCCGGTCGCCTGCACGAGCATCAGGTGACGCAGGTGCTCCAGGAGATCGACGACGAGCCGGCCGAGATCCTGCCCTTCCTCGGACAGCTGCTCGAGGAAGAGCAGAGCGCCCGCGGTGTCGCGGTCGACGACCTGGTCGCAGAGCCGGAACAGGACCTCGTCCTCGACCGCCCCGAGCAGCGCCAGCACGTCTTGCACCGTGATCGTCGCGCCCGTCGAGGCGGCGAGCTGGTCGAGCGTCGATTCGGCATCGCGATAGGCGCCGCGCCCACCGCGCGCGACCAGCGCCAGCGCCGCATCCGGCACCGTGATCCCCTCGGCGTCCGCGATCAGCCGCAGCTTCCGCACGAGCTCCGGGAGCCGCGGCCGCTGGAACACGAACGTCTGGCAGCGCGAGCGCACCGTCGGCAGCACCTTCGCGAGGTCGGTGGTGCAGAAGATGAAGAGCAGGTGGGGCGGAGGCTCCTCGATCAGCTTCAGGAGCGCGTTCCAGGCCGCGTCGGTCAGCTGGTGGGCCTCGTCGAGGATGTAGACCTTCGACCGCCCCTCGACCGGCTGCAGCACGACGCGCTCGCGGATCTCGCGGATGTCGTCGATCCCGCGCTGCGAGGCCGCATCCATCTCGATCACGTCCATCGAGGTGCCGTTCGAGATCGACACGCACGCGTGGCACGTGTTGTCCGGGTGCGCGGTCGGCCCGAGCTTGCAGTTGACCGACTTCGCGAGGATCCGGGCCAGCGAGGTCTTCCCGGTGCCGCGCGGCCCCGCGAACAGGTAGGCCTGACGTAGATTTCCGCTCTCGATCGCGTTCGAGAGCGTCCGCACCACCGCTTCCTGCCCGACCACCTCGTCGAAGGTCTGCGGGCGGTACTTGCGGTACAGGGCGGTCACATCGCGATTCAATCAGAACCCGATCAGGCGCCCGAAACACATAAGTCAAACACGATCAAAAACGCCAAGACTCTTATTTGAGTTCTATCGTTCGTTGGCGTACCCTTGGGGTGCCCAACGACAGAGCGGGAGAGAAAAATTCCATGAGTCCGACACCGAACGAATCCAGCAGTCTCGAGAAGAAAGAGCGCTGGTCGGCAGGAGTCACCCCGTACGCGGAGATGGGGTACTACGACGCCGATTACGTCCCCAAGGACACCGACATCCTGGCCGCGTTCAGGATCGTCCCGCAGCCCGGCGTCGACGCGATCGAAGCCGCCGCTGCCGTAGCGGGAGAGTCGTCGACCGCGACCTGGACGGTCGTCTGGACAGACCGGCTCACCGACCACAAGCACTACCAGGCGAAGGCCTACCAGGTCGATGCCGTTCCCGGCACCGACCAGTTCATCGCCCGCATCGCCTACGACATCGACCTCTTCGAGGAGGGCTCGATCGCCAACCTCACCTCGTCGATCATCGGCAACGTCTTCGGCTTCAAGGCGCTCAAGTCACTGCGCCTCGAGGACATGCGCATCCCGCTCCACTACGTGAAGACCTTCCAGGGCCCCGCCCACGGGATCATCATGGAGCGCGAGATGCTCGACAAGTTCGGCCGCCCGATCCTCGGCGCGACCGTCAAGCCGAAGCTCGGCCTCTCGGCCAAGAACTACGGCCGCGTCGTCTACGAGGCGCTTCGCGGCGGCCTCGACTTCACCAAGGACGACGAGAACATCAACTCGCAGCCGTTCATGCGCTGGCACGACCGCTTCTCCTACGTGATGGAAGCCGTCGCGCGGGCCGAGGCTGCGACCGGCGAGATCAAGGGCAGCTACATGAACGTGACTGCCGGAACGATGGAGGAGATGTACGAGCGCGCCGAGTTCGCGAAGGAGCTCGGCTCGATCATCATCATGATCGACCTGACGATCGGCTACACCGCGATCCAGTCGATGGCCAAGTGGGCCCGCGCGAACGGCCTGATCCTGCACCTCCACCGCGCAGGCCACGGCACCTACACCCGCCAGAAGACCCACGGCGTCAGCTTCCGCGTGATCGCCAAGTGGTGCCGCCTGATGGGCGTCGACCACATCCACGCCGGAACCGTCGTCGGCAAGCTCGAGGGCGACCCGTCGACCACGAAGGGCTTCTACGACACCCTGCGCGACAGCCAGATCCCCGAGGATCCCCGCTGGGGCATCTTCTTCGACCAGGACTGGGGCTCGATGCCGGGCGTCATGCCGGTCGCCTCGGGCGGTATCCATGCCGGCCAGATGCACCAGCTCCTGCACTACCTCGGCGAGGACGTCGTGCTCCAGTTCGGCGGCGGCACGATCGGCCACCCGATGGGCATCGCCGCGGGCGCAACCGCCAACCGTGTCGCCGTCGAGGCGATGATCGAGGCGCGCAACGCCGGCAAGGACTTCTTCCAGGAGGGCCCGGACATCCTCGACAAGGCGGCCAAGGGCTGCCCCGAGCTGAACGCGGCGCTGCAGGTCTGGAAGGACATCACGTTCGAGTTCGAATCCACCGACATGCCCGACGTGCAGCTCGTGCCGTCGATCGGCTACTAGGAGAGGGGGACCAAGCGATGAGAGTCACACAGGGAACCTTCTCGTTCCTGCCCGACTTCACGGACGAGCAGATCTTGGAGCAGATCAAGTACTGCGTCACGAACGGCTGGGCGATGTCCGTCGAGTACACCGACGATCCGCATCCGCGCAACTCCTACTGGGAGATGTGGGGACTGCCCGTCTTCGACACGAAGCCCGAGGACGCCGACAACATCCTGCGGGAGGTTCGCGCCGCCCGTGAGGCGTTCCCGGATCAGTACATCAAGCTGATCGCCTACGACCCGAAGCTGGGCCGCGCGACGACGGCGCTCGCGCTGATCGTCAACCGTCCCGCGGTCGAGAAGCCCTTCAAGCTCGACCGGATCCAGGGCCCGGGTCGCGTCAACAGCTACCGCCTCGTGCAGGTGGAAGGCGACAGCGCGAATGCACGTGCCTCCTACGACGGCAAGCCGGCCCCGGCGGAGTCGAACGGATCGTGAGCTTCCAGTTCGGCATGCGTCCGGCCGAGATCGTCGCCGAGCCCGAAGAGGCCGACGAGGAGGAGGTCGATCGTCCGATCGCCGATCAGGCCGACCTCGGCGCGGTCCTCAGCGAGACGAACGTCCTCGAGGTGCTCGATCAGCTCGATCACGAGCTGATCGCGCTCCGGCCGGTCAAGACGCGGATCCGCGAGATCGCGGCTCTGCTTCTGATCGACAAGCTGCGCTCCGAGGTGGGACTTGCCTCGGAGCGCCCGTCGCTCCACATGTCGTTCACCGGGAACCCCGGGACGGGGAAGACCACCGTCGCCATGAAGATGGCGCAGGTGCTCCATCGCCTCGGCTACATCGAGGAAGCCCGCGTCGTCGCCGTCACCCGCGACGACCTCGTCGGCCAGTACGTCGGCCACACCGCGCCGAAGACGAAGGAAGTGCTCCGCCGCGCCTACGGCGGCGTGCTCTTCATCGACGAGGCGTACTACCTCTACAAGGCCGAGAACGAGCGCGACTACGGCGGTGAGGCGATCGAGATCCTCCTCCAGGTGATGGAGGCGGAGCGCGACAACCTCGTCGTGATCTTCGCGGGCTACAAGGACCGGATGGACGACTTCTTCCGCTCGAACCCTGGCCTCTCGTCACGCGTCGCCCATCACATCGACTTCCCGGACTACGACGTCGACGAGCTGATGGCGATCGCGAACCTGATGATGCAGAACCAGAGCTACGTGTTCGGGCCCGATGCGGAGGACACGTTCCGCGAGTACCTCGAGCGGCGCGTGACGCGCCCGCGCTTCGCGCACGGCCGCAGCGTTCGCAACTCGATCGACCGCGCGCGGCTGCGCCAGGCCAACCGGCTGTTCGGGAGCGGCGAGGGTGTGCTCTCGCGCGAGGAGCTGATGACCATCTCCCCCGACGACATCCTGCAGAGCAGCGTGTTCGCCGAGGACCACGAGCCCGAGGACGACGATCTGCCCGTTCTCGGGTCCATGTGACCGCAAGCAAGGAGGCCAAGGTGGGACGCTCGATCATCCTCGGCGTCGTCGGCGACTCCGCCGCCGGCAAGACGACTCTCACCCGCGGTCTCGTCCGCGTGCTCGGCGAGGACAACGTCACGCACGTCTGTGTCGACGACTACCACCGCTACGACCGACGGCAGCGCGCGGAGCGGAACATCACGCCGCTCGATCCCGAGTGCAACTACATGGACATCATGGCCCAGCACCTGGAGCACATGCGGAACGCCGACGGCTTCCTGAAGCCCGTCTACCAGCACAACGACGGCACCTTCGGCCCGCTCGTGCGGGTCGATCCGAAGCAGTTCTCGGTCGTCGAGGGGCTGCTCGGCTACTACACGGACGATCTTCGGCGCCTGTTCGACGTGCGCATCTACCTGGCGCCGCCCGAGGAGCTCCGCCGCAAGTGGAAGGTGCAGCGCGACTGCTCTCGCCGTGGCTACACCACCGACCAGGTGCTCTCCGAGCTCGACCGGCGCGAGCCGGACTCGGAGGCCTACATCCGGCCGCAGCAGAAGCACGCGGACATCGTGGTCTCGTTCCTGCCGAACGCGTCCGGCGACCAGGAGCACCTCGACGCGCGCCTCGTCCTGCGCCCGACGCTCAAGCATCCGGATTTCAGCTCGGTGATCGACGGGGAGCCCGGTGGCATCGGGATCACGCAGGTCGAGGACGAGATCCAGCTCCACATCCCGGGGCGGCTCAACCGCGACCGGGCCGAGGCGATCGAGGAGATGATCTGGGACGGCCTGCATTTCGCGAGCCACCTGCGTTCGGAGCGTCTCGGTGAGTTCACGATCGGCAACGACCTGCACCGCTCCGAGTCGCTCGCGCTGATCCAGCTGCTGATCCTCTACCACCTGTTCACGGCGACGGCGAGCGCAGCGCTCGGCGGCGCACCGATTCGCGCGAGCGAGCCCGCGACGGCATAACATTCAGGCCGTGCCGCGCGGCAACCAGATCTTCTTCGACCCCGGCCACCACCAGCATCAGGGGCATCCGCTCTTCTGGCTGCTTATCCTCGTGCTGTTCGTCGCGCTGGCCGTGCTTGCGATCTACTCGATCATCCGCCTGATGCGCAGCGGCGGGCAGGCCGCGACAGCGCCGGGGGGCCCTGACGCTGCCGTCGAATCGGTGCGAATGCGCTACGCCCGCGGCGAGATCGACCGCGACGAGTTCATCCGCGTCGCCAGTGATCTCGGGGCGCCGCCGCCGGCTGCGGCCGTCTGATCGCGGTCGCCGAGCCGGAAGCTCAGTCGACGTCGCCGGAGTCGTAGAACACGTCCGCGAGCAGCAGGCGCTCGTGGATCACGTTCACCGCGCGGTCGCACTCGCTCGCCGGCACGACGCACGAGACGCGGATCGACGACGTCGAGATGATCTCGATGTTGATCCCCGCATCGGCGAGCGCCTCGAAGATCGCGGCCGCGACGCCCGGGTTCGTCTTCATGCCGGCGCCGATCACCGAGACCTTCGCGATGTCCCGCTCCGAGGTGAAGCCCTCTGCCTCGATCTCGCGTGAGAGCTGCTCGAGGATCGGCTCCGCCCGGCTGAGCTCGTCCTCGGGGAGCGTGAAGGAGATGTCTGCCAGGCCGTCGAGCGAGGTGTTCTGGACGATCTCGCCGATGTTGATCCCGGCTTCCGCAAGCGGGCGGAACGTGCGGCCGGCGACGCCGGGCCGGTCGGGCACGCGCCTGATCGTCACCTTCGCCTCGCTGGTGTCGTGGGCTATGCCCGAGATGATCGCCTGCTCCATGTCTTCCTCCTTGACGATCCACGTGCCTTCGGTGTCGTTGAACGACGAGCGGACGTGGATCTTCACGCCGTGGTTACGAGCGTACTCGACCGAGCGCAGCGCCAGGACGCGCGCGCCGGCAGCCGCCAGGTCGAGCATCTCCTCGTAGGAGACCTGCTTGAGCTTCCGCGCGTTCGGGACGATCCGCGGATCCGCGCTGTAGACGCCGTCGACGTCGGTGTAGATCTCGCACACCTCTGCATGCAGCGAGGCCGCGAGTGCCACGGCGGTCGTGTCGGACCCGCCGCGTCCGAGCGTCGTGATGTCCCGCGTCGTCGACACACCCTGGAAACCGGCGACGATCGCGATCTGCCCGCTGTCGAGCGCCTCGTGGACGCGGCCGCGGCGCATCTCGACGATGCGGGCCCTGCCGTGGCTCGTGTCGGTGACGATGCCCGCCTGCGACCCGGTGAACGAGATCGCCTCGTGGCCGAGGTCGTTGATCGCCATCGAGACGAGCGCCATCGAGATCCGCTCGCCGGAGGTGAGCAGCACGTCGAGCTCGCGCGGATGCGGGGCGGACGTGACGAGCGCCGCCAGCTGGATCAGCTCGTCGGTCGTGTGTCCCATCGCCGAGACGACCGCGCAGACCTTGTTCCCCGCCTCGGCCGTCTTGACGATCCGTGCGGCGACGCGCCTGATCTCCTCGGGGCCGGCGACCGACGTGCCGCCGTATTTCTGCACGATTGTGGCCACGGCCCGGAAACCTACCGGCGCACCAGGGTATTTATGTCAGTAGCGGTCGATCTCGACCAGCCGCTCGTCGCTGATCCCGAAGTGGTGCGCGATCTCGTGCAGGACGGTGCGCTTGACCTGAGCGCGCAGAACCTCTGGGTCGTAGCCGTAGTGGCGCTCGAGAGGGCGCCGGTATATCGTGATCAGGTCCGGCAACGCGCCGGCATAGGAGGAGGTTCTACGGGGGTGGGGGATTCCTCGATAGTGACCCAGGAGGTTCGCGCCGGGAGGCGGCTCGTCCTCGACCACGAGGGCGACGTTGTCCATCATCCCGGCGATCTCGGGCGGAAGCGCGTCCAGGGCCTCCTCGACCCAGGCCTCGAACCGCTCGGCCTCGTCCATGCTGGTCAGGGCGCTTCGACCGGTTCGACCTCGAGCATCAGCCCGTCGACGTGCGTCACGCGAACCGTGTCGCCCGCACGGGTGTTCTGCGACGCTCGGGCCTCCCAGATCTCGCCGTTGATCTTGACCTGCCCGCGGGGCGCCAGCGCTGTCGAGGCTTCGCCGAGCTTCCCGACGAGGGTTTGCACGCCGACCTGCGACTTGCGCCGCCTGCTCCAGCGGATCCCGACCACCGCGAAGCAGACCTCCCAGACTGCGGCCAGCGCGATTGCCAGCACGTTCCACGGGGTAGGGAGAAACAGCAGGGCGAGGATGAGCGTGATGATCAGGATCAAGGCAGCAAGTATTGCTCCGGCGACGGTGCTGCCGTGGTAGTCGTCCGCAACGACGTTCACCTGATCGTCACCGGATCTCAACCCATGCCGGTCCCGGAGGGGAGCACCATTCCAGGCATGGCTCGTGGGTCTGGGCTGGCCGCCGTTCTCGGCGTTGCTCCGGAGCTCTCTCCGCCCCAGGGCGTCGAGGCTCTGGCCGCGCTCTACGAGTGCGGCTTCCTGCAGGGAGGGCTGCCGACTATCGGCCTCGAGGAGGAGCTGATCCTCGTCGACCACGAGACCCTCCAGCCCGTCGACGAGATCGAGTCGGTTCTCGCCGAGGTTCCGGACGAGCGGTTTCAGGCCGAGTTCCGGGCCTCGCAGATCGAGATCGTGACACCGGTGTTTCTCACGGTCGCCGATCTCTGCGCCGAGCTCGCGGGGGCGAGACGCTGCCTCGTCGAGGCGCTCGACGGTCGGGTCAGGCTGCTCGCCGCCGGCACGCACCCCACCTCGACCGCCCTGTGATGGTCACAGACCGGCCTCGCTACCACGAGATCGCCGCCGACTACCCGTGGATCGCCCGGCGCGGCATCCCGAGCGGGCTGCACGTCCACGTCGGCGTGGGTGAGCCCGCCGAGGCGCTCGCGGTCTACAACGCGGCCCGCGGCTACCTGCCGGAGGTCGGCGCGCTTGCCGCGAACTCGCCGTTCTTCGAGGGCGCCGACACCGGCCTTGCCTCGAGCCGCATGAAGCTCGCGGACGATCAGCCACGGTCGGGCTTCCCGCCCGCGTTTCGCTCCTGGCGCGCACTCGCCGAGTTCGTCGAGTGGGGCTCGAAGGGCGACCGCTTCCGCGACTCGACCTACCTCTGGTGGGACCTCCGGCCGCGCCCGGACTTCGGGACGCTCGAGTTCCGGGTCGCCGATACGCAGACCTCGGTCGAGCACACGGCCGCGATCGCCGCGATCTGGCAGTCGCTCGTCGCTGCTCTCCGCGCCCGTTTTCGCGCCGGCGGCCGGTTGCCGGCGCACCCGACTCACGTGATCAACGAGAACCGCTGGCATGCGCTCCGCGGCGGGCTCGACTCGCACCCTCGTCGATCCCGACACGGGCGAGGCTGAGCCTGCACGCACACGGATCGGGCGGCTTCTGCTCCAGCTCGAGCCGTATGCCGCCGAGCTCGGCTGCAGCGACGAGCTGGGGCTGGCGTGGCAGCTGCTCAATGTGAATGGTGCCGTTGACCAGCGGAATCTCGTCGCGACGCGCGGGTTCCCCGGTCTGCTGCGGCACCTCGTAGAGCAGACCGAAAAGCGCTAAATCCAGGATAATTCGACGGTTCCCGCGCTGCCGCGGGCAACACGTCGTCTACACTGGCCCGACCAATGCGATTGGCCGGCCCGTTCCTGCGGGTCAGCGCCGCCTCGCGTAGGCCCTCGCCGCCCCCAGGGGCGGCCCTCGACGAGTCCACATCAGACACATCGACTCGCGCCGTGTCCCCGATCAGGAGGTTCGATCCTGCGGTACCACATGCTCATATCGCTCGTGGCTTCGACGGTTATTTCCGTCTCGGCCACACTCACGACCGTCAGGGCCCATGCGGCCACGGCGTTCGCTCTTCCCCGCTGGTGGGTCAACGAGGCTATGTGCATCCACCGGCACGAATCGACGAACTGGCACGCCACGCGCGACTGGCGCGGCTACCCCTCGGCCGACCACGGCGGCATGCAGATCGCCGTCGGCACCTGGCTGAGCCTCGCGCCCAAGGGATTTCCGCGCGAGCCGGCAGCGGCCTCCCCGAAAGAGCAGTTGATCGTCGCCTACCGGATCTGGCGCGTCAACGGCCACCGTTTCGGCGGCAGCCAGTGGCCCTATTCGTCGATCGCCTGCGGGGTCGACTGACCACACCCACTGATTTTTTTTAGTCGCGGCTTCTGCGGAGGAGAGTGAGCGAGCGCGCGGGGAGGGTCACGGACGACCGCCCCGCGTAGGTCTCGCCGGTTGAGTCGGGGTGGGCCGTCGTCAGCTCGAGCGTCCATTCGAGGCCGAACCGGCGCGGCGGGAGCCTGAAGGCGAGCGGCTCGGGCTCGGCGTTCACGAAGACGACGAACGAGTCGTCGACGATCGGCTCGCCCTCGTCGGTGACGAGGTCCGTCTCCTCGCCGTTCAGGAACACGCCGAGGTGGCGCAGATCGTCGTTCTGCCAGTCGCGCTGCGCCATCGGCCGTGCCGTCCGGACGGAACCACCAGGCGTCCGGCAGCGCCGACTCGGTCGGCGCCGCCGTCGAGGAACCGCGTCCGGCGGAACACCGCGTGGCGCTTGCGGAGCGCGAGCACCCGGCGGGTGAAGCTCGCGAGCATGCTCGCCGGTCTCGGTCTCGCACGCCAATCGATCCACGAGACCTCGTTGTCCTGGCACCACGCGTTGTTGTTGCCGCGCTGCGTTCGGCCGCGCTCGTCCCCCGCGACCAGCATCGGCACTCCCTGCGAGAGAAGCAGCGTGGCGAGCATGTTGCGCTGCTGACGAGCTCGCAGCGCGCGGATCTCGGGTCGTCCGTCGGCCCCTCGACGCCGCAGTTCCAGGAGCGGTTGTCGTTGTTGCCGTCGCGGTTGTCCTCCAGGTTCGCCTCGTTGTGCTTGTGCTCGTACGAGACGAGGTCGGCAAGCGTGAAACCGTCGTGGGCCGTGATGAAGTCGAGCGACGCGGTCGGCGAGCGGCCGGGGGTGCCGTACAGGTCGCTCGAGCCGGTGAAGCGCGTCGCGAACGCCGCCGCGTTCGTCTGGCCGCGCCAGAAGTCGCGCATGGTGTCGCGGTAGTGGTCGTTCCATTCGCTCCAGCCGGGCGGGAAGCCGCCGACGCGATAGCCGCCCGGGCCGACGTCCCACGGCTCGGCGATCAGCTTGACCCGCGAGAGCACCGGATCCTGGTGAATCGCCGCGAGGAAGGCCGACTCGCGCGGTGAGCGTCGAGGCGAGGTCGAACCGGAAGCCGTCGACGTGGCACTCGGTCACCCAGTAGCGGAGCGAGTCGGTGACCATCCGCAGGACGCTCGGATGCGCGAGGTTGAGCGTGTTCCCGGTGCCGGTGTAGTCGGTATAGCGGCGGCGATCGGCCTCGAGCCGGTAGTACGACGCGTTGTCGAGGCCGCGGAAGGCGAGCATCGGGCCGCGGTGATCGCCCTCGGCCGTGTGGTTGTAGACGACGTCGAGGATCACCTCGAGGCCGGCTCGGTGGAGTGCCTTCACCATCCCCTTGAACTCGCTCACCTGCTGGCCGTGGACGCCGGTGGCCGCGTACTGCGCGTGCGGGGCGAAGAAGCCGATCGTCGAGTAGCCCCAGTAGTTCGTGAGCCCGCGGTCGTGCAGGAAGCGCTCGTCGCCGATCTGGTGGATCGGGAGCAGCTCGACTGCCGTTACGCCGAGCGAGACGAGGTACTCGATCGCCGCGTCCGAGGCGAGCCCGGCGTAGGTGCCGCGCAGATCCTCGCGAACGCCCGGATGGAGCTTCGTGAAGCCCTTGACGTGCAGCTCGTAGAGCACGGTGTCGTGCAGAGGCGTCTTCGGCGGGCGGTCGTCCTCCCAGTCGAAGGCAGGGTCGATCACGACGCATTTCGGGATCGCCGCGGCGTCGTCGATCTCGTCGGGGACGTCGCCGTCCTCGCCACCGGGCGGGTAGGGGAACGCTCGCGCGGCATCCCACGTCGACCGGCCCCTCGATCGCCCTCGCGTAGGGGTCGATCAGCAGCTTCGCCGGGTTGAACCGGTGACCGTCCGAGGGCGCGTAGGGGCCGTGGACGCGGTAGCCGTAACGCTGGCCGGGCCCGACGCCGGGCAGGTAGCCGTGCCAGTCGTGGCCGGAGCGCTGCGTCAGCTCGTGCCGCAGCTCGAGGCCGTCCTCGCCGAAGAGGCAGAGCTCGACACCCTCGGCATGCTCGGAGAAGAGCGAGAAGCTGGTTCCCTCACCGTGCCACGTCGCACCGAGCGGGAAAGGGCTCCCCGGCCAGACGCTTATTGGCCCTCCGGGACGAGCCAGAGCACCGACAGCGGCGGCAGCGTGAGCTCGGCCGAGAACGGCTGGCCGTGCCATGGCAGCTCCTCCGCCGTGATGCCCTCGTTCCGGCCCGCGCTCCAGCCGGCGTAACGGCTCGACGTCCGTGTTCAGGATCTCGCGCCAGCCGCCTCCGCGCGGGAAGCCGACCCGGTAGCCGGTCGCGGTGCGGCGTCGGCGAAGTTGCACACGCAGACGAGCATGCGGCTTCCGTCGGCCGACAGGCGCGCGAAGGCGAGGACGTTCGCCGCACCGTCGCCCGCCTCGAGCCAGCGGAAGCCCGACGGCTCGAAGTCGCGCTCCCAGAGCGCCGGCTCGGCCCGGTAGAGCCGGTTCAGGTCGGCGACGAGCCTTTGTACCCCCGCGTGGCCCGGCTGCTGGAGCAAGTGCCAGTCGAGGCTCCGGTCGGCGCTCCACTCCTGCTCCTGCGCGATCTCGCCACCCATGAACAGCAGCTTCTTGCCCGGATGCGCCCACATGTACGCGTAGAGCGCGCGCAGGTTCGCGAGCTGGCGCGGCCGGTCGCCGGGCATCTTCGAGAGCAGCGAGCCCTTGCCGTGGACGACCTCGTCGTGCGAGAGCGGCAGCACGAAGTTCTCCGTGAAGGCGTAGAGGAGGCCGAACGTCAGGCGGTCGTGGTGGTAGGAGCGGTGGATCGGGTCGTTCTGGAAGTAGTCGAGCGTGTCGTGCATCCAGCCCATGTTCCACTTGAACCCGAACCCGAGCCCGCCGGACGACGTCGGGCGCGAGACGCCGGGCCAGGCGGTCGACTCCTCGGCCGCCATCACGACGCCGGGGACGCGGCCGTGAGTGACCTCGTTCAGCTCGCGCAGGAACGCGATCGCCTCGAGATCCTCGTTCCCGCCGTAGCGGTTCGGGATCCACTCGCCTGGCGCGCGCGAGTAGTCGAGGTAGAGCATGGAGGCGACGGCGTCGACGCGCAGCCCGTCGGCGTGGAAGCAGCGCAGCCAGTAGAGCGCGTTCGCGACGAGGAAGTTGCGCACCTCGGTGCGGCCGTAGTTGAAGACGAGCGTTCCCCAGTCGGGATGCGCGCCGCGTCGGGGATCGGCGTGCTCGTAGAGCGCGGTGCCGTCGAACCGGGCGAGCGCCCAGTCGTCGCGCGGGAAGTGCGCCGGCACCCAGTCGAGGATCACGCCGACGCCGGCCTCGATGCAGCCGGTCGACGAACCGGCGGAAGTCGTCCGGGGTGCCGAGGCGCGAGGTGGGCGCGTAGTAGCCGCTGACCTGGTAGCCCCACGAGCCCGAGAACGGGTACTCCATCACCGGCAGGAGCTCGACGTGGGTGAAGCCGAGCTCGACGACATAGGCGGCGAGCTCGTCGGCGAGCTCCTCGTAGGTGAGGCTGCGGTTGTGCTCGAGCGAGTTCAGGCGCCACGACGGCAGGTGCACCTCGTAGACCGACATCGGGCTCGCCCAGGCCTCGGTGCGCTCGCGCCGTCTCGAGCCACGCGCCGTCGTTCCACTCGTACTGCGACCGGAACACGACGGAGGCGTTGGCAGGCGGCTGCTCGGCGGCCGAGGCGAGGGGATCGGCCTTCAGGCGCGGTGGCTCGCTCCCGTGGCGGATCTCGTACTTGTAACGGCTGCCCGTCCCGATCCCCGGGACGAAGAGCTCCCAGACCCCGCTCGACCCGAGCGATCTCAGCTGGTGGACGCGGCCGTCCCAGTTGTTGAAGTCGCCGACGACGCTGACCGAGCGGGCCGCGGGCGCCCAGACCGCGAACGACGTGCCCCTGTGCGCCCTCCAGCTCGCGCTCGTGCGCGCCGAGCACGTCGTACAGCTCCTCGTGCCGCCCCTCGCCGATCAGGTAGAGGTCGACGTCACCGAGCGTGGGCGGGAATGCATACGGGTCGTCGTAGGCGAACGTCGAGCCGTCGAGCCACGTCGCTTCGAGCCGGTACTCGAGCGGAGGCTTGCGGCGCGGCAGGAATGCCTCGAAGACGCCGGCCCCGTCGACCTCGCTGCATCTCGACCGCGCTCCCGCGCTTCGGCAGCACCCGCATCCCCGTCGCTCCCGGCCGGAACGCGCGCACCACGACTCCTCCACGCTCCGCATGCGCGCCGAGCACGCCGTGCGGGTCGTGGTGGTCGACCGCTGCCACGCGGCCGATGGCGCCGGGCTCGCTACTCACATCTCATCCTTCGACGCCGAGTATGTGGGCCTGCTGCGTTCCCGGTACAAGCCTCACGTAGTTGCCGCCCGTCCTCCAGGTCCACGAGCCACCCGCCACCAGGTCGGTGACGGCGAAGGTCGCCGGCAGGCCCAGGCTCGGTGGGATGGTGACGAGGCCGACCTGCGCGCTCTTCGGGTCGAGGTTCACGCACACGACAACCGTATTGGCTGCGCTGCCCTTCGCGTAGGCGATCAGCTGCTCGTTCTCGGTCTCGAGGAACGTGATGTTGGCCAGGCGCTGCAGTGCCGGGGTGGCGCGGCGGATCTCGTTCAGCCGGGCGACGAGCGGCAGCAGCTCACCGTCGAGGGCCCGCGCCTTCAGCTCGTACTTCTCCGAGTCGAGGTACTCCTCGCTTCCCGGCTCGCGCGGGGTGCCCTCCAGGTTCTCGAAGCCCGAGTAGATGCCGTAGCTCGGTGAGAGCGTCGCTGCGAGCACGAGCCGGGCCTCGAACGCCGGGCGGCCGCCGTGCTGCAGGTACTCGGTGAGGATGTCCGGCGTGTTCGTGAAGAAGTTCGGGCGGAAGAACTGCGGCAGGTCGCCGATCGTGAGCTGCCACACGTACTCGGTGAGCTCCGCGCGCGTGTTCCGCCATGTGAAGTAGGTGTAGGACTGGCTGAAGCCCGCCTTCGCGAGCGTGGCCATCATCGCCGGGCGGGTGAACGCCTCCGAGAGGAAGACGAGGTCGGGGTGGACGGCCTGCGCCTCGCGGATCAGCCACGACCAGAACGCGACGGGCTTCGTGTGCGGGTTGTCGACCCGGAAGATGCGCACTCCGCGCCCGGCCCAGGTGAGGACGACGTCGAGGAGCGCCTTCCAGAGGGCCCGCCAGTCGGAGGACTGGAAGTTGAGGTTGTAGATGTCCTGGTAGCGCTTGGGCGGGTTCTCGGCGTACTTGAGCGTCCCGTCGGGGCGGCGCTGGAACCAGTCGGGGTGCTCGGTGAGCCAGGGGTGGTCGGGGGAGCACTGGAGCGCGAGGTCGAGGGCGATCTCGAGGCCGTGCTCAGCGGCGGCTGCGACCAGGCTCTCGAAGTCGGCGAGCGTGCCGAGCTCGGGTGCGATCGCGGTGTGGCCTCCGGCCTTCGCACCGATCGCCCAGGGGCTGCCCGGGTCGTCCGCTCCCGCCGTGAGCGCGTTGTTCTTGCCCTTGCGGTGAGTGACGCCGATCGGGTGGATCGGCGGGAAGTAGAGAACGTCGAAGCCGAGGGCGGCGAGCTCTGGCAGCACGCGCTCGACGCCGGCGAAGCCGCCGAACGAGCGGGGGAAGAGCTCGTACCAGGCACCGAAGCTCGCACGGTGACGGTCGACGATCAGCTCGAGCGGGTCGCTCGCGGTCTCGGCCTCGCGGGGGAGGGCTTGCTCGCGGGTCGTGTCGAGCGCGTCGACGAGGGAGAGCTTCTTGACGCCGAGCAGCGCCGCCCCTTCTGCGAGCTCGCCGGTGAGGTCGGTCTGGCCGCCTTCGACCTTGCGCTGGATCTCGTGCCGCCACGAGGCGAAGCGGTCGATCCAGGCGACGACCGAGTACTGCCAGCGTCCGAGCTGGTCGGGCTCGAAGGCGCCGCTCCAGCGGTCGTTGCCGAGCGGCTCCATCGGGGCCTCGGCCCATTCCTTCGTCGCCGGGCGCACGGTGCCGGAGAGCGGCGCGGAGGATGTCGTGGCCGTCGGCGAAGATCGTCGCGTACGCGGCGAGCTCCTCGCCGAGCGTGCGCTTCGCCGGGAAGGCGCCGGCGTCGATCGACGGCCAGATGTCTTGGATCTCGATTCGCGGAGGTGGCGTCTTCGGCGGAGGCGTCACGCGGGCGCCGACGAAATCTTCGTGCGTGGGTTCACCTCCTCATCTTGGCCGGTCGAGCGGCGTCCTGCTGCACCTGACCTCTCTTCCCGGCGGAAGGCTCGGGGAAACGGCGTTCGAGTTCGTCGACTGGCTCGCAGCTGCGGGGCAGTCGTGGTGGCAGATGCTGCCCGTAGGGCCGCCCGATCGGACCGGCTCGCCGTACTGGCCGCAGTCGGTGTTTGCCGGGTCGCCCGGGCTGCTCGCGGAGCCCGCTGCGCCCGTGAGCGCCGAGCGAGATCGCGGCGTTCCGCGAGCAGCATCGGTACTGGGTCGAGGACTGGGAGCGTCTCGTCGGGCGCTCGGCTGTGGCCGACCAGGTGCGGTTCGGGCGCGAGTGGGATGCGCTCCGCTCCTACGCTGCCGAGCGGGGTATCCGGCTGATCGGAGATGTGCCGATCTACGTCGCGCCCGACCGCGCCGACCAGCGGGCGCACCCGGAGCTCTTCCTCTCGGGCTCGGTGGCCGGGGCGCCGCCCGATGCGCTGAGCGCCTCCGGTCAGCTCTGGCGCAACCCGCTCTACGACTGGCCGGCGCTCCAGCGAACCGGCTACCGCTGGTGGATCGAGCGGCTGCGGCGGACGTTCGAGCTCTTCGACCTGGTTCGCGTGGATCACTTCCGCGGCTTCGTGTCCTACTGGCAGGTTCCGGCGGGCGACCGCACGGCCAGGAACGGCCGCTGGCATCGCGGCCCGGGCGCCGCGGTGTTTCGCGCCGCCGAGGCGGAGCTCGGCCCGCTGCCCGTCGTCGCCGAGGATCTCGGCGTGATCACGCCGGCCGTCGTGCGATTGCGCGACGAGCTCGGGTTCCCGGGGATGCTCGTGCTCCAGTTCTCGCTCGATCCGGGACGGCGCAACCCCCACCGCCCGGAGAACCACGGCGAGCACTTCGTCGTCTACACGGGGACGCACGACATGGACACGGCGCTCGGTTGGTGGCGCTCCCTCTCGGAGTCGCAGCGCGCCGAGACCGGCTTCGACCCGGCCGACCCGTCGTGGAGCATGATCCGCGCGGCGCTCGCGTCGAAGGCTCAGCTCTCGATCCTGCCCGCGCAGGACATCCTCCGGCTCGGCAGCGAGGCACGGATGAACTTTCCGGGCACGACGAAGGGCAACTGGAAGTGGCGGCTCGAGCCGGGTGCGCTCACAGCGGAGCTCGCGGCGGCTCTGCGCGCCGAGACGGTCGGTTCCGGCCGGCGCTAGATTCCCCACGTTGCATAGCCAAGCGTCCAGCGTTGCGGCATATGTCGAAGCCGCGCCCCCCGAGCGTCGTGAGGCGCTCGAGCTATTGCGGCGGCTCTGTCTCGAGGAGCTGCGGGGGTTCACCGAGGCGATGCGCTACGGGATGCCCTCGTACGAGCGCGACGGCGAGGTCGAGATCGGCTTCGCGAGCCAGAAGGCCTACATCTCGTTCTACGTTCTGCGCCAGGCGGCGCTCGAGGCGAATGCCTCGCGGCTCGAGGGCCTCTCGGTCGGCAAGGGCTGCATCCGGTTTCGGAGGCCGGAGCAGATCGACGAGGAGACCGTCCGGTTGCTCCTCGCGGCGACAGTCGCGGACGACGGCCCGATCTGCTGACTCACCCGGCGGCGATCACGCGCTCGTAGAGATCGACTACGCGCTCGGCGATCGCCGACCAGCCGAACTCTGCGACAGCACGCCCCCGACCGGCCTTACCGAGCCGCTCGGCCTCGGCCGGGTCGGCGAGGAGCTCGTTGATCCGCTCCGAGAAGCCGGCCGCGAACTCAGCCGGGTCGACCGGCTCCCCCGAGCCGTCGTCGCGTAGCTCGAGGGGGACGAGGAGGCCGGTCACGCCTTCCTCGACGACCTCGGGGATGCCGCCCGTGTGCGTGGCGACCACGGCGGTCTCGCAGGCCATTGCCTCGAGATTCACGATCCCGAGCGGCTCGTAGACAGACGGGCACACGAAGACGGTCGCGTGCGTGAGCAGCTGGATCAGTTCCGGTCGCGGAAGCATCTCCTCGATCCACAACACCGGGTGGCCGGCCGCGCGGAGAGCTTCGACGCGGGCGAGGATCTCCGCCCCGAGCTCCGGCGTGTCGGGCATGCCCGCGCAGAGCACGAGCTGCGCGCCGGGATCGATGTCGGTGGCCGCCTCGAGCAGGTGGGGGAGGCCCTTCTGCCGCGTCACGCGCCCCACGAACAGGACGACCGGCCGGCCGGGGTCGACGCCGAGGCGGACGAGCGCGTCCGTGCCGCGGTCGGGCTTGAACTCGTCGGTGTCGATCCCGTTGTGGATCACGATCACGCGTCCCGGGTCGACCGCCGGGTAGCAGTTGATCAGGTCGCGGCGCATGGCCGCCGAGACCGCGATGATCGCGTCCGCGCCCTCGAGCCCCGAGCGCTCGCAGAACGACGAGACGGAGTAGCCGCCGCCGAGCTGCTCCGCCTTCCACGGGCGCAGCGGCTCCAGGCTGTGCACGGTTGCGACGTGCGGGATCTCGTGCACGAGGCCGCCAAGGTGCCCGCCGAGGTTCGCGTACCAGGTGTGACTATGGGCGAGGTCGGCGTCTTTCGTGCCGGCGGCCATCGCGAGGTCGATCGACATCGTGCGGAGCGCCGCCATGTACGGCTCGGATCCGGCCAGCTCGGCCCACGGCTCGTAGGCGACCACCTTGGGTCTCGCTCCGGGCCGGGGCGCGCCCCAGCAGTGGACTGTGACGTCCACGAGGCGGTCGAGCTCCTTCGCCAGGTACTCGACGTGCACGCCCGCACCGCCGTAGACGTCCGGCGGGTACTCGCGGGTCAGAAGCGCGACTGAGAGATCACGCCGTGACACGCTCGCCCTTGCCGACGACGACGATCCCGCGCGGCGAGACGACGAACCGCTGCCGGTCGTGCTCCGCGTCGACGCCGAGCTTCGCTCCCGGCTCGATCACGACGTTCTTGTCGATGATCGCATTGCGGACGATCGCGTTCTCGCCGACGACGACCCCGTCCATCAGGATCGAGCCCTCGACCTTGGCGCCGGAGCGCACGGAGACCTCGGGCGAGAGCACCGACCGCCGGACGATGCCGCCGGCAACGATGACGCCGGCGCAGACCATCGAGTCGACCGCCATCCCGGTGTGCCCCGGGTCGTCGAACACGAACTTGGCAGGCGGGTGGCGGTCGGGCTGCTTGAGGATCGGCCAGCTGCGGTTGTAGAGATTGAAGATCGGGTCGGGCGAGATCAGGTCCATGTGCGCGTCGTAGTACGCGTCGAGGTTCCCGATGTCCCGCCAGTAGCCGTGCTCGCGCTCCGAGACGCCGGGGACGCGGTGGTTGGCGAAGTCGAACACCTGGGCCTGGCCCTGGTCGACCATCATCGTGATGATGTCGCGGCCGATGTCGTGGGTCGAGGCGTCGTTCTTCGCGTCCGCGGTCACCGCGTCGATCAGTGCCTGCGCACCGAACACATAGTTACCCATCGAGGCCATGACTTCGTCGGGTGCGTCCGGCAGCCCGACGGGGTGCTCGGGCTTCTCGCGGAACGCGACGATGTTGCGCCCGTCGTCGGAGACGTCCATCACGCCGAACTCACGTGCCTGCTCGATCGGCACTCGCAGCCCGGCGACGGTGACGCCTGCGCCGCTCTCGAGATGCTGGCGCACCATCTGGCGCGGGTCGATCCGGTACACGTGGTCGGCGCCGAACACGCAGATCACGTCCGGCCGCTCGTCGTAGATCAGGTTCAGGTTCTGGTAGATCGCATCGGCCGAGCCCGAGAACCAGTGCGGGCCGCGGCGCATCTGGGCCGGAACCGGAACGACGTAGTTGCCGAACAGCGTCGAGAGCTGCCAGGTGGCGGCGACGTGACGGTCGAGGCTATGGCTCTTGTACTGCGTCAGGACGGCGATCTTGAGGTACCCGCCGTTGACTAGGTTCGAGAGAACGAAGTCGATCAGCCGGTAGTTGCCGCCGAATGGAACGGCCGGCTTGGCACGGTCGATCGTGAGTGGCCAGAGGCGCTTGCCCTCGCCTCCCGCCAGAACCAGAGCGAAGGGCCTCACCGGATCCACCCTGCAACCCTACCCGGGCGTGCTGCTCCGGTAGATGCGCTCGACGTAATCGTTCACCATTCGCGTCGCCGAGAACTCCGGCGCGCAGGTGACGAGCGCCTCCTTGATCTTGTCGCACCAGCCGTGTGGGACGCCGTCCTCGTCGCGGTCGTGGAAGAGCGGGATCACCTCGCGCTCGAGCAGGTCGTAGAAGAGCTCGGCGTCGCGGGCATCGGCGGCGTCCGGGTCGTCCTCGCCGTCGCCGGGGATCCCCCAGCCGTTGGTGCCGCTGTAGCCCTCGGCCCACCAGCCGTCGAGGACGCTCAGCTGCAGCGCCCCGTTGAAGGTCGCCTTCATCCCGCTCGTGCCGCTCGCCTCCATCGGCTTGCGCGGGAGGTTCACCCAGACGTCGCAGCCTGCGACGAGCTGGCAGCCGATCCCGATGTCGTAGTCCTCGACGATCACGACCCGGCCGGTGACCTCGGGTGAGGAGTGCTCGAACTCGTAGAGCCGCTGCAGGGAGTCCTTGCCCGGCTCGTCGTTCGGATGAGCCTTGCCGGCGATCACGAGCTGGGTCGGGTAGGCGCCCGCGAAGAGCTTTTTCGCGCGCGCCGGATCGTGGTTGAGGAGGTACAGGCGCTTGTAGGTCGCGAGGCGGCGCGCGAAGCCGAGCGTGAGCGAGTCCGGGTCGAGGCTCACCTCCATCCGGCGCACGTACTCGAGCTGTTCGCCGCGCTGCAGGCTGTCCTGCTCGGCCTTCTCCCGCAGGTAGGTGACGAGACGGCCCCTGGCCTCGCGGCGGGCGGCCCAGAGCTCCCCGTTCGGGATCTCCCAGACGCCCTCCCAGGACTCGGGGCGCGCCGGATGCTTGAGCCAGTCCTCGCCGAGGTTGTCCTCGAAGAGGATCCGGATCGGCTCGGAGATGAAGGTGGGGAGGTGCGCGCCGTTCGTGACGTGCGTGATCGGCGTCTCGACGGTGTCCGGGAAGAGCGGGTGCCACATGGCGCGCGCGACCTCGCCGTGCAGGCGGCTTACGCCGTTGCGGCGGCGGCTGAGCCGGAGTGCGAGCGGCGTCATTCCCGGCCAGTCGTTCCCCTCGCCCGGGACGCCGCGGCAGAGATCGAGGAATGCTGCTTCGTCGAGGCCCAGTCGCGTGCGGAGGTCGGCGAACGCCGGGAGAAACTCCTCGGGGGCATACGTCTCGTTCCCGGCGGCGACCGGTGTGTGAGTGGTGAAGACGATGTGCTCGCGGACGCTGTCGATCGCCTGGTCGAGTGGGGTTCCGGCAGCCACGTCGCGGGCGGCGATCTCGAGGGCGGCCAGAGCCGGGTGGCCCTCGTTCAGGTGCATGACGGCCGGCTCGATCCCGAGCGCCTCGAGCACGCGGGCTCCGCCCATTCCGAGCAGCCCGTACTGCGCGAGGCGCACGGCGCGGTTGCCTTCGTAGAGACGTCCCGACGTCCACCGCTGCACCGAGTCGTTCCGGGGCAGGTTCGCGTCGAGGAGGAGCAGCGGCACCCGGCCGACATCGACGCGCCAGACCTGGAATGCGAGGGGGTCGCCGAACAGCTCGACCTCGAGCTGAAGCGGCTGTCCGTCGGCATCCGCGACGCGCGCCATCGGGAGGCTCTTCGGGTCATGCTGGAGCCAGAACTCCTGCTGCCGGCCCTTGATGTCGAGCCGCTGCCGGAAGTAGCCGCGGCGGTAGAGAAGGCCGATCCCGATCATCTCGAGGGACTGGTCGCTGGCCTCCTTCAGGATGTCGCCGGCAAGGACGCCGAGGCCGCCCGAGTAGATCGGCATCGACTGGTGAAAGCCGAACTCGGCGCACATGAACACGACGGGCCCGTCGACGCCGGGGCGGCGGCAGTGGGGGCGCGAGAGCTGCTCCTCGAGCCGGTTTGCCAGGGTCTGCACCCGCTCCATCAGCGCGGGGTTGCGCTCGGCGGCTTCCTGCGTCGACGACCAGAGGTCGTTGAGGAACGCGACGGGGTTCTCGCCGGAGCTCGCCCAGCGCTGGGGGTTGATGTCGCGGAAGACCGCTGCGCCGTCGCGGGTCCAGCTCCAGCTGTAGTTGTAGGCGACTCGCGCGAGCGGCTTCAGGCCGTCGACTAGACGGTCGGCGAGGAACTGGGTGCGAGATTCGAGGTCTGCTGCCCCGGGGACGAAGATGCGGCTCGGCAAGCCCTCTCGTCTATCACGGTTACTCGGCCTGCCGCGGCGTTATCCGACCCGCGCCGCCGACGCCGACGGCCGGGCGTGCTCGCGATGGCTGTTCAATACAGTGACGGAGCCCGGGACGGGGGAACCGTTCTCGTCGTGGGTGCGACGGCGACGGTCGTGAGCTCTACCGTTGCGGCAGCGGATCAGCCGCCTCTGCGACCTGCCGGATCCGCTGGATTCGCGGGTTGCCGGGGTCGAGGACCTCGAGCCTGGAGATCACGAGCTCCGAGGGGGCCGGCTCGAGCTCGGCGCCCGCGATCAGAAGGTCGAGAACGGTCGGCGCGATGGACTGGTCTTCGAGGCTTCGCAGCGAGATCGAGACCTGGAGGGCGCGATCGTCCCACGGCCCTCGCTCGAGCAGGCGCCCGCAGGCGGTCGCAAAGGGCTCTTGCCAGCGCTCTTCAGCCAAGAACGCGGTGCGCTCGCCCTGCATCGGGCGCGCGGACGGCTGAGGACGTGTGAGCGCCTCGGCGAGAGGGGCGAGCCGGGGCTCGTCGAGGCACGCGGAGAGCATCCAGACGCCCAGCGCGTACCCGTGGTCGAGACCGCCTTCGGGTGGGCTGACGCCCCAGTCGATCGCGGGGTCGTCTGCAACGCCGCCGTCGAGATCGGCGACGAGCGCGGCGACGTGATCGATCAGTTCGGTGTCCATCACCCGAGTCGTCGGCGGCGACCACGAGCCCTTTAGGCCCCAACCAAATTCGCCGTGTCCTCCCGAGACGCGTCCGGGGACAGTCCCCAGACGTGTCTGGGCGCGACATGCCTTGGGGACAGTCCCCAGACGTGTCTGGGTGCGACATGTCTGGGGACAGTCCCCGGACTTGCCCGCGCGAGACGTGGCTTCAGGAGACGATGGGAGGCGGGTACGCTCGCCGGCGTGCGCACCGTTACTGCGACCCGCTACGTCACCGCGCTGCGCGAGGGTGGCTCGCTGCCCGGGCTCGTCGAGGCCGACGACGACGGGCTCTACGTGCTGAAGTTCCGCGGCGCCGGGCAGGGGCCGAAGGCGCTCGTCGCCGAGGTTGTGGTCGGTGAGCTCGCACGCGCGCTCGGGTTCCCGGTGCCGGAGCTCGTTGCGATCGAGCTCGACCCGGTGATCGGCCGAGCCGAGCCCGACCCCGAGATCCAGGATCTGCTGCTCGCGAGCGAGGGCGTGAACCTCGGCGTGGACTTCCTGCCCGGCTCCCTGCCCTTCTCGCCTGCTGCGGGCCTGGTGCCGGACGGCGATTTCGCCGCTGACGTCGTGTGGCTCGACGCGCTCGTGACCAACATCGATCGCACGCCCCAGAACCCCAACCTGCTCGAATGGCACCGCCGCATCTGGCTGATCGATCATGGGGCGGCGCTCTACTGGCACCACAGCAGCGCTCCCGCCGATCCTCGCGCCGATCGGTTCGCAGCGGTGCGAGATCATGTGCTCTTGCCGTACGCCGCCTCGATCGCCGATGCCGATGCCCGGCTCGCACCGAAGGTCACGCCGGTACTTCTCGGCGAGATCGCAGCCGCCGTGCCCGAGGAGTGGCTCGACGGGGGCGACGCGAGCGTGTACGCCGACTACCTGAGCGCGAGGCTCGAGGAGCCGCGCGCGTTCCTCGAGGAGGCCGAGAATGCCCGCGGGCGCTGAGGGTAGCCCGTTCTCCTACGCGATCTACCGCTTGGTGCCGCGGCTGGAGCGCGGCGAGCGGATCAACGCGGGCGTGATCGTCTTCAGCCGCCCCGTCGGGTTCCTCGAGGCCCGCACGGCGCTCGACCCTGCCCGTGCGCTCGCGCTCGCGCCGGAGCTCGACCTCGACGCAGTCGGCGCCCACCTCGCCGCGATCGAGCGGATCGCCGCCGGAGACGCCGCCGCGGGGCCGATCGCCGCGCTCGACTTCACGGAGCGCTTCCACTGGCTGGTCGCACCGTCGAGCACGATGATCCAGCCGTCCGAGGTTCACACCGGGATCTGCGGCGACCCGGCGGCGACGCTCGCGCGGCTCTTCGACGAGCTCGTCGCCGGCTGATACTCAGCTCGTGCGCACGTGCGGCTTCAGGAACTGAAGCCAGGCCGACTCGAGTTGCTTGTACTCGCCGGCGCACCGTCCGGCGCGCTCCTTCGGGAGGATCTTCGCGAGGTAGGCGTACTTCTTCTCGTCCGACCCGTAGACCCAGCAAGCGATCGAGTAGGCCCGCTGCGGGCTGAGCGAATGCTCGTCGGCGAAGTCGACCGCGCCGTACTTGTGCCCGGAGCCGACTGCGTTGAAGAAGTCGGCGCCCCAGAGCGCGATCTGCCCGTCCTGGACGAACCGCACCATGAAGATCGTCGAGAACGCGTCGACCGCGTCCTCCTCACGGCCGAGCACCGGGATGTGCCAGGCGTGGATCAGCGCGTGGCCGATCTCGTGGAAGAGGACGAAGTACTGAAGCGAGGCGAACGCGACTCCGAAGTTGTAGGGCGTGATCTTCGGGTACTCGCTCGTGATCACGCGGAACATCAATGCCGCGAACGGCAGGTTGAAGTCGATCGTGCTCGTCTTCGGGTCGAAGTAGGGCCCTGCCTGTGTGCGGGTCACCGCGATCGTGATGTTTGCGGGAAGCTTCAGCGACTTGCTGAGCGCCGCGGCGACCTGGCTGAGCTGGCTCTCCTTGATCAGGTTGACGAGGATCTTCTCGTCCGACGTCTTCGGCGTCACGTACGTGACGAGGAACTTGCCGTTCTGGCCGCCGGCGACGTCGGGCCGCGCGGTTGCCCCCGTCGAGCCGACCGCGAGAATCGCCACTACGAGTAAGCCTGCGACGGCGCCTGCGCGTCTCACTCGGCGCAGTATCGCCGGAGAACCGGCCGGAGTGTTGTCGGCCGGGGCGTGCGCCGTTCAGCCTATGAGCGCGACCACCCCGCGAATGATCAGCGCGGCGCCGAGCACGGCTGCGGCGATCACGGCGGTGCGGGCGCCGTTGCGGGCGATCCAGCCCTTGAGCCGCTCGACCGCCTGGCGCGTCCACGTCGGAGCGACCGCGTACCCGATCAGCGGCAGCTCGAGCAGCATCAGCATGACCACGTTCACCGCGATCACGACCAGCACGACCTCCGCGTTACCGAAGTCCTGCTTGCTGATCTCCGTGAGTGCGGCCAGGTAGGAACCGCCGGGGAACGTCAGCAACAGCCCGACGATGAACGTCGAGCGGGCCGATCCCTTGCTCAGCGTCGTCTGCCACTTGGGTGTCTTCTTCGGCTTGCCGGCATGCTTGCGCTCCCGGCGCTCCGTGAGCTTTCCGGTGCCGAGGACGAACGCGAGCACGAGCAAGAGCGACCCGAGCGCGATGTTGAGCGCCGGGTTGATCGTGCGCTTGGTGGTGCTGAGCGCGCTCGAGTCGGACAGCCAGATCTCGATCGCGATTCCGATCGTGATGCTCGTCGTAAACGCACCCGCCAGATAGCCGAGAAGCAGCCGCTTCGGGTTCGGCAGCATGAGCATCACCGTCGTCGCCGCGAGCAACGTCGGGTTGAGCGCGGCGGTCAGCGAGAAGAGGAAGATCCTGCTCAGCGGTGATCCCGCCTCAACGGCCGGTGAATCGCCAACCGCTGGGTTCCTGCCTCGCCCGTGCGCGCAGTCTACGAGGCCGGAAACACGGCCGCGAAGCTGTCCGTCAGGACGCGCGCGAGAGCTTCCGCGATGCCTCGCGGAACGTTACGAGCCGCCGCTGCTCTTGATCCCACAGCTTGAGCCGCATCGCGCGCAGGCCGTCACCGAGGGTGAGACGCGTCACTTCCTCGAGCCTGCCCGCCTCCTGCGCGGCCTCATGGGCCGCCTGGAGGTTGTAGTTGGGGATCCGCGCGCTGAGGTGGTGGACGTGGTGCAGTCCGATGTTGCCGGTGAAGAACTGGAGCACCCGGGGAAGATCGAGATGCGAGCTTCCCTGCAGCGCTGCGTCGTCGAAGCTCCACTCGTCGTTCGCCTGCCAGTAGGCGTCCTCGAACTGGTGCTGCACGTAGAAGAGCCAGATCCCGGCCGCGCCCATCAGGAGCAGCGGCGGCCCCTGCACGAGCAGGAACTCCTGCCAGCCGACGAGCCAGCAGAGGGTCCCGATCACGACGACCAGGGCGAGGTCGGTTCCGAGGACGCTGTTGCGCAGCCGCCGGTTCATGCCGGGCGTGACGAGCCGCGGCCCGACCAGCAGCACCCAGAACGGCCCGAGCACGAACATCACGAACGGGTTCCGGAAGAGCCGATAGCCGAGCCGTCCCCACCAGGACCGGGCGCGGTACTCGTCGATCGTGAGCGTCTGGATGTCGCCGACGCCGCGCCGGTCGAGGTCGCCGTTCGTCGCGTGGTGCACCGCGTGCTTGTGACGCCACCACGCGAACGGCTGGTAGAGGAGCACGCCCAGCGTCGCCCCGAGCATGGAGTTCGCCCGCTTCGACCCGGAGAACGAGCCGTGCGCGCAGTCGTGGAAGACGATGAAAGTGCGGATCAGGAACCCGGCCGCGAAGACCGAGAGCGCGAGCACCAGCAGATACGAGATGTCGTAGACGGCGAACATCGCCGCGAGCAGCGCCAGGTACGCGACAACCGACGTCAGGAGGTCGAACAGCACCGAGGTGCCGCGCGGCTTCATGTGTGGCGCGAGGGTGCTGCGCCAGGTGTCCCCTTCGGACCGCTTCTCTTCCTTGTTGGCTGCGCTCAAGTCTCGGAGACCGCTAGACGAGCGCGGCTGTCGAATCCTGTTCGAGCTGCTCGCCAATCCAGGCGTCGGCCGCCTGCTCGTCGACGCCCTTGGAGATCCCGAGCTCGGCAGCAAGGAGCTGGCGTGCTTCGAGGTAGAGCTCGCGCTCGTAGGCCGAGAGCTTGATAACCCCGCCGCTCGGAGTCGCCTGGCCTTCGCGCCGGAACGCGTTCCGGACGATCTCCGCGAGCGCGACTGCGTCCCCGGCGACGAGCTTGCCCTTCGCCGTCTTCGTCCGCCTCTGCCAGGAATCGTCCTCCGTGACGCCCTTCGCGCGCAGCGTCTTGGCGACCGCGGCGACCTCCGTCTTGCCGGAGAGCGGCCGCAGGCACGCCGAGGCACGGTCGACCGGGAGCGTCACCGACAGCCCGTTGGCGAACTCGATCACGACCATCTCGCCGGTCGCTCCGTCCGAGCTCTCTTTGTGCCGGCGCAGGATCGTGCCGATCCCGTAGCTGCCGTAGACGACGAGTGCCCCTACTGCCAGCGTCAGGTCGGTCTTGCCCTCGGAAGCCGGCGCTCCCTTTGAGAGTGGCTCAGCCTTTGAAAGTGGCTCTGTCACGGCACTCAAGCGGTGACGACCTTCGGGTTGAACGAGGTGCTTCGACGGTGCATTCGATCCTCTTTTCTCCTCAGGAACGGGGAGATGAGGCGCGATGTCTAACCGCGACAGACCCTCGCTCAGGTCCCCCTACGGTAGCAGGGCGCTCGGCCCTGCTAGAGTGATGAGCGATTCGAGCGAGTACCGGTTGCGCGTTCTGCGCTTCCTCTGCCCGTTCTTGAGAAGGCAGGAGGAGGTGTATTTCTATGGCAACCGGAACCGTCAAGTGGTTCAACGATTCGAAGGGCTTCGGGTTCATCACGCCGGCCGATGGCAGCAAGGACGTCTTCGTCCATTTCAGCGCTATCGGCGGTGAGGGCTTCAAGTCGCTTCCCGAGGGAGCGAACGTTCAGTTCGAGACCGAGGAGGGCCCGAAGGGCCCCCAGGCCAAGACCGTCACGGTCATCTAGGCCGTCTTGCCGGTGCGTCGCCCTCAACCGGGCGGCGCACCAGCGACCTTTTCAGAGCGCTCGCCCACGAGATCCTCGTGTTCCTTGAGCGAAGTCCGGTTCGGGACGATCAGGATCGGGCACGGCGCGAAGTGCGCGCACTGCTGGCTGACCGACCCGAGCAACAGCCCGCGGAATCCGCCGACGCCGCGCGATCCGACGATCAGCAGATCGGCTCCCTTCGCCTCCTCGCAGATCACGTCCGCCGCCTGTCCCTGGTGCACGGCAGTTGTCACCTCGACACCCGACTCGGCTGCCCCGACCTCTGCGAGACACCGGTCGAGCACCTCTTGCGCCTGCTTCGGGTAGGCCCCGTAATCGACGGGAAGCGGAGCCCAGCCGGACTCATAGAGGATCGCCGGCGTATGCCACGCGTTGACGGCTTTCACGGTGGCGTCGTGTACCCGGGCCTCCTCGATCGCGTACCGGAGCGCCTCGACCGATCCTTTGGAGCCGTCTACTCCTACGACATAGGTGCCCATGGCACATCTCCTCTTCTCGACATTGCTCTTACCGATTGCAATCGTCGCTGGGCATACGGAAAAGGTCATCGGACGTGGCGCGGATCGCCGCTGCGGGAAACCCGCAACCGGGCTCCGCGCCGCCGCCGATGGCGATGAAGCCGCGCAGGACGACACTCGGGACGACATGCACTCGAGCCCATATGCAACGCCGAGGACACTCGACGAGTTGAGCGTCCACTGGCGGGTCGCGCTGTTCGCGGCCCAGGATGCGCTTCTCGCCGCAGGCGCGTGTGGCCGGAGCGGCCTGCGCGACGAGGAGCTCGGCGCGTTCGGGCGCAATCTCGCCGTCGAGCGCGTCGAGACGGCGCGGCTGCTCGAGGCTCTTGCGCATGAGGAGCGCATTGCGCTCCATCACAGCCTTGCGGGGCCGAGAGCGACCGCTCGGACGCTCGGATTGCCCGACGGCGTGCGAGCCTGCCTCTTCGACCTCGACGCAGTGCTGACGGCCGGCGCCGAGATCCACGCCGCGGCCTGGAGGGACAGCCTCAACGAGTTTCTGGCGCGGCGGCTGGAGCGCACGGGCGAGCGGTTCGGCCCGTTCCGCCCGTTCAGCACCCGCCGCGACTACTACCAGTACCTCCACGGCAAGCCCCGGGTCGTCGGGCTGCACGCGTTCCTCGCGAGTCGCGGAATCAAGCTTCCGGAGGGCCGACCTGACGACTCACCCCAGAGCGAGACCGTGTTCGGTCTCGCGAACCGCAAGGCGCAGGCCTTTCAGCGACGGCTCGAGCGTGCGGGAATCCACGCCTTCGAGGGGTCCGTCGAGTACCTCGAGGATGCGCGGGAGGCCGGCATGCGATGCGCCGTGATCTCGGCGAGCTCGAACACCGAGTTGATGCTGGAGCGGGCGGGCCTCAAGCCCCTGATCGATCGGATCGTCGACGGCAACGTGATCCGCAAGGACGGCCTCGAGACCAAGCCGGCTCCCGACACGATCATCACGGCCTGCCGTCTGCTCGGGCTCGAACCGGGTGAAGCGGCCACGTTCGAGACGACCGTCGCCGGTCTCGAGGCGAGTCGCGCCGCCGGCGTGGCGGTGGCGCTCGGAATCTCGAGCGCCGGCAGCAACGGGGCTCTCCAAGGGCACGGCGCCGAGCGTGTCGTCTCCGACTTCGTGGAGCTGCTCGATGCCCGCTTCTAGTGCGGAAAACCCGCAAGCTCGCTCAGCGGGTGCGCCGATGGCGGCGAGGCAGGGCCGGATCAGAGTTGGGGCAACGAACAGGAGGACGAAATGAAGGCTCTCGTTTACCACGGGCCAGGGAAACGGGCCTGGGAGTCCGTACCCGACCCGATCATTCTCGATCCGACGGATGCGATCGTCCGGATCGATTCGTCCACGATCTGCGGGACCGACCTGCACATCCTCAAGGGCGACGTCCCGGAGGTGAAGCCGGGCACGATCCTCGGCCACGAGGCGGTCGGCACGGTGGTCGAAGTCGGCGCCGCCGTGACGACGGTCATGCCCGGGGACCGTGTGCTCGTCTCGTGCATCTCCTCGTGCGGGCGCTGCCGCTTCTGCAAGGAGGGCCACTACGGCCTCTGCACCGGCGGCGGCGGCTGGATCTTCGGCCACCTGATCGACGGGCTCCAGGCGGAGCTCGCCAGGGTGCCGTTCGCCGACACGTCCGTCTACAAGGTGCCGGACGGGCTGAGCGACGAGCAGGTGCTGTTCCTCGCCGACATCCTTCCGACCGCGTACGAGGTCGGCGTGCTCAACGGGCGCGTCGAGCCGGGCGACACGATCGCCGTCGTCGGGGCAGGCCCGATCGGCCTGGCCGCGATCATGACCGCGCAGCTGCACACGCCGGGGAAGATCATCGCGATCGACCTCGCGGACTCGCGTCTCGAGAAGGCGATCGAGTTCGGTGCGGACGTGACGATCAACAACGGCCGCGAGGATGCGGTCGCGAAGGTGATGGAGCTCACTGACGGCCTCGGTGCCGACGTCGCGATCGAGTGCGTCGGCGTTCCCGAGACGTTCGAGCTGTGCACCGAGCTGATCCGGCCGGGCGGCCGGGTCGCGAACGTCGGTGTGCACGGCAAGTGCGCGACGCTGCATCTCGAGAAGCTCTGGATCCGAGACGTGATGATCACGACCGGTCTCGTCGACACCGCGACGACGCCGAAGCTCCTGAAGCTGATCGAGGGCGGCAAGCTCGACCCGACCACGTTTGCGACGCACCGGTTCTCGCTCGACGAGACCGAGGCGGCCTACGACGTGTTCGGAGCCGCGGCCGAGACGCACGCGCTCAAGGTCGTCCTGAGCGCAGTTCCCGTCGCAAACCAGCTCGTCGCAACCGAGGCGGAGCTTGTCGGCGTCTAGCCTCGATCAGGCCGTAGCCGAAGCCGAAGCCGTCGACGTCGTCCTCGCGGACGGCGGCACGCTTCGGCTACGGCCTCCGCTCTCGGCTGACGGTGACGCGCTGCTCGCGTTCTTCACAGGCCTCTCGGACGAGAGCAGGTTCCTGAGATTCCACGGGTACAGGCAGATCGACCGGGGTCTCGTCGAGCCGTTGCTCGATCCCGATTGGTCGGAGCGCGGCGCCCTCGCCGGCTGGCTCGCCGACCGCGATCGCGACGAGCGAGTCGTCGCGGTCGGGAGCTACGCACGAATCGGTGAGAGCGACAAGGCCGAGATGGCCTTCGCCGTCGATGACTCCGAGCAGGGCCGCGGGATCGGCACCCGCCTGCTCGAGCGGCTCGCAAGCCGGGCTCGGGCAGCCGGCATCTCCGTCTTCGTTGCCGACGTCATGGCCTCGAACGCAGCGGCGCTCGGCGTGTTCGCCGACGCCGGATTCGAGCTCCTGCGCGAGGTCGAGAGCGGCGAGGTCGAGCTGCGATTTCCGATCGCCCGGACCGGCGCACTCGAGTCACGCGTCGAGGAGCGAGACCACACCGCCGTCGTCGCCTCGCTGCGCCCATTCTTTGCCGCGGGAACGGTCGCCGTCATCGGAGCATCGCGAAAGCGTGGTTCGATCGGGGGCGAGCTCTTTCGCAACATCCTCGACGCCGACTTCGCGGGGGCCGCGTTCCCCGTCAATCTGAAAGGGGAGCCGGTCGCGGGCGTACGTGCCTACACGTCGATCGGCGAGATCGCCGACACGGTCGAGCTCGCAGTCATCTGCCTGCCGGCCGACCGGGTCCTCGACGCGGCGGACGATGCGCTCTGCAGCGGCGTTCGCGCGCTTTGCGTGATCTCGGCGGGCTTCGCCGAGACCGGGGAGGAGGGCCGTCAGCGCCAGGAGCGCCTGCTCGAGCTGATCAGAGCGCACGGCGCCCGGCTCGTCGGCCCGAACTGCCTCGGTATCGCCGTTCCGGGCCGCGGCCTGAACGCGACCTTCGCACCGCGCGCTCTTCCAGCCGGCCGGATCGGCTTCTCGTCACAGAGCGGCGCGCTCGGGCTTGCGCTGCTCGAGAAAGCGGCCGAGCGCGCGCTCGGGTTCTCCTCGTTCATCTCGATCGGCAACAAGGCAGATGTCTCGTCGAACGACCTGCTCGAGTGGTGGGAGGACGACGAGGCGACCGATCTCGTGCTGCTCTACCTCGAGTCGTTCGGAAACCCGCGGACGTTCGCCCGGGTCGCTCGGCGCGTCGCCCGCCGCAAGCCGATTCTCGCCCTGAAGGCCGGATCGACCTCGGCAGGATCGCGCGCCGCGAGCTCGCACACGGCGGCGCTCGCGAGCTCCGACGCCGCCGTCGACGCCCTGTTCCATCAGGCCGGCGTGCTGCGAGCGCGAACGCTCGAGGAGCTCGTCGATGCTGCTGCCGTTCTCTCGACCCAGCCGCTGCCCGGTGGACGCCGGGTCGGCGTGATCACGAATGCGGGCGGCCTGGGCATCCTCTGCGCCGACGCCTGCGAGAGCTGGGGCCTCGAGCTTCCGGCGCTCACCGACCAGACCCGCGCCGCTCTGGCTGCTGTCGTTCCGGGTGAGGCAAGCCTTTCCAACCCCGTCGACCTGCTCGGCTCGGCGACCGCCGCGACCTACGAGGCCGTGGTTCCTCGCGTGCTCGATGACCCGAACGTCGATGCGCTGATCGTGATCTTCGTGCCGCCGGTCGTGGCCGGCGCAGATGAGGTCGCCGCCGCGATCCGGAGCGCGGTCGGATCCACGAAGCAGGAGAAGCCGGTGATCGCGGTCGTGATCAGCGCGGACGGGACGCCGAGCGTCCTCACCGAGCCCGGCTCGCCGGTCGTCGCTCTTCCCTACCCGGAATCGGCCGCCCGCGCGCTCGCGTTCGCCTGCCAGCGCGCGGCCTGGCTCGAGCGGGCTCCCGAAACAGCTCCCCGAGCTCGCCGTCGACACCGCCGCCGCCCGTGCGGTCGTCGATTCGGCGCTCGAAGAGTCCGCGGACTCGTGGCTGACGCCGGATCGGATCAGGAGCCTGCTGGGCGCCTACGGCATCCCGCTCGTCCCCGAGCGGATCGCGCACGATGTCGAGGAGGCCCAGGCCGTGGCCGGCGAGCTCGGCTTCCCGGTCGTCGTCAAGACGGCGCGGCCGGGCGTGCACAAGACCGAGATCGGCGGCGTGGCTCTCGATCTCCGCGACGGCGCCCAGCTACGCGAGGCAGTCGACCGGATCGGCGCACCGGTGATCGTGCAGCCCTTCCTCCGGGAGGGCACCGAGCTTCTTGCCGGCGCTGTTCAGGACCCGGTCTTCGGGCCGCTCGTCGCCTTCGGGCCCGGCGGTGCCAACGCCGAGCTGATCGGCGAGGCCGGCTTCCGGATCGCCCCCCTTTCGGTTCTCGACGCCCGCGAGCTCGTGCTCGACGGGAAGGCAGGACGGCTGGTCGCCGGCTTCAGAGGCGCGCCGCCCGCGAACGTGGATGCGCTCGTCGATCTCGTGCTTCGGCTCGCGCGGCTCGTCGAGGACATCCCCGAGATCGCGGAGCTCGACCTGAACCCGATCCTCGCCGGCCCCGACGGCTGTGTCGCGGTCGACTCCCGCGTCCGGATCGCCGCCACCCGCCTCGCGCGGCGCCTGAAGAGCTGGTGACCCACCCGGGCCCGAGGCAAGTCCGGTTCCCGACTCACTCCGGGCCCCTGCTCGAGAGTGAGCTCGGTGAGCTGCAGCGTCTGCTCGACGATCCTGAGCGGCCGTACGTGGTCGTCTGCGGAGGCGCCAAGGTCGCCGACAAGCTCGAAGTGCTCCGGCAGCTCGGAAGCCGCGCGGATGCGGTTCTGATCGGCGGGCGGATGGCCGATCAGCTGCGCGTTTCGAACCCGCTCGACTTCCCGGTCGAGCTACCCGTCGACGTCATCGGTGCCGCGCACTTCGAGGCTCCCGACTTGCGCGCCGTTGCGATCGACGATCTTCCCTACGGCTGGGTCGTCCTCGACATCGGCCCTCGGACGCGCGCCCGGTACGTCAAGGCGCTCGGTAACGCACGGACGATCTTCTGGAGCGGCCCGATGGGCGCCTTCGACTGGCCGCGTTGCCCCGAGGGGACCATGGCCGTAGCCGAAGCCGTCGCCCGCGCGGATGCGTATTCGGTCGTCGGCGGGGCGGACGCACTGCATGCACTCGACGCGCTCGTGCTCACCGACCAGGCTCTTTCGACCGGCCAGGCCACATAAGTGGGGGAGCTGCCGATTCCGGCAGCTCCCCGTGCCTTCAGAACGCCGGTCGCTCTAGAAGAACCCGAGCGGTTTCGGGTCGTAGCTGACCAGCAGGCACTTGGTCTGCGTGTAGTGGTCGAGCATCATCTTGTGGTTCTCCCGCCCGACGCCCGAGACCTTGTAACCGCCGAAGGCCGCGTGAGCCGGGTAGAGGTGGTAGCAGTTCGTCCAGACCCTTCCGGCCTTGATGCCGCGTCCCATCCGGAACGCGCGGCTTGCGTCGCGCGTCCAGACGCCGGCGCCGAGGCCGTAAAGGGTGTCGTTTGCGATCTCGAGCGCCTCCTCTTCGGTCTTGAAGGTCGTGACCGCGAGAACCGGCCCGAAGATCTCCTCCTGGAAGATCCGCATCGAGTTGTCGCCCTTGAAGACGGTTGGCTCGAAGTAGTAACCGCCGGCGAGCTCCCCGTCGAGGACGGTTCGCTTGCCGCCGATCAGCAGCTCGGCACCTTCCTCGAGCCCGATCTCGACGTAGCTCTCGATCTTCTCGAGCTGCGCGGTCGAGACCTGTGGGCCGATCTGGGTTGCCGGGTCGAGCGGATCGCCTTGCCGGATCGTCGCGATCCGCTCCAGGCACCGCTTCATGAACGGCTCGTAGATCGACTCCTCGATCAGGGCGCGTGACGGACACGTGCAGACCTCGCCCTTGTTGAAGGCGTAGAGCACGAGGCCCTCGATCGCCTTGTCGAGGAAGTCGTCGTCGGCATCCATGATGTCGGCGAAGAAGATGTTCGGCGACTTGCCGCCGAGCTCGGTCGTCGACGGGATGATGTTCTCCGCGGCGTACTTCATGATCAGGCGGCCGGTGACCGTCTCTCCGGTGAAGGCGATCTTCGCGATCCGCTTGTTCGTCGCGAGCGCCTTGCCGATCTCGGCGCCGGGGCCGTTGACGATGTTGATCACGCCCGCCGGGACGATGTCCTCGATCAACTCCGCGAACTTCAGGATCGACCACGGGGTCGGGCTTGCCGGCTTGAGCACGACGCAGTTTCCTGCGGCCAGTGCGGGGGCCAGCTTCCAGGCCGCCATGAGGAGCGGGAAGTTGAACGGGATGATCTGGCCCACCACGCCGAGCGGCTCATGGAAGTGGTAGGCGACGGTGTCCTTGTCGATCTCGGAGATCGTCCCCTCCTCGCCCCGGATCACCGACGCGAAGTAGCGGAAGTGGTCGGCTGCGAGCGGGATGTCGGCTGCGAGAGTCTCGCGAACCGGCTTTCCGTTCTCCCAGGTCTCGGCGACCGCGAGCATCTCGAGGTTCTCCTCGATCGCCTCGGCGATCAGGTTCAGCACCTTCGAGCGCTCGGTCGTCGACGTCTCCGCCCAGGCGTCCTTCGCGGCGTAGGCGGCGTCGAGCGCGAGCTCGATGTCGTCGGCCGTCGAACGAGCTACCTCGGTGAAGGCCTCGCCCGTCACAGGTGAGATGTTCTGTGAGTACTGCCCCGAGATCGGGGCGATCCAGTGGCCGCCGATGAAGTTCTCGTAGCGCGGCTTCAGATCGACTGGGCTACCCGGCCGACCCGGCGCCTCATAGGCGGCGGTCTTGACGGTGGTGGCCATGATCTGCTCCTTTCCTTTGACACGAGAAAGGGTTGCTGCGTTCGCCTCTGCCGGCATCGGGCCGCACCCTGAGGCTGCGACGGGAAAACCCGCGGTTCGCGGAGCCCCCGCTACGGCACGATCACGAGCGAGCCCTGGACATCGCCCGAGCGCAGCTTCGAGAGGGCTTCATTCGCGCGCTCGAGCGGGAACGTCTCGATCTGCGTGATCACGGGAACGCTGGGAGCGAGGGCCAGGAACTCCTCGGCGTCCAGGCGGGTGAGGTTCGCCACCGAGCGGACCGTTCGCTCACCCCAGAGGATGTCGTAGGGGAAGGCGGGGATCTCCGACATGTGGATCCCGGCGCACACAACCGTTCCGCCCTTGGCCAGCGCGCGGAGCGCTGCCGGCACGAGCTCGCCGGCCGGAGCGAAGATGATCGCCGCATCGAGCTCTTCCGGTGGAGGCCCTGCCCCTGCCCACTCGGCTCCGAGGCTGCGGGCGAACGCCTGCGCGTGCTCGTCGCCTTCGCGCGTCACCGCGAACAGACGGCGGCCCTGCGCGCGGGCGACCTGCGCGACGATATGTGCGGCGGAGCCGAAGCCGTAGAGCCCGAGCCGCTCGGCGTCCCCGGCCATCCGCAGGGACCGGTAGCCGATCAGTCCGGCGCAGAGGAGCGGAGCGATCTCGAGATCGCCGTAGCCGTCCGGGAGGGGAAAGCAGAAGCGCTCGTCGGCGACGGCCCATTCGGCGTAGCCGCCGTCGATGTCGTACCCGGTGAAGCGGGCCTCGTCGCAGAGGTTCTCGCGACCGGTCGTGCAGTAACGGCACGAGCCGCACGTCCAGCCGAGCCAGGGGACGCCGAGACGTCGGCCGTCCTCCGCGATCCCGACGATCTGGTGGCCCGGGACGAGCGGCAGCTTCGGGCGCGTGAGCTCGCCGTCGACGATGTGGAGATCGGTCCGGCAGACACCACAGGCCTGCACCTTCAGCAGTACCTGACCGGCGACGGCGACCGGGCGGTCGATCCGGGTGAGCTCGAGCGGCGCTCCCGGCGCCTGAAGCACCATGGCCTTCATGCGCTTCGCACGACCACCACGGGACACGTCGCATGCTGGACGCACTGCTGACTGACGGAGCCGAGGAGAAGCCGCTTGAACCCGCCGAGGCCGCGCGAGCCGACGACGAGGAGGTCGGCATGGCCTGCTGCGTCGAGCAGCGCCTCCACGGCGGTGATCCCCTGGGCGGGCAGAGCGTCGATCTCGACCTTGGCTGCGTCGGGCCCCAAGGTCTGTTCGACGAACTCGTCGATGAATCGCCTTGCTTCGGCACCGGAAGCCGCGTGGGCGTCGGGATCGGATCCGCGGGCGCCGCCTTCGAGCTCCGGAAGCGCCCACCAGGCGTGAACGACCAGGAGCTTTGCCTTGCGGAGCACTGCCTCGTCAACCGCCCAGCGAAGAGCTTGCCGGGATTCGCTGGAGCCGTCCACACCGACGACGATCAATCCGCGAGCCATCGTCGAATCTTCTCGATAACGCCGACTTCCTGCGTCGGAATCAGCCACGACTCGCTTGCTGAGGTTCCGCAAGGTCGATGCCGGGCGAGTCGGTGAACTAGCCTGACGCCGTGTTCCTCGACATCCTCGTCGGGATCGACGGCTCCGCCTCGTCGTGGCGGGCGCTCGACCATGGAATCGAGCTGGCCCGTGCTGGAAACGCGAGGCTGACCCTGATCACCGTTGCGCCGCCCGTGTCCGCGTACGTCACGCTCGCCGGGGTGAGCAACGACAAGATGCGCGCCGAGCTCGACCGCTGGGCGGGGGAGATGCTCGCCAAGGCTGCCGACCGGGTGCCGGTCGACGTGATCGCGCACACGACCCAGCACGCGGGGGAGGCCGGTCCGGAGATCGTCAAGGAGATCAACCGGGGCAGTTACGACCTGATCGTCCTCGGCTCTCGAGGCCGCGGACGCGCGCAAGAAGGCCTGCTCGGGAGCGTGAACGCCTACGTTCACCACCACGCGCGAGTGCCGCTCCTCTCCGTGCCGGACGGCGGCACGGACGATCAGTCCGACCAGGGGGCGTAGACGCCCGCGTTCGCCCGGCCCATGGTGTCAACGTAGGCCGACCGCTCGTGAGCGAACGCATCGACATCTCGCGGGACGGCGAGGAGCCCGCGGAGCTCGTCGACCGATGCGAACCGCTTCTCGTCCATCCAGCTCGAGAGCCCGTCGAGCAGCGCCGTTGCATGCTCGGGGCCGTGTCGGAGTAGGGAGGAGGCGGTCATCACGACGTCTGCGCCGGCGAGGAGGTATTTCGCGACGTCGGTAGCGGACTCGACGCCGGTGGTGGCCGCAAGCGAGCAGTTGATCCGACCGTGGAGAAGGCCGATCCACGTACGTGGGAGCAGCGCCTCGGTCGGGCTCGAGAGCTCGATGCCGCGGGCGGCGGAGAGGGTGTAGGGATCGATGTCGGGCTGGACGAATCGATTGAACAGAACGAGCGCGTCGGCCCCGGCATCGTCGAGGCGGCGGGCGATCTCCCCGGTCGAGCTGAAGTAGGGGCTCAACTTCACGGCAATGGGAATCGACACGGCTTGCTTGACGCGCATCAGGACGTCGACGTGGCGCTGCTCGACGTCGCGGCCCGAGATGTGCGTTGCGGCGGGCAGGTGGTAGATATTGAGCTCGATCGCTGCAGCGCCCGCCTCCTCGATCGCCCGGGCGTACTCGACCCAGCCGCCGGGGGTGACGCCGTTGAGGCTTCCGATCACGGGTATCTCCACGGCGGCGGTGCTGCGCGCAAGCAGGCTGAGGTAACGGCGCGGGCCGGCGTCGTCGTCGGAGGCTGACGGGAAGTAGGAGAGCGACTCCGCGAAGCTCTCGGCGCCGGACTCGACGAGACGCGCGTTCTCGGCGGCCTCCAGGCGCAGCTGCTCCTCGAAGAGCGAGTAGAGAACGACGGCGCCGACACCCGCATCGGCAAGCCTTCGCACGCCCTCGACGGTTCGCGAGAGAGGCGACGCTGATGCGACTAGGGGATTCCCGAGCGCCAGGCCCATGTAGCTCGTCGTGAGGTTCACGGCAGCTCCCGCCGCGGGTCGGCGGCGAAGTGGCCGGCTCCCCGGGCTGCCATCTCCTCGTAGACGTCCCAGCGTTGCGCGACAGCCTCTTCGGCCAGGGCGGCGAGCCGCTCGGCCTCCGCCGGGTCGGAGTTCGCAAGCGACCGGTAGCGAAGCTCCCTGTCGGTGTAGTCGCGGAGCGGGATCCGAGGTCGCGGCGAGTCGAGCAGGAACGGGTTGCCGCCCTCGGCTCGAACGACGGGGTCGTAGCGAACGAGCGGCCAGTAGCCGCTCGCGACCGCACGGTACTGCTGGTCGAGACCGTCGCTCATCTCGATCCCGTGGGCGATGCAGTGGCTGTAGGCGAGCACGAGCGACGGGCCGTCGTAGGCCTCGGCCTCTCGGAACGCGCGCAAGGTCTGTTGTGGGTCGGCGCCCATCGCGACGCGGGCGACGTACACGCTGCCGTAGGCGATCGCCTGGAGAGCGAGATCCTTCTTGGGCACGGCCTTGCCGGCGGCGGCGAACTTCGCGACCGCGCCGAGCGGGGTCGCCTTGGACATCTGGCCGCCGGTATTCGAGTACACCTCGGTGTCGAGGACGAGCACGTTGACGTTGCGCCCGCTTGCGAGGACGTGGTCGAGCCCACCGGAGCCGATGTCGTAGGCCCAGCCGTCGCCGCCGACGATCCAGATGCTTCTCCGGACGAGATGATCGATCACGCTCATGAGGTCGGAGACGGAGTCCGGCGGCAGGGCGGCCAGGCGCCGCTTCAGCTCGTCGACCCGCTCCCGCTGCGCGCGGAGCTCCGACTCGCGCGCCTGCGGCGCAGTCAGGAGCTCGTCGATCAGCTCCGGCCCGACCTGGTCGCGCAGCTCCTCGAGCCGGCGGCGCGCGATCTCCGTGTGACGATCGGCAGCCAGCCTGAACCCGAGCCCGAACTCGGCATTGTCCTCGAACAGGGAGTTCGACCAGGCGGGCCCGCGGCCGTCGGCGTCGGTCGTCCAGGGCGTGGTGGGCAGGTTGCCGCCGTAGATCGAGGAGCAGCCGGTGGCGTTCGCGACCATCAGCCGGTCGCCGAAGAGCTGAGAGAGAAGCTTGACGTACGGTGTCTCGCCACAGCCTGCGCACGCGCCGGAGAACTCGAAGAGCGGCTCGAGGAACTGGGTGCCGCGAACCGTGCCGAAGTCGACTCGTGAGCGGTCGTTTGCGGGCAGCGTCTCGAAGAACGCCACGTTCTCGCGGGCCGCCTCGATGAGCGGCTCGCGCTGCTCGAGGTTGATCGCCTTCCGTCCCGGCACTCCGGGCGCGACGGCCGGGCAGGCTTCGACACAGAGCGAGCAGCCCGTGCAGTCCTCGGCGTAGACCTGCAGGGTGTAGCGGGAGTCGGGGAGCCCGACCGCGTCGAGAGGCGCCGAGAGGAACCCGTCGGGCGCTCCAGCCAGCTTCGTCTTGTCGTACAGCCGGGAGCGGATCACGCTGTGCGGGCAGACGAAGCTGCAGTTGCCGCACTGGATGCAGAGGTCGGGATCCCAGGCGGCGACGAGGTCGGAGATGTTGCGCTTCTCGTACGCAGCGGTGCCGCTCGGATAGGTGCCGTCGACCGGTAGCGCGCTCACCGGGAGCTCGTCGCCGCGCCCGGCCAGCATCGTTGCGGTCACGGTGCGGACGAACGCGGGTGCATCGTCAGGGACGAGCAACGGGATCTCGTGCCCGCCGCCGGGGACCCGAGGCACGTCGATCTTGTGCAGCCCGTCGAGAGCGCTGTCGACGGCGGCGTGGTTGCGCCGGACGATCTCATCGCCTCGACGGCCGTAAGTCTTCTCGATCGACGCCTTGATGCGAGCGATCGCTTCCTCGCGTGGCAGAACCCCGGAGGTCGCGAAGAAGCACGCCTGGAGGATCGTGTTGGTCCGGCCCGGAAGCCCCGCCTCGCGGGCGATCCGGCCTGCGTCGATCGCGTACAGCTCGATTCCCTTGGCGACGATCTGCTCCCGAACCGGGCGGGAGAGCTTCTCCCAGACGTCGCCGGGGTCGTACGGGCAGTTGAGCAGCAGCGTGGCGCCGGGCCCCGCGCGGTCGAGCACCTCGGGCCGGTCGAGCAGCTTGAGCTGGTGGCAGCCGACGAAGCTTGCACGGCTCACCAGGTACGGCGACCGGATGGGGTTCGGGCCGAAGCGAAGGTGCGACACCGTCTGGGAGCCCGACTTCTTCGAGTCGTAGACGAAGTAGCCCTGAGCGTGAACTCCCTCGTCGGCGCCGAGGATCTTGATCGTGTTCTTGTTCGCGCCTACGGTGCCGTCCGAGCCGAGCCCGAAGAAGACGGCGCGGACGGTCCCCGCCGGCTCGATGTCCAGGTCGGGATCGTAGGGCAGGCTCGTCCCCGAGACGTCGTCGTCGATCCCGATCGTGAACCGCCGCCTCGGCTGCTCGCGTGCGAGCTCGGCGAACACGCCCGCGACCATGCCCGGGGTGAACTCCTTGGAAGAGAGCCCGTAGCGGCCGCCGACGACGACGGGCATGGGGCGGCCCGACTCCGCGAGTGTCGCGACGGTGTCGAGGTAGAGCGGCTCACCGATCGAGCCGGGCTCCTTCGTGCGGTCGAGCACCGCGATCGCACGCACGCTTTCCGGGAGGGCGCGCAGGAGCTCGGCGGCCGGGAACGGCCGGTAGAGGCGGATCTGGATCACCCCGACCCGCTCCCCGCGGGCATTCAGGGCGTTCGCCGTCTCGGCGGCCGTCTGGGCCCCGGATCCCATCAGGACGAGCACGCGGTCGGCCTCCGGGTCGCCCGAGTACTCGACGATGTGCAGCGGGCGGCCGGTCCGCTCGGACAGCCGGGCCATCGCATCCTCGACCGTCACGGCGACCCGTGCGTAGAAGGGGTTGACGGTCTCGCGCGCCTGGAAGTAGACGTCGGGGTTCTGCGCGGTGCCGCGAATGAACGGGCGCTCGGGCGAGAGCGCCCGGTCGCGGTGGGCGTGAACGAGCTCCTCGGGAACGAGCGCCCTGAGGTCGTCGTCCGAGAGCAGCTCGACCGTGTTCAGCTCGTGCGAGGTGCGGAACCCATCGAAGAAGTGCACGAACGGCACCCTTGTCGCGAGCGTCGCCGCCTGGGCGACGAGGGCGAGATCGTGTGCCTCCTGGACCGATCCGGCCGAGAGCAGCGCGAAACCCGTCGCGCGCACCGCCATCACATCGGAGTGGTCGCCGAAGATCGAGAGGCCCTGTGCGGCGAGCGACCGGGCTGCGACATGGATCACAGCGGGGGTCAGCTCGCCGGCGATCTTGTACATGTTCGGGATCATCAGGAGCAGCCCCTGGGAGGCGGTGAAGGTGGTTGCGAGCGCCCCGCCCTGGAGGGCGCCGTGCAGGGCTCCGGCCGCGCCGCCTTCGCTCTGCATCTCGACCACCGACGGGACTCCGCCCCAGATGTTCCGCTTGCCCTGGCTCGACCACTCGTCGGCGAGCTCGGCCATCGGCGAGGAAGGGGTGATCGGGTAGATGCAGCAGACCTCGTTCAAGCGGAAGGCGACCGAGGCGGCCGCTTCGTTGCCGTCGATCGTGGCGCGCATCAGGCCGGCTCCTCGACCATCTCGATCGCGTGTACGGGGCATTGCTCGAAACAAGTCGCGCAGCCCGTGCAGCGGTCGTAGTCGAAGCGGTACCGGTTCCCGGGCCCGAGCTTGATCACCGCGTCCTCGGGGCAGGCGCCCAGGCAGCCGTCGCATTCGAAGCAGTTGCCGCACGAGAGGCACCGGCCGGCCTCGTAAACGGCCTGCTCTGCAGACAGGCTTCCGACCACCTCTGCGAACCCGGCCACGCGCTCCTCCGGCGGGGCCTCGGGCTGCTCGCGGCGCGGGTTGTCCCCGAAGTACCAGAGGTTGAGCTTGTCGAAGCTCGCGGTCGCATGCTTCGGGGAAGCCGCGGCCTCCGTGCTGCGCAGCCAGGCGTCGATGTGGCGCGCAGCCTTCTTGCCGTGCCCGACGCCGACGGTTACCGTCCGCTCGCTCGGCACCATGTCGCCGCCCGCGAACACGCCGGGGCAGCCGGTCTGGAGGGAGGGGGACACGACGACCGTCCCGTCGTTCCGGAACTCGACTCCGGGGACGCGGCGCAGGAACTCCGTCTCGGTGTCCTGGCCGAGGGCCAGGATCACGGTGTCCGCCGCGAGTGTCTCGAAGCGGCCTGTCGGCTGCGGATACCCGGACTGGTCGAGCTCCATCACCTCGACCTGGAGGTCCTGGCCCTCGAAGGTCGTGATCGTCCTGAGCCAGTTGATCCGGACGCCCTCACGCTCCGCGTCCTCGGCCTCCTCTTCGTGCGCCGGCATCTGCTCCCGCGTGCGCCGATAGACGATCAGCGTCTCCTCTGCCCCGAGCCGGCGGGCAGTCCGTGCCGCGTCCATCGCCGTGTTCCCGCCGCCGTAGACCGCGACGCGCCGACCTATCGCAGGCGTCTCGCCCGCGGCGACGCTGCGCAGGAACCCGAGCGCATCGACGATCGGGCCCGCGTCGCGGGCGGGGATATCGACTCGTTTCGAGAGGTGCGCTCCGACGGCCACGAAGACGGCGTCGAAGCCGCCCTCCTCGCGCTCTGCGACCAGGTCATCGACCCGGTGGTCGCCGACCATGGCGACGCCGAGCGAGGCGATCCGATCGATCTCCGCGTCGAGGACGTCGCGGGGCAGGCGGTAGGCCGGGATCCCGTACCGCATCATCCCGCCCGGCTCGCTGCCGTTGTCGCGAATCTCCACCTCGTGGCCGAGTCGGGCGAGGTGGTAGGCGGCAGAGAGCCCGCTCGGGCCGCAACCGACGACGAGCGCCCGCTTGCCGCTGCGCGCGACCGGAGGGTCGAGCTCCCAGCCCTGCTCGCTTGCGAGGTCGCCGAGGAAGCGCTCGACCGAGTGAATCGAGACTGCCCCGTCGAGCTCCGCGCGGTTGCAGGCGCTCTCGCACGGGTGGTAACAGACGCGCCCATGGATTGCCGGCAGTGGGTTGTCGGCGACCAACTGCCGCCACGCCTGCTCATGCCGACCTTCTCGCGCGTGCGAGAGCCAGGCCTGGATGTTCTCGCCCGCCGGGCAGCCGGCGTTGCACGGTGGCAGCAGATCCAGATAGACAGGACGCCTGGTCCGGACCGCGCCGGCCCGCCCAGTGCCGTGGAGCAGGTCGGGCAGCCGAGTGACGTCGTCCGTCGGATCGGTCATCGCAGCTTCGAAGCGGGATCGCTCATCGCGCTCAGGCTAGGGTCGCGACGCGAATCCAACATGGGTAATTCACCGCGTGTTCGGGCAGTGAAACCGCTGAAGCGCCCGTTGCGTCCCGGTGCGATGCTCATCGGGCAAACAAACAGAAGTGACGGCACTGACCGCAGATCGTGACTCGGCTGTGGAGCGTTCGACGAGAGCCCAGGCAAGACCCCCCAGTCCGCCCGCCAAAGCTCTCGCGTACACGCAACGATCGGGTCTCGTGAAGGTCACCAAAGGCCCGCGAAGAGCGGGCCTTTTTTTTGCTCGTGAATCCTTAGTTCTCGGCGGAGCGGATCAGTTGGCGAACGGATAGGCTCGAGCCCAGTGGGGTTGACGATCCAGGGATGAGAAACAGCGCTCACCGGGATCCTTTGCGGCTCGTCCTCCTCCGCCACGGGGAGAGCGTGTGGAACGACAAGGGCCTCTTCACGGGGTGGGTCGATGTCGGCCTGTCCGATCGCGGCCTCGCGGAAGCGGAATCCGCCGGCAGGATGCTGAGCTCAAAGGGTCTTCTGCCGGATGTCGTGCACACATCGGTTCTCGTTCGCTCGATTCGGACGGCGGAGCTCGCGCTCGCCGCCGCCGAGCGCGAGTGGATCCCGGTGCGGCGGTCGTGGCGCCTCAACGAGCGTCACTACGGCGCGCTGCAGGGAAAGAGCAAGGAGCAGACGAGGGTCGAGTTCGGCGACGAGCAGTTCATGCTGTGGCGCCGTTCCTACGACGTTCCACCGCCGCCCCTGCCGCCCGGGTCGGAGTTTGATCCGTCGCTCGATCCCCGGTACGCGGAGCTGCCGGCGGACGCGTTGCCGGCGAGCGAATGCCTGAAAGACGTCCTGGAACGGGTCCTTCCGTACTGGTACGACTCGATCGTGCCTGACCTCCATGCCGGGAAGGTCGTGCTCGTGGCAGCGCACGGGAACTCACTCCGGGCCCTTGTGAAGCATCTCGATCGCATCCCGGATTCGGAGATCGCGGAGCTGAACATCCCGACCGGTGTGCCTCTCCTCTATGAGCTCGACGGCGGGATGCTTCCTGTCGGTCGGGTCGATCCGCGCTTCGGCGTGAGCGGCGCCTATCTCGATCCGGACGCAGCCTCCGTGTCGATCGAGGGTGTTCGCGCCCAGGGATCGACAAATCCTTCCGGCAGGTGAGACGCGCGCCCGGGCCCCCGAAGGATGACCCGGGCGCGAGACCGTCTCAGACCTCGGCGAGCGCAGGAACCATCACGCGCTGCACGAGGTCGACGAGCCTGTTCGAGTAGCCCCACTCATTGTCGTACCAGGCCACAACCTTGACCTGTGTCCCGTCGATCACCGTCGTGAGGCCGGCGTCGAAGATCGCCGAGAACGGCGACTTGATGATGTCCGACGAGACGAGCGGCTCCTCGCTGTAGCGGAGGATCCCGGCGAGCTCGCCGCGGTCGGCCCGCTCGGCGACGAGCGCATTCACCTCTTCGACGGTCGTGGGCCGCTCCACCTCGATCGTGAGGTCGACCAGCGATCCCGTCGGGACCGGCACGCGAACGGCGAAGCCCTGGAGCTTCCCGGCGAGCTCGGGGATGACGAGCCCGACCGCCTTGGCGGCGCCGGTCGTCGTCGGCACCAGGTTGCAGGCCGCCGCGCGTGCGCGCCGATAGTCCTTGTGCGGGGCGTCGAGGAGTCGCTGATCGCCGGTGTAGGCGTGAATCGTCGTCATGAGGCCGTGGCGGATTCCGAGTGCCTCGTGGATCACCTTCGCCACCGGAGCGAGGCAGTTCGTCGTGCAAGAGGCATTCGAGATGATCTGATGCGCCTCGGGGTCATAGACCTGATCGAAGTTGACCCCGAGCGCCACGGTGACATCGGGCTCCTTCGCCGGCGCGGAGATCACGACCTTGCGGGCTCCGGCATCGAGGTGCTTCTGAGCGCCCGCGCGGTCCCGGAAGAGCCCCGTCGACTCGATCACCACGTCGACCCCGAGCTCGGCCCATGGCAGCTTCGCCGGATCGGTCTCGCCCGGAACCGGGATCGAGACGCCGTCGACGACGATCGCGCCGTTCGCGGCCTCGACAGTACCCGGGAACGGCCCGTAGACCGTGTCGTACTTGAGTAGCTGAGCGAGCATCTTCGGATCGGCGGCGTCGTTGATCGCCACCCACTCGATCTCGGTCTCTCGCTCATGTGCGGCGCGGAACGCCGCTCGGCCGGTGCGGCCGAATCCGTTGATCGCAACGCGTACAGCCATGGTGCTCTCCCTTCGGTTCGTTATCTACCGGGCTCGGAGGGCCGAGCTCTGGAGGCTCGGACAACTGCAGCCGTCGAACGCTGCTTCGAGTCTCGGGCCGGCCCGCTCCACGGGCATCGGGATTTCTCCGCAACGGCGATCCGTGGGGACGCCGAAAATGCTGCGCTACCGGCGCTCGAAGATGACGAGCACGGCGAGCTGCTCGTAGCCGGTGAAGAGGTGCTCCGCGCCTGCAGGCACGAAGACCGCGTGCCCCTCGCGCAGCTCCACGGGGCGCCCTTCGATCTCGAGGACTCCTCTGCCCTCGAGGACGATGTAGACCTCGTCGTCGTCGTGGGGCTGCTGCCGGTCAGGCTCCGGCGCGATCAGCACGTACACGCCGATCTCGAGCCCGGCCGACTCGTGCAGGACCTCGTACCCCCCGTCGGTTGCGGCGAGGCGGGCCTTCGCTCCCTCGATGTCGAAGGGGTGGATCGATGACAGCGGGCCGGTCGAGCCTCTGATGCCGATGACATCCATGCCCCGAGTGTCGCGCCCTCCAACCGGCGGCTCGTCGGGGGTCACCCTGAACCGGCTGTGGAAAGCCCGCAGCCGGGGTCAGCCCTCGAGCAGGCCGTTCGCGAGCGCGTAGCTGACGAGCTCTGCCCGGCTCCCGAGCCGGAGCTTCTGCATCACGTGGGCCCGGTGAGTCTCCGCCGTCCGCACCGAGATGAAGAGCTGCTTGGCGATCTCCTGGTTCGTGAACCCGCGGGCGAGCAGGGTGAGAACCTCGCGTTCGCGATCCGAGAGCGGGTCCGCGTCGGCGCGCTTCTGGGCGTCGGCTTCCGCCGTGATCAGCCGCGCGCCTAGCTCGGGGTGGACGTAGCGGCCGCCGCCCGCCACCTCACGGATGGCTGCCACGACCTCCGCGTCGGCCGCCTCTTTCAGCACGTAGCCGCGCGCGCCCGCGGCGAAGGCCTCGCGGACATAGCTCGGGTCGTCCTGCATCGAGAGGACGAGAATCTTCAGGTCGGGTCTCTCGTGCAGCAGCTTCGGCACTCCGTCGAGGCCGCTCTCCTCGGGCATGACGACGTCCATCAGCACGAGGTCAGGTGTAGTGGAGCGGGTCTCGAAGATCGCGTCGCGGACGTTCCCCGCCTCGCCGACGGTCTCCATGTCCTCCTCTGCGTCGATCAGCATTCGCAGGCCGGCGCGAAGGACGGCATGGTCGTCGACGATGAGGACGCGGATGGTCACCGGCACTATTGTGTTGATTTCGCGCGCGTAGAGGAGGATGAATATGGGGAAGAGCACCGAGGCGGCGCCCACCGATCGCCTGCGGCGACTGGTCGACGTTGGAATCGCGCTCAGCTCGGAGCTCTCGCTCGAGGCGCTTCTCCGGCAGCTGATCGAGACGGCGGTCGAGCTGACCGGGGCTAGCTACGGCGCGCTCGGCGTGATCGACCGGCTGGGCACCGGCCTCGAGCAGTTCATCACCGTCGGGATCGATGCCGAGCTGCAAGCGACGATCGGAGAGCTTCCGCGCGGCCGTGGGATCCTCGGGGTGCTGATTCGCGACCGGCAGCCGTTGCGCCTGGAGCAGCTCGGCCAGGATCCCCGATCGGTCGGCTTTCCCCCGGGGCATCCAAGCATGGATTCGTTTCTCGGCGTGCCGATCATGCTTCGCGGGACTGCCTTCGGCAACCTCTACCTGACGGAGAAAGCCGGCGGCGACCCGTTCAGCGACGCGGATGAGGAGATCGTGCGCCTGCTCGCCGCGCAGGCCGCCGTCGCGATCGAGAACGCCCGCCTGTACGAGTCGTCGCGGCTGTGGTCGCGGCAGCTCGAGTCGTTGAACGAGGTCTCGGAGGCGCTCCTCACGGAGACCAAGTTGTCGAAGCTCTTCGACCTGGCGGCGTCGCGGCTCCGCGAGCTCCTGGGGGCGAGGGTCGTGCTGATCGAGCTTCCGACGCCGGACGGCAGGAATGTCACCGTCGAGGCGGCGAGCGGCGAGAGCGCGACCCGCCTGTTCGGGCTGAGGCTCGAGCGGGCTCGGTCGAAGGCAGGGCTGACCCTGGACCGGCGGAGCGCCGAGCGGATCGACGCGCTGATCGACGATCCGGAGATCGACCAGACGGCGCCGCGGCTCGTCGACGCGACGGCTGCGCTGTATGTCCCGCTCCTTGTTCACCAACGCGCGGTCGGGGTGATCGTCGCCTACGACAAGGAGGGCGCCGATCCGCGTTTCTCCGATGCCGACCTGCGGGTCGCGGAGGCGTTCGCGAACCGGGCGGCTCTCGCCCTGGAGCTCTCGGAGCGGGTCGGCAGGGAGGCGGTGCGTGCGCTCCTCGAAGGTCAGGAGATCGAGCGCACGCGGCTGGCGCGCGAGCTCCATGACGAGACGGGCCAGGCGCTCGCGTCGATCCTGCTCGGCCTGAAGCCGATCGAGCGGCAGATCGGTGAGGAGCCGGTCGCGCTGATCCGCGAGCTCGTCGGTTCCGCTCTCGACGACGTCCGTCGCCTGACGACCGAGCTCCGGCCGCCGGCGTTGGACGACTACGGCCTCCAGCCGGCGCTCGAACGGTTGACCGAGCTCGTGGCCTCGAGAAGCGGGCTCGACGTTCAGCTCAACGTCCGGTCGACCGCGGCTCTACCCCGGGAGTTCGAGACCGCGCTCTACCGGATCATCCAGGAGGCGCTCACGAACATCGTCAAGCACGCGGCCGCGAGCTCGGTCAGCGTCCTCGTCCTCGACGTCGAGGACGGTGTCCGGACGGTGATCGAGGACGACGGAGCGGGGTTCGACGCGAACGACGTGCGTGAGGGCGCACTCGGCCTCCTCGGGATGCGGGAGCGCGTGTCGCTGCTCGGCGGACGATTCGAGGTCGAGTCTGCGCGGGGCGCGGGGACGACGTTGATCGTCGACCTGCCCCGTTTCTGATCCCGCGCGCGGTTCAGTAAAAATCCGAAGCTCGAAGTGTGGGCAACCCGGTGTTCAACCACGATCCGGTCGAGGAGACTCGTGGCATGGCAGCATCGATTCGGGTTCTCTTGTGTGACGACCACGCTCTCGTCCGCTCCGGGTTGCGGAAGCTGCTCGAGTGCGAGTCGGATCTCGTGGTCGTCGGCGAGGCGGCCAATGCCGGCGAGGCGGTCGAGCTGTCCGGCTCGACCTCGCCCGATGTCGTCTTGCTCGACGTCGTGATGCCCGGCCGAAGCGGGATCGACGCGCTTCCGGACATCCTTCGCGCTGCTCCCGCGACGAAGGTGCTCATGCTCTCGATGCAGCAGGACACGGTGTACGTCCGCCGTGCGTTCGCGGCGGGTGCGAACGGTTACGTGCTCAAGGACGCCGCCGGTGCGGAGCTCGTCGAGGCGATTCACATCGTCGCCGATGGGCGGCGCTATCTCCACCCGTTCCTCGGCGCCCGTCTCGCCGCGTCTGAGCCCGCGGCCGAGAGCCAGGCCGCCTTCGACCCGCTTTCCGCACGGGAGCATCAGGTTCTCCGGCTACTGGCGCTCGGCCACACCAACGCGGAGATCGCCAAGCAGCTCTTCCTCTCGCTGCGAACCGTCGAGACCCACCGCGCCCGGATCGTCCACAAGCTCGGGCTCAAGAACCGCGCGGAGCTCGTCCGCTACGCGATCGCCTCGGGCGAGCTCGACTCAGCGCAGCAGTCCCGCTCCGCGTAACACCCGCGGTGAACCCGCAACCGGGATCAGCGCCCGCGCTGATGGATCACGCGACGGTCTCGGCGAAGCTCCGGGAAAAGGAGGCAGCAATGAACATCGTCTTCATCATCGTCGTGTTCGCCTTCGTGATCTCGGTCCTCGCCGTCGTCGGGGTCGCGCTCTTCGAGATGAGCCCCGCCGGCCGGCATCGCGACCACTACCGCGATCCCGAGACGGGCGAGAGGCGCTTCGAGAGCCCGCGGCTCGACTGACCGGGAAGGATCGATATTCGGCACGCCGAACGAGTCCAACGTGAGTCGGAGCCTGGCCGGAGCGGCGTGTGGTCTTTCTGCGGCCTCGATCTGCCTTGCGGCGGCCGGCCCGGCCACCGCCGGCCCCGCCGAGATTGCCAACCCTTGCCAGATCCTGCCGCCCTCGGCTATCGCCGCCGCCTTCGGCGTCGCTCACGCCCCGGCTTCGACCGAGACGAGCGTCACGAACGTCTCGACGTGCTCGTTCAAGGCGGGACTGCTGACGATCTCGATTGGCTACACGGCGCTGACCAATCCCGCCGCGCCCCTGTCGACGGCGAAGGTGGCAGGGATCCCGAGCGGGCTGTACGAGACATTCGGCGCGAAGGCGTCTCAGCTCACCTTCAACAAAGGCGGTGCTGCGACCGGGGTCTACGTGGTGATCCGGAACTACGCCCGCATTCCGAAAAAGAAGCTCGTGACGCTGGCTAAGGCGCTCTACAAGCGGATTGACGCCGGCGGATCCTCTGGCAGCGGCGGCGGCACTCTCATTCCGTAGCCCGTCTCGAGGCCGCGCGGCCGGGACCACCGCGGGTAGAAAATTCTCGCCCGAAGGTCATGAATCCGCTCGACCGGCCGATACACGGATGGATATGTGTTTGCAGCGGTGTAACAAGTACCGGCCTCTGTGGGAGCGATTGCGCCGGGAAGCACGGAACGAAGAGGGCCAGGCTCTGGTCGAGTTCGGGCTCGTGCTTCCGGTTCTCTTGCTGATGATTCTCGGCCTGATCAAGGGCGGGATCCTGTTCAACAACTACCTTCAGCTCACGGATGCCGCCCGGACCGGGGCGCGCCAACTCGCGATCTCGAGGGGCCAGAGCACTCCGTGCGGCGATGCGGCCAACCGCCTGCTCGGGTCGGCCGGCGGGCTTTCCAGCTCCGGGATCGCCATCTCGATGAGCGAGAGCCCGGAGGCGCCGACAGACCCGCCGAACGCCACGTACACCACGACCGGCCCTCCCGCGCAGACGCCTTCGGCCCTCACCTGCCCCTTCACGCTGACATCTGGAAGCGCGGTCACGGTTCATATCACCTATCCCTGTGACTTCTCCTTCCTCGGGTTCGACTTCATCCGGAGCTGCAGCTTGACCGCGGCGGCAACCGAACAAGTCGAATGAGCCGGGCAGGAACCGATCGAGCACGGAGATTTCCCCGTGGCCTAGGCCTGGGACGCGAGGACGGTCAGGTTCTCATCATGGTCGCCGCCGGGATGGTTGTCTTCATCGCCGTCGTCGGCCTGGTCGTGGACGTCGGTCGCCTCTACGTCGCCCAGCGCCAGCTCCAGATCGCCGCCGACGCGGCCGCGCTTGCCGGCGCGCAGAATCTGCCGAACGGTACGGCTGCACGAACGGTCGCCTGCACGTATAGCGCGACCGACCGGGGCGGCGGAAGATGCGACGGCACGCCGATGGGCGCGGATGCGAAGAACGCCGTCGGCTCGCTGCCCGGTGTGGAGACCACCACCACGCTCGAATGCCTGAGCCCCGCCAGCGCCGGGGCCGGCTGTATCGCCGGCGACGGCTGCGACACCAACCCCCTGCCGCCGAGCTACGCCCCGGGAGGAGGCTGCAACGCGATCAAGGTCACCGAGACGATCCAGCTCCCGACGACGTTCATGCGCGTGCTCGGAATCACGAGCATGCCGGTCACGGTCTCATCCACGGCAGGTGCCGCAGGTGGGACTCCGCACCCACTCGACATCCAGATGGTCGTCGACACGTCCGGGTCGATGCGTGATCACTGCGCCGCGAAGGTGCCCGGTATCCCCAACACCAGCACACTCCCGACGAAGCTCGACTGCGCGAACGCCGGCGTCCGCGCCCTGCTCCAGAACCTCCTGCCGTGCTCCCAGACACAGCTCACCTGCCAGACGGATCCGGCGAACCCGCTGAATGTCTTCAACCCGATCGACAGGGTGGGTCTGATGATCTTCCCGGCGATGAAGATCGCGCCGTCGAGCGGCTCGCTCGCCCGCGACCCGAACAATGTCGTGACGAGCGAGACGAACTGCGTCGACGACGTGACCTCGAGCAACCTGACCTACAGCACGACGAACAGCACCAATCAGGTGGTTCCGCTTTCCGGCGACTATCGAACGTCCGACAGCGCGACATCCCTCAACCCGAACTCGTCGTTGTCGCAGGCCGTCTGGTGGAAGAAATGCCCGGGGCAGGTGTACCCGATCGGCGGCGGCGGCTCGAACTCCTCGATCGTCGGCGGCGGCACGGGTGATCAGAGTCAGGCGAGCAACGGGAGCGGCCTCGCCGGCGGTCCCGGATCGGGCGGCAACCAGACCGGAGCGACGAACGGGTCCGGCATCGGCGGCGGCCCTGCCTCGAACCTGAACCGGACCGGAGCCGCTGCCTCGTCGGCGATCGCAGGAGGCCCCGGCGGAAGCTCGAACCGAAGCGGCGCCACCAACGGGCCCGGCATTCGGGTCGGGCTGGCGAACGGGACGGCGAACGATCGAAGCGTGGCCGCGAACAGCGGCTCGATCGGAGCAGGAGACTCCGCCGCCGGCGACCGCTCGAGCCAGACCGTCGGGAGCGCGGCGTCGATCAACCTGACCCGTCCGCCCAACGCCGCGAACGGCGACTTCCAGCTCGCCGTCGTGACCGCGCAGAACGCAGTCGGCAGGAACGATGTCATCTGTGCGCCGGCCGGCTGGACGCTGGTCGACGAGCAGACGAGCGGAAACAGCAGGACGGATCCGCGCGTGCTCCAGGCCGTCTTCTGGGGCGCGGGAGCGGCGACTACCCCGACCACCTATACGTTCACCGTCCGCACGTCGTGCGCCGGGAACGGGAGCAATGAGACCGGGAACGCGATCTCGGGGATCCTCGTCCGCTACACGGGTATCGACACGACCAACCCGATCAACGCCGCCGACGGCCAGACCGGGCAGGACAGCTCGCCCAGGGCGCCCTCGATCACGGTGAGCTCGGCCCAGGATCGGATCGTGCGGCTCTACGGAACCGGCTCGACGACACTGACCTCGGGGACGACCTACTCGACGGCGAGCACCTCGACGGCGACGGGCGTGACCGAGAGCACGCCGCCGCCGGCGGCCGGCGGCACGACGGGCACCGCGAGCGCCACGAGCGGCAACGACATGTGGGTCGCCCAGACGGTTGCACTGCAGGACACGCGTTCGTCGATCGTCGTTCAGCGGCCGGCAGACGCGGCTTCCGGAGACTTCCTGCTGGCCTCGGTCACGGCACAGGGACTCGGCGCTGGAAACATCTGCGCCCCCAACGACGGCTCGTGGACGCTCGTGCGCAGGACGACGCAGGGGAGCGGAGCGACGTCGCTGACGCAGTCGACCTTCTGGAGCGTGCGCGGAACGGCGAACGCCGAAAGCTACTCGTTCACGTTCAGGAGCGGGAACTGTCCGGCCACCGGCTCGCTCGTCGCCGGGATCCCGGCCTCGGCCGTGGTGCTGAGGTACACCGGCGTCGATCCAGCCGACCCGATCGACATCTCCGGCGAGGCGGCAGGATCGGGGACGACGGCGACCGCGCCGTCGGTCAACGTCGGGGGTGCCGGAGACACGGTAGTTCGCCTGTTCGGCACGACCTCGGCGACGGCGACACCCACCGACGCTCTGCGCTTCAGCGAGAACGGCTCGGCCACGACGACGGCGCTCGGCGAAGACGGGACCTCCCCGGCCGCGGGCGCGGCGAGCGGCCCGTCGGGAGCCTCCCTCGGCTCGACGCCGGCAGGTTGGACGGCGCAGACGGTGGCGCTGCAGGATGCGCGGTCGTCGATCCTGGTGCAGAGGCCGGCGAACGCAGCCGCCGGCGACTTTCTGCTCGTGTCCGTGACAGCCGAGGGGCTCGGCACGGGCAACGTCTGCGCTCCGAACGACGGTACGTGGACGCTTGTGCGGAAGACGACGAAGGCGGCCGGCGGCGGGCTCCCGTCATTGACGCAGGCGACGTTCTCGAGCTTCCGCACCACGGCGAATGCCGAGAGCTACTCGTTCACGTTCAGGAGCGGGACGTGCCCGAACAACGGGTCGACCGTCGGCGGGATCCCCGCCTCCGCGGTCGTCCTGCGGTACACGGGTGTCGACCCGGGCGATCCGATCGACCAGATCGGTGATACCCCGGGCAGCGGCGGAACGCTCTCAACCGGCTCGGTGTCGACCGGATCCGGCAACGAGCGGGTGGTGTGGCTGTACGGAACGGGTGCGACCTCGATCTCGTCGTACTCGCCGGCGGCTGCGTCGACCTTCACGACGACGGGCAGCTCGACCGCTACCGGAGCTGCCGACCTGCCGCAGCCGACCGCCGGGCCGACCGCCTCCGGCGCCCAGGCCGTAGCGCCGAGCGCTCCGTGGGGGGCGCAGGTGATCACGCTGCAGAGCCCGCCCGCAACCCTCACGATCGCACGTCCCGGCACTGCTGCGGCCGGAGACTTCCTTCTCGCGACCATCACTGCCCAGGGCGTCGGAACGGGGCACATCTGCGCGCCGAACGACGGCACCTGGACGAGGGTGGCCGACACCGGCCAAGGATCGCTCGACCAGGCGACGTTCTCCAGCGTTCGCGCGACCGGGGGCGCGGAGAACTACACCTTCACCTTCCGCAGCGGTAACTGCCCCTCCAGCGGCACGGCACTCACCGGCATCTCCGCGAGTGCCGTGGTTGTCCGCTACACCGGCGTCGACTCGGCAACGCCCCTCGACGACAAGAAGACCGCCGTCGGCCCCGACCCCAACCCCGGGACGACACTGGACGCTCCCGCCGTGACGACATCGCAGCTGAACGACCGAATCGTCGATATCTACGGCACCTCGGCCACGTCGTTCTCGGGCGGGACGACCTTCGCTCAGCCGGGCAGCTCGACCGCGACAGGGATCTCGGACGTGTCCCAGGCAGCCGCCAAGCTCGAGCCCGCTCCGCTCCCGACCGCGACCTCCGGGGCTTCGGGCGACTGGATCGTCCAGGCGTTTGCGCTCAGGGACACCCGCGCCGAGCTGACGATCGCGAGGCCGAGCAACGTCGCCGACAACGACCTGCTGCTCGTGTCGGTCACCGCCGCCGGGCTCGGCAGCGCGGGCCAGATCTGCGCTCCCGACAGCAGCTGGAAGGCGGTCGGCGCGCCCGTGATCGCGAACCCGACTCCCGGCTCAGGCTCGGTCACCGAGCAGACCTTCAGAAGCTTCCGGGTGGGCACCGATCCCGAGACGTACACGTTCACCTTCTCGTCGGGCGCCTGCGGCGCCAGCTCCGACGCGAACCCGGCTGCATCCGCCGTCGCCGTGCGTTACACGGGGGTCGATCCGGCCAGCCCGATCGACGACGTCCAGTCCGCGGCCGCCACGGCGCAGAGCGGAACGCTGGCTGCGCCGACCGCGACCGCCAGTGCGGCGAACGAGCGCGTGATCCGCTTCTACGGGACGGCCGCGACGTCGTTCACGAGCGGGACGACGTTCAACCAGCCGGGCACGGGCACAGCGACCGGCGCGTTCGACGACGGATCGTCTCCGGCCGCCGGAACGGTTCCCGCTCACAGCGTCGCCGCTCCGAGCGCTGGTGGGTCGCGCAGACGATCGTGCTGACGACGCGCCACTCGATCACGATCGAGCGCCCTCCGAACCCGTCGGACTTCGACTTCATCCTCGTCAGCGTCTCGGCCTCGAATCTCGGGTCGACACGGACAGATCTGCGCGCCGAATGACGGCACGTGGAATCTCCTCGACCAGCAGCGGCAGCAGGGGACGCTGACGCAGGCCACCTTCTACAGCTTCCGCTCCACGGCGGCCGACGAGCACTACGAGTTCGACTTCCGCACCAGCGTCATGTTCCGGCACGCCGATCGCCGCGAACGCCTCGGCACTCGCCGTTCGCTACACGGGCGTCAACCCGCTGAGCCCGATCGACCCGGTTATGCAGCCGAGCTTCAACACGGGCACCGGCACGAACGGAGGCACGACGCCTGTGGCGCCCTCGGTCTCGACGACCGGCGCGAACGAGCAGATCGTTCGGCTCTACGGTCTCGGCGGTGCCTCGGCGCTCACGAGCCTGGGAACCAACGGGCTCTCGGTGACAGGTGCGAGCACCGCCACCGGCTTCGAGGACGCGTCAGCAGGCGTTGGCCGGCCGCCACGAGCACCGCCAGCGCGTCGAGTTCCGGTCGCAACCTGAACTGGGTCGCCCAGACTTTCGCGCTCGAGCCGGCCGGCACCGGCTGCTCGAACAATTGCTGGTACGGAGTCCAGGCGCTCTCGAACAGCTCGACTTCCTACAGCGGCGCGATCATCTCCGCGCAGAATGCGCTCGCGGCGAGCAACCGGCCGGACGCCCAGAAGGTGATCATCTTCCTGAGCGACGGCGCAGCGAACACTCCGAACGGGTCGAACCCGTGCCAGACGGGAATCTCGGCCGCGCAGGCCGCTGAGACGGCAGGAACGTGGGTCTACACGATCGCCTACGACACCCAGGGCGACACCTGCACCGAGGATAATGTCTCGATGACGGGCCTCTGCGCCATGCACCTGATCGCCGACAACCAGGTGACGGACCCGGACTACGCGGGCGACACGCTCGCTCAGACGCAAGCCGGCGTCTGCACCGGGAACCAGTCGTCGGACCCGCAGCACCGCTTCTACAGCGAAGCCGGTGCGGGCGACCTCACGCAGGTGTTCTCGCAGATCGGTTTCTCGTTGTCGAGCGCGAGACTTATCAGCGACTCGGCTTCCTGAGGCCTCGGCCGTACGAGGAGCGGCAGCCCCGCTCCGCGTAACTCCCGCGGTGAGGCCGCCTCGAGGCTGGGTCGGCCGCCAGCCTCGCATTACTTCACGTCGGATTCAGGGACGCCTTACCAGCTACCAGCTTCTCGGTCGCCGACGAGCTCCGAGAGGTACACCAGTGGCCACGAGATTCTTGCCCGGCGAGCCCGGACCTGTTCGATCACTCTTTCGGCTGCTTCCGAAACCCGCATCTCGCCACCACCCAGGTGCCGAAGAACGCGCCCAGCGTGACGAAGACGGCGGTCGGAATCGTCGAGCTGCTCCCGTCGACGCTGTTGAACGTGGCGTTCGGCCCCCAAATCGCGGTGACAAATACGGCGACCCACATGGCCGTTATCGCAAGCGACGCCCACATCTCAGGGACGAGCCGTAGCGATGACCATCGCAGCCGCTCCTGCACGACAGGCGAAGGCTCGTGTGACATGGTCGACATCTCCTTCAACCTCCTTTCTAGTCCGATTCTTGCGTGGGGGCGCCCCGGAGTCATCGGGGTGTCCCCGGATCGCGACTACCCAACAAACCGCGTGCCGCGCCCTTTCTTGCGGTGTCGGAGACTCAACTCGCCGTTTCTCCGGCAGAGCGTCCGTACACGCGTAGGAACCCGCAGCTCGATCCGGGCCGGCGCGGACGCCGCGACGCCTCTGGAAAACGATGATCGACGAAGAGCATTCGGGAGGTGAGGCAATGAACAAGAAAGCGGAGACGGCCGCCGTGGCGCACCCCGGGAGCATTCTCGAGATTCACGCGCACCGCATTGGTCAGCCGGCGCAACTGGGTGAGATCCTGGAGGTACTGGGCGACCCTGACCATCCACACTTTCGCGTGCGTTGGGAGGATGGGCGAGAGAGCATCTTCTACCCATCCGACGACGCGCGAGTCCGGCCGAAAGAGGACGCGAGGAGGGGACGAAGATGACGGTTCAAGACTTCATGCGAGATTTCGCGGGGCGGGAACTCGGCTATGAGCCGATCACGCACCGACAGACCATGACCGCCGGAGACGAGGCAATCGCGATCGGCGTCTCGGCCACAGAGGTTGCGAAGACGGTCGTGCTCTCGACGGCGACTGGCCGCGTACGGGCCGTACTGAGCGCCTGCGACCGGCTCGATCTGCACAAGGTGCGTGATCTGCTCGGGGACGGAACGAGCATTCGCCTCGCTTCGGAGGAGGAGCTTGAAGAGGCGTATCCGATGTTCGAGCTCGGCGCCCCGTCCCGCCGTTCGGCGGTCCGGCCGGCGAACGGACGATCGTCGACCGAAGGCTTTCCGATCAGGAGACGATCGTGATCGAGGCTGGGTCGCACAGCCAGTCGGCCAGGATCAAGACGCTCGATCTCCTTGCGCTGACTCAGGCCGAAACCGCCGAGATCAGCGCCGACTGAGCCGCCCCGACATCACTTCCGGTCGTGTCCGTCTTGGCCTAGCCAGGGACCGTGGGATTTATCCTGTCGCCGCCCACCAAGGAGCCAGAAACCTGTGACCGCCCCGTTTGCTCGTGCTTACGCTTCGGCAGGACGCGCGGATCGTGCGACTCGGGATCTGGTCGGGGCTCGAACCGATGATTGCGTGATGGGCGACCTCCCGGGTTTCGGGAAGCTTGGCCCGACTCGTGCGCGCCTACGCCTTCGATTTCGACGGCACGCTCACCAACGATGTCACGCCCCTCCGAGGAGTTGCTCGAGAGCATCGCGCATCGCCGCGCCGAAGGCCGCAAGATGTTGTTCGTGACCGGCAGGATCGGCTCCGAACTGCGCGAGGTCTTCCCGGACGTCGAGCTGCACTTCGACCGAGTGGTTCTCGAGAACGGGGCGCTGATCGCGAGCGACCGTGTCACGCGCCTGCTGGCCGCCTCCGGTCGATCCAGCACTCGACGCGATCCTCGCAGCCGTGAGGGCGTTCCGTTCCGTCGAGGCGAGGTGATTCTCGCGCTGGCCGCCGGCGGCGAGCCGCTCGTCGCGGAAGGCATCCGCCGACCTTGGGCTCGATTGCCAGCTCGTCCGGAATCGGAACGAGTTGATGGTCATTCCCGCAGGCGTCAGCAAGGGGCAGCGGGGTCCTCGAAGCACTCGCCGAAGTCGGTGTGTCATGCCACAACACGCTCTCCGTCGGCGACGCCGAGAATGACCTCGCTCTCCTGGAGGCCTGCGCCCTCGGTGTCGGCGTCTCCAATGCAGTGGAGAGCGTGAAGCGTGCAGCCGACTGGGTTCTCCCGCGCGCGAACGGGGACGGCATCATCGACCTCCTGACCGATGATTCCTTCCCCGCGAGCGGGATCCCGCATCCTCGTCGCTGGCACGTCGAAGTTGGGACGATCCGCCGACGGAAGCACGATGTCCCTCCCGGCCTCGCACGTGAACGTCCTGGTCAGCGGGCCGACGACGAGCGGGAAGTCGTATGTCGCCGGGCTGCTGGCCGAACAGTTGATTCGCGCCGCCTACACCGATGCTGATCTTCGACTCGGAAGGCGACTACGAGTCGCTGAACGCGCTTCCGGGGGTGATCACGCTCGGACAGGGGAAGAGGACACCGGACACACGGCAGGTCATCGAGATGCTCCATCACCGATTCGGCACGGTGGTCGTCGATCTTTCCGGATGCCCGGTCGAGGAGCGACGACGGTTCTACACGGAGATCTCACCGACCATCTGGTCTCACCGTGCAGCCACCTGCCTTCCCCACTGGATCCTGGTGGACGAGGCACAGTACTTCTTTCTCGGCGACAAGGCGCTCGAGCGAGGCCGTCGACCCAGGCAGAGCTGGCGGTCTGCTCCTCGTGACCTACGAGCCCGACCTCCTGCCGGCGTCTCTCCTGGACGCAATCGATGTCGAGATCCTTCTTCCGGGTGCCGAGCAAACGTCGAGGCTGCCCATCGCGAACAGCGGGCTTCTCCGCGAGCTCGACTAGCGCCGGTGGCAAGCACGCGCTCTCGTGACCCGTTGGGATCCCGGCGCGGCCCTCATCGTTTCGCTGGTTCCCCGACAAACCGCTCATCTCCGCCACTGGCACAAGTATCTGGCCGGCCAGCTCCCGCGCTCGAAGCGATTCTTCTTCCTCCCGCCACCTGGGGGCGCCAACGGCGCAACGGCCGCGAACATCATCGAATTCCATCGGGAGCTCGCTCGCTGCGACCAGGCTGTCCTCTTGCAGCATGCAGGCCGGGGCGACTTCTCGCGGTGGTTGGAGGATGTGTTCAGCGACAGCTTGCTGAGTCAGGAGTTCGCAACTATCGAGGAGCAGCTTCGTCGCGACACCGACTGGCCGACCGAAGCAGCACGATACGAGTTTCTCGCGGCGATCGAGCGTCGCTATCTCGACCTCTCATCTGTCTTGTGACTGCGTGCTGCCGTCACGGCCGCGCCGGCCCTTCTGTCCCTGCGGCTCGGCCCACTAGTTCCGAGCCCTGGGCTGTCCGGTCGAGCCGGCTCGGCGAGGCGTGTATTGCCGGTGCATCGATCGGCGGATCCACTGATGCGTTGCCCGGCGAGCCGTAGAACAATGATCGCCGATGAGCAAGAAACGATGGGAGGACATCGTGAGCATCGAAGAGGTTCCCAATCTTGCGTTTGGTCTCTCCGAGCAGCGCTTGCGCGAGAGGCTGGAGGAGCAGCTCGTGCGCTACATGCGCGCCGAGGGTGAGGCTCCGACGATCAAGGCGATCGCCTCCGCAATCGCGCGTGTTGTCGAAGCGGATCACCTCGAGATGGCCGAGCAGCTGGAGCGTGCCGGTGTACGACTCGTACCGTGACAAGGTTCGCAAAGCGTCTCTTGAACGGCGACCGGGAAGCAGGCTCGCGTCCGAGCCACGCAGGATCGGTCAATTGCCGCAGCCGGATCCGCGTCTCGACTGATCCCTTGAGACGACGCGGGGCTCAGACTGTGCGCATGAGAGCGCTGATTATCGTCGACATGCTCGAGGATTTCGTCGAAAGTTCGCTGGCGAATCCGCGGGCAGCCGGGATCATCGAGCCGATTCGGCTTCTGCTCGATCAGGCTCGGCGGGCCGGCTGGATCGTCGCGTTCTCGAACGACGCGCACCGGCCCGGCGATCCGGAGTTGAGGGTGTGGGGAGAGCACGCGATGGAGGGCACGCCGGGAGCCCGAGTGATCGAGGCGCTGCGACCGCGTCCCGGGCCGCGCGAGTTCGTGTCACCCAAGCGCAGCTACGGCGCTTTTGACGGCACCGGCCTCAACGAGCGGCTCCGGGCGTTCGGCGTCGACGAACTCGTCGTCACGGGCCAGCACACGCACATTTGCGTTCGCCACACGGCGTACGGCGCCTTCATCCGCGGCTACGAGGTGACGATTCCTCGCGACGCGGTCTGTGCCTTCGAGGGCGTCGAGGAGAACGAGGCGCTCGACTACCTACATACGGTCTACGGTGCGCGGATCGTCACGACCGGCAGCTCCTCGCCGCTGCGCCGATTGCAGTGTAGGACCGCGGCCGGGCCGGCAGTCCAGGTCAAGAAGCCCGCGCCTGCGGACCGACGGCTGCGGCGAACTACGGAGGCCGTCTCCGGCCTGCTGCTGCAGGCTGGCCGCGTGTCCGCTCGAGTGATCGGGTCGGCCCGTCGTCTCGTCGGTCGTTTCGATCTGGCGCTTCCAAGAGGACGGCGCGACTTCGTACGGCAGCTGTCGATCTGGGCGGGCTTCGTCGCCGCCTACACGGCTGTGCGCTGGCTAACTGCAGGCGGGTCAGCGGAGGCTTTGCGGAACGGTGAGCGCTGGATCCGGCTCGAGCGGCAGCTCGGCGGACTTCCCGAGCTCTTCCTGCAGCACCGGCTGCTCGCAGCCGGAGACGTGCTCGTCCACGTCGCGAACTGGACCTACTGGATCGCGCAGTTCTTGATCGTCCCGGCCGGGCTGCTCTGGATCTACATGAGGCGGAACGATCGGTATCTGAGGTTGCGGGACACGCTGATCGTCGCCAACACGGTCGGTCTCGTCGGCTATCTCATGCTTCCGACAGCGCCGCCCCGGCTCGTTCCCGGCAGCGGCTTCGTCGATACGCTCGCCAACTCCGAGATCGTGAACGAGGGATCGGGCCTGATCAGGGTCTTCGCGAATCCTTACGCCGCAATGCCGAGCATCCATGCCGCCGACGCGCTGATCGTCGGCGTCGCTCTCGCGGTCTCGGTGCGCCGCTGGTGGGTCAGGGCGTTCTTCCTGCTTTGGCCGCTCTGGGTATGCATCGCGCTCATGGCGACCGGCAACCACCTCATCCTCGACATCGCGGCGGGTGCCGTCGTCGCCTTGGTCGGGGTGCTTGCGACGGGACACTGGCGTCGACAGTTCTCGCCGCGCGTCTCGCTCCGACTGCATGCTTCTCGCACTTCTCGCGGCGGATAAACGACGGAATCGTAAGTG
>CAVZJA010000007.1:0-103425 GCA_963775355.1 uncultured Actinomycetota bacterium | reverse complement strand
ACGCACACGCAGGTGACCGCGGTCGACGCTCCGGACGGCCTGCGCGGGCCCACCGAGTAGCGCGCCGCCACCCCGCCGACGAAGCGATCCCGGTTGTCGAGCGGTCACTGCACGCTACGCCACACGCCCGGAGAGTTTCACGGCTGGCTGATCTACCGGACGCCTGCAATTCGAGTGGCGAGCAGGTCACCCGTCGTCGTGGCCGATCCTCATCTCCCGTAACGACAGCATTGGCGACGTGGTAGTCACCACAACCCGGCCCGTCATTCCCCCAAAGCCAACGGAGCGCTACTAACCGCCAGTGGCATATCCGATTCCGTAGCGTGAGGTTGCGGCCACCGGGTGACCGCGTTTCCAATCGACTTCGATGAAGTCCGCGGTGGCTTGTAGGGGGAGAAGGTAAGAAACGATCTTGCGCGTGGTCGTGTCGATCACGTCGCCTGCCCGTCCGACATAGACGTAGCGTCCGTTCCTGCTGTGAAGGAGCCAGCCGTCGTTCGGGGGTGGGTGGGCCAGCTTGATGTCGCCGATATCTCGCGGCGCGGAATCCGGGAGACCGCTCACGTCGAACACGTGGACATATCCGTTTGGAGTGTCGATCAGGTAAAGCTGACGCCCATTGGGCGAGAGGGAGATCCCATGGTCAGGAGTGCGACCGAATGTTCTAGCGTGAAAGCTGAATCCGGGCGGGGCGACGTTGTAGAGCACCTTCCCGGACTTGATGCTGCTTACCTGGAAGCCGAGGAAGCTCCGGGCAGTTGTGAAGGCGAGGGTCTGTGCGGCGTTGATCGTGAACGGGCGGACGCCGGGGCCGTGGAGGGGGCCGATCTTCTTTACGATCTTGCGGGTCGTGGTGCTCGCAACCTCGAGGTACGGCGTCATCACGCCGCCCAGGTAGACGTACCTGCCGTCCGGCCCCATGATCGTGTTATGGGGGCCAATACCTGCCCCGATCGAGCCGGTGATCGTGCCGGTCGCGGCCTTGACGAGGTACCACGTGCCGCTGAAGGAGGATTCCCCGACCGGCATGAATATCGTCCGGCCATTCGGTGTGATCGCGATGCTGTCGACGCCCGTCTGGTAGTCGCGACGCCAGACCGTCTTCCCGGTCACGAGGTTGTACGCGAGCATCGAGCCCCTGCCGTTGGAACCGCCCTGACCGCCATATGAAACGTAGAGCATTCCTGTCTTCACGTGAACGACCTCGCCGCGAACTGCGAGCGCCGGGAAGGTGATTACGCCGACAAACCGGTTCCTATGATCGATGTCGTACACATCGATGCCATTCCCCGCAAAGACGTAGAGGAAATGGCGTGTCGTGGTTGTGTTCGCGGTGAGCTGTGACAGTGACAGCCCGTGACCTTGTTTGCTCGGACGGAGTGCCAGAGCAAGCAGAGAGATCGAAGCAGCGAGAACGACGATTCCGAGGTAGACAATCCGCCAGCGAGTCCTCACGCGACCACCTTCCCGTTTTACCTGATGATCGGCGACACTAGGTAGCCGTGATCGAGGCATCAAACCAGACCAACAAGGAGCGAGACTGGCGTGCCCGGTTTGCCGTTCGACGGTCCGACCAGGCAGTCGGACTTGACTGCCGGCTCCCGGCTTGCCAGCATCCACCGTCAGTGGAACGCGAACCGAACGACGTTGAGAAGCGGGACGCTGCGGACGGGGGAGCGGCTGCCTGCGCGGCGTGTTCGGCCAATCTTGCGCCTGACGCCGCTTACTGCAATGCGTGCGGGGAGGCGCAGATCGACGAAAGTTGGGGCGAATGCCGGATCAACTGCCGTCGCAGGCGGCTTCACGGTGAGTTCACAGCCGTCTACCCGCCGTGGAGCATCGCTGGGCGCTCGGAGGAGTTCCGATGGGTCGGTCGAGGCAGCGAGCCACCAAAGACGGTCGCCGCCGAGGAGTGCTTGGCCGGGCTCTGCCGCGCGCTCGAGAGGGAAGGTTGGATACGCAACGGCTCCGGCCCGATCGATCCGTGGTATCGACTCACGTTCCGTCGCAGCGTCGGGGCTCCTAGGCCTCAGCGTGAGGCCGAGGACCCGGAGGCGAACGACATCGAGAGCCAGCCTGTGTTGACGCTCGTTCCGGTCAAGAAGATCGCCGAGCCGGTCGAGGCTGCGGTCGCCGAGGAACCCGCGGAAGCTCAGCCCGTTCCGCTCGAGCAAGCTGCAGAGCCGGTCGAGGCTGCACCATCCGAGGTACACGTAACGGCTCGTCCCGTCGCAGTCGAGGAGACAGAGCACCGGCCCGCGCCGGATGAGGAGCCGCTCGAGAACCTTGGCGACGATGTCGCCGAGCCTCAGGAGGACATCGTCATCGGCCCCTGGTACCGACAGCCGCCCCGACCGGCACCGGACCCGGCGCTCACAGCCCAGAGCGACCTCTGTTCGCGCATCGGCGTCTACGTCGCACGGGCCGGGTGAGACGCCGTCGCGGTTTCACCGCAGTGACGCCGACGACTCGGCGCTCAAGTCCAGGCCTTTACGTGCCGACCCAACCGTATCTGCGGTCTCAGCCAGTGACGGTGACCTTGAACGTCTTTGCAGCAGTGCCCGTGCCGACCGAGATCCGTAGAAGGTACTGTCCCTTGGTACGAGCCTTTACCGGGAGGAGCAGCGAGAGCCTGTTCGTTCCGGACGCAACTCGAACGCTCCAGTGCGTCAGCGTGTGCTTGCGGGCCCCCAACAACGCGAGGTTTAGCTTGCCTGCCTTCGACGCTCGAAGCACCAGGGTGAGCTTGGGCTTTGTCCGGCCGAGAGCGACCTTCTTGAGCGCCGATACCGAGAAGGTGAGTGCCTTCGACGACGTGCCGGCGCCCGCGGGCACACTCGGCGTCGCAGGGGGAACGACAACCGATCCGACCGAAAGGGAGAGATTCGCGACTCCGTTCCCCGGAGTCTGCTCGCTCGGGGACGAGAACGTCGAAGTCGTCAATGCGAAAGTCCCTGTTGCCGCGACCTGTACGGTCACGAAGACGGTCGACGTGAGACCGCTCGGGAAGAAGTCGAGCGGACAGGTGAGCGTTTGACCGGATGAGCTGCAGCCAGGGCCGCGATCGACGCTGGATGTCACCAATCGCAACTGGGCCGGCAGGTTGATGGTCAGAATCGAGGAGTTCGAGCTGCCGCCCTGGTTCGCCACAACGACTGCGTAGACGTACTGGTCGTTGACGGCTCGGGGCGTAGGCCCAGCGGTCACCGACACGTGAAGGTCGGGCGCTGCGCCTCCTCCTCCGCCTCCTCCTCCGCCTCCCCTCCTCCTCCTCCTGCTGCGGAGGTGACGGTGATGGACGGCGAGACCCCGATCAGGGTCAATGTTCCGCCGCCGGTCGACTGTTCACGGGTCGAGAAGGAAGCGACCTCGGCGGAAGACGGTGCGGTGACATGGGCGACTGTCACCGTAAGGACCCCGCCCGCCGCAAGCGTGATTCCATCGACACGGATCGTTCCGGATACGGCCGAGACCGAGGCGCCGCCACCACTCTCCGTGACGTAGTCGGCACCTGCCGGCGAGCCTGTCTGCGGGGAGCCGAACTCGGCCGGCACTGCGATCGTGACAACTCCGCTCGTCAGGCCGCCGGAGAGGGCTGCGTAGGTGAAGGTCAACGTTTGAGCCGTGCTCGAAGCTACCAGCGTCGTCGGCGATACGAGATTCGTTCCGGTTCCATCAACCAGCGCGGCGGTCGTCCCCGTGAGGACGTACCCGACGCGATCTCCGGTCACGCACAGGGCCGCCGATGCACAAGAGACGGTGAACAACGTTTGACCAGAGTCGATCTGGGAGGCGCTCCAGGAGCTCGGGCCTCCGGTGGGGTTCGTAGCGACGATACTGTTGCCGGCATTGTCAACAGCTACGCAAAGGGAGCTCGACGGGCATGCGAGGCCGAGGATGTAGTTCGAGCCGTCTCCGTCGACGGAAACCCAGGTGCCGGCTCCCCCGGTCGGATTGGTTGAGGCGATGAAGTCGCCGGTGTCATCGGCTGCGACGCAGAGGTTTGACGTTGCGCAGGAGACGGCCGAGATGATCTGGGTTCCATCGATCTGGGTGGCCGCCCATGCGCCCGGACCCCCCGCGGGATTCGTCGACGTGAGCGCGTTACCATCGAGGTCCACTGCGACACAGAGAAGAGCCGGCGTCGACGCACAAGAGACGGCGTCGATCGCGTGTGTGCTGTCCACGTTGTTGACTGTCCATGCTCCGGCTCCGGTTGTCGGGCTCGTGCTGGTGACGACGTTGCCGCTATCGTCGACCGCGACGCAGAGCGCTGCCGAGGGACATGCCACGGCAAGCAGCCTGTGGCTCCCGTCGACGTGGGCGAGACTCCACGCTCCGGTTCCGCCGCTCGGGTTGGCGCTGGTGACGACGTTGCCGCTGTCGTCCACCGCGACACACACGGACGAAGAGGGGCACGAAATTCCAAAGAGCCTGTGACCGGTGTCGATGTTCGCGACCGACCACGCGCTCGATCCGCCGGTCGGGTTGGTCGACGTCGCGACGTTACCTCCATCGTCTACTCCGGCGCAGAAGCTGTTCGAAGGACACGAAACCCCGAACACGGCGCTCGTGGCAGCGATCAGATTGACCGTCCACTTGCTTGCCCCGCCGGTCGGATCGACCGAGGGGGCGATGTTGCCAGAGTCATCCGTCACAACACACAGCGTGGTGGATGCGCACGAGACTGCGTGGAGGGCGTTTGTGCCATCGGCGTCGGCCGACGTCCACTGTGCGGGGCCACCCGTGGGGTTCGTCGAGGTGATCACGTTGCCGACATCGTCGACCGCAACACAGAGAAGCGACGGATTCGAGGTGCACGAGATCCCCGGGAGGATGAAGCCGTGCACGCCGCCTCCCTCGGGATCGACGAGGGTCTCCGTCCAAGCGGCCACGCCTCCGGCAGGGTTCGCCGACGTGAGGACGTCCCCGGCGATATCGACGGCCACGCAGAGTAGACTCGGAGTGTCGAGGCACGAAATGCCGTCGAGCGAGTGATCGACCACCCCTGTGGTTACCGTCCAAGCCGCGGCACCACCGGTCGGATTCGTTGTCGTGATCACGTCGCCGTCCGCGTTCCCATAGACAGTCGCAACGCACAGCGTAGAAGTCGCGCAGGAGACGGCGCTGATCGTCATGGTTCCGTCGACGTTCGTCACCGTCCAGGCAGCTGATCCGCCGAGGGGGTTCGTCGACGTGACGACGTTACCGGCGTCGTCGACCGCGACGCAGAGAGTCGGCGACGGGCAGGAGATCCCCTGCAGGACGTGCGAACCGTCGACATCTGCCGAACTCCATGCAGAGGCCCCGCCGGTCGGATTGCTCGATGCGACGATACGTCCCTCGCCGTCGACTGCAACACACAGTGTCGCGCTGGCGCAGGAGATGCCGTTGAGCTCTAGACCGGGCGAGTGTGGGTCGGACTGCGCGTTTACAAGCGTGTTCTTCCAACTGGATGCGGCCCCGCTCGGGCTCGTCGAGGTGAGAACGTTACCGCCCCCGTCCACAGCGACGCAGAGCCCGGTGGTCGGGCAGGAGATTCCGGTGACGGCATCGACCGCTCCGAAGGGTGTCACGTGATCGGCGAGCACAGGTGCCGACCAGGTCGGTGGCGTTGCCGCCAGTGCCGATCCTGCGCTGAGCAAGAGCACCAGTGCGAGTGTAAGCAGCCCTGAGCAAAGGGCCAGCCGGCTCGCGGGATGGGACGTTTCCGCCTCGAACATTTTCGATTTCCCCCTCACAAGAAACACTGCAGCAGCCGATTCGCGTTCTCGCCCGCGTTGAAGGTGTGGATAGTTGCGGCCAAAAGGTATAGGCCGAAGGTGCTCAAGAGCGGCGAGAGAATACACAGATCGCGACCCTTCAGCGAGAAGGACCTATCAGCCCGTTACGGCGGGGAGTCTCAGAGTCTCCAGCCGGCGGTCTTCCAGCTGTGCTTGATCCTGCACACCATGCGGCAGAAGTCCGGCCGCTTCGCCCCGGGAACGACGGAGATCCGATCTCCGCAGGCACGGCACCAGGTCGTCAAGGTGACCTCGGCGGGGACCGGGATCTCAAGTCTATGGTTTCGGGCGGACATGGACATATTCTTGCTTCAGTTGTCGACAGCCCGCCTGATAGGCTTGAGTCCCTCGCACGGGACTCGTTCATGAGGGCTGGCAGGGCTGATCTGGAGCCAGCGGCTCGGAGATTGGCCGGTCGCTCAGACGCTAGCGACTCCGTCGGACACCGGGTGCCTGCCACACCGGTTGTCCTTGTGACAAGGTACCTGGAGGAGCCAATCGGCCGTCCGACATGCGGCTGAGACGGCATAGGTTCACCGACCGCGAGCGGGCCTGGAAGGCGTTTGAGATGCCGACCAGGTGGCGCATACGTGGAGGTCGAGGAGATCGGGCGATCAAGTGTCGGCTCCAGGTCCCGCAGACCTCTCTGCACACCTACCAGGTCATCGCCGGCTTGATCATGCTCGCCCGTGAGGGAGTCATCGATCTCGAGGTCACGCTTCTGCCTTCGTCGAAAGATGGCCGGTCGGGCCACACGCTCAACCTGCTCGTCGACGACCGGAAGCTCCTCACGTACGACATGTACGACGGGTACAATTTCGACCGCGCCAGTTTTGAGAGTTCGGTCGCGGGCTGTGATCTCTACTTCAAGCGCAGCTTTGATCCCGATCTTAATGTCGGAGTTACTGGTGCCGAGCGGATTCATCCATATGGGTTCAACTACCCCGTCGTAACTCCCCACTCGATCTTCCGCCGACTGGAGTTGGCCCGGATCGGCCGCTCGCCGAGAGACGTCGCCGGGTGGGCGTTGGGTCGAGGGGTCATGAAAGTCACCGACTTCGAGTCGGTCCCGAGGCCTCCGTTGGGAGATCCGCACGTCGTCTTCCTGACGCAAGCCTGGAATCCTCGCGAGGCGCTTACCGATGCGGACAGCGACGACAGGGCTGCGCTCAACCGTTTCAGGGCCGGATGCATCGAGGCGTTGCAGGCTCAACTCGGCCCGCAAGTCCTTGCGGGGTTTACGGCGTCCAGTTACGCGCTAGCGACCTATCCCGCCTCGATGCTGGTGCGTGAGCTTCGCCATCCGCGCTTCATCTCGGTTCTCAAGCGTTGCGACATCGGCGTCGTCACACGAGGATTGTTCGGGTCGAACGGCTGGACGCTCGCCGAGTGTCTGGCAGCGGCGAAGGGGGTAGTGGCCGAGACGCCCCGATACCGTACGACCGGGAGCTTCACGGCCGGCATCAACTATCTCGACTTCAAGTCACCGGATGGGTGCGTCGAGCGTACCGTTGAGCTTCTCCATGACCCTGAGCGCCTCGCCCGAATGAAGGTCGCGAATCACGCGTACTACCAATCCAACGTGCGTCCGGATCAGATCGTGCGGAACACTCTCCGGACCGCTCTGGACACACCGTGAGTCGCATGCTCTGCCCTCGTTGCCGGCCATGATCCGGCCCGCCAGAAGCGAGCGCTAATCGCCCGAAGGCTGAGTTCTGCGTGCTGCGGATGTGCGCGGATGCCGAATCGCGTCGACGGTACGGCCGAGCTTGGTTCCCCAGCGTTCACCGGGAGCCGGTTTGATTTCCTCGCCGACCGTTCTGACGGTTTGCCTGAACGCTCGACCCGATGGTAGCTCCCAATACGGATAGAGCCAACGCTGGAGATGATTCTCGAAGACCGTTCTCTCTCGTACGGGTTTGAGGTGAGTCGCCCAGACCCGGAGCGCGAGCGGCTCCGGCTTTCCGTAGAACAAGGCCTCGACCGCCGACCACGTTGTATCCCAGATTCGGCCGATTCCCCAGTCGCCCGCTGTGCGGACCAACTCGCGCGGCTCTAGGCCTTCTGCCAGCACCGCGACGTCGAGCAGGTCCCGGATGCGATGCAGCGGCCCGTGCCGCCACGCGTGGACAGCGAGCAGGAGCGCATGATGCGGCCGCGATGGTGTCAAGACGCCCGGAATATCGAGGGCCGACGGTACGGCAGCCTCATAGATCTCCGTAAGCGGCGGCGATGTTAGAGCTTGAACAGGCCAGTTCGGTTCCGAGTGCACCTCGACCCCCAGCCAGATCGACGGAAATCTGATCGGCGGGAGGTGATGGTGATCCTCGATCAGGTCATAGACCTCGTCGGCCTCGACGAATCCAGATGAGAGCAAGGCAGATTGGAGTGCGTCGGCACGGGGGCTGAGCACGTCGACATCGCTGAACCGCCGGCCGGCGATCGGGTAGAGGGCGGCGACCTCTGGCCCTTTGAGAAGCAGGATGTCAACATCCGAGGCCGCTCGTATCCGACGCAGGAGCGGGTCGGCGAGCATCATCGCGAGTGAGGCTGATCGCTGCTCGGCTGCGGCCGCGGGTGGGACCGGCAGGTTCGCGTGCTCGAACCACGGAGGGGTAAGCGGGGCCAATCCCTGCGCGCGCAGGGCTTCCAGCCCCTGGTCGCCTCGGGACAGGGCCCGGTCGACGAGTTCGTCCATGGCTGCCCATAAGGGCGACGAGCGATCGGCGTAACCGCTCACAAGCGGGGCCGCGAATGACGCTGCTCTCCGCCTACCACCATCTTCGCACCATAGCGGTGATGTCGGTAGTTGGTGACCGTTGAGCGATTGACGGCCAGAATGACGTTCTGACCTCCGCGACGGGCAGACTTCTCCGGAGCTGTGAAGGAAAGAGTCGTCATCACCGGCGCGGCAGGACTCATCGGGGGTCTGGTCGCTGCCGACCTTGATCCGGACTATGACGTGCTGAAGCTCGATCGCGTTTGGAGATCAGGACTCCTCCGACGCCGTCAGGACGCTCGCCGGGTCGGGTTCTTGCAGGGACAATTCGCGGGCGCAGACACCGTGATCGATCTCGCCTCCGACGCGGCTGTTGGGACGACCTGGCGCGCCGTGCTGAAGGGGAACATCCCTGCCGCGGTGAGCGTCTTCGAAGCAGCGCGCCGAGCCGGTGTTCGGCGAGTTGTCTACGCGAGCTCGAGCCATGTCACAGGCCTGTACGAGCGCGATGAACCCTACGCTTCGATCTGTGCCGGGCGGTACGAGGGACTTGATCCGTCGACTATTCCGCCGATCATGACCTCGTTTCCACTTCGGCCGGACAGCCCATACGGTGCCGGCAAGGCTGCGGCTGAAGCCGCGGCACGCTACTACGCCGAGGAGCACGGCCTGTCGATCCTCGCGCTGAGGATCGGGACAGTCTATCCCGCGGACCGTCCCGGCAGCGCGCGCGGGTTCGCGACGATGCTCTCCCACCGCGATCTGAACGGTCTCATCCGGGCGTGCATCACGGCTGACGAGAGTGTCCGTTTCGGCATCATTTACGGAGTATCTGCGAATACGTGGCGATACTGGGACATCGAGGAGGGACGGCGCCTACTCGGTTTCTCGCCCTCCGAAAATGCCGAGGATCGACGACAAACCTGAGGAGGGTTGATTACTTACTCTTGCGCCGCGGCTTGGGCATGTGGCCAGCCGCGCTCGTCGACCTCGTGCACCGGGTCGAGGAGGATCAAATCCTGCATGTCCGAGTACGTTTCCAGCCGCGGCTTCAGAAGTCCCTGCCCGCCTCTGGCGACGTCGAGCGTGACAGCTGCGTCAACCGGATCCTGACGTTCGACAATGAGGCCCTGGGCCGCGAGCGATCGAGAGAAATTGATCGACAACGCTCACGGCCTCCGCGAGTGTCGATCCTGTCGTCTCGGCCACCGCCTCGGCGATCTCCTCGACAGTGGCCCCTGCGATGACGGCGTCCCAGAGCAGAACTGAGTCACCTGTGATGCTGTGGTAGGTGCCGGTTGAAAGGTCGACGACCACGGCCTCGGGCTCGGCGACGTTTCGGCTTCCAATTGCCTCGGCGACGACTCTTGGCCCATTCAGACGGTATCGGTGGAGTTTATGCATGAGTGAGCATCATCTATCGTTCGCCTATCTGCGAAGCCGCTGAAGCCAGCGGGCTCAATATACTTCGACGTTCAGCATAATCGTCCTGTCGATCGGTCGGGTTTGGCCCGACCAAGGTCGTGAACGTCCTCAGCACTCTGATCATGCTTGCTCCCAGTTGCCACATGTCTCGGGTCAACTCCAGTCGTCCTCGGGGACGGCGCGGTCCGGCCGCCCTCCGCCCTGGGTCGCGGCGGGGCGACTGAACTCGGATGGAGGCGGGGAGGCCACTAATCAGCGTCATGATCGGCGTTTACAACGCTGCCCCCTATCTCGGGGAGGCGATCGACAGCATCGTGGCGCAGAGCTACCGACCGATCGAGTTGATCGTGGTTGACGACGGCTCGGATGACGGCAGTGCCGAGATCGCAAAGGGATACGGAGACTTGCTGACCTATGCGTACCAGGAGAACGCCGGGGACGGGGCTGCCCGAAACGCCGCTGTTCGGCTCGCAACCGGCTCGATGTTTGCGTTCATGGACGCTGATGACCGTTCTACACCGAACCGCTTCGAACTCGAGCATGCGGCCTTGGAGGCGGATCCGCAGCTGGACGCTGTCTTCGGCCATACGGTCGAGTTCGTAAGCCCCGAGCTCACCGCTGAGCAGCGCGCCGGTGTCAGGCCGCCGTTCGAGGGGAAATCACCGTGGGTGGCCCCGAGTGTGATGCTGATCCGTCGCGAGGCTTATGCCCGGGTCGGGCCGTTCTCGGAGGAGCTCCGGCTCGGGTCGACGGTCGACTGGTGCTCGCGAGCGATCGATCTCGGGCTCAAGACGCTGATGCTTCCCGACGTGCTGATGGAGCGCCGGCTGCACACGTCAAACCTTGGCTTGCGCGCAAAGGACGCCCGAGACCAGTACGTCGAGATCGTCAAGGCGTCGCTGCTTCGCCGGCGCGCGAGGTCTGACGACTCGGCCGCAGGTTAGGTTCAGGCGCGCTCGATCCGCAAGGACCGAACGCGTCAGCCGGCGTCGAGCATCTGTCCGAGCAGGCCGGGGATGGCCTCCATGCCGGCGCCGAGGCGCAGCTCGTACGTCGACACCTGCTGCGCAACCTGGATCAGTGCGGTCAAGGCTGACTGTCCGGCCCCATGAATCTCGAACATCGTGCTCGGGATCAGCGCCCTGCAGGCAGCGCTCAAAGAGATGGGTCTGAGCTCGGTCTTCTCTCCCGGGAAGACCCGGGGCACGATGATCGCCTTGAGCGGAAAACCCGTCGTCACCTGCGCGGGATAGGTCTCCTGAACGTAGAAGATCACCTTGTCGCGACGGGCGCGGATCACGCCCTCCCGCTCCTCACGGATATTGACCCGCAAGTTCGGAAAGCGATCGCGGTGCGCAGTCTCGAGCTTTCCGCAGCCGTAGATGCTGTGGACGTTTGGACCTGAGCCCTGACCGAGGCTGACGCCGACATAGTCGTCACCTGCGTAGAGGAGATCGCTACCGAGAGTCGAGAGGGTCGTCGACGACTTGCCGCTGCCGCTCTTGCCGACGATGATGCAGCCTCCGTCCGGACGGCCCACGGCTCCGGCATGTACGAACTGGACGCCGCGCGAGGCCAACCAGAGATGGAGGATGTGACGAAGCGGGGTGGACGACTCCCACTCGGGAAGTGCGTCCGCATCGGCGGCCCAATACCAGGAGCGATCGAGATCGGCGTCGAAAACGCTCAATGTTCGAACGCCGGCCTGATAGATGGTGCGCCGGTTGTCGTGCGTACTGGTTGCCGAGCCCGGCCGGAGGGAGATCCTCTGCTCCAGCTGGGACCGGTGGTGTCGCGGTGCCCGTCGAATGACCGTCCCAGATCGTCACCACATGCTCGGAGCCGCCGCCATCGGCCTCTGCGCGCAGATGCTCGATCGAGGGCGAAAGTCGCTTGAGCAGCGCCGGGCCGGCGTAGCGTAGGCGCAGGCGCTGACCCCCGATGCGGTACGTCCGCTCGAGGATCTCGCCCGCGCGCTCGGCGGCCTCGTCGAACTGTGCTGTGAGCTGGTCGACTCCGAGATCGCCCTGCCCTTTTTTCGCATCGGCGTAAAGAGAATCGGTCACGCCGTGTGCTGAACGTTCGGCCAGCCCCGCTCGTCGACCTCATGCACCGGATCGAGGAGGACCAGGTCCTGCATGTCCGAGTATGTATCGAAGCTAGGAGTGAGCAGTCCCGCTCCGCCTCCGGAGAGCTCGACTGCACCCCGGAAGTCGGGCTCATCCTCGGACTGGCTGATGAGTCCCTGTGCCGTGAGCGACTCGCAGAAGCCTTCCACTGCCGCCAGCGCATCCTCGGCCGTGGATCCCGTGACGCGAGAGGCAGCGGCTGCGATGTCCTCGACAGTCGCGCCCGAGACGATCGCGTCCCAGAGGAGGATCGAGTCGCCCGTGATGCTGTAATACGTTCCGGTTGCGAGGTTGACGACGACTGCCTCGCCGTCGATCGTCTCGCTGACGACCTGTGGTGCGTTTAGACGAAAATGTGGGCGATCCGACATGCTTCCTTTCACGGTTCGGGTACACGAGAGACGACACTAACTCTAGTAGGTCCTTGCGCTGTTGCGCTCGCCACTCGGAGAGTGGTACCCCGCCAAAAGGTTCGGGTTGTGTCGGGGCTGCTCGTCCCTATAAGCGCGGTTCCGAACGGGCTGGTCCACCAAGAGCGGCCGATCCTCGATGCTACGCTCCTCCCTGCGTCATGTTGTCCGCGCTTCCGAGGTCAACCGGTCTGGCAGCCAGGTGGTGTCTGATCCAAGGCGCTAGTGGAATGAGAGGGGGGAGGGGCTAGTGGCGGCAACTCTCGTCAGCGCGATCATGCCCGTTTACAACGGCGAGGCCTTTCTCCGCGCCGCGCTCGACAGCCTCCTGGCGCAGGACTATGAACGGTTCGAGGTCGTCGTCTGTGATGACGGATCGACCGACGGAACGGCAGAGATACTCGCAACCTATCCGGCCATCACCGTCGTCCGGCAGGAGAACGCGGGCGCGGCCGCTGCCAGGAACACCGCGATCGCAGCGTCCAGCGGAGAGCTACTTGCCTTCTTCGATTCCGACGACCTGTGGCCCCCGAGCCGGCTCACGCAGCAGGTCGAGTTCCTCCGCGATCATCCTGAGGTCGCCTGCGTTCTCGGGAGGCAGCAGTGGATGAATCCACCTCCCTGGCTGACGCGTGATGCCGTCTACGGCGATCTCGACGGCATCCCTCTCCTGTCCGCGATGATCAAGCGAACGGTGTTCGATGATCTGGGAGGCTTCGACGCCTCGTTTCGGGTCGCCGAGGACACTGACCTCCTAGTCAGGATGCGAGAGCGCGGAATCGAAATGGCGATCCTCCCCGAGATCATCCTCTATAGGCGCTTCCACGGTGGAAATCTCACCGCCGATCGCTCGTCCCCGAACTCGCTCGTTCGCTCGCTGCGTCAAAAGCTCGAGCGTGAACGTGGTTTGACGTCCGAATCCGAATGATCGGCCTGTACGACCGGTCAGGCGTCACCGATCCGCGTCGAGCAGCGACGACGCGGTGACGCACTCGTAGCCGCGCTCACGTAGCCGCGGCACGAAGGTGGCGACTGCTTCGACGGTCGCAGTTCGGGTGACGGTCCCGTGGGAGGCGGCCACCTCGTCGGGGGGAACGCCGTCATGGAGCCCGACGATCGTGGCTGGCGCGAGCTGCTGAAGCACCATCGTCGCGATCAATCCGCTGCCCGCCTTCGGACTCCAGTCGGGTGGTACCACCGTCCCCGGCGTATGCACCAGGCCGACGGTCGCCGCCACGGCCTTCACCCGGTCGTCGACATCGTAATACGGTCCGCGAAAGCGTCGAATCTGCGATCCGAGAATCTCGTGGACGATCCGATTCGTGCGGAGCAGCTCGAGCCGGACCTGCTCGTCGTCGCAATCACGCGCAAGATGAGGGTGGGACCAGGTGTGGTTGCCGACCTCATGTCCCTCGGCAACAATCCGCCGGAGGATCTCCGCTCGCTCTTCGACCACGCTCCCGATCACGAAAAACGTCGCCCGGGCGCCTTCGTCCGCGAGGACATCGAGGATCGGCTCGGTCCACTCCGACGGGCCATCGTCGAACGTGAGCGCGATTTGTGCGATCTGCTCAGTCAGCGCTTGCCTCCACGCGTGAGTGCACCGTCGGCACAAAGGCGGTGGGTTCCACTGCCTCGGGCATCGGCCGACGCTCGGCCGCCATCGCGGCTCCGGGAAGGGGGGTGTGCGTTGATCCAGCTATCTTCACAGAAGAATGGGGTTGGATTCCGTATCTGTTCCGGCCGACCCAGACAAAGCTTCGATCAGCGAAGACGACGTGCATGACATCGGGGGCGCTGTTCGCTCCGGAGTCAAGTGGAAAGTCGTCACCCAGATTGTCTCCGAAACGTCGCGCGTTCTCGTCACTCTTGTTTTGGCACGCCTGCTCACTCCGGCAGATTACGGGGTCGCCGGGATGGCAATGGTCTGCGTGGGTTTTGCATCACTGTTCACCGACCCCGCACTCGGGACCGCGCTCGTCCAGCGCCGAAACCTCACCGAGGACGATCGTTCGACGGTTTTCTGGACGACGATGATCATCGGCGCGATCGCTACGGTCGTGTGCATCGCGATCTCGGGGTGGGTGGCCGATCTCTTCGGGCAACCTCAGGTGAAGCAGCTGTTCATGGTTCTGTCGCTGACTCTCGTGATCTCAGGGCTCTCGGTCACGCAGCTCGCGCTGTTCACGCGTGAGCTCGCCTATCGGAGCATCGAGATTCGTGAGATCGTCGCGACATTGATCGCGGCGGTCTGTGCTCTTGCAGTGGCGTTCGCAGGGTTCGGGGCGTGGGCGATCATCGCGAACTACTTCGTGTTTGCCACGGCCTCGACGGTGCTGATCTGGCTCATGTCCGATTGGCGCCCTCATTTTGTCTTTTCTCGGGCGAGCCTCAACGATCTGGGCAGCTTTGGCCTTGGCATCTTCGGCGCGCGCATCATGACGTGGGGCAACTCCAATATGGACAATGTCCTTGTGGGGCGGTACCTCGGGCCCGGGCCGCTCGGGGCTTATGCGCTCGCCTACAACGTCATGTACGTGCCGATCACGAGGGTTTCGGCACCGCTGGCGAGCGTTTTCTCTCCTGCTTATTCTCGCATGCAGCATGATCCGGAGCGCCTGGGAAGAGTCTGGCTGCGAAGCAAGACCCTGATCACGTCGCTTCTTGCTCCTGCGTTCGCCGTCACGATCGTCGTTGCGCCTGACCTCGTTCCTGTCGTCTTCGGAAGCAAGTGGAGCGCCGCGGTCGTTCCGATCCAGCTCCTCTGTCTGGCCGGCCTCGCGCAGACGCTCGTCGGGCTCCATTGGAGCATCCTTGCGGCGCTGAGGAAGCCGGGGACGATCCTGAACGTGAACGTGATCGTCACCGTCGTCACCATCACCGCGTTCATCGCCGGCCTGCCATATGGGATCGTCGGTGTTGCAGGGTTCTATGCCGGAGCGAGATGGCTCCTCGTCCCGATCGATACGTACCTGACAACCCGCGCAGTCTCGTATCCGTTCTGGTCGACGTTGAAGGCCGGGGGCGAGATCCTTCCTCTCGCGGTCCTCGCGGGGGCGATCGGGTACGGCGTACGGCTCGGTCTCGTTCACGAAGGGATGGCCCCTCTGGCGCGACTCGTGGTCGTGAGCGCATTCATCGTGCTGGTCTACGGCCTGCTTCTACGGCTCGTTGTGCCGCACGTCTTCGTCGAGCTCAGGCGAGGCCTTCAGCGTGGGCGCCGTTGATCGCTGAGCCGGGGTGTACGGGCAGATCCCAGCTCCCCCAGTCCCCCGCCGTGTACGTTCGCGGCTCGGCTGTGGACGACAACCGCAACACTATGACGATGAGCGAGACTGTTTGCTTCGTCGTCGGGGCGCGTCCGAACTTCATGAAGGTCGCACCAGTCTGTCGTGCGTTCGGCGAAATCGCCGGCGACGTCGATCAGCTTCTCGTACACACCGGGCAGCATTACGACGATTCGATGTCCACAGTCTTCATCGACGAGCTCGGGTTGAGGACTCCAGACGTTTTCCTCGGCGTGGGCTCCGGTCGTCATGGCGAGCAGACCGCCAGCGCGCTCGTCGCGGTCGAACGGGTGCTTGTCGAGCACAGCCCCGGGTTGGTAGTCGTCGCCGGCGATGTCAACTCGACGCTTGCCGCAGCCCTGGCAGCTGTGAAGCTGGGGATCCCCGTTGCCCATATCGAATCGGGGCTACGCAGTTTCGACTGGACGATGCCAGAGGAGCACAACCGGAAACTGACCGACCATCTCTCCTCGCTTCTGTTTGCGCACTCGCCGAATGCCATCGAAAACCTTCGGGCCGAAGGCATCGAGGGCGAGCGTGTCCAGCTGGTGGGGAACACGATGATCGACTCCGTATTTCAGTGTCTCGCGGGCGCGAAAGCTGCCCAACCGTGGACGAGGTTCGGCCTCGAAGAGCAGGGATATGCGCTCGTCACCCTTCATCGTCCCGGTCTCGTGGATGTGCCCGAGCTTCTCGGTGAGACGATCGCCGGTCTCCGGCGGCTCGCCGCGGAGGTGCCCGTTCTCTTTCCGGTGCACCCACGGACACGAGCTCGGATCACAGAGCTGGGGCTGGCGTCTGACGACCTGGACGGAAGATTCCTCCTGACCGAGCCGCTCGGATACCTTTCGTTTCTGGGTCTTGAGGCCTGCGCCAAGCTTGTCCTGACCGACTCGGGCGGGGTCCAGGAAGAGACATCCGCGCTCGGCGTGCCGTGTTTCACGCTTCGCGACTCGACCGAGCGCCCGATCACGGTCACGGACGGTACGAACACCCTGCTCGGTGCTCGACCTGAGCTCATAGCGTCAATTCCGCAACGCCTTGGCGCCGTCTCGACCCCGACCATTCAGCTCTGGGATGGACACGCCGGCGCTCGTACGGCCGAGATCCTGAGAACGTTCATGTCCGGCAATCTGCATCGCCGCCACGCCTAGCGCGATGACCCGCGCCGCAACGTCTATCGCTCGGTAAGCGCTTCACCGCCGTCGGGGGGAAGCTCTCGCACGGGCGGTTGAGCCTCGCCGGCCGCTTCAACGCTACGGATGCCCGGAGCGAATGCTCTCCGGCTCCGTCCGCCCTCGCGACGAGGGTGCCGCTCGAGGTCATGACCCCGCTTCGGACCTTGTAGAGCAAGCGACGTTCTTTTCAGTACCGCTCGCCGATACCCCGACCAAGGGGCACAGAGATCCCCCGATCAAGGGTCAAGCAGATCCCCCGATCAAGGGTCAAGCAATCAGCGGCATCGCCGACTCCTAAACAGGCCAAAACATCGGCTCCGGCATCGTCGAGTCCGGGGCCCGAGAGAAAGGCGCCAATGCGGACTGTGAAGACAACTCTCATCGCGGTGTTGCTGGTTGGAGTCCTGACGATAGGCTTTGCGAGCGTGTCCGGCTTGGAGTCTCTCGGGCGGGCATCAGCGGCTCCGACGAGTCCGATGCCCGGCATCGGCCTCTTGCGCCTAGGTGGAACCCTCGGATCGGTACCGAGTTCGAACGGATACTCGATCGTGATCGGTGACTCGTCGCAGGGAGCTCAACTCGCGGGTTTGCCCGGAACCTCGCTTGCGTATTTCTCGGGTACGGATGTCAACACCCAGTTCAGCACCGGCGTGCCGTATACCCAGGCCGCAGGAAATGGATGGCTCCTGAAGAGTTCGTCCGGAAACCTGCTGGTGAACCAGGGATATACCAACGACTACATCGGTGACGTTGGGAATCCGTCGTACCAGAGCGCTTGGATCACCAACGTTCTCGCCTACCTGGCCTCCTACCCGGGCCTCAAGGGCGTCTACATCGACGAGGTTCTCGATGACCTTGCCCCGATCACGGGCGTCGAGGCCGCAAAGTACCCCACTCAGCAGGCTTGGGGTCAGGCTGAGCTCTCATTCATCAATGCTGCCGGAACTGCGCTCCGCTCCCACGGTTACTACGTTCTCGTCAACGCCGACGGATATATCCCCGGCAACTCGGCGAGTAATGACGGTTCGAGCACCGTTGCGTGGTGGCAGCAGCTAGGCCCCTACGTGAGCGGATTGGCGACCGAGTACTACCAGCAGATCAGCGATGGAACCAACGCGCTTCGCTCCACTGGCCCCGCCTGGTCACAGGCCTGGGACGGCTGGCAGGCTCTGATCGACACTGCTCAGGCGATGGGGAAGGATTTCATCGGGATCACCTATGGCCCGGCAGGCGACAGTCAGACCTTGAGCTACGGCAGGGCGTCGTTCCTGATGGGTTGGGGCGGCGCCGGCGGAGCCTTCATCTACCAGCCCACTGACGGGTCCGATCCGACGAACACGTCCTTGACGACCAACATCGGTCAACCGCTCGCCGCGAAGCAACAAGTTGGGACAGGATGGATGCGCCAGTACTCGAGCGGAGTCGCGCTGGTCAACACGAGCGGGTCGAGCTCGCAGTCCTTCCAGCTTCCGGGGACATACATCACGCCCTCGGGCGCTTCGGTGACGGCCGTAACGCTTGGCCCCACGAGCGGGATGATCCTCCGCGCGACGGCTGCGACAGCGAACGCGCTGGTGACGACCACTCCGGCGGTCACGACGACGACTCCGGCGGTCACGACGACGACTCCGGCGGTCACGACGACGAGTCCGGCGGTCACGACGACGACTCCGGGGGTCGCGACGACGACTCCGGCGGTCACGACGACGACTCCGGCGGTCACCACGACGACTCCGGCGGTCACGACGACGACTCCGGCGGTCACGACGACAACGATTCCGGCACCGCCGACGACCACCACGCTGACGACGAACACGGCGCCGAGGACGACAACGACAACGGTGCCGAAGACGACGCCCGTGACGACGACGGCGACAACGACGACCACGTCGCCGGTGACGACACCGGCGCCGACGACCAAAACCACGACGAGCAACGGGAAGGGCGGGTCGAGCTCGAAGGAATCGACGTCACCCGGTCTGCATCACAACCGGCGTCACCTCTGATCCAGACCCGCACAGGTTTGCGGCGCGCGCCGAGTATCGGCGCCGCCGCGGCAGTAGATGGCGCACCTCGAGGCCGATGCCGACCCAGCCGCTAGAGTGGGCCGGCGGGCGTCTTGGGGGCGCTGTCGATGCTACGCGAGACTTCTTGCTTCTATTGGTCGTAGCCGTGTATGGCCGGGTCGTTGGGGAACTGAGGGGATCACGTGACAGACACTCGCGAGGATGCACGGTCGACATCGGCCAACACAGACCTTGCCGGAAAACTTCAGGGGATCGCCAGAGGAATGCGAACTCGGACTAAAGGATTGAGACCGCTTCGCCGATCAGACTCACAGAGCGTAATGGCGACTGTCAGCAACAAGAGCGACCGCATGTTCCCCGTCCCGTTTGTCGACCTCGGGCCGTCATCAGCCGTCGTCAGCGACGCGATCCTGGCGAACATCAAGGAGCTCATGAAGGCCGGCAGCTTCGTCAACGGGCCCTACGTTGATGCGTTCGAGCGTGAGTTCGCCGAGGCGTGTGGGCGGCAAGCGGCTGTTGGCGTCGCGAGCGGGCTCGACGCGCTCAGACTCGGCCTGACGGCTTGTGGCCTCGAGGGCGGCGATGAGGTGATCGTGCCCGCGATGACCTTTGCCGCGACATTCGAAGCCGTTGTACAGGCGGGCGGGCGGATCGTCGTGGTCGATGTCCGAGAGGACGACGCCGGGATGGACATGGAGGCTGCTGCTGCCGTCGTCGGTCAGGCGACGCGCTTCGTGATGCCGGTTCACCTCTACGGGCAACTTGTCGATGTCCGTGCGCTCATCGCACTCGCCGAGCGGCACGATCTGGAAATCCTGGAGGATGCTTGTCAGGCCCACGGCGCAGAACGCGACGGGATTCGCGCGGGCGCGGTCGGTAAGGCGGCTGCTTTCAGCTTTTACCCCTCGAAGAATCTCGGTGCCATGGGTGACGCCGGGGCGCTGGTGCTCGACGATCCGGATGCTGTCGCGAAGATGAGGGCACTCCGTGAGCACGGTCAGACGAGTCGTTATCGCTCCGAGTACGTTGGCTACACCGCTCGCCTCGACGCCATTCAAGCGCTTGTCCTTTCGCGGAAGCTCCCTTATCTCGAGGGTTGGAACGCCGAGCGACGTCAGATCGCCGAATTCTATAACCAGGCGCTCGCCGAGACTGGAGATCTGATTCTCCCGACCCAGGTGGAGGGGTCGGAGCACGTATGGCACGTGTACGCGGTCCGTACGGCGGAGCCCCTTTCCCTGGCAGCATTCCTCGCCGAGCGGGGCATCGCGACGAACCGCCATTATCCCGAGCCGCCGCATCTGGCAGTGGCGTTTCAGGCATTGGGTTACCGCCCGGGAGCATTTCCCGTTGCCGAGGCGATCGCGCGCGAAACCCTTTCGCTCCCGGTCTTCCCGGGAATGTCGGATGAGCAGGCCGAAGCCGTCGTTGCCGGCGTGCAAGAGTTCTTCGCTCGTGGGTGACCGTCCGGCGAACGAAGCCCCCTATCGCCTCCTCAATGACGTTACGTTCGGAGATGGGGTGATCGTGCAGGCTTTCGTCAACCTCTACGGTTGTCGGATCGGGGACGAGTCCCGCATCGGGCCGTTCGTCGAGATTCAGCGCGACGCTTCCGTCGGAGCGCGCTGCAAGATCTCCAGCCATTCGTTCCTCTGTACAGGGGTCGAGATCGAGGATGAGGTCTTCATCGGCCACGGTGTCTCGTTCACGAACGACAAACGGCCCAGGGCCACCAGAGACGACGGCTCTCTGCAAAGCGAAGAGGACTGGTCGCTGCAGCGGACGCTCGTCTGTCGGCGGGCCTCGATCGGTTCCGGCGCGGTCATCCTGGGCGGCGTCACTATCGGCGAGGGAGCGATGATAGGGGCCGGCGCCGTCGTCACCCGGGATGTTCTTCCCGGCGAAGTGGTCGCCGGTAGCCCGGCCCGCGCGCTGGGGCAAAGGTCGCCGATCTGACTCGACGTTTCGTCGCTCCTCGAGCTTCCGTCATAAAGGTTGTCGAGCCAGAGCCGATAGAAATCGAGATGGAGCTCATCAGTCCGGAGTTGGTCCTGGTCGATCCCGACCTCGCTCGGATCGCAAGGGCCTGCCTGCCAGTGCCGGGTGACTGTTTGGCCCGGCGTCGGGCCTATGTGAGCCAGGGTGTTGGCCCCGAGCCGGCGCATGAAAGGAACGCCGATCATCTCCGCCCGTCGATGCTCGTTGCCGTGAGCGCCGCGATGATCGCCGCGTTGATCGGGGTGCCGCGGGTTTTTGCTGTGACTGAAAACGCAGGACCCTCGTGGTCGCCTTATCGTGTTTCGTCCATGTGCGTGAGCCCACCGAGGGATATCTCAGCGCCTGCTCACGCCGGAGGCTCGAGCAGAACCGTGCCACCTGCCTGATCGAGCCGTGCGGTCCCGAGTTTCAGGTCTCCTGGAGCGGCCGCGTCGGTTTCGGCGCGGGTCAGCCACCACGAAGCGACCTCGCGCGGCAGGGCGCGCCAGACCCCTGGTCGCTCGGCAAGGCCGCTCAGGAACTCGCGATAGATCGCTCGTTTGTCGGCGTCTCCGAGGTATCCCGGGTCGGGGTGGGACACGCACTGGATGAGCCCGTGTTCATGCTCGATCGTCGCTGCCTGCTCGAGCCAGAGGGATGGTGAACGGTGTCCAAGCAGGGTCAACAGCGTGTGATCCTGCGGAAGGGTGTACGGGAGCTCGACGACATCGCCGATGAAGAACGGCCACACCGAGCAGCAACCACCGGGTTGCGGCTCGTAGGGATCGGAGTTGGGAATTGTCGCGTCGTACGCGACGGGCAGCTCCGCGAGCCAGTCGAACACCCGATGGGTCGCAGGCGAACGGAAGCCCACAGCGCCGAGGCGGGACGCCAGCTCGGCGAGTGGGTCTAGCCGCTCCTCGAAGTTCTCCCGGGATGCGAAGAGCTGCCGGTCGTGTGTCAGACCGTGCATTCCGATCTCGAACCCGCGGTTCGTCAGCTCACGCAGCACCCCCGGGTCGAGGTGCTCGTACCAGGCTCCGAAATTGAACGAGGATCGAAAGCCGTACTCCTCCTCGAGATCCGCGAGCTCAAGGGCGAGCCGAGCACCCGCGTCGCTCTCGACGTCGTGGGTGAGGATCGCGGCAGCCCGGAATCCGTCTGGCCAGAACCAAAGAAACTGCCCCTCCGAACGGCCGCTCGCGCGGAGCGCGCACGCCGCGTAGAACCGCAGGAGCCGCCCGACGCTCAGATCGATCGGCCATGAGGGGAACACCGGAACGCCTTGAGTCTTGATCAGGCGGCGTCGTAGCGCGAGCTGTATCCGCCTGGGAATGACCGATCTTACGCTGTAGTAGACATTGAGGCTGCGGCCCGAGAGGCGCGTGTTCTCGCTTCGTTCGCGCCAGCGCTCGGAGACGTACGAGCTGTAAGCATCCGCGAGCGAGAACGGGAGCGATACCTCGCGGTGGGCCGCGTCGAGCATCACCGGCAGCGGCTCTCCTCCCGGCCCGGTGAACGTCGTGACGAGCTCGCCGTCGCGCGGAGCCTCGTCGCCCGGGGACGCGTAGAGTCGCCAATCTCCCTGGAGGATCCAGCCGGGAGGGCCGCTCCCGGGCCGGCAGACGATCCGCGGTACGTCGTCGGCCGCGACGCAAGAGCTGCCGTCTACGACCGTCGCAGCCCACGCAGGACGCAGGAGAATCTGGAGCGGGTGTGAGCCGCTACTCGACACTAGGCGAAGCCCGGGTTGAACGGAACGGCACAGTCGGATCCGTGACGGATAGCGTGTCTCTCCTCTGGAAGGTGCACGGACCAGATTGCACCAAGAGCACGCTGTTCCTCGCGTGCTCTTGGTGAATGTTCATAGTATGTTCGAGCGCGGTTGACGCCGCAGGTGATTCGAAGCTGCCACTAAAGCGCCTCTCACTGAACGACACGAGCTGGGGACAGTTCGTACAGCAGCGCGTCGATGCAACACCGTTCCATCTCCAGCAATGGGCGAACTTGCTCGCAGAGTGCTACGGCTTTTCCGGCTTGGTACTGGTTCAGGCCGACGAGAGCGGCTCGATTCGTGCGGGCATACCGCTGCTTGCGCCACCCCGACTACCAGGGCGTCCCCGCCGTCTCGTATCGCTCCCCTTCACCGACGCGCTCGTCCCCCTCGGGGATCCGGCCGACCAGCTCGCGCTGGCCGCCTCGATCGAGGCGGCGCTCGACGAGCTTTCGGCCGACCGCATCGAGTTCCGCGGTGAGGTGCACGGAGCAAGGATGTCCGCGCCACATGCCGTTATTCACACGCTCACGCTGGACCCGGATCCGGATGTGATTCTGGCCGGGCTCACAAAAGGGAAGCGCCGAGACGTACGCGCGTCGCAACGCAACGCGCTTTCGTGGCGACATGCCGACAGCGAGCAGGACCTGACTGACATTTATTACCGACTCCATCTCGAGACCAGGCGGAGGCTCGGGGTCCCGTCCCAGCCGAAGCGTTTCTTCCGGCTTCTCTGGCAGCGGCTGATCGAGCCCGGTCATGGATTCGCAATCCTCGTCGAGGAAAACGGAGTGCCGGTGGCCGGCGCTGTGTTCCTGACTGCGAACGGCACGATTGTCTACAAGTACAGCGCATCGGCAACCGAACGACGCGGTCAACTGCCGAACGACCTGATGATCTGGTCAGCGATCGCAGAGGCGTGCGAGCGCGGTTTCACGACGTTTGACTTCGGTCGCAGCGAGCTGGTTGCGGGCGGCCTCAGGGACTTCAAAGCGCGGTGGGGCGCCGTCGAGGCACCTCTCGTCTACTCGTCGATTGGAGCGGAGGGGGCGGACGAAGGTTCGACCACACCTGGGCGGATCGCCGGCGTCATTCGTCGCTCCCCGATGTGGGTTACTCGAGCGACTGGAGAGCTCTTCTACCGTTTCGCAGCGTGAATGGCGCGGAGCTCTAGGCCTCGTCGAGTGTGACCATTGCGCCGTTGACATCGAGCGAGCGCTCGACCGCTTCGATCGTGCGTACGACTTCCAGCCCGATCTCGGGGGTGGCGCGCGGAGTTCGCCCGTCCAGAATCGCGGCGCAAAAGTCCATGATTTCCAAGGCCAGCGGCTCGGTCGCATCGACCTTCGGCGAAACGATGTCCCCTGTCCGGTAGGACAGGCGGAACTCGCCGAACGTCTCGGGCGGCGGCAGTTCGGCCCCGGAGTCGAACACGCGGATCGGCTCGTTGCTGGTGTCGTCGTAGATAATCATCTTCTCGGAACCAACGAGAGATGTTCGGCGCAACTTGACGGGCGAGAGCCATGAAAGCTCCAGGTGGGCGATCGTTCCCGTGTCATAGCGCATGTTCATGAACACCACGTCGGGCGTGTTGGGCAGCACGCAACTGCGTGTCATCGCTGTGATTTCCGTCGGCATCTTGCCCAGCCAGTAGCTGAGAATCGACAGATCGTGGGGCGCAAGATCCCAGATCACGCTGACATCGGGCTGGTGGAGACCGAGGTTCACTCTGCTCAAGGAGAGGAAATAGATCTCGCCGAGCACGCCTTCGTCGAGCAGTTCTTTGATCTTGATCACCGGAGGGCTGTAGAGAAACGTGTGACCAGGGAGGAGCACGACACCCGACTCACGAGCCCGCCGGATGAGTTGTACCGCCTGATCCGACGAGGCCGCAAGCGGTTTTTCGATCAGCACGTGCTTTCCGGCGTCGATCGCGGCCATGGCCAGATCGAAATGGGTCGAGACCGGCGTTACGATTGCAACCGCGTCGAGATTTGGGTCGGCGAGAAGCTCTTCGTAGTTACTGGTCGTCTTCGCGCTTGGATAGCGCATTCCCATGTCGCGGAGGATGTCCGGTTTTGTGTCGCATAACCACCTGAGCTCCGAGCACCCGAGGGTCGCGACATTTCGAACCAGGTTCGGTCCCCAGTACCCGAGACCGATGACGCCGATGCGAACCACGTCTTCGATAGGGCGGTTCAAACCGTGCCCTTGCCGCGGAACAGGGTCGGCGGTGTCCGGGCAAGCAGCCAGAGGTCGAGTCGAAGCGACCAGTTGCGAGCATAGGCGGCGTCGAGGTCGAGCGCCTCCTTGAACGTTGCGTGCGCGCGAGCCGCCACTTGCCACAGGCCGGTCATTCCCGCCGGAACGAGGAACCGATCGAAATGATGAGGCTCGAACAGCTCAGTTTCATACATGATGCATGGCCGTGGGCCTACGAGGGACATATCGCCGCGAATGACGTTGATCAATTGAGGGCAATTCATCGAGGCTGGTGCGGCGTAGCCACGCGCCGGCCTTGGTGATCTCACTCGAGCGGTCGAGTTTGTACAGACTGTTCTCCGTCGGGAGTGCGTTCGGATCCATGATCTCGCGGATGTACTCACGGTGCGCAGAATCATTCGTCTCGACGACCATTGTCCGGAACTTCAACAGCGTGAACGGCTTCTGATCCTTGCCGAGACGCCGCTGGCGGAAGAAGACTGGGCCCTGCGAGGTCGAGCTGATGCGCCAGGCGATGAATGCGAAGAGCGGCAGCGCTATGACGAGCACCCCTCCGGCGAGCAAGATGTCGCCTAGACGCTTCACCTTGCGCGCGAGCCGCGAATGCCGTGCCGGTGCCAGGCTAATGAGCGGAAGACCCTCGACGACGTGAACGTCGACGATCGGCCCGACGGCCTCGAACAACCTCGGGACGAGGTCGATCTGCACATCGAGCTCGCGGAGTGAGCGCACGAGATTCACCAGAAGATCATGGCGGTCGTTCGAGAAGGCCACGATGACGCGCTGAACGTTGTTCCGTGTGGCGATGTCGATGATCTCGCTGGGTGAGCCCAGGATAGGGAACTCTTCGAGATCGCCCCTCATCTTCTTCGGGTCGGAGTCGACGAACCCGACTACTCGGATTCCGAACTCGGGATGCTGGACGAGCTTACGGGCGACGAGCTGGCCCACCTCCCCCGCGCCGACGATCAGCGTGTTCTGGCGGTAGTCCGGATGATGGCGCACCATTGCCCGGGTGCACGCGCGAAGGCCGATGAGAAGGGGGATCGCCGTCGCGAAGAAGGCAACCCCGGTTGCGAGATGGGACTCTCCCGTGAAGACCCAGATCGCGGCGACCGTAAGCCAGGTACCGACGGCGACGAGTTGGAATACGCGCCCGACATCGTCAACGGTCGAATGATCGGGCCGCTGATCGTCCAGGTCGTACAAGCCGTACATCTGCGCGGAACCAAGCCACAAAGGCAGCACGACGACGAACACGAGCAGATGAAGAGAGTACGTGGAGGTCGTCCCGGTCTCATGCGCGAGGGTGATCGCGACCACGTAGGCAAGTACGAGCGCGATCAGGTCGGACGCGCGCAGCGCACGCCTGACAACGGAGGCACGGCGGGTGCGCGACCCCGGCATGATTGCTTCTGGGCGCGGCTGCTCCCCGCCGGCGTACGTGATTGCCGAAGGTACTGACGCCTCTGCGGTCAACCCTGAAAAACTGTCCCCGTGTGCTGACGCCACATCTCCCCTTCGTCTCATGCTGTACTGATCGGCGAAGAACCCCTTCCCCTCAAGCCCATCAGGAGTTCCGGCCTCACTGTCGCAGTTCGTACTCATTTCAGCAACCAGCCGATAGTCCAGGACTTCTCTCGCCCTCGGCCGTGGAATCTGCGGTGGCGGCGGCCGCGGTAGCCCCTCCGACGCGCGGCTCAGTCTCGTCGACTTGAACTCACCGAGCTCCGACGGAGTTCTTGAACTCCACGATCTCGGGGCTGGTCGGGTAGAGCTGGTGAGCCTGATGGACGGCCCTAGTTCGGTCGCTGCCGGTGGCGCTCGCCGCCAGGTCGAGCCACGCCTGCCAGTCCCGTGCGTCGATCGAAATGGCCTTGTGGAAGCTCGCATAGGCGGCGGACGAATTACCTTGTTCGAGCTGGGCTTCGCCAAGCGCCTTCAGCGGCTCGTCAGACCAGGGCATCCAGCGTCGAGCTAGAGCTGCACTGGCCGCCGCGCTGGCATAACGATGATCTTGATTCGCCGTGTTGGCCCGAGCCAAGGCTCCGTTGCCGATCAAGGCGACGCCGGCGAAGGCAGTAGCGACAGCGGCCGCCCCGCCAATCAGGACACGCGTTCGCGCTTTCAGTTGTGCTTCGACGGGCCGACGTGCCGCCACGAGGGCGAGACAGCCGATTAGCAGACCTGTCAGAGCCACGCCGCTCAGCTCCCAGTCCCAGTCAATTGCGTTGTGGAGGAGAAAGGCGCCATATGCGCCGGCAATCGCAGGAACGAGTGGAACCTTGCGCGCCCGGATTGCGGCGGTGATCGGAATCGCGAGCGCGAAGACCAGAAGCAGAAGACCGAGGAACCCGAGTTCCGACAGAGTCTCGACGTACAGGCCGTGCGCATCGAGCACGACCTCGTCGGCTCTCGGGCTGCGATCCCAGTTTCTCCCGAAGCTTCCGGCTCCGGTACCGCCTAGCCAGTGGCCGTGAAGCGAATCGAGGGCCACGCTCCAGAGCAGAAACCGGCCGTTTCCGTTTAGCGTGAACAGCCGTTGGTTCAGATTCGTCTGGGAGCGCGGAGGCGTTGTCATGGAAAACGAGTCGTAGCTCTTCTTTGCGACCGCCACCGGCCCTCCCTTGCCGATCAGGACGATCGCGACCGCTACCGCGGCGATTAGGACCAGAGCGAGGTCGAACACCCGCCGGCTGCGCCGCCCAAGCGAGATGCGGCTCTCGACTTGCGACACGAGCCAGGTCAATCCGACAGAGACGAGCACGAGCACGATCAGGACCGTCCCGAGGCGATGGCCCTGACGGCTCGCCGTTGCGAGTAGGGCGTTTTCGTCGGTGAGCCCTCTCGATTGGGCTGCGAGCAAGATCGCAATTGCCGGAGCGATCGCGAAGGCGGCACCCTCGGCGATCAGGCGCGCCCGATCGCCGGAGAGGGCAACCGTGAGCAGCAACCCGCCGCCGAGCGCGAGCCACGCGCCGCGGCTGAATGTGAAGTACAGCGTGAGCGGGAGAAACGTCAGCGAGATCGCACCAAGACTGCGCCCGAGGAGCGTCCCTTTCGTGTCGGTCGCCAGCCCGATCGCGAGGACGATTCCGAGGACAGCGAAGATCCCGAGGGCATTCCAGTATCCGACCGGCTCGAAGAGGCGGTAGCCCGCGGTGGGGTCACTCGGATGGAAGTGACCGGCTGAAGGCAGCAATCTCGTCGCGAGCGAGTAGATGCAGATGGCCGCGATCGCAAAGACGATCGACGCTGTCAGCAGCCTGACCTGTCCCGCTCGTGCCAGCACGAGAAACGCGCCGCAGCCGGCGACCAGAACGAGCCAGCGCTCGAGCTCGAGCACAGACTGAGACGGGTCCACTGACCAGATGATCGAAAGCCCGGCCCAGGCCGAGACGGCCAGAAGAGCAGCGAGGAAAATCAGGTCGAGTGGCCCGGCGTCGGTTCTTCCCGTCGCCACGATCCATGTGGCGATGACCGCCAGGAGGCACATAGCGCTCCAGCCGAAGGAAGTGGAGAAGTAGCCGCCCTGGTCCCGGACGATCAAGACGATAGTGAGGATCGTGACGAGGGCGGGTGCCGCAGTTATATCGAGCGCCAGGCGATTCCAGCTGAGCCGAGAGGCGCCCGGCCGCGGTTCCTCGACGCCGGCAATCCCCGCATCGGCGCCCGACTTCATAGGGGCTTCGATCGGCGGGCCGCGATCAACAACACTCGGCTCTGGCCGACTACGCGCGGGTCCGACGCGTCCGGATATCGGACCGAGTGCCATTGGACGGTGTCGAGCCGTAATACCCGTAAGCATCGGCTTTGTCCGCTCCCGCGAGCACGAATCCAAGCGTTGGCGCCGGGCTGGCCTTGAGCTGTCGCTTGAGATCGCGCACGGCGCTGTGATCAACGAGTCCGAGCCGCAGGACGACGATCAGCGCATCGACGCATGCTGACAGCGTCGACGCATCCCCGACGACGCACATGGGGGGTGAGTCCACCAATACGTAGTCGAATCTCTCGCGGAGCGGCGCAAGTATTCGCGACGCGATCGCATTGGACGCGACGAACTCCCCAGGGCTTGCGGGGAGAGGGCCACTCGGCAGCACTGCGAGCGAGCCACGGGCGCTCGCTCTGCCGTTTTGAGCCGTCGGGCTCTCGCCGTCCCGCTCAGAAAGGCCGATCCAGACGAGGGCTTCGTCGACATCAAGCCGCTTGAGCACGACGTCCGTCACGCCTGTGAGCTGGGTGATGCCAAAGAGCGAAGCAAGCGTAGGTTGTCTCAGATCGAGGTCGACAAGCGCCACGCTGTGCCCCTCACGGGCAAGCGCAACGGCCAGGTTGGCGACGGTGGTCGATTTGCCCTCTTGCTGGAGTGCGCTCGTCACCATCAGGATCGACGCCCGTGGATCGGAATTTGCGAAGTGGATGCTGGTGGCCATCCGCCGGATCCCCTCGGCGTGGCTGCTCGACGGCTCGTCGATCATGCTGAGCCCGAAACGGTTTCGGAGTCGCGCCGGGGGTTTTGGAAGGCGGGCGAGCAGGGGAAGGCCGAGCTCCTCCTCGGCTCCCTCTTCGGTGCGGACGCGGCGGTCGATCGCCTCCAGCGCGAACGCCAGCCCGATACCGAGTACCAGACCGAAGCCAAATCCGAGAAGGGCGTCGCGCTTCGGCGTCGGTCGCACCTGGAACCCGCTAACCGCGTGGCTCAGAACGGTGTCGGTCGACTGCAGCAGCTGCATCGTATGGAGCTGTTGCTCGCTGGCGACCAGGTTCCGGTACTGCGCCGTTCCTTGCTCGCCTTTCGCCTTGAGGGCAGCGATCTGTGCGATCAGTTCGCGGCGAGCCTTCGTCAGTGCGGTCGCATCGAGCTGCAGCTTGTACGCGGCAAACGCGGCTGCGTAGGCGTTCACAAGCACCGCAGCCGTCGCCGGATCCGGGTCGTTGACCGTGAAGTCGAGAAGATCTGCTGTCGGGTTCGGTGTTACAGAGGATTCCGCGAGGAGTTGACCGGCTGTCCTGTTCGAGATCTTCGCCTTCGCCAGCGCCAGCTGCGCGACGGCGGGACTACGCGCGACGCTTGCCTGGGTGGCGGCGTAGCGTGCCGGGTCCTCCGACAGTGTCGGATCCTGTGCGGTCCCGGTGACATTTGCCGCGATGTCCTGACGGTTGAGCAACACCTGTCCGGTGGCGCGATAGATGCGCTGCTCCCGCATCGAGAAGAAGACCGCCAAGATCGTCACGAGGGCCACCGTCACGACGATGACCCACTTTCGACGCTTGAGGATGCCCAGGTAGTCGCTGATATTCAGCTGCCGCACTGGATGATCGCTTTGGAGTTCGTTCATTCAGACTGGCGTCGTCCGGCGCAGAAATCGACTCGAGCTCTGGCGTCGTATGCGCCTAGGCGGCTGCTCTGTCCATTCGTGCGTACCGCTCGTGTTCCTTTGAGCGCTCCGCCTGCCTTCTCAGTGCGCTTGAGAACAACATCGTACCAGCCTTCCAAGCGATCACTACCACCCATGCGGGGTACTCTTGCGGAACCGAAGGTCGGGGAACCGAAGGTCAGGTAAAGGAAGGGGGAGCCTAACCCTGAAATCAGGTGATTGGCGGAACGGTCAGGTCGAACTGGCCGACTGGGCGGGGATGGCGCCGGACCGCGAACTACTATGTGGCTAGAGCCTTGCAGAGGCACGATAATTCGGGATCAGAGGCCCATGGCTGGCTGGTCGGAGCGCTATGCTGCGTCCACATGGATGGGGCGGGATGGAGGAATCAATGATTACAACGACGGGGACGAGACGCGATAGACGATCCTTCTCGCGGAACCAGCAGCCGGCGCGCCGGTTGTTTCCACTCCTTGTGGTTCTCCTGATCGCGCTGTCGGCAGCCGGGGTTGCCGGAGCGAACGGAGGCTCGGCTGCCCAGAGTCAGTACAGGCCCGCGCAGGTATTGAAGCCACCCACGGTTACGACGACTCCAAGCTCGACTGACGGTCAGGGAACGAAGGCGGCCGTCACCACCACGACCTCGACGCCGCCGCCGACGCCGGTCACGCAAGTCACGGCTGCGGCTTCGCCAACTTCTTCCGGGACGACGTTGCCGTTCACCGGGCTCTCGCTCGTGAAGGTGATGCTGGCAGGCGTCGCTCTTGTCGCTCTCGGCCTTCTCCTGCGCCGCCGTCGCCCGTCTTCTCGGGACGCGTAGCAGAGGCTCTACGTTGAGCACGGCTCCGGAATCCCGGAGCCGTGCTCGAGCTTCTTCGCGGGTGCTGGTCGACGACAAGCCAGGCACATCGACACGACCTGGAAGCACGATCAGGGTCGAGGGCGAATGAACGACGTGCTCGAGATCGCGTTCGTGTGTACGGGCAACCGTGCAAGGAGCCCTCTTGCGGAGGCGCTCTTTCGCCGGCGAGCTCTCGATCTGCCGGTCGCATCCCGCTCATGCGGCGTTCTCGACATCGGCAGCATTCCTCCACTTCCGGAAGTGATCGTCGCGGCAGCGCGGCTGGGTGTGGACGTGGCGGATCACAGGTCACGTCCTCTCCGTCCCGGCGAGCTGAAGGATGTCGACCTCGTGGTTGGGTTCGAGCATATCCACTTGACCGACGCGGTAGAGATCGGCGGTGTCCCCGAGGGACGGGCATTCATGCTGCTCGAGCTGCCCGCCCTTCTGCATGAGGACGATTCGCAGGGGGGCGCGTCGGCGGTCGATCGTGCGCGCTCGACGATCTCCGAGCTTCAGCAACGCCGGCTCTCATCGTCGCGTCTGGGTGCCCCGCCGTTACCCGATCCCTTCGGCGAGCCTCCCCATGTGCTCGCGGAGGCGGTTCGGGTGATCGACGCGGTTACGACGCTGCTCGCGGTTCGTCTGTTCGGTAAGCCCTAGGACGAGTCGAGGGCTGCCGGCCTACGAGTCGGCGGACTTCGTCGCCGGTGCCGAGCGGAGGACGAGTCCGCTCACGGGAGGGAGCGTCACGGTGCTCACGGCGGCACCGTCGGAGGTGATGTAGCGCCCGTCCAGCGAGAAGGTCTGCGACTCGGTTGGATCGGGATTGACCAACGCAACACCGCCGGCGTATCTCCGTAACCACCCGTTCCCGACGTGCTGTTTGCGTGAGGCCGGCATGCCGACGTTCGTCGTCCAGGCTGCGTTCCAGGGATCGGGATTGTCGTTGCTCAGATAGACAAACGCGCCGCGGCCCCCGTTCCAGTCGAGCAGGAACGAAGCCTTGCCATATGCCATCGCTCGGGAGTCCGAGGATGAGCCGCTCATCAAACCAACGAAATCCTTACCCATCGACTGCGCGGTTGAGACAAGTCGTTGCCAACTACCCCAGTACTGGGTCCAGGACGAGGTGCCTGACGAGCGGAGCGTGGTCGAGCCGTCCCCCGTCTCGAGCCAATATTCACAGCCGAGCCCACTAACGTACGGTCCGAGTGCGTGCCACCAGGCGACGGTGTTCGCGCCACTGTTGCTCTTCGAGTCACCCGGGATGTACCCAGACGCGTTCACGAGCACGTAGTAGCCCTTTGCCCGCAGTGTGGAGCCGACCTTGGCGATGAACGCAAGCTGCGCTGTCGCCCACGATTGCTGGGTTGGATAGCGTTCCGCCTGTTCGCCCGTCAGCGGCGTGAGGTCAGTGAGAACCTCGTCGATGAAGACGCCCTTCAAGTTGCGATGTGCGTGCAAGAAGGCGAGAACGTTGGACACCCAGGCCGCCTCATAGGCAGGGTTGCCGACGTCCCCGATGACGTTGCTGGGGTAGCCCTGGTTGACGAGGACGTTACCGTTGGCGTCTTTGAGCAGCCAGTTGTGCTCGACTGCCTGATGGTACGAAACGCCGGCGTTCCAATCCTTGTTCACATCCGGCGCCGCAAAATACACGAGTGGTAGCCCGCGCAATTCAGTGGAGTGCTGCGCGTTCGACGTGTTGACGATCACGAGTGAGTACCGGGATGTATTCCCGGCTTCCCACAGTGAACTCGATAGTGCCACCAGCCCCGTGCCGCTTACGGCGCCGTTTCTGGAGCCGTCGGCGGAGCCCGCCGACAACCCGCCGGCCAGCACCACGGTTGACGCGAACAGGATGAGCAGCTTCGGTCCGAGCCCGAGATACGCCGAGCGGCCGGCGGGGGCGGCGGGCTGCAGCCGGATCTTCACGAAGCGACCGCCGACGCGGCGTAAGGGAGGCCGAGCTTCCCCGTCGGAGTGACCTTGACCGGGTCGGCGTAGACGATGTACCGATGTGTCGCGAAGAATCGCGGGTGGCAAGCCTGGAGAGCGAGCAGTTCATGGTCCCCTGAGCGCAAGACTCCCACGTCGGTCGCTGGGACGATGATGTGCTGTGTCACGCGGTAGACAAACGTGGCATAGGGAAGCTCGAGCGTGATCCGGTCGCCTGGGCGCAACGCGTCGATGTGCGCGAAAGGCGCGAGGAATGTCGTGCGGTGCCCTGCGATGTACACCAGCCGATCCTCGCCGGGCATATAGGTCTCGAGGTCACGACCGGGACCGCGCTCGAGGGACGATTCGTCCGTACCGTTCACGAAGATCATGTTCAGGCCCAGCCGGGGAACGATGATCCGCCCGAGCGGGGAGCCTTCCGACGAAGCGAACCTGTAGCGTCTCGCTTCGAGCTTGATCGTCCGCTTCTCTTCGGCTACGACTGCCCGACGAATGGCGGCCCTGTTCTTTGTCTTGCTCTCGTGAAGAGGCAACCGTATGGCCACGGGCGGGGCGACGAACTCGCGCGCTCGACGGTTGTAGGCCTGCGTGAGCTCGTGCTGCTGGTACATCGTATAGAGGGCGCTGAATGGATCCTGCCACTGCCAGACCGTGACGCCCCAGAGAAGCGTCGCGGCCCCGAGAACGATCAGCAGTGTTCCGATTCTGTGCGACCAATTTCTCATGGGTCAGCCATCGCTCCCGTGTGGGCCCCTTGTCCGAAATTAGTCGGCGAACTGGGTTCAATGTTTAGCCTAAAGATCGCAAAGTGGGCTCGAAAGGACAGGTTGAGCGGCTCGCGAGGCCCCATCCTGACGGGTCACGGCCCGTTTCGACGGCGGACTACTCAGAATCCTGGGCCGCGGCGCGTCGCCTGTCGAGCGCGGCCTTCATCACCCTGGCGTACTGCGATTTCGACGCCCTTTCGCGGATGCCGTTGTTGGTCAGGTGGAGACGTCGCTCGAGGAGGACATCCGGCAGCATCACACTCTTGAGCCCTGCGTCGACCGAGCGGGCGCACCAGTCGACCGTGACGCCTACTCGTAGGGTCTCTGAGAACAAGCCGACCCGTTCGAACGCCTCGCGGTCGATCATCATCAAGTTGACGGACACCCATGGCCAAGGACCCTGTTTGGGCTGCTGAACGGTCGCCTTCTGCTCCGGCGTCAACTCGGGGCTCACGAACTCCTGGACGTGGCCGAAGACGACGTCGACTTCCGGGTCGGAGTCGAAGATCGCCCGTTGAAGCGCGAGTCGGCCGGGTACGGACCGATCGTCCGCGTCCATGAATGCGAACGTGTCGCCCTGGGCGAGTCGGACCGCGTGGTTTCTGGCGGAGCCGTTGCCTGCGTTCTCCTGGTACGCGTAGGTGATCGCCTCCCCGAACCCCTTCGCGACCTCCGCGCTCCCGTCGTCCGAGCCGTCATCCACCACGATTAGCTCGAGTGGGGAGTACGTCTGCTGCAAGACGCTCTCGATCGCCTCGGCCAGGTACGGAGCCCCGTTGTACACCCCGATCATGACGCTCACAAGCGGTGGCACATCGCACTCCCTAATCGACTGAAGAAGCCAACGTCAACGCCTCAATCACCATAACCGAAGAGCCGTAGCGGTGCTTCCGTTTCCGCTTCGCGTTCCGCTACGCCTGCGTCGTGTTCGCGTGGGGCAGAAAGGCGTCCGGTGCGGTCCGTATCAGCTCGTTGGCGGTCTCATAGTCGTCGGGTCTTCCGATGTCCAACCAACGCCCCTGGTGTCGCCAGCAGGAGACCGGCTCGCCGGCCGAGAGCACGTCGAGAACGAGCGTTGGCATGTCGTAATACTCAGCCGGGATCCTGAGCAGCACTCGAGGTGACATCGCGTAGATGCCCATCGACACGTCGTACTGCAGGGTCGGCTTCTCCTCGTAGTCGACGACTCGGTCGTTCTCGTCGATGTGCAGCACCCCGAGCTCGATCTTCTCGGCTCGTGCGTAGACGCCGACCGTCATCTCGCAGCCGTCCTCCTTGTGGCGTTTCATGAGGCCGCTGAAGTCGAGGTCTGTGAGCAGATCGCCGTTCATGACGAAGAAGTCGTCGTCAAGCCGACCTGCGAGCTGGTGGAGCGGCCCAGCTGTTCCGAGAGGGTCGTCCTCGTGGAGATACGTCACCGGGAGTCCGAGCCTGGAGCCGTCGCCGAAGTATCCCTCGAGCAGATAAGCGAGGTGCCCGGTCAGCATCGTCACGTCGGTCACGCCGTGCGCTCGCAGCTGGCGGAGAAGGATCTCGAGGATCGGAGCTTCGCCGATGGGCATGAGAGGCTTTGGGAAGATCGTGGTGAACGGGCGCAAGCGTGTGCCGCGGCCGCCGGCGAGGATCACCGCCTTCATGTCGTGTACCGGTCGATGTCGTATCGCTCGAGATTCGCTCCGACGTATTCGAGCACTCGTGCCAGGCCGTCCCGCAGTCCGACTCGAGGCACCCAGCCACAGCTCTCCTTGGCGAAGGTGTTGTCTGCGATGAGCTCGAACACCTCAGATTTCTCGGGCCGGATACGGTCGGAGTCCACTACGGCACGGACGTCGCCCCGACCTGCGATTTCGGTGATCAACTCGAGGAGCCCGCCCACTGAGATGCCCTTGCCGCTGCCGATATTCGTCGTGCGCCCGATGCACGCATCCGCCGCGCCCACGGCGAGGAAGCCGCGCGCGGTGTCGCTGACGAAGGTGAGGTCGCGCACCGGTCGAAGGTCGCCGAGGCTGATCTCACGTCGACCTGCGAGCACCTGGGCGGCGATCGTGGGGATCACGGCGCGCGCGCTCTGGCGTGGGCCGTAAGTGTTGAACGGCCGAACAGTCGCTACCGGCGTTCCGAACGACCGGAAGAACGACTCAGCGAGGCAGTCGGCGCCGATCTTGCTCGCAGAGTAGGGCGACTGGGGCTGCAGAGGATGCCGCTCGTCAATGGGGACGTATTGAGCCGTGCCATAGGTCTCCGATGTCGAGGTGTGCACCATCCGGCGCACCCCGTGCTCCCGCACTGCCTGGAGGACGTTGAGCGTGCCGGTGACGTTGACCGAGATGTATGAGGCTGGTGCGACGTACGAGTAAGGGATGGCAATGAGCGCGGCAAGGTGGAAAACGGTGTCCATCCCTCTGACGAGGTCATGCACGAAGAATGGGTCGGTGACGTCGCCATGCACGATCTCCACATCGGCCAGGACGCCAGGGTCGGCGAGGGCGAGCATCCCGATATCCGACCGGCTGTTGTAGCGAACGAGCGCCCGGACGTTTGCCCCTTCTCTGACGAGCTCCTCGACGAGGTGGGAGCCGATGAAACCTCCGGCGCCCGTGACGACGACACGACGACCGTCCCAGTTGCGATCAGGCTCCTGATCTCTCGATTCGATCTTCATCGAGTCTCATTCTGCTGCACGTAAGACAGGAGCGCATGCAAGCTGTCGGCGAGGTCGGTCGTTGCGCTCCATCCGATCTCTGCGGCAGTTCTTCGGACCGACCCGACTTGGTAGGGAACGCTTGCCGACTCAGTCTCCGGAAGGACGCGGATGATGTCGCGTTCGAGCCCGGCCGCTGACAGCAAGCCGTCCAACACGGCACCTACGGTGACTGCGCGCCCGGAGCAGAGGTTGTACGCACGTCCCGGTTTGCCGCGCTCGGCGATGTCGACATACCCGGCGGCGACGTCTCGTACATCGCTGAAGTCTCGAACGACGGTGAGATCCCGGACGACGACGGCGTCGGCCCGATGCTCGAGCACCGCGTTGATACGAGACGCGAACGCCGACGCGACGGTTGTCGCGGGCTCCAGGGGCCCGATGAGGTTGAACATCCGAACGGGAATGACGTCCGCGCGCCCAGAGATGGCGAAGGCCATGGCGATCGCCTCTGCGGCGATCTTGGCCCAGCCGTAGGGTGTTGTCGGGTTGAAGCGGGATTCCTCGGTTATCGGGTTCTCCTCGACCGGCAGTGTCCCGTACTGGGCTGACGACCCGGCAAGCACTACGAGCGGTCGACACGTCGCGGCGACCGACGACAACAGCGAGGTCGTCGCCGTCACACTGTCGGCGAGCAGTCTGTCGAGGGCCTCGGAGCCGGCATCCTTGATCGCCGGGCTCGCGGCAAGGTGAAAGACCACGTCAGGGCGGCACGCGGAAACCGCCTGTAGGACTGCGGCTCGATCGGTGAGATCGGCCTGGAAGTAGAGCTCACCGTCAGACGCTGCCTCGGCCCGTCGGTCCAACCGTCCCAATCCCGCCACTTCCCAGCCGCGCTCCCTGAGGACACTGCGCAGATGGGTGCCGACAAATCCGTGGGAACCGGTAACGAGCGCCGTGCTCAGCGGGCTGTCGCCTCCCGGTACACGGAGATCATGCGTTCGGCGACGCGGTGCAAGTCCAGCCACCCTACTCGCTGACGCCCATTCGATCGGACCGCCTGCGTCAGCACCTTCGCGGTCTCGTCTGCCAGCGCAGCGACGAGCCGCTGCGTTGCTGCGTCGTCTCCCCACGGCTGGGGGAACGCGACCACTCCGCCCGGCGCGACCTCTCCGAGGATCTCCGAGACATCGCCGACATCGACGGTGACGGTGGGTAGACCCATCGCCGCTGCCTCCTTGACGACCGTCGGCGAACCCTCCGATCCCTGCCGCGAACAGAAGAGCAGGCAGTCGGCTGCATCGTACTTGGCGATCACGTCCGATCTCGGCTGACCTGGTGCGGTGAGCACGAGTTCGCGTATCCGAAGACCGCGACGCCCAAGATCGCTCAGGACGTCCCGAAAGATGTCGTAACCCTTGACCGTATCGTCGGGCCGACCGCCGAACAGCACCGCGTATTCGGAGTCCTCGATGCTAAATCGACGCCGTGCCACGGTCCTGTCTCCGGGCACGAACACGGAGAAGTCGACGCCGTTCGGGATCACCTCACCGTCGTCATCGCCCATCGTCGCCGCCAGGCGCGCCGACACGTAGACCCTCTTCGCTACCCCGACCATGCCGAGTCGCGACAGCCGTCGCTCGACCGGGGAGTTGACGTCGCTTCCGTAGAAGGTGACGACCCGGGGGACAGCCCTTACCAGCAGGGCCGCCAGCAGGGTCAGGCCGTAGTGGACATGCACCAGGTTGTACGGTCGCCCGGACCGCTGCGCGGCCACGACGCGTCGGCGTATCCGAAAAGGAGCGACGAGGTAGTCCATTCTCCCGCGGAGCGAGCGCACGATCTCGACATCTACGTCGACATCGAGCGCGCGCAGGGACTCCACCTGGTCACGGACGAAGATCCCATCCGCGCTCTTGCTGTTGGGCCACATGTTGGTCACGGCCAGCACTCGCAACCCGTGAGGCGGATCGAGATTGCTCGCCGTAGCGCGTGGATCGAGACCGGGGCCCGAACTGGTTGAGGAATCGACTGTCACTCTGTTGAACCGGCGAAGCAGGATGTCTCGACGAGCGTACTTTCGGGTGAGCCCGTTCTCTTCTCGCGTTGTGGCGCCGGGGATGCCGCTCGTCTGTCGGACTATTCACTGCAGTGGTCATCGAAACCTTCCCCGACTACAACCACTTCGCAATGATCGCGCGGGGGACAGGCCGGCGGGAGAGCTTGCGAGGCTGCGTAACATGCAGGCCCCTGGCGGCGGTTAGGGCCGGCGATACACAGATGAGAACCTGGATCGACATCGAGAACGCCCCTCAGGTGCAGTACCTATCACCTTTCAAGCGGGCGCTCGAGGCGAGAGGGTACGAGGTTGTCGTGACGGCGCGAGATCAGGGAATCACGCTCGACCTACTCCGCGCTCGCGGGATCGAGGCCCGTGTTGTCGGGGCTGAGTCCGGGAAGTCGAAGGCCGAGAAGACCACGAACCTGGGGCGGCGCGTCGTGAGCCTGGCCCGGCTCTTTCGGGGGGGAAGACGACCGGGTCTCTTGATTGCGGCCTCGAGATCATCTGATCTCGCGGCGCGATTGCTGCGTATCCCCAACTTTCAGTTCACCGACTACGAGTACGCGGACGACAGGATCTCGCGACTGACGGGCGCGTACTTGTTGTTTCCCGACGTGATCGGCCGCCAGGTATTCCTGGACAAAGGGCTCCGACCCGACCGGCTGATGCCTTTCCCGGGGCTCAAGGAGGCGATCTCGTTCTCGGAGATCGACCTACCGGCAATCCAACCGTACGAGATTCCCGGCATCAACAAGCACGGTCTCGTCAAGGTTCTTTTCCGGCCGCCCGGGGAGAACACGCACTACTTCGTCGGGGAGTCGTTGGAGTTGGCCAAGGCCCTGCTCGCCGAGTTGGCGGTACGCGATGACATCCTGGTCGTCTACTCGCCGCGCTATCCCGAACAGGTCCGGTACCTGGAGGCGTTCAAGTGGGCGAACGATCCGCATGTGCTGCACCAGGGCGTCCCTTTCGTGTCGCTGCTCAAAGCGGTGGATCTCGTGATCTCTTCTGGTGGAACCATGCTCCGCGAGGCGGCCTTCCTTGGAGTGCCCGCTTTCAGCATTCTCAGGAGCGAGATCGGGCAGGTCGACCGGTACCTCGAGTCGACCGGGCGCCTGACCATCCTGGAATCGACCGAGACCATCCCGTCGTTTCACGCGCGCATCGGCGACCTCGACTCATTGCCGGGGCTTCGAGACGTAGTCGATCTGGTCGTCGACTCGATTGTCGAGCGCGCGCTCGCGCCCTAACCTCGACGCTCGGCGGCCCCAACGGCGTCAGGGTGCTGCTGAGACGGGCGCCGGCCACGGGGCAAGTCGCTCTGACCAGACGAAGAGAATCCAGCCAAGATGATACGACCTGCATTCAGCGTTGAGCCGGAGGCCGCGACCTTCGCCGAACGACGAAGGACGGTGGGTCACGAGGTAAGCAAGAAAGCGACCGTAGCGCCTGAGCCGCGGCATGCGCTCGGCACGTTCGATCGAGCGATAGGCGAAGAACGGATCCTCGAGGTAGAAGCATATTTCGAGCTCGTTTTTGCCGAAGCCCCAGCTGAGGCTGCTGGCGATGGCGGGATCGATATCCGTTTGGCCGCCGTCGATAGCAGGAAGTAGAAAAAGATGAGCCATGCTGTCCTGGTGAACCGAGAAGATCGGGTACACGTCAGCTGGCTGACCGGTTCGAACGTCGATCATCCACGGCCATTCTCCCTGCGGCCCCTGGAGCGAGAGCGTGCGACGCACCCCGTTCTCGAAGAGCTCCGCGGCATCCTCGTCGCCGAAGGCGTCGGCTGCCTCGTGCATTGCCCGAAGGAAGTAGACGAGCGCCCCGAATGAAACGACGCCCTGGCGGTACCGACTACAGCTGTGCCGGGGTAGACCTGACCGGGGATCCACGAATTCGGTCTTGACCAGCTCGGTGATCGATCTTCCGACTCCCTCCGCCTCCGAGATTCCGCGCCGGAACGCGCCGGCTGCGCCCCAGATGACCCACGCGAGCTCTTGCATCGTGAGTTCCCGTGGATTCTTCGAGGAGAGGGTGCTTGCCAGTCGCTCGACTGCGGCACGCGCGGTGGTCTCTGCCTCGCTCCATCCGACCTCCGAGAGAAGCAGGACGAACAGCCCGAGGTCCGCGACGTTGTCGAGAGCGGTCTGGTTCAAACGAGTGAATACGGCGACCATCTCACCGACCTGGGACTCGGTGACTCCGAGGTCCCCGGCTCGCGCGGCTCGATTGAGCCCGAGAAGCGTATTGATCGTGTAGCGCAACGATCCGGGCAGCCTGTAGTCGTTCACGAACGTCCCATTCTCCATCCGTGTGATGTACGGGAAGAGCGCCCTTTCGGGGTCGTAAACGGACAGGAGGTTCTCGACGCACCCCGGCAAGAGGGCCTTCACCTGTTGTAACGGAAGCGTGAGGCTCTCGGTGGCATGGCCGCTCAACGGTTGGCTCGCTGGTTCGAGATTCAGAGGTATCGTCCTGGAAAAACGCAGAGAAGAGAGCATCGGCGGCATTCGCCCACCCTCCTCGAATCCTACTTGCGTCTGGTCGTCATGTCTCGACCGGTCGTCGCGCAGCAGTCGCGAATTCGTGCAGTAGCGCTGCGTAACGTTCGGTCATGGCATCGAGAGTGAAGCCTCGTTCGTAGCGAAGCTTTCCGGCAACGCCCATTGCGTGCACGACGCCCGGGTCGTCTACGAGGCGGCACAAGGCCTGGGAGAGCCCGCCACCCTGATCGACATCGATGATCGTTCCGGTGATCCCGTCGAGCACGAGGTCGGGCACTCCTCCGACATTCGTCGCAATGACCGGCCTGCCGACAGCCATTGCCTCGATGATCACCATCGGCAGAGCTTCTGCGTCGCTCGTCAAACAGACGACGTCACTGGCAACGATCAGGTCTGGGACGTCCGTCCGCTCTCCAAGCAGCGAGATAGCAGCGGACGTTCCGACCTGGGATCGCCCGAGCTCGAGTCCTGGCCCGCCTCCTGCAATCACCCCGCGGATGCGCGCGTTGTGTGCGTGCGCGGTCTTCACGTTCTCGATAAAAACGTCGACCCGTTTCTCGGAACGGAGGCGGCCTGCGAACAAGGCGACGAAATCGGTCTCGGCAAGACCGAGCTCGGTGCGGGTGCTGGCCCGCTCTCGCAAGTCTCGCGGCTCCGACGCTCCGTTGGGAATGACTCGGATGTGATCCGAACGGAAGCCGAGCGAGACCATGTTCTCCACTTGTGCCGTCGTGACGGCAACGGCGCAGTCCACCTTCCTGGCAACGATCGCGGTCAGAAGCCGGCGATGAGGAGCCATGGCGAGGTCTGGCGAAACATGATGCACCGTGAGGTGTGGAACGCCTGCGTGGCGGGCGACGAAGTGCGCGACCAGTTGGGCGTCGAGCCCTTGGCTGACAACGACCTCCGGCCACGATTCGACGGTGCGCACGACGTTCCGCACCCCTCGAAGATCGAACCGCGAGGCCACCGGAAGGAAATACGTCGGGATTCCCTCCTGCCGCAATTCGTCGAACAGCGGGCCTTTGGCCCTGATCGTCACGATTGCTGGATCGAAGTTCCTGCTGCGGAGCGCGGGCGCCAGCAACGACAGTTGGCGCTCGGCACCGCCAAGCTCGAGCGATGCGCAGACGAAAAGCACGCGGAGCCCATGCTCGGGGGTGACGATGAACGGGTTGCTGTCGAGGCTCATCGAGGCGCGGGCTTGGCCGCGGCAGTGTTGCCGGCGTTCTCGAGCAGCACGCGGACGTACACGTCCCGGACCCGTGCGGCCACGTCGCGGGCCTGAAAGCGTTCTCCGGCCACTGTGCGCGCTGCCTCGCCGAGGGCCTTCCTGGCGGTCTCGTCACCGATCAACTGGATGGCTCGGGTGGCGATCGCCGCGCTATCCCCGACGTCGACCAGGAAGCCGGTCTTTCCCTCTTCGACCAGATAGTGCACGCCGCCGACTCGTGTCGCCACGACCGGGACGCCGACGGCCATGGCCTCTCGGATCACCATCGGACTGTTCTCCTGGGCGGAGGGAAGCACAAACACGGAGGCGCATCGATATTCGGACCGCAGCTCCTCGGGCGTGAGGTTTCCGAGGAACGTCACCTGATCGTCGAGCCCGAGCTCGTGAATCCTGGACGTGACGGTCTGGACGTACGGCCGATCTGCGGTGTGTCCTGCAAGTCGCAGCGTGGCCTCGGGCCTCTCTCGATGGACGGCGGCGAAGGCGTCTACGAGATCGAGCACCCGTTTGCCCGGCGTGATCCCGCCCGCGTACAGAATGCGCCCCCGCTCGGGTGTCGCCGATCCCTCGAAGAAAAGATCGGAGATGGCGTTGCCGACATCGACAATCGATCCTCTGATCTCACCCTGGAAGTACTCCTCCGGATATCTCGAGGGCTCGATCAGATAGCGCGCGTTGCGGATGCAATAGCGTTGCACCGGTACGCGCGCGAGTGAAGTTCGGATCCGGTCGAGCGGCTTCACCATGTGCCGCAGCTCCTCCCGGACGATTCCGTGGATCGTGACGATCACCGGGGTGCTCTGGGCCACTTTCAGGCTTACATATCCGTAGCCCAGCGCATCCTGAGCATGGACGATGTCAGGCCGAATCCGCCCGAGCGCCTCGTGAAGCAACCGACGATCGGCCCGGTAAAGGGTGAGATTGTTCAGGCGCGCGTTGGCCGGAAGGTACGTTGCCGGTGCCGGGCCGGTGTCGGTGAACCTGAGGGCCTTCGCGCCGCGATCGAACGTGACCACGTGTGGCTCGACGTCGTCGAAGGAGCTCAGGCCTTGCAGAAGATTGAAGAACGACGTCTCGACGCCACCGAGAAGGTGATCCGTGTCGATCGGATAAGGGCCGACGAGCGCTACGCGCATTACGCGGCGATCGCTCGGCGGCCGGGAGGAGCGAGCCAATCAGACATCGTCATCGTCGTGCGAGAACGAGTTCGCCGCGCACTTGGCGAAAGGTAAACCCTTGGGTAGCGGCGTCGAACACGGCGCCGCAATCTGCATGAATGTTGACGTGAAGCTCGGCGACGATTGCGTCGACTTGACCGATCCAGGGGTGAGAGTTCGCAAGAATATCCCGCTCGCTTCCCTCGATATCGAGCTTGAGCAAGTCGACGTGGTGGCCGTTCTCTGCGATCAGCTTCTCGAGTGTTGTCGTCGGCACTGGGCCGCTCGGCCGCGACTCCTTCTCCTCTGGGAGCTTGCCACCGTCCGAGATGGTTCGAACTCGTAGGCCCCAGCTGCCGATGCCGGGATCGTGCACCTCGACCGTCGTCAGCTCATGCCAGAGCGCTGCCTTGATGGGAACGACGTGCACGAACGGGCGCGCGTTTCTCACGAGAAGCGCGAAAATTCTCGATCCCCGGCTCGAGGCAGATGATCTTCGCTGTGGGGTAAGTGTGGGCGAAGAAGACGGCGGCGAAACCCACGTTCGCGCCCGCATCGATCACCAGCTTTGGGGACGAGAGACCGTATTCGAGATCGTATTGGCGTTCCACTATCACCTGCGCGAACACACTCAGGTCGGAGGAGCGGGGCCTGAGGAAGACGGTGGAGTCGGTTTCGATCAGGTGAGCCGAAATGATCTGCGTGGAGAGGCGTGGAAGCGTCGCGGCCCAGGAGAGACGAAGCCGGCCCGGCGTCGTACACACGCCCCGGGTATCGCGCCACCATCCCCGAGCGGTGGCGAGCTGCGAAAGAACAGGCAGCCGCTTCGCCGCCTGCTTCAACCCGGTGCTGTTCACGCGCCGGCTTCCGGAGAGCAGAGCTGAGCAGCGTGTTGGCCAGCGGCGAGATGATCCCGGTGGCTGCGTAGTGAGTTCCACGGGGCCGAGCCGGCGGACACGAAGTGTGGGAGGGTGGCAGTCACGAGAAGTGTCCTTGGATGCTTGGTCGGAGGGATTTCTTCTTGCCGCGAGTCTCTGTGTCCGCGCACCCGATCTCAGCAGGCTGTGCGGGTCGAGTACGTGCCGCCCGTCTAGGGTAACGTGACGATCGGCGTCTGGCGGTTCCCCGATTGCCATGCCGGGGACGACGCAAGTTACCCCTTTGCTCGAGACCTGCAAACGCAGTTGACACGCACATTCTGGCCCTCTCCTCACCAGCAGGCGCTCGTGCGCGTGGCGCTTGGGAGTCTCGAGACAGTTGTTCCGGAGTGGCTGGGCCTTCAGCACGAGTTTGTACTGGACGAGCTCGAGCCAGGGTCGTTCGATCTGATGGCATTCATATATCGCAGGCTTTCGGAGGTCGGGCATGATGACGCAGTCGTCGACCGGCTGAAGGGCATCTACCGGCGAGAGTGGGTCCGTGCGAACCTCCTGGCCGAGCATACGAAAGACATTGCCCGGACGCTTGCCGAAGCCGGGATCGACGCGCTTTTCGTCGAGGGGGCCCCGTTGGTGGATCGCTTTTATCCCGAGCGCGGGACCCGTTCGTCTTGGTTCGCAGACGTCCTGATCGACGAAGGCGCCTCGTCCGCCGCAATCGATGCGTTGACCCACGCGGGATGGTCCATTCCGCCGGCCAACGCGGACCAGGCGGCTGGCCGCTGGGCCCTTCTCAATGCGGATCGGACTGTCTGCGTGCTGCGAACCTCCGTGAGCAATGACTTCGTCTCCGGCGACCGTTCCCGCCCGGGCGAGCCGCTATGGCTTTCCTCTCGTCCGTTCGACCTGGACGGGACGGCCGTTGCCGTGCCCGGGCCGCTCGAGACCCTGCTCGCGGTCTGCGTCTCCGGTGCAAGGCTCAAGCCGACACCGAGCCTTCAGTGGATCGTCGACGCCGTGATGATCCTGAGGAAGGAGGAGATCGATTTCGCCGGCCTCATCGAGCTCGCGGCGGCGAGGGGCCAGTCACTTCGTCTTCGTCATGCCTTGCACTACCTGGCCGAGTTCCCGGGAACCCGAATTCCGCCAAGTGCGCTCGAAGAGCTCGACGCTCTGCATGTGGGACGGCGAGAACGTCTCACCTACGCTCTCTCGACGGGGTCGGTCAGCCTTGGTGGGTCGATGTCGGAGCTGGTAGCGGAACACCTTGCCGCCAGCCCGCAGGGCTCGATCCCGGACCTGGTCCGGACGTTCCCCGGATATCTTCAGCAAGAATGGGGCCTCTCGCACGGCTGGGAACTGCCCCTCGCAGCGGGAAGCCGAGTTGTACGGCGGATCCGCGCGCCGAGAAGGAGCGACTGAGAGCGCCGACGCGATCAGCTCGAGGATGCCGCCGGCAGCGGGGTTCCCGGCGGCTCCTCGGTTGCCAGCTGGCGACGAAGAAGCCCGAGGAACATCCACGCCAGTGCCGGCAGGAAGGAGAAGAAGCGAAAGTCCAGCGTCCCGGCATCGATCGTAATCACGGCGATGCCTCCGATGCCCGCGACGTAGAACCAGCGATCGGGTGACGGCGGACGGGCGCGTCTAAGTGCCCGCCAGAGAACGGCAGCCCACGGAACCACGAAGAGGATCAACCCGACCACTCCGAATTCGACGAGAATCGTGAGAAACGTGTCATGACTCGTCGATTGCAGTGCCTGTTCGAGCGCGATGCCGCCGTAGGAGGTTTGCACGGTGAACTTGACTCGGTCGAACGAGTCGTAACCCCAGCCGAGAATGGGTTTCGCTTCTGCGAGTTTGATCGATACATGCTGGAGGATGAGGCGAGCGTCGACGTTCTGGCGCTGGTTGAAGCGGTTCTGATACGCGGGTGAAGCCTTGATCTGGGGCCAAAACGCAACGAGCGTCAGAGCAGCCAGGGATACGACCGCGACTCCGACGAGACGTGAGCGTGCGCTGAGCAACAGGCAGAGGCCGCCGGCCACGAGGGTCGCGAGGATCGGCCCGCGGGTCTTGGTCATATAGAGCCCGGGGAGTCCCACGATCAGCATGAAGATCGCGAGTCGTCGTAGATTGGGCGGGCCGGCCCAGCAGAGGATTGCGAGTGCGACCACGATCCCGACTCCGATAAAGGCGCCGGTGACGGCGGGATTCGCCAGCGTCCCGATCGAGCGCACGTCACCGTGCTGCCAGCTGGTGTCGCCCCAGAGGTTCCACCCCGTTCGCGATTCGATCACGGTCATCATCGCCTGAATAGACGCCGTAACGAGAAGGATCCATGAGATACGCACCAGCGGGAGTGGGCGGCCACGCCAGAACGCGACGACGTAATAGACGAGGGGCCCGAGAGCGACGGTCTGATAGAAGCCTCGGAGGGTCCCGATCGTGCCCGACTTCAGCGCGCTACTGTCGGTGACCGCGATCGAGCCGAGGATGAAGGCTGTATAGATGGCGGGCACGAAGTCGTACCACTCGCGCCGCGGCCGCCAGCCGCGGTCGAGGAGCACCTTCGCCCCGAATATGACCGGCGGCGCCGTATACAGCGTGAGCGAAAGCAGATGACCGAGACGCGTCTTGTCCGCTGATTCCTGCAGGAGCGGGGCGAGAAACAACCAACCGAGGAAGAGCTGCTCCGCCGAGATCGTCAGGAGCACAGCGACGCCGGCGAGACCCAGCACGAGGAACAGGGGCTTCGGGACATGCCCATGGAGCGTGGGGATCGAACGCGCAGCGATGACGCACAACGCCAACCCGCCTGTGAGAGTGATCAGCTCGAGGCGCCGCGTTCCGGGACCCGAGTCGAAGGCGCGTTTCGTGGCCTCCGTGGCCCTATGCCAGCTTACGAGAGCCATGTCCGTCGCAACTCGGTGAGCCGGCAAGCTCCGCATCGGCGTGTCATCTGCGGTTCACCCTTGAAAGTATGCCGAGCCGGTGGTGGAGTTCTCCCTCGCGAACACCATCGGCTCATGGACATCGACCCTTGAGCGTCCCCCGGGCGATCGCCCTCCGGTGCCGCCCTCCCTCGAGTCTTGCGGCGATGGCGTTACAACGGAGGTTCTGATGACGATCTCCGTGCTTCCATCGCTGTCACGGAATTTCATGACCACTTGACCTCCTTCGAGAGTGGCATCATCCTTGACGCTTGTCGATGGCGACGAAGAGAAACTTCTCCCTTTGGCGCGCGCTCGCGGTGCAGGCTGCCTCGATCTTCGTCTTCATCGGGTTGGGATGCGGGAGCTCAACCGTGGCCAAGCTCTCGGAGGGATCGGATCAGGTCGGCCATGCCGCTTCGCTCGAAATGCGACGCCCCGTACACCCGGTGACGTCGAATTGCACGGGGTCGCGGGTAACGCTCGGCTCGGCTCGCGCCACGTATGCGGCAGTCGTTCGACGTTCGGCTGTCGCTCGTCGCTCTCCCGGGGCCGGTGCAATCGTGGCAACGTTCGGTCGCCTCGATGTGAATCGGTTCCCGACGGTCTTCGCAGTGCTTGCTGCGCGGATGAGTGGTGACTGCAAGCCGGCGTGGTACCGCGTACAGCTGTCGGTGCTTCCGAACGGAACGAGCGGTTGGGTCTCGGCTAGCTCGATTCGGCTCTTCCGGGTCGACTCTAGGATCGAGGTCAGCCTCTCGAAACGGCGCCTCAACGTCTACCGCGCCGGCAAGCTCGTGCTGAGCACGCTTGTGGGTATCGGGGCGGCCGCTACGCCGACCCCGGTAGGCCGATTCTACGTCAACGAGCGGTTCGTCCTATCGTCTGGAAACGGGCCGTTTGGTCCAAACGCGCTCGGGATCTCGGCGCACTCCAATGCGCTCGCGAGCACGTGGGTTGAGAATGGGCCCATCGGCATCCACGGAACGAATGAGCCGTGGACAATCGGACAAGCAGCCTCGCACGGGTGCATCCGCGTGCCCAACGAGATCATGCGTCGGGTATTCGCCTTCAGCGCCGCCGGAGTGCCCGTGATCATCCGCGCCTGAGCGCAAAGCCAGCTCGAGTCGCCGGGTGCAAGCCGCCACGTGCAAGCGTCGTTTGCGTAGCATCAGAATCATGCCCCGTTACCTTCATACGATGTACCGAATCACCGACCCGCAAGCCAGCCGACGCTTCTACGAAGCGCTCGGATTCGAGTTTCGGCGGGAGTTGCCGATTGTGCGGGACGACGTGCTCGAGGCGACGAACTACTTCTTCGGCTATCCGGGCCAGGCAGAAGAGCTCGAGCTGACGCTCAATCACGATGGCCGCAGTTACGAACTGGGCACCGGGTATGGGCATATCGCGGTCGGCGTTGATGAGCTGGACGCGACACTCGCCCGGTTGAAGGAGCAGGGGATCGAGCCCGAGCGCGAGCCCTATCGCGTACGCGAAGGCGGCTCACGGCTCTGCTTCGTCAGAGACCCGGACGAGTACCGGGTCGAGCTGATCGAGCAGGCCGCCTGAGGCTGGGCGTTCCCGAGCTAGACTCGCCCCATGCTCGATCGCGTTCTCGGTTGGTTCGGTCACGGTAAGACAGCGGACGCGAAGCGCGCCGAGGAGGAGGCCCACATGAGCCCCGCCGAGCGGCGTTTCATCGAAGAGGGCGTCGAGGGGCACCAGGCCGATGAGTTCGTCCAGGGCCAGCTCGGTGGCGAAAACCCCGATCGCCTACTCGGCGACTGATCCGGGAGGCCCGCTTGCTCCTCTATGACAGCCCGGTCTCGGGCAACTGTTACAAGGTCCGGCTGCTTCTGACGTTGCTCGGGATTCCGTTCGAGCGGCGCGGCCTCGACGTCGTCGACCGCTCGAACCGGCCCGACGTCCTCGGAGGGCTGAACCCGTCGCTCCGTGTTCCGACATTGGTCCTCGACGACGGCCGCCCAATCGGCGAGTCGGGGGCTATCCTGTGGTACTTCGGCGAAGGAACCCGGTTCGTGCCCGAGGATCGCTACGAGCGTGCGCAGGTGCTGCAGTGGATGTTCTTCGAGCAATACGACCACGAGCCGTCGATTGCGGTCGTGCGGTTCCTTCTCGTCTACTCGGGGCGGGCCGAGGAGTCGGCCGAGTTGATCGAGCAGCGGACCGTCTCCGGCTATCGGGCGCTCGACGCGATGGAGCGGCATCTTGCCGGCGGGCACGAGTACTTCGTGGGCGACGGGCCGACGCTCGCGGACATTGCGCTCTACGCCTACACGCACGTGGCTCACCAGGGGAACTTCGACCTCGGTCGTTACCCCACGATCCGCGCCTGGCTCGACCGCGTTGCGGCGATGCCGGGGTACATCCCGATTGAAGCTCCTATGACTGTCAAGTGGTGAGCGGGTTCGAGTTCTGCATGACGCGGTAGAGGTGGCGGGCGAGGTAGCGCTTGAGCATGCGGGTGGCTTCGCGGCGGGTTTTGCCTTCGGCGACGCGCCGGTCGATGTACTGCCTGGTTTGCGGGTCGTGGTCGCGGCGGTGGAGGGTGACGGTGTGGAGTGCCCGGTTGAGTTGGCGGTCGCCGCCGCGGCTGAGGCGGTGGCGGGTCGTGAGCCCGCTCGAGGCGGGGAGTGGCGCGACGCCGGCGAGTCGGGCGAAGGCGGCTTCTGAGCGGACGCGGTCTCTGTGTGACCAGGTGACAATCAGCTGCGCGGCCACGATCGGACCGACGCCTGGCTCGTCGAGGAGCTTCGGAGCGAGCACGCGAATGTGAGTGAGGATCTCGCGTTCGAGCAGATCTGCTTCGCGAGTAGCTGCCTCGATGCGTTGCGCGAGGGAGCGGAGTACGAGGATCGCGGCGAGATGGTCGGGGGTGCGTGCACTGGAGCGCCGGAAGCGGCTGCAGCGCCGGATCAGCTCGCCGACAGGGAGCTGGCGGAGCTCGTTGCGGAGTGGCTCAGGGGCGGTCACGATGACGCTGCGGAGCTGCACCAGCGCGACCCGGCGTACGTCGACGGCGCTGCGCCGGGCGACCATAAATACCCGAAGCGCTTCTTGATGCTGTCCCGCCCGTGGGGTCGCCCGTGTGTCGGTTGCAAGAGCCGAGCGTCCGGCGCGGATCGCGTCGAGTGGGTCGTCCTTGCCTCGCAGCCGTCGCTCGGCGCGAGTCGTGCGGGCGCTCTCGTGGATGGTCTCGCCTCGCCCGGCCAGATGACGAGCGAGGCCGGCGCCGTAGTCGCCGGCTCCCTCGATCGCCCACAACCGCGCTCCGGGCGCGAACTCCTCAGCGAACCGCAGCGCGGCCGCATACCCGCGAGTGGTCGCTGCCACCGATCGTTGCGCAATAACAGCCCCGGTCGGCACGACGACAACCGCGAGCACGTGCTGATCGCGATGGGTGTCGACACCGACGACGTAATCCAGCTCGTCTGCAAGCATCTGACTGGTCCTCCAGCTCGATTCGCAGGGTCCGGTACGCCGGTCTGGAGCAGGGAAACCGCGCGGCAGGTCTGTGATGAGTCACGCCGACGAGGCGGACAAGCTCCTGATCAAGCCAACAGCGGGCGCCAGACCGGCGCCGCCGTGCACACCCGGACGATTCATTCGAAAGGCACGCCCAAAGCGGCCTGACGCCTGAGGAGTCACAAATGACACGGCCAACACCAGGCTGGCAACGGCCCCTGACGGACCGACCACGCCGAGTCTCACAGACGCCTGAGCCGCTTCCGAGCTGTGACAGTTCTGTTGCAGACACGTCACCCTTTCTTCGCTACTGTTGTCTCATATGGCAACCAAACGAAGCACATCAGGAAGGAAGCCCGGCAACCGAAGCGTGAGACGCCCTGGGGGCAGGCGACGCTCGTCGAGGAGGCGCGGGTCCAGCAACAGGCCGATGGCAAGCGCTTCGCGATCCTCGTCGAGCTGCTCGAGTCGGGCCGCGGCGAGCCGCTCATCCGCCTCTCCTACTCGACAGACGGTGTGGCGCGGCGCGGCCCCGTCACGCTCCGGGCGCGCGATCTCGAGCGGCTGCGCGCCGCAGTCGCCGGACGTCCGGCGCTCGCCGAAGCTCTCGGCCTCGGAGGCGCCTAGACGAGTGACGCGGCCGACAATCGAGCTGAGTCGACGAGCGATCCAAGGACAAGCGCCCCGTCGGTCGAGCCGAGCAGCGGATCGACCGCATGCTCTGGGTGCGGCATGAGGCCGAAGACGTTGCCGCCTTCGCTGCAGACGCCGGCGACGTCGGCGACGGCGCCGTTCGGGTTCTCGCCCGGCTCGTACCGGACGAGAATCTGACCGGCCGCGTCGAGCTCGGCGATCGTCTCGGGGTCGGCGAACCAGCAGCCGTCGCCGTGCTTCACCGGGATCGTGAGCGCCTGGCCCTCGGAGCAGCGGGTGGTGAACGGGCTGTCGGCGCGCGCAACCCGGAGTTGGACGTCACGGCAGACGAACGAGAGCGACTCGTTCTGGCGGAGCACGCCCGGCAGTAGCCGCGCCTCGGTGAGGATCTGGAAGCCGTTGCAGATTCCGAGCACGAGGCCGCCGTCGCCGGCGAACTCGGCGACCGCCTTCATGATGGGCGAGAAGCGCGCGATCGCCCCGCAGCGGAGGTAGTCGCCGTAGGAGAACCCGCCGGGGAGGACGACGCCTGCCGTGCCGGCGGGAAGCTCCGGGTCGTCGTGCCAGACGCGCCGGGCGTCCGCGCCGAGGCGTGTCAGGGCGAGCTCCGCATCGCGGTCGTCGTTCGAGCCGGGGAAGACGACGACGGCGATGCGGGGCCGAAGCTCTTCGTATACGGCCTTCACGCGGCGTGCAGCTCGATCTCGTAGCTCTCGATCAGCGGGTTCGCGAGCAGCTGCTCGCACATCCGCTCGACCTGGGCGCGGGCCTCGGTCTCGTCCTCGACCGGCAGGTCGAGCTCGACGAGCCTGCCCACCTTGGCATCGCCGACGTCGAAGCCGAGGTGCCGTAAGCTGCTTTCGACCGCCTGCCCCTGAGGGTCGAGGATGCCGCTCTTCGGCCGGACGAGGACGGTCGCCTTCACCCCTGAACCGACGCCGGATCTGCCAGGTAGTCGGCGAAGTCGACGCCGGTGAGGCGCTCGAACGCCTCGATGTAGCGGGCGCGCGTCCCGTCGACGACATCGGCGGGGAGCTCCGGGCCGGGGTAGGTCTTGTCCCAGCCGAGCGTCTCGCAGTAGTCGCGCACGAACTGCTTGTCGTATGACGGCTGGGAGGTGCCGGGCTCGTAGCCGTCGGCGGGCCAGAAGCGGGATGAGTCGGGCGTGAACGCCTCGTCGGCGAGCACGAGCCGCCCCTCGGGATCGACCCCGAACTCGAGCTTCGTGTCGGCCAGGATGATCCCGTGCTCGAGTGCGCGCCCGGCGACGTAGCTGTAGAGCTCGAGCGTCAGCCGTTCGGCCTCGTCGAAGCGCTCCTCGCCGACGAGCGCGACCGCGGCGGCGCGGTCGATGTTCTCGTCGTGGCCCGTCTGGGCCTTGGTGGCCGGCGTGAAGATTGGCTCGGGCAGCCGCTCGGACTCCGATAGGCCCTCGGGGAGCCGGTGGCCGCAGACCTCGCCGGTGGCGAGGTAGTCCTTCCAGCCGGAGCCGGCCAGGTAGCCGCGGACGACGCACTCGATCGGGAGCATCTCGAGCCGCCTGCACTCGGTCGAGCGCCCGTCCTCACGCACGGCGATCAGGTGGTTCGGAACGATCGATTCGGTCTCCGCGAACCAGAAGGCCGAGAGCCCGGTGAGGACGCGGCCCTTGTCGGGGATCTCCGTCGGTAGCACGACGTCGAACGTCGAGATGCGATCGCTGGTCACGAGGAGCAGGCGCTCGTCGTCGAGGGCATAGATCTCGCGGACCTTGCCGCTGGCGACGTGGCTCGCTGTTTCAGACATGAACCGGCTCCTTTCGGACGAGAGTGTGCAGGCGGTCGAAGACGGTGTCGACGTACTGGACGGTCGCTTCGAGGTCGAAGACGTTGTCGATTGCGGCCGGATCGAGGCGCGCAGTGATCTCGGCGTCGGCCTCGACGAGCTCGCGGAAATCGCGCTCCTCGTCCCAGGCGCGCATTGCCTGCGCCTGGACGAGGCGGTAGGCGTCGCTGCGTTGGAGGCCCGACTCGACGAGCGCGAGCAGCAACCGGTGCGAGAAGACGAGCCCGTGGGAGCCGTCGAGGTTCCGCAGCATCCGCTCCGGATAGACGACGAGGTCGTCGACGATCCAGATGAAGCGGTCGAGCATGTAGTCGAGGGCGAGGAACGCGTCCGGCACCACGACCCGCTCGGCCGAGGACTGCGAGATGTCGCGCTCGTGCCAGAGGACGACGTTCTCGAGCCCGACCGTCGCGGTCGCGCGCACGACGCGCGCGAGGCCGCAGATCCGCTCGGCGACCTTCGGGTTGCGCTTGTGGGGCATGGCGGAGGAGCCCTTCATTCCTTTCGCGAACGGCTCCTCGACCTCGCGGACCTCGGTTCGCGCGAGATGGCGGATCTCGGTCGAGAACCGCTCGAGGGACGTCGCGGTGAGGGCGAGGACTGACAGAAGCTCGGCGTGGCGGTCGCGCGCGATCACCTGCGTCGAGAGCGGATCCGGCTCCAGGCCGAGCCGCTCGCATGCGACCCGCTCCACCTCGGGATCGAGGCCGGCGTAGCTCCCGACGGTGCCGGAGAGCTGGCCGACGCGGTTGGACTCGAGCGCGCGCACGAGCCGTTCCCGGTCGCGGTCGAGCTCGAAGGCCCAGCCCGCGAGCTTCCAGCCGAACGTCGTCGGCTCGGCGTGAATTCCGTGGGTGCGCCCGATGCAGATCGTGCGGCGGTGCTCCTCGGCCTGCTTCACGACCGCGTCGATGGCGCGATTCAACCCGGCGAGGATCAGCTTCCCGGCATCCTGGATCTGGAGCGCGAGGGCTGTGTCGACGACGTCGGAGGAGGTGAGGCCGTAATGGATCCAGCGCCCCTCGGGCCCGAGCTGCTCGGAGACGGCGTCGACGAACGCGGCGGTGTCGTGGTCGGTGATCCGCTCGATCTCCGCGACGCGCTCGACGGTCGGCGGCTTCGCGCCGGCGCGAATCGCGGCGACATCCTCGGCGGGGATCGCTCCCGCCTCCGCCCAGCCGTCGAGCGCGGCGAGCTCGACCTCGAGCCAGCGTGCGAGCTTGCCCTCCTCCGACCAGACACTGCGCATCTCGGGCCGGGAGTAGCGGGCGATCACGCTGCCAGTCTAGAGGCGCCCCTGGAGGGCACCAGACGGTTGTCAGCCCTTGCCGAGAATCCGGGCCGCAAGTACCGCGGCGTTCTTTGCGTTGTCGACCCCGACCGTCGCGACCGGGACGCCGGGAGGCATCTGAACGATCGAGAGAAGCGCGTCGAGCCCATCGAGGACGCTCATCGAGGAGCGGAGCGGGACGCCGATCACGGGCAGCTTCGTATGAGCGGCGACGACACCCGGGAGCGCGGCCGCAAGACCTGCTCCGCAGATCAGCACGCGAAGCCCGCGGTCGGCCGCCGACTTCGCGTACTCGGCAACCGCGTCAGGGTTGCGGTGCGCGGATCGAACCTCGAACTCCCAGCCGATCTCGCGAGCGTCGAGCTCGTCGAGCGCCGCCTTCATGCGCTCGCGATCGGACTCGGAGCCGACCAGGATCCCGACGACTGTCTCGCTCATGTCGGGCGATCCTAGCCAGCCGGCGCGGCGATGTCGGTTCGGAAGCGAGCGCCCTCGAAACTGATCTCCCCGGCAGCGCGGTAGGCGAGCTCGCGGGCCTCCGCGACCGTGGCGCCCGTGGCGGTGACCGAGAGGATGCGGCCGCCGTTCGTCACGAGCGTCTCGCCATGCATCGCGGTCCCGCCGTGGAAGACATGGGCGCCGAGCGCCTCGGCCGCGGCGATGCCCGTGATCGGCGCGCCGGAGTAGTCGCTTCGCGCCGGGTAGTCGGGCCCGGTGAGGACGACGGTGACGGCGGCATCCTCGCCGAGAGCGACCGTCTCGGCTCCATTCCCTGTGGCCGACGCCGCGAGGGCCTCGAGCAGGTCGCCCTCGATCCGAGGGATGAGCACCTGGGTCTCGGGGTCGCCGAAGCGGGCGTTGAACTCGAGGACGCGCGGCCCGCGCTCGGTCAGCATCAGGCCCGCGAACAGGCACCCGACGAACGGCGTGCCGCGCTGCGCGAGCTCGTCGACAACGGGCTGGTGGACGCGCTCGACGAGCTCGGCGACGTCCACCCCCGCAACCGGTGAATAGGCGCCCATACCGCCGGTGTTCGGCCCGGCGTCGCCGTTCTCGGCGCGCTTGTAGTCCTGCGCTGCGCCGAGTGGGAAGGCGCGCGTGCCGTCGCAGAGCGCGAAGAGCGAGACCTCGGGCCCCTCGAGGAGCTCCTCGATCACGATCTTCGGGCCGAGGGCGGCCGCGGCGATCACGCCGGCGTCGACCTCGGCCTGGGTGTGGCACACGAACACGCCTTTTCCCGACGCGAGCCCGTCTGCCTTGATCACGCACGGCGCCTTCGCGATCGGCAGAGGTCTCGCCGCGGGAATGCCGGCGGCGGCCATCACGTCCTTGGCGAAGGTCTTCGATCCTTCGATCCGAGCTGCTCCCATCCCCGGCCCGAACACGGCGATCCCGGCGTGGCGAAGGTCATCGGCGACCCCCGCGACGAGCGGCGCCTCGGGCCCGACCACGACGAGGTCGGCGGCGATCGCGCGCGCAACGCCCAGGAGCCCGTCGCCGTCATCGACACGAACTGGATGGCAGTGACCGAAGGCGGCGATCCCGGGGTTGCCGGGCGCCGCGTGCAGCTCCGTCAGCGAAGGGCTCGTCGAGATCCGCCACGCAAGCGCATGCTCGCGGGCTCCCGCACCGACGAGAAGCACCTTCACGCGCGCCGAGTCTACGGCGAATCCGAGGCGGCCGGGATCGCTAACCCGTCGTGATGCCCACGGGGCTTCGCGCGCCGCGGATGAATTTCTGGTCCGCGCCTGACCCGTTGAGGCTCGCGCGGCCGATCGTCGTGCCGCGGGTGCCGTGCGGGCCGCCGAAGTTCGACCAGTAGATGTACGAGCCGCGGATCGTCAGCCCCGCCGGGGAGTCGGCGCCGGTGATGAAGCTCTCGTTCACGCCCTGGCCGTTGAGGCCGGCCCGGCCGATCGTGGTGCCCGACTGGTTCGAGCCCTGATTCGACCAGTAGACATGCCCGCCCGCGACCGCGATCCCGGCGGGCGCACCGGCACCGGTGATGAAGCTCTGGTTGGCGCCCTTCCCGTTGATGTTCGCGCGACCGATGGTGGTTCCGTCGCTGCCGCCGTTGGCGCCGTAGTTCGTCCAGTAGATGTAGTTGCCGGACACCGCGACGCCCCAGGGCCCGATCGCGCCCGTGATGAAGTTGGAGTTGACGCCCGTCCCGTCGAGTTTCGCGCGCCCGATCGTATTGCCGTAGCGGCTGGCCCAGTAGATGTAGCCGCCGCTGATTGCAAGGCTGTGCGGGCTGTTCACGCCGGAGATGAAGCTTTGGTTGGCGTCCGTCCCGTCGAGCTTCGCGCGGCCGATCGTCGTGCCGGGGCTGCCCGCGTCGACACCCGGGTTCGACCAGTAGATGTAGCCGCCGTGGACAGCCACGCCGACCGGGCCGCTTGCGCCCTTGATGAAGCTCTGCACCGGGTTGCTCCCGTCGAGGCCGGCCCGTCCGATCGTGCCACCGGTACCGCTTACACCGTAGTTCGTCCAGAACAGAGACGGCGCGGCCTTGGGGGTCGCCAGTCCCTGGGCCGAGCTGGTGAGGGCGGCCACGGCGAGCAACGCACACCACAGTGCCGAACGTGCACCGCGGTTGGCGTTCGACAAGACCCTGTCTTGAACGCGAACGTTCACCGAACCTCCTCGCTGTCATGTTGTGCGCGCGGATGAACGCCGCGCTTCAGCTGCCGGATCCTACCCCTCCCGCGCCCCACGAACTCTCCGCGCGGGTACCGAGCGTCGGCGCGTGCCTCATGCCGCGACGTCAAAACCGGTTCAACCGTGTCGTCCCGCGATAGGTTGGCCCGGTGCTTTCCGACCCACCGCGCAAAGGCCTCGATCGGCGGGCATCCGCTCTTCTGTGGCTGTGGGTGCGGGCGAGGCTGCGGCTTGCCGGGGTGCCGTTGGGGAACGCGAAGGCCAGGATCGTGGCCGAGTACGGCGGCCGGTATGGATTGCAGACCCTGGTCGAGACCGGCACAAACCAGGGCAGCACGGTCGCCGAGTGCCTGTTGTCGTTCGCATCTACAGCAGCGTCGAGCTCGACGAGGCGCTCTATCGGGCGGCGTGCGATCGCTTTTCGGGCGAGCCGAGCGTGACCGTGATTCACGGGGACAGCTACGCCGAGTTGGGAGGCTGGTCTCGGCTATACCGGAGCCCTGTCTCTTTTGGCTGAATGCGCATCACTGTCAGCTCGCGTTGGCCAAGGGCCCCCATGATCCGCCGCTCCCGTGGGAGCCGCCCTCGATCGTTGCTCGCCGCCAGCGGGACGTCATCGTGATCGATGATGCCCGCCTCGTGGGCGTGAACCCGGGGTATGCGTCGATCGACCAGATCCAGGCGCTGGTCTACGCTCGCGCATCGAGCTTCGAGGTTCGGCGCGACATCATCCGGATCGTGCTCGACGCAGCGGATGCTTCCGTTTCCGCGGTCACCTCGTGATCGAGGGACTGCTACTCGCCCTGGGTGGGGTCGGGCTGATCGTCACCATGGTCATGGTGCTCCGGTCGGCAAGGATCCGCGACCGGCTCGAGTGTTGCAACGCGAGTGTCCGCTCTCTCCTGCGGCTCGAGGCGGCGGAGCAGGAGACGTTCATTCGCCAGTTCGAAGTGGGGATCTACGTCGGAATGTGCCTCGGTTCGCTGCTGGTGATTCTCGGCGTGTTCGTGGCGGTTGCATAAGTCCGGTTCGGCTCCGTCGAGGGAGCCAGTGGGGTCGTGACGACCGGTGGGCCGGACCACCTCATAGACTCGTTCTTCGGTGATGCAGGACCATCCCGACGCGATCGTGTACAGACGAACTGTCGATGCCTTCCGTGCCGGCGACCTCGACCTCGTCAAGACTCTGATCGCGCCGGAGGTGGTGTGGCACGTTCCTGGCGAGCACGACATGGCAGGGACGATCGACGGGCGCGAAGCGCTCCTCACGTGGCTCGCGCAGCTCGCGGAGATCGGCTTCTGGCTCGTCGAGCACGATGTGTTCGGAAGCGATCGGCATGTCTGCGCGATCAGCACGATGGGTGCCCGCCGAAGCGGCGTGGAGGTCGAGACCCGGGTCATCAGCATCTTCCGCTACCGCGAAGGGCGACAGGTCGAGCGCTGGTTCTACCCCGACGACGCAGCCGCCTGGAACGGGATCTTCGCCGTCTGAGCGCCGTCAGGGTCACAGGCTCTGAGCGCGAAGGGATGATGACCGCCGATCGCTGAGCAACGCGAAGATCACGGCTCCGATCGCGAACAGGAGAGCGAAGATGAGTCCCCGCCCGAGCACTCCCCGGTATCCGTGCTGGGTGACATCGACGAACGGGTACGGGTACCACTTGGTCGCGCTCCCGCGAACAAGGGTGTAGGCGAACCAGGCAAGCGGATACGCAAGCCAGGCCAACGCGATCTCCAGTCCCAGACGGTGACGCGGTGGGTCGATGAACCAGTCGACCAGGAGAACAACCGGGATCAGGTAGTGGACGACGAAGTTCGTGAAGGCGATGTGCGTATCGAGGTCCTCCTGTAAGCCGGACAGGAGCAGTGCGAAGACGACGAAGGTGATCGTGATGTAGAAGGTCGCAGCGCCGCGCACGGCGTCGAACGTCCGTGACCGCTCCCCGCGACGGATGAGCGCCGTCAAGACGAGCAACGTCGCCGCAAGGATGTTCGACTGAATGGTGAAGAAGCTGAAGAAGTTTCCCGGACTAAAGCTCGCGAGTCCGTTCAGCTTCGCGTACTGATACGTCATCGCAACGACACCCGTCGCTGCAAATGCGACGCGAACGATGTTGTGAACGAGGTCCCGCGTCCGCACGTGAGGACTTTACGCCGAGGGCGGACGGGATCGTCGGACTCGAGCCCGGTGTAATGCGTGCGGGTGCTTACGCGAGAACGCGTTCGCGGGCTGCGCCGACGCCGACCAGCTCCACGGGCACGTTCAGCCGCTGCTCGACGAACTCGACATAGGCTCGAGCGGCGGCGGGAAGGGCATCGCGGGTCTCGGCGTCGTCGAGGGCCTCGTGCCAGCCTGGGACGACCTGCCAGATCGGGGCGGCGTGGTGGAAGTCGCTCTGGTGCGCCGGGAAATGCTCGGTCTCGGAACCGTCCCTCAGGCGGTAGGCGACGCAGACCGGGAGCTCGGCGAAATCGGAGAGCACGTCGAGCTTCGTCAGGGCGAGCGACGTGATGCCGTTGACGCGGACGGCGTAGCGGAGCGCGACGAGGTCGAGCCACCCGCAGCGGCGGGAGCGGCCGGTGACTGTGCCGAACTCGCCGCCGAGCTGACGGAGGCGTTCCTGGTCGGGGCCTTCGATCTCGGACGGGAACGGGCCCTCTCCGACGCGGGTGACGTAGGCCTTGGCGACGCCGAGGACACGGTCGATCCTCGTCGGGCCGATGCCGATGCCCGTGGCTGCGCCGGACGCAATCGGATTCGAGGAGGTGACGAACGGATAGGTGCCATGGTCGAGGTCGAGGAGCGTCGCCTGCGCGCCCTCGAACAGGACGTCCTTGCCGGCGGTCAGAGCCTGGTCGACGAGCAGCGAGGCGTCGCCGACGATCGGGCGGAGGCGTTTCGCGTAGCCTTCGTAGCGAGCGGCAACCTCGTCGAGGTCGAAGCCGTCGACCTCGTAGACGCGTTCGAGCCAGACGTTCTTCTCGGCGAGCGCGACCTCGATCTTCTGGCGCAGGATCTTCGGGTCGAGGACGTCCTGGACGCGGATCCCGATCCTCGAGGCCTTGTCGGCGTAGCAGGGGCCGATCCCACGGCGGGTGGTGCCGATCTGGAGCTTGCCGAGGCGCCGTTCGGAGGCCTGGTCGATCGCGATGTGCCACGGCATGATCAGGTGCGCGTTGCCCGAGAGCACCACGACCGAGGTGTCGATGCCGCGCGATTCGAGGTCGTCGAGCTCGGCGATCAGCACCTCGGGGTCGACGACGCAGCCGCCGCCGATGACGGAGACCTTGCCGGAGATGACCCCGCTCGGCGTGGCGCGGATCTTGAACGTCTCGTCGCCGACGACGATTGTGTGCCCGGCGTTCGGCCCGCCCTGGTAACGGCAGACCACATCAAACCTCTGCGCAAGCAGGTCGACGATCTTGCCCTTGCCCTCGTCACCCCACTGTGCGCCGACGACAACGGTCGCAGGCACGTGGCGAAGTCTGCCTGAGCCGCGACGGCTGGGAGAGTCGAAGCGTCAGCGGCCGACCGGGTAGCCGCGCTCGGCGGCGTATTCCTCGTAGACGAACTTCGGCACGCAGAGCGCCCAGGCGTTCTCGACGAGGTCGCGCATCTCATCAGTGTCGATCGCTGTGAGGTCGACGTGAACCCAGTGGTGGCGCATGTCGTGCTCGCTCGGGAGCGAGTACTTCTCGGGCTCCGTCTCGACGAGCGCCGCGCGCCACTCCTTCGGGAACCCGCAGCCCATCTCGGTGCCGTCCTTCGAGAACGCTAGGTAGACGATCTGCCCGACCCTGAACTTAACGCGGCCGCGGACGAACGCCTCGTAGCTGCGAGGAAGCGTGAGCGTCACCGCCCGCACCTCGTCGACTGTGACCACGGTGGAACGTTAGTGGAGTCTTGCGAGCTGCCGGCCGACGCGATGGACAACGATCCGGTGGCCACGCCGGCAGCTGGTGAATCCGACGTCGGCGTCCCGCCTGATCGTTCCCTCGGTGAGCGCTCTGCGTTCGGCGGGCGACCAGCCGTAGGTGTCGGGCAGGTCGTCGCGGCGGGCAAGGCACGCCTCGCAGGGCACCTCGAAGCTCGTTGCCTCGGGCCCTACCCAGACGTGCTGCCGGTCGATCATCTGGTCGTGCGGCTCCTCATGCGAGCTGAAGCTGCCGGGCGTCGTGGCGCGCCAGCGCCGGTGGGCGGTCGATGCGCCGGACGGTGAGCTCGTGCCCGTTCCTGCACCGCACGAACGCGAGCACTGCGTCCGGCTCGAGCTTCCCGCGGACGTTCGCGAGCCGAACAGCGTCGAGGAAGGAACCGCCGTCAACGGGATCGCCGTCGAGGCACCGTTCGCACAGGCAAGAGAACTCGGTCGCGTCGGGCGCAACCCACACGGTGTTCTCTCTCACGCGGCCGCCACCCGCGAGTCGTGGCCGGGAGCAAGGTCGGAGAACTTGGCGAACCGCTTGAGGAACGCGAGCTTCTCCGTCCCGATCGGGCCGTTGCGATGCTTGGCGAGAATCACCTCGGCCAGGCCCTGATCCTCGGACTGGTCGTTGTAGTACTCGTCCCGGTAGAGGAACATGACGAGATCGGCGTCCTGTTCGATCGAACCGGAATCTCTCAGGTCCGAGAGCAGCGGCCGCTTGTCGGTGCGGCTCTCGACCCCGCGTGAAAGCTGGGACAGCGCGACGACCGGGACCTCGAGGTCGCCGGCGAGGACCTTCAGCGAGCGGGAGATCTGGGAGACCTCCTGAACCCGGTTCTCGATGTTCGAGCCCGAGCTCATCAGCTGGAGGTAGTCGACCATGATCAGCCCGAGGTTCGGCTCGCGCGCCTTGAGGCGGCGGGCCTTGCCGCGGATCTCGAGCATCGTCGTGAGGCGGGTGTCGTCGACGTAGATCGGCGCCTTGGTGAGCGCGTCGCAGCCCTTGACCAGGCGCGGCCAGTCGTCGTTGTTGAGGCGGCCGGTGCGGAGGCGCTGGAGCTCGACCCGGCCCTCCGAGCACATCAGGCGCTGGGCGACCTCGACCTTCGACATCTCGAGCGTGAACACCGCGACCGGGATGTTGTGCCGCAGCGCCAGGTTCGACGCGATGCCGAGGGCGAACGCCGATTTGCCCATGCTGGGGCGGCCGGCGATGATGATCAGGTTGCCGGGTTGGAGACCCGACGTCATGCTGTCGACGTCGCGGAAGCCGGTCGGCGTACCGGTCATCTCGCCGCCGGACTCGTACATCTTGGTGATCTGCTCGAAGCTCTCCTTGACGAGCACCTCGATGTGCTCGAACGAGCCGCGGATGCGGTGCTGCGCGAGGTCGAACACCATCTGCTCGGCCCGGTCGACGAGCTCCGGCGTCTCGCCGGGCCGCTCCCAGCCGAGCCGCTGGATCCCCTCGCCGACGACCGTGAGGCCGCGCAGGGTCGCCATCTCGCGGACGATCCGCGCATGATGGCCGGCGTTCGAGGTGGCCGGGACGAGCGTCGCGATCTCGCGGATCCGGTCCTTGCCGCCGACCTCCTCGAGCTCGCCGAGCTCGTCGAGCTTGTCGGCGATCGTGATCGCGTCGACCGGATGCCCGTGCTGGAACAGGTCGAGCGCGGCGCGGTAGATCTTCCCGTGCGACTCGCGGTAGAAGTCGCCCCCATCGAGGATGTCGCTCACCGCCTCGATCGCGTGGGCAGACAGCATCATCGCCCCGAGCACGTACTCCTCGGCCTCGAGATTCTGGGGTGGGAGAGGAGCCAGCCCGGAAAGGGCATGGCTAGGGGTGGTACTGATCGATTCGGACGCGGCCATCAGGGGCTAGTAGAACGGTCGCAGGACGAGTGCGCAACGCTGTGGAAAGCGGAGTGCAACGTCGGGTGAACCGGGCTGTGTGCAGGCATGACAGAACATATGTTCGCACATGGAGCGGACGTCGCGGTGGACGAATCGGGCTCCAAAATCTCGCTGCTAGCGGAAAGTTCGGGCCGAAATCCACACCCCGTGGACGACGTGTGGAGAAGCTTGCACCGCCCCTTTCCACAGGCCTGTGGATAAGAACCGGCAGACCCGCATCCCTGCGGGCCTCGGACCAGAACGGGCCTGTGGGGTACCTCTATTGGGGGTCGGTCGTCGTCTTCGACCGTGGCGACAGCCTCGGCCTCCGACTCGTCCTCTTCGGCCGTGATCTGCCTCGGCTTCCGCCTCGACAGCCTCCTCATCGGCCGCGGCTTCCTCTGCCTCTTCCGCCTCGTCCTCCGCGATCACGGACTCCACGAGCGACTCGGCCTCGGCGTGATCGGCAGCCGCCTGCTCGGCCTCTGCCGCCTCCGCCTCCTCCGCAGCGACGAGCTCCTCCTCGGGCGGCAGCTCGCCGCCTTCGGGAACGACGAGCAGCCGGAGCTCGGCCGTGACATCGCCGAACACCGTGACCGGCACGGTGTAGCGGCCGATCCGCTTGATCGTGCCGATCTCCAGATTGCGGCGGTCGATCCGGATCTTGAGGTCTTCCCAGAGCCGGTCGGCGACGTTCGTCGCCGTGACCGACCCGAACAGCGAGCCCGTCGGGCCGGCGTTGACGTCGAAGCGGAGCTCGGTCTCCTCGAGCCGCTTCGCGATCGCCTGAGCCTCGTCCGAGGACTGCGCCTCGTGGCGCGCGCGCTGCGCGTTCCGCTTCTCGAGCTCCGCGACGAGCCCGGGGGTTGCGAGCTCGGCGAGCCCGCGCGGGAGCAGGAAGTTGCGCGCGTAACCGCGCGCAACGTTCACCACCTCGCCGCGGAGCCCGAGGCTCTCGACGTCCTGACGCAAGACGACCTGCACTTAGCGCTCCCCGCGGTCTCCACGATCGCCGCGGTCGCGGCGTCCGCCGCCCTCACGGTCGTCGCGTCCCTCGGCCACGTACGGCAGCAGCGCCATCTCGCGAGCGCGCTTGATCGCCTGCTGCACCTGGCGCTGATGGCGCCGGCAGGCGCCGCTGATGCGGCGCGAGCGGATCTTGCCCTTCTCGGAGATGTAGCGGCGAAGCTCGCCGACGTTCTTGTAGTCGATCTCGTCGACCTTCGACTTGCAGAAGAAGCACGACTTGCGCCGGCCCCCGGTCAGGGGCGGCAGCCGCTTCCTGCTTCTCTCGTTGCCCTTTCCTGCCACGTTCGCTCCTTCTAGAAGGGAATGTCGTCGTCGGTCGGCGAGGCGCCGAAGTCTGCGTCGGAGCCGGAGGCGGCGCCGACGGCCGCAGGCACGAACGAGCTGCCGCTCGCACCGCCTTCAGCTGCACCGTCGCGACCGCCGAGGAACTGCACGGTGTCGGCAATCACCTCGACTGCCTGGCGCTTGGTGCCGTCCTGGGCCTCCCACTCGCGCCACTCGAGCCGGCCGTCGATGCCTACCGGCCGCCCCTTCGCGAGGTACTGGGCGCAGTTCTCGCCCTGGCTTCCCCAGACGGTGATGTCGAAATAGTTCGGCTTCTCGGTCCACTCACCCGTGGCGCCATCCTTGCGGCGCGTGTTGACTGCCAGCCGCAGGCTGCAGACGGCGGTCCCACTCGGTGTGTGCCGGAGCTCGGGGTCGCGGGTGAGGTTCCCCACCAGCACGACGCGGTTGATATTGGCCATGGTCTTCGCTCCTTCCCAGGTGTGGAGAGCCCAGGCTACTCCGCTGCCCCGTCGGCGTCATCGGCGCCTGCGGACACGACCGCAATCTGCACCGGCGCCTTGATGCTGCCGCCCTTGACGCGCCGAACGGCGAGGTGCCGCATGACACCGTCGTCGATCTTGAGCACCCGCGAGATCTCCGCCAGCGTGGCCGGAGGCGCGGTGAAGAGCAGCAGGTGGTACACCCCTTCGCCCTTGTGGGCGATCTCGTAGGCGAGCTTGCGGCGGCCCCACGGCTCGTGGCCGTCCCACGAGCCGCCGTCGCCCTCGACGCTCGCGCGAACGCGCGCGACGATCTCCTCTCCGCGTTCTTCGGAGAGCTCGGGGTCGAGCATGAGCAGAATCTCGTATTCGTTCATAGCTCCCGAATCCACCTTCCTGGAATGACGCTTCCCATGGTCTTAGTCGGCCCTGCCTCCTTGACGCCGCTTCGGGTGAACGGCGCGACGGGCATGGCGGGAAGTCGGGCCAGTGTACCATCGGCCTCGTGAGAGGCCTCGTACTTGCCGTCGTGGGTGCCTTCGGGCTGATGGCGCTGGTGGCGAAAGCGGCGCCACACCGATGAGGACCAGCCCGACGAGCTCGGGCCGGATCCCGCCGACGAGCTTCGCGTGAAGCTAGCCGAGTCTCGCGCAGCCGACGACGACGACGACGAGCCTGCGGCGCCGGAGCCCGAGCGCTCGCCGCTCGATCCCCAGTCGCGGCGGCAGGACATCCACGAGCGCGCACGCGCCTCGATGGACGATCTGGCCTAGCTATACCTAGCAACGCTAGGTATAGTTCCCGGTGTGAGAGCCGAGACGCTCAAAGGCCATCTCGACGCGCTCGTCCTCGCGACGCTGCGTGAGAGTCCCGCGCACGGATACGCGGTGATCGAGGAGCTCAAGCGCCGGAGCGGCGGCGAGTTCGCGCTGCCGGAGGGAACCGTCTACCCGGTGTTGCACCGGCTCGAGGCCGAGGGCCTGCTCGAGAGCTCGTGGTCGAGCGCCGCGGGCCGCCGCCGCCGGGTCTACAACCTCACGCGCCGCGGGCGCTCGGCGCTCGGAGAGCAGGAGGCCGAATGGCGCCGCTTCGCCGCGGCCGTCGAGGCGGTGCTCGCATGACATGGCTCGGAGATCTCGGCGCGGAGCTCGACCGGGCCGGCATTCACGGCGCGACCCGCCGCCGGATCGAGCTCGAGCTCGCCGACCATCTCGCCTGCGATCCGTCCTCGGAGGCCCGGCTCGGCTCGCCGCGCGAGGTCGCGGAGCGGTTCGCCGCCGAGCTGCGCACCACCAGGACCCGTCGCGCGGCGTGGCGATCTTTCTTCGCGCTCGCGCTGACCGCGGGCCTGCTCATGGTTCACGCGCGAGCCCTCTCGCCTGTCGGGAACTGGTCGGCGGTCGCTGGGACGAATGCGACGTTCGTCTCGCTCGGTGGGCTGATGTTGGTGCTGTGCGCCCAGATCGCATTCGTCGCCGGCGTGCTCGCGCTCGAGGCGACGGCCCGCCGGGATCGCCGAGGCTTCGCTCGTCCAGCGGCGCGCGGCGGTCGCGCTGCTCGCCGGAGTGGGGGTCGTGGTCGGCGAGCTCGTTCAGGTGACGGCGCTCGGAGCGTTATCTCCCGGGCTGGTGGTTCGCCGGTCGCTCTCGGCCGGTGCCGCCGCCTCGCTGGTCGCGCTCGGCGCCTGTGCGCTCTGGCTTCGCTCTGCGCGGGCCGTGACGCCCTCCGGCGGCGACGGTGCCCGGGCTGGCGTACGACCTTCCGCCGCCGCTGAGCTCCCACGCAGCGGCGTTCGCCGTCCTCACCGGAGTGGCGGTGGTGCTGGTCGTCGGCATCGGCAGCGTGTTCGCGGAGAGGTCGGTCGCAGAGGGAGCGACGAGAGGGCTGCTCGAGGCGGTCGCGTTCGCCGGCTGTTACATACTGCTGCGCCGGCCGCTCGCGATCACGCTCGACCGCTCGCCTCGTACCGCCTGACCACGATCTCGCACGCCTCGCCGGGGTCGTCGGTGATGCGGAAGAGATCGAGGTCGGAGGCCGAGATCATCCCGGCCGGCGAGAGCCGAATCCCGGAGCCAGCCGACGATCCCCGCCCAGTAGGCCGAGTTGAAGAGGACGAGCGGGAACATCTCCACCTTGCCCGTCTGGATCAGCGTCAGCGCCTCGGACAGCTCGTCGAGCGTCCCGATGCCGCCGGGGAGGACGACGAAGCCCTCGGCCGGCTTCACGAAGCAGACCTTGCGGGCGTAGAAGTGCTCGAAGGTCATCGAGAGATCGCAGTACGCGTTGATCGTCTGCTCGTGTGGGAGCTCGATGCCGAGCCCGACCGAGAGGCCGCCGCCTTCCTGCGCGCCCCGGTTTGCGGCCTCCATCACGCCGGGGCCGCCGCCCGTGATCACCGCCCAGCCGTGCGACGCGAACTCGTGCGCGATCTCGCGTGCCGCGACGTAGGCGGGGTTGTCCTCGGAGACGCGTGCCGAGCCGAAGATCGAGACGGCCGGGCCGTCGATCTGCGACAGGAGCGCGAAGCCCTGCTCGAACTCGAGTCGGATCCGGCCGACCGCTTCGGCGGTCAGCCGCGCGTGGGAGTCGAGGAGGATGCGGTCGTCCATCAGAGCCGGGTCTGCGGCATGTAGGCCGCCAGGGCGCCGAGCGCGAGCAGCGCGGCGGTGCCGCCGTAGAGCACGCCTGAGACGATCGCCTTCTGGCGGCCGCCGCCGAGCCAGAGCCAGCGGGTCGAGCGCCACACCGCCGCGCCGTCGAGGATCCAGATGGGCAGCAGGTTGAACAGGTTGAGAATGAACCCGACGTACGCCAGCGCGACGAGCGCGCTCGAATCGTCGGCGCGGCCGGCGAGGTAGCAGACGAGCGAGGCGGCGCCGCCGAGGATCGGGCCGGCGATCGCGACCCGTGTCGTCTGCCACGGGTTCCCGCGCGTGTACTGCACGTACGCGCCGAGGAACGGGATGAACACCGGCCACTGCGGCCGGAGCCCCTCACGTCGCGCCTCGAGGAAGTGCCCCATCTCGTGGCAGAAGATCAGCACCACGATGCCGACGCCGAACGTCCATCCCCAGATCAGGGCGTAGCCGCCGATCGCGACGAAGACGAGCGAGAACTTCGCGAGGAAGCCGAGCTTCGCGATCACGCCGAGCCCGACGACGATCGGCGCAGTGATCTTGCTCAGCAGGCGGCGCCAGTCGGTGCCGCCGCGCGGCTGGACGGGGTCGTAGCCGCGCTCGGTGCCGGGCTCGAGATCTACCTCAGGAGCCGCGGCCGATCCACTCCTCGCCGCCCTCGTAGACCTCTTTCTTCCAGAGGGGAACGTCGACCTTGAGGATGTCGATCGCGTCCTTGCACGCCGCCAGCGCGTCGGCGCGGTGGGCCGCGCTGACGGCGATCACGACCGACGGCTCGCCCAGCTCGACCCGGCCGACGCGGTGGTGGATCGCGATCTCCTGGATCTCGTAGCGCTCCTTCAGTCCCGCGGCGAGCTTCGCCATCATCTCCTCCGCCATGCCCTCGTACCCCTCGTAGTCGAGGTAGGTGACGACGCGGCCGCGGGAATGGCGGCGCGCCGTGCCGGAGAACGTGGCGATCGCGCCGGCCTCCTCCGAGGCGACCTCGCGCACGACGGCATCGAGCGAGACGGGCTCGTCGGTGAGGATGAAGGCACCGCCGGAGACCGGCGGGATCAGCGCGACGGTGTCGCCGTCGGCGAGCTCCTGGTCGGCGGGCGCGTACTCCTTGTTGACGGCGTAGAGGAGCCCCTCGGGCTCGTCGCCGAGGTCGAGCGCCCCCCAGACGTCGGACACCCGCGATACACCGTCGATCTCGCGCTGCGACCAGCCGGCCCGCTCGCGCAATCCGGCGAAGAGCCTCACCGTCACATGCACGGCAAGTAGCCTACCCTCCTGTGGCTGCGACCGACCAGCGCCTGACCGAGTCGGGAATCGAGCTCAAGCCGGTCTACACGCCGGCAGACGTCCCCGGCGACCTGGAGCTGCCGGGGGAGCAGCCGTTCACGCGCGGGATCTACCGCGACATGTACCGCGGGAGGCCCTGGACGATCCGGCAGTACGCCGGCTTCGCATCGGCCGAGGAGTCGAACGCGCGCTACCGCTACCTGCTCGAGCAGGGGCAGACGGGGCTCTCGGTCGCGTTCGACCTGCCGACCCAGCTCGGGCTCGACTCGGACGATCCGCGTGCCGAGGGCGAGGTCGGCCGCACCGGGGTCGCGATCGACTCGCTCGCCGACATGGAGCTGCTGCTCGACGGGATCCCGCTCGACCACGTCTCGACGTCGATGACGATCAATGCGCCGGCGGCGCTGCTCCTGCTGCTCTACGAGCTCGTGGCCGAGCGCCAGGGGGTCGACGGCGCCGCGCTGCGCGGGACCGTGCAGAACGACATCCTCAAGGAGTACATCGCCCGCGGGAACTACATCTTCCCGCCGCGGGCCTCGATGCGCCTGACGACCGACCTGTTCGCCTACTGCGCCGAGCGGATCCCGAGCTGGAACACGATCTCGATCTCCGGGTACCACATCCGCGAGGCCGGATCGACGGCGGTGCAGGAGCTCGGGTTCACGGTCGCGAACGGGATCGCCTACTGCGAGGCGGCGATCGCGGCCGGTCTCGAGCCGGACGCGTTCGGTGAGCGGCTCTCGTTCTTCTTCAACGCGCACAACGATTTCTTCCAGGAGGTGGCGAAGTTCCGGGCCGCGCGCCGGCTGTGGGCACACGTCATGTCGGAGCGCTTCGGGGTGACGAACCCGCGCGCGCTCGCCCTCCGGTTCCACGCGCAGACCGGCGGTTCGACGCTGACCGCGCAGCAGCCCGAGCTGAACATCGTGCGGGTCGCGATCCAGGCGCTCTCGGCGGTTTGCGGCGGCGCGCAGTCCCTGCACTCGAACTCGTTCGACGAGGCGCTTGCGCTGCCCTCGGAGCGCGCTGCGACGATCGCGCTGCGCACACAGCAGGTGCTCGCGAACGAGGTCGGCGTCACCTCGACCGCCGATCCGCTGGGCGGCTCGTACTTCGTCGAGGCGCTCACGGACGAGCTCGAGGCTCGCGCGCTGGAGCTGATCGGGCGCATCGACGAGATCGGAGGCGCGGTCGCCGCAGTGGAGGCCGGCTGGATCCAGGCCGAGATCGAGGCCGCGGCGTACGAGTGGACGAGCGACGTCGAGGCCGGGCGGCGCACGATCGTCGGTGTCAACGCATTCACCGAGGAGGAGGATGAGCGGATCGAGCTCCATCGGCTCGACCCGGAATCGATCGAGCGGCAGCTGGCGCGGACGCGCGAGGTGCGGGCCGGCCGGAACACGGCCGAGTCCGATCAGGCGCTCGCCGCCGTCGGCGAGGCAGCACGAGGCACCACGAACCTCCTGCCGCCGCTTCGCGCCGCCCTCGCCGCGTACTGCACGGTCGGCGAGATCTGCGGTGTCCTCCGGACAGAGTGGGGCGAGCACGATCGGAGACGATCGTCGGGGTGATCTCCGTCGCCCGGATCTCGGTGACGCCCGTCAAGTGCTTCCGACTCAACCATCCCGACCGGGTGCTCCTGGGCGCCGACGGCGTCGCAGGGAACAGGCTCTTCTTCCTCGTCAGCAGCGAGGGCGAGCGACTCCGCAGCTCGCGAACACCGTGGCCGGTCGTCGTGTCGGCCGACTACGATCGCGGCGCCGAGATGCTGACGATGACCTTCCCCGGGGGCGTGGAGGTGTGTGCGAGCGCCGTCGCGACCGGTAATGCGCTCGAATGCGAGATCGGCAAGCGCCCGCAGGCCTACCGGCTCGTTCCGGGACCGTGGGACGAGCTGCTGTCCGAGCTTGCCGGCTACGGCGTGCGGCTCGGGCGAATCGAGCAGGTCGGCGCGACGATGGTCGAGCCGCTGACGATCGTGTCATCGGCGTCGGTGGCGCAGCTGGCGCGCGAGGCCGGCCTCGAATCGCTCGACTCGCGGCGCTTCCGTTCGCTGTTCGAGCTCGACGGTTGCCGGGCGCACGAGGAGGACGAGTGGCAGGGCCACCGCCTGCGGGCAGGCGAGGCGCTGATCGAGGTCGGCGAGCCTGTGATTCGCTGTGCGGTCACGACCCGGGATCCCGACACGGGGCAGCGTGACCTGGACACGCTCGCCCTGATTGCCGGCTACCGCGGCCAGGGCGAGGACGGCGAGATCTTCTTTGCGCGGTACGGGCGCGTGGTCGAGCCCGGGCTCGTTCGGGCGGGCGACGAGGTCGAGGTGGTCTGAGTGGCGAAGCCGTCGGCAGTGCTGACCGCCGTGCTCGTGATCGTCCTCGGCGTCGGCGTCCTGAAGATCTAGGTGCGGATCCTGCTCGTCTCGCAGATGTACCCGGGCCCGGATGACCCGGATCTCGGTGTGTTCGTACGGCAGCTCGAGCTGGAGCTGCGCGAGCGCGGGCACGAGATCGATCTGGCGGTGCTCGACCGGCGCTCGGGCGGGAAGAAGCGGTTTCTCGAGCTGCGTCGCAAGGTGCGCGACGCGCCTGTGCCCGATGTGGTCTGGGCGCATTTCCTCGTTCCGTCGGGGCTGATCGCCTCCTCGGTCGATGCGCCCCTCGTCGTGACCGCGCACGGCCGCGACGTTCGCAACATCGGTGCGATTCCAGGGATCGCGCAGCTCACCCGCCGCGTGGTCAGGCGCGCTTCGACCGTGATCGCCGTCTCGGATTACCTGCGGCGCGAGCTCGAGCTCAAGCTTCCGGAGGCGCGCGGGAAGACGGTCGTGGTGGACTCGGGCGTCGATCTCGACGCGTTCGGTGCCGAGGCGAGCGGCGAACCTGCGGAGCGGCCGGCGTTCCTGGCCGTCGGCAGCCTGACCGAGCGCAAGAACGTCGTGCGGCTCGCGGACGCGTTCGCGACGCTCGGCCGCGGCAGCCTGACGTTCGTCGGCGACGGGCCGTTGCGCTCGAGTCTCGAAGGTCGCGAGCGTGTGCGGCTCGTCGGCCGGGTTCGGCACGACGAGATACCCGGCTACCTGGCGGGCGCCGACGTGGTGTGCGCGCCGTCGCTGATCGAGCCGTTCGGCCAGGCGATCCTCGAGGCGATGGCCGCCGGCAAGACCGTCGTCGCGACCCGGATCGGCGGGCCTCCAGAGTTCGTGCCGCCCGAGGCCGGGATCCTTGTCGATCCGCTCGACGTGGTTGCGCTGGCGCGCGCCCTCGTGGAGGCTGCGGCGCTTCCGTCACCGAACGAGGCCGCGCGCGCGGCCGCGGCGGTGCACGACGTCAGGCTTCAGGCGGCGCGGGTGGAGGAGATTCTGCTTCGAGCTTCGCGAGATCGGCGAGTCTGAACTCGATGAGCGGCCGGACGCTGTCCTCGATTCCGGCCTCGCGGGCGATCGCGAGCGCCTCCTCGTAGCTCTCTCGGATCTTCGCGGGATCCACTCCCTGCTTCAGGCGATTGTCCCCCGTGAGCAGTGCCTTTTGGATACGAATACGGGTGTCGTCCCCCACCCCCCAAACCTTATTGCACCGGACCCGTGTCCTCATAGCTGACGATGAGCGGCTGTTCGTTGATGCGCTCGAGCTGATTCTCGAGGCCGACGAACGGATCGAGGTGATCGGTCGAGCGCTCAACGGCCGTGAGGCGATCACGCTTGCACGCGATCTCGACCCTGATGTGGTGCTCATGGACCTGAGCATGCCCGGGGTGGACGGCTTCGGCGCGATCGCGGCGATCGTCGCCGAGGCCGGCTCGCGGCGGGTTGTCGTCCTGAGCGGCTCGGCGGACCCGGGCGACATGGAGAAAGCGCGCGCGGCGGGGGCTGTCGGCTACCTGATGAAGGACAAGATCGCCGACGAGCTCGTGCCTGGCGTCCTCGCGGCGGCGGCCGCCTGAGATACCCTGCTGCTCATGATTGTCGGGTTCTGGGTCTTTACCGAGCTGGGGGTCTTCTCCATGGTCCAGGTGGTGCTGGCGGCTGCGCTCGTGCTGCTGATCCTCATGCATTCCGGCCGCGACGCCGGCTTCGGCGGCATGGGGTTCACGCCGACCTCGCAGGGCGGCACGCATGTCGTGGAGCGGAACCTGACCCGCCTGACGGCGATCGTCGGGGTGCTGTTCTTCGTGAACACGATCATCCTGTATCGCCTGCTCGCCTAGGCCGCCCGTGATTCTCGATCGGCTCCATCACGTCACGTGCGTTTGTAGCGACGCGCAGCGGACGACCGACTTCTACCGTGACCAGCTGGGGTTCACGCTCGCGAAGAAGACGGTCAACTTCGACGACCCGCACAGCTACCACGTGTATTTCGGCGACGAGTCGGCCTCTCCCGGGAGCCTGATGACGTTCTTCGAGTGGCCGCGCGCCGAGCGTGGCCGGCTCGGGCGCGGGACGCTCGAGTCGATCGGGCTCGTCACGCCGTCGGTGACCGCAGAGACCGAATCGGAGGATCCTGACGGCCTGCGCCTGCGGCTCTACCCGGGTGACCGGCCTGCGCTTCACGACGTTGTCGCGTACGGGAATCCCGATCTCTACGCGGGCCTCGTCGACGAGAACGCTGGGCTGACGTTTGCGGCGCCGGTGGACGAGACCGCCCTGCTCGGCGCGGGGATCACGCATCACATCGCCTGGCGCGCCGCCGACGACGCGGAGCAGGCAGCCTGGCACGACCGGCTCTCGGCGATCGGACTGCGCCCCACGACGCAGCAGGACCGCAAGTACTTTCGCTCGATCTACTTCCGGATGCCGGACGGGTTGCTGCTGGAGATCGCGACCGACGGCCCCGGGTTCTTCGTCGACGAGCCGCCGACGCGGCTCGGTCAGCTGCTGGCTTTGCCGCCGTGGCTCGAGCCCGAGCGCGAGACGCTGGAGCGCGAGCTGTCTCCGATCACGTGAGGTGACGCGCGGCGGGGGAGCCTGAGCTCCCCCTTTCGCACGCAATGCGCTGGAGAGGACTTGAACCTCCACGCCCCAAAGGGCACAAGGCCCTCAACCTTGCGCGTCTACCAATTCCGCCACCAGCGCGTGGAGCCGCATTGTACTGGCCGCAAGCCGGTGAGGTCAGTTCACGGGGCGGGCATACTCAGGCGATGCCGGGCGACGAGCTGTTTCCAGGTGGGCTTGCGGAGCTGCACACCCACCTCGGTGGCTCGGTGGCGTCCGACATCATGTGGAGCCTCGCGCACGAGCAGGGAATAGCGCTGTCGACGCGCGATTTCTGGGAGTTCGACCGGATGGTGACGGTGTCGGATCCGCGTGGCGTGCCCGACCTGGACTCGCTCGACCGGATCTACCACCTCACAGAGCTGATCCAGTCGTCTCCGATCGCGGTCGAACGATCGGTGCACGCGGCGATCGGCGGCGCGTACCGGTCGCAGGGGATCACGACGCTCGAGCTGCGGTTCAACCCGATGAAGCGCAACCGCGGCGGTGAGCGCGACCTCGACCACATCATCCTGGCGGCGATCCGGGGCCTCGACCGTGCCTCGCTCGAGTACCCGCAGGTGCGGGCGGGGTTGATCTTGATGATGGACCGGACGTTCTCCGCCGTGCAGAACATGGTGATCGTCGAGAAGGCGTTGCGGTACGCACCGCGCGGGATCGTCGGTGTCGATATCGCGGGGCCGCGGCCGGGCGGCGCTCGCTGGGACTACAAGCAGATCGCGGGCCATGTCGAGACGGCGCGTGCCGCGGGTTTGGGCGTGACGATCCATGTCGGCGAGGAGGGCGGGGCGCACGGGGTGGAGGAGCTCCGGGAGGTCGTCGAGGTGCTGAGGCCCGACCGGATCGGGCACGGGATCCTCGCCGCCGACGACCCGGCGCTCATGGAGGGGTTGCGCGAGGCAGGGATCGTCCTCGAGATCTGCCCGACGTCGAATCTCCTGACCAAGGCCCTTGCCGGGGAAGAGCAGGTTCTCGCGACGTTCCGCTCGTTCGTCGAGCACGGCGTATCGTTCACGATCGCGACCGACGGCCCCGAGATGATGCGGACTCACCTGCGGGACGAGTTCGAGCTGCTGTTGCGGATCGGTGCGCTCGACCGGGACGAGGCCGAAGCGGCGAACGCGCGCGGGCACGGGGCTGCGTTCGGCAGGTCGTAGATCACACGACGCGAAAGAATTACGCCATTTGGTGAATGGCCGGTCCGGGACGGGCGGCGTACCGTCACCTCCCATGGATGCGTTGAGAGATCCTTCATCGATCACCGAGCGTCAAAAGCAGGTGATCCAGCTGATTGCCGCGGGCCGGTCGAACGAGGAGGTCGGTCATGAACTGGGAATCTCGCCGCGTACCGCCAAGGCTCACTGCGACACCCTGCGCCTGAAGCTCGGTGTCCACCGGCGGCGGCAGATCCCGTTCGCGTATCGCCTGCTCACGGGCGATGACCCGCTGGCCAAGGGCCTCGAGTCGGCGAAGGCCGACAACGGGGGCTAACGGCTCCGCGCCCGCGGCGGTTCGCCGTTGCGGGCGCGGGCAGCTCTCGCGGTTTACAAGACATGCGACAGGGCGTTAGCCTTGTGGAAGGCAGCACCGCTTCACCACTTCCCCCCGCGTGGCACGAATATGAGGTGTGGAAGGTAATCGACGGGTTGGCAGGCAAACGACAGGCGAAGCATCCCCCCGAACGCCGAATCGTGCGTCGATCCCGGCTGCTCGACGCCCTGAGCGCCTCCGACGCGCGCACGATCCTGCTCATCGCCCCCGCCGGCTACGGCAAGACGACCCTCGCCCGTCAGTGGCTCGAGGAGGCCGGTGGTGTTTGGGTGACCGTGACCGAGGCGAGCGGCGATATACCGGTGCTTGTACGTGACATTTCGGCTGCAATCGCTTCTCTAGCAAGCATCGATCTTTCAAGAATCGACGCGGCTCTAAACAGCGCTCTTTCCCCGGAAGAACAGGCGAGAAAGGCGAGCCGCGCGATCGTTTCGCAGATCGCTCACCCGGTCGACGGTTGGGTCGTTATCGATGACTATCAACTACTCATACGGAGTCGGGCGGCAGAGGAGTTCATCGCCGCGCTCGAGCGGAGCAAGCTATTCAAGTTCGTTGTTACTACACGAGAGCGGCCCTCGTTGGCCACGCCGAGGCGTCGCGTCTACCTGGAGACGTTTGAGCTTGATGCGCAGGATCTGGCGCTTGATGATGACGAAGTCGCCGATCTGCTCCCGCCCGACCGAATGACGACCGCTCTGCGTCGGCAAGCTCGCGGATGGCCCGCCGTGCTTGGGCTCGCCGCTTATGCTCGCACGACTGACGTACCGACGACAGTAGAGAGTCTGTCGGCAGCGCTGTACGAGTTCCTCGCTGAAGAATTGTTCGACAACGCGACTGTCGAAGTTCGGCGGGGGCTAACCGCATTGGCCGTCTTGCCCCCACTAAGCCTCGATCAGCTCGTACAACTCGCTGAGGTGGGTGAGATCGGACGCCAGCTTTCACCAAGTGGGCTCGCCTATGAGTCCGACGGATTGATTGAAGTCCATCCGCTGGCCCGCGAGTTCTTGCTCGCCAAACTGAGAGAGAGGGTGGACTCCGATCTCTTAGTGCGTAGCGGCCTTCGAGTACGCCCTTGACAACAAAGAACTACGACCACGCGTTCGTGCTAGCACGCGAGTTCGGCCTCGACGAGCTTCTCGAAGATCTCATCACGGCTTCGTACTCGGCATTCGTTACGACTGGACGAATCGCGACTCTCGCTGAACTTGGCCGTTACGCCTCGACTAGGCAACTGGTACGAAACAGCCTCACGGATCTGATCAGCGCCGAGGTTGCGCTGATCGGCTCAGAATATGTCAGGGCGCACGCCCTCGGCATCAGCGCCGCGAATGCGCTTCCGAGCGGCCACTCACTCAAAGCGCGGGGATCACTGATCGCAGGTCGGGCGGGACTGTTTCTTCATCAGTATGAGGGTGCGTTCGCGCTGTTTGAACGTGCCGCCGAGCAGGCGATCAGCGTGGATGACGCAAACGAGGCTTCGTGGGGCAAGTGCGCTGCGGCGTTCGAACTGGGCGACGAACGAATGCCGAGGGCTGTTCACGAGCTCGAATCGTTAGAAAGCCCTCGCCTTACCGACCGAATCAGGCTTGAGATCGCACGATCGCATCTCGCTCTCGTGGGACAAAGCGGACGCCTCCGAAATGACGATAGTGATGCAGAACATCTCCTCCCGCAGGTGACCGATCCGTGGGTGAGCAGCGCCTGGAGGTATCGGCAAGGTCATTTGCTCGTGCTTCAAGCGCGCTATCGCGAGGCTTGGCAGACGCTCAAGAAAACCGAGGGCGAGCTCACGAGAGCGGGTTTGGATTTCGCAGTTCCGCACGCGAGTTGGTCGATCGCAGCGGCCGAGCTTGGTCTACGGCATTTCCTGCGGTGCGATGGAGCGCTACGTCGAGTGGAACGCGGGCCGGAGTACGGCGCAGACCTTTATTTTCAGCTCAACATTGCGACGCTACGCGCGAGAATGCTGCTCGCGCAGCAACAGCCGGCGGACGCTCTGAGGATGTTGCGGTCGGACTTTGCGGGCTGTCCGATTCCCACGATGTACGGCGAGTACCTCGCGACACGTGCGGTGGCGCTGGCTGTTCTCCGCAGGCGCGCAGCCTCAACATCCGCTGCTGATGAAGCGATCGAGCTCACGCCGTACGTTGATGTTCGAATTCTTGGCGCGGGCGCTCGCCTGATCCTTGCTTCCGAACGAGAGGCAGCGAAGACCGCCTTCTTCCTACTTGAAATCCGCCGCTGAGTTTGATGTCTGGGACCCTGTCGTGTGTTGCGCTAGAGCATCCCCATTGGCGCTGAAGCGCCTGGCTCAAGTTCCGGAGTATCGAGCGGAGTTCAGAGAAGTCCTCCTTCGGGCAAATGACGCGAGGCTGGCGAAGTCGGTCGGGCTTGTCACGCGTGTCACAGGTTCGAGAGGCGTTCTCACGGCTCGTGAGCGCGAGATCATGGATCACGTAATGCAGGGCATGACGAACCGCGGAATTGCTGCGAGCCTCTTCATCTCGAGTGGGACGGTCAAGAGCCACCTGGACCACATCTTCCAGAAGCTCGGCGTGCGAACTCGCGCAGAGGCGGTGGCTCGCTACGCGGAAATCGAGAACGCGGACACCGAGGAGTCCGTAGTCCTCGGGCGGCTTCAGCTGCCTCGTCGAGTTGCCACTCGAAAGTGAACTCGGGCGAGGTTGCTGTGCGGTAAGGCTCGGTACCCATCGCGAGCACCGCTTCAAATGCGGCGACAACGGTCGTGTCAAACTGCGTGTCGACAGCCTGCGCAAGACGAAGTCGCGCAACTCGGCTCGGCATCGCATCGCGATACGGTCGATCTGATGTCATGGCGTTGTACGCGTCCGCAACGGCGATGATCCGCGAGAGCAGGGGGATCTCTTCGTCGGTGAGGCCATCCGGATAGCCGCCACCGTCCACTCGTCTCATGATGGTGACGCACGATTGATGCGATCTCCGCGTAGCTGTCCACCTTGGCCAGGATCCGCTCACCGATCTCCGAGTGACGTTGCATTTCGCGACGCTCGTCGAGCGTGAGCGCTCCGGGCTTCTCGAGCAGTCCCGCGGAAAGCCCGATCTTCCCGATGTCGTGAACGAGACCTGCCAGATGTACTTTGCTCGTCTCCTCGTCTGGGAGACCCATCCGTTCGGCGATGTCGCGAGCGTAGATCGCGACCGCCGCGGAATGGCCGGCGGTGTAACGATCTCGCGCATCGAGTGTCGTGACGAGAGCTGTAGCGAATGAGATGTTCGCTTTCTCAAGATCAGCGTTGGCGTCGGCCAGCTGGCCCGCGAGTTGCCGTTGCTCCTGATACAGGCCGAAGAGGCGCTGGGCTGCGAGCGCGGGGATGAAGAACAGGGGGAGAGTCCAAGGCGATACTCGCGTATACGCGACGGCCAGCGCTGCAACGATGGGAGTGTAGAGGCAGATCGAGACGCCATACCATTGGCGCGCACGTTCGGAATCAGCTGCCATGCGGGCCCCCTCGAAGGCCGGCCTGTAAATGCCGCGAAGACCAGGTCCAGAGCCTCAGCGACGAGGGCGGCGGTCGACGGTCGCGACGACGAGTCGCGTGACACCGTCCGCTGTGAAACGGCCGCAGTCGCGAGCGCCGCGCAACCCCGCGGTGCTGCGTATATCGCGCGGATGCAGGTGTAGACGCCCCACTTGAGAAGCGGGTTCGCGGCTTGGGGCTTGGCCCCATCGCGTCGCGACGCAGAACAGCCGACTGGAAATTCGCCAATGAAGGAAGCGACGGCGACGATCATCGCCGCCAACGGGCCAAATACCGCAGCCGCAAAGACGGTAGGAAGGACCGAGATCGAGGCCTCGATACCGCTCCGTCCAGCCAGACCCGCCCTCGCTCAGCCACGGCGGCCACGATTGCCAGCCCAAGTACCGCGACGGATTGCCGACCCCGTACGGGAGCGAGAACCCGAAAAGGACGATCGAGATCGCCAGCAACGACGGCCTGGTACCTGACCATGACGTTGGCCATCACGAGCGTCAGACCGTCATCGTGCGCGTCATGGGGACTTGCGTTTCCCCCAAAAGGGTCATAAGATTGTTGCTGCCGTCAGTTCCCATACCGAGGGGAGTAACACAATGCGCAAGATCGCAGCACGTCTCGCCACTCGCGCGACACTCGCGGGTGGATGGGTTTACTGGTAGAGACACAAGCTGAGTATCAGTGTTTCGCCTCATCGTGGCATCACCCATTTGGTGATTGTCCGCGGGGGGCGAAATACCTGCTAATCGGCTAGGTCAGGAGCCCACGCCGGAACCCAACGGCAACGGCGTGGGCTCTCGACCGAGCCTGAAGCTTCGCAAGCAGGTGGCGGACGTGGCTCTTCACCGTCTCCTCTGAGAGGTACAGGCGATCGCCGATCTCGCGGTTCACGAGACCCTCCGAGACGAGCTGGAGGACCTCGATCTCGCGGGCGGTGGGCAGATGCTCGCCCTCAGGGGCGGCCGGCCTCGCCGGGAACTCGATGACTCCCTGCACCGGATTTCGCCGAGCTGCAACCGTCTGAAAGCGACGGGAGTGCTCGCGATAACGGGTCAGAATTTCTTCACGCTGAGCTGCGTCCACGTGCCAGCTATCGGCGCTCCAACGAGGCGGCTTTAGACCGTATCCCTCATTTGGATCGAATCTGCAGCGTCAGAGCCGGAAGACACCACGACGACGCGCGGCCAGTTCTGCGCTCTCGGGTTCTTCGACCACCCCACGAGCTTCTTTAGCCGTCGCGTGAAGAATCCGCCCACCGCCCAGCCAGAACGCGACATGGTCGGCCTGCTCGGTCGAGCCGTAGGCGATCAGATCGCCGGGACGCTCTTCACCCGGAGGGACCGCTTCGCCGGCAGCCTCCTGCTGCCAGGAATCGCGGGGAACGAGCCGGCCTGTCGCGCGGTAGGCGATGTGGACGAGACCCGAGCAGTCGATGCCGGCCGCGGTTAGGCCGCCCCACTCATAGGCGCAGCCGAGGAACTCGCGCGCCGCAGCGATCGGGTCGGACGCGGACGGCCCGGACAACTCGCCCGCGCCCTCTTCGATCACGTGCGCATGCACCCATCCGGGGTAGTCGTAAGCCGTGACAACCTGCGCCCAGCCGTCCCGAACCTCGACGACCGTCAAGGGCTCGCCTCGAAGAGCCTGAGTCACTTGCTCGGCATCGGCGCGCGGCTCCGCCCGCAACCGGGCGACCGCGACCGCACATCTCACTCGTCGATCTCGAGCCGCCACAGGAGCTTCGCCTTCACCTCGGGCCAATCGTCCTCCGTGATCGCGTACCAGGCCGAGTCGCGCGGGCCGGTCGGAAGCATCATGTGCTTCCGCGCGATCCCTTCGAACTGGCAGCCGACCTTGAGGAGCGCAGCCCGGGTCCGCTCGTTGCGCGCGTCGGTCTTGAACTCGACGCGCTGCATCCCGCCCTGCTCGAACGCGTGCTCGAGCAGCAGCAGCTTCGTCTCGGTGTTCGCGCCGGTCCCCCAGGCGGAGGGCCGCAGCCACGTCCAGCCGATCTCGACGCGGCGGTGGAGCGCCTCGTAGTTGAGGTACCGCGTCGATCCTTCTTCACGGCCATCGACCACGACGGCGAACGCCACGCCAGCCGGGGTCGGCGAGCGCGTCGTCGAACCAGCCGTCGAAATCGCCCGTGTAGACCATGAAACGGAAGATCGTCGGATCCTCGGCCGCCGCCTCGCGCAGGCCCTCGCGATGCCGCTCGGCGAGCGGCTCGACGCTGACGATCCGACCGGCGAGTGGCTCGGCCGGTCGAAGGCTTGACACGGCTGCTTCGGACTTAGGCTGCGAGCCCTGCGAGCTCACGCAGTGCCGCGAGCCGCGAGAGCGCCTGGCCCTCGAGCTGGCGGACGCGCTCGCGCGTCAGGTCGAGCTCGTGCCCGATCGCCTCGAGCGTCCACGGCTCGCCCTCGAAGCCGAACCGCAGCTCCAGGATCCGCCGCTCCCTCTCGGGCAGCGCATCGAGCGCCTTGCGGATGTTCTGGCGGCGGAGCGACTCCTCGGCCTCGTCGAACGGGTCCGGAGCCTCGCGGTCGGCGAAGAGATCGCCGAGCTCGCCCTCGTCGTCAGCGCCGACCGTCTGGTTCAGCGAGACCGACGCGGACGCGGCCGACAGAGCCTCGTCGACGTGCTGGATCGGGAGACCGGTCGCCTCGGCGAGCTCCTCCTTCGTCGGCTCACGGCCCAGCTCGACCTCGAGCCGGCGGGCGGCGCGCGACAGCTTCTGCTGCCGCTCGACGACATGGACCGGGACGCGAATCGTGCGCGCATGGTTCGCGACCGCGCGCTGCACCGACTGGCGGATCCACCAGGTCGCGTACGTCGAGAACTTGTAACCGCGGCGCCAATCGAACTTCTCGACCGCGCGGTTCAGGCCGAGCGTGCCCTCCTGAATCAGGTCGAGGAACGGGACGCCGAGACCGCGATAGCCCTTCGCGATCGAGACGACGAGCCGGAGGTTCGACTCGATCATCTGCCGCTTGGCAACCAGGTCACCGCGCTCGATCCGCTTCGCGAGGATGACTTCCTGCGCTGCGGTCAGAAGCTTGTGGCGGCCGACATCGGCCAGGAAAAGCTGCAGGGAGTCGCCGGCGCCCGACGGCTGGTCGGCCTCGTAGACGACCTCCTCGGTCTTCGGCGACTTCTCCTCGGGCCGCGCCTCGCGCACCTCGAGGCCGATCCGCTCGAGCTCGCGGGTCAGATCCTCGACGTCGGCATCGACGAGCTCGTGCTCGACAGCAAGCGCCTCGAGCTCGGACGGCTCGATCCAGCCGCGCTCCTCGCCGCGCTCGAGCATCGCCTTCGCGCCCTCGGTTTCAAGCAATTCAGTCAGTTGATTCTGCGTCAATTCGACCTACGCCCTTTCGTCGCCTGCGCCCCACGCTTTCGCACCGTACGGCATTTTTCCTCTGATTTCCAGCACAATGAGAGGATTCTTAGGGAATTTCCGCCCACCCCCCGTAACTGAACGGGGCCGCTCACACGGCTACAGGAGGACTGTCCCCACGGTAGCGCACGACGGCCTTGCCCGGCTTCCTCAGTTCGAAGTATCGCTGATTCGGACCGCCGCGACAATGGCAAGCGGTTTGAGAACTGTTAGGACTGCCACAGTTACTACCGTCGGGAACGCGATTTCGGCTTTGACGGGCCCCGCTCGCGGCGCGCCGCCATCAGCTCGACGGCCCGCTCGAAGGTCAGCGTCTCGACGTCGTCGCTCGACCGAAGGCTCGCGTTCGTCTCGCCGTCCGTGACGTACGGACCGAAGCGGCCGTTCTTCACGATGAGCGGTTTCTTGCTCACCGGATCGAGGTCGTCGCCGAACTCACGGAGCGGCGCCTGCGCTGCCGCGTTGCGGCCGCGCTGCTTGGGCTGCGCCAGCAGCGCGAGGGTCTCGTCGAGCGTGATCGTCAGCAGCTGCTCCTCCGTGGCGAGCGATCGCGTGTCCTTGCCGCGCTTCACGAACGGGCCGTACCGGCCGTTCGCGACGATCACCTCCTCCTCGGTGCCGGGATCCACACCCACGACGCGCGGGAGCGCGAGCAGCGGGAGCACGTCCTCGAGCGTCACCGTCTCCGGGGTCATCGACTTGAAGAGCGACGCCGTCCGCGGCTTCTCGCCGTCGTCGGCTTCCTCGGTCACGTACGGGCCGTAGCGGCCGTTCTTGACCAGGATCTCGCGGCCGGTCTCGGGATTGACGCCGAGCTCGCGTTGATCGGTGGCCTGGGAGAGAAGCTCCTCGGCCCTCGCCACCGTCAGCTCGTCGGGCGCGATCTCGTCGGAGATCGTGACGCGCTCGCCGTTTCGCTCGATGTAGGGGCCGTAGCGGCCGACGCGGAGCTCGATGCCGTTGCCGATCTCGATCGTGTTCACCTGGCGCGCGTCGATGTCGCCGAGGTCGGAGACCAGCGCCTTCAGACCCTCGTCGCCCCCCGCCTCGCCGAAATAGAACCGCTTCAGCCACGTCGTCCGCTCCTCGTCGCCCTCGGCGATCCGGTCGAGGTCGTCCTCCATCAGCGCGGTGAACTCGTAGTCGACGAGCCGGGTGAAATGCTGTTCGAGCAGTCCCGTCACCGCGAACGCGAGGAACGTCGGCACGAGCGCCTGGCCGACCTTGCGCACGTAGCCGCGGTCGAGGATCGTGCCCATGATCGAGGCGTACGTCGACGGGCGGCCGATGCCGCGCTCCTCGAGAGCCCGGACGAGCGTCGCCTCGGTGTAGCGCGCGGGTGGGGTGGTCGAGTGCGATTCGGGCTCGAGCGCCGAGGCCGTGAGCGTGTCGCCCTCGGTCATCGGTGGCAGACGGCGCTCCTCCTCGTCGGCCGCGATCGCCTCGTCCCGGCCCTCCTCGTAGGCGAGCATGAAGCCGCGGAAGGTGATCACCGTGCCGGCGGCGCCGAACTCGGCGTCACGGCCGTCGGCTGCCTTCGCGCCCACGCGCACCGAGACGGTCTCGCCCCGGGCGTCGGCCATCTGGGAGGAGACCGTGCGCTTCCAGATCAGGTCGTACAGGGCGGCCTCGTCCCGCTCGACCTCGCGCTTCACCTCGTCGGGGGTGCGGAAACGGTCGCCCGCGGGGCGGATCGCCTCGTGCGCCTCCTGCGCGTTCTTCACCTTCCGGTTGTACGAGCGCGGCTGCTCGGGCACCGAGTCTGCGCCGTAGAGCTCGCGGGCCTGGTCGCGCGCTGCCGCCACGGCCGACTCGGCCAGCGAGGTCGAGTCGGTGCGCATGTACGTGATGTAGCCGTTCTCGTAGAGGCGCTGGGCGACGCGCATCGTGTGCTGCGTCGTGAACCGGAGCTTGCGGCTCGCCTCCTGCTGGAGGGTCGAGGTCATGAACGGAGCCGCCGGGCGGCGGGTGTACGGCTTGCGCTCGACCGACCTGACGGTCAGCTCGACGCCCTCGAGCGCCGTCGCAAGCGAACGCGCAGTGTCCTCGTCGAGCTGGACGGCGTCGGCGGTGGTGAGCTCGCCGTTGCGGGCGAAGTCGCGGCCCTGCGCGACCTTTCGGCCGTCGACCGCGACGAGTCGCGCCTCGAAGCTGCCGGGATCGAGGGTGGCGACGATGTCCCAGTACTCGGCGGCGCGGAACTCGATCCGCTCGCGCTCGCGCTCGACCACGAGGCGCGTCGCGACCGACTGGACGCGGCCTGCGGAGAGCCCCTTCATCACCTTCCGCCAGAGGACGGGGGAGACCTCGTAGCCGTAGAGGCGGTCGAGGATGCGGCGCGTCTCCTGCGCGTCGACGAGGCGCTCGTCGATGTCGCGAGTCTCGGTGAGCGCGCGCTCGATCGCCGGCTTGGTGATCTCGTGGAAGACCATCCGGCGCACCGGCACCTTCGGCTTCAGCAGCTCGACGAGGTGCCAGGCGATCGCCTCGCCTTCGCGGTCTTCGTCTGTCGCGAGCAGCAACTGGTCGGCCTTGGCGAGCTTGCTGCGCAGGTCCGAGACGACCGACTTCTTCTTCGGGTCGACCACGTAGAGGGGCTCGAAGTCGTGGTCGACGTCGACGCCGAGGCGCGCCCACGGCTCCTGCTTCTGCGCGGCCGGAACCTCGGCCGCGCTGTGCGGGAGGTCGCGGACATGGCCGATGGAAGATTCGACCATGTAGTCCTTGCCGAGGTAGCCCGCAATCGTCTTCGCCTTGGCGGGCGACTCGACGATCACAAGGGTACGAACGGCGGATCCCTTTGCTTCTGCCATTTCTAGGTGCGCCACGATAGCCGTGCCGTCGGGGTACGCGATACTCGTCCTTCATGAGAAGTCCTTCTTCGACAGGTCTGCTGCTGGCAATCGACGGCGATTCACTCGCTCATCGCGCCTACCACGCACTGCCGAAATCGATCCGCGGCGCGGGCGGGCGCCCGGCGAACGCGCTCGTCGGCTTCGGGAACTTCCTGCTCCGGCTGTGGGAGGCCGAGCAACCGGTCTCGGTGCTCGCCGCCTGGGACACGCTCGACGTGCCGACCTACCGCAACGACGCGCTGCCCGAGTATCAGACGGGCCGCGTGTTCGAGGACTCGATCGTGGAGCAGCTCGATGCCTTGCCGGCGCTCGTCGAGTCGTTCGGGTTCGCGATCGCGAAGGCCGCCGGCTACGAGGCCGACGACTTCCTGGCGGCGGGTGCGGCCGGATGGGCCGGGCCGGTCGTCGTGACGACATCGGATCGCGACGCGTTCCAGCTCGTGAGCGAACGGGTCACCGTCCTCCAGCCGGTCAAGGGAGTGAGCGAGCTGGCGCGGATCGGGCCCGCCGAGGTTCGCGAGCGCTACGGGGTCGACCCCGAGCAGGTACCGGACTTCATCGCGTTGCGCGGCGACTCGTCCGACCGAATCCCCGGCGCGCCGGGGATCGGGCCGAAGACGGCCGCGACGATCCTCGGCCAGTACGGCACGCTGGAGGCCGCCCTCGTCGCGGACCGGCTCGCGCCGATCGCCGACAACCTCCGGCTCTACCGCCGGATCGCGACGATGGACGCGGCGGCGCCGGTTCCGCCACTCGTTCCGACGCCGCCGGACTGGGCCCGTGCCGAGCAGCATGCGCTCGAGCTCGGGCTCAACGGCCTCGCCCGGCGGATCGCCGAGCACGCCTAGCCATTGGACGTCGTCAGTCACGAAGCGTTCGTGCGGCTGCATCCGACCGGTGGTCATCCCGAGTCGCAGGGGCGCCTCCGGGTGCTGCACGAGCGCTTCCCGTTCGTCGAATGCGCGCCGGCGAGCGAGGAGGACGTGCTGCGCTGCCACACCCCGGCGCTCCTCGAGCGGGTGCGCACCACCCGGGGCTGGCTCGACCCCGACACGGTCTGCACCGAGACGACCTTCGACGCGGCGCTGCTCGCCGCGGGCGCCGCGATCGAGGCGGCTCGTCGCGGAGGCTTCGCGCTCGCGCGGCCGCCGGGCCATCACGCGGAGGCCGACACGGCGATGGGCTTCTGCCTCTTCGACTCGATCGCGATCGCCGCACGCTGGGCTCAGGCCGACCTCGGGCTCGGTCGGGTCGCGATCCTCGACTGGGACGTCCACCACGGGAACGGCACACAGGCGATCGTGGGCGACGACCCGTCGATCCTCTTCGTCTCGCTCCACCAGTGGCCGTTCTATCCCGGGACGGGCGGCCCGGATGAGCAGGGCGACACGCTCGTCAATCTCCCGCTCGCCGCCGGCACCGGCGACGAGGGCTACCTCGCGGCCTTCGAGCGCGCCGAGGCGGCGGTCGCGGCGTTCGAGCCGGATCTGCTCCTCGTCTCAGCGGGCTTCGATGCGCACGTCGACGATCCGCTCGCACAGCTCGAGCTCTCGACCGGGCTCTTCGAGGAGCTGGCGCGCCGGGCAGCCGCGCTCGCTCCGCGCGTCGCCGCGGTGCTCGAGGGCGGCTACAACCTCGAGACGCTGCCCGACCTCGTCGAGGCGGCGCTCCGCGGGTTCGGTTAGACCACCGCGGCGGGGACCGCTTCGAGCCGTGAGGCGACCAGAACGGCCCAGGTTCGGATCGCGAACCAGTCGCGCGCGTCGACCGCAGGCAGCGGGTTGAACGCCGAGCGAAGCTCGGCCGGGTCGAGGACACCGCCGAAGACCGTGACTGCGAACGGCTGAGCCTCTGGAACCCTCCCGAGCGCCGTGTCGAGCTGCCGGCGGCACGCCTCGAGGTTGCTCGGCTCTGTCGTTCGCGAGCCGATGCCGAAGACGGCGAGCTGCACCGAGGCGAGGTCTTCGCGGAAGCGCCGCAGGAACTGCTGGGCATCCGGGTGCAGGTGACCCACCGTGATCGCGCCCCCGATCACGACGGAGCGGTAGCCCTCGAGGCTCCTCACGCGAGCCGCGTGATCAGGTCGACCTCGAGGCCGGCGCCGCGCAGGGTCTCGGCGACGGTCTCGGCGATCTCGCCGGTCGAGCCCTGCCCTGTCGCGTACGCGACCAACACCGGATTGGTGCTCACGCAACTAATGACCGCGACGCGGCTCGATTGGTTAGTCGCCGCGGGCCGCGGCGAGCCTCTCGAGCGCCTCCCGTCGGGACGAGACGCCGAGCTTCGAGAGCAGGTTCTTGACGTGCGAGCGGACCGTGTGCTCGGAGATGAACAGCCGCTCGGCGATCTCGTCGGTGCCGAGATGCTGGTCGAGTAGCAGCAGCACCTCGAGCTCGCGGGCCGAGAGTAGGTCGGCGATCGACTGCGGGACGACGCCGTGGTGGTGCCCTCCCTCGCGGACCTGGTCGAGCAGGCGGCGCGCCACCGCCCCCGAGAGCGCAGCCTCGCCTTTCGCGACGCCGTGCAGGAACTGGACGATCCGCTCCGGCGGCTCGCTCTTCAGCAAGTACCCGGCGGCACCGAGCCGGATCGCGGACAGCAGGTTGTCGTCGTCCTCCGACGCCGTGAGCACGACGACCGACGCCGCGGGTGCCGCCTCCCGCAAGCAGCGGGAGCGCCTCGAGCCCGTCCATGTCCGGCATGGTCAGGTCGAGAATGATCAGGTCGGGCTCGAGCTGACCGGCGAGCGCGATCGCCTCCTGGCCGCCTGCCGCCTGCCCCACGACGTCGAATTCGTTCGCCGCGAGCAGGCCCGCGAGCGCGTCGCGGGTCAGCGGGTGGTCGTCGGTGATCAGAACGCGCGGAATCATGCCCCCGGGCGATTGTGCCGATACGAGAGGTGATGCGCCAAACGGCTCGCAAGGACTCGTTCGAGACCTTCCTCTCGGGCGAGGTCGCGCTCGTCGCTCTGCTCGGCGCAGCACTCGCCCTTTTCCTCACGTCGGCGAGCCTCCGAACTACCCTACGATCTGCCGCAGGTGCGGATCGTGCTCACGACGTTGTACGCGGTCGGCGGCGGGCTCACCGCGCTGCTGACGGGATCCAGGTTCATGGTCGAGGGCCGGCGCTACGACCTCTTGCTCTGCTGTGGGTTCACGGCCGTCTCGGTGTCGTGGGTCGCCTTCGCGCTCGGCCCTGCTGTGATCGAGCGCACCGAGCGCGCGGCCGAGCCGTGGCCGTGCCTCGGCAGCGTGCTCGCCGGCTGGGCGGTGCTCGCATTGGCCCCGCTCGCCCGGGGGCGGATCGAGCGCCGAGGCCTCGCGCTGGCCGACATGGCCGCAGCGATCGCCGTAACGATGGTGACGATCTGGTTCGTGGCGCACATGTCCCGGTTGCCGTCGTTCGGTCCGGCCGGATCGCTCCATCACCAGCCACTCCGGAGCGGCGGCCTTGCCGCTCTCGCGCTCGTGAATCTCGTCGCCGTGCTCACGTTCGCCGACCGCTATCGACGGCGTCGCGAGGATCTCGATCGGTGGCTCTCACTCGGCTCGACGCTGACGTTGTTCGCCACGCTCGACCTTCTGTTCGAGCCGGTGTTCGCGATGCGGTACGTGACGCAGGGCGACTTCCTGCTGCTGATCGCCTACGTGGTGATCCTCGTCGGCGTCTGGCGCGCGATCCACTCGTCAGAGCTCGGCCGCGTGGTCGCCGAGGAGCGCGCCCGCGTCGCGCGGGAGATCCACGATGGGCTCTCGCAGTACCTGTTCGCGGTCTCGACCCACGCGGCGATGCTCGAGGCCGGCGCCGATATGGACGAGACGATCCCGAAGCTGAAGGCGGCAGTTCAGGCCGCGCAGACCGAGGCGAGGTTCGCGACGCTCGCGCTCTCGTCGGCCTGCAGGCCGCGCCCCATTCGACGCCGCGCTCCGACGCTATGTCGACTTCCTCACCGCCGACGGGAAGCTCGAGGTCGAGCTGCAGATCGACGCCGGCGTGCGCCTCGCGCCCGACGAGCAGATCGAGGTGTTCCGGATCGTGCAGGAAGGGCTCGCGAATGCTCGCAAGCACGCTCATGCGCGGCAGGGCCTGGGTCACGATCGGCCATCGGGGCGAGGAACGGTTCGTGACGGTGCGCGACGACGGCGCGGGCTTCGAGCCGCCGGAGGATCCCGCGGCGCAGGGTCTCGCGGAACATGCGGCAGCGAGCGGCCGCGATCGGCGGCGCTTTCACGCTCCGGACGGCGCCCGGGAGCGGCACCGCGCTCGAGGTCGTGCTCCGACCATAGGGCCACCGGTTGCGGGAAAGCCGCAGCCGGGATCGGTTTGGCCACCGACGCCCGTCCGTCGATTCGCAACGACGCTGGGCGCATGCTCGGATCAACCCTGCTCGGAGCGGCGATCGATCTCAACGGCGCCCCGCGCTATGTCCACGAAGGCTGGTTCCTGATCTCCGATGCGAACCTGGTCGTCGTCGCCCTGATGATCGCTGTCTTCGCCCTGGCGATCTGGCTGCCGTTCCCGGGATCGAAGAAGAAGGGATGAGCGTGGAGCCCGAAGCTCCCACCTGGACCGGGCGTGTGCGCGACGCCGGGGTGGCGGCGCTGCCTCCCGACAAGCTCCTGCCCGACACGCAGCCCGTCTACGTGGCTTCGTGGGTCTACGTCTTCGGCGTTCTCTCGCTCGCCGCGTTCGTCGTGATCCTCGTCTCCGGCGCGGTGATCGCGCTCGCCGGCCCCACGTGGTGGCACACCTCGTCGGTCGGGCACTTCGTGAACAGCACGCACCTCTGGAGCACGGAGCTGTTCTTCTTCTTCATGGTCGTCCACCTCTGGGGCAAGTTCTTCATGTCGGCCTGGCGCGGGCGACGGGCGCATGACCTGGATCACCGGCGCGATCGCGTTCCTCGTCTCGATCGGAACCGCCTTCACGGGGTACCTGTCCCAGCAGAACTTCGACTCGCAGTGGATCGGCGGGCAGGCGAAGGACGGGCTCAACGCCGCGGGCATCGGCTCGTTCTTCAACGTCCTCAACTTCGGCCAGATGCTGCTCTGGCACGTCGTGCTCCTGCCGCTCTTCGTCGGGATCCTGATCGCAGGCCACGTGCTGCTCGTTCGTCGGCCGCGGTGTCGTGCCGCCCATGCCGATCGACGGCAAGAACGAATGAGCGCAGCCGAGTACCCGCTCGCTCCTGACCCGCGCGTCGAGTGGCAAGGCGCGAAGCGGCGGTACGACCTCGTCAAGGAGGCGGTGATCGCGCTCGTCGCCGTGCTCGCTGCTCACCGTGCTGCTCGCGCTGGTCTTCTCCTCGCCCGACGAGAAGCCGGTCACGATCGCGCAGCTGGGCGGCGGTCGCCCCGAAGGACTTCGTCGCGACCGCGCTGTCGGAGCTCGACGGCACGAGCGGCGTCGCGACCTACGGGCCGCCGTACACGCACGTCGCCGGAGCCGGCCAGAACATCATCGGCGGGCTCTCGATCCAGCGGGCGCTCGGCGTGCAGATCCCGATCGACCCCGCTCGCGCCTTCGTCCTCGGCCCGCTGGCGATCCCCGCTCAGACCGACCCGACGCTCGCTCAGGCTCTGCTCGCCTGGAACCGCGCGACACCCGCCGTGCGCATGGCCTGGGCGACGCGCTACGCCAAGGCGGTCGATCAGGGGGCGGTGGTCGGGCGTCTCAACCTGAGCCCGACCGATTACGGGCCCGTGCCGACGCTGATGGCGAACCTGCTCGTGATGGCCCGGAGCGGCGGCCTCGACGGCGCCCTCAACCAGACCGGGCAGTTCTACCAGACCAACTTCACGAAGGCCCTGCTGTTCCTGGCCGACGGCAGCTACCTCGAGGCGCGCGCCTCCCAGCAGAACCTGCTCGGCAGCCAGTGGGGGATGATGAACGAGACCGGGAACTTCCCGGGCCAGGCGTGGCTCTGGCTCTACACCTTCTGGTACCAGGTGCCGCCCTTCTCGACCTCCGAGAACGCCGACGCGCAGATCTGGGGGATCATGGGCATCCTCTCGCTGCTCTTCATCCTGCTCCCGTTCATCCCGGGCGTGCGGTCGATCCCGCGGTGGATCCCGGTCTACAAGCTGATCTGGCGCGACTACTACCGCGCAGCGCGCCAGGCGAACGCGCCCTAGACGGGCACGGCTTCGCGCGCCTTCGCGAAGGCGCGCGGCGGCGAAGTCGAGATCGGCGGTCGTGTGCGCCGCCGACATCTGCGTGCGGATCCGGGCCGTGCCGCGCGGAACGACGGGGAACGAGAAGCTGACCGCGTAGACGCCTTCGGCCGCGAGCTGCTCGGCGAAGCGCGCGGCGGTGACCTCGTCGCCGATCATCACGGGCACGATCGGATGCTCGCCCGGGAGGATGTCGAACCCGAGCTCGGTCATGCGGCCGCGGAAGTGGGCGGTGTTCTCGCGGAGGTGGTCGCGCAGCTCGGCGGAGCTCTGGATCAGGTCGAGCGCGGCCTGGCTTGCGGCGACGACCGGCGGGGCGAGGCTGTTCGAGAAGAGGTAGGGGCGGGCGCGCTGGCGGAGCAGCTCGACGATCTCGGCCCGCGCCGCGACGTAGCCGCCGCTCGCGCCGCCGACGGCCTTGCCGAGCGTCCCGGTGACGATGTCGACGCGCTCGATCGACGCCGTACCGCTCGGGCGTGCCGCCGCCTCCCGGGCCGACGACGCCGACGGCGTGCGAGTCGTCGACCATCACGAGCGCGTCGTGGCGCTCCGCCAGGTCGCAGATCTCGGTCGAGCTTCGCGAGGTAGCCGTCCATCGAGAAGACGCCGTCGGTCGCGATCAGCCGCCGGCGCGCGCCGGCTGTCTCCACGAGGCGCGCCTCGAGCTCGTCCATGTCGCCGTTCGCGTAACGGAGCCGCTGCGCCTTGCAGAGCCGGATCCCGTCGATGATCGAGGCGTGGTTGAGCTGATCCGAGATCACCGCGTCCTCCTCGGTCGAGCAGCGCCTCGAAGAGGCCGCCGTTCGCGTCGAAGCACGAGGAGAAGAGGATCGTGTCGTCGGTTCCGAGGAACGCCGAGAGCCGTTGCTCGAGCTCGCGGTGGAGCGCCTGCGTCCCGCAGATGAAGCGCACGGACGCCATGCCGTAGCCCCACCGGTCGAGCGCCTCGTGCGCGGCCGCGACGACGGACGGGTGGTTCGCGAGCCCGAGGTAGTTGTTCGCGCAGAGGTTCAGCAGCTCGCCGCGGCCCTCGACGCCGACGTGCGCGCCCTGCGGCGTCGTCATCACGAGCTCGGTCTTGTACGTGCCGGCCTCGCGCAGGCCGGCGAGGGTCTCGGTCAGCTCGTCGCGCAGCTTTCCGTACATCGCGTCAGCCTAACGCTCCTGGACGGGCGGGGCTCAACGCGGCGCGCGACTCGATCGGTTCCGGTCGTGCGCGCCGGGCATAAGAAACAAGCGATGTGTATCATCTACACATCATGCGCACAAACATCGAAATCGACGAGCAGCTCGTGATCCGGGTAATGAGGCGCTACGGGCTCCCGACGAAGCGAGCCGCGGTCGAGCTCGCCCTGCGACGGCTCGATATCGAGCCGATGAGCCGCGAAGAAGCGCTGGCCATGCGCGGCGTGGGCTGGGACGCCGACCTCGGTGAGATGCGCGGCGGATACATCACGCAGTCGTGATCGCTCGTCGACAGCTCCGCCTGGATCGAGTTTCAGCGCGCGACCGGCAGCCCTGCCGACCTAAGGCTCACCGAAGCGATCGAGAACAATGAGCGGCTTGCGACGACCGGGATCGTGACGCTCGAGATCCTGGCCGGGGCTCGCGACGAGAAACACGAGCTCGAGCTTCGACGACTCCTCGCGCGATGTGAGTTCCTGCCTCTCGAAGAGCCGGTCCGACGATGAGGCGGCGGCTTCGCTCTACCGCGCCTGTCGCCGCTCCGGAGCGACGATCCGGCGTCTGCCGGACTGCCTGATCGCCACCGTCGCGATCAGGAATCGAGTGCAGCTTCTGCACTGCGATTCCGACTTCGATGCGATCGCGCTGCACGCCCCGCTGACCGTCGTACCGCTCTAGGAAACGTCCGTCCAGTCGAGGATGACCTTCCCCGACTGGCCCGAGCGCGCGACCGCGAAGGCCTCTTCGAAGTCGCGGTGCGAGAAGCGGTGGGTGACCACCGGCGAGATGTCGAGGCCGGATTCGAGCATGACGCTCATCTGGTACCAGGTCTCGTACATCTCCCGGCCGTAGATGCCCTTGATCGTCAGCATGTTGAAGATCAGCGGGTTCAGGTCGAGCTCGACCTTCTCCGTCGGGATGCCGAGGAGGGCGATCCGGCCGCCGTGGGCCATGTTCGCGACCATCGTGCGGAGCGCCTCGGGGTTCCCGGACATCTCGAGGCCGACGTCGAAGCCCTCGGTCATGCCGAGCTCGCGCTGGACGTCCGCGAGGTCGCGTTCGCGCGGATCGACGGCGAGGGTCGCGCCCATCCGCCGCGCCAGATCGAGGCGGTACGGGTTCAGGTCGGTGACGACGACGTGGCGGGCGCCGGCGAACCGGGCGACCGCGGTCGCCATGCAGCCGATCGGGCCCGCGCCGGTGACCAGCACGTCCTCGCCGAGCACGTCGAAGGAGAGCGCGGTGTGGACGGCGTTCCCGAACGGGTCGAAGATCGAGGCGATCTCCTCGTCGACGCCGGGCCAGTGGTGCCAGATGTTCGTCATCGGCATCGACGACGAGCTCGGCGAATGCACCCGGACGGTTGACGCCGAGCCCGATCGAGTGCGCGCAGAGATGGCGCCGGCCCGCCATGCAGTTGCGGCAGCGGCCGCAGACGACGTGGCCCTCGCCGCTGACGAGATCGCCAACGGTGAAATCGCTGACGTTCGACCCGAACGCGACGACCTCGCCCACGAACTCGTGCCCGACCACCATCGGCACCGGGATCGTCTTCGCCGCCCAGTCGTCCCACTCGTAGATGTGCAGGTCGGTGCCGCAGATGCCGGTCTTGTGCACCCGCATCAGGACGTCGTTGATCCCGACCTCGGGATCGGGAACGTCCTCGAGCCGAAGCCCCTCGGCCGCCTCCGCCTTCACGAGCGCGCGCATGGCTCGAGGCTACAAGTTGGACTTCCGCCGGGGCAGCGCTTAGAGTCGCGAGCGTGAGCTGGCTCCTCATCGTCATCGTCGTGCTCGTCGTCCTGGTGCTGCTCTGGGCGGTGCTGCTCTACAACGGGCTCGTCAGGAAGCGAAACCGGGTCGACAACGCCTGGGCGCAGGTCGAGGTGCAGCTCAAGCGGCGCCACGACCTGATCCCGAACCTCGTCGAGTCGGTCAAGGGCTACGCGGCTCATGAGCGCGGCACCTTCGACTCGGTCACGCAGGCCCGGGCGGCCGCAACCTCCGCACAAGGCCCGGCTCAGGCCGGTCAGGCCGAGGGCATCCTCGGCCAGGCGCTCGGGAAGCTCTTCGCAGTCGCCGAGGCCTACCCGGAGCTGAAGGCGAACCAGAACTTCCTCGACCTGCAGGCGCAGCTCAAGGACACCGAGGACAAGATCGCGATCTCGCGGCAGGTCTACAACGACACGGTGCTGACCTTCAACAACGGGATCCAGACCTTCCCGGCCGTCGTGCTCGCCGGCGCGCTCGGGTTCTCCAAGCGCGAGTTCTTCGAGATCGACGAAGGCGACAGCGCGGCGCCCGCAGTCAGCTTCGCCGCCGACGCAGCGCCCCCAGCACAGGCGCCCTCTCCACCGGCGTCCAGTGAAGCACCGAGCGCGTAGCGGGCTCGTCCTCCTCGCGGCGCTCGCCGCGGCTCTCGGCCTCGCCGGGGCGGCGTCGGCCAAGTCGTACACGCTCCTCCAGGCGAACGTGACCGTGAACGTCCTGCAGAACGGGGCGCTCGACGTCGACGAGCAGATCGAGTACAGCTTCGACGGCTACTTCTCCGGCGCTTACCGGGAGATTCCGCTCGCCAAGGGCGAGTCGATCAGCGACGTCTCGGTGCAGGAGAACGGGACGCAGTTCAGGCCGGGTGGCTGCACCGATCTCGGCTGCAGCTCACCCGCCGGCACCTTCGGCGTCGCCCACCTCGGCGGCAAGGATCGGATCGTCTGGCACTACAGCGCGGTCGACGAGTCGAAGACGTTCGAGATCCACTACCGGCTGAGCGGGCTCGCGGTCGCCTACTCGGACATCGTCGACGTCAACCTCGATGTCTGGGGCTCCGAGTGGAAGACGGGCCTGAATCAGCTGCTCGCGAACCTGCACGCCCCCGGGCCGGTGAAGCGCGCGTGGGGGAGCCCGGTGTACGTCCGCGGAGACGTGACCATCGCCGGGAGCGACGTGAAGCTCAGGGCGATCAACGTCCCGGCGCACCAGTTTGTCGCGCTACGCGTTCTGATCCCCCGGGACGCGTTCACCTCGACGTCGGGAATGCAGATCGCGAAGGGCGCGGGCCTCGACAAGATCGTGAAGGCGGTAGAGGCCGATGCCGCGGCCGCCCAGCGCGAGCACCAGAAGTTCGAGGACGCGAAGAACCACCCGTGGAAGTGGCTCCTGATCCTGCTGGCACTCGGGGTGATCCCCGCGATCTTGATCCTGCTCGTCGTCTACTGGCTCTTCGGCCGCGAGCTCAAGACGGGCTATGACCGCGAGTACGAGCAGGAGCCGCCGAGCGACCTCGCCCCGGCCCTCGTGCCGACGCTCCTGCGGCAGGGCGGCGAGGCGGGGTCGTACGAGTTCACCGCAACCCTCTTCGACCTGATCCGGCGCGACGTCTTCAACTCGAAGCCGGTCACGACCGAGATCTCGACCTTCGCCGGGCTGCACAAGACCCAGCTCTCCGACCTGGAGATCTCACCCGGCAAGCCGCCCGATACGCCCCTGCTGCCCTGGGAACAGGACGTATCGAATGTCGTGGTCGGCGTGCTCGACGGCGGAACCGAGGATCTGTCGAAGTTTCGCGCGAAGATCGAGAGCGAGCGCACCTCGATGGCGCCGAGGTTCACCGCGTTCAAGTCGCACATCTCGAAGGAGGTGAAGAGCGCGGAAGTGGTTCCTCGACATGGGGATCGTCCCTCTGACGATCGCCTTCCTCGTCTTCGTGGCAGTCGGCGTGCTGCTGTTCATCGACGCGGCGTCGCGGTGGCGCCCCACATACGTCCGCTGGAGTGACGTCGAGCTGATCGGGCTCGGCGTGGCGTCGATCATCAACGCCCTCGTGATCGCGTTCGGGATGACGCGCCGCCCCCTCTGGAGGCGCTGCTCGCGCGACTGCGTCACGGAGGCCGAGCGGTGGGGTGCCTTCCGCCGTTACCTGACCGACTTCCCGCGGCTGAAGGAGGCACCGCCCGCGACGCTCGAGCTCTGGGAGCGCTACCTCGTCTACGGGATCGCCTTCGGCATCGCGGAGCGGGTCCTGCAGGCCGCGCACATCGCGATGCCCGAGGCGATGGCGCAGCAGTCGACGATCTACTGGATCTCGCCGAGCGGGAACCTCGGCGGCGGCGCCAGCTCGCTCGCGATCGGCGACCTCGCGTCCGGTTTCGGCTCTGCCCTCGCGCCGCCGAGCTCCGGGTCGAGCGGGTTCGGCGGCGGCTTCTCCGGCGGCGGAGGAGGCGGAGGGGGAGGCGGAGGAGGCGGGGCCTGGTGAGCCTCCTACGGCTTGATGTTGTGGTTGTGATGGAACACGTTGCCCGGGTCGTATCGGCGCTTCAGCTCCTGTAGCCGCCCGTAGTTCGGGCCGTACGCGGCGCGGACTGCGTCTTCGCCCTGGTCGTCGCCGAGGTAGTTGAGCCAGCGCCTCGCCTCCAGGTGCTCGCCGAGAGCGGCATGAGTGTCCTTCACCCAGGCGATGTTCTCGTCGTTCGCCGCCGGGCCGAGAACGCTGCCCGAGAATATCCGGCGAAGCTGCTCGACCTTCTCGCTGCTACCTGCCGACGATGCCATGGGATATCTCTCCCGGCTCGATCTTCGGCGGATATTACGTCCCGTATGCCACGCGTCCAGCGCCGCGGCGTAGCCTGCGTACCTGGATCGGGAGGAGCGTTGCGCACGCGATCTCTCGCAGTGCGAGCAACGGCTTGTGGGGGCCGGGCGGGCTCGAGACGGCAACTGCGATTCCGGAGCCGGCGAGCGCCGCTCGGAGCAGTGCACGTGCGCGCGGGGCATGCCACCGAGAGGTGACTGCCACGACCTCGGCGGCGTCGAGCTCCCGGGCGATCTTCGCGATCGCTTCGGCGTTCCCGGCGGTCGTTCTGGACATCGTGTCGAGGATCACGGGCACCTCGTCCCGGCTCCAGGCATCGCGCATCAGCTCCGCCTCGCCCGCCGGCGCGTGGCGGCGCGCCCAGCCCGAGAGTACGACCGCGCGGGCGCCCGAGACGATGGTCTCGGCGTGGTCGAGACGGCGAGCGCAGACCGGATGAAGGCCGGTGTCCCCGTCGCGTGAGTAGCCGAGCACGGCGACGATGCGATCGCTGCCCGGCATCAGCGAGCCCGCCGGTAGACGACGACGGCGAGCGTCGCGGCGACCGTGAGCACGAGGAGAACGGCTGTCTTCCCGCGGAGCTTGGACTCGCCGCTCGCTCGCTCGCGCATCTCGACCGGCACCTCGTCGACACGCAGGCCCGCCGCATGCAGGCGGAGCAGCGCCTGTACCTCGGGCGCGCCGCTCGTGTAGGGCTCGGCCAGGATCGGAAGCGCTTTGGCGTTGGCTGCGTACATGCCGCTCGTCGCGTCGAGGAACGGCCGTTGGAGCGCGTAGCCGACCGAGCGCCGGAGCACCGCGGTCCCGAAGCGCCTCGGCCCCGACGAGGTGTAGCGGTAGGCGGGGAGGCTCTCGTCGCTCGCGAACCTCGAGCCGACGGCGACGTCACAGACGTCGGAGCGGACCCGCTCGAGGAGGCGGCGGAGCTCGGCGGCCGGGTGCTGGCCGTCTGCGTCCACCCGCCCGCAGAGTGCGTAGCCATTCGTGCGGGCGTACTCGTAGCCGGCGGCGATCCCGGCTCGAAGACCGCGGTTCTCGCCGAACGAGAGCACCTCCGCGCCACGCGTCGCGCGCTACATCGGCGGTGTGGTCGGTCGATCCGTCGTCGACCACGAGCACGTCCACGTCCGGCAGTTCGGCGTGAAGCTCTTCGAGAACGTCCGGAAGGTTCGCCTCTTCGTTCCAGGCCGGGATGAACACGAGAGGACGGGTGGGAGCCGGCATGCGCTCCGCTCCACGATATCCGGGGGCTTCGAGCAACCGGCGGCGGCCGCTACGCTCGCGGGCATGGTTGCGTGGGAGGAGCCGACGTTCGCCGACGTGCTCGAGGCCCGCCGCTGGATCGCGCCCTACCTGGGGCCGACCCCGCTCTTCGCCTACCCGATGCTCGACGAGCTGCTCGGGACGGAGGTCTTCGTCAAGCACGAGAACCACCAGCCGGTCGGCGCGTTCAAGGTGCGCGGCGGCGTGAACCTGGTCGCCCAGCTCGGGCGAGCCGAGCGCGAGTCGGGTGTGTTCGGCGCGTCGACCGGGAACCATGGACAGTCGATCGCGTACGCGGCCCGGCTGTTCGGCGTGCACGCGACGATCTGCGCGCCCGAGGGAGCGAACCCGGTGAAGGTCGCCTCGATGCGCGGGCTCGGTGCCGAGGTGATTCTGCACGGCCGCGACTTCGACGAGGCGCGGATGTACTGCGACGACCTGGCCCGGGAGCGGGGCGGGCGGATGATCCATTCCGGCAACGAGCCGCTGCTCATCTCCGGCGTCGGGACCGGCACGCTCGAGATCCTCGAGCAGGAGCCGGACATCCAGGTCATTGTCGTGCCGATCGGCGGCGGCAGCGGCGCGGCAGGCGCCTGCATCGTCGCGAAGGCGGCGGACCCGTCGATCCGGGTGATCGGCGTCCAATCGGAGGCCGCTCCCGCCGCGTACCGCACGTGGAAGGAGCAGCGTCCGGTCGAGGCGGAGATGGGAACGTTCGCGGAGGGCCTTGCGACCCGCGTGCCGTTCGAGCTCCCGCAGCAGATCCTCCAGCGGCTGCTCGACGACTTCGTGCTCGTGAGCGACGACGAGATCCGGGCGGCGCAGCTCTTGATGATCGAAGGCACCCGCAACCTGATCGAGGCTGCGGGCGCCTCGCCGCTGGCTGCCGCGCTGCGTTTACGTGAGGAGCTTGCGGGCAAGCGCGTCGCACTGGTCGCGAGCGGCGGCAACGTCAGCCCCGACCAGCTTCGCGAGCTGCTGGGCCGGCAGATCTCCGAGCCTGAGAACGATATTCAACCACAAGGTTGATAAGTTCTTCGATCTCCGTCTATTGTTCAACCAATCGGTTGAGCAATCGTGAGGGAGGACGGCATGGGGCGAATCGTGGCGGTCGAGTACCTGACGCTGGACGGCGTCTTCGAGAGCCCGGCCTGGACCCAGCCCTACTTCGACGACGCGGTCGCCGCCTTCCAGGCCGAGGCCATGCAGTGGGCCGATGCACTAGTGCTCGGGCGGGTCACCTACGACGGCATGAGCGAGGCCTGGCCCGCAATAGGTAACGACTCATCGACGGGCGGCGACATCATGAACTCGATCGGCAAGTACGTCCCCACCTCGACGCTCACGGAGCCGACCTGGAATGCGACCTTCCTCACGGGCGACGTCGTCGACGAACTGACCGCGCTCAAGGCTGGGAGCGAGAATCTCGTCGTCTACGGCAGCGGGCAGCTCACCGAGACGCTCCGGGCCGCAGGGCTCATCGACGAGTACCGGCTGCTGATCTGCCCGATCGTGCTCGGCGAGGGGCGCAGGCTCTTCACGGCCCCCGTGCCGACCAAGTTCACCGTTATCGACAGCAGAGCCGCGCCGTCGGGGATGGCGCTGCTCACCCTGGCCACGGTTTGACAGGGGCCGTCGCAGCCCGCGATGACGCATTGAGCGTCACGTTCGGTGCGCTTTCCGACCCGACTCGTCGGGATATCCTGGCCCGGTTGGCCGAGGGCGGCTCGACCGTCAACGAGCTCGCCGCGCTCTTCCCAGCCATCTCCCTACAGGCGGTCAGCAAGCACCTCAAGGTGCTGGAGCGAGCAGGTTTGGTGACGCGCGGCCGCATTGCCCAGCAGCGGCCCGCGCACCTGCGCGGTGAACCACTCGCCGAGGCCAACGCCTGGCTCTCGCATTACCGCTGCTTCTACGAAGGGTCTCTCGACAGGCTCGGCGAGCATCTGGCCGAGCTCCAGCAGGCCCGATCCGGCGATCCTGATTCGGGAAGGGTGTGACCATGGTCGAGCTCGAGTTCGTACGCACGTATTACGCGCCGCGTCAGCTCGTCTGGGAGCGTCACGTTCACCGAGGTCGACGAGGGGACGACGACATTACGCGTGCATGTCGTCGCGGACTTCACCGACCCGGTGCGGGCCGACGCCGAGATCGGCTGGGCCAGTCAACTCGACAAGCTCACGGAGCTCCTCGGGCACCGGTGAGACGGACGGTGCCGCCGGGGCCGGGAATCAGGTGAGCCCGACGAGCTTCCGCGCCGTCGGCGGATCGGCGACGTCTCGTCCGATCGCGTGTGCGACACCCGCGATCCATCCCACGAGCTGCTCGTTGGTCGCGAGTGTGCTCCGCTCGTCGTCGAGCCAAAGGTTGTCCTCGAGTCCGATGCGAACGTGGCCGCCCATCGTGACGGCCATCGCGGTCACGGAGCGCTGAAAGCGGCCTACTCCGCCTCCGGCCCAGGTGGCGCCGGCCGGCATCCGTTCGGCGACCGTCGCGAGATTCACCGGTGTGGCTGCCAGCGTGCCGAGCGATCCGAGGATCACATTGAAGTAGTACGGCTGGCGAAGCGCACCGCGCTCGATCAGGAAGTGAGCGTAGTCGAGCATCCCGAGGTCGAAGATCTCGAGCTCCGGCACGATTCCGCGCTCCTGCATCGTCTCGGCTAGACGGCGAATCATCTCCGGCTCGTTGACCGAAGCCTCGCGTGGGAAGTTCATCGAGCCGAGCGTCAGCGACGCCATGTCCGGGCGCAGGTCGCCTTCGAGGCCGAGCACCGCCGACCGTTCCTCGAAAGTCTTGAAGGTGCGACCGCTGGTCGAGACACAGACGATCGCTTCGGCAGACCTGCTTCTGACCGCCGCCACTATCTCGGTATAGACGTCACGGCGGTAGGTCGGGTCGCCATGCTCGTCTCGTGCGTGGAGGTGCACGATCGACGCGCCGGCCGCCACGCAGCGCTCGACGTCCTCGGCGATCTCGTTCGGCGTCTCCGGAACGTGCGGACTGTCCTTCTTGCGCGGAACCATCCCGGTCAGCGCCGCATTGATCACGAGTGGCGGCAGACCTGTCATGAGGCCCCCACGCGCTCTTCGACGACGCGCGCCGGTTGCCCGATCACGAGGACATCCTCCGGGACGTCCCGCGTCACGAGGCTGCCGGCGCCGACCACGGCGCCCCGGCCGATCGTTCGCCGATCGAGCACCGTCGCGCCCATCGCTACGTACGCGCCCTCGCCGACCGTCGAAAGGCCGGCGATGTTGGCTCCGGGCCCGATCGTGACGTAGTCGGCGATGACGACGTCGTGGCCGATCAAGGCGCCCCGATTGAGGATCACGTGTTTCCCGATCTCGGTTCGGGTCGCGACGATCACGCCTGCACTGACGAAGCTTCCCTCTCCGAGTGAGGCCCTCGTGCTCACGCGCGCGTTCGGATGGATCAACGTGGTGAATCTCATTCCACGCGCGGCCGCATCGTCGATGATCTGCCGTCGTGCGGTCGTCCCCAGTGCACAGACGGCTAAGTGGGTCGTCGCGAACTGTTCGACGTCGTCGATCCAGTAGACCGGAAGCCCCTCGATCCCGGTCTCCGTCCGGGCTCGATCGAGGTTCTCGACGAACCCGTCCACCCGCACACCGGGAATCTCGGAGGCGATGTCCATGACCTCGGGCGCGAAGTGATGAGTGCCGAGGATCAGAATCGAGCGTTCCGGCATCGATGCGGTCAGGCTGCCTGAGATTCGTCGACCTGCATGGGAGACTGCTCGGCCGCCATCGCGAGCACCGCCTGCTCGACATCGGGCTTGTCGCCCAACCCGAGCGCTTCAGTCCCACCCCGGTTCACGATCGCACGGACGGTTCGTTGTGAGCTCTCTTCAGGCTGCCCCCAGCCGAGCACGTAGCGAAGCTTGGCTGGGTCGTGAGTCCATTCGGCCGGGGCCGTGCCGTCGAGCAGATCGAGCAGGCGGCCGGCGACCATCGACGCCTGCCAGCGTTCGACCAGGAACCTCCGTGCTCGCTCTCCGAGCTCACGTCGATGGTCGGCGTCGGTGAGCAGCCGGACGATCGCTCGTTCGAGCTCGTCCGGGTGACATCTCTCGCTCGGCGGTAGCGCGCCGCCGGGCAACCCTCGCTCGAGCTCGTCCCAGCCGTAGCCGCCGATGACAGCCGGCTTTCCGAACAGCGCCGCATCTGCGACGAGCCCGTCCATCGGGGTGTCGCCCCAAACCTGATCGACGACGAAGTCGCACGTCTGCAGATGCTCCCTCAGCTCCGCGTTCGAGGCGCCTTGGACGACCTCGTAGTCGAACTCGTAGCCGCTTTCGCGCAAGCGGTTGAGGATTGCGCAGATCCTCGCGGTTCCCTTGGCGACCGGGTGCGACGGTGCGTGGACGATCTTGAGGCGGCCTGTCGCCCGATCCAGGCTCGGCTCGGCAGGGACGACGCGCGGGATGCCGACAGCCGGGAACGAGACGAACGGCCGCTCGTGCAGGAGCCCGTGCGAGGGGTTCGTGATCACGACGTCGGAGTACCGTTCGACGCGCCGGATCATCTGCTTCTTTGTGCGGACGGTCGCGATGCACGCATCGAGGGATGCGTGCGCCTCCCTCGCCATCTGGCCGCCGTCGAGATAGGTCGGGCGGTCGTCACTCCCACAGAAGATGTAGATCACCCGCTTACGAAAGAGCTTCAGAAGAGGAAGCTCGCGTTGGCGGAGAAACGACGTGTCGTACAGGAAGACGAACGTGTCGTAGCGACCGAGTGCCTGCAGGAGCGCTAGCGGTAGAAGGGTGCACTGAACGGCCGCAAAGACCCGCCGCCGCGCCGTACCGCGCACTGCTGCCAGACGGGCTCTCGAAACCCGTTGCAGCAGGCGCATGAGTCGAGTCGGCGGGACGTCGTCGCTGAACCGGAAGCCGGCGGGCTGAAGATCGAGCAGATCGGCCCGAATGCCGAGCTCGGCGAAGCCGGCACGGAGATTGCAGGCGTAGCCCGAGATCTCGGTCAACCCGATCAGGACGCGCGAATCGGCGCGCTTCCGCAAGTTCCCCCAAGTCCTCCTCAAGCGAGCTCAGACATTCCGCGGGAGTCTACGACTGCCATCGGAAGGGATGCCACCACCGGTGTGCTCGAATGGGTCAAGAAATCAGACGCCGGACAATTGAGA
>CAVZJA010000006.1:0-95047 GCA_963775355.1 uncultured Actinomycetota bacterium | reverse complement strand
GCGGGTGGCGGGGATCGAACCCGCATAACTAGCTTGGAAGGCTAGAGCTCTACCATTGAGCTACACCCGCGGGGTGTCGCGAAAGGGTAGCCGCGGAGGTCAGCGGAGGCAGCCGACGATCAGCGCGAGGTCGCTGTCGGACGGGTGCTTGTGCCAGAGGGTGACGGCGTTGTTGTAGCGGCGGAGGACGTCGGTGATCCCGGAGCGGATGTTCGGCGCCTGCGAAGCGGGTGTAGGCGCTCTCGATGTCGGTGCCGTTCTTGAGGTTGCTCCCGAAGGCGACGGTGACGAAGTTGTCGCCGAGGTGCGCGACGAAGGCGCCGCCCGTTGCGGTCCCGGCGACGAAGTCGAGCGTGCCGCCGACGCGCACGCCGCGCTCCGTGAGGCAGGTCTTCGACCGGTCGAGTGAGTAGGTCGTCTTTCCCCCGCACCCTGCCACGAAGAGCAAGAGCCCGACCCCGACGACTGCGAGCCCGAGGCGCCCCATAGCTCGGAGTGTAGACAGAGGATGCGTACGCTGGACCGGTGAAGAAGCACGCCGAGCAAGCTCGCGGCCTATGCGCGGCTCGCGGTGCGGGTCGGGGTGAACCTCCAGCCGGGGCAGCAGCTCCTCGTCAACTGCCTCGTCCAGCACGCGCCGCTCGCGCGGGTGGTCGCTGCCGAGGCGTACCTGGCCGGGGCGAGCTACGTCGACGTCTACTACGGCGACCAGCACGTCCGTCGCGCCCAGACCGAGGGCGCGCCGGACGACAGGCTCGACTGGTCGCCGCCGTGGCTGGTGCAGCGGCTGAACGATCTCGGCGACAGCGGCGGGGCGCTGCTCGCGATCATCGGCAACCCCGACCCCGGGCTCTTCGACGGGCGTCGACGGCGCGCGCCTGGGGCGTACGCGGATGCGCGAGGTCGCCGAGGCCGGCCTGACGCTGACCGACGGCCGCTGCAACTGGTCGGCGATCGCGTTCCCGACCGAGGGCTGGGCGACGAGCGTGTTCGGGGAGCCCGACGTCGACCGGCTCTGGGAGGCGGTCGCGACCGCGGTGCGGCTCGACGAGCCCGACCCGGTCGCCGCCTGGCAGGCGCACGTCGCCCGTCTGGCGCATCGCGCCGAGGGCCTGAACGAGCGCAGGTTCGACGCGCTCCGCTATCGCGGCCCCGGCACGGATCTGACGGTCGGGCTCCATCCCGACGCCGACTGGCTCGCGGCTCTCGACCGCGCGAACGGCATCGACTTCGTCGCGAACATGCCGACGGAGGAGGTCTTCACCACCCCGGACGCCAGGCGCGTCGACGGGACGGTGAGCGCGACCTACCCGCTCGAGCTCGCGGGCTCGCTGATCCGCGGCCTCCGCATCACGTTCGAGGGCGGCCGCGCAGTCGAGATCCGCGCGGACGAGGGCGAGGAGGTGGTCAGGGCGCACTTCGCGAGCGACGACGGGGCGGCCCGGCTCGGCGAGATCGCGCTCGTCGACCGCACCTCGAGAGTCGGCCAGAGCGGGCTCGTCTTCTTCGACACCCTGTTCGACGAGAACGCGGCCTCACATATCGCGCTCGGGCGCCGGGATCGTCCGCGCGATCCCGAGGGCGCAGGCGATGGCTCCCGAGGAGCGTCACGCCGCCGGGATCAACCATTCCAGCGTCCACACCGACTTCATGATCGGCTCGCCGGAGGTCGCGATCAGCGGCGTCTCGGCTGACGGCACCGAGACGCCGATCCTCGTCGGCGGCGACTGGGTTCTCTGATCTTGGCCTACACTGAGGGCTTGCGGGGCGGACGTAGCTCAGCCTGGTTAGAGCGCCTGCTTTGGGAGCAGGAGGCCGCCGGTTCGAATCCGGGCGTCCCGATGTCGGTCGTGAGGCTCCGGCCACGACCTTTACCCTGGCGCGCGTGAGCGAGGCGCCGTTCCACATCGAGCCGGCCGCGCACCGGCGGCCCGGGCTCGGCTACGCGATGGCGGCGGCGGCCGCGGCGCTCTGGGCGGTCAACGGCACCGTGTCGAAGGTGATCCTCGCCTCGGGCGTCTCGTCGCTGCGGCTGACGGAGGTGCGATGCACCGGGGCGTTCCTCGGGCTGGTGCTGATCCTCGCCGTCACCGGGCCGGCGCGGCTGCGGGTGCCGCTGACGCGAGCTGCCGTTCCTGCTCGTCTTCGGGATCGTGCGGGCTCGCGTTCGTGCAGTGGTTCTACTTCCTCGCGATCCACCGGCTCGCGATCGGGATCGCGCTGCTCGATCCAGTACCTCGCGCCGCTCCTCGTCGCGCTCTGGGCGCGCTACGTCTTCCACGAGCCGGTGCGGCGGCGGATCTGGCTGGCGCTGGCGCTCGCGCTCGGCGGGCTCGCGCTGATCGTCGACGTCCGCCGGGGCGGCACGGTCTCGACGGCCGGGATCCTCTTCGCGCTCGCGGCCGCGGCCACCTACATGCTCTACATCCTCCTCGCCGAGCACGCGGTCGGCGACCGCGGCGCCGTCTCGCTGCTCGCCTGGGGCTTCGGCTTCGCGGCGCTCTTCTTCGCGATGATCGCGCCGTGGTGGAGCTTCCCGGGGCACCGGGTGAGCGCGAACGTCTCGCTGCTCGGGCACCTCTCGACCCGCCACCTGCCGGTCTGGGCGCTGATGACCTGGATGGTCGTGCTCGGGACGATCGTGCCGTTCTTCCTGCTCGTCAGCGCGCTCCGGCACCTGCCGGCGACGCGCGTCGGGATCATCGCGATGCTCGAGCCCGTGATCGCGACGATCGTCGCCTGGCTCTGGCTCGGCGAGTCGCTCGGCGTCGATCCAGCTCGCCGGCGCGATCGTCGTTCTCGGCGGCGATCGTGCTCGCCCAGACCGCCCGTTGAGACTCAAGCGACCGCGTTTCCCCTGCAGGACTGGTTTTATGATTTACAAAGATGGGTCGCGCGGCCCATTTCCACGGCGGCGGAACGGGGTTACCGTTTGTCGTGCACTGGGCGATGCGAACCGCTGGATGGTGACTTGTCACCGAAGCGGAGAGCATTCAATCGGGAGAGCCCGTCGCGCCGACCCCCCGAGCGACGGGCCCTCTCGGCTCTCTTGCTGGAGCCCCAGACGGTCTCTCTAGACTCCCTGTAGATGGTCGAGAAGGTGCTCCTCGCTTCGCCGCGAGGCTATTGCGCGGGCGTCGAGCGGGCGGTCGAGACCGTCGAGCGCGCGCTCGAGCTGTACGGCGCGCCGGTCTACGTCCGCAAGCAGATCGTCCACAACCTCCACGTCGTCCGCGACCTCGAGGAGCGCGGCGCGATCTTCGTCGACGACGAGACCGAGGTGCCCGGAGGGCGAGACGATGGTGCTCTCGGCGCACGGCGTCGCGCCGTCGGTGCACGCGAACGCCGAGGCGCGGCAGCCTCCGCACGATCGACGCGACCTGCCCGCTCGTGACGAAGGTGCACGTGCAGGCGCGGCGCTACGCCGCCGACGGCTACACCGTCATCCTGATCGGCCACGCCGGCCACGAGGAGGTCGTCGGGACGATGGGCGAGATCCCGGACTCGATCGTGCTCGTCGAGTCGACGGAGGAGGTCGACGGCGCTCGACCTTCCCGGCCGGACGCCAAGCTCGCCTACGTCACCCAGACGACGCTCTCGGTCGACGAGACCGGCGACGTGATCACCGCGCTCCGCGAGCGGTTCCCCGCGATCCGCGCGCCGCAGACGCGAGGACATCTGTTACGCGACCTCGAACCGGCAGTGGGCCGTCAAGGAGCTGCTCGACCGAGATCGACCTGCTGCTCGTGATCGGCTCGCGCAACTCGTCGAACTCGAACCGGCTCGTCGAGACGGCGCGGGCCGGCGGCGTCGCCGTCCTACCTGATCGACGACGAGACCGAGATCGACGAGGCCTGGTTCGACGGACGACATGAGAGTCGTCGGCATCACCTCGGGCGCCTCCGCGCCCGAGAAGCTCGTCCAGCGCGTCTGCGACTGGTTCCGCGCGCGCGGCGTCACCGACATCGAGGAGCACCGCTTCCTCGAGGAGAACATCGAGTTCCGCCTGCCGGTCGAGCTGCGCCGCGAGCTCGCGCTCGCCGACTCGCAGCAGCAGACTAGCGCTCAGGCCTTCTCGAGCCGCAGCTCGGGGCCGAGCTCGACCGAGACCGCGAGCGTCTCGGCGGCGATCCGGTCCGGAGAACGCGAGCAGGTCCTCGTCCGGGATCCAGAGCCGGATCCGGTCGGTGACCTCGAGGCCGGCCTCCTTGCGCAGCACCTGCACCGCGCGGATCAGGTCGTTGCACGCGCGCCTCGAGCCGCAGCTCGTCGTCGAGCGTCGTGTCGAGCGCGACCGTGACGCCGCCGTCGGTCGCGACGACCCAGCCCTCGAGGCCGATGCGCTCGACGAGCACGTCGTCCGGCTCGAGGATGTGGCCGTCGACCTGGAAGCGGCCGCCGTCGAGCTCGCTCGAACGCGCCCGTCCGCGAGCGCGCGCGCGGACCTCGCGGCAGCGTCCGTGCCGAGCTTCGGCCCGAGCACCGGCAGGTTCGGCTTCACCCGCAGCTCCGAGGCCTCGACCTCGCCGAACTCGACCGACTTGACGCGCAGCTCGTCGGCGATCTCGTCGGCGTGCAGCCGCGCGCGAGCGGCGCGCCCGCGACGATCAGCCGGCGCAGCGGCTGGCGCAGCTTGAGCCCGGACGTCGGAGCGCGCCTGGCGGCCGAGCTCGACGACCGCGCGCACCTCGGCGATCTCCTCGAGCAGCGCCGCGGTCGGGCTCGGCCACCTCCGGCCAGCCGGCGAGGTGCACCGAGGCCTCGCGCGCCGGGCACGAGGTTCCACCAGAGGTGGTCGGCGAGGAACGGCATCACCGGCGAGATCACGCGCAGCGACTGCACGAGCGCGTACCAGAGCGTCCGGAACGCGGCCGCGTCGTCGCCGTAGAACCGCCGGCGCGAGCGGCGGATGTACCAGTTCGAGAGATCGTCGACGAACGCCTCGAAGGCGCGGATCACGTTCACGGTCAGCGTCGCCTCGTAGCGCCTCGGTCGCCTCGCGCACGAGCTCGTGCGTCCGCGCGACGAGCCAGCGGTCGAGCGGCGCAGCTCGGCGTCGGCGCCGGCTCGAGCTCGCCCAGCGTCGGGCTCGAAGCCCTCGATGTTGCGCGTAGTCGACGAGGAACTTGACCGAGTTCCAGAACGTCAGCAGCTTCCGCTTGATCTCGTGCGCCGGCCCGAAGCCGAAGAGCAGGTTCCGGTCGGGCGGCTGCGCGCAGTACTGCCAGCGCATCACGTCGGCGCCCATCCGCGCGAACGCGTCCTCGGCGTCGATCATGTTCCCCCACGAGCCGTGCATCTCGCGGCCCGTGCTCGTCGAGCATCTTCTCGTAGCCGAGCACGCGCCTGTACGGCGAGCGGCCGACGAGCACGACCGACATGAAGAACTGCGAGTAGAACCAGAGCCGGATCTGCTCGCGCATCTCGGTCACCCAGTCGGCCGGGAACCACTTCTCCCAGTAGGCGTGGTCGGGCAGGTCGGCCGTCGTCAGCCCCTTGGCGGCGCCGGTCGCGTAGCCCTGCTCGACCCACTCCGGGTTCTGCCAGCCGAGCGTCGAGAACGGGACGATGCCCGGCGTCGAGCCAGACGTCGCCGACCTCGGTCACGCGCGTCGACCGGCTCGCCGCAGGCCTCGCAGCGGATCGGCACGCGGTCGATCCACGGCCGGCGCAGCTCCTGCGAGCTGGTCGAGCCCCTCGAGCGCCGCGCTCGGCGAGCTCGGCCTTCGAGCCGATCACGTTCAGGTGCCCGCACGAGCACGGGTAGAACGGCAGCGGCAGGCCGTAGTAGCGGCGGCGCGAGATGTTCCAGTCGCCCATGTTGCGCAGCCAGTCGTCCATGCGCTTGCCCATGTACTCGGGCACCCACTCGACCTTCGCGTTCTCCTCGAGCAGCTTCGGGCGGATGCTCGTCGACCGCGATGAACCAGTCGTCGGAGAGGCGGTAGATGATCGGCGTGTCGCAGCGCCAGCAGTGCGCGTAGTCGTGGACGTAGCGTCCCGGCCTCGACGAGGAAGCCGCGCTCGGCGAGGTCGCCGACGATCTGGTCGGCCGGCCTCGACCGTCGACGAGGCCGTGCAGCCAGCCGTAGTCGTCGTAGAAGTGGCCGGCCTCGTCGACCGGGCGTCAGCACGGGCAGGCCGAGCGACCGTGCCGAGCTCGAAGTCCTCGCGGGCCGCAGCCCGGTCGCGATGTGGACGATCCCGGTGCCCTGCTCCTGGTCGAGCGAGACCTCGTCCCAGGGCACGACCCGGTGCTCGACCGCCGGCGCCCGGCGGCGAGGTTGTCGAACGGCCCCTCGTAGCGCCAGCCGACGAGCTCCGTTCCCGTGAGCCGCTCGGACGAAGGTGTCGTCCGGGAACCGCGCCGCGAGCACCCACTCGCCGTTCTCGCGCAGGCCGTACTCGCCTTCGGGATGCACGGCCGCGGCGACGTTCGCCGGCAGCGTCCACGGCGTCGTCGTCCAGATCACGATCGACTCGCCCGGCCGGTCGAGCAGCGGGAAGCGGACGTACAGCGACGGGTCGCTCTTCTCCTGGTAGACGCCCGACTGGGTCAGCTCGTGCTGCGAGAGCGACGTGCCGCAGCGCGGGCACCAGGCGGTCGCGCGGTGGCCCGAGTACAGCCAGCCGCGCTCGTTCACGATCTTCAGGAACCGCCAGATGTACTCGATGTTCGTGTCGCTGAAGGTGAAGTAGTCGTTGCCCCAGTCCATCCACTGGCCGAGGCGGATCGAGCCGCGCGTCAGCTGCTCGCGACGACTTGACGACGACCTCGCGGCAGCGCGCGGCGAACTCCTCGAGGCCGTACTCCTCGATCTCGCGCTTCGAGTTGAAGCCCGAGCTGCCGCTCGACGCCGACCTCGATCCACAGCCCCTGGCAGTCGAAGCCGTTCTGGTAGCGCTGGTCGAAGCCCTGCAGCGCCTTGTAGCGCTGGAAGACGTCCTTGAGCGTCCGCCCCCACGCCGTGTGGACGGCGAGCTTCTTGTTCGCGGTCACCGGCCCGTCGATGAACGACCACTTCGGGCCGCCGCGATTCGTTCGCGCGCAGCGGCCTCGAAGGTGCCGCTCGCGCTCCCACCGAGTCGAGCACCTCGAGCTCGAGCGCGTTGGCATCCGGCTTTTCGGGCAGTGTTTCGAACACTCTTCGATTCTACGGAGGTCTGGAGCGCGACTCCGGCAAGCGAGGCGACCGGGCGACTACGAGCTCCGCGCCAACTCTGCGATCGAGAGCGCCCCGACCGGGCAGGCGTCGCAGATGCTCGCGGCGCGCTCCTCGTCGAGCTCGGAGCACGAGCACGCGGGCGGTGCCGTGCTCGTCGAGCTCGACCGCCTCGGGGTCGAGCGCTACGCATTCGGCCGAGCCGATGCATGCATCCGGATCGACGATCAGACGTACGGGCATGATGTGCCTCCTCAGGATGTGGGTGGCGGGCGAGCAGAGCGTCGCGGCTGCGACGAGCTCGCGAGCCTCGCGCAGGCGCGCCGGGGCGTTCAGCAGGACGACGCACGCGGGTACGCCTGCCGGGTCGAGGCCGACGGCGAGCCCGTCGTCGCTCGTACCACTCGACGAGGCTGCGTCGGCGACGCCGACCTGCTGGATGCGCAGACTGCCGATGTCGCTGAAGAAGTAGGGCTCGCGCACGTACGGCGCGTGCGAGCCCAGGATCGAGTCGGCGACGTGACGGCCGCTCCAGAGCGCGTGATCCCAGTGCGGGATCGCGATGCGGCCCCAGCGTGGATGCGGGAACGAGACGCAGTCGCCGCATGCCCAGAGGCGCTCGTGGCCGATGCACGCGCAGCTGCTCGTCGGCCGGCGAGGGTCAGCGTTCTCGCGTCTGGGCCCGCGAGCTCCGGCGGCAGGCTCGAGCGGAAGCCGGCCGCCGAGACGATCGACGTCGCAGCGAATGTCGCCGTGCGTCGACGTGTGCACGACGGCGCCGTCCGGCGTCGATGCTCGCGGAGTCGATGCTTGCACGAGCCGAGGAAGCGCACGCCGAGCGCGTCGAGCGCGTCGCGCGCGGCGTCCGAGAGACGTGGGAGCAGCCGTGCCAGCGGGCGGTCGAGCATGTCGACGAGCGTCACGTCGTGCGCGCCGGCGAGCGTCGCGGCGGTCTCGGTGCCGATCAGCCCGGCGCCCACGACGACGACCCGCCGGCCCGGTAGGGCCAGGCTGCCGCGTGAGCGAGACGAGGCCCGCTCCGGTGGCGTTCTCCTCGGCCTGCTCGAAGCCCGGGACCGGTGGCCTCGGGTAGCGCAGCCCGGTCGCCCAGACGAGCGCCGGCGCCTCGATGCTCGAGCGGCCTGCGCCGCCGGCCGAGGGCTGGACGACGAGGCGGCGGCGGCCGAGGTCGCAGGCCGTCACGACGCCGTCGACGTGGTCGATCCCTCGCTCCTCGAGCTGCGCGGCGTCGGCGAGCAGCGGCACACGACCGGTCAGGAGCGACGCGCTTGGAGAGGGGCGGCCGGTCGTGCGGCAGGCCAGGCCCGATCATCGTCACCGGCACGCCGCGCTCGGCGAGCCGCGCTGGCGCACCCATAGCCCGGAAACGCCGTTGCCGACGACGACCACGACCGAACTGCTCATGTAGCCAAGCAAAGCCGACGCCGGCGCGGCCACGACGCGTCGGTGAGCAGCCCGAGCACCGGCTTGCGGGAAACCCGCATGCTGAGCTGCGCAGGCGCACCGATTCCGCCGTGGCACCGCGATCCCGGCCGAGGATCGCGTCGCATGGCTGCATGCGACCAAGTCGCGATGGTCGCAAAAGGCCCGAGAGCACCGAGCCGGCGCTCGCTCTTCGCGCTGGCGGCGGTGCTGGCGGCGACCGCGCTGACCGGAGCAGTCGCCGTCGCCGGCCTGGCGCGGCACGTCCCTGCGGCGCCCACGCGTGCCGCAGGTCGGCCAGACCATCACTCCCGCCGCCGACGGCCCCGCCGTCGCGCGTCGAGCCGGGAGACTGAGATGCGCAACGTCTGGGCAACGATCTTCGCGACCTGGGCGCTGTTCGCCGTGCTCGCGGTGCTCGCCTGGACGCGCCCGCAGCCCGCGTCGAGCCCGCACGCACGATCCCGACGGCGGTCGTCGTCAAGGGGAAGAACGGCCAGAGCCAGCTCGTCGTCGTGCAGGGCGGCGCCTCGGCCTCGCACGCGACGACGCGGACCTCGCCCGTCCCGGCCGGATGATCGCCGCGCAGGCATCCGGTGTGCCCGTCGCCTGGCTCGTGGCGCGCGCGGCCGGCCTCGTCGCCTTCGGCCTGCTCACGGTCTCGGCCGTGCTCGGTCTCGCGCTCAGCACGAGGCTCCTCGGCGGCCGCCGCGGCAAGATGCTGCTCGGCTGGCACCAGACGCTGATGTGGACCGCCTTCGGGATGGTCGTCCTCCACGGGGGCGCGCTCCCGCTCGACCCGACCATCCACTTCGGCCTCGTCGGCGTCCTCGTGCCCGGCGCGGCGCCGTGGCGGCCCGTGCCCGTCGCCGCCGGCATCGTCACCGGCTGGCTCGTGCTCGTCCTCGCCGCCTCCTTCAACGTCCGCCGCCGCATCGGCCAGCGCCGCTGGCGCCTGCTGCACTACGCGACCTTCGGGGCCTTCGCGATCGGCCTCTACCACGCGCTCAACGTCGGCAGCGACCTCACCGGGACGCGCGGCCTGATCCTCGCCGGGATCTGCCCGGCGCCGGTCGTCTGGCTCGTCTACGCGCGGATCCTCATGCCGCGCGCGCAGCCACGCCAGGCCGCCCCCCGCCCGGCGCCGCCCGGTCGTCGCCGACGATCGCGGAGCCGCCGCGGCAGTCCCGACCGCGCCGCGGTGCCGGCGTGACGCGCCGCCCTCGAGCGCGAGGCGTTTCGCGCGATGGGCACGGTCTGCGCCGTCGCCGTCACCGCCGAGCCGTCCGACGACGGCGATCTGCCGCGCCGCGCGCTCGACGGCCGCGCGGCGCGAGGTGGCGGCCTGCGAGCGGGCTCTCTCGCGCTTCGACGCCGCAGAGCGACCTCTCCCGGCTCAACCGCGCCGGCGGCGCCTGGGTCGCCGTCGACGAGCGGCTCATCGAGGCGCTCGAGGCCGCGCTGCGCGCGCGGGCCGAGACGGGCGGCCGGTTCGATCCGACGATCCTCCCGGCGCTCGACGGCGGCCGGCTACGACCGCTCCTTCGAGCTGCTCGACCGAGCGAGCCGCCGCATGCCGCTCGACGGCTGGCATGCCGGGCGCGCGCATCGAGATCGACCCGGCGGCCGGACGCGCGCGGCTCGAGCCGGGCGCAGCCGTCGACCTCGGCGGCATCGGCAAGGGCTTCGCCGCCACGCGCGCGCTCGCAGGCCATGCGGGCGGCCTGGCCCGGCGCTCACCGGCGCACTCGTCGATCTGGGCGGCGACATCGCCGTCTGGGGCGCCGCCCCCGAGGGCGGGCCGTGGCGCGTGGACATCGCAGATCCGCGGACGGCGGGCCGCCTCGGCCGGAACGCTCGTGCTCTCGGGCGGCGGCGTGGCGACTTCCGGACGCGACGCGCGGCGCTTCGGCCCCGGCGGCCGGCTCCACCACCTCATCGATCCCGCGACCGGCGCTTCCGGCCGCCGCCGGCCCGCTCTCGGTGACGGTTGTGGCCGCCGAGCGCTACCGAGGCAGAGGCGCACGCGACAGCGCTTGCTGTCGCGGACGTCGACGTAGCGCGAGCCCACCTCGCATCGCGCCCCCACCTTTCGGCGCTCCTCATTCCACACCAGGGCGAGCCGATCATCATCGGCTCCCTTCCCGCTCGCAGCGGAGCGCCCGCGAGTCGCAGTTCGTCATCACCACGCAGGGAGGACGATTCCAATGAAGACCAAAGCCCGTGATCCGCGCATTCGAGGCTGCTCGCAGTTGCAGCACTCGCGGTCACTCTCGCGGCCGCTTGTGGGAGCAGCAGCAGCGGCGGCGGCTCAGGAACGGAGTAGCCAGTCGGCCGCCGACTTCGTCCGCGAGGTGACGACCCAGTTCTCGCGCGGCCAGTCAGGGCCGCTCTGGGACGCACTCCATCCCGCCGACCAGGCGGTCGTCGAGTCGCGCCCGCTATATGGCCTGCCAGAGCAACGAGGGGTTCGGACTGACGAAGATCAAGGTGCTCCAGACCTACGCGGACAACGTCGACGTCGCCGGCAAGTCGACGCCATCTACTGCAGTCTCCGTCAAGGTGACCGCAGACGACGGCACCACGACGGCGACGATGCACGCCGTCAAGGTCGCCGGCAAGTGGCGCTGGATCCTCTCGCCGGCCGATTACGCCGCCTACGCGAAGGGCAAGTGCCCTACCGGCTAGGTCGTCTTGGCTCCCTGAATCCGGGCTGTCCGGGCGCATCGCTTCCATTCAGGGAAGAAACCCGGCCTCCGTGTCGTTAATCTGACTGCAACCTCTAGAAAGGAACCGATTTGGCAACTTCAGCCACTGAGACGAGCTTCGAGACCGACGTGATCGGCTCCGAAGGCAAGGTGATCGTCGACTTCTGGGCGGAATGGTGCGGCCCGTGCCACGCCGTAGCGCCCGTTCTCGACCGGATTGCCGAGGAGCGCGACGTCAAGATCGTGAAGGTCAACGTCGACGAGGAGCAGGGTCTCGCTCTCAAGTACGGCGTGTCGTCGATCCCGATGATGGTGCTGTTCGAGAACGGCGAGCCGACGGCCCAGGCGGTCGGAGCGCTGCCGAAGAGCGCGCTCGAGCGGGCTCTCGGCCTCAGCGACGAGGCCTAAGCCTCCGCGAGGACAGCGTCGGCCAGCTCAGGCCAGGCGTCTTTCGCCCAGTCGCCGAAGTCAAGATCGGTGAGACAGGCGAGGGCGACGCCTGCGCCGGGATCGACCCAGAGGAACCCGCCGGCCCGGCCGAAGTGGCCGAACGTGTCCGGCGAGTTGCGCGCCCCCGTCCAGTGGGGCGACTTCCCGTCGCGCAGCTCGAGCCCGAGGCCCCAGTCGTTCGGCTCCTGGCGGCCGAAGCCGGGCAGGACGCCGCCGAGCCCGGGGAACTGGACGGCGGCGGCCTCGGCGAGCGTCTCGGCTGCGAGTCCGTGAGGGCGAGAGCAGCTCGAGCGCCACAGTGACGAGGGATTCGAGCGGCGCCTCGACGCCGTAGGCCGGCGAGCCGCCCAGCGGGAAGCCTCCAGACGTCTTCGAAGTACTCCGCGAACGGCATCTCGGCGGCCGCGGCGACGTGCTCGGCGGCCAGCTCGATCCCGCCGTTCGAGTAGATCCGCCTCGTCCCCGGCTGGACGAGCGGCGCGTCGCCTTCGAACGGCAGGCCCGAGGCGTGCGCAAGCAGGTGCCTGAGGGTCGAGCCCGGCGGGCCTGCCGCGTCGTCGAGCGCGACGATCCCCTCCTCGACCGCGACGAGCACGGCCACCGCCGTCGCAAGCTTCGTGACGGAGGCCCAGGCGAATGGCCGCTTCGCGTCCCCGTGGGTGATCGCCACCCCATCCGGGTATACGACCGCGACTGCGGCGTTTCCACATGGCCACCCCTCGACTTGCCGAAGAGCCTCCACAACCTCGACACTACCGGTATGGATCGTCAGCTCATCTCGTCGGGAGCCGCATTCGAGGACCGCGTCGGCTACTCGCGCGCCGTCCGGGTCGGCCGCTCGGTCTGGGTCTCCGGCACCGCGCCGATCATGCCGGGCGACGCCGACCCGCCGCACCGACGTCTACGAGCAGGCGACGATCTGCCTCGGGATCATCGGGCGCGCGCTCGCCGATGCCGGCTCGTCGCTCGACGACGTCGTGCGGACGCGGATCTACGTCACCGACGCCGGCCTCGATCGACCAGGTGGGCCGGGCTCACCGTGAGGCCTTCTCGGTCGCGCGCCCCGCCACCACCGGCGTCGTCGCCGAGCTGCTCGACCCGCGCTGGCTCGTCGAGATCGAGGCCGAGGCCGTGATCGGCGGCGAGGCGTGACCGGCCAGATCGAAGGGGCCCGGCTCACGTCGAGCGTGCTCGACCACAGCTTCGGGACGAGCGCCGCCTACACGCTCGGCGTCGAGGAGGAGTACATGCTGCTCGACCCCGAGACCTGGGATCTCGTGCAGCACATCGACTCGGTGCTCGCCGCCGTTGCCGAGGGCGAGTTCCAGGCGCGGATCTACCCCGAGCTGATGCAGTCGGTGATCGAGATCACGACGCCGGTGTGCCGGACGCCCGCCGAGGTCAACGACCACCTCCGCCGGCTGCGCAGCTACGTCGCGACGGTCGCCGAGCAGGAAGGGTGCCGCTTCGCGAGCGCGGGCACGCACCCGTTCAGCCTGTTCGAGCGCCAGCGGATCACGGCGAAGGACCGCTACCGCACGCTCGTCGATCAGCTCCAGTACATCGCCCGGCGCGAGCTGATCTTCGGCATGCACATCCACGTCGCCGTCGACGACGCCGAGAAGGCGATCCAGGTCTCGAACGGGTTGATCGTGCACCTGCCGGAGTTCCTGGCGCTGTCGGCGAGCTCGCCGTTCTGGCGAGGCGAGCCGACCGGGCTCGCCTCGTCGCGGCAGATGGTGTTCTCGGCGTTCCCGCGCTCGGGTGTCCCACCACGGTTCGAGAGCTACGAGGAATTCGCCGAGATCGTGGGCCAGCTCGAGCGGACCGGCTGCATCGCCGACTACACGAACATCTGGTGGGATATCCGCCCGCACGCGAGGCTCGGCACGGTCGAGCTGCGGATCTGCGACGCGGTCACCCGGGTCGACGACGTCGTCGCGCTTTCGGCCTACTACCAGGCCCTCGTCAAGATGCTCTGCGAGCACGTCGAGTCCGGCGGGAAGGTGCCGACCTACCACCGGATCCTGACCACCGAGAACAAGTGGCTCTCGGCCCGGCACGGGCTGCAGGCGCCTGTGATGGATCTCGTCACCGGCCGGCGCAACCGCGTGCCGATCGCTCAGCTCGTGCGGCGGACGCTCCGCGATCTCGAGCCGCATGCACGCGAGCTCGGCTGCGAGCGCGAGCTCGAGGGCATCTCGGAGATCATCTCCCGCGGGAACGGAGCAGAGCAGCAGCTCCGGGTCTGGAACGCGAACCGGGACATCGTCGAGGTGGTCGAGGATCTCGCCGCGACGACCGCGGTAGCTGCGTCGTAAACACCCCGTAGGCGCTAGGGTTCCACCCGATGTCGTCGGTCGACAAGCCACGCAGCCAGGGCTCCTCGCAGCTCCCGACGCTCCTGATCGGAGCGGCGTTCCTGCTCTTCGCGATCATCTTCGCGGCGTCCTCGAACTGGTACAGCGCGTTCCTGAGCGTGCACATCCTGTTCGTGGTGCTCTGGATCGGCGGCGGGCTGTTCATCACGATCATGGCGCTGCTCGCGGAGCGCACGAACGACGGCGACGAGCTCGCTCAGATCGCCAAGATGGCGGCGTTCGCGGGTCAGAAGATCTTTGCGCCCGCGGCGATCGTCGTCGTCGTGATGGGCGTCGCGATGGTCGAGAACGCCGACATCGGCTTCAACCACTTCTGGATCGGGTTCGGGCTGCTCGGCTTCCTGGCGACGTTCGTGACCGGCGTCGCAGTGCTCGCGCCGCGCTCGAAGCACGTCTCGGAGCTGATTCAGACCAAGGGCGTGAACGACCCCGAGACCACCGCGGCGATCTCGAGCATCCTGCTGATCGCCCGCGCCGACGTCGCGATGCTCCTGCTCGTGATCGTCGACATGGTCACGAAGCCCTTCTCCTAGCGAGCGCGGCGGGCGAGCTCGTCCTCGACGGCGGCGATGTCGAGACCGCGCGCGGCGAGGAGCACGTACAGGTGATAGATCAGGTCGGCCGACTCCGAGACGAGGCGCTCGTCGCTCTCGGCGAACGCGGCGACCATCGTCTCGACCGCCTCCTCCCCGACCTTGCGGGCGACGGCGGGGACGCCTTCCTCGAGCAGCTTTGTCGTGTAGCTGCCCTCGGGGCGCTCGGCGGCGCGCTCGGAGATCGTGCGCCAGAGGGCCGGGGCGAAGCAGGAGAGCGAGCCGGTATGGCAGACAGGGCCCGCCGGCCGCACGCGCATCAGAAGGGCGTCGCCGTCGCAGTCGTCGCGGAGCTCCTCGACCGCGAGCGTGTTGCCGGAGGTCGCGCCCTTGTGCCAGTACTCGGAGCGCGAGCGGCTCCAGAACCACGCCTCGCCGGACTCGCGCGTGCGGCGCTCGGCCTCGTCGTCCATCCAGGCGAGCATCAGCACGCGGCCGGTCTCGGCGTCCTGGACGATCGCGGGACGCAGCTCTCCCTCAGGCGGCATCGCGCAACCTCACTCCCAGGTCGCGCAGCTCTTCCCGGAGCGAGGTGAGCCGCTCGGGGTCCTCGTGCAGGATCGAGGCGAGGAGCGCAGCCTGTGCGACTCCGAGTGCGTCGGCGACATGGCGGGCGTTGCCCGCGCCGCCCGAGGCGATGACCGGCACCGAGACGGCGTCGGCGACCGCGCTCGTGATCTCGAGGTCGTAGCCCTCGCGCGTCCCGTCGGAGTCGATCGACGTGAGCAGGATCTCCCCCGCCCCGCGCTGCTCGGCCTCGATCGCCCACTCGACCGTGCCGCGCGCGGTCTCGGTCGTGCCGGCGCGGGTGCGGACGCGGCCGCCCTCGGTGTCGATCGCGACGACGACGGCCTGCGAGCCGAGCTTCTCGGCGAGGCTCGTGATCAGCGACGGGCCCGCGAGAGCGGCGGAGTTGACCGAGACCTTGTCGGCTCCGGCCGAGAGCAGCGCGTCGGCGTCGGCGACCGTGCGGATGCCGCCGCCGACGGTGAAAGGGATCGCGAGCTGCTCGGCGACCCGGCGGACGACCCCGACGAGCGTGTCGCGCTCCTCGAGCGTCGCCTTGACGTCGAGGAAGACGAGCTCGTCGGCTCCGCGGTCCGAGTAGGCGGCGCCGAGCTCGACCGGGTCGCCGACATCGCGCAGCTCCTGGAACTTGATGCCCTTGACGACACGGCCGCCGGCCACGTCGAGGCACGGGATCAGGCGCGGGAGAGGAATTTCTCTCTCACCTCCCTCAGCACGCCGTCGAGGTAGCGGGCGCCCGCGGCGCCGCTCTTCTCGGGGTGGAACTGCACGCCGAGAAATGAGCCCGCGCGAACCTCGGCCACGATCCCTTCCGACCAGGCGGTCGCGCACGGCGTCTCGGCAGCGTAGGAGTGGGCGAAGTAGTAAGCGGTCCCGTCGACCTCGGCCCAGCCCATGCGCGGCACGCGGCCGGTCTCCAGGCGCACCGAGCGGCCGGGAAGGATCCCGAGGCCGTCGACCCCGCCGTCCTCCTCCGAGTGCTCGAGCGCAAGCTGCAGGCCGAGGCAGATTCCGAGCACGGCGCGGCCCTCGTCGATCCTGGCGCGCAGCGTCTCGTCGAGCCCCTGCCGCCGAAGCTCGTCCATCGCGGAGCGCGCCGAGCCGACGCCCGGGAGCACGGCGAGATCGGCCGTCGCGACATCCTCGACGAGCTCGGCGCCGAGGCGGCGCATCGCGATCTCGACCGACCGGATGTTTCCGGCGCGGTAGTCGCAGACGGCGACCTTCACAGCGTCCCCTTCGTCGAGGGGATGCCGCTCGACTCGACGTGCAGAGCGGTCTTGAGCGCCCGGCCGACGGCCTTGTACGCGGCCTCGGCGGTGTGATGCGCGTCGCGGCCCGAGGCCTCGACGTGGATCGCCATCCGCGCGGCCTGCGCGAGGCTGCCGAAGAAGTGCCCGGCCATCCCGGGGTCGAGATCGAGCGCCACCTCGGCGAAGGGCCGGCCGCCGAGATCGACGGCAGCGCGGGCCAGGGCGTCGTCCATCGGCACGGTCGCATCGCCGTAGCGGGCGATGCCGCGGCGGTCGCCGAGCGCCTTGTCGAGAGCCTCGCCGAACGCGAGAGCAGTGTCCTCGACCGTGTGATGGTCGCCGGTCTCGAGGTCGCCGGTCGCCTCGACGACCAGATCGAGCCCGGCGTGGAACGCGAGCTGCTCGAGGAAGTGGTCGTAGATGCCGGCGCCCGTCTGGACGCTGACGCGGCTCGCTCCGTCGAGGCTGAGCCGGACGGAGATCCTGGTCTCGGCGGTCGCGCGCAGGTGACGGGCCGAGCGGCCGCCGGACGCGGCAACCGGCGTGGGCCGGTCGAGCAGTCGCGCGATCGTCTCGACGAGGTAATCGTCGTCGACCTGGTCGCGGATCGTGACGCGGATGCCGTCGTCGTAGGCGCGCACGACGAGCCCCTGGCGAAGCAGCGAGTCGGCGAGCGCTCGGCCGTCCGCAACCGGGACGAAGAGGAAGTTGGCGTTCGAGACGAGGGGCGGGAGCTCGATCGCGCGGAATGCCGAGGCCAGCCGCTCGCGCTCCTCGATCACCGACCGGACGTCGGGGGGCGAGGCGAGCGCGGCGACCGCAAGCGTCGCGGCGAGCGTCGAGACCGGCGCCGGGGCCTGGCGCGCGTTCAGCTCGGCGGCGGTCTCGAGGGAGGCGAGCGCGTAGCCGATCCGGGCCCCGGCCAGGCCGAAGGCCTTCGAGAACGTCCGCAGCACGATCACGCCGTCGTCGAGCAGCGGAACGGCCGTCTCGCCGCAGTACTCGAAGTACGCCTCGTCACAGACGAGCGGACGGGCGTCCGGAAGCGGCCGGAGCTCGCCGTCAGGGCTGTTCGGGCGGCAGGTGAACGTGAGCACGGGGTCGACGTCGCCGACCTCGGCGCCGGCGAGCTGCACGGCGATCCGGTAGAGCGGATAGGTCGGCGCGGCCGGGATCGCGACGGTGTCGCCCGGGCCCGGCGAAGCAGCGCGCGCAGAGGAGGATCAGGTCGTCGGCGCCGGTGCCGAGCACGACCTGGTCGGGGTCGACGTCGTTGTAGCGCGGCGATCGCGTTGCGAAGCTCGTGGTAGCCGCCCGGCGGGTAGCCGCTGATCGAGGCGAGCGCCCCGGCGATCGTTCCCGGACGCGTGCTCGGGAGCGGCAGCGGCGGCGTGTTCTGGTCGAAGCGGATCACCTGCGAGCGGTCGATCCCGGCGAGGCGGGCGACCTCGTCGTTCGGCGGCGCCCAGGTGTAGGCGCGGAACTCGGTCGAGAGCTGCTTCATCGCTGCACCGCCGCGGCGTGCGCGGTCATCCCCTCGGCGGCGGCGAGCGCCTCGACGGTCGGGCGTAGGCGCGCAAGGCCTTCCGGGGTGATGCGCTGCGTGGTGATCGGCTTGAGGAACGTCTCGAGGCCGAGGCCGCCGACCGAGCGTGCCCAGCCGCCCGTCGGCAGCACGTGGTTGCCGCCGGTCGCGTAGTCGCCGGCCGCGACGGGCGACGAAGCCCCGACGAAGATCGCGCCTGCGTTACGCACGCTGGGTGCGAGCGCCTCGGCATCGCCGAGCAGGACGAGGTGCTCGGGCGCGATCGCCTCCGCCTCCTCGAGCGTCTCGACGACGCGGCAGACGGCGTCCTCCCCGTGCTCGGCCTGCGCGGCGAGCTCGAGCTCGACGATCCGCTGGTCGAACTCGCCGCTTGCGATGACGACCACCTCGGAAGGGCCGCCGGGAAGGTCGATCGCGACATCGCGCTGAACGGAGAGCTTCGCCTCGTTCACGTAGGAGTTGCCGGGCCCGACGATCTTGTCGACCTTGCGGACATAGGCGAGCCAGCCGATCGCCTGCGGGCCGCCGAGCGCCCAGACCTCGTCGATCCCGAGCTCCTCGGCCGCGGCGGCGACGAGGCCCGCTCCGGCGGGCGGCGTGCAGACGACGATGTTCTTCACTCCTGCCGCCTGCGCCGGGACCGCGCACATGACGAGCGTCGAGACCAGGTTCCGCGGGACGTAGATGCCGACCGTGTCGAGCGGCAGCCAGCGCCGCTCGAGCAGCACTCCTGGCTCGACCTCGAGCGAGATGTCGGCCGGCCGCTGCGCCTCGTGCCAGCGCCGCACGCGCCCGGCGAGGTCGAGCAGCGCCTCGCGCGGCAGCAGCTCCGGCTCGGCGACGGCCCGCACCGGCTCGGCGCCGTCGAGCTCGACCGCCCATTTCCGAACCGCGGGATCGCCGTCCCGCTTGATCTCCTCGACGATGCTCACCGGCTCATCCGCTCGACCGGGACGACCAGGATCGACGACGCGCCGGCGGATTCGAGCTCCGGCAGGAGCCGCCAGATCTCGGCGGCCGGGACGAGAGCGTGCACCGCCACCATCCCCTTCTCGGCGAGGGGCAGGACACTCGGTGAGCGGGAGCCGATCAGCTCGCAGACCGCGTCGAGCTTCGACTCGGGCGTGTTCAGCATCAGGTAGCGATGGGCGCGGGCCTCGACGACGGCGCGCATCATCGAGACGAGCGTCGAGGCGTCGCCGCCGACCTTGCCGATCAGGACGGCCTGCGAGGTGAAGATCGTCCCGAGCGACCGCAGCCCGTTGGTCCGCAGCGTGTTCCCGGACGAGACGAGGTCGACGATCCCGTCGGCGAGCCCGAGCCGGGGCGCGATCTCGACCGATCCCGTGACGTCGACGAGCTCGACCGCGACCGAGAGCAACTCGCGCGTGAGCCGCGGGTAGACGGTCGCGATCGTCGCGCCCGCCAGCTCCTCGATGCTCTGGTACTTCGACTCCTCGGGCACTGCGGCATCGAGCCGGCACCCGCCGAACCCGAGCTCGAGCAGCTCCTCGACGCGGGCGCCGCGCTCGCGAACGAGGTCCTGCCCGGTGATCCCGCAGTCGACGACGCCGTCCTGCACGTACTCGGGCACGTCGGCCGCGCGGACGAGCAGAACGTCGACCGGCGCGTTCCGGCACGGGAAGGCGAGCGCGCGCTCGCCGGGCTGCTCCGGCCCGAGACCAGCGTCCTCGAGCAGCGACACCGAGGGGTCGCGCAGGCGCCCCTTGACCGGGACTGCGATGGTCAGGCGGTCGATGTCGCGGCCTTCTGCCGGTCGATCGCCAAGCGATAGCCGCCCTCGCCGTGGCGCAGCCAGTGCGCCACCCGCGTCACCGTCGTCGTCGAGGCGTGCGTCTTCTGCGCCACCTCGAGATACGGCAGCCCCTGGTCGACGAGCTGGGCCACTGCCCACCGGTGCCCCATCGCCTCGAGCTCCGCGATCGTGCAGAGATCCCGCAGGAAGCGCTCCACCTCGTCCTTCGACTGCAGGCCGAGGATCGCCTCCGACAGCTCCTTGAGCTCTCTCGTCTTCCATGAATGTCGTGTCGTCGTCGCCATCGCTTGCTTTTTGATGTTAGCACGTTAACATGGCGCTGTGCTATCCGAATGGCTCGAAGCCCCGATCGAAGTGATACCCGCCGTAGACGTGCTCGGCGAGGGCGCCGTCCGCCTGCATCGTGGCGACTACGACAACGTCGTCGAGACCGCCGGAGACCCGGTCGAGCTTGCCATGCGGTTCGCGGCAGCGGGAGCCGCGCGCGTCCATCTCGTCGATCTGGACGGTGCGAGGGCGGGCCGGGCCCGCCCCGAGCTCGTCCGCACGGTGGCCGACGCGATCGCTCCGACGCGCCTCCAGGCCTCCGGCGGCATCCGCTCGCTCGAGGACGCCGAGGCGCTGCTCGCAGCGGGCGCCGACCGGGTCGTGGTCGGCACGGCCGCATTCCCGGAACCGTCGGCTTTCGCGAGCGCACTCGGCGGCCGCCTCGTCGTCGCGCTCGACGTGAAGGACGGGATGGTGCGAACAGCCGGATGGACGGCCGACTCGGGATTGACGCGAGAGCGCGCGGTCGAGCTCTGTCTCGAGGCAGGCGTCGAGCGCGTCCTCTGCACGGCGATCGACCGCGACGGGACGCTCGGCGGGCCCGACCTCGACCTGGTCGCCGCCGTTGCCGCGTCCGGCCTCGCCGTCCTCGCCGCGGGCGGCGTTCGCTCACCCGCAGACGTCGCAGCCCTCGCGGATGCAGGCGCCGAGGCCGCAGTCGTCGGACGCGCGATTCTCGCAGCCGGGTAGCGAAGGTTCGGGGTTCGTAAACCTCGCGCACCTACGTTGACCCGTTCCCGCAAGGTGGACTATCGTGTTACCAGGGCCGCGAACTGCCGGCCGTGGCGACGACACGAGGTGAACATGCGCAAGCTCGCGATCACGCTGGCAGTTTTGACAACACTCGCTCTTGCGGCTGTCGCTCTTGCGGCTGTCCCCCAGAAGGGCCCGTTCGCAGGCAAGACGGCTCTCCACCCGATCAACGGGTTCGCGGACCTCGTCACGTTCACTGCCAAGGGCTCCTCGCTGAAGAAGTTCACGTTCGGCACGCTCGGCTGCTTCGGTCACGGCTCGTTCCCGGTCGGCACCGACCCGTACGCCGACCCGACCAACACGGCGGTGCTCAAGACGCTCACGGTCGGCGCAAACGGCACCTTCAGCTTCAAGGGCCCTGCGACCCTGGCCGACCCACAGGGAATCGTCACGACCGCGACAGTCACCGGAAAGGTCTCGAGCCCGACCTCGGTCAGCGGGATCATCACGATCACGCAGACCCAGAACGGCGACACGTGCGGGCCCGCGAAGATGAAGTTCACCGCCACGCCCGGGACGCCGACGAGCCTCGGCCTCAACGGCGGCTAGCCTAACCCGCTCGGCGCGGCCGTTACACTGGCTTCACCGCGGCGCTGCGAGATTCCGAACCGGGTCAGATCCGGGAGGAAGCAGCCCTAAGGATCCCTCGCAGGTGCCGCGGCTATTTTGAGTCTTCGAAACCCGAGCCCTCCGCTGCCGCTAGCCGACGCTTGACTGCCGGGAGCCTGCGGGTGGCGATGCTGGCGCCGATCTCGTGGCGCGTGCCGCCACGCCACTACGGGCCGTGGGAGCAGTTCGTCTCGTTGCTCACCGAGGGGCTCGTCGCGCGAGGGATCGACGTCACCCTGTTCGCGACGGCCGACTCGCAAACGCGCGCGCGTCTCGTCGGCTCGGCCCCGACCGGTTACTCGGAGGACGCGGGGCTCGACGCGAAGGTCTGGGAGTCGCTGCACATCTCGTCGGTCTTCGAGCGGGCCGGCGAGTTCGACCTGATCCACAACAGCTTCGACTTCCTGCCGCTGACCTACAGCGGCCTCGTGGACACGCCCGTCGTCACGACGATCCACGGCTTCTCCTCCGAGCGGATCGTGCCCGTGTTCCAGAAGTACAACGGCAGCGGCTACTACGTCGCGATCAGCGACGCCGACAGGCACGAGAAGCTGGACTACATCGCGACGATCCACCACGGCATCGACATGACCGGGTTCGAGCTCGGCCCGGGAGCCGGCGGCTATCTCCTCTACTTCGGCCGGATCCATCCCGACAAGGGAACCGTCGAGGCGATCGATGTCGCCGAGCAGGCCGGGATCCCACTGATCCTCGCCGGGATCGTCCAGGATCAGGAGTACTTCGACCGCCACGTGGCCCCGAGGATCGACGGCTCGACTGTCACCTACGTCGGGCCGGTCTGGGCCGACGGCCGGAGCGAGCTACTCGGCGGGGCGTTGGCGCTCCTGCACCTGATCAACTTCGACGAGCCGTTCGGCTTCAGCGTGATCGAGGCGATGGCCTGCGGGACCCCGGTGATCGCGACGGAGCGCGGGTCGATGCCCGAGATCGTCGAGCACGGGGAGAACGGCTTTCTCGTCACGACGCCGGAGGAGGCACGCGGCCGCCGTGACGGCCGCGAGCGACCTGGACCGAAGCGCCGTGCGACGCTCGGTCGAGCAGCGCTTCGGGATCGACCGGATGGTGGACGAGTACCTCGACGTCTACCGGCGGATCGTCACGCCGGGGTGAGAATGATCGCCTCGACCGGCTCGAGGGATCCGTCCCAGGGCCGGCCGTCTCGCCCGAGCCCGGTCGTGATCTCGACGTTCCAGCCCTCGGCGGCGGCAACTTCCCGCACTCGGCGATCGCCGAAGTTCACAGCGACGCGGCGAGCGTCGCCCTCCCGTGAGCGCTCGTACACGAGGGTGTCGGCGGGCGAGTCGACCAGGAGCCAGTCCCCGATCTCGAGTGCCGGCGAGCTCCGCCGGATCGCGAGCAGTCGCGTGTAGAGCGCCAGGATCGAGTGCCGATCGCCGTGGAGGGGCGTGGCGCCCCACGGAATCGGCGCACGCGATCCGTCGCGACCGCCCGGGATCCACGCGTGCTTCGACGGGAACCTCGGCATCGAGCAGGCCGAGCTCCTCGCCTGCGTAGAGACAGGGCGTCCCGCGCAGCGTGAGAAGCAGGAGCGCCGCCGCGCGAGCGCGTGCCTCCGACCCGCCGAAGCGTGTGCGGTGTCGAGGCTGGTCGTGATTCGAAAGGGCCCAGCAGGGCCACAGTCCCGGCTCCGCGAACGTCCGCTCAGCGTCGAGGATCGCCTCCGCGAACGCCTCGGCGCTCCAGGGCAGGTGCATCAGCGCGAAGTCGAACACCATGTGGAGCTCATCGCCAACGCCGTAGTACGGAGCCAGCAACGCCGGCGCTCTCAGCGGAACCTCGCCGATCATCACGCGCTCGCCCGGGTAGCTGTCGAGCAGCCGGCGAATGTCCCGCAGGAGCGCGTGCGTGCGCGGGTGCTCGTGCGCGCCGACGATGTCGAGATGCGCGAGCTCCTCCGGCTGGTCGGGGAGCGTCTCGTCCTTCCCGATCAGATGGATGACGTCGGCGCGAAAGCCGTCGACGCCCCGGTCGAGCCAGAAGCGGAGAACGTCGTGCATCGCCTCCACGACCTCCGGGTTGGCCCAGTCGAGGTCGGGCTGCTCGGCGAGGAACAGGTGGAGGTACCACTGGCCGGTCGCCTCGTCCCGCGTCCAGGCGGGCCCGCCGAAAGCGGAGACCCAGTTGTTCGGAGGCCCGTCGCCCCGGCCGTCGCGCCACACGTACCAGTCTCGTTTCGACGAGTCCCGGGACGCCTTCGACTCGAGGAACCACCGGTGCTCCGAGCTCGTGTGGTTCGGCACCCAGTCGAGCAGCACGCGGAGACCGCGTCGATGAGCCTCGGCGAGCAGCCGATCGAATACGCAGAGGTCGCCGAAGACCGGGTCGATCGCCTCGTGATCGCTCACGTCGTACCCGAAGTCGGCCATCGGCGAGCGGTAGATCGGCGAGAGCCAGATCGCGTCGACGCCGAGCGCGGCGACGTGATCGAGCTTCGAGCAGATGCCGGCGAGGTCTCCGATCCCGTCGCCGTCGGAGTCGGCGAACGAGCGCGGGTAGATCTGGTAGACGACACCCGACCGCCACCACTCCGCTCGAGGGGCGGCGCGCGTCAGTCGTGCCTTCGGGTCAAGTGCTCGTCTCGTGACCCGAGTTGAACGACGACGAGCCTCCACCAGGTGCAGCGAAGCTCTTCTGCGCGAGCCAGCCCCCGTCGACGGTCAGAGCGGTTCCGGTGACGTAGGCCGCCATATCGCTCGCGAGGTAGAGCGCAGTCTGAGCGACGTCGTCCGGGGTGCCCACTCTCCCCTGCGGGATCACGACCGACAGCTCCTGCTCGAACCGCTCGTCATCGAAGTACTGGTTTGTCAGAGGCGTGCGAATCAGACCAGGGCAGACGGCGTTCACACGGATCCCGTCGGCCGCGAGATCGCCGGCCAGGCTCCTGGTCAGCCCGACCACGCCGTGCTTCGAAGCGGTGTAAGCGGGGCGGTGTGGCAGACCGATCAGGCCGCCCACCGAGGACACGTTGATGATCGAGCCGCCGCCGGAGCCCCGCATTCTGCCGGGCGGCCGACTGGCACCAGTAGAAGACGCCGCTCAGGTTGACGGCGATGACGTTCTCCCACTCCTCGGAGGGAAGCTCGTACGCGTCGCCGATCTCGCGCACCCCGGCGCAGTTGACCAGCACGTCGATGCGACCGGCCTCGGCCACGACGGCATCGGCGGCACTCTCGACCTCGGCAGCGCTGCGCACATCGACGGGAACGAAGAACGGCCGGTCGGCCTTCGCGGCCCGGAGCTCTTCGACGAGCTGCTCTCCGGACGCTCGCTGCATGTCGCACGCTGCCACTCTCGCACCCTGGGCTGCGAACAGCAGGGCGATCTCGCGACCGATGCCGCTGCTCGCACCGGTGACCACAGCAACACGCCCTTCCAGCAGCATCGTGCTATGCATCCAAGCATGTCGGATGCCCCGTCCGTGGCCTGGCGCGTCGTCGGCGCTCGCCACGCCGGTATCACTGTCTCCGACCTCTCGCGGTCACTCGAGTTCTACTGCGAGCAGCTCGGGCTCGAGCTGCTGTGGCGACGGCGCTACGAGGAGCCCGAGATCCGGGAGATCGTCGGCGTCCCCGAGGCGACCTCGTTCGACATCGCGATGGTCGCAATCCCCGGCAGCGACACCCAGATCGAGCTCCTCGCCTACGAGGGCTGCGAGCGGCGCTCGGGCGCAACGAGCCCGGCCAACTTCGGCACCGGCCACTTCTGCCTGTTCGTCGAGGGCATCGACGACCTCTACGAGGAGCTGCGTGAGCAGGGGGTCTCCTTCCGCTCGCCGGGCGGCCCGGTCGAGATGACCGGCGGCGCGAACCGCGGCGGAAAGAGCCTCTACTCGCTCGACCCTGACGGGTACATCGTCGAGCTCCACCAGCGGCCGCCGGTCGAGGCCTGACGTTGGGGACGCCACAGACCTCCCACCCGCCCCGCCCCGCCAACCGCCGCCCCCTGGTCGAGCAGTACCGGCTGATGCAGCTGATCCGCGTCTTCGAGGATCGCGCCGCAGAGCTCTTCAAGGAGGGTGTCATCCTCGGCACGGCGCACAGCTGCGTCGGCCAGGAGGCGATCGCGGTCGGGGCGGCCGGGGTGATGGCGGAAGGCGACTACCTCGTCGGCCACCACCGCTCGCACGGCCACCTGATCGCCGCGGGGGCCGATATCCGCCGGATGATGGCCGAGATGTTCGGTCGCCGGACCGGTTACTGCAAGGGCCTCGGGGGCTCGATGCACATCGCCGACATGTCCCTGAACATCCTCGGCTGCAACGGGATCGTCGCGGCCGGGCTCCCGCACGCCTGCGGCGCCGCGCTCACGGCGAAGCTGCGGGGTACGGGTCAGGCGACGCTCGCGTTCTTCGGAGACGGCGCGGCCGGCCAGGGCGCCGCGCACGAGGCGATGAACCTGGCCGCGACCTGGAAGCTCCCGGTCGTCTTCATCTGCGAGAACAACCAGTTCGCGCTCTCGGCCGACTGGCGCACGCTTCGCGCGGTCGCGGATCTCGCCGACCGCGCGAGCGGCTACGGCATGCCCGGCGAGGTCGTCGACGGCAACGACCTGCTGGCTGTGGAGGACGCGGTCGCCGGCGCGCTCGACCTCGCGCGGGCAGGGGGCGGGCCGACCTTCCTCGAGATGAAGACGTTCCGCCGTATGCAGCACTCGATGCGGGCGAACCTTCCGGACGTCCGTGACCCCGCCGTGCTCGAGGAATGGGAGCCGAAGGACCCGCTGCCTCGCTTCGAGCAGCTCCTGCGGAGCCTCGGTGAGCTCGACGACGAGCGCGTGGCCGAGATCCTGGCCGGAGTCGAGGCGGACGTCGAGGCCGCAGTCGAGACCGCCCTCGCCGACGAGCCCGCCAGCCCGGACGACCTACTGTCGGCCGTCTTCGCGCCGCATCGCCGATATCCCGAGCCGCCGCCGGAGGGCGAGCGCGCTCTCGGTTTCGTCGCCGCGGTCAGGGAGGCGCTCGACCAGGAGCTCGCTGCCGATCCCGACGTGATCGTGATGGGCGAGGACATCGGCCGGGTCGGCGGGATCTTCCGCGCGACCGAGGGCCTGTACGAGCGCTACGGCGCCGAGCGGATCCGCGACACGCCTCTCACCGAGGCGGGCTTCGTCGGCTGCGGCGTGGGCGCAGCGCTCACCGGCCTGCGGCCAGTGGTGGAGATCCAGTTCTCCGACTTCATCGGCGTCGCTTTCGACCAGATCATGAACCAGGCTGCGAAGCTGCGATTCATGATGGGCGGCGTCCCGACACTGCCCATGGTGCTGCGGATGGTCTCCGGCGGCGGGGTGCGCCTCGGCGCGCAGCACTCGCAGAGCCTCGAGACGCTCCTCGCCCACATTCCCGGCCTCGTGGTGATCATGCCGTCGAACCCGTACGACGCCAAAGGGCTGCTCGCCGCGGCGATCCAGGACGACAACCCGGTCATGTTCCTCGAGCAGAAGCTGCTCTTCTTCGACGAGCCGACACCCGTCCCCGAGGAGCGCTACGCAATCGAGCTCGGGCGCGCGCGGATCGTTCGCGAGGGCTCCGACGCGACCGTGGTCGCGCTCGGCGCCACTGTCCCACTCGCGCTCAGGGCCGCCCGGGAGCTGGAGCGCGAGGGCCTGAGCATCGAGGTGATCGATCCTCGAACGCTTGTCCCGCTCGACCGCGAGACGATCGCCGAGTCGATTGCCAAGACGGGCCGGGTCGCGATCGTGCACGAGGCCGTGCAGTTCCTCGGCTTCGGCTCCGAGATCGCCGCCCACATCGCCGAGCACAGCTTCTGGGACCTCGACGCGCCCGTGGTTCGCGTCGGCGCTCCGTCGCATCCCATTCCGTACCAACGGGATCTCGAGCTGGCGACGCTGCCCGGCGTCCCCGAGATCGTCGCCGCGGTCCGGGCGCTCGCAACGAGTTGAGCGACATGGAGCAACCACTGAGCAGGCGCCCGGTCGAACCGCTGTGGACGCCGTCCCCGGAGCAGATCGAGCGGACTGTGCTGACCCGCTACATGCGCTGGCTCGAGACCGAGCGCGGGCTCTCCTTCGCGGGTTACCACGAGCTCTGGGACTGGTCCGTTACAGACCTCGAGGGCTTCTGGGGCTCGCTCTGGGACTACTTCGACGTCCAGGCCTCCCGACCGTACGAACGAGTCCTCGGCCGGCGGGACCTGGACTCGGCCGAATGGTTCCCCGGCGCGGAGCTGAGCTACGCGGAGCACATCTTCCGCGGCAAGCCCGACGACCGGGTCGCGATCATCCATGCGTCGGAGCTGCGCCCGCAGGCCGAGCTGACCTGGGGCGAGCTCCGGGCCGAGACGGCGCGGGTCGCCGCCGGGCTGCGCGAGCTCGGGGTCGAGCGCGGCGACCGGGTCGCCGCCTACCTCCCGAACGTCCCGGAGGCCGCGATCGCCTTCCTCGCCTGCGCGTCGATCGGCGCGATCTGGTCGAGCTGCTCGCCGGACTTCGGCGCCAGGAGTGTGGTCGACCGGTTCGCCCAGATCGAGCCGAAGGTGCTCTTCGCCGTCGACGGCTACCGCTACGGCGGGCGCGACTTCGACCGCCTCGACGCGGTCGCCGAGATCCAGAATGCGATCGAAAGCCTCGAGACGACGGTCGTCCTGCCCTATCTCGATCCGTCCCCCGACCTGGGGCGGCTGGCCAACGCAGTGAGCTGGGCCGATGTCGGGCCCTCGGGCGGGAGCGCGGAGCTCGAGTTCGCGCAGCTGCCGTTCGACCACCCGCTCTGGGTGCTCTACTCGTCCGGCACGACCGGCCTGCCGAAGGGGATCGTGCACGGGCAGGGCGGGATCCTGCTCGAGTACCTGAAGCAGCTGCACCTGATCACCGACGCCCAGGCCGGCGACCGGATCTTCTGGTTCTCGACCACCGGCTGGATGATGTGGAACTACCTGATCGGGGCGCTCCTCACCGACGCCGCGATCGTGATCTACGACGGGAATCCCGCCGCGCCCGATCCCGAGGTGCTCTGGGATCTCGCCGCGTCGGCGCGCGTCAACTGCTTCGGCACGAGCGCCGCCTACATCTCCGCCTGCATCAAGAACGGCGTCGAGCCGGGGCGCGGGCGCGATCTGAGCGCGCTGCGCAGCGTCGGGTCGACGGGATCGCCGCTATCGCCGGAGGGCTTCCGCTGGGTTTACGAGCACATCGGGGCCGATACCTGGCTCTTCTCGATGAGCGGCGGCACCGACGTCGGCACGGCCTTCGTCGGCGGAGTGCCGACACTGCCCGTCTACGAAGGCGAGCTTCAGGCCCGTTCGCTCGGGGCGAAGGTCGAGGCGTTCGACGAGCAGGGGCGTCCGGTCGTCGACGAGGTCGGCGAGCTCGTGCTGACCGAGCCGCTGCCGTCGATGCCGCTCTACCTCTGGAACGACCCGGACGGCGAGCGGCTCCACGAGAGCTACTTCTCGTTCTACCCGGGGATCTGGCGCCACGGCGACTGGATCGAGATCACGTCCCGCGGGACGGCGGTTATCTACGGCCGGTCGGACTCGACGATCAATCGCGGCGGCGTGCGGATCGGGACGAGCGAGATCTACCGCGCGGTGCTCGACGTCGACGACGTGGTCGACGCCCTCGTGCTCGACCTGCCGCTGACCGGCACGAACGGCTGGATCGCGCTCTTCGTCGTGCTCCGTGAAGGCGCCGTGCTCGACGACCTGCTCGCCGCCGAGATCAGGCGGCGGATCCGCGAGGACTGCTCGCCGCGCCACGTGCCCGACGAGATCCGCGCTCTCGCCGAGGTCCCGCGGACCCTCTCCGGCAAGGTGGTCGAGGTTCCCGTGAAGCGGATCCTGATGGGAGCCGAGCCCGACGCGGTCGTGAGCCGCGGGTCGCTCGCGAACCCCGGCAACGCTCGATCCGTTCGTCGAGCTCGCCGCCGAGCTTGCCGAGCGAGGCGCTACGTGAGCAACCTGCGGAGCCAGCGCTGGTTCGGCGGGAACGAGCTATCCGGCTTCATCCACCGCACCTCGCTGCCGACCGAGGCGATCGAGCGAGGCGGGGCCGACGGGCGGCCCGTGGTCGGGATCTGCAACCCATGGTCCGACCTCGTCACCTGCAACCTCCACTTCCGCGGCCTGGCCGAGGCGGTCAAGCGAGGCGTGCTGCGGGCGGGCGGGCTGCCGCTCGAGTTCCCGACGATCTCGCTGGGCGAGAACCTGATGAAGCCGACCGCGATGCTCTATCGCAACCTGATGGCGATGGACGTCGAGGAGTGCATCCGCGCCTATCCCCTCGACGCGGTCGTCCTGATCGGTGGCTGCGACAAGACGGTCCCCGCGGAGCTGATGGGAGCGGCCAGCGCCGACGTGCCGGCGATCATGATCACCGGCGGCCCGTCCCCGGCGGCGTTCTTCCGCGGGCGCGAGCTCGGGGCCGGTACCGACCTCTGGCACTACGTCGACGAGCTGCGAGGCGGGCGGATGACGCAGCAGGAGTTCAACGAGCTGGAAGCGGCCGCGGCGACCCCTTACGGCCACTGCAACGAGATGGGCACCGCGTCGACGATGACGTCGATCGTGGAGGCCCTCGGGATGTGCCTGCCGGGAACCGCCTCGATCCCCGCCGTCGACGCGGCGCGTGCCCGGGCGGCCGAGGAGACCGGGATGCGCGCCGTCGAGATCGCCGGCGAAGGCCTCCGGCCGTCGCAGATCCTGACCTCTGACGCGTTCGACAACGCGATCACGACGCTGATGGCGATCGGCGGCGGGACGAATGCGGTCATCCACCTGCTCGCCCTGGCCGGGCGCGTCGACGTGCCGCTGACGCTCGAGCGCTTCGACGAGCTCTCGCGCCGGACTCCGCTGATCGCGAACGTACGGCCCTCGGGCGAGCACCTCGTCGAGCATCTCCACCGCGCAGGCGGCATCAGGGCCGTGCTGCACGAGCTCGCTCCGCTCTTGCACACCGACGCGCTGACGATCACGGGCCGGACGCTCGGCGAGGAGACCGCGGAGGCGTTCCCGCTCGACCGAGAGCTGATCAGGCCGCTCGACGACCCGCTCGCCTCCGAGGGCGGCATCGTCGTCCTGCGAGGGAGCCTGGCGCCCGCCGGCGCGATCATCAAGCGCAGCGCGGCCTCCCCGGGACTGCTCTCGCATCGCGGGCCGGCTGTCGTGTTCGAGGACATCTACGACGTTGCCGCGCGGATCGACGATCCGACGCTCGAGATCACCGCCGACTCCGTCCTCGTGCTGCGCAACACCGGCCCGAAGGGAGGCCCGGGGATGCCGGAATGGGGAGCGCTGCCGATCCCGAAGCGGCTGCTCGAGCAGGGCGTGACCGACCTCGTCCGGATCTCGGACGCCAGGATGAGCGGCACGGCGTTCGGGACGGTCGTCCTCCACGTCGCACCGGAATCGGCGGCCGGCGGCCCGCTGCGGGCGGTGCAGGACGGCGATCCGATCGTCCTCGACGTCGAGAATCGCCGCCTCGACGTCGACGTCCCGGCCGCAGAGCTGGAGCGACGGCTCGAGCAGCTCGGCCCGGTGGTGCCGAAGTATCGCCGCGGCTACGGGGCGCTCTACCTCGAGCACGTGCTCGGCGCCGACCAGGGCTGTGACTTCGACTTCCTTCGCGCCGTGCCCGGCGAACCGGCCGAATCGGTTCCGCTCGGGCTGCTCAGCGGCTGGATCGGAGGCTGGTAGCGCCCTCGATCGCGTCCTCGAGCCACGCCCGTAGGTAGGGCGCGAAGGACGGGCGAACCAGGACGAGGAACCGGCTCTCGTCCGGACGGACGAGGATCACCTGAGCGCGCGCCAGCAGCGTCTGCGCGCAGGAGCCGGGAGCGAAGACTGACGGATGCAGGTCGAGCGAGCAGCCCTGCGCGAGGACGTCAGCGGCATCGCCGCCGGCGAGCTCCAGGATGACGCGGTTGGCCGAGACGTCGACTGCAGCCGCCGACTGCGGATAGTCCTCCTCGCTGCCGCCGAGCACGAGCCACTCGTCGGGACCGAGCCAGAGCACGGTCTTGCCGTCTACCGTCGCGATCGTGTTCGGCTCGACCGGGAAGCCCGCGGGCGCCTCGCCGCGAATCGACACCTGAGCGTCGACCAGGAGCTCAGTCAGGACGGCCATCGCGGCGAGCTCCTTCCGGGTCGTAGAGAACGGGGTCGACGATCTCGACCGCGATCGTGCGGTCGGGGAGCGGCGCGTAGACCGTCTCGCCGATCCGCTCGCGGCCGCTCTCGACGAGCGCGAGGGCGAACGTGCGCCCGAGCGCGGCGCTGCGGTAGCTCGACGTGACGTGGCCGATCATCGGGATCGGGATGTCGTGACCGGGGTCGGTGACCAGCTGCGCGCCCTCGGGAACGAGCTCGCTCCGCGTCGACCGGGAGCAGGCCGACCAGGTGCTTGCGGTCCGGACGCGCCGTGTCCGCACGCGAGAACGAGCGCTTGCCCAGGAAGTCCCGCTTCGTCGTCGAGACGATCCAGCTCATGCCCAGATCCTGCGGCGTGACGGTGCCGTCGGTCTCCTGGCCGATGATCGGGTAGCCCTTCTCGGCCCGGAGAACGTGCATCGCCTCGGTCCCGTACGGCGTGACCTCGCCGCTCGCCGTCACGGCCTCCCAGAGCTCGAGGCCGCGGCGGCCGTCGACGTTCACCTCGTAGGCGAGCTCCCCCGAGAAGCTGATGCGGCAGACTCGCGCCGGGATCCCGGCGACCGCGCCCTCGCGGATCGCCATGAAGGGGAAGCTCTCGTTGTCGAGCGGGATCCCGGTCAGCCCGCCCGAGCAGGGCGCGCGAGTCCGGCCCCACGACGGCGACCGTCGCCCACTGCTCCGTGACCGAGGTCAGCCAGACGCGGAGCTCGGGCCACTCGGTCTGGAGCCACTCCTCCATCCAGGCGAGCACCGGCGCTGCGTTCCCGGTGGTCGTCGTGCAGAGGTAGCGCTCCTCCCCGACGCGCATCACGACGCCGTCGTCGAACACCATCCCGTCCGGCTTGCACATCACGCCGTAGCGGCACTTCCCGACCGCGAGCGTGTCGTAGGCGTTCGTGTAGAGCCGGTTGAGGAGCTCGGCGGCGTCGGGCCCCTGGACGTCGATCTTGCCGAGCGTCGAGGCGTCCATCGCGGCGACGCGCTCGCGTGCGGCCGCGCACTCGCGGAGGACGGCCTCGTCCATCGACTCGCCGCCTTGCGGGTAGTAGCGGGGGCGCTTCCACTGGCCGACGTTCTCGAAGACCGCGCCGCGGGCGACGTGCCACGGATGGATCGGCGTTACGCGCACCGGGTCGAACAGCGGGCCGCGATCTCGACCCGCGAGCAGCGCGAAGGGCACGGGGACGTACGGCGGACGGAAGGTGGTCGTGCCGAGCTCGGCCGGCGAGAGGCCGAGCAGCTGCGCCGCGACGCCGATCGCGTTCACGCCGGCCGTCTTCCCCTGCTCCGAGCCGGTGCCGATCGTCGTGTAGCGCTTGACGTGCTCGATCGAGCGGAGGCCGGCGCCGACGCGCCCGGCGGATATCTGCGACCGTCGAGTCGCGCTCGAGGTCGACGAACGACACGCTCTCGTCGCCGCGGGACGAGCCACAGCGGCTCCACGTCGGGCAGCCCTGCGCCCGGCAGCCTTGCCGACGACCTCGACTCCGGCCGGGCCGCCGTCCGGGACGAACGCCGCCGAGCGCTCGTCGTAGCGCAGCCGCCCGCCGCGCTGCGTCCAGAGGTGGACGGCGGGGCTCCACCCACCCGACACGGCGAGCACGTCGCACGGCAGCTTTGAGCCGTCGTCGAGAACAACGCCCTCGAGGCGGTCCTCGCCGATCGTGTCGACGACGAGCCTCCCCTGCCGGGAATCGACGACCGTCGCGCCGGGCATCCCTAGCGCGGTGTCGTTGTTCGTGAACACGACGACCCGCGCGCCGCCGAGCTCGTACCTCCGCGGCGGCGCCGGCCAGCATGATCCCGGGCCGGTCGTTGTTCGGGAAGACCAGAGGCCGTTCGATCGCGCCGGTGGCGAGAACGATCCGCTTCGCCCGGATGTGCCACACGCGCCGACCCCGCTCGACCGCGACGACGTAGTTCCCGTCGTAGAGCCCGACGGCGGTCGTACCGGTGAGAACCCGCAGGTCAGCCGTCGGAGGCGAGCTCGCAGGTCGGGCCGGAGTGCACGAGAAGCGTCCGACCGGAGCCGGCGGCGGCAGCAGCGATGCCCGACGCGCCCCCGCCGACCACGAGCAGGTCGCAGTGCTGGTGGAAGGTGTCGTACCGAATGGTCTCCGACGGAGAGACGAGCCGTCCCTTGCCGGCCAGCGGCCAGGCGCTCAGCCCGTCCTCGAGCTCGACCAGCGTCGCCCGCTCCATCGTCCGCTCACCGATCTGGACGAGGGCGTTCGGCTCCTCCTCGCCGGCCGAGTAGACGCCACGCGGCCGGTCGAGGTAGATGCTCCGAAAGCCGCCGAGGACGCCGTTCCGGACGAGCGCCGCCGCCAGCGTCTCGCCCGCGCGCCCCTCGTACTCGACGCCGGAGAAGGAGAACCTCATCGGGCGATCTCGTGCGTGACGGTGTCGCGGACGAGGTCGAACCAGCGCCTACAGCCCTGCGTGTGCACCCACCGCTCTACGAAGCGGCCCCTTGGGGTTGTCGCGGACGAACAGCCACTCGGCCCACTCCTCGTCGGAGAGCGCCGCCGGGTCAGCCGGGTAGGCAATGCCCGCCTCCCCGCCGTACGAGAACTCGATCTCGTCCCGCTCACCGCACCAGGGGCAGGGAATCAGCAGCATCAGTGCGCGACCGCCGCAGCGCCGTGCTCGTCGATCAGCGCGCCGGTCGTGAAGCGGTCGAGGCTGAACGGCGCGTTCAGCGGGTGCGGCTCGCCGTGGGCGATCGTCCAGGCGAACGTCGAGCCTGAGCCCGGGGTCGCCTTGAAGCCGCCCGTGCCCCAGCCGCAGTTCACGAACAGGCCCTCGACGGGCGTCAGACCGACGATCGGCGAGGCGTCCGGGCAGACATCGACGATGCCGGCCCAGGTGCGCAGGACGCGCGCGTGCGCGAACAGCGGGAACAGCTCCAGCGCCGCGGCCAGCTGGTGCTCGATCACGTGGAAGGAGCCCCGCTGGGCGTAAGAGTTGTAGGAGTCGATTCCGGCGCCCATCACGAGCTCGCCCTTGTGGGCCTGGCTGACGTAGACGTGGACGGCGTTCGACATCACGACCGTGTCGAGCACCTGCTCGTAGAGCTCCGAGACGAGCGCCTGCAGCGGATGGCTCTGGACCGGCAGCCGCAGGCCGGCCAGCCCCGCGAGCACGGAGCTGTGGCCCGCGGCGACGAGCGCGATCCGCCCGGCCGCGATCCGGCCGCGGGACGTCTCGACCGCGACGGCGCGGCCGCCCTGCAGCTCGATCCCGGTCACCTCGCAGCCCTGGATCAGGTCGACGCCGAGGGCGTCGGCTGCGCGGGCGTAGCCCCACGCGACGTTCTCGTGGCGGGCGATGCCGCCGCGCCGCTGCAGCGTCGCGCCGAGCACCGGGTAGCGGATGTCGGGCGAGACGTTCAGGATCGGGCAGATCTCCGCAACAGCGTCGGGCTCGAGCCACTCGGCGTCGATCCCGTTCAGCCGGTTCGCATTGCACGCGGCGCGCGCTCTCCCGGACGTCCTGAAGCGAGTGGGCCAGGTTGAGGACGCCTCGCTGGCTGAACAGCAGGTCGTATCCGAGCTCCTCCTCGAGCCCCTCCCAGAGCTTGAGCGAGTGCTCGTAGATCCCGGCGCTCTCGTCCCAGAGGTAGTTCGAGCGGATCACGGTCGTGTTGCGGGTGATGTTCCCGCCCGCGAGCCACCCGCGCTCGAGCACGGCGACGTCGGTGATGCCGTGCTCACGGGCCAGGTAGTACGCGGTCGCGAGCCCGTGCCCCCCGGCCCCGACGATCACCACCTCGTACGACGACTTCGGCTCCGGGCTCCGCCAGAGAAAGTCCGGGTGCTCGTCGGTCACGTTGCGGCGCGAACCTCGTTCCGCAGGATGCCGATCCCGTCGATCTCGACCTCGACCACGTCCCCGTCGGCGAGGGCGACCTTCGGCTCGCGGAACACGCCTACTCCTACCGGCGTACCGGTCAGGATCAGATCCCCCGGCTCGAGGGTGATCGCCTGCGAGATGTACGAGACGAGATACGGGATGTCGAAGATGAGCGCGGTCGTCCGGTCGTCCTGGAGCACCTCGCCGTTCAGCCGCTGCTGGATCCGGAGGTCAGACGGATCGAGCTCGCCCGCCGGCACGATCTTCGGCCCGATCGGGCAAAACGTGTCGAAGCCCTTGCCACGGAACCACTGGCCGTCCCCGAACTGGACGTCGCGCGCGCTGACGTCATTGGCGCACGTGTACCCGGCGATCACCTCGGGCACCTGATCGACCGAGACGGCGGAAGCAACCGCGCCGATCACGACCGCGAGCTCGGCCTCGGCGTCGACGTGACCGACTCCGGAAGGCAGCACGATCGCCTCCCCGTCGCCGCAGAGCGTGTTCGCGAACTTGCCGAACAGGAGCGGCGCCTTCGGCGGCTCGAAACCCGACTCGTTCGTGTGATCGGCGTAGTTCAGGCCGACGCAGATGATCTTCGGGCTCGTCGAGCCGAACTGCGCCGCCCAGTCGTTCCGGAAATCCTGGTTGCTCATCAAACCACCTTCGGGTCGGGATCGGTCATGCGGGGTGGAGAATGACTTTCGTGTATTGCGACGGCCGGTCGACCAGGTTGGCAAAAGCGTCGGCTCCGTCGGCAAGAGCGGCCGACGAGAGCCAGTCGAGGTCGAGATCGCCCTCGGCCAGGATGTCGACGGCGGTCGCGAAGTCGGCCCGGCTGTAGGCGAACTGACCGCGTAGGGCGATCGCCCGGCGCACGAGAACCGCCATCGGGAACGTCCCCTCCGCGTTTCCGAGGCCGAGCACGACGACTGTGCCGCCGTTCCGAACGGCGTCGATCGCGCCGCGCCAGGTCGACTCGAAGCCGGCCGCGTCGAGGGCGATCGTGGCCGCGCCGGGCTCGAGGTCGCCGACGTTAGAGACTGTGACGGTCGCGCCGAGCTTCCGCGCGATCTCGAGGCGCTCCGGCAGCGGATCGACCGCCGCGACGCGAGCGCCGGCCCGGGCGCCGAGATGGACGGCCAGCAGCCCGATCGGGCCGCAGCCGAAGACGGCCAGTGACGACTCCTCGTCGAGCGAATGGGGCGCGAGCGCGCCGACGCAGCACGCAAGCGGCTCGGCCAGCACCGCTCGCTGCGGGTCGAGCCCGGGCGGCAGCTCCACGAGCGACCGCCGCGGGACGGCGACCTGCTCGGCGAAGACCCCGGCACGGTGCAGCCCGAGCAGCTTCCAGGACGGGCAGAGATTGTCCTCGCCGGCCAGGCACCGGTCACAGACGCCGCAGGCCACCAGTGGATAGACCGTGTACTGCGTCCCGTCGACGCGGCCGACGACCTCGTGGCCGAGGACAAGCGGCGGAACGCGCGGCCCGGGATGGCCCCGGTAGCCGTGCAGGTCGGAGCCGCAGATCCCCGCAAGCTCGACCTCGAGCACGACCTCGTCCGCTGCGGGCTCGGGCGTCGGCAGGTCGTCGAGGCTCATTGCGCGGTCGCCGTGCCAGACAAGCGCCTTCATCTTTTGCTCCCCGGTCGATTCATCGCGCGATCATAGGTCGTCATCGGCAGCCTTCATCGCCTCAGCACCGCCCCGCCCCGCTCACCGGTGACCTCGCCGTCGCGCAGCGTGTGCACGCCGTTGACGAGGACGTGGCGAACGCCGTCAGCGAGCTGATTCGGCTCGAAGGTCGTGCCGCGCTCTGCGAAGCGCTCCGGGTCGAAGACCGTGACGTCAGCGCGTGCTCCGGGCCGGAGCACGCCGCGGTCGGACAGGCCGAGCCGGGCGGCGGGCTGCGCGCTCAGCTTGTGCACGGCCTCTGCGGGGCTTAGCAGGCCCTCGTCGCGAACCATGAAGCGGTAGAACCAGGACGCCCACGTGTAGGCGCCGTGAAACCAGGTGTCGGCCAGGGGGCCGTCGGGAGCGAGCGTCGTGGCATCCGAGCCGGGGACGCAGAGCGGATGGGCGAAGGCCTCACGCTGCTCCTCCTCGGTGTAGGCGTGGATGATCACCATCAGCTTGTGCGGCGCGTCGAGCGCGCCGCTCAGCAGGTCGTAGACGGTGTCGAGCGGCGCCTGGCCGCGCTTTCGGCGGCGATCGAGGCGAGGTCGCGGCGGGCGTACTCGGGCCAGAACGGGTTGTCGAGGAGGACGATCCGCCCCCAGTTGTCGCCGGCGCTGAGGATGCTTCGATGCGGCCGCATCCGGTCGCGGGCCGACGGGTCGCGCAGGAGCTCGGCGAGGGCGGCCGGCTCCTCGGCCAGCGCCCACGGCGGGAGGGCCGCGTAGAGATGCGTGAGCCCGTAGAGCCGCGTGTGCATGTCGAACTCGACGTCGAGCCCGCGCGCGCGAGCCGCCTCGACGAGCTCGGCCGAGCGGCGCGACTCCTCGATCCCGTTCCTCGGGACGAGATGGGAGACCTGCAGCCTTACCTCGCTCGCGGTCGCGACGCGGATCGCCTCGGCCACCGAGTCGGTCGCTCCCTCGTCGCGGCGCCGCGTGTGGGTGGCGTAGAGACCGCCGCCGCGGGCGAGCACGCGGCAGAGCTCGGCGACCTCGCTCCTCGGTCGCGCCCGCCTCCTGGGCGTACTCGAGCCCGGTCGAATACCCCCACGCCCCCTCCGCCAGCGACTCCTCGAGCAGTTGCTTCATGTCGGCCAGCTCGGCCGGATCGGCCGGGCGGTCGGCGAGGCCGACGGTCGAGAGTCGCAGCTGACCGTTCGGGACGAGGCTGAGCACGTTCACGGCAGGCCTCGCCGCCTGGAGGCGATCGAAGTACCCGCCCGCGCTGCTCCACTCGATCGGCACGTCCTCGCTGTAGCCGTAGATCGCCTTGCGGGCGAGGTCCCCGTCCCGGATCGGGAAGCAGCCGAAGCCGCAGTTGCCGACCACCTCGAGCGTGACGCCCTGGTAGATCGCGCTCATCGCGCGCGGGTCGACGAGCAGCGTGTAGTCGGAGTGGCTGTGGATGTCGATGAAGCCCGGCGCCACGTAGAGACCGGTCGCGTCGATCTCGGGGCATTCGGTCGCGGGCACGGAGCCGACGGCGGTGATCCGTTCCGCCTTCGATCAGTGACGTCACCGGCGAACGGCTCGCCGCCGCTGCCGTCGAGGATCGTCCCGTTCCGGATCGTCAAGTCGACCGTCATGCTCGGTTGCCTCCGTAGCTCGATTGGAACTCGCGGCCCTCGGCGAACCGGGAGAGCGAGAAGTTGTCGACGTCGGCGTACTCGGTCTTCAGGCCGAGGACGGCGCCCGCCACCATCTCGCCGATCGCGGGGCCGAGCTTGAAGCAGTGGCCGCTCCCGCCGGTGGCGAGGAAGAGGCCGTCCAACCCGTCGACCGCTCCCAGGATCGGGTGCCAGTCGGGCGTCACGTCGTAAAGGCCGACCTGGCCGCCGACAGGGCGCATGCCGGCCAGGTGCGGGAGCCGCCGGGTCACGCGCTCGTGAACGTCCTGCTCGAACTCGGCGTCGACGTGCTCGTCGAACGACGTCGGGGTCCGCCGTCTCGTACTCCTTCGGGAATCCGCGCCCGACGAGCAGGTGCGCCGCGCCGTGCTCGGGCGCGGGGCGCATGTAGACCCGGTCGATCTGCGAGGAGACCGCGCACGGGAGGGCGAGCTCTGTGGCGGTCTCGAAGACGACGTCCTGCTCGCGGGTGATCTCGAGCGGCAGCTCGAGGCCGATGTCCGCGGCAAGCTTCAGCGTCCAGGGCCCCGCTGCCAGGACGAGGCTGTCGCACTCGACGAGCTCTCCCGCGACGCGAACGCCCCGGATCTGATCGCCCTCGACCACGACAGTCTCGACCGGCGTGTCCTCGAGCGCGCGCCCTTCGAACCGCTTGAGAGCCTCCACGTAGGCGTTCGTTGTTGCGACGGGGTCGGCGAAGCCGGCGTCCGGCTCGTGAAGGGCCAGACCGATGCCGGCCTCCTCGGCTCCGGGCAGGAACTGCTGGAGGTCGAGCACCTCGAAAGTGTCGAGCCCTTCTCCGTCCTGCATCTCGGCGTTCTCGAGCGCAACTGCCGCGCTCTCCTCGTCGACGAGGAACAGCCAGCCGCACTGTGTGTAGACCGGGTCGCACTCCAGCAGGAGCGGCAGCCGCCGGAGCGTCTCACGCGAGCGGAGCGCCATCCGGACGACCTCCGGGTTCGAGTAGTGGCAGCGGACGATCGCCGCCGACTTGCCCGTCGACTGCTCGCCGAAGCGCCCTGCCTCGAGGAGCAGGACGTCCAGGCCTCCACGCGCGAGCTCGCAGGCGGTCGCCGCACCGAGGATCCCGCCCCCGACGACGATCGCGGTGGCGCCCTTCACCGGGCGATCCGCTCGCGCACGGGCAGCAGGAAGCGCGGGTCGCGGGTGCGGGCGCGATAGCCCTCGGCGAGAGCCGCGGCGACCGGATTGCCGACGGTTGGCACGGATACGCCGTCGATCTCGGCGATCAGGACGATGCCCGCTCCCGAGCCGGTCGCGAAGAGCGCATCGGCGACCGCGAGCTCCATCGGCCAGATGTCCCGCTCCTCGGTCGGGATCCCCTGCTCCTCTGCGAGCTCGAGAATCGTGCGCCTCGTGATCCCGGGGAGGGCCGATCGCGTCGTCGGCGTCACGAGCACACCGTCGAAGACGGCGAACACGTTCGCAGCCGAGCACTCGGCGACGGCGCCCAGGTGGTCGAGCATGATCGCCTCCTGCATGCCCGCGGCCGTCGCCTGGCGCTTCGCCAGCACGGCGTCCAGGTAGTTGAGCGACTTCACGTGCGCTCCGACCGACCGCGGCGCCTTGCGGACGATCGAGCTGATCAGGACGCGGATCGGGTCGCTGCCGAGCAGAGGCGGGAACGGGTACGCGGCGACGAACAGCGACGAGCGCTCGCAGCGGGCGGGATCGACGCCGGGAGCGCCGACTCCGCGTGTGACGATCGGCCGCACGTGCGCATCGCTCAGATCCGAGCGGATGATCACCTCGCAGATCACGTCGAGTAGCTCCTCCTCCCCGAGCGGCAGCTCGAGCCCGATCGAGCGGGCCGAGCGCTCGAGACGCGCCAGGTGGTCGCGCGGGCGGAAGAGCGCCCCGTCGAAGAGGCGCAGGCCTTCGAAGATCCCGTCGCCGTAGAGCACGCCGTGATCCCAGATCGGGACGCTCGCCTCCGCGCCGTCGACGTACTCGCCGTCGACGTAAACAGTGAGCCCCGCCGGATCGAACGTGCTCATCTCGCCTCCTCGACCGATTCGATCGTGTTGTAGGCGCCGTCGCGCTGCCACCGCTCGTGCGCGACGCCGACCGCGTCCTCGTCGATCTCGAAGCCGTGGCCGGGAGCGTCGTTCAGGCGGTACCGGCCACCTTCGATCGCAGGGGGCGGCCCCTTGGTCAGCCGTTCGGCCAGGAGCTGGTGCATGATCTGGTTGCCGGTCGTGAGGTTCGGGATCGTCGCGGCGACCTGGGCGTTGGCGTAGAAGCTGATCTCGCTTTCCATGAACGCGTGGCGGTTGACCTTGAGCCCGTGCGCGTCGCAGACGTATGCCTGGTGGCGGAAGCGCAGCAGCCCGCCGGCGTCGTGGCTTCCCTGCACGACGACGTCGGCGGCCTCTTTCTCGAGCACGTGGAGCAGCTGGCTCGTCGTGAAGACGGATTGGTCGGCGGCGATCTTGGCGCTCACCGAGCGGCGGACGTGCGCGAGCCCGTTCACGTCGCCGGCAGGCGTCGGCTGCTCGACCCAGTCGAGGTCGTACTGCTCGAGCCGGCGGATGCGGTCGACCGCAGTGGCGCGGTCCCAGGCCTCGTTGGGATCGATCCGAAGCAGGGGCTCGGGCCCGATCGCCTCCCGAACCGCCGCGACGCAGGCGTCGTCGTCGCGCGCTCCCCGCCCGACCTTGAGGTAGATGACGCGATAGCCCTCGCCCGCCAGCTCTCGTGCGTGCGCCGCGAGCCGCTCGGGCTCGTCGCCCTGGAGAAAGCCGAAGTAGTCGAGCTCCTCGTGGACGCTGCCGCCGAAGAACGTCCGCGTCGGCACGCCGAGCGCCCGGCCGAGCGCATCCCAGCACGCCACCTCGAGCCCCGCGACGAGCAGGTTCGTGAACTGGGGGAACATCTTCCAGCGCCCCTCGGTCCACACCGACCGCAGGATCGCCTCGACATCGCCGGGCGAGCGGCCGACGAACTGGCGCGCGAGCAGCTCGCCGTACGCGGCGACGGCGCGCTGGTCCTCGCAGATCGACTCGCCGTAGCCGGAAACGCCGCTGTCGGTGTGAACGGTGAAGAGGACGAGATTCGCACCCACCTGCGCCCCGCCGGCCCAGTGAAACTCCTGGGCGAGCGGGATCGCGAGCGGGGTCGCGTCGATGCGGGTGATCTTCACGGAAGCTCCTTCAGCCCATAGAGGTCGACGGTCGTCGTGCCGCCGCGGATTGCCGCGACGATCGCCTGCTCCCGAGCCTCGAGCGCGGCCACCTCGGCCTGGACCGCGGCGCTCTCGGCGGCGGCGACGATCGCCACACCGTCGGCATCCGCACAGACGAGGTCGCCGGGACGGATCGTGACTCCGTCGAGCTCGACCGGGACGCCGAGGGCGCCGGGCCCATTCTTGGCCGGCCCGCAAGGCGACGTGCCGCGGAAGAAGACGGGAAACCCGAGCTCTGCGATCTCGGCCCGGTCGCGGATGGCGCCGTCGAGCACGAGCCCTACGATCCCGCGCTCGAGTGCGGCCGTCGCGAGAATCCCGCCGCAGTGCGCGACCTGCCGCTCTCCGTCGACGGCGAGCACGAGCACGGAGCCGGGCGCGGCCGAGGCGACCGCGTGATGGAGCGCGAGATTGTCACCCGGCGCCCCCTGAACGGTGAATGCGGGCCCGAGCGCGTGCGCAGCCGGGAATGCGGGCTCGAGCCCGAGGACGATGCTCACCCGGTCCCCACCGGCCGAGGCGAAGAGCGCCGAGCCCGGCGCGGTCAAGTCGGCACCTTCTCGCGCCGCAGATCATCCGTCGCGGCGCCGTCGACCGAGCCGTCGTGGGTCACGACGACGCCGTAGAGCTCGCGGGCCGAAGCCACTGAGATCTTCTCGTCGAGCACATCCTCGGCGACCGCCTCCGGCTCCCGTTCGAAGGGGCTCCCCCAGCCGCCGCCGCCGGGCATGCGGTGGTGGAGCACGTCGCCGGGCGCGAGCTCGCTCACGAACATCGGCGGCATCCGCTCGAGTGTCCCCCCGGCGCGGAAGAGCAGGCTCGACGACGCTCCGCCTTCCAGTCCTCCCGCCAGGCCGTAGGGACGATGAACCTGCCGGTCGGAGCGGACGTGGACGGCCGTCCCGGGCACGAGCGCCCGCCAGACGCGCTCGACGGCGAGCCCGCCGCGGTACCGGCCTGCACCGCCGCTGTCGGGCACGAGCCCGTAGCGCTCGATCATGATCGGCCAGTCGCTCTCGGCCAGCTCCACGGGGATGTTCGCCATGCTGGCGCACGGGTTCGCGAGCCCGTCGTTCCCGTCGGCGACCGGGCGGCCGCCCCACGTCCCGACGACGAGCTCGCTGTAGACGAACGGCTCCTGCTCGACCGTCCCGGTGAAGAAGGCGAGCGTGCTGCCGCCCTCTCCGGCCGCGGGCACACGGTCGGGGATCAGCTGGGCGAGGGCGCCGTTCATCACGTCGGAGAGCCGGTAGCCGGTGATGCCTCTCATCGACGAGGCTCCGGGCATCAGGACGTGCATGACCGTACCGGGCTTCGTGATCACCGTGATCGGGCGAGTCGCCCCCGAGGTCCGCGGGATGTCGATCGCGGAGGCGGCCATCACGGTGTGGTAGACCGCTGCCTCCGCAAATGACGGCGTGCAGTTGAGCGCTCCGCGCACCATCGGGGCGGAGTCGGAGAAATCGGCGGTCAGCTCGTCGCCGCGCACGGTCAGCTTGACGTTCAGCGGGACGTCTCGAATGTCGATCCCGTCCGAGTCCATGTAGTCGGTGAACGTCGTCGTCCCGTCGGGCCAGGAGGAGATCTCGGCGCGGAGCAGCCGCTCCGTGTGGTCGAGAAGGTCGGCCATCAACGCGGAGAGCCGCGTGGCCCCGTGACGCTGGGCGAGCGCCTGGAGGCTCCGGTCGCCGATGTGGCACGCGGCGACCTGGGCGCTGAGGTCGCCGATCAGCTCGCGCGGGATGCGCACGTTGGCCCTGATCACGGCGAAGAGGTCCTCGACCGGCTCGCCTTCCGCGTAGAGCCTGACCCACGGCAGCCTCAGCCCCTCCTGGAACACCTCGGTGTTGTCGCTTGCGCACGAGCCCGGCACCCGGCCGCCGATGTCGCCGTGATGGGCGATCGTGACGGCGAAGCCGAGCAGCGTCTCGCCCTCGAAGGACGGCTTGACCACGAACACGTCGGGTGGGTGGCTCGCGCCGTCGAACGGGTCGTTGACGATGTAGACGTCCCCCGGCCGGAAGCGGCCGCCGAAGCGCTCGAACAGCGTCTTGATCGCGTTCGGGATCGATCCGAGCTGTAGCGGGATCGTCACCGCCTGAGCGACGGTCTCTCCGGTCGGCCCGCAGAGCGCGGCCGAGAAGTCCATCGCGTCGCGGACGACCGCCGAGTGCGCCGTGCGGAAGATCGTGGTCGCCATCTCGTCGGCGGCGGTCTCGAGCGCGTTTGCGACCAGCCGGCGCGCGATCGAGTCGGCGTGCGTGCTCTCATCGCCTCGCTCGACGGCGACGTGGTCGAGCACGAGCGCGTGCGTCCCCGGGTCGACTCTGACCGTCCAGCCGGGCGGGATCACCACCGTCGTGTCGTACTCGTCGACGAGGATCGGGCCGGGAACGGGCTCGACGCCGAGCGAGGAGCGGGAGCGGATCGGGGCCTCGAGCGTTCCGTGCTGTGCGCCGAAGCTCGCGAGTCGGGTCTGGGCCGTCAGAGAGGGCGCGAGGCCGAAGCCGCCGGGCAGCGAGAACTCCTCCCGCGGAGGCCCGAGCGCGATCATGCGCACGGCGCGGATGTCGATCGGCGAGCCCTCCTCGAGGCGCGTCCCGTAGAGGCGCTCGTGCTCGGTCTCGAACCGGTCCGCGAGCAGGCTCAGGGCGTCGCCGTCGAGCTCTCCGGGGAAGTCGATGGTGAGGCTCCAGTTCTGACCGCGGTAGCGCACGTCGGCGAGGCGCTGCCACTCGACCGGACCGGCGTCGCCGATCGACTCGGTCAGTGCGGCGCGCATCTCCGCGTCGAGGCGCTCGAGCGTCTCGAAGTCGGGCTCGCGGACGCTGACCCGGCAGAAGCGCACGTCGTGGAACTCGGCGCGAGCGTAGAGCAGACCGGCTGCCGAGAAGAGCCCGGCGAGCGGCGGCACGACGGCTGTGCCGACGCCGAGCTCGGCGGCCAGGGCTGCCGCGTGAACCGGGCCCGAGCCGCCGTAGGCGATCAGCACGAAGTCGGAGGGGTCGCGACCCTTCTCGGTCGAGACGGCGCGCAGAGCGCGCATCATCGTCCCGTTGGCCAGATCGTGGATTCCCCGCGCCGCCTCGACCGCCGAGAGGCCGAGCTGTCCACCGAGCTTCGCGACCGCCTGCTCGGCGAGCTCGGACGAGACGCTCAGGTCGCCGCCGGCAAGCGGGCCGGTCGGGATGTAGCCGAGGACGACGTTCGCGTCGGTGACGGTCGGCTCGCTGCCGCCGCGGCCGTAGCAAGCGGGCCCCGGAGCCGCGCCGGCGCTGCGGGGGCCGACGTGCAGGCCGCCGGCCGGGTCGAGCGATGCGATCGAGCCGCCGCCGGCGCCGACCTCGGCGATGTCGATCGTCGGGATCCGGATCAGCTCGCCGCTGCCGCGCAGGAGCCGGCTACCGGCGGAGAGCGACGCACCGACCTCGTACTCGAGGCTGCGGGAGACGCGTCCGCCCTCGATCAGCGAGGCCTTCGCGGTCGTGCCGCCCATGTCGAAGGTGATCACGTTCTCGTGGCCGAGCGCGCGGGCGAGCGCGAGGCCGGCGACGACGCCTGCGGCGGGGCCCGACTCGAGCGCGTAGACCGGCCGGCGCTGCTGCGTCCTTCGCGGTCATCAGGCCGCCCGAGGACTGCATGATCGTGAGCGGCGCGTCGATGCCTGCCGCGTCGAGCCCCCGCCTGATGTCGCCGACGTACCGGCCCATCAGCGGCCGCACGTAGGCGTTGACGACGGTGGTCGCGGTGCGCTCGTACTCCTGCTGCTCGCGCAGGATCTCGCTCGAGAGCGAGACGGGTATTCCTGGGAGCTCCTCGCGCAGGATCTCGCCCAGCCGCCGCTCGTGTGCGGGGTGAACATGGGCGTGGAGAAGGCAGACCGCGATCGCCTCCGGCCCGGCTTCCCGCAGCCGGGCGGCGAGTGCGCGGGCATCGGCCTCCTCGAGCGGCTTGAGCACCTCCCCGCCCGCCGTCACGCGCTCGGCGATCTCGAAGCGGAGCCGCCGGGCGACGAGCGAAGGCGGCTTCGTCCAGAAGTAGTCGTAGAGATGCGGCATCCGCATCCGGCGAAGCTCGAGCACGTCGCGGAAGCCCTCGGTCGTCACGAGCGCGGTCCGGGCGCCGCGCCGCTCCAGGACGGCGTTCGTCGCCACGGTCGTCCCGTGGGAGACGCTCTCGACCGCAGCGCCGTCGGCACCCGTCAGCTCGCAGACCGCGTCGACCACGGCCCGGTCGTACGTCCGGCGGCGTCGACAGGACCTTCGTGAACCGAAGGCGCCCGTCGGCGTCGCGCAACAGCACGTCGGTGAACGTGCCTCCGACGTCGGCGCCGACTCTCAACCGGCCAGATCCTCCTCGCCCTCCGCCTCGGACGGCAGCGTCGGCCCGATCATGTCGACGGCGCCCCGGATGCTGGCGTGGATCACGCGCTCGGCCTCCAGCGGGTCGCGGCGCTCGCAGGCCGCGAAGAACTCGTGGTAGTAGGCGACAGAGCGGCGGAAGCGCTCGGCGCTCGAGAGGACGAGGTGGTTGTAGCGCTCCGCGCGCCAGAAGAGCCGCTCGACCTCGGCGAGAAGGCGCGGCCTGCGGGAGGCCTGGTAGCAGACAGCGTGGAAGTCCCAGCGCAGCTGCAGGTAGCCCTCGACGTCCTGCTGCTTCGCGAGCCGGCCGAGCTCCCTGAGCATGACGCGCATGCGCTCGACGTCGCCGGCGCCCGATCGCCGCGACGCCGACCCGGGCCGCGAGCCCCTCGAGCCCCAGGCGCGCGGCATAGATCTCCTCGAGATCCTCGCGCGTCAGGCGGCTCACGAGCGCGCGGCCGGTCTCGCCGACCTCGACCAGCCCCTCCCGCTCGAGCGCCGAGAGGCCGATGCGCACGGGTGTCTGGGAGACGCCGAGCCGCTGAGCCAGGTCGCGCTGCACGAGCGGCGTCCCCGCCGGCAGCTGGCCGCTGACGATCAGGTCGCGGAGCCTGCCCGCGACCCGGTGCTCGACCGACTCGCGGTTGATCGGAACGATCTCGGCCAGCGGCTCCGGCTCGATTCGAGCGTCGTCGACCCCGATTTCACTTCCGGCCGATCTGGTTGTATGCTCGGCCGCACCGCGATTTGAAATTTCATATCGCGACAATACTGCATGAGCAGCCTGACAGACAACTCGCGAATCGGCGTCGACGTCGGCGGCACGTTCACCGACGTGATCCTCCAGTTCGGCGACGGGACGGCGTCGGTGCGCAAGGTGCTCTCGACGCCGCCGGACTACGACCGGGCCGTCGTCGAGGCGGTCGCCGACCTCACCGCCGGAGCCGGCACCGTCGACGGCGTCGTCCACGGGACGACGGTCGCGACGAACGCCGTGCTCGAGCGGCGCGGCGCGGTCACGGCGCTCGTCACCACCGCCGGCTTCCGCGACGTGCTCGAGCTCCGCCGCCTCCGCATCCCGCACATGTACGACCCGTTCTGGCGCAAGCCCGACCCGCTCGTGCCGCGGCGGCTCCGCTTCGAGCTCGCCGAGCGGATGGCCGCCGACGGGAGCGTCGCTCCGCGCCGTCGACACCGACGAGGTGCGCGCGCTCGCAGCGCAGCTGCGCGAGGCCGGGGTCGAGTCCGTCGCCGTCTGCCTCCTGCACTCCTACCGCTCCCCCGCCCACGAGGAGCAGGTCGGCGCCGTCCTGCGCGAGGAGCTCCCCGGCGTCACCGTGTCGCTCTCGAGCGAGATCCTGCGCGAGCAGCGGGAGTACGAGCGCTCGGCGACGACCGTGGTGAACGCGTACGTGCGCCCGCTGATGGGCCGCTACGTCGGCGACATCCGGCGCGGGCTCGACGAGCGCCGGCGTCGCGGCGCCGCTCACGATCATGCAGTCCTCGGGCGGCGTCATGACCTCGGACGACGCAACGCTCCGCCCCGTCCTCGCGCTCGAGTCCGGCCCCGCCGCCGGCGTCGTCGCCGCGCTCGGGATGACGCGCCGCCTCGGTTACCCGAACGCGATCGCCTTCGACATGGGCGGCACGACCGCGAAGGCCTCGCTGATCGAGGGCGGCGCCGTCTCGCGGGCGCGCGAGTACGAGGCGGGCGGCTCGCTCTCTGCCGGCAGCCGCCTGATGCGCGGCGCCGGCGAGCTGCTCCGGATCCCGACGATCGACATCGCCGAGGTCGGCGCCGGCGGCGGCTCGATCGCCTGGCTCGACCCGGCGGGCGGGCTCCAGGTCGGGCCCGCGCAGCGCCGGCGCCGCGCCGGGGCCGGCCTGCTACGGCCGCGGCGGCAGCGATCCGACGGTCACCGACGCGAACGTCTTCCTCGGCTACATCCCGACCGGCACCGCTCGCCGACGGGCAGATCTCGATCTCGCCGGGAGCTCGCCGAGCAGGCCCTCGCGCGGATCGCCGAGCCGCTCGGCCTCTCGCTCGCCGAGACCGCCGCGGGCGTGCACGCGATCGCCAACGCGCGGATGACGCGCGCGCTCCGGTCGGTCTCGTCCGAGAAGGGCCGCGACCCGCGCGAGTTCGCGCTGATCGCCTACGGCGGCGCCGGCCCCGTCCACGCCGCCGGACTCGCGGAGGAGCTCGGCTGCACGACCGTGCTCGTGCCGGCTCTCGCCGGGCTCTTCAGCTCGCTCGGCCTGCTGTTCGCCCGGCCCGAGTTCCACGACGTCCACTCCTGCCACCTCGATGCGCGCACGGTCGCCCCGGCGGAGCTCGGCGCCGTCTTCGACGAGCTCCAGGCGCGGATCGCGCCGTCGCTCGACGGCGCCACCGTCGAGTGGGTTCGGAGCGCCGAGCTCCGCTACGGCGGGCAGACCTGGGAGGTAGAGGTCGAGCTGGGCGCCGGGCCCGTCGACGCCGAAGCGCTGACGCGCGCTGATCGCCGGCTTCGAGGACGAGCACGAGCGCCTCTACGGCGTGCGCGGCGAGGAGGGCTCGCCGATCGAGATCCGCGCGCTGCGGGTCGCAGGGCTCGGGCCGTCGAGCGCCGTCGACCGGCTGGCGCTCGCCGACGCCGAACGGCCGAGCGGCGGAACGCCGCACCGTCCACACCGGCACCGATTCCGAGGAGGTCCCGGTCCGGAGCCGCGCCTCGATCAGCGAGCAGCCGGAGCCCGGCCCGCTCCTCGTCGACGAGTACGACACCACGGTCGTCGTCCGCCGCGGCTGGACCGTCCGCCGCGATCCCGCGACCGCGACCCTCGTCCTGGAGCGCGATGTCTAGCGCCGCCACGAGCATCGACCCGGTCACCCAGCAGATCGTCGGCAACGCACTCGCGTCGATCGCCGACGAGATGGCGACGACGATCTTCCGCACCGCGCACTCGACCGTCGTCCGCGACGGGATGGACTTCTCGGCCGCGCTCTGCGACGCCGTCCGGCGAGACCGTCGCGCAGGCGGTGACCGTCCCGTTCCACCTCGGCTCCGTCCCGCACGCGATGGACACCCTGCTCGCGAAGTGGGGCGACGCGCTCCGCCCCGGCGACGTGTTCGTGATGAACGACCCCTTCGACGGCGGGCATCCACCTCCAGGACATCTTCGTCTTCAAGCCGGTGTTCCTCGACGAGACGCTGATCGGCTTCGCGACGACGACCGCCCATCACGGCGACGTCGGCGGCCGGCTGCCCGGCTCGCGCGCCTGCGACAACACCGAGATCTTCCAGGAGGGCATCCGCCTCCCCTGGCTCCGGCTCTACGACCGCGGCGAGCCGGTCGAGGCGATCTTCGAGGTGATCCGGGCGAACGTCCGCATCCCGCGGATGACGCTCGGCGACCTGGCCGCCCAGGTGGCGGCGACGTCGGTCGCCGAGCGCGCGCTCCAGGAGCTCGCCGCGCGCTACGGGCCCGCAGCGGCTCGCCGCCCTCATGACCGGCGCTGATCGAGCACACCGAGAAGCTCGTCCGGCAGGAGATCGCGAGCTGGCCCGACGGCTCGGCGACCTTCACCGACTACCTCGACTCCGACGGGATCGAGCGCGCGCGACGTGCCGATCACGGCCACGGTCACGATCCACGGCGACGAGCTCACGGCCGACCTGACCGAGTCCTCGCCGATGGTCAGGGGCGCGCTGAACAGCACGCGCTCGTTCATCCAGGCCTGCGTCTACCAGGCCGTCCTGCTCGGCGATCAGCGTCGAGGTGCCGAACACCTCCGGGCGCGTTCCGGCCGATCACACGTGCTGACGAAGCCGGGCACGATCGCCGAGGTCGTCATGCCCGGCGCGTCGTCGATGCGCGGCGTGACCGGCTTCCGGGCGCTCGACGCGATCAACGGCGCGCTCGCGCAGCTGATCCCGACGCGGGTCGGGGCCGCGGGCGAGGGCGGGAACACGCTCGCGATGTTCGGCGCCGACCGGCCCGACGGCGGCGGGCCGCTTCATCTTCTACGAGCTCGTCGTCGGCACCTGGGGCGGGACGCCCGACGGGCGACGGCAACGACGGCCTCACGAACCCGGCCAGCCTCGCGGCGAACATCCCGGTCGAGGTCGCCGAGTCCGAGTTCCCGATCGAGATCGAGCGCTACGGGCTCGTGCCCGACAGCGGCGGCGCCGGCCTCAACCGCGGCGGCCTCGCGGTCGAGCGCGTCTGGCGCTGCCTGACGCCCGAGACGTCGCTGATCGTGCGCTCCGACCGGGCGGCGCACGCGCCCTACGGGCTCGCGGGCGGCAAGCCGGGCACGCTCTCGTCGAACGTCCTCCACCACCCCGACGGCACCGAGGAGATCCTGCCGTCGATGTTCTCGACGACGATCGAGCGCCGGGGACGTCTACGTGCATCGCATGGCCGGCGGCGGCGGCTGGGGCGACCCGCTCGAGCGCGAGCCGGAGCGCGTCGCCGCCGACGTGCTCGACGGGAAGGTGACCAGGGAGGCCGCGCTCGAGCACTACGGCGTCGCAGTCCGCGAGGACGGCGAGGTCGATCACGAGCGAACGCGACGAGGAGCGCGATGGCAGGCGCTGAGCGGCTCAAGATCGATCCGATCACGTTCGAGGTGATCCGGAACGCGCTCGTCGCCGCGACCGACGAGATGGTCGTCGCGCTGCGCCGGAGCGCGTACTCGACGAACATCAAGACCCGCTCCGACTTCTCGTGCGCGTTCTTCGACGCCGAGCTCCGGTCGGTCGCGCAGGGGTTCGCGCAGCCGGTGCACCTCGGCTCGATGGTCGAGCAGGTCCCGCGCGCCGTCCTCGACTACGGCCCCGAGAACCTCGGGCCCGGCGACGTGATCATCACGAACGACCCCTACCCGAGCGGCGTCCACCTGAACGACGTCAGCCTGATCTCGCCGGTGTTCTGCGAGGGCGAGCTGCTCGGGTACGTGGCCAACCTGGCCCACCACGTCGACGTCGGCGGCGGCGCGCCGGCGAGCGTCGGCGCCTTCCAGGAGGTCTTCCAGGAAGGCGTGATCATCCCGCCCGTCAAGATCGTCGAGGGCGGGCGGATCGTCCAGGACGTCTTCAAGCTGCTCCTCGCCCAGATCCGCTCCAAGCACGAGACCGCCGGCGACCTCCGCGCCCAGGTGGCCGCGAACAACACCGGCGTCCGGAGGCTCCAGGCCCTCGTCGAGCGACTCGGCCGCGACACGATCGTCGTCGACGATGGACGAGCTGCTCGACGTACACGGAGCGTCGCGCCCGCGCGGAGATCGCGGCTCTCCCCCACGGCACCTGGGAGGCCGAGGGCAGCGTCGACACCGACGGCTACACCGACGAGCCCGTGCAGCTGAAGGCGCGGGTCGAGATCGCCGCCGAACGGCGTCCACTTCGACCTCGCCGGGCTCGGACCCGCAGCGCCGGGCGCCCGTCAACTCGACCTATCGCGCAGACGTTCTCCGCCTGCGCGTACGCGGTGAAGTGCCTCGTCGACCCGGACCTGCCGGTGAACGACGGCTTCTACCGCCTCGTCACGGTCGACGCGCCGACGGGCAGCGTCACCAACTGCACCTGGCCGAGCCCCGTCGTCGGCGGCTGGGAGACGCAGACCCGCCTCGTCGACGTGATCTTCCGCGCCCTCCTCCCCGCGCTGCCCGCCCGGATGGCCGCGGGCAGCAAGGCGATGATGTGCCACGCCGGCTTCGGCGGCGTCGATTCCGCGACCGGCGAGCTACTACTGCTTCCTCGAGACCTTCGGCGGCGGCTACGGCGGCCGGCTGACGAGCGACGGGCCCGACGCCGTGCAGACGCACGGGCAGAACACCGAGAACGCCCCGGTCGAGGAGACCGAGCTCAACTACCCCGTGCAGGTCACGCGCCTCTCGCTCGTCGAGGACTCCGACGGCGCCCGGCCGGTTCCGCGGCGGCCTCGGCCTGCGGAAGGACTACCTCTTCTCCCGCCCGACGACGTTCACGGTGCTCGCCGACCGCGACAAGGCGGGGCCGTGGGGCGTGCTCGGCGGCCTCGACGGCAAGCCCGCCGAGTACCTGCTCGTGCGGGACGGCGAGGAGCGGCGGCTCGGGGCCGAAGACGACGCTCGAGGTTCTAGCCCGGCGACGTGATCAGCTACCGCACCTGCGGCGGCGGCGGGTACGGGCCGCCGGCCGAGCGCGAGCCGAGCCTGGTCGTGCGGGACGTCCGCGAGGGCAAGGTCAGCGCCGCGCGCGCCCGCGAGCTCTACCGCGTCGAGATCGACTCCTCCGGGGGGCTCGACCCGGTCGCAACCGCTCGCCTTCGGAGCAGGCCGTGATCGACCCGATCACCTTCGAGGTGATTCGCAACGCGCTCGTCGCGGCGACGGACGAGATGGTCCTGACGCTCAAGCGCAGCGCGTACTCGACCAACATCAAGACGCGCTCCGACTTCTCGTGCGCGTTCTTCGACGCCGAGCTCCGCTGCGTCCGCCCAGGGCTTCGCCCAGCCGGTGCACCTCGGCTCGATGGTCGAGCAGGTCCCGACGCGCCGTCCTCGACTACGGCCCGGAGAACCTCGGGCCCGGCGACGCGATCATCACGAACGACCCCTACCCGAGCGGCGTCCACCTGAACGACGTCAGCCTGATCTCGCCCGTTCACTGCGACGGCGAGCTGCTCGGGTACGTCGCGAACCTCGCCCACCACGTCGACGTCGGCGGCGGCGCCCCGGCGAGCATCGGCGCCTTCCAGGAGGTCTTCCAGGAAGGCGTGATCATCCCGCCCGTCAAGATCGTCGAGGGCGGGCGGATCGTCCAGGACGTCTTCAAGCTGCTGCTCGCCCAGATCCGCTCCAAGCACGAGACCGCCGGCGACCTCCGCGCCCAGGTCGCGGCGAACGCGACCGGCGTGCGCAGGGTCCAGGCGCTCGTCGAGCGCTTCGGTCACGACGACGATCGTCGACACGATGGCCGAGCTGCTCGCCTACACCGAGCGCAGGACGCTCGCCGAGCTCGCCGATCTCCCCCACGGCGTCTACGAGGCCGAGGGCTCGGTCGACAACGACGGCTACACCGACGAGCCGGTGCACCTGAAGGCGAAGGTCACGGTCTCGCCCGGGAACGTCCACTTCGACTTCACCGGCTCCGACCCGCAGCGGCGCGCTCCGATCAACTCGACCTACGCGATGACGTTCTCGGCCGGCCGCGTACGCCGTCAAGTGCCTGATCGACCCGGACCTGCCGGTGAACGACGGCTTCTACCGCCTGATCACGGTCGACGCGCCGAAGGGCAGCGTGACCAACTGCACGCTGGCCGAGCCCGGTCGTCGGCGGCTGGGAGACGCAGGACCGCGTCGTCGAGGTGATCTTCCGCGCGCTGCTCCCCGGCTTCCCCGACCGCCTCCCGGCAGGGACGAAGGGGATGATGTGCCAGGCCGGGTTCGGCAGCCTCGACATCGCGGCCGGGACGTACACCTGCTTCTACGACACGTTCGCCGGCGGGTACGGCGGGCGGTCCCGGAGCGACGGCCCCGACGCCGTGCAGGCGCACGGCCAGAACACCGAGAACGCGCCGATCGAGGAGACCGAGCTCAACTACCCGGTGCGGATCAACGGGCTCTCGCTGGTCGAGAACTCCGAGGGGCCGGGCCGCTTCCGCGGCGGGCTCGGGCTGCGCAAGGACTACCTCTTCGACCGGCACACGACCTTCACGATCCTGGCCGACCGCGACAAGGCGGGCCCGTGGGGCGCGCTCGGCGGCCACGACGGCAACCTCGCCGAGTACGTCTTGATCCGCGCCGGCACCGAGACGCGGCTCGGCTCGAAGTCGACCGTCGAGCTCGAGCCGGGTGACGTGATCAGCGTCCGGACCTGCGGCGGCGGCGGCTACGGCGCGCCCGTGGAGCGCGAGCCGGCCCGGGTCCTGCGCGACGTGCTGGAGGGCAAGGTCAGCCCCGAGCGCGCCCGCGACCTCTATCGCGTCGCAGTCGACCTCGAGACCCGTGAGCTGGACGAGCAGGCAACCGCCGAGCTGAGAACCTGACGAGCTGAGGAGCTGAGAATGGCCGTACGCATCGCAATCGACATCGGCGGAACCTTCACCGACGCGACCCTGATCGACGAGGAGACCGGCCGGGTCTCGATCGCGAAGGTGAGCACGACGCCGTCCGACCCGTCGATCGGCTTCATGAACGCCGTCGACCGCGCCCTCTCCGAGGGAGCGGTCTCGGCCGCCGCCGTCGGCTCGGTCGTGCACGCGACGACCGTGGCGACGAACGCGATCATCGAGGGGAAGATCGCCCGCAGCGGCTTCATCACGACCGACGGCTTCCGCGACCTGCTCGAGATCGCGCGCCAGGTGCGCCCGACCCTCTACGACCCGCAGTTCGAGAAGACGCGCCCGCTTGATCCCCCGCGACCGCGCGGTCGGCGTCGTCGAGCGGCTGGGGCCGAAGGGCGAGGTCCTGCTCCCGCTCGACGAGGGCTCGGTGCGGGACGCGGCGGCGCTGATGCGCCGCGAGGGCGTCGAGTCGATCGCCGTCTGCCTCCTCCACTCCTACGTCAACCCGGAGCACGAGCGGCCGGATCGGCGTGATCCTCGCCGAGGAGCTGCCCGGCGTGCCGGTCTCGCTGTCGGCCGAGGTCGCGCCCGAGTTCCGCGAGTACCTGCGCGCCAGCACGACCGTGATCAACGCGGCGATCCGCCCGGTCGTCGAGCGCTACCTCGAGCGCATCGAGGGGCGTCTCGTCGATGCCGGGATCGACGCGAAGCTGCTCGTGATGCAGTCGAGCGGCGGCGTCTTCAGCTCCGAGGCGGCCAGCCGGCGCCCCGTCTTCATGGTCGAGTCGGGCCCGGCGGCGGGAGTGATCGCCTCCGCGTCGCTCGGCGAGGCGCTCGGCCTCCCGGACATCCTCTCCTTCGACATGGGCGGCACGACCGCGAAGGTCGGCCTGATCCAGGGCGGAAAGCCCTCGGTGACCAAGGACTACCAGGTCGGCGGCCACGCATCGGCAGGCATCGGCGGCATGTCGCTGTCGGGCTACCCGGTGCGGACGCCGGTGGTCGACCTGGTCGAGATCGGCGCCGGCGGCGGCTCGATCGCCTGGGTCGACTCGGGCGGTCTCCTCCGCGTCGGGCCTCAGAGCGCAGGCGCCGACCCCGGCCCGGTCTGTTACCGCCGCGGCGGGGTCGAGCCGACCGTCACCGACGCCAACGTCGTGCTCGGCCGGCTCAACCCCGGGTACTTCCTCGGCGGTGAGATCGGCCTCGACGTCGAGGGCGCCCGGCGCGCGATCCAGGAGCGCTGCGCCGAGCCGCTCGGCCTGAGCCTCGTCGAGGCCGCGAACGGGATCGTCGAGATCGCGAACGCCGCGATGGTGAACGCGCTGCACCTGATCTCCGTCCAGCGCGGCTACGACCCGCGCGAGTTCGTGCTCGTCGGCGTTCGGCGGCGCCGGCCCGGTGCACGCGAACGCGCTCGCCCGCGACGCCGAGATCCCGACGCTCCTGATCCCGCCGCAGCCCGGGGATCTTCTCCGCGACGGGCCTGCTCACGACCGACCTGAAGCGCGACGCCTCGCGAACGATCATGCGCCGCCTCGACGAGCTCGAGCCCGACGAGGTCGAGGCGGTGTTCGCGCGAGCTCGAGGTGGCCGGCGCCGACGAGCTCGAGCGCGAGGGCTTTCGCGCGACGCGATCGAGTTCTCACGGCAGATCGACATGCGCTACGTCGGGCAGAGCTACGAGCTGACGATCCCGACGCCGGGCCGGTTCGAGGCGTCGAGCGTGCCGCAGCTCCTCGAGCGGTTCCACGCCGAGCACGACCGCTCGTACGGCTTCATGCCGCCGACGCGAGCCGACCGAGTGCGTGAGCCTGCGCCTGACGACGGTCGGGCAGATCGCGAAGCCGCCGCTCCAGCCGCTCGCCGCCACCGGCGGCCTCGAGCCGAAGGAGCGCCGCCCCGTCTACTTCGCCGAGTCCGGCGGCTACGTCGACTGCCCGATCTACGACCGGTACGCGCTGCCGGCCGGGGCGCGGATCGCCGGGCCCGCCGTCGTCGAGGAGTTCGACTCGACGACCGTCATCCACCCCGGCTACGCCGCGGAGATCGAGACCTACGGAAACCTGATCATCAGGAGGGAGCAAATGAAGCGAGCAGTACGGGATCGTCCTCTCGAAGGACGTGATGGTGACGACGCGCGACGGGATCCGTCTCGCGACCGACCTGTACCGCCCCGGCCGGGAGGGCGAGCTCGTGGAGGGCCGCTACCCGACGATCGTCTGCATCACGCCGTACGACAAGACCGAGCGCCGCTACACCGAGATCGCCGACTTCTTCGTCCCGCGCGGCTACGCCGTCGTGCTCCAGGACATGCGCGACCGCCACCGCTCCGAGGGGACGAAGGAGTACTTCCACAGCGTCACGCCGCACACCGGCGAGGACGCCTACGACACGATCGAGTGGATCGCCGCGCAGCCCTGGAGCAACGGCCGCACCGGGATGGTCGGCAGCTCGTACGCGGCGATCATCCAGGTCCGCGCCGCGCTCGAGCGCCCGCCGCACCTGACGGCGATCTGGCCCGACGTGACGCCGACGAACACCTACTTCAACCAGACGCGCGAGGGCGGCGCGATGCAGCTGCACATGTTCTGGGCGCTCTACATCCACGCGGCCGACGCGCAGGACGTGCACGGGCGACTGGGAGAAGCAGCGCGAGGTCTGGGACGACCTGCGGAACCTGCGGCAGCTCTTCTGGGGCTTCCCCCATGGCAGAAGGGCACGCTGGCGCTCCGCCACGTTCCGGCCCTCGACGAGACGCTCGAGAACTACACCACCCGCGGCGCCTACGACGAGTGGTGGGCGAAGAAGGAGAACGACTTCACCCGCTTCTGGCCCGACCACGCGGACATCCCCGTCACGATGACCACCGGCTGGTTCGACGGCTTCCCCCACGCCGACACCGAGTACTTCGCGGCGATGGCGGCGAAGAACACCGCGCCGCAGCGGCTGCTCGTCGGGCCGTGGAGCCACGTCGGGATGCGCGGCGACGCCACCTACACCCTCGACGTCGACTTCGGCCCCGACTCCCGCTGGGGCGTGCAGCGCTACTTCGAGGAGCAGCTCGAGTACTTCGACCGGTGGCTGCGCGACGACGGCAGCCAGGCGGCCGGCTGGGCCCCGAGCGGGAAGCTGGTGAAGATCTTCGTCATGGGCGGCGGCAGCGGCCGCAAGACACCGCTTCGGGAAGCTCGACCACGGCGGCCGCTGGCGCGACGAGGACGAGTGGCCGCTCTCCCGTGCCGTGCCGGTGACTCTGCATCTCCACGGGGACGGGGCGCTCGTGAACGAGCTGCCGTCGCCGCTCGGCGAGCCGACGGAACTTCACGTACGACCCGGAGGACCCGGTGCCGACGATCGGCGGCCTCTACTGCGCCGTCGGCGAGTTCCCGGACGAGGGATCGGACATCGAGCCGATGTGGGCACGGCTGCTCAACCCGGCCCTCCGGCTGCGAAACATCATGACGCCGGGGCCGGCGGATCAGAAGGAGTCGGCGGAGTACTTCACGGCCCGCGAGCCGTACCAGCGGCTGTCGGAGCGCAAGGACGTCCTCGTCTACCAGACCGAGCCGCTCGCCGAGGCGATCGAGGTGACCGGGCGCGTCAAGGTCGAGCTCTGGATCGCCTCGAGCGCGGTCGACACCGACTTCACCGCGAAGCTCGTCGACGTCTACCCGCCGAACGAGGACTACCCGGAGGGATACGACATGCTCCTCAACGACTCGATCATCCGCACCCGCTTCCGCGAGGGCTTCGACCACGAGGTGATGATGGAGCCCGGGCACGCCCTACAAGGTCGAGATCGAGCTCCCGCCGACGAGCAACCTGTTCGCCCCCGGCCACCGGATCCGCATCGACATCTCCTCGTCCAACTTCCCCCGGCTCGAGCGGAACCCGAACACCGGCGAGCCGATCGGCCGCCACACCCACATGGTCGTGGCCGAGCAGACGGTGTTCTCCGACGCGGAGCATCCATCGAAGGTGGTGCTGCCGGTGATCCCGGCATGACCGAGGTCGATGCCGGCCGGCTGCGGGACCTGACCCTCGAGCTGGTCGAGGTCGAGAGCCCCACCGGAGACACTGCCGAGGTCGCCCGCCTCTACGCGGAGCGGCTGGAGCAGATCGGCATGGACGTCGAGGTGCTCGACACCGTCTTTCCGAAGACCCCGATCGTGATCGGCCGCCTCCGCGGCGACCGGCCCGGGCCGACTGTCGTCCTCAACGGGCACCTGGACGTCGTCCCGATTGCGCACGATCCCCCCTACATCGACGGTGAGCTGATCTACGGGCGCGGCTCGGCCGACATGAAGGGCGCCTGCGCCTGCGCGGCCGAGGCCGCGCGCGTGCTGGGCGAGAGCGGGTCGTTCGCGGGCGAGCTCGTGATCGTCGCGATCGGCCTGCACGAGGCGCCCGGCGGGCGCGGCGAGGATCTCAGCTGGCTGCTCGACCGAGCACGGCTTCACAGCCGACCTGGCCGTCGTGTGCGAGCTCTCGCGGCCCGGCATGGTCGTCGTCTCGCACATGGGGCAGGCGACGGCGGAGATCACGGTGTCTCGGCGCGGCACGCCGACGCACGAGCTGCTGACGCCGAAGGGCACCCCGCATCCGCTGATCGCGGCGGCGAAGGTGGTCACCGCGATCGCGGCACGGTCGGAGGAGCTGGCCGCCGACCGAGCACCCCTGGGTCGGCGCCGAGACGTACTTCGTCGGCGAGCTGCAGGGCGGCGACTTCTACAACCGCTTCCCGTCGACGTGCCGGATCATGGGCACCCGGAGGTGGGCTCCCGGGAACACCCTGGAGGCCGTCGAGGCCGAGTACCGTGCGCTCCTCGACCTCGTCGCCGAGGAGACGGGCTGCACGATCGAGCTCGACCTGAAGCTCGTCCGCGGCCCGTACGCGATCGCGACCGACCACCCGTTGCTGCTCGCGCTCCAGGAGGCCCACCGCGAGGTCACCGGCGACGAGCTGCGGCCCGAAGGGATCAAGACCGTCGCCGACGGCGCGCTCTTCGCCGCGGCCGGGATCCCGACCGTCTACCACGGCCCCGTCGGCGAGGGCGCCCACGGCGACGTCGAGTACATGTCGGTCTCCGAGCTCGTGCGGGCGACGAGCGTGTACGTCGCGATGCTGAGGAGGGTCCTGGTGTGACCCACCCGGGCCCGATGCCGTCCCGTGAGCTCGGTGAGCGCTACCCGGGCTTGCTCGGGATCGGCGGCCACCCGTCGGTCGACATGCCGCCGCACGTCGTGGAAGCGGCAGCGCAGGCCGCCAGGCGCGCCGCCTACGCGCCGACGCGAGGCCTACCGGCGTTGCGCGAGGCGATCGCCGACGGCGTCGGTACCGAGCTCGGGCGCCGAGTCGATCCCGACCGGGAGGTACTGATCACGCTCGGCGGGATGCAGGGCCTCTACCTGGCGGCGCAGGCCTTCGGCGCGCGGTCGGTCTCGCACGCCCCGTCGTTCTTCTTCCCGCAGGTGATCGCGGAGGCCGGCGGGACCTGCGCCGTGACGGGCGGCGCCGACGGGGCACCGGACTGGGCGGCGTTCGCGGCCGCGATCCGCCCCGAGACGACGCTCGCGATCGTGAACACACCGGTGAACCCGACGGGGTACGTCTTTCGACCGCACGATCTCGACCTGATCGCGGCCGCCCTCGCAGGCAGCGATGCGCTGCTGCTCTCCGACGAGGCCTACGCCGGCGTCCTCTTCGACGGCCGGCCCCACCTCTCACCCGCGTCGCATCCCGAGCTCGCCGACCGCACGCTCGTCCTGCGGAGCTTCTCGAAGACCCACGGGATGGCGGCATGGCGGATCGGCTTCGCCGTCGGTCCCGCGCGCGGTGATCGACCGGATGACGGCGGCCTTCCAGTGGCAGGCGCTCGCGATCGACGGCGTCGCCCAGGCTGCGGCTCTCGCCGCGCTGGACCGGCCCGCAGGACTGGATCGAGGCGGCCGTCGCGGAGCTGGAGGAGATGCGACCGCGCGCGATCGCAGCGGCGAACGCGACGGGGGCGATGCACGCCGAGCTCCCGGAGGCCTGCGCCTTCATCTGGGCGGCCGTCGAGGAAGAGGACGAGCTGAGCGACCGCCTCGCCCGGACGCACGGGATCACCGCGCTGCCGGGTCGCCACTTCGCGGCGACCACTCCGCACCTCCGCATCCCGTTCGGCGGGCGCACCGAGGCACGCGAGGCCTTGCTCGAGCAGCTCGCGCTGGTCTAGCCGACGAACGTCGCGACGCCGCCCGGACGGGCGCCGGTCGGCACGCCGTCGCGAACGACCGCCTGCCCGGCGACCCAGACGCCGCAGCACTCCCGGCGGGCTCTGCTTCGGGTCGGCGTAGGTGGCGGTATCCACGTAGAGCTCCTGGGTCGAGCAGCACGAGGTCGGCCCGCTTCCCCGCCTCGATCCGGCCGCGGTCCCGGAGGCCGAGGCGATCGGCAGCGCGGGCCGTGAGCCGGGCAACGGCCTCCTCGACCGGGATCAGCCCCTCGCGAATGGCGAATCGGCCCAGGAATCTGGGAGCCGTGCCGTACAGCCGCGGATGCGGGCTCTCCCCGAAGATCCCGTCCGAGCCGACGAGCTGGAGCGGATGAGCCGCGATCGTGCGAACCGCCTCGTCGGAGGCGTAGTGCAGGACCATCCCGACCGAGAGGCTGCTCTCGACGAGCAGGTCGAGGACGGCCGCGACCGGATCGACCCCTCGCTCGTCGGCGATCTCGGTCAGCGTGCTTCCGGCGACGACGATCCGGTCGGGCCCGAGCGTGCCGAGGATGTTCTCCCAGCCCGGCAGGCCGTCCCGAATGTCGCGGGCGATCGCCTCGCGCTCCCGGGTGCCGCGTGCGCGCTCGAGGGTCATCTCGGCGCCGCCCGCCTGAGCCCAGCCGGGAAGCAGGCTTGCGAGCAGCGTCGCGCCCGGCACCGTAGGGGTACTGGTCGAAGGTGAGATCGATGTCGCCGGCGGCGGCGTCGATCAGCGTCAGGAGCGGCTCGATCAGGTGGTCGCCGGAGAGCGACTTCAGGTGCGAGAGGTGCAGCGGCGCGCCGGAGCGCCGGGCGACGTCGATCAGCTCGCCGACCGCCTCCAGCAATCCCTCGCCCTCGTTGCGGACATGCGGGACGAGCGGCACGCCGAACGCCGCGGCCTCCTCGGCCACGGCCACGAGCTCGTCGGTCTCGGCGTAGGCGCCCGGGATGTAGACGAGCCCGAACGAGAGCATCCGGGCGCCCGCCTCGAGCCCGAGCCTCACCAGGCTGCGCATCTCGGCGAGCTGCGCCGCCGACGGAGCCACCCGGTCGGCGCCCAGAACTGCCTCACGCACCGCGCCGTGCCCGACCGACGGCACCAGGCTCACGGCCGGGCGGCTGCGCTCGAGTGCGTCCAGGTACTCCGCGAGCGTCGTCCACGGCCACTCTGGCGGCCCCTCACCCTCGAGCGCGCGCAGATACGCCTGCCGCGCCGCCTGCCCTCCCGGCGCGACCGGTGCCGGCGCGAGCCCGTCCGGGTTGATCACCTCCGTCGTGAAGCCCTGCAGGATCTTCGGCGTGTGCAGCGGGTCCGAGAAGGACACGAGCGCCGAGTGCGCGTGCAGGTCGATGAGACCCGGGCAGAGCATCGCTCCGGCACCGTCGACGACCTCAAGCGCCTCGGCAGCCGAGAGGTCCCCGACTGCTGCGATCAGCCCGTCGCGGACCCCGACGTCCGTGAGCACCGGTGCGCCCTCGCCCGGGTACACGGCCGCGCCCCGCAGGAGCAGGTCGAAGCTAGCCACGACCCGTCAGGCGCGAGCTCACCTCTGGATGACCGGCAGCAGCACGTGCGAGGGGTACGCGCTCGTGTGCAGCACCGTCTGGTGCGCGACCTGCATCCGCGTTCCCGTCCCCACGTCCTCGCCGGTGTTCAGGTTGCGCGAGAACCGCGGGAAGCTCGAGCTCGTCACGTCCAGCCGGAGCCGGTGCCCCCGCTTGAAGACGTTCGCCGCCGGATAGCAGCGGATGCGGTACTCGGCGACCTCGTCGGGCTCGAGCAGCTCGACGCTCTCCCCTTCGACGCTTCCCCGGTAGCGCGCGCGGAGCATCCCCTCGGCCAGGAAGATCGCCTTGCCGTTCGGGTACACGTCGGAGAGCCGGACGATGAAGTCGGTGTCCTTCGCGCTCGAGGCGGCGTAGAGCACCATCTCGATCGGCCCGATGACCTCGAGGTCGCGATCGAGCTCGTCGCTCGTGTAACAGAGCACGTCGTCGCGGCGCTCGAGCACGCGCTGGTCGCGCGGGCCGGGAAGAATCGGCGTCTGCGCTCCCTGCGTCATCGTCAGCACCGAGTTGTTGCCGCCGATCGTCGGCACCGGATCCTCGGGGTCGTACGAGTAGCGGTCCGACGGCTCGCCGCTCGTGGGTGGATCGAGGTCGAGGCGACCGTCGCCGCTCATCGTGTTCGCGCGCCCGCCGGAGTGCAGGTACCACGGTGTGAACTCGGTGCCTGCGAGCGGCCACTCGCTCTCGGCCCGCCACTCGTTCGCGCCGAGCACGAAGAGCTCGAGCGGCGGCCTGTCGTCCCAGCCGTTGTCGGCTCGTCCTTCAGGTACCGGTCGTAGAAGGCCAGGTCGTGCTCGCGGATCACGGTCACCGATGCCGGACCGAGGTCGACGTCGCCGCGGAAGGTCTCGACCTCCTCCTCGTGCGACCAGGGGCCCATCAGGACGCGGCTCGGCACGCCGTCCGGGATCCGCGGCGAACGAGCGCAGGTGCGCGCCCGAGTAGGGGTCGAACCAGCCGCCCTGCTGGAAGATCGGCACGTTCACGGCCTCCGGGCGGTGCTTGAACTGCTGCCAGTACTCGTCGTTCGTCTGATGCTCCCACCAGAGCCGCCAGTAGTCGACCTTGCGCCCGATCGTGACCTCGTCGAGGTCGATCAAAGGCAGATGCCGGAGGACGCGCTCGTTGAGGATCAGGTCGGCGGCGCTCGCACCTGTGATCAACGCCATCGCGCTGTCCCAGAGCGCGGCAGCCCCGAGCGTCAGCGCGAGCTGGAACGCCCCGCCGGTGAAGTACCCGTCCCAGAAGTAGTCGTCGTGGATCACGTGCGGCGCGATGCACTGGAGGTTCGGGTGGCCGAGGTGAGCGAGCTGCCACTGGGTCGCCCCGCCGTAGCTCCGCCCCCAGGTGCCGATCCGCCCGTTGCACCACTGCTCGCCCGCCGCCCAGGTGAGCGTGTCCTGCGAGTCGAGCCCGTCCCGGATCCACGGCTCGAGCACGCCTCCGGACTCGTAGCGGCCGCGAACGTCGACGACGATCGCCGCGTAGCCGCGCTGCGCGTAGAAGACGCCCCAGCCGATGAACCGCTCGCGCGTCGACTCGTAGGGCGTCCACTGGACGATCGTCGGGAACGAGCCTCCGCCGATCGGCAGGTAGACGTCCGCCGAGAGCGTGATCCCGTCGCGCGTCGGGACACGCTGGTCGTGCAGGAGGCGCGCCTCGTAGCGAGGCGTCGAGCCCGGCTCAGGCATGGATGAGCGGCGCGCTCTCGGGAATCGGAGTCCCGGCGAAGTGACAGGCGGCGGTGTGGCCTTTTCCGTGATCGGCGAGCTGCGGCTCGAGCTCGGCGCAGACCGGCTGCGCGATCGGGCAGCGGGTCCGGAACCGGCAGCCGCTCGGCGGGTTCATCGGGCTCGGCACGTCGCCCCGGAGGGTGATGCGCGTGCGCTTCGCGCCGATCTCGGTGCGTCGGGATCGCGGACAGGAGGGCGACGGTGTACGGGTGCAGCGGCCGTGCGAAGAGGTCGGCCGCGTCTGCCAGCTCGACCACCTTCCCGAGATACATGACCGCGATCCGGTCGGAGATGTACCCGACCACGGCGAGATCGTGTGCGACGAACAGGTAGGTCAGCCCGAAGTCCTGCTTCAGCTCGACGAGCAGGTTGAGGACCTGGGACTGGATCGAGACGTCGAGCGCCGACACCGGCTCGTCGGCGACGATCAGCTTCGGCCGCAGGACGAGCGCGCGGGCGATCCCGATGCGCTGGCGCTGCCCGCCGCTGAACTGGTGCGGGTAGCGGCGCAGGGTCTCCGGCCCGAGCCCGACGCGCTCGAGCGCGTCGACGACTCGATCGGGCCGCTCCTTACGCGGCACTCCGTAGACGGACAGCCCCTCGCCGACGATGTCTTTCACCCGCATCCGCGGGTTGAGCGAGCCGACGGAGTCCTGGAAGATGATCTGCATCTCGCGCCGGGCCGTACGCAGGTCGGCCCCGGACGCCGCCATCAGGTTGCTGCCGTCGAACTCGATCGTCCCCTCGGTCGGCTCGATCAGCCTGATCAGCGTCCGCCCGAGCGTCGACTTCCCGCAGCCCGACTCGCCGACCAGCCCGAGCGTCTCGCCGCGGCGGATCTCGATGTCGACGCCGTCGACGGCCTGGATGTGGCCGACCGTCCGCCGCAGCAGGCCGTGGTGGACCGGGAAGTACTTCTTGATCCCCTGCGCATCGAGCAGCACATCCGAAGAGCTCATGCCTGTTTAACCTCGACCTTCGAGGGCTCCCGGTGCCCGTGCTCGCACAGCCAGCATGCCGAGAGCCGGCCGTCGACGTCGAAGAGCGGCGGCTGCTCGGTCTCGCAGCGCTCGAAGGCGTAGTCGCACCGGGGGGCGAACCGGCAGCCCGCGGGCCAGTCGTGCGGGCTCGGGACGGTGCCGCGAATCACGCGCAGCGGCTCGGCCTGGGTCATGCCGAGCATCGGGATCGACTGGAGCAGCGCCTCCGTGTACGGATGCTGCGGTGAGGTGAACACATCGGCGACGGGCCCGCGCTCGACGACGCGGCCGGCGTACATGACGACGACCTCGTCGCACATCTCGGCGACGACGCCGAGGTCGTGCGTGATCAGGAGGATCGACATGCCGAGCCGCTCGCGCAGCTCGATCATCAGCTCGAGGATCTGCGCCTGGATCGTCACGTCGAGAGCGGTCGTCGGCTCGTCGGCGATGATCAGCTTGGGGTCGCACGCAAGCGCCATCGCGATCATCACGCGCTGGCGCATGCCGCCCGAGAGCTGGTGCGGGTAGTCCTTCACCCGCCGCGCGGCCTCGGGGATGCCCGACGAGCTCGAGCATCTCGATCGCCCGGTCCAGCGCCTCGCGCTTGCCCGCTCCCTTGTGGATGCGAACCGCCTCGGCGATCTGCTCGCCGACGGTGTACACCGGGTTGAGCGACGTCATCGGCTCCTGGAAGATCATCGAGATCTCGTTGCCGCGGATGCTCTCCATCTCGTGGTCGCTGAGCGGCACGAGGTCGCGCCCTTCGAAGATGATCCGGCTCCCCTCCCGGATCTCGCCCGGCGGCTCGATCAGCCGCATGATCGAGAGCGCGCTCACCGACTTGCCGCTGCCGGACTCGCCGACGAGCCCGAGGGTCTGGCCGGCGCCGAGCTCGAAGTCGACCCCGTCGACCGCCCGGATCGGCCGCTCTCCGGACCGGAACCACGTCCTCAGGTTCTCGACCCGCAGAAGCTCAGCCATGCGCGCCTCCCGTGCCTGTCGCCGACGAGCTCATCCAGCCGGGCCCGGGTGCGAACCGTGATGTGCCGCTCGACGGCAGCCATCAGGGCGTCGGTGTCGCCCCGCTGCTGGAGCGCGCTCAGCAGCTCTCCGTGCTCGATCGCGACGCGGGACATGTCGGCTTCGCGCCCGAAGCGGAAGAAGTACGCCCTGATGCGCGGCGCGATGCTGCGCCAGACCTGGGTCGTGTGGGGCTGCCCGGAGCGCGAGAGCACGAACTCGTGAAAGCGGATGTCGGCCTCGACGCAGCGCAGCAGGTCGTTGGTGCGAGCGCCCTCACCCATCTGCCACACCTCCTTGGCGAGCTCGCCGTAGTCGGCATCGGTCATTCGCTGGGCCGCCTTCGTGAAGCTGAACCGCTCGAGCGTCAGCCGGATCGGGATCAGGACCTCGTGCACCTCCTCGTCGGAGACGCCGAGCACGACCGCCCCGCGGTAGGGATAGGAGATGACGAGCCCCTCGTGCTCGAGCTGGCGAAGGGCTTCGCGGACCGGGCCCGCGGCTCGTGTTCAGCTCGCGCGCGATGCGATCCTCGATCAGCCGCTCGCCGTCGGCGAGCTCTCCGATGACGATCGCCTGGCGCAGGGTCTGCACCACCTCCTCGCGGCGGGAGCTGCGGCGTTTCGGGCGGGGGACGGGAACGGTCTGGGCCATCGGGCTAGTTTCGACGAACGATCGGCTGAGCCGACTGCGCAAAGGACATTGTCGACAATTCCTCGATGGTTGACAATACCGGGAGCGAAGCTTACTCTACGGCCTTCTTGAGGATCACAAGCATCGAGACGACAGCGGTTCGCGTCCCACTCCGGGAGCCTCTCAAGTGGACGGGAGGCATCCGCGAGTCGGCCTCCGGCCTGATCGTCGAGATCCACACCGACGAAGGGCTCGTCGGCCTGGGCGAGGCGCCCGGCCCGACGCTCCCGGCGATCCAGACGATCATCGACCGCGAGTTCGCGCAGTTCCTCGCGGGGGAGGATCCGCTCCGGATCGAGTGGCTCCTGCACCGGCTCGAGGAGTACTCGCGGAACTGGAGCGGTCTTGCCGCGCTACGCGATCGCCGGCATCGAGATGGCGCTGCTCGACCTGAAGGGCAAGGCTCTCGGCATCTCCGTCGCCGAGCTGCTCGGCGGCTATTGCCGTGAGGAGGTGCCCGTGATCGGGTACCTGTTCATCGACGACCCGGCGGCGAACGCCGACAAGGCGGCTGAGTTCGTCGCTGCCGGGCACACCGAGCTCAAGCTGAAGGTCGGGCGAGATCTCGGCCAGGACTACGACACGCTCGCGGCGATCCGCGACCGGGTCGGCTCGAACATCAAGATCCGGATCGACGCGAACATGAACTGGAGTGTCCCGGCTGCGGTGAAGTGGATCCGGGCGCTCGAGCAGTTCGACCTGCAGTACGTCGAGCAGCCGGTGCCCGACTTCGACCTGCAGGGAATGGCCCAGGTCCGGCGCTCGGTGGCGGTGCCGATCGCCGCGGACGAGGGATGCACGGACCTTCGCTCTGCCCTCGAGCTGATCAAGGCGGACGCGTGCGACGTCTTCGTCGTCTATCCGTCCGAGGCCGGCGGGCTCACCCGCGCGAGTCAGATCGCGGCACTCGCGGCGGCGGCGGGAAAGTGGTGCGCGATCGGGAGCTGGGCCGAGCTCGGCGTCGCGACGACCGCCAACGCGCACGTCGTGGCGGCGTCGTCGAACTTCCCGTTCGCAAGCGACACTCACTATCCGCTCCAGCTGAACGACGTCCTAAGCAAAGCGGTGGAGATCGATCACGGCAAGATCGCCGTTTCGCACGACCCGGGTCTCGGCATCGTTCTTGACCCGGAGAACGTCGCATACCTCGCTGGCCTCGAGCTTCGCGAGTCGCCGTTCTACGACGACATCAAAGGCGACGCGCCGAGCGTCGGACAGATTCTCTGAGGAATTCCCCGGACGAAGGAGGAGTTGCAAACATGTCAGACAAGCCGACCGAAAGCTCGCCTTTCGAGAGTGAGATCAGCCGGCGCGGACTGCTCGCAGGAGCAGGCCGGGTTGGTGCAGCTGCAGTCGTTGCAGGTGCTCTTGCCGGCCCAGCAGGTGCTGCGGCCCGGCGCGTAACCAAGCAGTCCGCCAAGAAGGTGCCGACCGGGGGGACGGCCACGTGGGCGCTCGAGCAGGATCCCGGCGGGATCTACCCGTACGGCGCGACCCTGACGATCAACCACACGGCGAACGAGATGATGTACGACGCGCTTCTCGAGTGGGACCCGAAGCTGAACATCCGCCCCGCTCTCTCGACGAGCTACACCGTCGTCAACTCGAAGCGGATCGTCTGGAATCTCCGTAAGGGGGTCATCTTCCATAACGGCCAGGAGATGACGGCCGACGACGTCGTCTACTCGTTCCAGCTGATGCTGAACCCGCCGCTCCCGGGCACGACCGCGGTGGTCGGGCAGCTGCCGGCGATCGAGGGTGTCACGAAGCTCTCGAAGTACCAGGTGCAGATGGACCTGCATCGCGCCGGACGCTCGCGTCTACGGCGTGATGGCCTGGGGCCGCTACACCTCGATCGTCCCGAACAACATGTACCAGACCCTGAATCCGACCACGCAGGGCATCGGCACCGGCCCGTACATGCTGAGCGGGAGCTACGTGCCGAACGACCATGTCAACTACGTGAAGAACCCGAAGTTCTGGAAGCCGGGCCTGCCGTACATGGACGGGATCAACTACAAGATCATCCCGGACGAGCAGACCCGCATCGCCGCCGCTCAAGGCCGGAGCGATCGACGGCGGCGTGGTCTCCTCGGACAACGCCCTCTCGATCAACGGGTACCCGGGGCTGACGGTGCTGCACAACCTCACCGCAGCGTTCCGCGAGCTCCAGTTCACGGTCAAGGCGGGCGACAACAAGCCCTGGGCCGACAAGTACGTCCGCCAGGCGATCAACAAGGCGATCAACCGCCAGAACATCATCGACAAGGTCTACTCCGGGTACGGCAAGTACTCCGCGCAGGTCGCAGCCGGGTACGGGCCGTGGCAGCTCCCGCAGGACCAGCTGCAGTCGAACTACGAGAAGTACGACCTGCCGGCCGCGAAGGCCCTGATGAAGAAGGCCGGCTCGAAGGGCTTCGACGTCACGATGACGACGTTCTCGACGCCGACCGACTACACGGCGGTCGCCTCGCTGATGAAGAACGACCTGGCGCAGATCGGGATCAACGTCAACATCGTGCCGCAGGACCCGGTCACGTTCGGCGCCAACAACAGCGCCGGCAACGTTCGACTGGAACCTGACCGGTCGCGGGATGCGCGGCGACGTCGACGGCTACGTCGCCGAGTACAACCCGTCCGCCGCGATCTACTCGAAGTGGTTCACCGGCTGGAACGGCGCTCCGAACAGCAACCCGAAGCCGATCTGGAAGCTCGTCGGCAACGGCCGCATCACGCTCGACACCAAGAAGCGGCTCCCGATGTACCAGAACCTGAACAAGCACCTGATGGACGAGGTCGTCGAGATCGGGCTCGTCTCGGTCTCGAAGTTCTTCGTCGTGAACAAGCGGCTGAAGAACATCTACGTCGCGTTCACGGACTTCAACCCCGCGCTGCGGACGGCTTACATCGAAAGCTAGAAGGCGACTTCTGACGGGCGGGCCGGCACACGCCGGCCCGCCCGTCGGCCTTTGCTGACCAAATGCTCCGCTATATCGCCGAGAGGATGGCCGCCCTGTTCGCCACGCTGGTGGCGGTCTCGGTGATCATCTTCATGCTGGTTCGGCTGCTTCCGGGCAGCATCCTGGATCTCTTCTTCGCGGGCGACAACACCGCCACCCCGGAGCAGATCACGGCTGCGAAGCGGCAGCTCGGCATCTACGGGCTCGTACTGGGATCAGTACGTGCGCTGGATCACCGGCGTCCTGCACGGCGACTTCGGGAAGTCGTACCTGACCCAGCAGCCCGTGGTGGACATCATGCGGACCGCGCTTCCGATCGACATCGAGCTCGTCTTCCTGGCGATCTCGATCGCGCTCCTGATCGGGATCCCCCTCGGAGCGATCTCGGCCGTTCGCCGCGACCGGCCCGTCGACTACGCGGCGCGCGTCACGGGCCTCGTCGGCATCAGCATCCCGAACTTCTGGCTCGCGACGCTGCTGCTCATCTTCACCTCGCGTGTCTTCCACTGGGTGCCGCCGCTCGAGTACGTCCCGTTCTACGAGGACCCGTGGAAGAACCTCCAGGAGTTCATCCTTCCGGCGATCGCGATCTCCGTCTTCACGCTGGCGATCGTCACGCGGATGGTGCGCGCGACGATGCTCGAGGTGCTGAACCTCGACTACGTGCGCACCGCGCGCGCGAAAGGCGCCCGGCGGCGGGTCGTGCTCACCAAGCATGCGCTCCGCAACGCACTCGTTCCGGTCGTCACCGTGGCCGGCGTTCGAGGTCGGCGCCCTGATCAGCGGGGCGGCGATCGCGGAGATCATCTACGGCTTGCCCGGCGTCGGCTACCAGCTCCTGCACGCGATCTTCCAGCGGGACTACCCGGTCGTGCAGGCGGCGACGCTCCTGATCGCGTTCGTGTTCATCGTCGTCAACTTCTTCGTCGACCTGCTCTACGGCGTGCTCGATCCCAGGATCACCGTCACGTGACCTCCGCCGTCGCGAGCACCTGGCGGCTCATCCCGCGGCGGCGCCTGGCGCTACCCGCGCGCTGGCGGAACCCGATCGGGATCGCGGGCGCGCTGATCGTCGGCTTCGTCATCCTGACGGCCCTGTTCGGCAATCTGATCTGGACGATCGATCCCAACAACACTGATGCGACGCGCCTGCTCTCCCCGAGCTGGGCGCACCCGATGGGGACCGATGACCTCGGCCGCGACACGCTGGCGCGGATCATCCACGGCGCGCAGGTCTCGCTCGCGGTGGGCGCGGTCGCAGTTGGCATCAGCCTCACGCTCGGCCTGCTGATCGGGGTGACGAGCGCGTTCTATCGCGGGGGTCTCGACCTCGTGATGATGCAGGTTGATCGACATCGTCTTCGCCTTCCCTCTGCTGATCCTCGCGATGCTGATCGCCGGCCTGCTCGGGCCGTCCCGCCGCAACGCGATGATCGCGATCGGCATCGTCTACACCCCTGCCTTCGTGCGCGTGATCCGAGCCGCGGTGCTCGAGGTGATGGGCTCCCCGTTCATCGAGTCGGCGCGCTCGCTCGGCGCCAAGGACCTGCGGATCATGAGAAAGCACGTGTTCCCGAACATCGTCGCGCCGCTGACCGTCCTGACGACCGTCTACTTCTCGCAGGCGATCCTCGCCGAGGCCACCCTCAGCTTCCTCGGCCTCGGGACGCAGCCGCCGGAGGCGGCCTGGGGCAACATGCTGGCGACCGCCCGCGGCTACATCGACGCGAACGTCTGGATGTCGCTCTGGCCGGGCCTCGCGATCATGATCGTCGTGCTCGGCTTCAACTTCCTCGGCGACGGCCTCCGCGACATCCTCGACCCGCGAATCGGCGGCAACGTGACCGACGTGGTCACCCTCGCGAAGCACGAAGATGACGACTGAGCGGAGCGCTCGATTCTCGACCTGCTGATCCGCGACGGCCTGATCGTCGACGGCAGTGGCGCCCCGCCGTTCCGGGGGGACGTCGCCGTCGAGGGCGGCCGGATCGTCGAGGTCGGCGATCTCGACGGGCGCAGTCGCGGAGCGCACGATTCGCGCAGACGGACGCGTCGTCTGCCCCGGGTTCGTCGACCCGCACAGCCACAGCGACTTCACGCTGCACACGAACCCGACCGCCGAGAGCACGATCCGGCAGGGCGTGACCACGGAGGTCGTCGGCAACTGCGGCTGGACCTATGCGCCCGGTCTCCGAGCATTCCCACGAGGTGATCGAGGGGCGGCTGCGGACGTTCGCCTATGACGGCCCGATCGAGTGGGAGTCGTTCGCCGACCATCTCGGCGTCCTCTCGAGGGTCGGCCACTCGCAGAACCTCGCCTGGTTCGTCGGCCACAACACGATCCGCTGCGCAGCCGGCGTGTACGGGCGCCCAGGCGACCGAGCAGGAGCTCGAGCGGATGGAGGGCTACGTCGCCGAGGCGATGCATGCCGGCGCGCTCGGCCTCTCGACAGGGCTCGAGTTCAAGCCGGGCCGGGAGGCGCCGACCGAGGAGATCGTCCGCCTGAACAAGGTCGTCGGCCGCTACGGCGGCCACTACACGAGCCACATGCGAAACCGCGACTCGAGCCTGCAGGACTCGACCGAGGAGTTCCTGCGCATCATCCGCGAGGGCGGCACGAAGGGCGAGATCTCGCACTTCAACGTCCGGAACCGCACCGGAGCCGCGCCGGGCGCCTGGCAGCGCGCGGTCGACACGATGCAGGCCGCCCGTGAGATCGAGGGGCTCGACGTGCTGGCCGACACGACGCCGTTCCGCGACGGGCTCGGCGCGATGGTCGGGATCCTGCCGCCGTGGGTGCTGGCCGAGGGCTGGGAGGAGGCGTGCAAGCGGCTACGCGACCCGCGCGGTGCGCGAGCGGCTCCGCAGCGAGTGCGACCGGTACTGGCGCTTCATCCACCGGGGCGAGTGGGACCGTGTCCGCCTCCAGGCGAGCCCGCAGTACCCGGGCCTCGAGGGAAAGAGCTTCCCCGAGATCCCGCGGCTGCTCGGGAAGAGCGAGTGGGAGTGCTACTTCGACATCCTCGCCGCTCCGGCCCCGCGATGGACAGCATCCTGCTGATCGGCGAGCTCTTCACCGACGAGCATCTGGCCGAGATGATCTCGCACCCCCTCTTCTCGCTCGGCGTCGACGGGTACACGAGCGCCCTCGATGTCGGCCTCGACGGCGATCTCGGCGCACCCCGTCTGCTTCGCCGGGCACGTCCACTATCTGACCCACCACGTCCGCGAGCTGGGCACGCTGCCGCTCGAGGAGACGATCCGGAAGATGACGAGCATGCCGGCAGCAGCACTTCGGCCTGGCCGACCGGGGACGCCTCGCGCCCGGGCTTGCGCCGACGTGGTCGTGCTCGACTTCGATCGGCTCGAGGACGGCTCGACCTTGCTCGACCCGCTCAGACTACGTGGTCGGGCGTCGACGAGGTGCTCGTCAACGGCACGTCCGTCGTCTCGGCGGGCGAGCACACCGGGGCCCGCCCCGGCAGGCACCTCCCGCGAACGTGAGCGAGCCGGTCGACCTCCGCTCGGACATCTGCGCGGGCCCGACCGACGAGATGTGGGAGGCGATGCGCTCGGCGCGGCTCGGGATCTTCGGCGACGACGAGAGCGTCAACGAGCTCGAGCTCCGCGGCGCCGAGCTGCTCGGCAAGGAGGCGGCCGTGTTCGTGCCGACCTGCTCGCAGGCGAACCTCGCCGCCGTCCTCTCGCTCACCCGGCCCGGCGGGCGCGCGGCGCTTCCGGAGCGGGCGCACATCCTCGTCAACGAGGGCGACTGGCTGACCGAGATCGCGGGCCTGACACCGGTCGGCCTCGACGAGGCGGAGACGGCCGATCTGATCTGCATCGAGAACACGCACACGCGGGCCGGCGGCACCGTCATCGATGCTCGGGAGACAGCCAGGCTCGCGGCCCGGGCGCCCGAGGGCGCACCTCGACGGGGCCCGGCTCCCGAACGCGGCGGTTGCGCTCGGCGTTCCGCTGGCCGAGCTGGCAGCGCCCGTCGACACCGTCGCGCTGAGCCTGAACAAGGGTCTCTCCGCCCCGTTCGGGGCGATTCTCGCCGGTGACGGCGAGACGATCGCGAGCGCGCGGGTTCACCTGAAGCGGCTCGGCGGCGGGACGGTCCACAAGGCGGGAATCCTCGCCGCCGCGGGGCTCGTCGCGATCGATCTGATGATCGGCCGGCTCGCCGAGGATCACGTCCGGGCGCGCGACCTGGCAGCGCTGATCGGCGCGCCCAGGCCGGAGACGAACATCGTCTACGCCGACCTCGGGCCGGGAGCCGTCGAGGCGCTCAGGTCACGCGGCGTGCTCGCGCTGGAGCTCGAGGGCCGTGTCCGGTTCGTCACTCACCGGCTGATCGGCGATGACGAGATCCGCGCGGGCCGGTGAGGTCGTCCTGAGCGTCGCCGCGGAGACGAGCGCGGTCAGCACCGCCACCAGGCCCGCGACGTAGAACGCGAGCTGGGTCCCTCCCACCTCGACGAGCCAGCCTGCGAACAGCCCGCCGAGGGGCGCTCCGCCGAGAAACGCGAAGAAGTAGAGGCTGGCGGCCCGTCCCCGGAGCTGCTCGGGCGCCTCGAGCTGGATCGTCGCGAGGGCGGTCGTGCCCCACTGCGTGTAAAGAAGCCGATCAGGAAGCAGCACCACGCAGACCGGCACCAGCGAGTCGAGCGGCGCGAGCACGAGCTCGAAGATCCCGTAGCCGAGCGCGCCGAGCAGCAGGACGCGCAGGCTCGCGTGGCCCGCGCGCAGCGTTCGCCGTCGCGCCCAGGAGCGCTCCGGCCCCGAAGACCGCCGCGATCAGCCCGAACGTCCGGCGCCCCGTGGAGCGTCTGCTCGGCGACGAGCGGCAGGAGCACGTTGAAGTTGAACGAGAGCGTCGAGAGCACGAGCACGGCGAAGAACGCAACGGCTGCGCGGCGGGACGCGGACCACGAACTTGAGGGCGTCGAGCGCCCCGCCGACGACGGTCGCTCCGTGGTCGCGAATCGCCCGGTGGAGCTTCGTCGTGTCGAGCGCGAGCAGGGCCGCGACCTCGGCGAGGAAGCTGAGGGAGTTGATGCCGAAGGCGACACCGGCCCCCGCGACCGCGACGACGATGCCTCCGATCGCGGGCCCGAGGACACGGGCTGCGGTGCCGAGGCTCGAGTTGAGGCTGACGGCGTTCGCGCAGATCCTCGGGGCCGACCATCTCGAAGACGAGCGCGTGCCGCGCCGGGCCGCCGACGGCCTGAGCGCAGCCCATCAGCAGGGCGAAGAAGTAGATCTCCCAGACGGTGATCGTCCCCGCGAGCGTCAGTGCCGCCAGGATCGCCGCCATCACCATCGAGGCCGACTCGGTGATGATCGCGACCCGCCGCACCTCGAAGCGGTCGAGGATCGTGCCGACGAAGAGGCCGAAGATCGTCACCGGCAGAAGCTGCGTCAGCGCGAGCGCGCCGACGGCGACCGCCGAGTTGCGTCAGCTGCAGCAGGAGCCAGGCGGCCGCGATCTGCTGCATCCACGTACCCGTGAACGAGACCGCCTGGCCGGCGAAGTAGAGACGGTAGTTCCTGTGGTTGCGGACGCTCGCGAAGGTTCTGGCGAGCGCGTCGCTCACAGAAGATCGGCGGCGGCGATCGGCTGACCGGTGACGAACACGCTGTCGCCGGCCTCGGTCACCGGGATCGCCCGGATCACGGCGAGGACGCCGTCGAGCGGCGCCGGCAGCGTGACGCGGCGGACGCTCGGGCCGGTCGGGGAACCAGAGCCGGCCGACCGGGTCGCCGGCGCTGCACGGCGGCTCCCGGGCTCGAGCAGGCCTTCGAAGAGGCCCGTCTCCTCCGCGATCACGTAGTTCCTGGTGTCGCGGCCGTCGAGGATGACCGCGTCCGGCAGTCCCGAGCGACGCGCGCGTCAGCGACCTCGCCCTCGAGCACGCCGACGTGCCGGAGCACGTTCGTGAGGCCGCTCCAGGCGAGCCGGTGCACGGGCTCGGGAACGCGCCCGCCGCCGCCGAGCTCGGTCGTGATCACGATCTTGCCCTGGTCCTCCGCCTCGACCGGCAGCAGGCCGTTGCCGTTCACGTCCACGTAGAGGAAGTGGAAGTCGGAGTTCCAGGCCAGCATCCCCTCGAGCATCGCCTTGCGCTGCGCGGGATCGTCGACGACGTGCATGTGCGAGCAGGGCGTGAACCAGGCGGTGCGGCCGCCCGAGTGCATGTCGATCACGACGTCGGACATCGGGAACAGGACACGGGTGAAGTAGTCGGCGAGCTGGCGGTCGGGCGACCCGTCGGGCGAGCCCGGGAACGAGCGGTTGAAGTTCGCGCCCGAGGGCCACATGCGCGTGTTCGCCTTCGAGGCCGCGGTCGAGATCACCGGGATGATCGACGATCCGTCCGTGCACCTGCTCCGCATCGATCTCGTTGATCAGCCGGAGCGCGGCGATCTGGCCCTCGTACTCGTCGCCGTGGTTGCCGCCCGAGACGAGCACCGTCGGGCCCTCCCCGTTCGCGATCGTCGCGATCGGGACGAAGTCGTACGCCCAGCCGGCGGTGTTCGAGATCCTGGCGAACTGCAGGCGCCCGACCTGCTTACCGGGCGCCGTGAGGTCGATCGTGCAGCTGACCGCCGGGGTCGCTCATGCGCGCCGCGCGAGCACGGTCTGGACGGCCTCCTCGGTCGCCTCGAGCAGGCGGTCGACGTCGTCGTCGGTGTGGGCGTACGAGAAATGGCTGCGCTTCAGGTTGAGCGGCAGCTCGAAGATCCCGTGCTTCATCAGCTCGCGACGGTAGCCCGTGAACAGATCGACGTCGTTCGCGAGCAGGTCGTCGTAGCTCGTCGGCGTGCCTTCGAGGAAGTAGGTGACGAAGATCGAGCCGAAGCCGCTGACGTGGCTCGTGACGCCGAGGCGCGCGTAGAGCTCGCGAAGGCCCTGGCGGGTGCGCTCGCCGAGCCGCGAAGACGTGCTCGTGCACCGGCTCGCGCTGCAGCTTGTCGATCGTCGCGAGCGCCGCGGCGGTGGTCGGCGGATGGCCGTTGAACGTCCCGGCGAAGAACGCGGGCTGCCCGGGCGTCGTGCTGAACATGTCCATCAGCTCGGCCTTCCCGCCGAGCGCGGAGATCGGCCAGCCGTTGCCCATCGCCTTGCCCATCGTCGTCAGGTCGGGCGTGACGCCGGCGATCGACTGGTAGCCGCCGAGCGCGTGGCGGAACCCGGTCACCACCTCGTCGAAGATCAGGACGGTTCCGTGCTTCGTCGCCAGCTCGCGGAGGCGCTCGAGGAAGCCGGGCAGCGGGAGCACGCGCGCCGATGTTGTGCGGGATCGGCTCGAGGATGATCGCCGCGACGTCGTGGTCGACGAGCGCGCGCTCGACCTCGTCCGCGTCGTTGAACTTGCAGACGATCGTCGCATCGATGACGTCGGGGATGCTCCCCTTCGACAGCGGATCCTTTTGCCCGACGCGCTCGGGCTTCGAGATCACGTTCATCGCGACCGAGTCGTGCCAGCCGTGGTAGCAGCCCTGGAACTTGATCACGTGCCGGCGGCCGGTGGCCGCGCGCGCGACGCGAATCGCGTGGAAGGTCGCCTCGCTGCCCGTCTCGGTCAGGAGGACGCGCTCGACCGACGGAATGAGGGAGCAGAGCCGCTCGGCGAGCTCGACCTCGACCTCGGTGACGCCCACGCCCATCAGCCCGACGCTCTTCGCCGTCGAGGCGACAGCGGCGTCGACGTCCGGGTCGTTGTGGCCCAGGATGCGGCGGCCCGAAGGCGGCGTGGTAGTCGGTGTAGGTGCGACCCTGGCCGTCGGTGAAGGTGGCGCCGCTTCGTCGCCGCGATCACGAGCTCCTCGAGGCCGGGAACCTGGCGCTGGCCGCTGTTCACTCCCCCCGGGATAACGCGCGCGGCGCGAGCCGCCAGCTCGCCGCCAACGATGTTCTGCTCTGCTGTGGCCATCTTTCGGTCTCCCTTCTAATTGACGCGGTAGCGCTCGAGCACGTCCGGGTCGAGCTCGACACCGAGCCCGGGGCCGGTCGGCACGGCGACGAATCCCTCGGAGTCGATCGGCAGGCGCTCGCGCGTGAGCAGCGTGTTGATGGGGGTCTCGGCGACGCAGTACTCCTGGAAGAGCGCCTCCGGCAGTACGGCGTTCACGTGCAGGGATGCAGCCTTGATGATCCCGCTCTTCCAGGCGTGCGGGACGGTCTCGATACCGCGCTCGTGGGCGAACTCGGCGATCCGGAGCAGCTCGGTGATCCCGCCGCAGCGGGTGACGTCGGGCTGGACGAGATCGACGTGGCCGCGTTCGATCAGCTCCCGGAAGCCCCAGAGGGTCGTGTCCTGCTCGCCGGCGGCGACCCGGATGTCGACCGTGTCGGCGAGCTCGGCGTAGGCCTCGTACTCGTCCGGCTCGAACGGCTCCTCGAGCCAGAAGACCCCGAGCTCCTCGAGCCCGCGCGCGACGCCGATCGCCTTCTGGGCGTCCGCGCCGTAGCCGAGCCCTGCGTCGATCAGGATCGTCACGCCGTCGCCTCCCGCCTCGCAGGCCGCGGCCGCGAGCGCGAGGTCATGGTCGGCGTCGGCGCCGAGCGGCCCCCAGCCGAGCTTGACGGCGGTGAAGCCCTGCTCGCGCAACGCTCCGACGGCCGTCGCGAACCTCGTCGGGCGTGTCGGGCATCAGGCGCGATGCGTACGCCCGCACCCGGTCGCGCTGCGGCGTGCCGATCAGCTCGCTGACCGGCTTCCCGAGCGCCTTCCCCTTGATGTCCCAGAGAGCGATGTCGATGCCGCTGATCGCATGCAGCGCGATGCCTCGGCGCCCGACGTAGATCAGGCCGCGGTACATCTTGTGCCAGAGGCGCTCGACATCGAGCGGGTCCTCGCCGACTACGAGATCGTGCAGGCTGTTCGCAATCGCGTGCGAGCCTGGCGCGTTGATCATCGCCCGCACGGCTTCGGGGGCCGAATCGACCTCGCCGATTCCGGTGATCCCCTCGTCGGTGTGCACGAGCACAACGAGGTCGTCCTGGCTCCCGTCGGCGATCCCGTCGTCCAGCACAGGCTGCCGAAGGATCACCGCCTCGACGTCTGTGATCTTCACTCGAAATCCTCCTGCGGCCCCGGGGAGATGCGCACCCGCGCACCCTCGATTGTCGACTATAAACGAATTGTCTACAATCGCGGCCGGTCATGGCCGACGCCTCCCCGGTGCACTGCACGATCGATCTGGACGCTCCCGGCAAGCACGTGGGGCGCCTCGAGTTGCCGCGGTCGACGAACAACGAGCGGCTGGTCGCACCTCTTCATCCCGATCATCTCGATCAACGGCGGTGACGGCCCGACCGCGGTGATCTTCGGCGGCGTTCACGGCGACGAGCCCGAAGGCCAGGTGGCGGCGCTGAATCTCGCGCGCGAGACTCAGCCCGACGACGTTCACGGGAGGCTGATCATCGTCCCGTGCGCCTCGCCCGATGCCTCGCGCGCCTACACGCGGCTCTGGCCGTCCGGCGCGAACCTGAACCGCTCCTTCCCGGGCGACCCGGACGGGCCGCCCGATGAGCAGCTGGCCGACTTCTGCTCGCGCTTCCTCTTTCCGCGGGCCGACATCGTCGTCGACATGCACAGCGGCGGCCGTTCGTCGATCTGCCCGCCCTGGTCGGAGATGCACTGGGTCGACGATCCCGAGCAGCGGCGGCAGATGACCGCCGGCATGCTCGCCTGGAACACCGACGTCCACTTCGTCTACATCGACATCGCCGGAAGCGGTCTCCTCGTCGGCGAGGCGGAGAAGCAGGGCAAGATCGTCGTCTCGACCGAGCTCGGCGGCGGCGGCCAGGTCATCGCGCCCACCCACCGGATCGCCGCGAGCGGCCTCGCGAACGTGCTTCGCCATTTCGGCATCCTCGAAGGCGAGGTCGAGACACGCGAGAGCCTCGGCCTCGAGCCGGCGGTGATCGTGCGCGCGACCGACGAGGAGAACTACCTTCTGGCACCCGAGTCCGGTCTCTGGGAGACCCTCGTCGAGATCGGCGATCGTGTCGAGCCGGGACAGCTCCTCGGCCGCATCCACTTCATCGAGCGTCCCGACCGCGAGCCCGAGCCGGTGCACGCGAAGAACGGCGGCTACGTCTGCTCGATCCGCGGGATCGCGACGACCGACCAGGGCGACAAGGTCGCCGTCGTCGGGCGCGAGATCGACGTGTCGGAGCTGGCATGAGCCTTTCGGCAGGGGTCGCACGGGTCGATATCACGCCGCCGCTGGGGCTGCCGCTCGGCTGCTGGGCGGCGCGCAAGGCGCTCGCACAGGGCGCTCAGGAGCCGCTGATTGCCCAGGCGCTCGTCCTCTCCGACGGCGAGCGGACGGCGGCGATCGTCGCCACCGACCTCGTCTTCGTCGGAGCCGACCTCGCCGCGACAGTTCGCGAGCAGGTGACCCGCTCGACCGGGATCCCGGGGAGCGCAGTCTCCGTCCACGCCTCGCACAACCACAGCGCGCCCAGCCTTTCGCGGGGCTCGACGGTCGGCGGCCTGCCCGATGTTCCGGAGTTCGAACGCTATGCCGCCTCGCTCGGCGATCTGCTCGCAGGCGCTGTCTACGCGGCCTGGCGCCGGCTCGAGCCGGCGCGCGTCGGTGCTGCGGTCGGTCGCGCTCCGGGCCTTTCCGGCAACCGCGTCGACCGCGAGCGCCCGGTCGACGACTCGCTCACGGTGATCCGCGTCGACCGCGCCGGCGGCGAGCCTCTGGCCGCTGTCGTGAGCTTCGCCGCGCACCCGATCACGGTCGGAGGCACCACGATCCTCTGGGACGCCGAGTACATCGCGCCCGTTCGAGACACGGTCGAGTCCGCGATTCCGGGCGTCGAGTGCATCTTCATCCAGGGCTGCGCGGGCGACGTCGCGCCGTTCGACTGGTGGTTCGGTGACTACGAGGCGAGCCCGCACGGCTACGAGGCGCGCGATCGGCTGGGTCGCGGGATCGGAGAGGCGGCGCTCGAGCTGTACCCGGGCATCGAGACGACCGGCGATGCGCGGGTCGCAGCTGCATCCCAGTGGCTCGATCTCCGCCGGCGCCGCCATGCGTACGACGCCGACGAGATCCGCGAGCTGCAGGCGGAGCTCGCCGGCAGCCCGCAGCCGGACTGGCCCGAGGTCTGGGGGCCAGAGGTGCACACGATGACCTCCGCTCAGAAGTTCCCGAACTCCTACCGCGGCGGAGCGCTCTCGATGTATCTCGACATGATCGAGCGGGCCGACGAGCCTGCCCGCGCCGAGATCCAGGCGGTCGCAGTCGGCGACATCGCGATCGTCACGAACCCGTTCGAGCTCTTCAACGGGGCCGGCAAGCGGATCAAGGACGGGAGCCCGTTCGGAACGACGGTCGCAGCGGCCTACACGAACGACTACGCCGGCTACCTGCCCGAGAGCGCCGACATGGATCTGGTCGAGGGCGTTCCGCTGTGCGAGATCCTCGATCAGGACAACTATCGCTGGGCCTACGGGATCACGAACACGAACATCGATCGCGGCGAGGTCGATCGCCTGATCGACGAGAGCACCGCTCTGCTCGAACGCATCAGGACGTGACGCCCCGCGGCGGACGCTACGACGCGATCGTCGTCGGCGTCGGCACGATGGGCGCCGCAGCCGCCTTTCACCTCGCCCGACGGGGTCAGCGGGTGCTCGGCCTCGAGCAGTTCGGGCTCGTGCACGACCGCGGCTCGATGCACGGCCAGACGCGGATCATCCGCCTTGCCTACCACGAGCAGCCGGGATACGTCGGCCTGCTGCGGCGCGCCTACGAGCTCTGGCGCGAGCTCGAGGCGCGAACGAGCGAGCGGCTGCTCGAGGTCATCGGCTCGCTCTCGGCCGGGCCCGAGGACGGGGCTGTCGTCAGCGGCTCGCTGCTCGCGTGCCGGCAGCACGGGCTCGAGCACGAGTTGCTGAGCACCAGCGAGCTGAGCTCGCGCTACCCGGCGTACGCGCCTCCCGACAGCACGGTCGCCGTGCTTCAACCCGACGGCGGCTTCCTCTGGGCCGAGCGTTGCGTGCAGGCCCATGGAGACGCGGCCCGCGCCGAAGGCGCCGAGCTACGACTCGACGAGCGCGTCCTCGACTGGAAGGGCCTACCGGGCGGCGGCGTCTCCGTCCGGACAGATCGGGGCGCCTATGAGGCGACCCGGCTCGTCCTCTGCCCGGGCGCGTGGGCCGCCGACCTGATGCAGCTTCCGGTCGAGGGGCTTCTCACCGCAACGCGCCAGGTCGTGGCGTGGTTCGACACCCATCGGGTCGTCGATGTTCGCCCCGCAGAGCTTCCCGGTGTTCGTGATCGAGTCGGACGGGCGCGACCACTACGGCTTCCCGGAGGTCGGCCGCCCAGGGTTCAAGGTCGGCCGCATGAACCATCCGGGCGGAGCCGTCGACCCCGACGCTTTCGAGCGTGCGGTCACGAGCGGCGAGCTCGAGGTGTTGCGCGGAGTTCGTGGCGGAGTGGTTTCCGGCCGGGGCCGGCGAGGTGCTCGACGCGGTCGCCTGCATGTTCACGAACACCCCCGACCGCCATTTCCTGATCGATCTCCACCCCGCGGAGCCGGACGTCGTGATCGGCTCGGTGTGCTCGGGTCACGGCTTCAAGTTCGCGCCCGTCGTCGGGGAGATCCTCGCCGATCTCGCCATCGACGGGTCGACGAGCCACGAGATCGAGTTCCTGAGGCTCGACCGCTTCCTCACGCCCCGTTGACGGGGTGATCCCGCGCGACGCGGAAGCCGATGTGGCACTGGCGCCGGACGGCGTGGCTCCGGCTTCGCGAGGCGCAGCGAGCCCAGCCGAGCGCGGGGCTGGCGAACGATCCGCCCCGCAGAACACGCTCCAGGCCTGCATCCGCGTCTTCCCGGCCGTCGGCTGCGTCGTACGGGTACGGCCGGTAGGCGCTCGAGACCCACTCCCAGACGTTGCCGGCCATGTCGAGCAACCCGTAGGGGCTCGCGCCTGAGAGACGCTCCCCGACGGCCGACGGCGAGCCGTGCTTGATGCCGGCGCCGACGACCGCGCGGCCCTCGGGATCGTCCAGCCCGCCCCAGGGGTAGCGGCGCGCGTCGGTCCCGCGGGCGGCCTTCTCCCACTCGGCCTCGCTCGGCAAGCGGCCTCCGGCCCACGAGCAGAATGCGCCGGCCTCGAACCAGTCGACCCAGGTGACCGGGTGGTGCTCCAGCCCGGGCGGAGGCATCCCTTCGATCCAGTTCGCCGGCGCGGGCCCAGCCCCCGTCGAGACGAAGCGCTGGTACTGCGCGTTCGTCACCGGCGTGAGCGAGAGCTCGAAGGACGGGACGTCGACCGGATGCTGGGGAAGCTCGTCGGCGAGCGCCTCACCCGCGTAGGGCACCGGATCGCGGCCGAGCACGGCCTCGCCGGCAGGCACGTCCACCCAGTCGAACGGAACCCGGGTCTCGGCCTCGACGCGGACGACGCGGAAGCCGACGTAGGTGTCGCGCGCGGCAGCGAGCATCGGCCGGCGAGCCGAGCAGCGCACTCCGTCGGCGCCGTCGAGGTACGACCCGCCGCGCACGACGCGCGGAACAGAGTCGTCGGGCTCCTCGCGCCCATCCGAGGCGTCGTATGGGTAGGGCCGGTAGGCGCTCGACACCCACTCCCAGACGTTCCCTGCCAGGTCGAGCGCGCCGGCGGGCGATGCCCCGTGCGGGTGGGCACCCGCTCGCGTCGGCCCGCCGATCCCGGCGGAGAAGACGCATCGGGTCGCGTCGGGCGGCTCGTCTCCCCACGGCCAGAGCCGATCGTCGCCGCCCCTCGCTGCAGCCTCCCACTCCGCCTCGGTCGGAAGTCGCGTACCCGACCACTCGCAAAAAGCCTTCGCGTCGTGCCACGACACGTAGGTGACCGGAGTCTCGTCCTCCCCACCCGCGCCGGGCCACGCCAGTGGCAGCCGACGACCCGGTGGCAGCGGCGAACGCGCGGTACTGGCCATTCGTGACCGGGATCCGGCTCAGCTGGAACGCCGCGAGCGAGACCGAATGGCGCGGCTGCTCGTCCGGGTCGGGCGGGTACGCGGCGAGTGGGTCGCTCCCCATCCTGAATGGCCCGGCGGGCACCACGCGCCACTCGATGCTCGAGTTGCCTTCGCTCGTCACGCCGAGATCGCCCATCGCGATGTCGCGTGACGCGTCACCGCAGCATCCTCGCAGAGCGGATGCGTCACAGGGGACGCCCTTAAATCCCCCATTTGGGGCGGCTTCGACAGCGATGGCAGTGACTAGGGTGTCGAGGCGATCGGTAAACAGGGCCTCTTCCGGCTACGGCTTCCGGCGGCATCCAGTGCTGCTGCTCCTCGGTCTGGGCATGTTCGGTGCTCTCGGGTCGGCACGCGCCTCGAATCCGCCTGCGCATCGGGCGTTGCAGAGCGCAACGTGTGGGAGCGACCTGCTCGGCGTCGCCGCGAGCTTCAACGTCTTCGTCGAGCACGACTACGCCGCCACCGCGGTCGATGTTCAGGGGCGTGCCGGTGCCGGCGGCAACGTCTCGGTGACGAGCTACAACGTCGGCGTCGCACTGCCGCCGAGCTCGTCGCGCGTCGATCTGATGGCCGCGGGGAACCTCACGATCGGAGGAGGCGGCGCTCAGGCGCAAAACGGCAGCGTCACCTACGGTGGCGCGCTTCAGGGCAGCATCACGACCCCGAACGGGCAGGTCACGCTGGCGGCTCCGCCATTCGGCTTCGCCGCTGAGTTCACATCTCTCGCGACCCAATCGCTCGCGCTCGCGGCGCTCCCCTCGAACGGCTCGGCCGGCGGCCCGTCGTACGCGTTCGACCTGACGGGGTCGAGCACCACGACAAACGTGTTCACGCTGCCTGCCGCAGATCTCCAGAAGGCGCAGGTGATCAGGATCAAGGTGCCGTTCGGCTCGTCGACGATCGTCAATGTGAGCGGCGACTCGTACACGACCGCCGCGTTCCCCACAGCCGCGATCCAATTCTGGAATGGCTCCGCCTACGTCCAGCTCAACGACGGCACCACCGGGGACCTGGAGGCGCTCCGCCGGGCGCTGCTCTGGAACTTCCCAACTGCGACGTCGGTTCAGATCGGCCCGAACCTCGCCTGGGAGGGCACCGTTCTCGCACCGCACGCGCTCGTCAAGTTCCCGGGGAGCACACAGCTGAACGGCACTCTGATCGCCGCGTCTCTCCCGTCGAGCTCGGGCTCGGCCCGCAACCACCCGTTCGACGGCTGTGCGGACGTCGGTCCTCCGCCGCCGACGGTCGAGGCACTCGACGACCAGTACTCGGTGAGTCAGCACAAGACGCTCGAGATCGAGGCGCCCGGTGTCCTCGCAAATGACACCTTCCCGGACGGCTCGACCCCGAAGGCGGCACTGGTCGCGAGACCGTCGCACGGGACGGCGACGCTCGCCGGCAACGGCTCGTTCACCTACTCGCCCGAGCCCACCTTCGTCGGAACGGACGTCTTCACCTATCGCTTCCAGGTCGGCGGCGCGACGTCGAACACGGCGAAGGTGACGATCACGGTGGAGAAGGGGAAGCCAACGCTGGTCACGCTCGTCGCCCGCGTCTGCCCGAGCTACGGCGATGTGACCGCGAACCTGGCCCGCAACGACATCCAGGAGAGCCTTGCCGACCTCGGAGGCGACACGAAGTACGAAGCCGGGCCAGCCGATCGACCCGAACGTCGAGCACACGTACCAGCCCAACTGCAGGCCGCTTCCCGGATGGCGATTCACGTTCGGCACCGGCTACCAGACACGAGCGGTTTCCGGCCCGTGGGGCTCGCTCTCGATCGTCACCGGCGCCTACGCGACGGATGCGGTGACAGAGGAGAGCATCCCTCTCCTCAACGACCAGGGTGAGGCAACCGGACGGATGATCCGCGGCGCGGTGACCGTCCCGCTGACCGACGAGCAGGCTGACCGCGCTGCAACGCCCGACTCGCTCTGGATCCAGGGCGGGACACCGGAGGATCCGGCGCTGTTCGGGCCCTATCCCGGCGAGTACGGCTTCGCAGCGCTCCGGTGCGCCGTCGACAATCTGAACGGCGACAACGTCGAGTGGATCGGCTACCCCGCCGGAGCCTCGAACGTCTTCTGTTACGCCTACTACGTCAAGCCGCCACCCAAGAGCGGCACGATCGTCGTTCGCAAGGAGGTCTCCGACCCGCACGACGCAACCCAGAGCTTCCCCTTCGAGGGGAACGTCACGTTCAACGCCGACGGGCGATTCTCGCTCGACGTCGAGAACGGCGCGCCTGCAGCGACCACGTTCTACCGGGCTGCGACCGGCTCCGACGATTCGCCGTGGACGTTCACCGAGGACGTGCCGCCCGGGTGGCACCTGAGCAGCATCCACTGCATGTCGAAAACGGGCGCGAGCAAGTCGACAACGAGTCTCGCGACGGCGAAGACGTCGGTTCGGCTCGGTGCCGGCGACACGGTCACCTGCACCTACACGGACTCGCTGACCCCACCCCACGGCGTCCTCCAGCTGAGCAAGACAACCGTGGGCGGCGTCGGGACCTTCGAGTACTCGGTCTCACGCGGGGACTCGGGTGACCCGGTCGCGACGGCAACGGCCACCACGACGCAACCGAATCTCGAGACGGCCGCGAAACCGGCGTCGATCTCCCTGGATCCAGGCCACTACGAGATTCGCGAATCGCTCCCCGTCGCGAGCTCCGGCAGGTGGTCGCTCACCTCCGTCACGTGCGACGGGAAGCCTCTCCCCGCTGTCAGTCCTGTGTCCGTGACGATCAGCGCCGCCGGCGGAACCATCTGCAGCTTCGAGAACACGTTCGTCCCGGCCGGATCGATCACGATCTACAAACGGACATACGGGAACACCGGAACCGTGGGATTCACCATCTCACCGCTCGACTCGAGCCTCCCGCCCGCCTCGTATGACCAGACCGCCCAGGTCAAGGCGCCGGGCGTCGACGTCCGGGCGACGGGAGATCCGACGAACAGGCTCCCGCTCGGGAGCTACAAGCTTCAGGAGTATGCGCCCGCGGGCACTTACCCGGAAGGCTGGGATCTGACGTCGGTGATCTGTAACGGCACGGTTGTAGCCGCGAGCCAGGGCTCGGTCGTGGTGACCCTCGCCGCAGCCGTGCCGGCAGTCAGCTGCACGTTCACGAACACGTGGACGGCGCCGGCTGAGCCGCCCAACCCACCCGAACCGCCCGAGCCGCCAGTCCCGCCGGATCCCGACCCGATCCCGAGCGCCGAGATCCAGATCACGAAGACCGCCGATGCGAAGAAGATCGAGGTCGGACAGATCGTCACGTACACGGTCACTGTCTCGAACACCGGGGACGCGACTGCCGACGGTGTCGTCGTCGCGGAACAGACGCCTCTGAAGCACGCAGAGCTCGTGTCGGTCAGTCCGAGCCAGGGCAGCTGTCAGACGACGCACGTCCCGGACAGCTGCGACCTGGGGACGATCGACCCGGGCCGGTCCGCGACGATCCTCGTGAAGCTCAGAGGGACGAGTGTGGGCACAACCCTGAACCGCGTGGCTGTCAGCGCCAAGACGCAGGTGCTCGAGCCGCCCACGGCCGATCGCGAGGTCGAGGTCACGAAGCCCGACCACTCGAAGCCGCCGAGCCCAGGGACACCCCATCCGCAGCCTCATCCGTCAAAACCGGGTGAGTCGAACCAGCCGCCGACATTCACCGGCTGAGCAGGACGAGGGAGCTTGCCCGCCGGGAATCCCGCCGATAACGGATCGGTGCGCAAATTCCTGAGATTCGCCGTTGCGACGACGGCTGGAGCCGCGATGGCCGCAACCGCGAGCGCCGCTCCGGGGTTGCCCCCGCTTCCGAACGGCTGGCCGACGACTCTTCAGCTGGGGATGTCCGACTCTCCCGGCGGAGCCGCCGCCCTCCGCCGGAAGGCAATGCTCGGCTTCCGGTACCAGTACCTGGCGGGCGGGGCCAACACCGGCCAGGGCTGGGCAACGTGGAACCCGAGCGGGTCGTTCGTGACGCTCTACGACCGCGAGTCGTGGGCCGCCGGCGAGATCCCCGTGTTCAGCTATTACCAGCTCCTCCAGTCGAAACCGGACGTGTCCGGGGGCGAGCTCGAAGCAGACCTCGCCCACCTCGACGACCCGGCGACGATGGCGGCGTACTGGAGCGACGTGCGGCTGTTCTTCCAACGGGCAAGCGGAGAGAAGACGGTCGTCCTCCACGTCGAGCCTGACCTCTGGGGCTACATCGAGCAGCGTGCGAGCGGCGACGATGCCACGACTGTCCCGGCGGTGGTGCCCGACGGGTTGCCTCAGAACGCCGCCGGCTTCGCGCAGGAGTTCGTCAGGCTGCGGGACAAGCTTGCGCCGAACGTGCTGCTCGCCTACCACATAAGCGGCTGGGGCACGAAGCACGACATCCTCTACGAGAAGCCGCCGGATGCCACCGTCCGCGCCTACGCAGCCCGCTCGGCCGCCTTCTACCGCTCCCTCCACGCAAGGTTCGATGTCTCCTTCGAGGATTTCTCGGATCGGGATGCCGGCTTCTACACCGCGCAGCAGGGGAACCCGAACACCTGGTTCAAGCCCGCCGACTTCGCCCGTCACCTCCTGTACGCGAAGACGTTCGTCTCGCTGGCCGGCGTACGGATGGTGGCGTGGCAGATCCCGCTCGGAAACACGGTGATGCGGGCCGAGAACAACACCTGGGACCACTATCAGGACAACCGCGTCCAGTGGCTCCTCGGCCCTGACTCCCGCGCCCACCTGCGTGCCTACGTAGCCGCGGGGTTCGTCGGCTTCCTCTTTGGCCGCGGGGCGGACGGCCCGACCTGCGCGTGCGACGCCGCCAAGGACGGCGTCACGAACCCGGCTCCGATCGACGGGAACGACAGAGCGTCGTTGTCCGCCGACGACGACGGCGGATACTTCGCCGCGCAGGCCCGCGCCTATTACCGAGCCGGGCCGCTTCAACTCCCACGCTGAGGCAGCGACTCGGTTCTCGCAGGCGCGCTCGCCCGCCCGGTCTTCTGGGCGGGGTCGGCTCGTTAGCCGGGGGCGAGTCTGAGCCCGTTATCTATCTGGGCCGGCGGAGCCTCGGTCGCGTAGATGCGCCTCACCTCGATCCTGTCGACCCGGACGAGGAGCTCATCGTCCGGCTTGCTCGGATAGGCCACGGACGTCGGCCGGGAGACTGTGATCGTCGCTCCGGGGAATGGTTCGAGGCCGCGAAAGACATAGCTCCTCCTGTCCTGGCTGGCGTCGAGCCGGATCACGGTCACGTCGTACTCGAGTCCGTTCATCAAGCGAGCTTGGTTGGCTCGACGTCAGTGCCCCTGGGGCGGCATGACGAGTCGCAAGTGAAGGCCCGGCCTTTTTTGTTCAGGTCGCGACGGCGCTATCTGCGTCTGCTCGATCGTCCGTGGCGTCTTCTTCAAGCGGCTCGACGTCGGCGCGTTCTGCGGCCATGCGGTTGATCCCGCTGCTCAACATCCCGCCGCTTGCCAGCTTGGTCAGGGTCTTGTTGGCCTTGCCCTCCTCGTCGAGTGTCTGGTCGAGGAGCGCGCTGGTTGTATCGAGATGAAGTTCGCCGGCGAGTGCTCGGGCCGTGCCGTAGGCGGCGATCTCGTAGTGCTCGATCCGCTGCGCCGCACCGATCAGAGCTGCATCGAGCGCCACTGAGTCGCCGGTCGCGGCAACGATCCCGTCGCTCTCGTCGATCAACCCCTTCATTGCCTGGCACGTCTTCGACGGTGGGAACCGGATCCCCCAACTCCGCGAACACCTGATCGAGCCGCTCCACATGGTGTGTGGTCTCCTCGAGGTGAGACTCGAGGGCCTCGCGCACCTCGTAAGAATGGGCTGCCGCAGCAAGCTTGGGCATCGCAGCCACGAGTTGTTGCTCGGCGCTGTAGAGGTCCCCGAGTTCTTCGACAAGCACGTCCTTGAGCGAGTCGAGCTCCACTACGTTCTCCTTTGGATCGATGTTCGATCGGTACCCGAAGCGATCGATCGAAAACAAGCCCGGTGCAGCGGCTCTGCCACGAGAGCTCAGCAGGCCTCGCCGGGGCCGCTCGCGCAAAACGGGCCAAATTACGCACCCGAGCCGACCTGCTGCTGGCTCGAAATGGCTAAAGTAAGGCCCTCCCGGGCGCATAGCTCAGCGGGAGAGCGCCCGCTTCACACGCGGGAGGTCCCTGGTTCAATCCCAGGTGCGCCCATCGCAGAAACGGCCTGTTCGTGCGGGATCCCTTCGCCGACATCATGGGTTGTCCCATTCTCGTCCAGGCTCTTACGGATGAGCGCGTCCAGCTTCGCGGCCTGCTCGCGCTTCTCGCCTTCGTAGAGGTGGCGATACGTGCGAAGGAAGAGTGCGCCCCCGTCCGAGTGTCCAAGCCTCTCGCAGGCAACTGCGGGATCCATCCCGGCAAGCGCCATCAGAGACCCCGCCGTGTGCCGAAGCAAGTGAAAGTTGAATCCGTCGAACACGGACTGGTGAGCGCCGGTTTTCTCCCGCTCATGCGTCGCCGCGGCGCGTACCCACTTCCGCCAAACCTCACCGAACCGGCTCCGATCCCACCGCTTACCGACGGCGTTCGGGAACACGAGATTCGTTCCGGTCGGCCGCACGAGCAACTGCTCTCGAAACAGCGTGATCTCAGTCGACGTCAGGTACACGCGATGCTCGCGTTTGTTCTTCGCCAGTGCAGCGGGAATCGTCATCGTCCCCGCTTTTAGGTCGAGCAGATCGTCGGTCAGCTCGAACCACACAGCTTGCCGTGCACCGATCTGGCCTGCGAGCAGCACGAGCCTCGAAACGTGCTCGGGGAACCACGACGCCAACTCATACAGCTCTTCGACACTAAGCGCTCGCCCCGACTTTCGCCTGACTGCGGATCGACCGGATCTCCAGGATTGCGTCGTCGATCCGTTGGCCGCGGCCACGCGAATCCTTCAGAACGCGCTTGAGAAACTGCAGCTCGTCCTTCGCCGACCGCGGATGTTCGGTCGCCCGCTCCACGATCAGGTCCTCGACCTGCGCCCGTCTGAGCGCGGAGACCCTTACGTCTGCGAGCGGCTTCCAGACCTTCGACTTCTGCTCGTAGAACTCGATACTCCTATCGCGCAGCGCTGCCGTCGCCTGCAACCGCGCGAGAAACCCGGCGATCTCGTTGCCGAGGGTTGTTGGCTCCACGATCTCCACGTCACCCGCCGCCTTGCGCGACTTCAGCCGGAGCTCAAGCCTCTCCGCGGCCGCTCGTGTCGGGACGGTTTTTGCAGGGAACGGTGCAACCCGAACCTGATAGCCCTTCCCGCGCTTACGAATGCTCATGGTTGTCCCCGTGACCGCGTTCAAGGTAGACCCGAATGTCGCTTTCCGCATAGCGCCGTTCAGATCCAACGCGCACCGAGCGAAGCTCCCCACTCGCCGCCGCCCGACGAATGGTCTCGGGGTTGACTGAGAGCAACTCAGCCAGCTCACGCGTCGAGTAATGCCGCTCAATCCCAGCCGCGCTCACGCCATCACCTGAAGCTTGAGCGCCAATGCGCTGGCGTCCTTCTGAGTCCCCCGTGCATCGAGAAACTTGACGAGCTGGACAGCTAGCTCATGCGGAGTCTCGTACTCCGGCCAAAGCTCACGGAAGTCCGCCTGCAGGCGATACGCCTGACGCTCGCCCTCATTCCAGAACCGCTGGTACTCCGTTATGGAGTACTCATCCCGCCCTTCCTCGCGCATCCCGATGGCCCACGAGATGATGAAACCCGCGACGCGCGACGCCTTGGGCGTCACCTTCACTCCGATCTTGATCGCAGACCACTTCGAAAGCTTCTCGCGTTTGGCCCGAAGACCGCCTCCGCCTTCTCCGCGCCGCCCTGATCCGAGATGACCGCCCGCGCCAAGCAGTGAGCGAGCAGCGTGTCCTTACGCCGATCGTCCCTGACACTCTCCGTCACCTGACTTCCTCCGTCACCTGACCAACTATGTCAGATCCCCTACGAATGCGCAAACGTTCACGGCCCAGTTACTTCAATCCAGGCGTAAGCACCCTCGCGCATGCGAGTGTTTGTGTATGTTACCTGAGTGGCTGTTGCGGTCAGGTCAGGGGTTGTGCGGGCGGGGTTGTACGCGCGGATTTCGTCTGATCGAGAGGGTGATGGGCTCGGGGTCGCGCGGCAGTTGAGCGATTGCGAGCGGCTGGCGGGCGATAAGGGTTGGCTGGTTGCTCGAGCGTTACGTCGATGATGACGTGAGCGCGTATGGCGGCAAGCCGCGGCCGGAGTACGAGCGGATGCTGGCGGACATGCGTGCTGGCGTGATCGATGGCGTGGTGGTTTACAACCTCGATCGTTTGCATCGACAGCCGAAGGAGCTTGAGGATTTCATTGATCTGTGCCGTGCGTCTGGGATCGAGCAGAACCTCGCGAGTTGTCAGGGTTTCGTCGATCTCGGGACGCATCACGGGGTGATGACCGCAAGGATGCTGGGAGCGGTGGCCGCGATGGAGAGCGACGATAAGAGCCGGCGAATCCGGCGCAAGCACGAGGAGCTAGCGGAGCGCGGAAAGCGCTCGGGTGGCGGCAGCCGCCCCTATGGTTACGAGCCCGGCGGCTTGGTGGTGCGCGAGTCGGAGGCCGCGGTGATCCGCGAGTGCGTGTCGCGTTTCCTGGCTGGGGAATCGATCCGTTCGATCGTCATGGGCCTTCAAGCGCGCGAGATTGCGTCTGCGAGTGGCGGGAAGTGGTCGGCCACGACGCTGCGTCGCGTGCTCGGCTCGGGCCGAATCAGCGGGCTTGCGCGAGCACCACAAAGAGATCGCGAGCCCTGCGGAATGGCCAGCAATCATCACGGTGGAGGAGAGCGAGCGGATCCGGGCGACGCTTGCCGATCCTGACCGGCGCACGAACAAGGCCGCTCGTCGCTACCTGCTCGCCGGGCTCGTCCGCTGCGGCTTGTGCGGTTGCCAGATGGTTGCGCGGCCGCGCTCCGGTGGGCAGCGCCGCTACGCCTGCGTGCGCGATAACGGCGGTTGCGGTCGGATGACGGTCAACGCTGATCCGGTCGAAACCCTGATCGTGGAGGCCATCCTCCACGTTCTCGACTCCCCCGAGCTGGCCGCGACCGTCGCGCGGCAGCGGGCCGAGGAGCCCGACGCGGCACGGTTCCAGCTCGAGCTCGAGGAAGCCCAGCAGCAGCTCGCCGAGCTCGGAGTCGCCTACGCCAACAAGGAGATCCCGCTCACCACCCTGACAGCAGCGACCAAGACGATCGAGGCACGACGGGACACCGCTCGCAAACAACTCGCCAAGCTCACCCGCACGAGTGCGATCGATGAGTTTGTCGGCAACGCCGATCTCCTGCGTGAGCGCTGGGAGAGCCTCGACCTCAGCCGCCAGCACGCGATCGTGGAAGCACTCGCAGAGCGAATCGTGATCGCGCCCGCTCTGCGGCCCGGTTCGAACCGCTTCGACCCTGACCGCGTCTCAGCCTTCTGGCGCGCCTAGCCGCCCGCGGTCTTGCGACGACCCGCGGGTCGGGCGGGCTCGATCTGCCGCCGTGATCGCCAGCAGCCGGGCAACCTGGTCGAGAACCGCTGGATCGCTCAGCTTGGCGGGAAGACCCTGGTCCAGCCGGGAACGCTCAGCCCACGCCTTCGCGCGGGACTGGGAGTCGTCGTCAGGCCCACTGCGCCCAGCAGGCGGGCGGCCCATGCCACCCCTCCACACTCGACGACAACCAGACCCGCTCAGGCGGCGCGCCGATAACCCGGAGGCCTGCTCGATCACCTCGTCAGCCGAGCCGCCGTAGCAGCTGACCTTGGTCCGGCTGGAATCCCTGCGCGACCTCGTAGCGGTGCAGCCCGTCTAGCTGCCCCTCGCCGAAGTCTTTGCTCGCGTACTTCGACAGGTAGCGGGCCGCCTGTCGCGCCTCCGCCAAGCCGCCCCGACCCAACCGGGAGATCCCCGAGCAGCTTGATCTTGATGAAGCCCCGGCCCCACGCCTGCTCGATCAGCGAGCGCGGCACGAAGCGGCCGACCGCGAAGTGCGCGTGCAGGCCGTGCCCGCCCGGATGCCACTCCGGCACCCACAGATACGGCAACGCCCCCTCACCGAGATCCGCACCGCAGCCGCTTGAAGAACGCGGCCAGGTCGGCGCGCAACGCGACCGGATCGTGGCAGCCCTCGCCTGCGTAGGTCAGCGTCCCAAACCGGTTCAGCAGGTTCGCGGCGCAGTAGCGGCGGATCTTCCCCCGCGCCCGCCGCCCCGCCTCCGCAGCCGACCGGGCCGGATCAGGCCGACCGCCCGCGCGGCTCAGAACTCCGCCGCACAAGCAGCGAGCCGCCGCCCTCCCGCGCCTGCGGATACAGCGACAACGACCAAACAGGATCAACCCGTAGTCTCACCCACGAGACTATGCCGAAGCGGCCGGACGGACAGTCTCAGACTTGCGACTTCGCCTTGGCCTTTTCCTTCGCCGCCCAGCCCTCGCGGAACGCGACCAGGTCGAGCGTGATCCCCGGCATCTCGAACTCATCCGGGTGCGCACCGAACGCGATCCGAAACAGCTTCACCTTCCGGTAAATACTCGCCCGGCTCATCCCCAGCCGCTGCAGCCCCTCGAACCCGCCCTCCAGATGCCAGACAGCCCAGAAGCCGACAAGGTCAACGATGCTGCCCGCGGCGAACTTCCGAACCAACGGCCTGATCGCCGGGGTGGCGACCTTGTTCACCGCCCCCGCGTAGCTCTCCCAGGCCCGCCGAGCGATCCCGCGGCCCTCGGGCGACTCCATCCGGTCAGAACGAAAATCGACCATTAGTCTCACACTAGCGACTACATCGGTCGCCGTCGTCTTTCGGTCTGAGCCCGGCCCCGCCGCTCGCCTCCGGCTCACGTCGGGCCCCCAAGCCGGGCCCAGACCGGCCGCAGAGCCGACGACGGCGAACAGCAAACCTGTTGGCTTAAGTGCAAACTTGCACTTTTGCAGGGATTTTGCACCCCAACCGAGTTTCGTTGCACTCAAAGCCACCGCCAGCGCGCCCGGCCCCAGGAGCCCCCACGAGTTTCGTTGCTAATTCAAGTCAAGAAAGACCACGCCCGCCGCGACGCGGCGGCCGGGCGCGGAGGCCCGCCGGGCACCCCCGCCTCACGGCGTGGGCGCGCCCGCCGGGACCACCCGCGCAACGGCCACCCCGGGCCGGAAACGATCGCAGCCTGACCGACGAACCCGAGGCCCGTCAACCCCTCCGGGGTCGGCTACGCCTTGACCGACCTCGACCCGCCGATCAACCCTCAGGGATCCCGGCACGGAGAGAAACACCACCAGGCGTCACAGCGCACGCTCGCTCAGACCGCGGTTCCTTCGCCCGATAGCACTCGCCGATTCGTGGCTCACCACAGCACACGGATTCGCCGTGAGTGTCTCTTGTGTCCGGGACGC
>CAVZJA010000005.1:0-199114 GCA_963775355.1 uncultured Actinomycetota bacterium | reverse complement strand
AGAACCAGGGTGGCATCGATCCGCCGGAGATCGTTTCGGCCACGTCGCCGGCGCCGTCCTGAGGCTTGTTCCACTCGGAGAAGTTGAGGGATGCGCGCCCTCCATCAACGTCACGCTGAATGAGCCAGGAGCTCGGCGCGACGTTGGAGTACCACGGCCAGGTGGTCAGGTTGGAGTGGCAGTCGAAGCAGGCCCTCGCGGCGAGCTCGCGGGTCTGCGGCGAGTCCCAGCGAGGTTCCGCTGTCGTCGGCGGGTTCGTGTGCGAGTGGCCGTAGGGCACTGCCTGCGCGAGCACAAAGAGAGCAGCGACCCCGAGCAGAATCCAGCGGAAGCGTCGCCACATCCGGGACCGGTGGTCTCCGGATGGGGTCGGCGGCGTAGCAGGAGGTCCACGGTGCGACTTCCCCCCGGATACTGCTCTGTTGTCTCGTCTGACGAAATCTGCATCCGACTGAATGCTCTTCGGCCTGCCTCATCCCGGCATCGGTACAAGCCCGCAGGCCGGCGCAGCGAATCACCCTGCGGTAAACCCGCAGCGCCCGTCGGGCACGCGCGGATGCGGTCGAAACGCTCCGACGGAAGAGTCGGGGGATGGAATCGAATCTCCGCGGCTACGCGCGCCGTCTGAAGTCCGCGACCGCGGTCGCGATCGCGGCACTCGCCGTGCTCGCTGCGGGGGCCGTGCTGTACGTCCTTGGACACCAGCACGGCGCCAACATCGTCTGGGCAGGGCTTGTCGCCGGGCTGCTCGTCCCGCTCTGCGTGTCGGTCGCGCGGACGCTTCGCCGAGGCGACGTCGGCGTCGACGCGATCGCGCTGATCGCGATGGCCGGTGCACTTGCCCTGGGCGAGTACCTCGCCGGGAGCGGTGATCGCGCTGATGCTCGCGAGCGGAAATGCACTCGAAGAGCGCGCCGGTGGACGGGCCCGGCGAGAGCTGACGGCTCTCATCTCCCGTGCACCCCGCCTGGTGGCCCGGGTGACGGGCGAGACTCTCGAGGACGTGCCGATTGACGAGGTCGAACCGGGCGATCTCCTTCAGGTTCGCAGTGGTGAGGTGGTTCCCGCCGACGGCATTCTTCAGGACGACGAGTCCGTGATCGACGAGTCCGCGCTCACGGGCGAGGCTCTGCCGGTCGTATACCGCCGTGGGCAGCAGGTGCGTAGCGGCACAGTCAGCATCGGCGCCGCCCGGATCCGCGTCACGCGTCGCGCCGCTGAAAGCGCCTACGCAGCGGTCGTCCGGCTCGCACGCGATGCGGAGAGCCAGCGTGCGCCGTTCGTCCGGATGGCTGATCACTACGCCGCGCTCTTCCTGCCGCTCACGGCGGTCGTGGCTGCCGTTGCCTGGGCGGTATCGGGCGACCCCGTACGCGCGCTGACCGTGTTCGTGGTGGCAACTCCCTGCCCGCTGATCCTTGCTGCACCGATCGCGTTGCTCTCGGGGGTCTCGCGCGCTGCGCGCATCGGCGTTGTCGTCAAGGGCGGCAGCGTGATCGAACGGCTTGGCAAGACGCGCACTGTCATCCTCGACAAGACCGGCACCTTGACTCTCGGTATTCCGGAGCTGGCGAGGATCGGCTCGGTGAACGGCCTCAGCGAGTCGGAGTCGCTGAGGCTCGCCGCATCGGTCGACCTCGCGTCGGTCCACCCCTTCGCGACTGCGCTCGTTCGCGAGGCACAGAACCGTGGGCTTGCTCTCCAGTTCCCGCTCGATGTCGTCGAGCGGCCGGGAGATGGAGTCGAAGGAACCATTTCAGGGCTCCGCGTCGCCGTCGGGAGCGGAATGTTTCTGCGCGAAGCCGGCTACAGCGGAACCGAGACGATCGAGGGCGAGGTTGCGCCGGGCGACGCGCGTGCGCTCGTCGGGGTCGATGGGAAGCTCGCCGCGTGGTTCGAGCTGGCCGACCCGCCGCGCGAAGGATCGCTGCAGCTCGCCGCGCGCCTGCGACGAAACGGTGTCGCCCAGATCGCGTTGCTTACCGGCGACCGGCAGGCCGTGGCCGAGCGCCTCGGAGCGCTGCTCGGGATCGACCGCATCTACGCCGAGCAGACGCCGGAGGAAAAACTCGCAGTCGTCCGGGCGATCAAGCAGACACCCGGGCTCGCGCCGTCGTGATGGTCGGTGACGGCATCAACGATGCACCTGCTCTGGCGCTCGCAGACGTCGGGATCGCGATGGGGTCGTCCGCTGCGACGGCCTCGACCGAGACCGCCGACGCGGTCATCCTCGTCGACAGAATCGACCGAGTCGACGACGCGATCCGCATCGGGCGCCGGTCGCTCTCGATCGCAAAGCAGAGCGTGCTCGTCGGAATGGGGCTCTCACTCGGCGCGATGGTCGTCGCCTGCTTTGGTTACCTCACGCCGGTTGCCGGAGCTGTGTTTCAGGAGGCAGTGGATGTCGCGGTGATCCTGAACGCTCTTCGCGCCCTCCGCGGCTAGGGCGAGCACTCGCACACCAAGAACCTCTGAAGTGCGGGAGCCGATTCCTGGAGATTCGCCATCCGAATCTTGGCCATTCGCTCGCCCGGCCCTAGAGGTGGCCGGCCTAGCTTGGGAGACACCCTACGAGGAGGTCTTCCATCATGATCCTGACCCGTCGGCCCCGAGCTCTCATCCTGTTGGCCGGGAGCGCGATGCTGGCGCTCCCGGTGATCGAGGCAGGCGCCGCCGCCGCATCCCCGTCGAGCACCCAGCGGGCTGCGAGCACGAAGAGCGCCAAGTTCACGGGCGCGACCGTGCCCGCAAAGCAGTGGGGCTCGGTGACCGTCAGCGTGACCCAGCAGACGACCGGGCGGGCAAGACCGCGACGCGGAAGTTCAGCGACCTCGGCGGCGGCTACACCTACCACACCTCGCGCTCGCAATTCATCATGTCGCAGGCGCTTCCGATCCTGCGGCAGGAGTTCCTGGCCGCGCAGAGCGCGAAGATCCAGATGGTCTCGGGCGCGACCTACACGAGCCAGGCGTTCATCCAGTCGCTGCAGTCGGCGCTGCTCAAGGCGCACGTCTAGCCATGGCCGCCAAGCGACATCAACCCAGAGGAGGTAATACAATGAGATGGCTAACCGTCTTCGCGGTCGCGATCGTGGTCGTGGTCGCCGGCATCTTCGGACAAAGCGCCGCAGCAGCGGCCGCGAAGAAGGCCCATCCGCCCCACGCGACGCTCGTCGCAAGTGTGCACGGCACGATCGGCAGCGCTCCGCCGAGCGCGAACGCCAGGGCCCTCGTCCGCGCCGCCGGGCTCGACGACGGGAACGGCGGCAACGGCGAGAACGAGCTCGGCTCCGACGACGGCGGCGGGCTCGGCGGCAAGGTCGTACACGGCACCATCGGCAGTGCCCTCCGAGCGCAGGCGCAGCGGCAGGATCCGCGCCCTCGGACTAGACGACTGATGGCCGCCGGCGCGACGCCCTTCCCAGCGTCCTCGCGCGGCGAGGTCCTGGCCTCGCACGCCACGCGGCGACGCTGGGTCGGGCTCGCGCTCGTGGTCTTCCTCGTCGGCAATGCCGCCGGGATCCTCCTGATCTGGGGCGGCGGCGGCGCCGACGGCCTCGGCTACCACTGGCACAACTTCGACGCCGCCCTGATCGGCCTGGGGCGGCTGACGGCGCTCCTTGCCGGCTACCTGGCGCTGATCGAGGTGCTCCTGCTCGCGCGGCTGCCGTTCCTCGAGCGTCTCGTCGGCTTCGACCGGCTGACGATCTGGCACCGCCGGAACGGCCACGCGGTGATCGGCCTGATCCTGGCGCACGTCGTCTTCTCGGTCTGGGGCTACGCCAGGCAGGACCAGAACTCGTTCTTCCGCGAGTACTGGAACTGGCTGACGCTGCCCCAGCCGGGCGCCGCCAAGACCGGCGGCAGCGGAAGCTTCTCCGGTGCGCTCACCTCGACGGCGACATCCCCCTACCCCGGCATGATCACCGCCACGGTCGGGACCGCCCTGCTGCTCGCTGTCGTCGTGACCTCGGTCGTGATCGTGCGCCGCAAGCTCTCGTACGAGTGGTGGTACGCGATCCACTTCACCGCCTACGCGGGGATCGCGCTCTCCTGGTTCCACATGATCCCGGCCGGCAACGAGTTCGTGATCGACCGGGTCGCGGCCGACTACTGGCGCAGCCTCTTCGCGCTCGCGCTCGCGCTCGTCCTCTGCTACCGCGTCGCGCGGCCGCTCGTACAGGCCGCCCGCTACGACCTGCGGGTCATCGAGGTGATCGAGGAGGCGCCCGGCGTCGTCTCGCTCCGGATCGGCGGCCGCGGCCTCGAGCGGCTCGGCGCCGAAGCGGGACAGTTCTTCTTCTGGCGCTTCCTGACCGGGGGCTTCTGGTACACGAAGCACCCGTTCTCGCTCTCGGAGGCGCCCGACGGCGACTCGCTCCGGATCACCGTCAAGGGCCTCGGCGACCACAGCTCGAGGCTCGGGTCAGATCCCGGTCGGAACCCGCGTCTTCGCGGAGGGCCCGTTCGGGGTCTTCACCGCGAGAGCCGCGTCCGGCCGAAGGCGCTGCTGATCGCGGGCGGGATCGGCATCACGCCCGTGCGGGCGCTGCTCGAGCGGATGGACGGCGACCTCGTCGTCCTCTACCGCGTCGCCTCGAGCGCGCGAGATCGTCTTCGCCGACGAGCTCGACGCGGATCGCAGCGACCCGGCGGTCGCGGGTCGAGTACGTCGTCGGCGACCACCGGAACCCCGAGACTCGCGACCTGCTCTCCCCGGCCCACCTCCGTGAGCTCGTCCCCGACATCGCCGAGCGCGACGTCTACGTCTGCGGCCCTCCCGGCCTCGTCGACCGGATCGTCCCCAACTTGCGCGAGGCCGCTGTCCCCGGCCGCCAGCTCCATGTCGAGCGCTTCGCCCTCTGAGATGCGCGCGAAACCGCAACGCGCCCCTAGCTGCCCGCCGGGCCGTGGAGCCGGACGACGGCGTCGAGCCCATGGCCGGGCGCCGGCTCAAGCCTCACGTCGCCGCCCTCGGCCTCGACCAGGCGCCGCACGATGGCAAGCCCGAGGCCCGAGCCCTCGCCGGGCCGAGCCCGCCAGAACCGGTCGAACGCGCGCTCGCGCTGCTCGGGCGAGAGCCCCGGTCCCTCGTCACGAACCCGGAGCTCACCAGCTTCGGCGGCCACGGTGACGGTGTCGCCCGACGACGATGCCTCGAGCGCGTTCTCGACCAGGTTGTCAATCACCTGCCGCAGTCCGTCCCGCGAGGCCTGAACCTTCCCACCGGCTGCGCCGGCGTCGAGAAGTCGAACGCCGAGATCGTCGGCACGCGGTGACCACACGCCGACCCGCTCGCTCACGAGATCCGGGAGATCGACCGTGCCCGCCTGACCACCCGCAGTGTCGGCCCGCGCGAGCACCAGGAGCGCATCGACCAGGCGCGCGAGACGCTCGACCTCTTCGAGCGAACCTTCGAGGTCCCTTCGCTGCGGCTCGCGGAGGTCCTGGTCGAGGTTCTCGAGCCGAAGCCGAAGCGCGGTGAGCGGAGTCCGAAGCTGATGCGAGGCATCCGCAACGAACTCGTTCTGGGACCGGAGCAGGGTCTCGAGCCGCGCCACAGTCCTGTTGAAGACGGCGGCGAGCGACCGCACCTCCCGCGGACCGTCGTCCTCGGCTGCCCGCGCATCCAGATCGCCGTCCCCCACGGCCGCGGCGGTCCGTTCGAGACCTCGGAGCGGTCGGATCACGAACCCCGCAATCGCGGTGCCGACAGCAGCCGCCAGCGCGAGGACGACGACACCGATCGCGAGCAGGATCAGCCAGTAGCGAGTGATCCTGGCCTCGACCGCCGACGTCGGGTAGGTGATCCGCACGGCACCGCGTACGACCCCGCTCGCCGCGACAGGCACGGCGACGTACAGCAGGTTCTGGTCCAGCGTGGAGGAGTGCCGGACGCCCTGTGCCACCCGCCCTCGCAGCGCTGCGGCTATCTCGGGGCGGGAGACGAACCCCTCCCGCGCGCTGCCGGTGGGCCGCGTGTCGACGACGGCGACCCCGTTTCGCCCCACGATGAGCACTCGCCCGCCGGTCGCGGTGCTGTAGCGGTACGCCAGCGCCGCAACGGCCTTGAGCTGCGCCTTCGCCCCCGTCTCGAGCGCATCCTGGGAGATCGAGGCGAGGTTCGTCGCGTCGTGCTGCACCTTCGCCTCGAGGTTTCCGCGCTCGGTTCGGCCGTTCTGGATCCCGAGTGGCACTTCGAGCACGAGGAGCACAAAGAGCGTCAGCCCCAGATAGCCGAGGACCAGCCTGAGAGTCACGTCGAGCGGAGGCGGAAGCCGATGCCACGGACCGTCTCGATCCAGCCTGGATCGCCGAGCTTGCGCCGTAGAGCAGCGACGTGGACGTCGATCGTCTTCGACGAGCCGCTCCAGCTCGTGCCCCAGACCTCCTGGAGCAACCGACGACGGCTCACTGCGGCACCCGGGTCGCGGGCGAGCGCAGCGAGCAGCTCGAACTCCATCGGCGTCAGGTCGAGCTCCGCGCCGTCCGTGAACGCCCGTCGCGCGCGTTCGTCGACTTCGAGGCCTCCGACCCGCAACGGTGCAATGTGTTGGCCCGGCTCCCCCAACCGCCTGCTCACGGCGCGGATGCGGGCGATCAGCTCACGCAGGCCGAACGGCTTGACGACATAGTCGTCGGCGCCGAGCTCCAGCCCGACCACCCTGTCTGCTTCCTCACCGCGCGCGGTGACGATGATGATCGGTACGCGCGAGCGCTCGCGGAGCCGCCGGCAGACGTCGAGCCCATCCATGTCCGGAAGTCGGAGGTCGAGCAGGACGATGTCGGGTTCGTCCGCCGCGAGCGCCTCCGAACCCGTTGACGCGCGGGAGACATCGAAGCCTTCTCGCGCGAGCCCCTCGGCCAACGGGATCGCGATCGTCGCCTCGTCCTCGACTATCAGCACCCTCATGATCACATCGTCGCTCCCGGCCCCCGGCCCGGCGTCAGGGCTTTCCCGAATCTTGGCGATTCGACGGACAAACCCTGACGTGGCAGAGCAGAGTGAGGGCTACCGTTGACCTCATGAGTCGGCTGGCGATGATCGCTGTGCTGGCCGCGGCAGTCGCGGCAGTCGTATTGAACGTCGTCCTGCTGAACCGCGCAGCCTCGGGCAACGACCCCGTCGGCAAGCTCGGCCCGATCGCGCGCCTGCCGGCGCAGGGACTCCGCCCGGCGCCCCCCGGCATCATCCAGCCGTCGTCGGGCCCGATCCGGGGGGAAGGCAAGGACGACTAGGGGTTTGTGACGAGGCGGGCGATGGTCAAAGCCCCGACGGGGCAGGCGTCGCAGATGCTCGCGGCGCGTTCCTCGTCCAGCTCGGCCACCAGAACACGAGCCGTGCCAGCCTCGTCGAGCTCAACGGCCTCGGGATCGACCGCCACACATTCGGCTGACCCGATGCAGGTGTCGGGGTCGACGATCAGACATACGGACATCATGTGCCTCCTTACGATTGGACGGTTACGAGGGGACTAGCGGCGTTCGCTAGAAGCTCACGCGCCTCGCGAAGCCGAGCCGGCGAGTTGAGCAGGACGACGCACGCGGGCTCGCCTGCCGAGTCGAGACCGATCGCGAGCCCGCCGTCGTCTGACCACTCGACCGCGGCCGTGGCGACGCCGACCTGCTGTATGCGGAGACCGCCGATGTCGCTGAAGAAGTACGGCTCGCGCACGTAGGCAGCACTCGAGCCGCAGACAGAGTCGGCCACATGGCGTCCACTCCACAGTGCGTGGTCCCAGTGCGGGATCGAGATGCGGCCCCAGCGGGGGTGCGGGAACGTGACACAGTCGCCGCATGCCCAGAGGCCCTCGTGACCGTGAACATGGAGCTGCTCATCCGCATCAAGCGTGAGCGCTCTCGAATCCGTCCCTACGAGCTCGGGCAGAAGGCTCGAGCGAAAACCGGCCGCCGCGACGAGGACATCGCAACGGATGTCGCCATGTGTCGACGTGTGGATGACGGTGTCGCCCGCTTCCACGCCTGCAGACTCGATGCTGCACGACCCAAAGAAGCGCACCCCGAGCGACTCGAGACCGGCCAGCGCAGCCTCGGACAGTCGCGGCAGCAAGCGCGCGAGTGGCCGGTCGAGCATGTCAAGGAGAGTCACGTCGTGGTCTGCTGCGAGCGTCGCGGCGGTCTCCGTACCGATCAGGCCCGCGCCGACAACGACGACTCGCCTGCCTGGAACGCTCAACCGCCGGTTCAGGGCTATCAAGCCCGCGCCGGTGGCATTCTCGTCGGCCCGCTCGAAGCCCGGGATGGGCGGCCGGGGGTATCGAAGACCCGTCGCCCAGACAAGCGTCGAAGCCTCGATACCAAAGGCGGTGCCGCCGCCCGACGGGCTGACCTCCAGTCGGCGCTCCCTGAGGTCGCAGGCCGTTACGACTCCGTCGACGTGCTCGATTCCGCGCTCCATGAGCTGCGCCGGGTCTGCGAGTAGCGGCAAGCGCCCCGTCAGTAGCGCGCGCTTGGAGAGGGGCGGTCGGTCGTGCGGCAACCCGGGGCCGATCATCGTGACCGGAACGCCCAACTCACCCAACCGAGCGGCGCAGGCATAGCCCGACACACCATTACCGATGACCACGACAGAACGAGCCATAGGTTCAGCAAACCGCCACCGGCAGGTCGCCGCCTCGGTAGACACCGCCGACTGTCCCGGAAAGACCGCACTCGTCACCGATGCCCTGTGCGGAAAAGCCGCATCCGAGGTGCGGATGCCACCGATTCAGTGGAACTGGCTCCCAACGATGATCGATCACATGGCTTCGACCGTGACCAGTGAAGCGAAAGTGGAACCGCCGAGCCGGCGCTCCCTGTTCGCGCTCTCTGCGGCATTGGCCGCCACCGTCCTGACAGGGGCACTGGCCGTAGCTGGCCTGGCCAGACACGTTCCCGCGGCCCCAACAACGCCACAGATCGGGCAGACGATCACCCCCGCCGCGACGACGCGGCCGGCGCGTGTCGAGCCGGGAGACTGAGATGCGCAACGTCTGGGCAACAATCTTGGCGACCTGGGCGCTGTTCGCCGTGCTCGCTGTGCTTGCCTGGACGAGGCCACAGCCGGCATCGAGTCCGACCAACATCCCGACCGCGGTCGTTGTTAAGGGCAAGAACGGAAAGAGCCAGTTGGTCGTGGTCCAGGGCGGCGCGTCGGCCTCGCACGCGACAACGCGCACATCGCCAGTACCAGCCGGATGATCGCCGCACAAGCCTCCGCCGTCCCGGTCGCCTGGCTCGTCGCACGCGCCGCCGGTCTCGTCGCCTTCGGTTTGCTCACGATCTCTGCCGTCCTCGGCCTCGCGCTGAGCACGAGGATCCTGGGCGGACGCCGAGGCAAGATGCTCCTCGGCTGGCATCAGAGCCTCATGTGGGCCGCCTTCGGGATGGTCCTCTTGCACATGGGCGCACTGACCCTCGACCCCACGATCCACTTCGGGCTGGTCGGCGTACTCGTGCCGGGTGCGGCGCCATGGCGGCCCGTTCCAGTCGCGGCGGGAATCGTCACAGCATGGCTCGTCCTTCTGCTCGCGAGCTCCTTCAACGTCCGCAAGCGCATCGGCCAACGCCGATGGCGGCTCATGCACTACGCGACATTCGGGGCATTCGCGATCGGCCTCTACCACGCCATCAACGTGGGCAGCGACCTCACAGGCAACCGCGGCCTGATCTTCGCCGGGATCTGCCTCGCGCCCGTCGTCTGGCTCGTCTACGCCCGGCTGCTGATGCCGCGCTCCCGCCCATCGCAACCACCCCCCCGCCCAAAACCGCCTGTCGTCTCCTTCGTCGCAGAGGCGCCACTCGAGCGCGAGAAAGCAAAGGCTCCGTCTTGACGAGCACGCTGCATCACGAGGAGTTCCGCGCAATGGGCACAACCTGCGTGGTCGCGGTCAGCTCCGAGCACGCGGACACGGAACCGGCCGTTCGCGCTCTCGCGGCGGCACGGCGAGAGGTGACGGCCTGTGAGGGGGCGCTCTCGCGCTTCGACCCGCAGAGCGACCTCTCGCGCCTCAACCGCGCCGGCGGGTCATGGATCCCAGTGGACGAACGGCTCGTCGAGGCGCTCATGGCCGCGATCCTCGCCCGAGCCGAAACCGACGGGCGGTTTGACCCGACCATCCTTCCCGCCCTCATCGCCGCGGGATACGACCGCTCGTTCGAGCTCCTCGGCGACCGGGAAGCGACGCCAATCGAGGGCTGGCAAGCCGGATCGCAAATTGAGATCGATCCCCAGGCCCGTACGGCTCGGCTCGAGGAGGGAGCAACCGTCGACCTCGGCGGCATCGGCAAGGGCTTCGCCGCAACGCGCGCCATCAGCGCCATGCGCGCCGCCTGGTCAGGGCTCACCGGCGGGCTCGTCGATCTCGGCGGAGACATCGCCGTCTGGGGCAAACCCCCCGAAGGCGGGCCCTGGAGGGTGGACATCGCGGACTCTCGCGGAAACGCCCAACCAGTGGGAACGCTCGAGCTCGAAGACGGCGGTGTCGCGACCTCGGGTCGCAACACGCGGCGCTTTGGCCCCGGCGGACGGTTACACCATCTGATCGACCCAACGACCGGCGTGCCTGCGACCGCGGGCCCGATCTCGGTCACCGTCGTGGCGCCAACCGCCACCGAAGCCGAAGCCCACGCGACAGCGTTCGCCGTATCGGATATCGAGCAGACGCGTGATCAGCTCGCCGAACGTCCTGACCTTTCGGCGCTCGTGATCCCGCAACATGGCGAGCCGATCGTGATCGGCCGGCTACCGATCGTGCGCCCGCACCCAAGAGCACGCTTCACGGTCACTACCCAGGGAGGGCAGTTCCAATGAACACCAGGCGCGTCATTCGGACATTCGAGGTGGCCGCGTTCACTGCACTCGTCGTGGCCCTCGCTGCCGGCTGCGGAAATAGCGGCAGCGGCGGTTCGCCAGCGGGCAGCCAGTCCGCGTCCAACTTCATCCGCCAAGTCACCACGCAGTTCTCACGCGGCCAGGCCGGCCCACTCTGGGACACACTCCATCCCGCAGATCAAGCAGTCGTCAGCCGCGCCCGCTACATGGCATGTCAAAGCAATGAAGGCTTCAACCTCATGAAGGTCAAGGTGCTGCAGACCTACCCCGACACCGTCAACATCGCAGGTAAACCGACGCCTTCCACAGCGGTCTCGGTTAAGGTCACCGCCGACGACGGCAACACAACCGCCACGATGCACGCGGTCAAGATCGGCGGAGCATGGCGCTGGATCCTTTCGCCCGCCGACTACGCGTCCTACGCGAAAGGAAGGTGTCCTACGGGTTAGCTCCGCCCGAGGATCGGTTGGGACAGCCAGATCCGTTGTGTAAAGGCCCCTGGGTGGCGCGTGGTCGCTGAGACGGCCGCCAAACCTAGGCGCTGTGATCACTGGCCGCGGTTCTGTCGCGGCAACCGACTTCTGGGTAGCGCCGGGGATCAATGCAAGCTCAAATCCTCGACAAATGAGGAAGCCGAGCGGGTGGTGAGTACAGGGGAAAGACCGTCCTGCTTGATTCGCCCGGACCCCGGACACCGCCCTCATGCGTCCGCCAGATAAGACAACGAAAACCCGTGCCGTCGCCGTGAGAGGGCCGAGAGTACCTCCCTGTTTGCAGGCATTCGGTCCGCCGGAGCGGCATGGTCAAATCCTGGTCAAGAGGTGAGTGATCACAGGGCCGACGGCGCGGTGAACGCGGATGGCGCCCGGTCATGTCAAGCCTCGTCCCTTTCTCCTCTTGCGGACCAGACCACTCAGTCGATCTCTGTCACGAATCGACGCCGCGCTAAACCGGTCGAGCATCGGCGATCGCCGACTCGTCGCTCTGGCCCTGAGGCACGTTCGCGCCACAGCACTTGACGCGCTCGGAATACGCTGACCCCTTAGCGACGCCTTGCGGACGACGCGATGAACGAGGCGAGGGCGACGATCATCCAGGCAGCGAGGTACAGGAACGCGGCGCGAGGTGAGACGGCAGTGAAGAGAAGACCGGCTATCGCGCTCGCCGCGAAGTTGCCCAGTGACTGGATCGTCGCGAGCGCACCGAAGGCAGACCCGCGAATTTCTCCGTGCGCATGGGTCGCGACGGCGGCGTGTTCCGCGGTCTCCGCGAACGCGATCCCTAACCCCGCCACGGCGAAACAGACCGCGAGGATGCCGATCTGGGGGCCGGTGAGTGCGAACCCGACGAACGAGGCGGCGAACGCGAGCGCGCCGAGCGTCAACACAAGGAGGCTGCCGCGCCGGTCGCCGAGGTGACCGCCCGGAACGCTCGCGACAGCAGCGGCAGCGTTGTAGCCGATGTAGAGCCAGAGCGCGATCTGGGTTGCCCCGGTGGTGCCGTGGGTCGGTGTGAGGAGCTGGACGGCCCGGAGGATCAGGAGCGTGGCGGCGACATTGCCGATCTCGAACGCGCCGATGCCGAAGAGAAGGGTGCCGAGTTCGCCTTTGAGAACGGGACGTATCTGGAATCTGATCCGCTTGCGCGTTTGCTTGGTGGCGTGTCGGGTGGCACGGATCGCGTAGACGATTGCGAGCGTGGCGAGGAGGCCGGGGATGACGCTGACGAGCATTGCGGAGCGGACGCCGACAAGTGCTACGAGGAGGCTCGCGAGGAGCGGACCGCCGATCGCGCCGAGATTGTCCATCATCCGCTCGAACCCGTACGCCTTCCCGTAAACGTCCTTCGGGACGACGTCGGCGAGGAGCGCGTTGCGTGCGGGCACGCGGAGCCCGCGCGCCGACCAGGCCGCTGCTCGGAGGATGCCGACCTGCCAGACCCCGGTCGTGACGCCGATCAAAGACGAGAACACCGCGGTCGCCGTATATCCACCGACCGCGCTTCTCCGGCGCCGCTCGGGGTCGTCGGCAAGCGCTCCTCCGGTGAACCTTGCGACACCCGCGCAGCCGTCGGCGACCCCCTCGATCAGCCCGAGCGCACTCGCGGATGCCCCGAGCGTCGTCGTCAGGAAGCTGGGGAGGAGCGCCGTCGGGACCTCGTGCCCGACATCGGCGAGGAAACTCGCGCCTCCGATGCCCGCGACACCGCGGGTCAGCCACGGCCGCTGAGTCCGAAGTCCGCGAAGCCTCGCCGCCTCCTCAGCGTGCACTCGTGACTTCCCGTCCAGACGCGACGCTGCCAGCTCGAGCTCCTCATCGGTGGCGTCCTCAACGGGCACAAGCCGGCCGTCCGGGAGCTTGATCTCGCGACTTGCCGACACGACGGAACTCTAGAACCGATCCGCCCTTTCAGTCGTCGTCAGCAGGGTTCGGCGGGCCGCTCGCGAACGCAGTGCCGGGTTGGTGGTGGGCGACCCCACCGCGGCACTCGTGATCGCGGCGATCGCCGCCCACGAGGGTCGGGAGAGCTGGTGATCTCTCCGTTCATGGCAAGCATGGCCCTACATGCGAGATCGAGTTTTGCGCTTCCGATCTCGAGTCTTGCTCGGCTCAAGGCGGCGCCCCACCATTGGCTGGGCAATCACAGTCGATCTCGTCCGGATTACCGACGCAGCCAGCCACGGTAGGCACGAGCGGCCTCATCCACACCCGCTGACACGGGTCCCGCCTCGTGAGCGGTCGCGCAGCTAACTGCCCTACCGCAATGCGGCAACGGGTCGCGTGGGAGCCGTGGTAGATCGCCAGTAACGGCGGGCCCAGAGCGCGACGTAGACGAGCGTGACGAGGACGGGTACTTCGATCAGCGGCCCGACAACGCCGGCGAGCGCCTCCCCGGAGGTGGCACCGAACACGCCGACCGCGACCGCGATCGCGAGCTCGAAGTCGTTCGAGGCGACGGTGAAGCCCATGCTCGCGGTCTGGGCGTAGGGGAGTCCGATCAGCTTGCCGATCACGAACCCGGCAACCCACATGACGGCGAAGTAGCAGAGCAGCGGCAGCGCGATCCGGGCGACATCGACCGGTTCGGCGGTGATCTTCTCGCCCTGGATCGCAAACAGGATCACGATCGTGAAGAGGAGGCCGTAGAGCGTGATCGGGGCGACACGCGGCAGGAAGCGGCGCTCGTACCACTCCCGGCCCTTGCGCTTCAGTCCGATCCGGCGGGTCAGGTACCCGGCAGTGAGCGGGATACCGAGAAAGATCAGGACGGTCTTCGCGACCGCCCAGATGCTGACCTGGAAGCCCTGTGTGTCGAAGCCGAGCCAGCCCGGCAGGACGGTCAAATAGAAGTAGCCGAGGAACGAGTAGGCGACGACCTGGAAGAGTGCATTGAAGACGACCAGGAGCGCGGTGCGGTCGCGGTCGCCCTGTGCGAGGTCGTTCCAGATCAGCACCATGGCGATGCAGCGGGCGAGGCCGACGATGATCACGCCGGTCCTGTAGGCGGGTTGGTCGGCGAGGAACAGCCAGGCGAGGGTGAACATGAACAGCGGCCCGATCACCCAGGAGAGGAAGAGCGAGACGCCGAAGAAGGTTCGGTCGGAGACGCCGTCGTGCTTCGTGTGCCCGAGCTCCTCGTAGCGCACCTTGGCGAGCACCGGGTACATCATCAGCAGCAGCCCGAGCGCGATCGGCAAGGAGACGGTCCCGACCTGGAGCTTGCTCAGGCCGTCATTCAGAGATGGGATCAGCCGGCCGAGGCCGAGCCCGGCGGCCATCGCGAGCCCAATCCAGAGCGGCAAGAAGCGGTCGAGGGTCGACAGCTTCTTCAGCACCGCCGCCTCCTCGGTGGCGGGCGGCGTCGCGACCAGCGGGCGTTTCTCGGCGACGGCCATCAGGCTCTGCTCCTCTCGCGCTCAATCGCACCCACGCCCGCGGTCCTCGACGAGCTCGACCGCCTCGTCGAGGATGCCGCCGAAGAGCGCGTGGAAGTCGGCGAGACGGTCCCGGCTCGCGCAGTAACAGGTGCGAAGACCCTCGATCTCCCCGATGACCAGGCCGGCGTCTTTCAGCACTTTCAGATGTTGTGAGACGGTCGCCTGTGCGAGCGAGAGTTCGTCGACGAACTGGCCGCAGTAGCAGGCGTCGTGAGCGAGCAGCAGCCGCATGATCCGGACTCGCGCCGGGTGACCGAGCGCCTTCGCGAAGGCGGCGATGTCCTGCTCGAGTGGTCGTCCCGGTCGCGACGCTCATGCGATGGTCGCGGTGTGGTGGCGAGCCGAGGCCGCGATGCCAGCGGGAACTCCGCGCAGCGGCTTCACCCGAGGCACCTGGTGCGGACAGCCGAACGTGGTCCCGGCGACCCGGTATTCGCTCGCCTCGATCAGATGATCGAGGCAGAGACCAACGTTGCAGTGACCGCAAATGCCGACCGCCGGCACGCTGTCGTTCGCTTTCGCACACTCGAAGCAGTTCATCGCGCACCTCCGCTTTGATCGTTGATCGCAGATAAACGATGGCTCACGGCGCCGCGAGCGCCATCCGGGAAGTTGCTTGTCCGTGTAACGGGGAAGTACCGAGTCCGGCGCCGGACGCCGCGGCGGGCGCTGACCCGAGCAGGCGTCAGGCGACGGTGCGTTCGAGTTCGCCGCGCCGGACGGCGGCCATGCCCCGCGACCATTCCTGGGCGGCCGTCTGGATCGCGTCCCAGGGGCTGCCAAGCGGGGGCCGTGTCGGCGAGGTCGAGGTCGCTGATCGCCTCGACGGTCATGCCGTGGAAGATGGCCGTCGCGCCGATGTCGATCCGCTTGGCGATCTCGGCGTGCCGGTGTCCGAGGAGTTGGAGGTCGAGCAGGCGACCCGTTGCCCGGTCGCCGATGAGACGCATGAGGATGCGGTGGCTTCCGGGGTAGTAGGCCGGTGACGACGAGCTTGCGTCGGTCGACGTCGATGTGCCGCGCAGCCCTATTGAGCCGCAACCTCATCCCGGTCGCTTCGAGGTCGGCGACGGTGCGGTAGGCGAGGTTGCGTCAGTCCGGCATCTCATCGGAGACGTGGTAAGGGATGCCGCAGATCGAGAAGCTCTGGTACGCGTCTTCGAGCACAAGCGCGACGTCGATGTCGGAGTCGAGCTCGCGCTCCCGGAGCGCTGGGCTGATCCCCGCGTCGCTGCCGCCGACGATGAGGATCAGGCTCAAACGAACTCCTCCTCGCGGGTCTCCTCCAGTTCGGAAGCGACATCGACGCCTGGCGACGTTGGTTCGCTGCCGATGAACTGGTAGGTGAGTGCGCCGAGCGAGGTGCCGATGATCGGGGCGAGGATGTAGAGCCAGAGCGCGTGAAAGTCGGCGCTGGCGTCCGCGAAGAACCACTCGCAGCCCTGCGCGACCTGCTCGCCTAGCGCTGCTCAGCAGCAGCCGGCGCTGGTTGCCGGCTGGATCACCGGCAGCCCCTTCGCCGCAGGCTCCATGGTCTTGACCGCCTTGACGATCGCGCCGTGCATGCCCTCCGCGACCTCATGGGTGAACTCGACGCTCACCTGTTCGAAACCGGCCGCCTCGAGCCCCGCCTCGTACTCGCTCTTCGATAGCGCACCCGCGATGCAACCGACAAAGCTGCCACGCTCGGCTCGCTGCTCGGGAGTCAGATGGTCTTCGGCGACAACATCGCTGATCCCGATCCGACCGCCGGGCTTGAGCACGCGCGCGATCTCAGTCAGTACCGCCGGCTTGTCGACCGAGAGGTTGATCACGCAGTTCGAGATGACGACGTCGATCGAGTCGGCCGGGAGTGGGATCTGCTCGATCACGCCCTTGAGGAAGTGGACGTTCGCTGTGCCCGCCTCGCTTGCGTTCTGACGGGCCAGCGCGAGCATCTCGTCGGTCATGTCGAGCCCGTAGGCGATACCGGTCGGCCCGACGCGCTTCGCCGAGAGGATCACATCGATACCGCCGCCGGAGCCGAGATCGAGCACCGTCTCCCCCTCGCGCAATTCGGCCACCGCGGTCGGGTTGCCACAACCGAGCGACGCCAGCGCCGCGGCCTGCGGCAACTCCCCACGCTGCTCGGCGTCATACAGGGCCTCACCGAACATGCTCGAGTCACTCTCGCCGTCCGCGCAGCAGGAGCCGCTTCCGCAGCCACCACTATCTGGTTCGGTCACGGCGCGGGCCGACTCGGCGTAGCGACGCCGGACCTCCTCGCGCAGCCCGTCAGCGGTCGTCGCCATCAGCAACACACTCCCTTCAGGTCGGCGACCTCCGCCAACGTCTCGACCGCGTCGCGCTTCAACGAGAAATACGCCCACTTGCCCCGCTGCTCGCGCTCGAGCAACCCGACCTCGGTCAGCTTCTTCAAATGGTGAGAGACCGTCGGCTGCGACAAACCGAGCGCAGGCTCGAACTCGCACGCACAAACCGGCGCGGCGCTAGTCGCAAGCGCGTTCACGATCCGCACCCGTGCCGGGTCGGCCAATGCCTTGAACAGCCCCGCGGTCGCCACCGCCTCCGCTTCCGACAACACCGGCGCGGCAAGTGGCGCGCAGCACCCAACAGTCCCGGCCTCATTCAGATTCATGAACATCAATATATCGAAGTTTGTCGATGGATGTCAAGTCTCGTGCCCGGAGCCGGTCAGTGAGCCTGCCGACTGGCGCAGCCAAACGACCCCTCGCCTGGTAGACCGTCTCCGTGCTGAGCCGGGCAGTTCTTGTGATCGCTTCGGCTATGGTCATCGCGCACTGACGAGGCTGAGCGGGTGCGGGAACGAGAGAAACCCCCGTTCCTACTTGATTTGCTGAGAGCCGGACACCGCCCTCGGGTACCGCCAGACAAGACAACGCATATAGCCTGTTTTGCAGGTATTTTTGAAGGCCCATACGGGATTCGAACCCGTGCCGCCGCCGTGAGAGGGCGGTGTCCTAGGCCACTAGACGAATGGGCCGCGCTAGGAGCGGCAGTTTACCGGCTCGGCCCCTGCCGTCGTTGAAGGCTACGTGCGTTCCACTTCCGGGCATCATCTATCACGCCTCTTCCTTAACCTGTCCCCTCGCTGAAGCACGGCCGGAAGGAGACGTGATGCAGGTAGAGATCGGCCTCACCCTCGCACTTATCTCGGCCGTCGCAGTCAACTGGGCGTACTCCCGGGAGCACGACGCGGCCGCCGGTATGCCGAAGTTCTCGGCTCGACGGCCGCGCCAGTTCCTGACCTCGCTGCTCGGTGACCGGCAGTGGGTCACCGCTTTCGGAACCGAGACCGCCGGCTGGCTCATCTACGTCGCGGCGCTCCGGCTCGCGCCGCTCTCGCTCGTCCAGGCCGTCGGGGCCTCCGGAATAGCCGTTCTCGCCCTTGCGACAGCGCGTGGCCATCCCGGCAGGCTCGCCCGGCGGGAGCAGATCGCGGTCATCGTCGCGATCGCCGGGCTCGTTCTCCTGTCGCTTTCCCTCGTCAACACCGAGCAGCCAGATCAGACGCCGGACTGGGCTGCGGTCGCGATCTGGCTCGGCTGCACTGTCGGCGCCGCTCTCATCCTTGCGATTGCCCGGCCGCGGCTCGCGCGCGGGCCGGCGCTCGGCCTCGCCGCCGGCCTGCTTTTCGCCGGCGGAGACATCTCGGCCAAGCTCATCACCTACGGCGGACTCTGGCTGCTCGCGCTCCTGAGCCTCATCGCCTGCTACGGCCTCGGCACGAGTCTCCTACAGGCGGGCTTCCAGCACAGCAACGCGCTGACGGCCGCCGGGCTCGCGACGCTCGCATCGAACGCTGTGCCGATCGCCGCGGGATTCGTCGTCTTCGGGGAACAGCTCCCCTCAGGCACGAAAGGCGGGCTGCAGGTCGCAGCGTTCAGCTCGCTCGTCGTCAGCGCCATCCTGCTCGCGCGGACGAGGGGCTCCAGATCAGGCGCCGACCTCGTGGAGTAGCGGCGCTGTGTCGAACGGGTCGAAGCCGATACGGGCCGCGATCTCCTCGGACGAGGGCCTGGTGCCCTCCCAGAAGAGCCCGCGCAGGAACTCGCCGGTGGCGGGGTTGTGCCACCAATCCGGGCCGATCGTGTCGATCAGATAGCGGCGGAGCTGGGCCGAGCGGATCCAGGCGCGCAGGTAGTCGGCCGAGTAGAAGCCGGCGTCCATGTCGGACAGGTAGGCATTCGAGCGGTAGCGGACTCCGGTCGCGGCTGTGAGCAGCTCCTCGTAACCCTCCGGGCTCCCTCCGGACTCCGGGAACCGCGTCCAGAACGCGAGCTCGAAACGCAGCTTGGCCTCATAGCGGCGGAAGAGCACCGCCTCGAGGAACGTCGTCGCCTCGGCGTTCTGCGCGGCCTGCTCGTCCGAGAGGCCGAAGTAGCGTGCGTGCCACTCGGGCTCGCGGGAGATCGCCTCGACGATGTAGGAGTAGATCTCGGTGAGCGCGTTGTCGCGTGCGAGGCGGCGGAACGCGATCGGGAGCGACGGATCGACGCCGGCGAAGTGCAGCGCATGGCCGGCCTCGTGCAGGAAGGCCTGATAATCGTGCAGCCCGCCCTGGGCGCGCGTGATCAGGTGAACGACGCGAGGCGGGTCGCTCGCCATCACGCAGGCGCGAGGCGACTTCTGTGGGCGATCGTCGAGATCGAGCTTGATGTTGGGGTTGGCGGCCATGTCGAAGCCCATCGCCAGCAGCGTCTCGAGGCAGACCTCCGTCGCGCGCTCCTTCGTGTACGTCGACTCGAGCGGCGAAAGCCTGCGCATGTAGGCCATGTGGTAGCTCGACGGCACGGCGGGGTGCCCAGGTCCGAGCAGACGCTCGAACCAGCGGTCGCGGAGCGGCACATACGAGGCTGCCATCGCGTCGCTCGCATCCGAGAGAACACCCGAGAGCTCATGGAGCGAGATGCCCTTCTCCTCCTCGTTCCGCTCCACCGGAGCAGCGATCCCGGAGAACTCGGCCTCGAGCTCCTCGCCCGCGCTGAGCAGCTCCAGCCGGTCGGCGTTGAACTGTGCGCTCGCCTCGGCCTGAACCTGGCCCAGCTCCTCGCGATCGCCGTAATCGGTGAGCAGCGCAAGCTGCGCCTGCGCGGTGCGAAGCGGCATCTCCTCACCGCGGAATGTCACCCTCGCAGCCAGGATCCGGTTCTCGAACTCGTCGTACCGCTCCACGAGCGAGTTGGTGATCAGGCCCCCCTCGCAGGTCTTGCGCAGGCGGTAGAGCCGCTCGCGCTCGTCGCCCACCGCGTCGGCCTCGGCCTCGCGCAGCGCCTCGAGCTGGCCGCGGCTGAAGAGATCCTCGTAGCGCGCGACGATCGCCGCTTGCTCGGAGGTCTCCTTCTCCCCGACCCGCACCGCGCGCGCCTCCTCGGACCGCTCGAACATGTACTTGCCGAGACGGTCCTCGTACTCGGCGGGGCTGCGAACGACTGCGGTGGCCACGGGCCTACGCTAGCCCACGGGCGCAACGTGGTGCCGCGCCAGCTCGACGAGCTCGGCGGGCTCGAACGGCTTCGGGACGACCGCGCTCGCGCGGCCTTCGTACGCGGCTACATCGACAGTCCCGCTCACGAGCACGACAGGGATCCCGGCGCCACGTAGCTCGTCGAGCAACTCATCCGATGCGCCGGAGCCGAGATGAAGGTCGAGCAGCACGAGACCCGGCCGCTCCCCGGCGACCGCCGTCCTCGCCTCGTCCGCCGTCTCAGCCTCGATGACCCGGAAACCGTCGAGCTCCAGATTCACCCGGCAGACCATGCGCAATGCGGCATCGTCCTCGACCACGAGCACCGAAGCTGCGGGGGCATCCATGCCGCGGCGATCGTACTCGATTGCCCGGCGCGCTAGTATGGCGCCGTGGCGCCCGAAACTCAGTTGGGGGAGCGCTACGCTACCCAGGTCGGGGAGCTCTGGACAGGGCTTTCGCAGACGCTTGCCCGCCTGGAGGCGATCGCAGGCACCCCCGAGCTGCTCGAGCACGACGAGGCGCTCGCGGCGCTCCGGCGCCTTCAGTACCGCCTTCACTCCGCCAGCGAGTCCGTTCTCGGGCTCTCGCCGCCGGTTGCTGCCGCTCCGGCACATACCGAGCTCGCCGCGGCACTCGCGGGGGCGCGCGACGCAACCGGTGAGGTCGTCGAGGCTGTCGACCTGACGGGCAGCCGCGGCGTCGACGTGATGCTCCACGAATGGCGCGGAGCGCTCTTCCGCGTCCGCCTCGCCCGGCTGCGCTTGACCGGCCCGCCGAGCCGCCCCGGTGAGCGCGGTGAGGAGATCCCGAAGCTCCACGCGCCGCTCGTCGCCTCCGGCCTCACGGTCGCCGGCGCTGCCGCGTTCGCGGTCGGTGCGACCTCCGGCCCCTGGCCGCTCTGGGTTGCCGGGATGCTCGCGGTCTGCCTGTCGCTACTGCTCTATCGCCCGTAGCCGCGCGAGCGACTCGTCCCGGCCGAGCAGCTCGAGGCTCTCGAAGAGCCCGGGTGAGACCTTCGAGCCCGTGACCGCAAGCCGGATCGGAGCGAACGCCTCACGAGGCTTCATCCCCTCGGCCTCGGCGAACGCTCGCAGTGCCTCCTCGATCCCGGCCGCGTCCCACGGCTCGACGGCGGAGAGCGCTTCGGCGGCAGCCGCACACACGACCGGATCGGCCGCGCCCGATGAGACCGGCTCGAAGAGGAAGCGCACGAACTCCGGGTACTGCGAGAACTTCTCGATCTTCTCCTGAACGAGCGGCACCGTCTGGCGCACCCGCTGCTCGGGCCACGCAACTCCCTGCTCTCCAAGCCAGGTGAGCAGCGCGGCGGCATACGCGTCCTCCGAGAGCTCGCGGAGGTGCACGCCGTTCAGCCAATCGAGCTTCTGGTAGTCGAAGGTCGACGGGCTCGGCCCGACGCGCTCGAGCGAGAACCGCTCCACGAGCTCCTCCGGGCTCATCACCGTTGTCTTGTCGTCGAAGCTCCAGCCGAGCAGCGCGAGGAAGTTCATCATCGCCGCCGGGATGTAGCCATCCTCGCGGAACGCGTCGATCGCGACCGCGCCGTGCCTTTTCGACAGCTTCTTCCCGTCGTTTCCGTTCACGTCCGGGAGGTGCGCGTACACGGGGAGGGTCGCGCCGAGCGCCATGAGGACGTTGATCTGCGTCGGCGTGTTCGAGATGTGATCGTTCCCGCGGATGACGTGCGTGATCCCGTCGAGCATGTCCTCGACCGGTGAGGCGAAGTTGTAGGTCGCGCGACCGTCGGAGCGGACGATCACGAGGTCGGCGAGGTTCTCGTTCTGGAACTCGATCCGGCCGCGAACGGCATCGTCCCAGCCGACGACGCCCTCGTCCGGCATCCGGAAGCGGATCGCGCCCTCGTCGAGATAGGCCTTGTCTTCCTCGACGAGCCGCTCCGCGTAGGTGCGCACCTCGTCCATCCGGTCCATCTGGAACGTGACCGGGCCGTCCCAGTCGATCCCGAGCCACCTGAGCGACTCCTGGATCTGCTCGGTGGCGTCGGCGACCTCGCGGCTCGTGTCGGTGTTCTCGATCCGGAGGCGGCACTCGCCGCCCTGCTGGCGCGCATACAGCCAGTTGAAGAGGAACGTTCGGACACCGCCGACGTGCAGGAAGCCGGTCGGGCTCGGGGCCATGCGGACGCGAACGCTCACCTGGGCATCGTAGGCGTCGCGCCCCGCCCGTAGGATCACCAAGGGTGAGACAGCAACAGGGCCGCGGGGCAGGGGCGACATTCGCCGCCGGCGGCGTCTATCTCGCCGTCTCGTTCGCGTACTTCGGCGTTCCCGTCCTCCACCACTTCCGGCGCGATCTCGTCGGCGGCGGCAGCGACCCGCAGCTGTTCGTCTGGTCGCTCGGCTGGTGGCCGCACGCGGTGCTGCACGGGCAGAACCCGTTCGTCACTCACCTGCTCTGGGCGCCACACGGAAGCAACCTCGCCTGGGCGACCTCCGTGCCCGGGCTCGCCGCGCTGCTCGCGCCGGTCACGCTGACCGCCGGGCCGGTCGCGGCCTACAACGTGGCGGCGATCCTGATGCCCGCGCTGGCCGCGACAACGGCCTTCATACTTTGCCGGCACGTCACCCGGTCGTTCTGGCCCTCACTCGCCGGTGGGTACCTCTTCGGCTTCTCGAGCTACGTGCTCGGGCACGAGCTCGCTCACCTGCACACGACCTCGGTCTTCCTCGTTCCGCTCGCCGCCCTCTTCGTGCTGCGAGTTCCTCGAGGAGCGGATCGGCGCCGGCGGGCTTGTCGTCCATCTCGGCCTGCTCCTCGCACTTCAGCTCAGCTTCGGCACCGAGGTGTTCTTCACGCTCTCGCTCTGCCTCGCCGCCGGGCTCGTGCTCGGATTCCTCGTCGTTCCGGCCAAGCGGCAGCGCCTCGGGCGCGCGCTCCTGCCGATCGTGGGCGCCTACGGCGTCTGCGCCGTGATCGTCAGCCCGCTCCTCTACTACGCGGCGACCGGCTACCAGGGGGTGATCACCCCTACGACTCACAACCCCGCCGATCTCGTCACCTTCGGACTCCCGACGGGGCTGACGGCGATCGGCGGCAGCCTTGCACAGCACTTCGTCCCGTCGCTCCCGCCCGTCTCGGCGGAGAACGGGCAGTACCTCGGGCTGCCGACCCTGGCGATCATCGTTCTGTTCGCGATCTCGCGCCTGCGCCGGCCGGGCAGCCGGTTCCTCGTGCTCGCACTGCTTCTGGCGGGCCTGGCGACGCTCGGTTCCGAGCTACGCGTGCGCGATCACGCGCTCTCCCCCTCCCCTGGCGCCTCGTGCGAGCGCTTCCGCTCTTCGACAACGTGATCCCGGCGCGCTTCGCCCTCTACACCTCGCTCGTCGCGTGCCTGATCGTCGCCATCTGGGCGGCCTCGCCGACCGCCTCTCGCGCCCTTCGGATCCTGCTCACCGTCCTCGCCGTCGCCGTGATCGTGCCGAACGTCTGGAAGGGGATCTGGCACGAGCACCCGCAGCGACCCGTCTTCTTCACCGCAAAGCTCGACCGGCTCTGCCTGCCGCCCGGCGAGAACGTCCTGGTGCTGCCGCCGCCGTTCCGCAACCAGGCGCTCCTCTGGCAGGCCGAGAGCGGCTACCGGTTCGGGCTCGTCGACGGCGCCCTCAACGACGCCGTGCCACACGGCCTCGCGGGCCGCGCCGTCATGCTCAAGCTGATCGACAACAACGTCCCGCCACGCGGGGCGCGCGACGTGATCGCGGCCGCGCTGTCGCACGACGCGGGCGCGATCCTCGTCCCTCCGGGCGGCGACCAGTGGACGTCGCTGCTCGACCCCGTCCTCAAGGGCAGAGAGGTCGGCGGCCTCACGCTCTACTCACTCGCACCCGCACCCCCGTCCTGTCGGCAAGCTTGAGCCATGCTATTCGGCGGCCACGTCTCCTCAGCCGGCGGGATCTACACCGCGATCGACAGGATCGAGGCCGTCGGCGGCGACTGCGTCCAGGTCTTCACCCAGAGCCCGCGGATGTGGAAGCCGACCGCCCACACGCCCGAGGCGATCGAGCGGTTCAAGACGAGGCGCGCCGAGGTCGGCCTAGGCGGCGTTGTCTGCCACGCGCTCTACCTGGTGAACCTGGCGGCACCCGATGACGCGATCTACGAGAAGTCGATCGCCGCGATGCGCGCGTCGATGGAGGCCGGGAACGCGATCGAGGCCGATGCGGTCATCTTCCACGTGGGCTCGCATCTCGGCGCCGGCTTCGACGCAGGCCTGGAGCGGGTCGTGACCGCCCTCGGCCAGATCCTCGAGCTCTGCGACGGCGATACCTGGCTCTGCATGGAGAACTCGGCAGGGACCGGCGGGACGATAGGGCGATCGATCGCCTGAGCTCGCGACGCTCGTCGACGCACTCGACGGCCATCCCCGCCTCGGGATCTGCCTCGACTCGTGCCACCTCTACGCCTCGGGCTACGACGTCACCGACCCCGTCGCGGTCGCGGATCTCGTGGCGGAGGTGGACGCGACGATCGGGCTCGAGCGATTACGCGCCCTGCATGTGAACGACAGCCAGACCCCGCTCGGCTCGAACCGCGACCGTCACGCGAACATGCTCGAGGGCGAGATGGGCGAAGGGCTCGGCGCGTTCCTCGCGCAGCCGGCGTTCCAGGGACTCTGCGCGTATCTCGAGGTCGCCGGCGCCGGGGACGGGCCCGACGCCGACCAGCTCGAGAAGGTGCGCGGAATCCACGCCCGTTGGACGTCATAACTTGTGACGTGGCAGAGAGCGGCGGCGTATCGACGACGTGACCAGCTTCGCCGAAGCCGCCGAGAGCCACCTCGACGACGTCTACTCCTACCTCGTCTGGTTCACAGGCGACCGTTTCGCAGCGGAGGATCTCGCCGGCGAGACGTTCGAGCGGGCGCTGCGGCTCTGGCACCGGTTCGATCCGAAGCGCGGGTCGGTGCGCACGTGGCTCTGCCAGGTAGCCCGAACGACGGCGCTCGACCACTTCCGCTCCGAGAAGCGCCGCACGCGCCGCGAGCAGGTCGCGGCGGTACCCGAGCGGTACGAGGAGCGGCTGCTCGAAGGCCTCTCCCCCGAGCTCGAGGCCGCAATCGCTCGCCTGTCGGCCGGGGAGCGCGAGGTGATCGTGCTTCGCGTCGTGCTCGACTTCGACGCGAAGACCGCCGCCGGGATGCTCGGCATCTCGCCCACCAACTGCACGACGCGCCTCAACCGGGCGCTCGGGAAGCTCGAGGATGCCCTTCATGTCGCAGCTTGACCTGACAGCGCAGCTCCGCGCCGCACGGCCGGTCGCCCCGCGAGAGCTGCGCGAGCTCGTCGCGAGCATCGCCGCCCAGGCCGCCCCGGAGCCGCGGCCACGCAGAGGCTTCACCTGGCGGAGAGCCGCCTTCGTCGCTGTGCCGGCTCTTGCCCTCGCCATCGGTACAGCAGCGCTCGTCCCGTTCGGCGGAAACGAACAGGGCACGCCCGAACAGGCAATCAGCTACCCGGCCGGTGTCGCCCAAGCGCGCGGTGCCGCCGCGCAGCAAAGCACTGCCCTCGCCAAGGCACCGTCCACATCCGATGGCGCGATCCCGGCAACGTCGCCCCGCATCCAACGCGTCACCATGAGCCTTTCTCTTCGCGTCCGCAACGGCGACGCCGTCTCCGAGGGCACGAAACACGCCGTCGCGATCGCCCGCTCGCTCGGTGGCTATCCCTCGGCGCTCAACGTCGACACGGCGCAGCGCACCGGCTACGCGAGCCTCGTCCTACGCATCCCGAAGCAGAACGTGCAGAGGGCCGTCGACCGCCTCTCCGCGCTCGGGACGATCATCGGCGAGAACGTCGCGATCAAGGACATCCAGAACCAGGTCGACGCGACGACCCGCAAGATCGAGCGGCTCGTCGCGCAGCGCGCCGCCTGGGAGCAGCAGGCTCAGACCACCCAGGCCCAGGCGCACATCGCGGCGCTCACCGACCAGATCGGCAAGCTCCGCCGCGGCCGCAACGCGACCGTCCGCAACGCCGGCCTCGCGACCGTCCGGCTCGATCTCACGACGCGAGAGGCGCCCGCGCCCGTGCACCACGGAAACGGGCCCTTCCACGGTCTCGGGGTCGCTTTCCGCGCGATCGGCATCGCCACCGTCTACGTCGCTCGCGCTCGGCGGCACCGCTCCTGATCCTCCTCGGGCTGGCCTGGCTCGGTGTCCGCGCGGTGCGCCGGCACCGGGAGAACGCGCTGCTCAGTCGTTCTTGAACTGAGCGAACACGCGGAACGTCGGCTCGCCGACCGGCAACTCGCCGAACTCGGGGTTGACGCAGCCCGTCTCGTCGGAGCGGGCGGAGTAGGTGCTCTCGACCGCCGACTTGCACATCGGCAGCGGCTGGCGCATCGCCCGGATCGCGCCGAATCCGGCCTGGCGCCGTTCGGCCGCCTCCAGCATCTCCAGATCGATCTCCACCTCGAAGACCTTCTGCATGCAGCCGACGTACGTCGCACCCCACGCCTCGTACGAGTAGACGAAGGGGCAGCCGGTGCCGAGGCAGGCGCCGGGGTACACGACCTTGTCGCAGTGCACCTCGCAGCGCCGGCACTCCATCTCCTCCTGGGGATGGAGCGGAAGCAGCTTCGTCATCTGGCGATGGGCCATGGCTCATTGTCGGCCCCAATCGCGTGTTCTTCAAGACTTGACTTTCCGGCACAGCAGCGCTAGTTCCAGCCCGCTTGCCGCATCTAGTCTTGAGGCAGTGGGTCGGCGACTCTACTGGGCGTCGTTCGCCCTCACCCCGATCGTGCTCCTGGCGGAGTACGTCTTCCACGTCAACGGCACCGTGCTCTTCATGCTCGCGGCAGTCGCGCTCACGCCGCTCGCGTTCCTGATCGGCGAGGCGACCGAGAACCTGGCCGAGCACACGGGCGAGGGGATCGGCGGCTTCCTCAACGCGAGCTTCGGGAACGCTCCCGAGCTGATCATCGGCGTGCTCGCGATCGGCGACGGGTTGCCGAACGTCGTGCGCGGCACGATCGCGGGCTCGGTGATCGGGACGGCGCTCATCGTCTTCGGGGTCGCGATCGCCTACGGCGGCGGCGGCAAGGTCAACCGGCAGTCGCTCGGCCGCCAGATCGGCGTGATGGCGATCGCCGTGTGCCTCTTCCTGATCCCATCGATCCCCGGCTGGGAGGGCGACGCCGACCGGCACAGCCTCTACCTGCTGACGTTGCCGGTGGCGGCGGTGCTCTTGATCCTCTACGTCGCCACGACGACGCGGAACCTGCGGCAGCATCGCGCCTCCTTCCAGGCCGCGCCGTCCGATACGGCCTGGAGCCTTCGGGCCGCAGTCACGGCGCTCACGGTCGCGACCGTTGCGACGGCATTCGTCTCCGAGGCGCTCGTCGGGTCGATCACCGAGTTCGGGGAGCGGCTCGGTCTCTCTCAGTTCTTCGTTGCCGCGGTGATCGTCGCGCTCGTCGGGAACGCGGCCGAGCACGGTGGCGCGATCGTCACGGCCCACCGCGGCCACGCAGGGCTCGCGGCCGAGATCTCGATCTCCTCGTCGTCGCAGGTCGCGGTGTTCGTCGCGCCGGTGATCGCCCTGCTCTCCGGCCTCGTCGGTCGCGGGCTGCCCCTTGCCTTCCGCCCGGTCGAGATCGCGGCGATGGGCGGCGCGGCGATCGCCGTCGCGCTGGTAATCCTCGACGGCCGCGCCAAGCGCTGGGAGGGGTGCATGCTCGTGTTCGGCTACGCGATCGTCGTCGTCGCGTTCTGGATCGCCGGCGAGCGCTAAGGAGTGGATTCCTGGCCGCGCGTGAAGACGTACCCGGCCCAGATCAGGCGGTCCGCCTCGACGCGGAGGCGCTCGCCGCGCTCGCGCCCGGACACCACCCGATATCCCCCGTCGGGTAGCGGCTCGAAGACGGACGGCTTGATCCGCGGGGGCGCACCCGGGAGGCGAGCGGTGAGCTTGCCGTCCCGCCAGGCGAAGTCGAACTCGTAGCCCTCCGACCACCAGTGGCCCAGGATCGCCGCGACCTCGGGCGGCGGAGCGCTCTCGGGACGCCACGGCTCGATGTCGGGCGGCCAGAGCTCGAGCGTCGCCGCGGCGAGCTCGAGCACGATGTCCCGTACGGGCGCCCGCGTGCCTGCGTTCGTGAGAATCGCGGCGCCCGTCTTCGTCTCACGGTTGAGATAGAGGCCCGCCAGGAATCCCGGCATCGCCCCACCGTGACCGCCGAACACCCGGCCCTCGTGCAACACCAGCTCGAGCCCGAGGCCCCAGCCGACCGTCCAATCGTCCGGGTTCATCATCACCTGAGGCGCCCACATCTCGTCGACCGTGTCCGGCGCGAGCACGCCCTCTCGGCCGCCGACCAGGAACGCACCCCACTTGGCGAGATCGCCGACGGTCGACCAGAGCTGGCCCATCGAGGCCACCCCGCGCGTGTCGATGTGCGGCTCGCGCCCAGCGGTGCCCGCGAACTCGTCGACGAGGTACGCGAGCGCATTCGGTGCCTGCTCCGTCCACGACGTGCGCGTCAACCCGAGCGGCGCGAGCAGCATCGCGTCGACGTACGCCGTATACGGCATCCCGCTCTCGCGCGCGACGACCTCGCCGAGGAGGGCGAACGCCAGATTCGAGTAGTGGTGAGCCCGGGCGGCCGGAAGGACGAGCTCGTATCCCTCCATCGACTCGAGCACCTGCTCGATCGTCGGGGCCTCGCCCGTCACGAACATCTCACCCGCCTCGCGCTGAAGCCCCGAGATGTGCGCGAGCATCCGCCTCAGCGTCGGCGCAGCCGTGGGCGATCCCCGGCAGATGGTCGCCCGAGCCGGTCGTCGAGGTCGAGCTTGCCCGCGTCGCGCAGCTGCATGATCGCGGCGGCTGTGAAGGTCTTCGTGATCGAGCCGACGCGGTATTGCGTCCCCGGAGTCGCGTCGATGGCCGCCTCGAGGTCGGCGAGCCCCACCGCGCTCGACCAGATCGCCTCGCCGTCGCGCACGACGGCCGCGGCGAGGGACGGAAGACGCGCCTCCGCCTGGTGCTTCTGGAGCACCCGCTCGAGCCGGGGCTCGAGCTCGCTAGGCGCGGGCAAGGAGCTCCAGCGCCTGCGGAACCACCTCGATCGCCTCGTCGATGCCGGCGTCGTCGATGTCGAGATGAGTGACCGCACGCAGGATTCCGGGGCGGATCGTGCTGCTGAGGCCGACGCCGGCCGCCGCGAGGCGCTCGATGCGCCTGCGGTGAGGTGAGCCCGAGCGAGCCGACGTCGACCTGGACGAAGTTCGTCTCGACCGCTTCGAGATCGACCGGGACTCCGCGTGCGGCCCATCCCTCGGCGAGGCGTCGTGCGCGGGCGTGGTCGTCCGCGAGCCGGTCGACGTTGTGCTCGAGCGCGTAGAGCCCCGCCGCTGCGACGATGCCCGGCCTGCCGCATCGCCCCGCCGAAGCGGTGCTTCTCGACCCTGGCCCGCGCCATCAGAGCGCGCGATCCGGCGATCACGGCGCCGAGCGGGCAGCCGAGCCCCTTCGAGAGGCACAGCGTCACCGTGTCGAACTGAGCGCCGATCTGCGCCGCCGGAACGCCGAGGGCGACCGACGCGTTCGCGATCCGGGCGCCGTCCAGATGCACCGCGAGCCCGAGCTCGCGCGACACCCCGACGACCGCCTCGAGCTCGTCGAGCGGCCAGACGGTGCCGCCTGCGCTGTTGTGCGTGTTCTCGAGCGCGACGATCGATGCGCGCGGTATGTGGAAGCGATCCTCGGGGTGGACCGCCGCCGGGATCTGGTCGACCGTCAGCCGCCCGCGATATCCCGGAAGCCCGCGCGTCTGCAGGCCCGAGTGCGGCGGCTGCGCCGCCGAGCTCCGCGATCATGATGTGCGCCGTCTCCTCGACCACGAGCTCGGTGCCGCGCGCACCCAGGATCGCGAGCGCGATCTGGTTCGCCATGGTCGCGGTCGGGAGGTAGACGGCCTCTTCCTGTCCGAGAAACGCCGCGGCCCGCTCCTCGAGCGCGAGCACGGTCGGGTCCTCCCGCCGCTGCTCGTCCCCGACCTCGGCAGAGGCCATCGCGGCGCGCATCCCGGCCGACGGGATGGTCTGCGTGTCGGAGCGCAGGTCGATCACGGCGCTCAGACTACCCACCCGCCCGGGCCCGTCCAGAGCTTTGGCTGGAGTCGCCTCACGTCGGCTGCAACATCCGCCAAGCCGTCGTCGGTGAGCCCGGCAACGACACCGGCGATGTCCGCTTCCGGGCGGTTCTGACTCATCTTGAACTTGGCCTCGACCCGTGTGATCAGCAGCTCGATGCCGACGATCGCGCGCAGCTGGCCTGCGTGGAACTGCGGCGGAGCGTCGTCGACGCTCCATGGCTTCGCCCGGCCGGCCTCATGCCGCGCAGTGAGACGACGGACGATCCCGTCCACCCACTCCGGCTCGTCGTGGACCTGAAGCTGCCCGTAGACGTGAGCGGTCGTGTAGTCCCAGGTCGGTACGACGCGGCCATGCTCGGCCTTCGTCGCGTACCAGCTCGGACTGACATAGGCGTCGACACCGTGAGCGATCACCAGCGCCTCGCCGAGAGGCGTGCGCTTCCAATGATCGTTCTTTCGCGCAACATGGCCGAGGAGCGCACCCCGCTCGCCGAGCTCCGGAGCGAAGATCAGCGGCAGGAATGTCGCCACCAGGCCCTCGTCGGTCGACGTGACCAGGTCTGCGACCTCGATCCGTCCGAGGAACTCCGCCGTGCTCTCGGGATCAACCGCGAAATACGCAGGCGTGTACACGTTGAAATCCTAGTGCGATGCCCCACGGGTACCGTGACCCGGTGAACCTGAAGCTCCTCAACGAGACGCTCGCCTCGGAGCCCGCCTACCGCGCCAAGCAGGTTTGGGAGTGGGCGGCCCGCGGCGCTGCCTCCTACGACGAGATGACGAACCTTCCGGCCGCCCTCCGCAGCCGCGCTGACGGAGCGCGTCCCGTTCAGCTCCCTGACGGTGGTCAGCGAGTGGCTGGCGCGGGACGGCACCCTGAAGGTGCTCTTCAACACCGCCGACGGCCATCCCGTCGAGGCGGTGCTGATGCGCTACAAGGACGGTCGCCGCTCGATCTGCGTCTCGTCGCAGTCGGGCTGCCCGCTCACCTGCCGGTTCTGCGCCACGGGCCAGATGAAGTTCGGCCGGAACCTGACCGCGAGCGAGATCCTCGACCAGGCGCTCCACTTCCGCCGGATCGAGCCGATCGATCACGCGGTGTTCATGGGGATGGGCGAGCCGATGCTCAACCTCGACCCGGTGCTCGAGGCCGCTCGGCGGCTTCCGGATCTCGGCATCACGCACCGGCGAACGACGATCTCGACCGTCGGCTGGCTGCCGGGCCTCACCCGCTTCATCGACGAGGTCGAGGAGCCGATCCGGCTTGCGCTCTCCCTGCACGCGGCCGGCCCGGCGCTACGCAGCAGCCTGATGCCGGTCAACGACCGCTATCCGCTCGCCGACGTGCTCGCCGAGTGCCGCCGCTACGTCGAGCTGCGCGGGCGGCGGGTCTTCGTCGAGTACGTGATGCTCGGCGGCGTGAACGACAGCCCAGAGCACGCCGAGGACCTCGCGCGCGTCCTCGGAGGCGACGCCTTCAAGGTGAACATGATCCCGTACAACCCGACGGGCGGGTTCGAAGCTTCCTCGCGCGAGGCGATCGACGCGTTCAAATCCGTGCTCGGCCGGCGGCGGATCCCGTCGACCGTCCGGCTCACGCGCGGCCGCGAGATCGCGGCGGCCTGCGGGCAGCTCGCGACCGAAGATCGCGCTGCAGCCCTCGCGAAAACGCAGTAGTCTCGCCTCCGGCAGACACCCCAGAAGGAGCTCGTACATGCGTCGGAGACCTGTTCAGATCCTCGCTTTCCTGCTCTTGGCAACCGCAGTCCTGGCAGCCGCCGGTTGCGGTGGCAAGAAGAGCGCCAGCTCGACCACAACGACGACCTCGACAGAGATGACGTCGACCGAGATGACGTCGACGACCGAGACGATGACAACGGACACCACGGCGACCGATACGACGACGATGACGACGACGACGTCCGGGACGGACACGAGTGCCGCCGCAGCTCTCGGCGCTCTAGCGTCGTCCGGCAACTGCAAGTCCTTCGCCGACCTCGGGGCCGCATTCTCGAAGGCACTGACCGGAGCGGGCGGTGACCCTCAGAAGGAGGCCCAGCTCTTCCAGCAGTTCGTCGATCAGGCACCCTCCGACATCAAGGCGGACATGCAGGTGATCGCGGACGACTTCTCGAAGATCGCCGATGCGCTGAAGGGCGTCGATCTCAGCAGCGGGAAGACACCTGATCCGGCGGCGCTGGCGAAGATCGCCGCGCTCCAGGGCTCGCTCGACCAGCAGAAGCTGGCGACCGCCGAGCAGCACATCACCGCCTGGGCGACCGCGAACTGTCACGCGTGACCTGAAGCGCGAAGAGGCGGCCCGCTCGGGATGGAGCGGGCCGCCTCGGCAGTTCAGCTCGCGAGCCTCACGTGGCAGGTTGCGAGCCCCCGCTTCTCGAGGTACTGCTGGTGGTAGTCCTCGGCCGGCCAGAAGGCCGGTGCATCCTCGATCCGGGTCACGACCTGGCGCGAGACCCGCTTCTGAACGCGGTCGCGTGAGGCCTCGGCGGCGGCGCGCTGCGCCGCGTCGTGGACGAAGATCACGGAGCGGTACTGATCGCCGATGTCCGGGCCCTGCCGGTTCAGCTGGGTCGGGTCGTGCTCGGCCCAGAAGACCGCGAGCAGCTGCTCGTAGGGAATCGTCTCGGGGTCGTAGGTGACCTCGACGACCTCGGCGTGCCCCGTGGCCTCGTAACAGACCTCCTGGTAGCTCGGATTGTCGGTCCGGCCGCCGGCGTACCCGACCTCGGTCGCGGTCACGCCGTCGAGCGCGCGGAACGCCGCCTCGACGCCCCAGAAGCAGCCTGCGCCGAACGTTGCCTTCGCCTCCATCACTTCTCCTCCAGCTTGAGAGAGGCGGAGTTGATGCAGTAGCGCACACCGGTCGGGTGCGGCCCGTCGGGGAAGAGATGCCCCAGATGCCCGCCGCACTCGGCGCACATCACCTCGGTGCGCACCATGCCGTAGCTCGTGTCGGTCTCCTCGTCGATCGCCTCGTCGCTTGCCGGCGCGAAGAATGCCGGCCAGCCACAGCCCGAGTCGTACTTCGCCTCGGAGGTGAAGAGCTCCGCGCCACAGCCGGCGCACTTGTAGGTGCCCGGCTCGAAGACGTGGTCGTACTCGCCCGTGAACGGCGCCTCGGTGCCCTTCTCCCGCAGGACCCTGTAGGCCTCGGGATCGAGCTCGGCGCGCCACTGGGCCTCACTCTTGACGACTCTTGCCAATCGGTCTCCTTTTCTCGTAGCGCCGGGAGTTTCCCTGCGCACAGATGAAAACGAAAGAGGATGGCGGTTTGGTCCCGTCGCCGGGCCCGAATTCAGCTCCTGTTAAGGAGTCGCGACTACTTCGGGAGCGTCAGGTTGAAGACGTCCTCGGCCACGCTTGACGGCGCGATCTGGATCGTCCCCTTGACGCCCTTGAAGATGCCCGTGCCGCCCGTGACCGGGACGACGATCCCCTTCGAGAGCGAGACGTTGTTCCCGCCCGCCGAGATCGTCCCTCCCGGGAGCGACGTCACCGTGAAGATGTTCGTCGTCCCGTTGCAGCCGGCCGCCGAGCTCGAGCACACGCCGTGCAGCGGTCCCCAGGTGAACGACATCCGTCCCCATCGGCGTCCCGTCGGGGAACCCGAGGACCGAGCCGATCGCGTACAGCTTCAGCGTCGTCGAGAACGTGTCACCCGGATCGCCGGCCGGCGGATGCATGTGCCGGATCGTCGCCTCCTGGATCAGGCGCACCTTGAAGGAGACCGGGCCGTTCAGCCTGGGCGCAGCAGACGCGGACGCGGCCACCGCGAGCGCCACCACGAGAAGAAAAGGAATTAGGCGGCGCACTGGTCACATTGTCCCATGAATCGAAGGGTTGTCGTCGGGGAACTGTCTCAAGAGTAGAACCGCGAGGTATGGAAAATGAAAAGCCCTGCGGTCGCAGGGCTTTTCGTGAGACGTTTGGGTTCCAGTCAGGTTACGACGACGGGAAACCGCTGGGCGTGATGCCCGCGCACTCGGTGCACGTCTTGTACCCGCCCGAGTACTTCGCCAGGAATGTTGCGACGTCCTGGATCTGCGTCGTGGTCAGCACCTTGCTGAACCCGACCATCTGCGTCGGATACAGCGGAAGCGCCGCCGGCAGGCCGTTGGTCACCGTCGCGACCGCCACCGGATACGGAGCGCTGATCTTGTTGAAGTTCATCCCCAGCTGCCCATAGGCTGCCGGCCCCGCTGCCTTCATCGTGTGACAGGCAACGCAGAAGTAATTGTTGAACACCTGGTAGCCGTTGGCGATGTTGCCATTGCCAGTCGGCGTAGCTGAGTGGTGAGCGAGCGCAACGGGCGTCGCGAGCGCGACCGCGCAGGCCACGACCGCGAGCCCGATGCCAGCGCGACGACCGAATCTCATCTGACGCATCGTCCTCCCTTGATTCGACACCTCTCGGTCACTGACCGAGCCTGCGCCTGTTGCGCAACCGGATTCTTACACGATTGCGGCCCTTTCGACCAATCAACCGTGCTCGGACCACTCCACGGACCAGCCGGCAGGCATCCGGCTGACCGAGAGACGGCGTAGTTCCCCGCATTGGCCCGTTCCAGCAACGCGCCGATTGTGGCTGCCCGGCCGGACGCCCCCCGGCAACCACGGCGTGCTACGTGCTGATCCAAGCGAGGACCGACCGTCTGCATGCGCTCCCCACGCACCCTGGCATCATCCTCGACTGCGCCCATCTCGGGATTATGGACGCTCCACGCAAACTTCGGTTAGAGAACTGTCGACAGTTGTCTACTAGGTTCCCTGGAAAGCGTGCCGCACGACGAGCTGCTTGACCGCCCGGGCCTCGTCGAGCCGGCCGACGGGCCGGCCGTGCGGCGCGGAGCGGATCGCCTCCGGATCCTCGGCAGCCTCGCGCGCGATCGCGAGCATCGCGTCGACGAACGCATCGAGCGTCTCCTTGGCCTCGGTCTCGGTCGGCTCGATCATCAGCGCCTCGGGAACGACGAGCGGGAAGTAGACCGTCGGCGGATGGAAGCCGAAGTCCATCAGCCGCTTCGCGACGTCGGAGGCGGTGATCCCGTGCTCCCGCTTCAGCGTCTGCGCGCTGACGACGAACTCGTGCATGCAGAGCCGGTCGTACGGAAGGTCGTAGGCGCCCTTCAGCCGCGCGAGCAGGTAGTTCGCGTTCAGCACCGCGACCTCGCTCATCTCGCGCAGCCCGGGCCCCCACGCCCGCATGAAAGCGTACGAGCGGACGAAGACGCCGAACGGCCCGGAGAACCCGCGCACCTTGCCGATCGAGCGCGGCCGGTCGTAGTCGAGCCGGAAGCGGTCGCCGTCGCGAACGACGACCGGACGCGGCAGGAAGTCGGCGAGCGAGTCGCGGACGGCGATCGGCCCACCGCCGGGCCCGCCGCCGCCGTGCGGCTGCGAGAACGTCTTGTGCAGGTTGATGTGGACGATGTCGAAACCCATGTCGCCGGGCCGCGAGATGCCGCAGACGGCGTTCAGGTTCGCGCCGTCGTAGTACATGAGCGCGCCGGCGCCGTGGAAGATGTCGCGGATCTGCTCGATGTTCTCGTCGAAGAGCCCGAGCGTCGAGGGGTTCGTGAGCATCAGGCCGGCGGTGTTCGCGTCGACCTTCTCGCGCAGGTCGTCGAGGTCGATGTTGCCGCGGGCGTCGGTGCGGACGCGGGTGACCTGGTAGCCGGCCATCGTCACGCTCGCCGGGTTCGTGCCGTGCGCGGTGTCCGGGATGACGATGTGCGTCCGGCGTGTCGCCCTTCGCCCTTGCTCTCGAAGTGCGCGCGCATCACCAGCAGGCCGGTCAGCTCGCCCTGGGAGCCGGCGGCGGGCTGCAGGCTGATCGCGTCGAGGCCGGTGACCTCGCGCAGGATCTCCTCGAGCCGCCACTGCAGCTCGAGCGCGCCCTGCGCGGAGTCGTCGTCGGCGAGCGGGTGGAGGTCGCGGAAGCCCGGGAGGCCGACGAGCCGCTCGTTGACGCGCGGGTTGTACTTCATCGTGCAGGAGCCGAGCGGATAGAAGCCGGTGTCGACGCCGAAGTTGCGGGTCGAGAGCTCGGTGAAGTGGCGCAGCACCTCGGGCTCGGCGAGCTCGGGAAGCCTCGGCGGAGCCTTGCGGGCGAGAGCCTCCGGGATGGCGGGCACCGGCAGGTCGGGCCGCGGCACGGCCAGGCCGCGCCGTCCGGCCCGCGACTTCTCGTAGATCAGCTTCACCGGCTGGCTTCTTCCGTGGCTACGAGGGCGTCGGCGAGCCGGTCGATCTCCTCGGTCGTGCGCTTCTCGGTCACGGCGACGAGCAGGCCCTGCTCCAGCCCGGGGTAGTCGCGGCCGAGCGCGTAGCCCGGGTTGACGCCGTGGGCGCGCGCGGCCTTGATCGCGTCGGGCGCGCTCCGTCCGGCGTCGACGGCAAACTCCTTGAACGTTGTCTGTTCGGGAAACAGCAGCTTCACTCCGCGCTCCTCGAGCCGCGTCTTCGCGTAGGCGGCGAGGGCCATGCAGGTCTCCCCCGTCTCGCGCAGCCCTTCGGGCCCGAGCAGCGAGAGGTGCACCAGTCCCGCCAGGGCGAGCAGGGTCTGGTTGGTGGTGATGTTCGACGTCGCCTTCTCGCGCCTGATGTGCTGCTCGCGCGTCTGAAGGGTGAGGACATAGCCGCGGTCTCCCGCGGTGTCTACCGTCTCGCCGACGATCCGTCCCGGTAGCCGCCGGATGTACGGCTCGCGGGCGGCGAGGAAGCCGTAGTGCGGGCCGCCGTAGCTCATGAAGTTGCCGGCGGACTGGCCCTCGCCGATCGCCAGAGCGCAGCCGTAGTTGCCCGGCGCCTCGAGGACGCCCAGGCTGATCAGGTCGACGTGGGCGATCGGGAGCGCGCCGCTCTCGTTCGCGGCGGCCGCGAGCTCGGGCGCGGCTTCGAGGCAGCCGAAGAAGTTCGGCTGCTGGAAGATCACCGCGGCGGCATCGGCCGAGACCTCCCGCACGCGTTCGGGATCGGTGACGCCACCCTCGTGAGCGACCTCGACGATCTCGAGCCCGAAGCCGTGCGCGAAGGTCTTCACGACCTGGCGGACCTGCGGGTTGGTCGCCTCGGTGATCACGATCCGGGTGCGCCCGGTCGCCGCCTTGGCGACGATAGCAGGCGTCCGCGGCAACCGTCGTGCCGTCGTAGCCGGAGGCGTTCGAGACGTCCATCCCGGTCAGCTCGCAGATCGCGGTCTGGTACTCGAAGATCGCCTGCAGGACGCCCTGCGAGAGCTCGGGCTGATACGGCGTGTACGCCGTCAGGAACTCGCCGCGCTGCAGGACGGCGTCGACGACGGCCGGCACGTAGTGGTCGTAGATCCCGGCGCCGAGGAACGAGACGTCGTCGATCACGTTGCGCGCAGCGAGCTGCTCGAGGTGGCGGGTCAGCTCGGCCTCGGAGAGCGCGGGCGGAACGTCGAGCGGGCGCTGGAACCGAACGCCGGCCGGGATGTCGCGGAACAGCTCGTCGATGGAGTCGACGCCGATCGCCGCGAGCATCGCCTCGCGGTCCTCGGCCGTCAGCGAGAGGAAGCTCACTTGGCGATTTCGCGGTACGCGGCGGCGTCGAGCAGGGCTCCGGCTTCGTCGGGCTCGGTCGAGCCGGATCCGGATGAGCCAGCCCTGGCCGTACGGGTCCTGGTTGACGGTCTCGGGCGCGTCGACGACGGTCGCGTTCACCTCGAGCACCTCGCCGGAGAGCGGCGAGATCAGGTCCGAGACGGCCTTCACCGACTCGACCTCGCCGTAGGAGCTCCCCTTGGAAACTGCAGCTCCGGCTGCGGGCGGCTCGAAGTGGACGAGCTCGCCGAGCGAGTCGACGGCGAACCAGGTGACGCCGAGCACGGCCTCGTCGCCCTCGATCCGGGCCCAGTCGTGGTCCTCGGTTGTACAGCAGGTCGTCGGGATACGTCTCGGCCACGCTGGTCACTCCTCTCGCCTGTAGATCGGTTTCGCCGCCACCTCGCCGGTGCGGGAGCGGCCGCGGACGTCGACGGCCAGCTCGGTGCCGGGCGCGCTCATGCCGGACGGAACGTAGCCGAGGCCGATCCCGACCTCGAGCATTGGCGAGTGCGAGCCGGACGTGACCTCGCCGCCGCCCTCGATCGCCATTCCCTGCCGGGGGATCGCCTGCTCGGTCATCCGGAACGCGACGAGCCGCCGCTCGGGGCCGGCAGCCTTGATCTCGCGCAGCGGCCCCGCGCCCGTGAACTCCGTCTCGAGCGCGCAGACCCAGCCGAGCCCGCTCGAGATCGCATCCCACTGCGGACCGATGTCGTTGCCGTGCAGCGGGTAGCAGACCTCGAGCCGCAGCGTGTCGCGCGCTCCGAGCCCGCACGGCGTGACCCCGCGTGCCAGGATCGCGTCCCAGAGCGCGGGCGCGTCCTCGGGCGGGCAGGCGAGCTCGACGCCCTCCTCGCCGGTGTAGCCGGTGCGGTTGATCATCACCTCGATCCCGTCGATCGAGCCCATCTCCCATGTGAACGCGGCGCCGTGCTCGAGCCCGAGCCGCTCGATCGCGCGCGGGCCCTGAACGGCGAGCAGCGCGAACTCGTCGGAGGCGTCGCGCACGTCCGAGCCCCGAATCTCGTGCTGCTTGATCCAGCCGATGTCCGCTTCCGCGTTCGCCGCGTTGACGACGAGCAGGAACCGGCAGACGTCCGTTCGGTAGACGATCAGGTCGTCGATGATCCCGCCGGTCTCGTTCGTGAGCAGCGTGTACTGCGCCTCGCCGATCTCGAGCCTCGAGACATCGTTGGAGAGCAGGCTCTGAAGCAACGCTGCGGCCGTCGGGCCCTCGACCTCGATCTCGCCCATGTGCGAGACGTCGAACACGCCCGCGTCCGACCGAACCGCCTTGTGCTCGGCGATCACGCCCTCGTACTGAACGGGCAGCTCCCAGCCCGCGAAGGGCACCATCCGCCCGCCGGCAGCGAGGTGCTCGGCGTAGAGAGGCGTGCGGCGAAGAGTCGCTTCCATCGGCCGCGATGCTAACGAGGCGCGTTCGGCCACCGCATAGGTTGCTGCTCGACCCGAAAACGGCCGGAGCCGCCTCACGGCGGCTCCGGTGTCCCTTATCTGACGAGCAGTGCCGAGCTCGAGTGCGGCTGCGCAGGGCGGTACACCCCGCTCGCCGCCTCGAGACGGCGGCGGAGCCGCCGCCTCAGCAACGCCTTCATGCCGACATCTCCAGCGCAGCCGCCGCGGCGGCCGCCGGGGCGGGAGCCGCGATGCCCGCGCCGTGATCGAGCCGGGGCAGCCAGCCGAGCCAGTTCGGCAGGTACCAGTTCCACTCGCCGAGCAGCTTCATCGACGCCGGCAGGAGGAACGCCCGGACGATCGTCGCGTCGATCAGGACGGCGGCGGCGAGGCCGACCCCATCTCCTTCATGTCGACGATCGGCAGCGTCGCGAAGATCAGGAACACGCCGACCATCACGACCGCGGCACTCGTCACGACACCCGCCGTGGTCTTGATCCCGTGGGCGATCGCGTCGCTCGGTCTTCGCGCCCCGGTCGTACGCCTCGCGGATCCGGCTCAGGATGAACACGTGGTAGTCCATCGAGAGGCCGAACAGGATCACGAACATGAAGATCGGCAGCCACTGCGCGATCCCGCCGTTCGAGCGGAAGTTCAGCAGGCCCTCGCCCCAGCCCCACTGGAAGACGGCCACGAGCACGCCGTAGGCGGCGCGCGACCGACAGCAGGTTCAGGACGATCGCCTTCGCCGCGATCACGAGCGAGCGGAACGAGACGAGCAGGAGGATGAACGCGAACGTGAGCACGAAGCCGAACACGAGCGGCGCGGAGCGCTTGAGCAGCGCGTTCTCGTCCGCCGAGGCGGCTGTGCCGCCGCTGACCGCGTAGGTCACGCCCGGGACCTTCCCGATCGTCGCCGGCAGGACGTCGTCGCGGAGCGAGTGGAGCGCCTCGAGCGACGTCGAGTCGGTGCCGTTGCCCTTGAACGGGATCGCGACGCGGGCGACGGTGTGGTCGCTGGTTGACGTCGACCTCGATCGGGCCGGTCATCAGGCCGGTCGCGAGCGCCTTCGTCTCGAGGGCCGGCGATCGCCGTCCTCGTGGCCGGCAGCGTCCGTGTTCGCCTTGATCGCGACGAGCGCCGGAGTGGCGCCGCCGGGGAACGCGGTCTGGATCCTGTCGAGCGCCGGGACGGTCGCGATGCTCTTCGGCAGGGCGTCGAGGCCCGGTCTGGGCGGTGTGGATGTGGAGCACCGGCAGGGCGAGCGCGACGAGCACGGCGGCCGAGCCGATCGACGGTCGACGAGCGGGTGGCGCAGGGCCGGGTGTCAGCACCGTCGGCCCAGACGCGGTTCTCGCCGCGCTCGCGGCGGAGCCGGCCGATGAACGGGATCCGGCCCTTCTCGACCTTGTCGCCGAGCCGCGAGAGCAGCGCCGGCAGGACGGTCAGCGAGCCGAGCATCGCGACGGCGACGACGATCATGGTCGCGATCCCGAACGAGAGGTACGTCTTGTCGCCCGATGAACAGCATCCCGGCCATCGCGACCATCACGGTCAGGCCCGAGATGAGCACCGACCGGCCGGACGTGGCCGCGGCGGCCTCGATCGCGGCCCGCGAGCTCTTCCCGGCGGCCCGCTCCTCACGCTCGCGCTTCAAGTAGAAGAGCGAGTAGTCGACGCCGACGGCGAGCCCGACGAGCAGCACGACCGCGCTGACGTTCGGATCCATCGGCACGAGGTGGCTCGGCAGCGCGGTGAGGCCGAGCGTCGCGACGACCGCGGTCAGCGCGAGCAGCAGCGGCAGCCCGGCCGCGACGAGCGCCCCGAAGACGAACAGCAGCACGATCAGGGTCAGCGGCACCGACCGCTCGCCGGCCTGCGCGAGCTGCTGGTTGAACGCGTCGTTCAGCGCCTTGCCGGAGCTGATCGAGCCCGCCTCGCCGACGAAGAAGCCGGGGTGGCGAGCCGGCGATCTTGCCGGTCGCCGTGGTGATCCGGTCGATCCGCTTCATCGCGACGTCCTGCTTCCCGCGCATGTCGAACTCGACCATGGCGGTGTGCCCGTCGGCCGAGACCTGGTCCGGGTGGACGAGCGGCGAGCGCAGGTTCTTGGTGATCGCCGCGAACGGCGCCACCGTGGCGATCGCATCCTCGACCGTCGCCCGGAAGGCCGGGTCGGCGATCGTCAGCTGCTTGCTCTGGACGAGCACGATCTCCGTCTGCGGGTCGGCCTGGAAGCCGGCCTGCTTGAGAATCTGGTCGGCCTTGTGGGCCTGGCCGACGTTGGCGTCCTGCTGGTCGATCTGCTTCGTGCCTACCGCGCCTCCGACAGCGACGGCGATCACGACGAAAGCGAGCCAGCCGAACACGGCGGTCTTCCAGTGAGCTGCGCTCCAGCGACCCATCCGGGCCGCGATGTTGTTCGACTGCTTCAACGGTGACATGGCCTGATCTCTCCTCTTTGTGATGGGTCGTTCGGTACGACTCGAGACTCGCACCGGACTCATCGGAGCGCCCTACGGCGGGCAGGCGTCTGGAGGTGCGGGTAACCGCCCTCTTGCGCGGGGTACTTACCGCCGGAGAAAGGTGAGCACTGCCAGGACGCGGCGGTGGTCGCCGGCGTCAGCAGGGAGATGGAGCTTCGTGAAGATGCTCGTGACGTGCTTCTCGACCGCGCGCTGGGTGATGAAGAGGCGGTCGCAGATCGCCTGGTTCGAGCGGCCCTCGGCCATCAGCTCGAGCACCTCGCGCTCGCGCGGGCGTGAGGTCGTCGAGCGGGTCGTCCACGCGGCGGCGCCCGACGAGCTGCGAGATCACCGTCGGGTCGAGCGCGAGTTCCGCCCTCACCGACCCGCCGCACGGCCGCTGCGAACTCGCGAGACATCGGAGACGCGGTCCTTGAGCAGGTAGCCGACGCCCTCGGCGCTCTCGGAGAGCAGGTCGAGCGCGTAGTCGGCCTCGATGTACTGCGACAGCACGAGCACGCCGGTTCCGGGATGCCGCTCGCGGATCTCACGGGCGGCCCGGAGACCCTCGTCGGTGTGGGTCGGCGGCATCCGGATGTCGACGATCGCGACGTCCGGGCTGTACGAGCGCACCTTCAGCAGCAGCTGCTCCGGGTTCGTCGGCCTGTCCGACCACGTCGAAGCCGCTCTCCTCGAGGAGGCGGGCGATGCCCTCTCGCAGGAGCACCGAGTCGTCGGCCAGCACGACGCGCATCAGTGCGACGCTACTCCCCTCCCGCGCCCGCGAGCAAAGGGATCTCCGCGAGCACGCGTGTGCCTTTGCCAGGCGCGCTCTCGACCGTGAGCCGTCCGTCGAGCGCATCCAGCCGATCGGCGAGGCCGCGCAGCCCCGATCCGCACGCAGCGTCAGCGCCCCCGACGCCGTCGTCGGCGACCTCGATCGCCACGTGGCCGTTCACCGCCTCGACCGCGACCTTCACCGACGTCGCGCTCGCATGCTTGACCACGTTGGCCACGGCTTCGGAGACGACGTAGTACGCGGCCGCCTCGATCGGCTCTGGCAAGCGTCGCCCGACCGGCTCGAGCTCGACCGCGATCGGTGTGCGGGCGGCCAGCCCTTCGAGCGCCGCGTCGAGCCCGCGGTCCGTGAGCACGGCCGGATGGATACCGCGAGCGAGCTCGCGAAGCTCCTCGAGCGCCAGCGCGAGCTCGTCGCTCGCGCCGGCGAGGATCCCGGGCAGGGCGGCCGGATCGGTCTCGAGCTTCACCTGGGCGAGCCGCAGCGCGAGCGAGAGCGAGACGAGGCGCTGCTGAGCGCCGTCGTGCAGGTTCCGCTCGAGACGCCGGCGCTCCTGGTCTCCTGCCGCCACGATGCGGCCCCGCGACGCGCGGATCTCCTCCTCCTGGCGGCGGTGCTCGGTCACGTCGAGCCCGGCGGCGACGATGCTCTCCACCGCACCGGACTCGTCGTGGATCGGGGCGCCGCGCCAGATGATCGAGCGGGTCTCACCGCGGGCGTTCGTGAAGGTGTTCTCGTACTCGGCCGGGCCATGCTCGGGCGCGGCGGCACGGAAGCGCGCGATCATCGCGCTGCGCTCGCCGGGATCGATGAAGACATCCCAGAAGTAACGCCCCTCCACCTCCGCAGCGGTCGCGAAGCCACTCGCCTCGACAGTGGCCGGGTTGAGGCGGCGGATCCGGCCGTCGGTGTCGACCGTCGTGAGCAGGCTCGGCGCCGCGCGCATCACGGTGAGCAGCCGCTCGTTCTGCATCCGCAGCTCGGTCTGGAGCCGCTCGTTGTCGAGCGCGAAAGCCACGGCCGCCGACACGCTCTCGACCAGTTCGGGCTGACCGCTCAATGACTCGTCATGGAGCAGCGCCGCGACCCGCCGGCCGTCGCGCTCGACGACGGTGATCGCCTGATCCGGCACGAGCGAGAGGTCGAGCAGCCGTCCCCCGCGATCGACCCAGCGCCCCGTGTCTTCCAGCCAGAACGCGATCCCCAGTGACGGATCGCCGAGGGCGTCGGCGATCGCAGCCCGGAGCGGCTCTCCGTGCTCGAGCGACACCATCAGCCCACCGACGGAGCCGCGAGCAAGACGGCTGCGCAGGATCCCGAACAGGAACGCGAACGGCACTGACGCCAGGAAGACAAGGAAGATCGGGCCGATGACCGCGACCGCCCCCTTGCTCAGCTGCTCGAGCACGTTCGCCGAGGAGCAGCATGACGAGGGTCGCTCCCCCGGCCGCGTAGACGGGCAGCAGGACACGGCGCGCCGGCTTCGTCGCCACGCGGTACCGCCGGCCGAGCATGACGCACGCGTAACCGATCAGGCCGACCGTGTAGATCGTCGCGATCAGGCCGAGAGCGTTTCGCGAGGCCGGGCGCGTCGTAGACGAGGAACGCGCTCGACGGGCAGTCCGTGCAGCCCGGCTGCTTGCTCGTGAAGAGCAGCGAGAGCGGCGAGACGACGAAGACGAGCACGACCGTCAGCCGGACGAGCCGGCGGCCCAGCGCGTCCAGGCGGCCGGACGGGAATCCCGAGATAAGCGCCGCAAACGGAATGAACGCGACGCTCGAGAGCATCACGCCGAGCGTGAACGCGAGCGAGTTGTTCGCGTCGTATGGCGCCCGGAAGAACCACAGGTACCCGACCGCAGCGAGATACAGGCCGTTCTTGTTGTCGGGCCGGAAATGGAGTGCGAGCAGGCCGCTGAAGACGAAAGAGAGACCGACGATGCACGTCAGCGCAGCTGCGAGGAGCTTGTGGGGCTCGTGGTTGCTCGCGACGACGATGAGGATCGTTCCGACAGCCTCGGCGAGTGCGACGACCGAGACGAAAAGGAGCTCGATTGCCCTCCGGCTCAAGGCAGCAACGCGCGGATCGCCGCGCCGGAGAGCTCACCCTTCGCGATGAAGCCTCTCGCACCACTCTCGGCGATCAGGCCGCCGTAGTCGCCGGCGTCGCGGCTCGAGACGAGCACGATCGCAGGTCCGGGCCCATTCACGCGAGCTAGCTCGGCGGCGACCTCGAACCCGGTTGTATCGGGCAGCTGGACGTCGAGCAGAACGAGGCCCGGGTGGAGCTCGGCGGCAAGCTGGAGCGCCTCGGCCGCGTTCTTCGCCTCGCCGACGACCGTGAACCCATCGCATTCGAGCAGCGCCCGAGCGGTCGCGCGGAAGCTCGGATGGTCGTCGACGATGAGAACGGTCTGCGCCATGCCCAGATCGTCGCAGAGCACGGCTCCCGCGGCTATACGGGTACCCGCACTTCTGGCGAGCGCATTTGAGCTACTGGTCGCGCAGGAACGACGGGACGTCGAGCAGCTCGCTCGACGGCTCGTGGTCCGACGGGCGGAGCGGCGCCGGAGTCGGGCCGGATCCCGGTGGGCTCGTCTCTCCCGCCATGCGGGGGCGGCGGCGGCGCTGAGCGCCGAAGCCGGTTGCGATCACGGTGACGCGAACCTCGTCGCCCTTCGCATCGTCGATCACGGCGCCGAAGATCACGTTGGCGTTCGCGTCGGCAGCGGTAGTGACGACCTCCGCGGCCTCGTTCACCTCGAATAGCCCCAGGTCCTGCGGGCCGGTGATGTTGAGGAGGATGCCGGTGGCGCCCTCGATCGACGACTCGAGGAGCGGAGAGCTGACGGCGGTTCGCGCTGCCTCCGCCGCGCGGTTCTCGCCCTGCCCGACGCCGATCCCCATCAGGGCCGAGCCGGCGTCGCGCATGATCGTGCGAACGTCGGCGAAGTCGAGGTTGACGATGCCGGGCACGGTGATCAGGTCGGTGATGCCCTGCACGCCCTGGCGAAGGATGTCGTCGGCCATCTTGAACGCTTCCGAGAGCGGGGTCTTCTTCTCGACCACCTGGAGCAGGCGGTCGTTCTCGATCACGATCAGCGTGTCGACCTTCTCGGAGAGCTCGGAGATGCCCTGCTCCGCCTGCTGCCCGCGGCGGCGGCCCTCGAAGCTGAACGGCCGCGTCACGACGCCGACCGTCAGGGCCTCGAGCTCGCGCGCGAGCTCGGCGACGACGGGCGCGCCGCCCGTGCCGGTGCCTCCGCCCTCGCCGGCGGTGACGAAGATCATGTCGGCGCCCTTCAGCGCCTCCTTCAGCTCGTCGCGGCTCTCCATCGCGGCGGCATGACCGACGCCCGGGTCGGCGCCTGCGCCGAGACCGCGCGTCGCCTTCGCGCCGATGTGGATCTTCACGTCGGCGTCGCACATGAGGAGCGCCTGCGCGTCCGTGTTCACGGCGACGAACTCGACGCCGGTCAGCCCCGCATCGACCATGCGGTTGACCGCGTTGGTCCCACCGCCGCCGACACCGACGACCTTGATTACCGCCAGGTAGTTCCCGGAACGATCTCTCATGTCTTCATCCGATCTCAAGTTGGCTCGACCTCAAGCTTGACTGCAGGATTCGCCCTGCTCACACCTCTCCATTTCGCAGCGTACGGTCTGATCTCCTGCTTGTCAATGCCGAACCGTGAAGTCTCGATCAACCTCAACCTCAACCTGTACTTACGACTTGAGACTGCCCGGTTCCGAGCACGGGTCGCTCGGGGACGCTGACATCGACGTAGGCCGCCGGCGGCGAGGTCGTGCTCGAAGAGGCGATGTGGAGGATCCGGCGGGCGATCGTGAGCTTGAGGCGTAGGTCTCCGATGTCCCCGAGCCTGATCTGAGGCCCGGAGTGGAGCACGAGCGTGAGCTGGTCGGGGCTCGAGGCGACGTTCTGGATGCCGCCGTGGAAGCTGCCCGGCGCGATCGGCGCGACCGCGGCAGCGGCCAGCTTGCCGTCGTAGCGCGGCAGCGTCTCCCCCACTGCGACGTGAACCGACTTGGGGAGCCACAGCCTCGGGAGCGAGCTCCTGGCCGGCTTGTTCACCTTTCGCATCACGCGGCCGCGCGACGAGACCACCCAGCTCGAGCTCCCCTGGCGAACGAGCAGCACCGCGCGCTCGGCCTTGATGGTGACGTGAAGCGTGCTCGGGAACGACCGGTCGAACGAGACCGAGACGACGTCCGGGATCTTCGCGACGCGCCGGTCGATGTCGGAGCCGCTCAGCGAGATCAGGCTGCGCCCGACCTCCGGTTGGAGAGCCCGCCTGACCTCCGCCTTGATCCTCGGAGATCCGCCCGCGATGTCGATCGTCCGCACCGCGAAGAGCGAGGTCTCTCGCGCGACCGCATATGCGCCGACAACGAGCGCTGCCACGCCCGCGCCGATCGCGATCCACTTGAGGTGAGGGACGCGGATGCCCGCACGGGCCGGTGCCCGGCGTGAGCTCGCTCGCGTTCTTGCTGCCACCTCGCGGTGTTCGCCGCGGGAGGCCGCTTCCCTACAGAGCCGGAAGCGCGAGCGGGCCGAGGAATCGCACTTCGTGCTCGAGTGTCACACCGAAGCCTTCGTGCACCCGCCGCCGCGCCTCGGCCATCAGTGAGACCGCGTCCGCGCTCGTGGCTCCGCCGGCGTTCTCGATGAAGTTCGCGTGCCGTTCCGAGATCACCGCCCCGCCGATGCGATGGCCCTTCAGGCCGGAGCGCTCGATCAGGGCGCCCGCCCCCGGGCCCTCGTCCGGGTTCTTGAAGACGCTGCCGAACGTGCGCTTGTTGGTGGGCTGCGTCGCCTTCCGCTGCGCGAGCAGCTCGGCGACCTCGGACTTGATCGCGTCGGAGGGCCTTGGCGTCAGCCGGTAGCGCACTCGGGCAACGATCTCTCCGGGCACGAGGCCGGAATGGCGATAGGAGAGGTCGAGCTCGTCCGGGCCGAGCGTGCGCGTCCCGGCGGGACCGGCGACGACCGCGTCGACGAGCACCGAGCGCCAGTCGCTGCCGTACGCGCCGGCATTCATCCGGACCCCGCCGCCGGCCGTGCCCGGGATCGCCGATGCGAACTCGAAGCCACCGAGCCCCGCGGCCCGCGCGCGATGGAGACATACGGCGTTGGTTGCGCCTCCGCCTGCCACGAGCAGCTCGCCGTCGATCTCCACAGCAGCAAGCTCACCGCCGAGCTTGACGATCAGCCCGTCGACGCCCTCGTCCGCAATGAGCAGGTTCGAGCCGAGCCCCACGGCCTCGACCGGCGTGTCTCGGTCGGCCGCCCAGCCGAGCGCCTCGACCAGCTCCTCGATCGTCTCGGGGCGTGCGAGCCAGCGTGCCGGCCCACCGGTCCCGATCGTCGTGAAGCGCGAGAGCCCAACCGACTCCTCGATGAGGATCAACGACGTCCCCTCTCTCCCAGCTGCTCGCGGATCAGCGCGGGCGCAGCATCGACGCTTCCGGCGCCGAGGACGAGCAGCACATCGCCCGGCTCGGCACGCCGCGAGAGATACACAGCCGCGTCCTCGACGCCCGGAATCCAGACGACCAACCTGCCGAGATCGGAGAGAGCATCGACGACCAGCTTGCCAGTGACGGCCGCGTCGGCCTCCTCCCGGGCGAGGTAGACGTCGGTGACGACGATGTCATCGGCCTCGGCGAGGGCCGCGGCGAGCTCACGTGCGAGATGACGTGTCCGCGAGACGAGGTGAGGCTGGAAGAGCACGCGCAGTCGTTGCCCCGGAAAGGCCTCGCGGGCTGCCGCGATCGTCGCCTCGATCTCGGCCGGGTGATGCGCGTAGTCGTCGACGAGAGTCACGTCTCCGAGCAGCGAGACCTCGAACCGGCGGCCGGTGCCGGTGAACCGGCCGAGTGCCTTCGCAGCGTCCGCGCGCCGGACACCGGCGAGCTCGAGCGCAGCCAGGGCGGCTCCCGCGTTCAGGCGGTTGTGGGCTCCAGGCAGAGCCAGGGCCCCTTTGAACGGCGGCGCGTCCCTCACTACGTGGGTTGCGGTAGCCGTCCAGTGGTCGAACTCCGCCTCGAGCTCTCCGAGCGACCGAAACTCGCTGTGATGGTCGAGATCGATGTTCGTCACGACCGCGATCTCCGCCGGGAGCGAGAACACCGTTCTGTCGGACTCGTCGCCCTCGACGACAAGCCAGCCCTCCCCCGCGCCGGCATTGCTCCCGAGCTGCGGGACGGGCGCGCCGATCAGCCACGCCGGATCGTCTCCGGTCTCGTGGAGCACGAACGCGATCATCGCCGCGGTCGTTCCCTTGCCGTGCGTGCCGCCGACTACGATCGACCGACGCGCTCGCACGAGCTCGCCGAGAAACTCGGCCCGTCGCAGCCCGGGCACCGCAGGGTAGGCAGACGAGACGACCGCCTCCCAGCCCGCAGGAACCACCGGCTCGGGGGAGATCTCGACCTCGATTCCCTCGAGCGCGTCGAGGTACGGCGTCACGACCCGATCCCAGCCGCCGACCTCCGCCCCCCAGGCCTGCGCGAGCTGCGCGTATGCCGACAGCCCCGCACCGCCGATCCCGACGAACCAGAGCCTCCGGCCCTCGAGCTCAGGGGCGGGCAAGCGCGATCAGCCCTTCGGCGATCTCCTCGGCCGCGTCCGGCTTGCTGGCGCGCAGCATCGCCTCTCCCATCCGCTCGAGGCTCGCCGGGTCGTCGAGGAGCGACCGCACATGGTCGGGAACATCGTCGAGATCGAGGTCCCTGATCATCACCGCGCCTCCCGCACGGACGAAGTGCTCCGCGTTCTTCGCCTGGTGGTCGGCGGTCGCGAAAGGGTACGGCACGAGGATCGCCGGCTTGCCCGCCGCCGCGATCTCCCAGACGGAGCTTCCGGCACGCGCCACGACGAGGTCGCAAGCCGAGTACGCCGCGCCGATCCGGTCGGTGGACGGGATCAGCCGGTAGTTGTCCCGCTGGATCCTGCTCTTCAGCGCCCAGTAGTCGCGGTCGCCGGAGATATGCAGAACGGTCGGGCCGACCTCGGCGAACGCCTCGATCGCCATCTCGTTGATCGACCGCGCGCCCGCGAGCGCACCCGCGACCAGCACCGCAGGCCCGTCGGCGGGAAGCTCGAAGATCTCGCGAGCCTCCTCCTTCGGGATCGTTCGGGCGCGCGCCGGGATCGGCCGGCCGACGACGCGGAACCGCGGCTCGGCGAGGCCCTCGAGTGGATACGCCAGGAAGACGCGCTCGGCGAACCGCAGCGCCATCCGGTTCGCGAGCCCGAGGTGCGCGTCCGCTTCGGACAGCGCAGCGGGAATCCGCATCGTCCCGGCCGCGAAGACCATCGGTCCCGCGACATAGCCCCCGGCGCCGAAGACGATGTCGCAGCGGCGGCGCTTCAGGATCGCCCGGCAGGCGTGCGGCGAGACCCCCGCCCGGTAGAGGGATTTGACGAGCGCGGGGCTCGGCTGCCTCGGAAAGCCGCTGATCTTGAACGTGTCGAGCTCGTACCCGGCGTCAGGAACGAGTTGCGCTTCGACGCGATCCGGCGACCCGGCGAACGTCACGTACACGCCGCGTGCCGTCAGCGCTTCCGCTACTGCGAGCGCGGGCAGTACGTGTCCCGCTGTTCCCCCGGCCGCGATCACGCACCGAAGCTGTTTCTGCATTGCCACGACTTGCGATGTTAAGGAGGATCCCCACGCTGGCGAGCAGTACCACGAGGCTCGAGCCTCCGTAGGAGAGAAACGGCAGCGGAATCCCGGTCAGCGGGGCGAGCCCCATCACCGCGGCGATGTTCACCATCGCCTGCCCGCAGACGAGCATGGTCAACCCGACAGCGAGCCGCTTTCCGAACGGATCGCGGCAGTTCAGCGCGATCCTGAGCCCGGCGTACGCGTAGACCATGTACGCGAAGATCACGCAGGTAACGCCGATCAGACCCAGCTCCTCGCCGATGTTCGCGAGCATCATGTCGGTGGGCGCCTCGGGCAGGTAGAAGAGCTTCGCGATCCCGTTCCCGAGGCCGGCGCCGAACACGCCGCCCGAGCCCATGCCGATCATCGCCTGCACGATCTGGAAGCCCGACCCCTGTGCGTCGTGCCACGGATGCAGGAAGGCAAAGAAACGGGCGCGGCGGTACGGCTCGAGCCAGATCGAGAGAGTGCCGATCCCGCCGGCGATCAGGAGCGCGAGGCCGAGCACGCGGGCGGGAGTGCCGGCGACCAGCAGCATCGCGGCGAGGATGAGCATCAGCGCGATCGCCGTCCCGAGGTCCGGCTCGGCGAGGAGAAGCAGGGCGTACAGGCCGGCGAGCAGCCCGACGGGCCGCCAGAGCTGCCCGAGAGAGCGCGGCGGCGGGCGGCGCGAGAGGTAGGCGGCAGCCCAGACGGCCAGCGCGAGCTTCGCGAGCTCCGAGGGCTGGAAGACGACGGGGCCGAACCCGATCCAGCGGCGAGCACCGTTGACCGAGGGCCCGAGCACGAGCACCGCCGCCAACAGGCCGAGCGACGCGAGCACGAGCACCGGAGCCATGGCTCGCAGCCGGCGGTAGTCCCAGCGCTGCGCCACGACCATCAGCACGATGCCGAACAGGGCGTACATACCCTGCCGCTCGACGTAGTGGTTGGGGTTCCCACCGCCTACGGCTGCAGGCGCCGAGGTCGCCGAATAGACGCACACGATCCCGAACGCCACCAGCGCCAGCGTCACGAGGATCAGGATTCTCGACTCGAGCTCTCCCCGCCTCATCCGGTCGATTTCGCTCGTAGGGCTTCGAATCCTTGGTTTGCAGGTATGCGCCCGCACTGGCAACATACGGTCTCCGCCCCCATGGAAACAATTGGTGAACGGCTCAAACGGATCCGCGAGGACCGGGGATTAACCCAGCGCGACATCGCAGCGCCCGGCGTGTCGGCGCAGTACGTCTCGAAGATCGAACGCGGCCAGCGCACCGCCTCGGTCAAGGCTCTGCGCAAGCTGGCGCCGAAGCTCGGGGTCTCGGCACGGTTTCTCGAGACCGGTCACGATCTGACCGAGGGTGAGCTTCGCGACTACCGGCTGGACGACGCCGAGCTGGAGCTCCGTCTCGGACACAACCCGGCCGAAGCCGAGCGGAAGCTCCAGGGTCTCTTCGAAGCGGCGAATGCGGAAGGCGACGGCCGCTCGGCAGCGCGAGCGCGCATCGGCCTCGGGTTGCTCGCGGCGGGACGAGACGGTCACGCCGCCGCGATCGCCGCCCTCGAGCCGGCGGTCGCGGAGCCGTGGGTGAACCCCGTCACACATGCAGAGGCGTTCGTGGCGCTGGGTGCTTCCTATCTCGCGACCGAACGCATAGACGACGCCGTCGCGCTCTACCGGGACTGCCTCGAACGGGTCAGCGCCCAGGAACCGCGAAGCCGTCCCGCCGCAGTCCGCTACGCAACCAGCCTCGGTCATGCCTTGATCGAGGCCGGAGAGATCGACGAGGCCCGCGAGGCCCTCGAGGTCGCCTTCGCCAACGGCAAGGCGGTCGCAGACCCCGACGCCGCCGCAAAGCTCCACTGGTCAGCTGCACGGGCGGCCGAGCGTGCCGGCGCACTCGACGTCGCGCTGTCGAGCATGAACCGCGCCGTCGGCCTGCTCGAGCTCGCCGAGGACTCGGCGCAACTCGCCCGCGCCCACGCGCTCGCGGCCGAGATCACGCTCCTCACCCACGCCTGAGCACCGCGCTCAGGAGAGCGGCGAGGACGATCGCAGCGGAAAGCACACACCTCGCGCCGCAGAGGAGGCGTGGCCGCCCAACCCGGCGTGCGACCGTCCTCGCACATCCTGACGCTAAGGCAGTTTCAGGATTGGCGCGCTGCCCGTTGCGCCAGAACGGGCCTAGCCCTTCGGAATCGCAAAGCTCGGCGGACGCTTCTCGGCGAACGCTGCGAGGCCTTCGCGCGCTTCCGGGCCCGCGATGAGCTCACCGAACCGCCGGGCCTCCTCGTCGAGATTCGCGGGGTGGTCGCCCTGAAGCGATCGGTTGCAGAGCGCCTTCGCGGCGGCGACAGCCTCGGGCCCCTTCGAGGCGATCATCAGCGCCACCTCGCGCGCCCGCTCGAGCACGGGGTCGTGAAGGCCGTTGACGAGACCCCGCTCGAGCGCCTCGCCCGCATCGACGAGCCGGCCGGTGAAGACGAGCTCCTTGGCGAAGCCGAGGCCGGTTACCCGTGCGAGGCGCTGCGTGCCACCCCAGCCGGGGATGATCCCGAGGCCGACCTCGGGCTGCCCCAGACGGGCCGCGGAAGCCGCGTAACGGAGGTCGCAGGCGAGCGCGAGCTCGCAGCCGCCGCCGAGGGCGAGCCCGGCAATCGCGGCGATCGTCGCCTTCGGCATCGTCTCGAGGAGGCGGCCGACCTCGTGCCCGAGACGGCCCCACGCCTCGCCCGCGGCCGCATCCGCCTCGCTCATGTACTTGATGTCGGCCCCGGCGCAGAACGCACGCTCCCCGGCGCCGGTCAGGATGACGACACGGACGTGCTCGTTCGCCGCGAGGTGCGCAAGCTCGTCCCGCAGACCGGTCATCAGCTCGAGGTCGGCGACGTTCAGCCCGTTCTCGCTCGCCATCGTGACGACAGCGACGGGCCCTGCGATCTCGACGGAGACGGTCATAGGCCCTCATCGTAGGAGTAGAAGCCGCGGCCGGACTTGCGCCCGAGCTGTCCCGTCTCGAGCATGCGGGAGAGAGTCTCGGTCGGCTCGAAGCGCGGATCGCCGTAGGCCGCGGCCATCGCCTCGGCGGCGTGGACGGTCACGTCGACGCCGATCAGGTCGATCAGCGCGAGCGGCCCAATCGGCCAGCCCGTGCCGAGCTTCATTCCTGCGTCGATGTCCTCGGCCGATGCGGTTCCCTCCTCGAGCACGCGCACGGCGTCGATCAGCGTCGGGATCAAGATCCGGTTGACGACGAATCCCGGCGTGTCGCGGGCGCGGATCGGCTGCTTCCCGATCCGCTGCGCGAACGCGAATGCCGAATCGACGGTCCCGTCCGAGCTCAGCTCGCCCCTGACGACCTCGACGAGCTGCAGGACCGGGGCCGGGTTGAAGAAATGCAGGCCGACGACCCGCTCGGGCCGGGCGGTCGCCGAGGCGATCTCGGTCACCGAGAGCGCCGAGGTGTTCGTCGCGAGGATGCATCCCTCGCCGACGATCCCGTCCAGCTCGCCGAGCAGCCGCTGCTTGGGCCCGAGCTCCTCGACGATCGCCTCGATCACGAGGTCGCAGCCGGAAAGGGCGCCGAGCTCGGTGGTGAGCTCGAGCAGGGCGAGCGCGTCGTCCTTCTCGGCCTCGCTCAGACGCTCGCGCTCGACGCCTCGTGCGAGCTGGCGCTCGATGCCGGCCCGCGCCCGCTGGCAGAGCTCGGCGGTGATCTCCCTTCCGACGGTCGGGATGCCCGCCTGGATGCAGACCTGGGCAATGCCGGCCCCCATCGCTCCGAGCCCGATCACCCCAACCTTCCCAATCTCGCTCATCCGGGGCTCAGAAGACCGGCGTCTCTCGCCAGACTCCCCACACCGAGCGAAGCGCGTCGCACATCTCGCCCATCGTAACGTCGGCGCGCGCCGCGTCGATGATCGCCGGCATCAGGTTGACGTCGGTGCGGGCGGCGTCGGCGCCGAGCTTCGCAAGGGCGGCCTTCGCGGCCGGCGAGTCTCGCCGGGACCGGAGCTCGCGGACACGCGCTATCTGTTGCCCCTCGAGCTCGGGGTCGATGCGGAGGATCGGGGTCTCCTCGCCGTCGGCAACGAACCTGTTGACGCCGACGATGACGCGCTCGCCGGTCTCGACCTCGCGCTGGTAGCGGAACGCCGACTCGGCGATCTCGGACTGGAAGAAGTTCTGCCTGATCGCCGCGACCACCCCCCCGAGCTCCCGGATCCGGTCGAAGTACGCGTACGCCTGCCGCTCGAGCTCGTTGGTGAGCTCCTCCAGGAAGTAGGCGCCGCCGAGTGGGTCGCTCGTGGCGACGACGTTGGTCTCGTGCGCGATCACCTGCTGGGTGCGAAGCGCCAGCCGGGCGGCGTCCTCGGTCGGCAGCGCGAGCGCCTCGTCGTAGGAGTTGGTGTGAAGCGACTGCGTCCCGCCGAGCACGGCCGCGAGCGCCTCGATCGCGGTGCGCACTATGTTCACCTCGGGCTGCTGCGCGGTCAGCGAGACGCCTGCCGTCTGGGTGTGGAAACGCATCAGCCACGAGCGTGGATTCCTCGCCTGGAACCGCTCGCGCAGCTCGCGCGCCCAGATCCTGCGAGCGGCGCGGTACTTGGCGATCTCCTCGAAGAAGTCGAGATGGGCGTTGAAGAAGAAGGAGAGGCGCGGCGCGAACTCGTCCACGTCGAGGCCGCGCTCGACCGCCCACTCGACGTAGGTGAACCCGTTCGCGAGCGTGAATGCGAGCTCCTGGGCGGCCGTCGAGCCCGCCTCCCGGATGTGGTACCCGGAGACCGAGATCGGGTGCCAGAGCGGCATCTCCTGGGCGCAGAACTCGACCATGTCGGTCACGAGCCGCATCGACGGCTCCGGCGGGAAGATGAACTCCTTCTGCGCGATGTACTCCTTGAGGATGTCGGTCTGGATCGTCCCACGCAGGGCCGAGCGTGGGACACCCTGCTGCTCGGCCACGCAGACGTAGAACGCGAGCAGGATCGCGGCGGGCGAGTTGATCGTCATCGACGTCGAGACCTCGCCGAGCGGGATCGCCTCGAACAGCCGCGCCATGTCTTCGAGCGAGTCGACGGCGACGCCCTCACGCCCGACCTCGCCTTCCGAGCGCGGGCTGTCGGAGTCGTGGCCCATCAGCGTCGGCATGTCGAACGCGGTCGAGAGCCCCGTCTGGCCGTGCTCGAGGAGATAGCGGAACCGCTCGTTCGTCTCCTCGGCAGTGCCGAACCCCGCGAATTGCCGCATCGTCCAGAGCCGGCCGCGGTACATCGTCTCGTACACGCCCCGGGTGAACGGGTACTCGCCGGGTGAGCCGAGGTCGCGCGCGTAGTCGATCTTCACGTCGGCGGCCGTGTAGACCGGTGCAACCTCGATCCCGCCCATGGTGGTGCGGCGCGTCACGCCTCCCACGCTACAGGGCGGCGACCAGTGCCCTGAACTCGTCGCCGCGCTGCTCGAAGTTGTCGTACTGGTCGTAGCTCGCGCACGCAGGGCTGAGAAGCACGACGTCGCCGGGATCGGCGAGCTCGGCCGCGTGGCTCACGGCGTTCGCGAGGGCCCCATCACGATCGAACCGCCGTTCGCCGAGCACGCGGGCGATCTCGCCGGCGGCCTCGCCGATCAGGTGCACCGAGAGCACGTTGGGGCCGACCGCGTCGGCCAGCGGCTCGAAGCTCTCACCCTTGAGCGAGCCGCCGAGGATCAGGTGCACGGGCTCGTCGGCATAGGCCGCCAGCCCTCTGAGGGCGGCGGCCACGTTGGTCGCCTTCGAGTCGTTGACGTAGCGGACGCCGCCGACCTCGCCGATCGGCTCGAGCCGGTGGCGGATGCCCGGGAACGTGCGCAGCGCCTCGGCGATGGCAGCGTCCCCGACGCCGGTCGCGCGCGCAGCGGCGGTGGCCGCCGCTGCGTTCTCGCGGTTGTGAGCACCCCGGATCAAGGGCTCCGCGGGCAGCTCGTCCTCGGCCGAGAACTCGATCCCGTCGATCCCGAATCCGCGGGGGACTACGGCAACGGCGGCACGGTCGAAGATGCGCAGCTTCGCGTCGCGGTAGGCCTCGAAGCTGCCGTGGCGATCGATGTGATCGGGCTCGAGGTTGAGCAGCACGGCAACGTCGCAGGCGAACTCGTGGACGTCCTCGAGCTGGAACGACGAGACCTCGCAGGCGACCCAGTCTGCCGAGGCGATCGCCGTGAGGGGCGTGCCGATGTTTCCCGCGACGACGGCGTCGCGGCCGGCGGCGCGGAAGATCGTGCCGAGCAGCTCGGCGGTCGTCGACTTGCCGTTCGTGCCCGTGACCGCGACGAAGTGGGTGCCGGTCGGCGCCAGCAGCCGCCAGCCGAGCTCGAGCTCCGACCAGACGGGTATGCCCCGCGCCCTTGCCGCCTCGACCAGCGGCTGCTGGCCGGGGACACCCGGGGACTTCACGAGCACGTCGGCGCCCTCGAGAACTGTCAGATCGTCCTCGTTGCCGAGCGAGCGGTCGACGCGGGTCACCTCGTCACCACCCTCCTCGAGCCGGGCCGCCGCAGCCCGCCCGGATCGCGCGAGGCCGTAGACGACCGCTTTCACGGCCGGATCTGCGGGTAGTACTTGTAGAAGAGCGCGAAGCCGCCGGTGCAGAGGATGCCGGCGACGATCCAGAAGCGGACCATGATCTTCGTCTCGGACCACGACTTCATCTCGAAGTGGTGGTGGATGGGCGCCATCAGGAACACGCGTCTCCCCCACCATTTGAACGAGATCACCTGGATCACGACCGAGAGCGCCTCGATCACGAAGATCCCGGCGACGAACAGGAGCAGCAGCTCGACCTTCAGGAAGATCGCCATCGCGCCGATCGCGCCGCCGAGGGCCATCGCGCCCGTGTCGCCCATGAACACTTCGGCCGGGAACGCGTTGAACCACAGGAACCCGACCGCGGCGCCGATGATCGCAGCGCCGATGTAGGCGGCGTCGAGGCGGTTCGCGATCCGGTTGCCGTTCGGCGCGACCTCGCGGATGTAGATCGTGACGGCCATCGCGGTGAGCGTGAACAGCGCGATGATCGACGTCCCGGCGGCGAGCCCGTCGAGGCCGTCGGTCAGGTTCACGGCGTTCGCAGACCCGGCGATGATGAAGAAGACGAGGACGTACCAGCCCCAGCCGAGCGGGATCGTCTTCTGCACGATCGGGATGAAGATGTTGTGGTCGAGCCCCTGATGGTGCGCCGCGACGCAGACCAGCGCGGAGGTCGCGAGGAGGAGCAGCATCTTGATCCGGCCCGAGAGCCCGAGCGAGCGGCGGTGGCGCACCTTGATCAGGTCGTCGAGGAACCCGATCCCGCCGCAGGCCAGCATCGTCCCGAAGATCGCCAGGGCAGGCGCCGTGCCGACGGTCGTCGCGAGGAATGCGATCGACGCGGCGAGCACGATCAGGACGCCGCCCATGGTCGGCGTGCCCTGCTTGACCGAGTGGTGCTGCGGGCCCTCCTCGCGGATCGTCTGGCCGAGCGAGTGGCGGCGCAGGAAGTCGATGAAGAACGGGCCTGCGAGGATCGAGATGATGAGCGCGACGAGCGCCGCGACGAGTACGTGTGCCATCTAGGGGCGTAGTTTCGCCGCTACGGCTTCGAGTCCCACCGAGCGGGAGCCTTTGACTAGGACGACGTCGCCCGGCCGCATGACCGCTCGCAGGGCGTCGCCGGCTTCTTCCGCGACATCGACCCGCACGACCTCGACCCCTGGGGCGGGAACGAGGTACTCGGTAGCGAGTGGCCCGACCGCGACGATCGCCTCGACACCCGCCCGCACGACCTCCTCGCCGATCTCGCGGTGGTAGTTGACGGCCTCGTCGCCGAGCTCGGCCATGCCGCCGAGCACCGCGACCCTGCGGCGCTCGCCCGCGAACGCCGACAGATGAGCGAGCGCGGCTCTCATCGACGCGGGGTTCGCGTTGTAACAGTCGTTGATCAGCGTGATGCCGTCGGGGAGCTCGATCACCTCTTCGCGCAACGGGCTGAACCGGACGTCGAGAACGCCGTCCTCGATCGGGATCCCGAGGACGTCGCAGACCGTCAGCGCGGCCAGGGTGTTCTGCAGCTGGTGCGGGCCGGCGTAGGTGGTCTCGAGCCGGATCTCACGGTCGCCGATCCGGAAGCGACCGGCCTCCTCTGGCTGCCCGAAGCGGCGGATCTCGATGTCGGTGCGCTGCAGGTAGGGCTCCAGCAGCGGCTCCTCGGGGACCACGGCGGTACCGCCGGGCGGCAGCGCCTCGATCAGCTCGGCCTTGGCGCGGGCGACGTTCTCGACCGTCCCGACGAGCTCGAGGTGGACGGGCGCGATGTTCGTGATCAGCCCGATCTCGGGCCGGGCGAATGAGGCGAGCCACGCGATCTGGCCGAGTCCGCGCATCCCCATCTCGACGATGCAGACCTCGGTGTCCGGCTCGATCCGGCCCAGGGTGAGCGGGACGCCGAGCTCGTTGTTGTAGTTCCCCTCCGAGCCGACCGTTCGCCGGTGCCGCGCGCAGAGCGTGGCCAGGATGTCCTTGGTCGTCGTCTTGCCGGCTGCGCCCGTGATCCCGACGATCCGGGCCGTTGTGCGGTCGCGGACGGCGCCGCCGACCGCGGCGAGCGCGACGTGCGCGTCCTCGGGGACGAGCGCAGCGCCGGCCCCACGGGCAAGGGCATGCGCGACGAAGTCCTCGCCGTCGCCGACAGCCACGAACAGATCGCCTTCCTCGATCCGGCGGGAGTCGATCTGCAGGCCGGTGACCTCGCTCGCCCAGGGTCTGGCGATCAGCCGGCCGAGCGGCTCGATCAGGTCCAGCTCGAGCGGGATCACCGGCGCGCCGTCATTCCTGCGAGCACGCTGCGGGCCACCTCGCGGTCGTCGAACGGCACCTTGCCGCCGGCGAGCTCCTGCTCGGGCTCGGCTCCCCGGCCCGCGATCACCACTATCTCCCCCGGCCCGGCGTCCTCGAGCGCCTGGGCGATCGCCGTCCGCCGGTCGAGCTCGATCTCGATGTGGACCGAGCGCTCCTTCCGCAACCTCGGCGGCGATCTGCTCCGGCGGCTCGGACCGCGGGTTGTCCGAGGTCAGGAGCGGGCGGTCGGCGAGCTCCGAGACGACACGGCCCATGAGCGGCCGCTTGCCCCGGTCACGGTCGCCGCCGGCGCCGAACACGACCGTGAGCCTGCCGTGCGCCGAGGCCGCGTGCCGTGCGGATCACGTTCTCGAGCGAGTCGGGGGTGTGCGCATAGTCGACGATCACCGTGAACGGCTGGCCCGCGTCGATCGTCTCGAACCGGCCCGGGACTCCCGGCAGCCCCTCGATGCCGCGCTTCACCGCATCGCGGTCGACACCGAGAGCCTCGGCTGCGAGGGCGGCACCGATCGCGTTCTCGCGGTTGAAGGCCCCGCTGAGCGGCAGCTCGATCCCGTCGAGCGCATCCGAGGTTGCCGCGTCGAACGTGATCGCGTCGGGGATGGTCGCAGCGAGCCGCCTCCCCCACTCGTCGCCGACATTGATCACCGCCCGCTTGGCCTGTGCGAAAAGCGCCGCCTTGGCCTCGTAGTAGGCCTCCGTCGTGCCGTGGTAGTCGAGGTGATCCTGCGTCAGGTTGGTGAAGATCAGCACAGCGAACTGTGTGCCTTCGAGCCGTCCTTGCGCGCCGGCCTGGGAAGTCGCCTCGAGCACGCACACCTGGTCACCGCCGTCGGCCATCTCCCGGAGCAGGCGCTGGAGGTCGATCGCCTCGGGCGTGTTGAGGCCGGTCGGGCGCGACTCGCCGCCGACGCGCCGCTCGATGTTCGTCAGCAGCCCCGTCTGCCGGCCTGCGGCCTCGAAGATCGAGCGCAGCAGGAAGGCCGAGGTCGTCTTGCCGTTCGTTCCGGTGACGGCCGCGACGGGCAGCTCGGCCGAGGGATCGCCGAAGAAGAGGGCCGCGGCGACCGGCATCGCCGACCGCGCGTCACCGCACGACGAGTTGCGGCACGTCGACCTCGACGGGATGCTCGACCACGAGCGCGGCCGCGCCCAGGTTCGCCGCGGTGGCAGCGAAGGCGTGCCCGTCGACGTTCCGGCCGCGCACGCAGAAGAACAGCGCGCCGGGCGTGACGGTGCGGGTGTCGTATGCGAGATCGGAGATCTCGACCGAAGCAGCGCCGGCCGGCGCCCCGTTGACCACCTCGCCCGGCCCGAGCGCCACGATGAAGCGCTCGAGGTTCATCGCGACCGGAGTCTACCGATCCGGCAGGCCCCTCCTGGCGGTCCGGTCCAGTCCGGACGGACGACGTCGCGTCCGTCGCGCGCGGCGTTCGAGGAAGACGATGTCGCGCCAGCGGCCGTGGTGCTCACCGATCCGCTCGCGGGTGCCGACGACGCGGAACCCGACGCGCTCGTGGAGCGCGAGGCTCGCAGTGTTCTCCGGGAAGATGGCCGTTTGGATCGTCCAGATCCCGGCTCCCTCGGAGCGGCGGATCAGCTCCTCCATGAGCGCCCGCCCGACTCCCCGGCCGCGCGCGGACTCGGAGATGTAGACGGAGCTCTCGACGACGCCGGCGTAGACGCAGCGGCCGGAGACCGGCGACATCGCGGCCCAGCCGACGACCTCGCCTTCGTCGATCGCGACCAGCCGTAGCTCCGGCAGGTGGGCCGCATCCCAGGCCTCCCAGGCAGGCACCTCCGTCTCGAATGTCGCGTTCCCGGTCGCGATCCCCTCGGCGTAGATCCGGGCCACCGCGTCCCAGTGCTCGGGGCCGAGGACGACGATCTCCATCCGGCCAGGTTAGGTGCTCAGGGTCTTCGGAGCGTCCGGCGGCACCTCGAGGTACTGCAGGTCGAACTTCGCGATCGCCGCGAAGGCCGGGGCCGCGACGACGCCGCCGAAGATCGAGCCGCGCGGATCGTCGACCTTGACCAGCACGACGAGCTTCGGATGGGACGCCGGAACCATGCCGACGAACGACGCGGTGTAGTCGGTCGAGGAGTAACCGTGCGGAGTCGCGACCTGCGCCGTGCCGGTCTTGCCGGCGACGGTGTAGCCGGGGATCTGGGCCGCCGAGCCGGTGGCGCCGGGATCGCTGATGACGCCGCTCAGCATCGACTTGACCTCGTGGTCGACGGCCTTCGACATCAGACGCCGCCTCTTCCAGACCTGCGGGGCGCGCCCACCGACGCGCTCGACGAGGTGCGGCTCGATCCAGACCCCGTCGTTCGCGACGGCCGCGTAAACCGACGCCATCTGGATCGGAGTGACCGAGATCCCCTGCCCGATCGGCACGTTGCCGATCGTCGTGTCGCTCCACTGGGGGAGCGGAAGGACGAAGCCCGGGCTCTCCCCCGGGAAATCGATGCCGGTCGTCGATCCGAACCCGAACTTCTTGACCCAGTAGGCGAGCCGGGAGGCGCCGAGCTTCTCGGCGATCGTGACGGCGCCGACGTTCGACGAGTAGGCGAGGACCTGCGCCACCGAGTAGTTGACCGTGCCGCGGGTCTCGGCGTCGTGCACCGAGCACTGGTAACAGCCGCCGTAACGGAACAGATACGGCAGCGTGAACCGCGTGGTCGGCTTCACGATCCCGTCCGACAGCGCACCCGTGATCGTCACGAGCTTGAAGGTCGAGCCCGGCTCGTAGGTGTCGGTGACGGCGCGGTTGCGCAGCAGCGCGGGCGAATAGCGCGCGACGTTCGACGTGTTGTTCGCGTCGTAGCCGGGCGTCTGGGCCATCGCGAGGATCGCGCCGGTCGACGGGTCGAGCACGATCGCGGTCGCGTCCTTCGCCCCGTACTGGGCGACCGTGTCGCGCAGCACCTTCTCGGCCTGCGCCTGGATCGTGTGGTCGAGCGTGGTGAACACGTTCGAGCCCTCCTGCACCGGCCGGGAGCTGATCGTGTCGATCGCGCGGCCCGTCGGGTCGCGGACGATCGTCTGGCTGCCGGGCCGACCCGCGAGCTTGTGGTCGTACTGCAGCTCGAGCCCGCCGAGGCCGTGCTGGTCGGTCCCGGCGAAGCCGAGCACCTGCGCGCCGACGCCGTCCTGCGGGTAGGTGCGGAGCTCCTCCGGGTAGGAAGCGATTCCGGCAAAGCCCTTCTTCAGGAAGACGGCCGCCTTGGCGGGATCGGCGAAGCGGGCGACGTAGACGAACTGGCTCTTCTTGTTCACCAGCTCCGGGTAGAGGATGTTCCCGTTGACGCCGAGCAACTCATGTGCCGCGAGCGTGATCCCCCGCGCGTTGTGAACCAGCTTCGGGTCGGCGTAGATCGTCGTCTTCTGCGTCGCCGATCGCGAGCTGGACGCCGGTGCGGTCGAAGATCGTGCCGCGCCCGGCCGGGATCGTCTGCGTCTGCTCGTGCTGGCTCCGTGCGAGGCCGGAGAGATGCGCGGCCTGCACGCCCTGGAGCCAGACGGCGCGTGCGAACATCGCCGCGAAGACGAGCGTGAACACCACGAGCAGCAGCCGGATGCGGCGGTTGGCGTGCTTCTCGCGGATCGGCGACGCCATCGTCTACTTCCCGAGATCGATGTAGTCGATGCTGGACGGATCCGCCTGGATCAGGCCGTCCTGGCTGTGCGCGAGCTTCTGGATCCGAGGCGAGGCGAGCGCCGAGGAGAGCTGGGCCACCAGCGCGGCGTTGTCGGCCTTGAGCTGCGAGCGCTGCTGGTTCGCCTTGTCGAGCCGCAGGTTGAGCTGCAGAACGGCCAGGTTCACGAAGACCACGCCGGCGAGCAGGATGCCGAAGACGACGATCCACGCGATCGCGGCGCGCGAACGGGCGCGGCGGCGGGTGCGCGCCGGCGGGACGGCGCGGAGAGGTCTTGCGGCGCAGGTCTTGGCGGTCGGGCGCGGTCTTGGGACCTGGCCGGCGCGCGGGCGCGGCGACAGCGGCCGCGCGCGTGCTAGCCAACCTTCACCGCCACTCTCATCCGGGCCGACGCGGAACGCGGGTTGCGGGCGACCTCGGCCGCGCTCGGCCGGATCGCCCGCCGGGGAATCGCGCGCAGCGTGGGCGTCGAGCCGCACGCGCAGACCGGGAAGTCGGGCGGGCAGGTGCAGCCGTGCTCGCCGTCGCGCAGGAACCGCTTGACGATCCGGTCCTCGAGCGAGTGGAACGAGATCACGGCGAGGCGGCCGTGCGGGCGCAGCATCTCGAGCGCAGCCGGAAGCGCGCGCTCGAGCGAGCCGAGCTCGTCGTTGACCTCGATCCGGAGAGCCTGGAAGACGCGCTTCGCCGGATGCCCCTCACCGAAGCGCGCGGGCGCGGGCATCGCCTGCTTGATCACCTCGACGAGGTCGCCGGTGCGCTCGAACGGCTGCTTGGAGCGGCGCCGCACGATCGCCCGGGAGACCTGGCGCGCGTAGCGCTCCTCGCCGTAGCGGCGGAAGATGTCTGCGAGCTCCCATTCGCCCATCTCGTTGACGACGTCGGCCGCGGTCAGATCGGACGCCGGATCCATGCGCATGTCGAGCGGAGCGTCGCCGGCGTAGGAGAAGCCGCGCTCGGGCCGGTCGATCTGCATCGAGGAGACGCCGAGGTCGAGCAGGATCGCGTCGGCGCGCACGCCGTTCGACCGCGAGCTGCTCGAGCACCTGGGAGAACTCGCCGTGGAGCAGGCGCACCTTGGCAGCGGTTGTACGTCGCAGGCGCTCGAAGTAGGGCGCGACGGTCGGGTCGCGGTCGATCGCGATCAGCTTGCCTTCGCCGCGCAGGCGCCCGACGAGTAGCTCGGAGTGCCCGCCGGCACCGAACGTGCAGTCGATGACCGTCTCCCCCGGCCGCGGCGCGAGAGCGGTCGAGCACCTCGTCCGCGAGGACGGGGACGTGGTCAGTCTCGGTTGGCAAGACGCTCGGCAACATCTTCCGCGCTCCCTTCGGCTTGCGTGAGCTGCTCGCGCCACGTGGCGCGGTCCCAGATCTCGAGATGGTCGAAGACGCCCGCGACCGTCACCTCGCGCTCGATGCCCGCACCGGCGAGGAGCTTGGCCGGGATCACCATCCGCCCCTGCCTGTCGAGCTCGACCGGCGGCGCGGAGGTGAAGAAGTAGCGCTGCATGGTGCGCGTCTCCGGCCGGAACGGGTCGAGCGTGCCGACCCGCTCGGCGAGGACAGCGAATGCGGCCTTCGAATAGACGGAGAGGCATCCATCGAGGCCACGCGTGATCACGACCTCGTCCCCGAGCTCTTCGCGGAGCTTCGCAGGGAGCGTGAGGCGATTCTTGTCGTCGAGGGTGTGGTCGTATTCGCCGAGCAGCATGCCACTTGGCCCCACTTTAACCCACAACTCCCCACCTGTCCACCCCTACAGCGTGATTTGTGCCGAGTACGGCCCCCTTCCGGTGACGACGGCGGCCCCGGCACCGGCCGCGAATGCCAGCGCGTCCGGCAGCGAATCGCCGCGCGCCAGCGCGAAACAGAGCGCTGCAGCGAAGGAATCCCCGGCTCCGTAGGCGTCCTCGAGCGGCCCCGGGGGCGATGTGGGGATGTACCGCTCACCGTTGGCAACGCCGCCCCGTGCGCCCTCGGTGGCGCAGAAGACGCCGACGTCGAGGCTCCCGTCGTAGTGCTCGCCGGGATCGGTCCCGCTTCCGACGAGCAGGTCGAGGGGGACTCCCCCCTCCTTCAGCGTCTCCAGCTCACGCGGCGTGGCGGCCAGGAACGAGGCTGATCGCGCCGAGCGAAGGGCGGTAGCGTCTCCGGCGATGAAGAAGACGGTGTCGTAGCCGGCGAGGTCGAACGGCCCCTTTGGCCGGAGCTTGGGCCCAACCGTTGTGATCGTCCGCTCCTTGTCCTGGTCGACGTGCGTCAGTGCCCGACGCGTCGAGCCGAACCACTGTGAGTGCACGACGAGACCGAGTTGCTCGAGGTGCTCGAGCGACCGGCGTCCGGCGTCGTCCTCGCCGAGCGCGGTGTAGAAGTCGCAGGCGCCCGCCAGCTTCAGCAACTGCGCCGCGACCACGGCGCCGCCGCCCGCGGGCCCGGCCCAGAGCTCGGTTCCGTGGGCGATCTGGCCCGGGGCCGGAACGTGGTCGACCTCGACGAACTCGGTCCACTCGACATGCCCGACGACGGCGACCTTCATCTCCAGGTGACGCTATCTCACACCCTGCGGCGTCCCGCCGTTGGACCTCATGATGGAGGCAATGGCGATCCCGCCCTTCGAGCGGTTCTACTGCGAGCACTGCGACGAGGTGCTCGGTTACCTGCGCCGGCTGCTCGGCCAGCGGGCCGAGGATGCCTGGCAGGAGACCTTCCTGCGGGCGCTCCGCGCCTACGACCGGCTCGAGCATGGCCGTCATCTCCGTGCCTGGGTGTTCACGATCGCGACGCGGGTCGCGATGGACGACCTGCGGCGCAAGGGCAAGCACAACGTCAGCCTCGAAGAGACGCACGAGCCGGAGGCCGGGCCGGAGCCCGCGCCTGCTTTCGAGCAGCTCGAGCCCTACACCGGCGACCTTCCCCCGACCGAACGTGCGGCCGTCGTGCTGCGCTACGGCTACGACCTTCCCTATGCCGAGATCGGCGCCGTCCTTGGCTCCTCCGAAGAGGCAGCCCGGGCGGCCGCATCATCCGGAGTCCGCAGACTGAGGAGGGATCTTGAGCGTCACGCCTGAGCTCGACGCACGCTTCCGCGCCGCCGCGCTGGCGGAAGGGCTCGTCGACGTCCGCTACGACATCGTGCCGTCGCCCGTCGGCGACCTGTTCATCGCGTCCACCCCGCGGGGGCTCTGCCGAATCTCGTACACGGTCGAGGGCACGGACGAGGCGGTCGCCCGCGTCTTCGGCGCCCGCGTCCTGCGCTCGCCGCTCGACGACGTCCGCCGCGAGCTCGACGAGTACTTCGAGGGGCGGCGCCGCGACTTCGACCTTCCGCTCGACCTCCGGGTCGCGCCGTTCCACGAGGCCGTCCTGCACGAGCTTGCGCGCGTCCCCTACGGACAGGTAGACACCTACGGGCACCTCGCCGCGCTGGTCGGGCGGCCGAAGGCGGCCCGAGCCGTCGGCACGGTAATGAACCGCAACCCGATCCCGATCGTCCTTCCCTGCCACCGGATCGTGGGCGCGAACGGCTCGCTGACCGGTTACGCGGGCGGCCTCCCCACCAAGCGTCACCTGCTCGCACTCGAGGGCGCGACGCTGCCGCTCAAATGACGAGATGGGGCTGGGGGCTGGTTGCGCTGGCCGGAGTCGCCGTCGTGGCGGCGCTCGCCGTCGTCTCGACCGAGAAGGGGCGGACGGTTCCGGAGATCATGCGCGCCGCGGGCTGCACCTATCGCGACGTGACGCCGTTGCCGCCAAAGCAGGGGTCGAGGGACGATTACCACCAGGACGTGCCGACGCTCAGCTCGCCGGTGCGGTGGGCGACGTTCCCGCCGTCGGGCGGAAGCCACTTCCGGCTCTGGGCGAGATGGGGCTTCTACCGCAAGGCGGTGAATCCGCGAATGGTCGTCCACAACGAGGAGCACGGCGGCGTCGTCATCTGGTGGGGGCCGGACGTCCCGCAGTCGACGGTCGACCAACTCGAGGCGTTCTACCGCTCATCGCCGGTCGCGGTGTTCGGGACGCCGATCGCCGGGCTCGGGAGCAAGATCGCGCTCACCGCCTGGAACGCCGACCCTCGCTGGACGGGCGAGCCCGGCCTCGCCTACAAGCACGGCTACTACGGGACCGGCAGGATCGCGATCTGCCCTGGGTTCGACGAGAACGCGTTCGCAGCTTTCAGGGACGCCTACCGCGGCAAGAGCCCGCAAGGGTTCCCGATCGAAGGCGACCGCCCGGGCTGCGGCCCGGAGAAGCCCTGCTAGGCCGCCGGCGCGCCGCTGACGACGATGTAGTGGAAGTTCTGCGGGCCGGCGTAGTACGACCAGCGTCCGGCTCCGAGCATCAACGCGCGGGTCTTCTTCCCGACGAACTTGACGCCCGTGAGGTTGATCGGTGCCTTCGACTTCGGGCCGAGGATCGTGAGTCCGGCCTTTGGGTCCTTGTCGAGCAACGTGAAGCTGTAGCGGCCGGCGGGCAGGCGCGTGACCGGCTTGCCCTTGTTGGTCAGCGTGAGCGCGCCCTTGGCAGACAGCGTTGCGGTCAGCGTCGCCTTCGAGACTCCGGAGCCGACGAGCGGATCCTCGACAGAGCCCTTCCCCGTGCCGATGATCGAAGGCGGAACCGTTGCGGAGCCGGTCGTCGCGATCGAGAACACGGTGCGCGTGACGGACGGCTGGTTCAGGTCCTGCGCGGTGTAGCTCTGGCCGGCCTGGAACGTCGCCGGGAAGGTCTTGTCGGCCTCACAGCCGGCGGTCATCGTCGTGAAGATGTTGACTCCAGGGCCCGTGAGCTGGAACTGCGGGGCGCCGCGGCAGGCGGTGAGATCGGTGACCCCTGCGAGGGGCACCGTGCCGAACGCGAGCGGCGTCCTGATGTCCACCTGATACGTGCCCGGCGGGATCTGACTTACCGTCGCGCCTGCATCGTTCTGGATCGTGAACGTGCAGTTCATCGCGTACATGAAGTACAGCGTCGGCACCGTCGGCTGGTTCGTGGTGAGCGCAGCACCGCCGCCGATGACGAGCACCGCCGCCGTCAGCACGACCGCCCCGAACGTCCAAAGCCCCCGAATGAGCACTGCCATGACGACACTCATGGTATCACTGCTTATTGATAGCCGCTCTCAGAAATGGTTCTCGGGGAGAGAGTTAAGCGGCTGTTCAGCTTCGAGCAGCGAGCAGCGCGGCGGCGGCGAGCCGGGAGGCCTCGGCGAGTGCCGCAGAGGCAAGCGCGGGCCCGAAGGTGACCCGCGCAACGCCGAGCTCCTCGAGCTCCTGGAGCCGCGGGTTCTCGGGCCGGGCGAGCACGTTGACCGGGCCGGTGATTCCCTCCGCCAGCGGGCCGAGCGTCTCGAACGGCGCGAGGATCGGATAGATGCAATCGGCACCGGCTGCGAGGTAGGCGTTGCCGCGCTCGACCGCCTCCTCGATCCCCCCCGTGCGCGTGACGAAGACATCGACGCGCGCGTTGAGCACCAGCGTCGGAGCAGCCGCGCGCGTGGCGCGAATGATCTCGATCTGCTGGTCGATCGGCACCATCTCGGCCTCGCCGTGCGAGTCCTCGAGGTTGATCCCTGCCGCGCCGATCGCGACCGCGGCCGCCGCGGTGCGCGGCGGGTCGCCGTAACCGGCCTCGAGGTCGGCGGTCACGGGAACGTCGACGGCGCGGACGATCCGCTCGACAACCTTCAGCATCTCCTCGACCGGCGCTTGCTCGCCGTCTTCCCAGCCGAGCGAACGAGCGACCGCGGCGCTCGTCGTCGCGATCGCCCGGCAGCCCGGCAACGCGGCAAAGGTCTTGGCGCTGGCCACGTCCCAGGCGTTCAGCAGGACGAGGAGCGGCGGTGTGCGATGGAAGCGGCGGAACTGCTCGGCACGGGTCACTCATTGAGGTTAGACGACCGGATAGGGACCGATGAGGCGGTACCCCACTCCCCATTCGTTGTCGACGTACGGCGTGACGGGGTCGACGGCCCGCAACTTGCAGCGGAGTCGCGACGCGTGCGAGTCGAGGGTGCGCGTGTGCATCGAGGGAGGCCAGTGCCAGATGTCGCGCAGGAGCTCGGCTCGCGTGAAGAGACGGCCCGGATCGGATGCGAGCTTCGCAAGCAGCTGGAACTCCTTGTGGGAGAGCTTCAGCGGGATCCCACGGATCGACGCGATGCGGGCGACCACGTCGATCGTGAGGTCGCCCGCGCGCCAGGTTCGCTCCGGTTGCAGGACGGCACGGATCCGCTCGACCAGGTCGTCGTCGAAGCCCTGTTCGCGTAGCTGCTGCTCGACCGTCGACATCGTTCCGACGGTACCGGCGGCTTTCGGCCGGGGCTAGATGTCCTTTGGGCCGAAATTGTGACGATTCATCCCCAGCTCACAGCCGGGCGGGTCACAGTCGACCCGAGCGGATGACCCCGACGAGCAGCCAGATGCCGAGCACGCCGGAGGCGATGAACCCGAAGGCCGAGACGACGTTCAGGCCGAGGACGTGCGGCCCCGTCTTCGCGAAGATCCCGATCAGGCTCGACCCGATCAGCCCACCGACGACGATCAGTGCGATCACGAGGCGATTCGAGATCACGTCGAGCTTGTGCATCAGGTCGTCGAGCCCCTTGTGCACGAATCCGAGCTCGATGTCCCCCGCCCGGACCTGCTCGAGGGTCTCGTAGAGCTGGTAAGGGAGCGCCGAGGTCGCCTGCGCGAACTGGCTGGTCTCGCGGCGGGCCCGCTTGGCGACGCGGCCGGGGGTGAATCGCTGCATGACGAGCGCGCGGGCGTACGGCCTTGCGACCTCGAAGACGTTGAAGTCGGGGTACAGCTCGACGCCGACCGATCCGATCGTCGCGATCGCCTTGTCGAGCATCACGAAGCGCGACGGCAGCCGAATGTTCATCTTGTAGATCAGCCCGAACGCCTCGCGGATCACCTGCAGCGGGTCGATCTCCTTCATGCTCGCCCCGTAGTAGCGCGAGTAGATCGTGTGGAGCTCGGAGACGAACTCGGCTTCCTTCTCCTTCGGGTAACGGACACCGAGATCCGCGAGCCGCCTCGGGAGCGCCTCGACGTTCTCGTTCGCGGCGTCGATGAAGAGCGCTGTCAGCTTGGAGAGGTCGCTGTCGGTCAGCTTGCCTGCAAGCCCGAAGTCGACGAGCCCGATCTTGTCGGGCGCCAGGACGAGGATGTTGGCGGGATGCGGATCGCCGTGGAAGAAGCCGTGTCGAAAGATCATCGTCAGCCAGGTCTCGGCGATGACGTAGGCAAGAGCGCGGCGCTGGTCGACCGGCCAGGCGTCGGCCTCGAGATCCGCGAGTTGGATGCCCTCGAGATACTCGAGCGTGAGGACGCGCTGGCTGGAGTAGCTCCCGTAGAGGCGCGGGACGACGACATTTGGATGCCCTGCGAAGTTGCGGTGGAAGACCCGGGCGTTGCTCGCCTCCTGCCGGTAGTCGAGCTCCTGACGGAGCGAGCGTGCGAACTCGTCGACGACCTCGCGACTGTCGACGAAGTCGAGCGCATGGACGCGCTCCTTGATGAATCGCGCGGCCTGCTCGAGCAGCTGGATGTCGCTCTCCACCTGGCGCGGCGCGTTCGGCCGTTGGACCTTGACGGCGACGTGCTTCCCGTTCGGAAGCACCGCGCGGTGCACCTGTCCGATCGAGGCAGCCGCCATCGGCACCTCGTCGAACTCGAGGAAGAGGCGGCCGATCGGCTGCTTGAGATCCTCGGCTATCACCCGCTCCACGTCGGCGAACGGGAACGGCGTCACGTCGTTCTGGAGGCCGCGCAGCTCGACGATGATGTCCTCGGGGACGATGTCGGGTCGCGTGGAGAGCAGCTGGCCGAACTTGACGAACGTCGGCCCGAGCTCGTCGAACATCTCGCGGAGATGGCGTCCACGAATCGCGTCGACCTCGGCCGGCGCGCGCCGGCCTTCGAGCAGGGATCCGAAGCCGTGCTTCACCGCGACCTGGACGATCTCGCTCAGCCTTCCGATGTTCGCCGTCTTGGACTTTGACGCCATCGGGCGCAAGTGTTGCACGCGGTCTAACGCGGGAATGCGCCCGGCACGCCCCCGTCGACGGGGAGAACAGCGCCCGTCGTCGAGCGGGACCGGTCGGAGACGAGAAAGGCGACCGCCTCGGCGACATCGGCGCCGGTGACGGCACGGCCGAGCAGGCTGCGCGACGCATAGAAGCTCTCGAGCTCCTCGAGCGGGACGCCGTGGGCCTCGGCGCGCTGCGCGCGGATCTCGTCCGACCAGAGCTTCGAGCCCGAGAAGATCGCATCGGGGTTGACGGCGTTGGCCCGGATCCCGAGCGGGCCGCCTTCGAGCGCTGCGATCCGCATCAGCTGAACCAGACCTGCCTTCGCGACCGAGTACGGCCCAAACCCCGCCCCCGGAGCGAACGCGTTCTTGGAGGCGACGTAGACGAGGCTGCCGCCGAGCCCCTGCTCGACGCAACGGCCCGAGCACGCGGCGGGTGAGCAGGAAGTGCGCGGTGAGGTTGACCTCGAGGCTCCGGCGCCACTCCTCCTCCGGGAGCGTCTCGAGCGGGCCTGTCGAGGCGACGCCGGCGTTGAAGACGACGGCGTCGATCCCGCCGAAGCTGCCGACGGCGACGCGGACGAGGTGGTCGACGACCGCTCCGTCGGTCAGGTCGCCGGGGAGGGCCACCGCGCGATCGAGGCCCTCGGCGGTCGCGGCCAGGCCGGCGGCATCGATGTCGGCGAGAACCAGTTGGGCGCCTCGTGCCGCGAGATCGAGGGCGATGTCCCGGCCGATGCCTGACGCGGCGCCCGTGACGAGCGCGACGTGGCCGGCGAGCTCGGGCGGCGGCGGCGCGAGCGTGAGCTTGTAGAGCTCGAGCGGCCAGTACTCGAAGTCGTGCACCTCGGCGTCGTCGAGCCAGCTCGAGCCGCCGAACCGATCGAGCGTCGCCGCGACCGAGGCGTGGGTGTGCGCCGCGATCTCGAGCCGCGCGCTTGCGGCGCGAAGGTCCGGCGCCGCAGCGACGACGCCGTGGCCGGGAACGAGAAAGACCCTCGGGTCGGTCCCGTGCTCGGCCCGGAAGCGCTCGACACAAGCGTCGACGTCACCTTCGACGACGGCCGAGCGGCCGCCGATCCGCAGCATGTGGTCGGGCGTGCTGCGCATCGCGGCCAGCCGATCGACGTCGGGCCGATCGGCGAACACGCGCTGGGTCGTGTCCGTCGTGAGCACGACCCGCCGCTCCACCGAGAGGCGGCCGCGCAGCCGAAGGAGGAGCTCCTGGCCCGGGTCGCCGGGCTCCGAGAGCGCCGCGCGCCGGGCTCCGAGATACTCCGATGCTCGGGAGACGAGCTCGAGCGTCAGGCCGTATGACTCCTCGTGCGTGTCGCCCCACGTGACGAGGCCGTGGTGGGCGAGCACGACGGCACGCGCATCCGCGAGCTCGGCGACGCGGCGCGAGAGCTCGAAGCCCGGCCGCAGGTAGTCGACGACCGCCACGTCCGGGCCGAGGGCATCGCGCACGGCCGCGCTCGGATCGGGGGCGTTGGCGAGAGAGCAGATCGCGTCGGCATGCACGTGGTCGATGTGCGTGGCCGGCAGGAACGCGTGGAGCAGCGTCTCGATCGAGGGGCGCGCCGCATCGGGCTCGACGAGGCAGCGCGAGAGGTACGCGACCATCTCCTCGTCGGTCATCGCGTCGCGCTCACGGAGCGGGAGCAGATCGTCGAGCCACAAGCCCGGGAAGTCGGCGGCCGTGATCGTCGCGAGATCGGAGCCGCTGCCCTTGATCCGGATCACGCGCCGCTCGCGACCGAGGTGGTCGCGTTCGACGAGCTTCGTCGAGGTGTTGCCTCCGCCGTGCAGGACGAGCGTTCGGTCGGCGCCGATCAGCCGTGACCGGCTGACGAGCCTTTCAAGCTCGGTTGAGCCCTCGATCGCCGCCATCGGGCGATCGTAGCCCTACCGGATCGACTGGATCGTCGCCTTCCACGAGCCACGCGGCGCCGAGACCTCGACGGTCTCGCCGGGCTTGTGCCCGAGGAGCGCGGAACCGAGCGGCGATGTCGGCGACACCGTGCCGGCGCCGCCGACGGCGCTGATCTCGACGGTCATCGCCTCCCCGCCCTCGTCGATGACCTCGACGACCGAGCCGATGCCGACCTCCTCGCCGCTTGCCTGCTCGACGATCTCGGCGGTGTCGAGCCTGTGGCGGAGCGTTCGGATCCGGGCCTCGAGCAGGCCCTGCTCGTTCTTCGCGGCGTGGTACTCGAAGTTCTCCGAGAGATCGCCGAACTCGCGCGCCGTCTTGATCGCTGCGACCACAGCCGTGCGCTTCGGGCCCTCGAGCTCGGCGAGCTCGGCTTCGATCGCCTCGGCCTGCGTCTTGGTCAGGCGCTCGTCTACCACTTCGAGCCCCGCCCGCGGCGCGACGTGTAGACGAGGCGCGGCCGGGCCATCGTCATCCCGGACTCCTGGAAGCTCTCGGTATGCCCCTGGAGGCGGGCGACGCGGCTGACGTCGGCCTGCTGCTCCGGCAGGACAAGGGTGATCCCGGTGCCGCCGCGCCCGGCGCGGCCGGTGCGGCCGACGCGGTGCGTGTAGGCGGACGACTCCTCCGGCGGGTCGAAGTTGATCACGTGCGTGATGTCGTCGACGTCGAGGCCGCGGGCGGCGACGTCCGTCGCGACGAGCGTGCGCACCTTGCCCGAGTCGAAGCGGGCGAGCGCCTTCTCGCGCTGCACCTGGGCCTTGTCGCCGTGGATCGCGACCGCCTCGATGTCGTGGCGGCGCAGCTTCTCGACGAGCCGGTCGGCGCCGGCCTTCGTGCGAACGAAGACGAGCGCGAGCCCGCCGTCGTCGGGAAGCAGGTCGATCAGCGTCTGCACCTTGTTCTCCGGCGGTGACCGGGATGAAGCGGTGGTCGACGTCGCCGGAGCGCCGCTCCTCGGGCAGGTCGCCCTCGAAGCGCGCCGGGAACTTGGTGTAGCGCCGCGCCAGCTCGCCGACCTCGCCGTCGAGCGTCGCGGAGAAGAACATCGTCTGGCGGTCGCCCGTGAGCCCGCGGATGATCCGGTCGACCTGCGGCTTGAAGCCCATGTCGAGCATCCGGTCGGCCTCGTCGAGGACGAGGATCTGGACCGCGTCGAGCGAGATCAGCTTGCGGTCGAAGAGATCCTGCAGGCGGCCCGGCGTCGCCACGAGGATCTGCGCCTCGCGCGCGTCCTGGGCCTGCTTGCGCAGCGGCACGCCGCCGTAGACGGCGACGGTGCGTAGCCCGCGAACCGTGGCGATCGCCTCGATCGCCTCCGTCACCTGCGAGGCGAGCTCGCGCGTCGGCACGAGCACGAGCGCACCGACCGCGGACGAGCCGCCCTCGAGCCGCTCGACGATCGGGATGCCGAACGCGAGCGTCTTGCCCGAGCCGGTCGGGCTCTTCGCGAGCACGTCGCCGCCGCGCATCGCCTCGGGGATCACGGTTGCCTGGATCGGGAACGGCATTGCGATGCCCTGCTCTGCGAGCACGTCGCAAACGGCACCGGAAACGCCCAGCGCCTGGAATCCATCGGTCATGTTGTGGAGCTCCTTGTTTTTGTCGGTCGAGATCCCGCCAGATCTCGTCAGCGACGAAAACGGAGCGCGATCTCACTGGAGAGACGGATTGCCCTCCATGTACTCACCATAGCAGCGGCCTCGGCGGCTACCGACCGCGCCGCGGCTCTACTCGGCGCTGTCGAGCCGCTCTTCGATCAGCCGCAGTCGGTGCTCGAGCTGGGCGACGCGCAGGTCGAGCTCGTCCCAGTCCTCGCGGGTGATCAGGCCGAGCTCGTAAAAGACGCTGTTGACCCGCGTCTTGGTCTCTTCGCCGAGCCGCATCGCGTCGCCGCGCCAGCGCGACGTCGCATCGTCGAACACCGACCCTGAGCTCGTCGAGCTTGACGCCGAGGATCGAGAGGATCCGGTCGATCGGGTCGCGCTCGTCGAAGAGGTCGTTACCGGGGTCGTCCATGCGGCCTCGACTGACGCCGCTGGCGCCGCCGTTCGCGTTTCGCGTCCTCGGACTCCGGCGCCCCGCCGCCGTCGGACGCCGCGATGCCGACGGGCTGCGCGTCCTCGGGAAGCTCGTCCGGCGTCTCGGTGGGCAGCCCGGCCGCGGCCTTCTCGGCCTCCTTGATCACCTTGGCGCGCATCTTCTCGTCCCAGGCCTCGCCGCGACGGCCGGCGTACTCCGGGTCGCGCTCGAGCAGGCTCGAGAGGAGCGGCGAGGCGATGAAGATCGTCGACACGGCGCCGACGACGATGCCGACGATGATCGCGAACGCGAAGTCCTGCAGCGTCGCGCCGCCGAGGATGAAGAGCCCGATGATCGGGAGCAGCGTGATCGTCGAGGTGACGATCGACCGCTTCAACACCTCGGAGACCGAGACGTTCACGATCGTCGCGACGCTCGCGCGCGGCATCAGCTTCATGTTCTCGCGGACGCGATCGAAGACGATGATCGTGTCGTAGACCGAGTAGCCGAGGATCGTCAGGATCGCGGCCACGGTGTCCGCGCTCACCTCCCGGCCCGAGATCGCGTAGACGCCGAGCATGATCGGGATGTCGTTGAGGAGCGTGCGCAGGATCGGGACGGCGAACCGCCAGCGGAAGCGCAGCGTCACGTAGAGCGCGATCAGCGCGAACGAGACGATGATCGCCAGGATCGCGCCGTTCAGGATCTGGCGGCTGAAGCTGGCCGAGACGTTCTTGACCCCGAGCTTCTCGGCGCCGATCGTCTTCGTGAGCGTGTTCGTCAGCTTGTCCTGCTCGGCTGACTGCAGCTTCTTGAGCCGGATCTGGAAGTTCGTGTACGAGTCGGAGCCCGTCTGCTTCCCGCGGCCCTGGATCACGGCGTCGCCGGCGCCCACGTTCGAGGCCGTCTTCCGGACGAGCGCGAGCGATGTCGGCTTCGGCGTCGCGAACTGCACCTGGACGCCGCCCTTGAAGTCGATGCCGAGGTTCAGGCCCTGGAAGATGATCGCGAGGACGCTGAGACCGACGGCGACGAGCGAGATGATGAAGTAGAGGTGGCGCCGCGTGACGACGTCGATCCGCTGCCAGCGCGGGATCTCGGAGGCGGTCGCTCCCATGAAGCTCGGGGACTGCGCGAACTTGAAGCCCGCGAGCAGGCCGAGCATCGCGCGGGTCGCGGCGACGGCGGTCAGCAGCGAGACGATCGTGCCGATCAGCAGCATCAGAGCGAAGCCCTTGACCTCGGCGGTCGCGACGGCGAACAGGATCAGGGCCGTGATCGCGGTGACGACGTTCGCGTCGACGATCGTCCTGACGCCCTTCTGATAGCCCGCGGAGATGGAAGCGCGCACGCTTCGCCCAGCTCGCGCCTCCTCCTTGATGCGTTCGAAGATGACCACGTTCGCATCTGCGGCAACGCCGATCGTCAGGATCAGGCCCGCGAAGCCCGGCAGCGTCAGCGTGACGTTGAGCAGCAGGATCGCCCCGTACATCAGCGCCGAGTAGATCGCGAGCCCGAAGACCGCGACGACGCCGAGGAAGCGGTAGAGGACGAGCAGGAAGATCATCACCAGGATCAGGCCGGCGATCGCGGCGTTGCGCGCCTGGCGGAGCGAGTCCTTGCCGAGCGTGGCGGAGACGTCGGAGCGCTCGACCGTGACGAACTTGACGGGAAGCGCGCCGTTCCGCAGCACGAGCGCGAGGTTCTGCGCCTCCTTCTGCGAGGCGATGCCGCTGATCTCGGCGCCGGTGCCGGTCGGGTCGATGCCGTCGCCGTACTGGCTCGGGTCGATCGACGGGAACGAGTAGAGCTGGTCGTCGAGGACGATCGCGAAGCTCTCCTTGGTGCCGCGCGTCTGCCCGCGCTGCGCCTCGGCGCGGGTGATCTCGTGGAAGAGCTTGTTCCCCTTGCCGGTGAACTGCATCGTCACGATCGGCAGGCCGGAGGTCGGGTCGATGTCCGCCTGGGTGCCCGAGAGCTTGAGCTCCTTGCCGGTCATCTGCGGGTACGGGCTCGAGGAGTCGAGCGGGTAGATCCCGTGCTTGAAGAGGTAGTAGTAGGTGACGCCCGGGGTCGGCGTGATCCCGCCCGTCCCGACCGAGCCCTGCTGCCCGGAGGGGCACGACGTCGCGAACTGGGCGCTACACGAGATGACGACCGTCCGGTTCGGGGCGGTCAGCACCTGGTAGCCGGTCGGGAAGCCGTCCGTCGTCTTGCCCGGCTTGACGACATGCGTTGTCGTCTTCGCGTTCTTGCCCTTGCCGGTCTTGACGGTGACGGTCTTCGGCTTCTGCGGCTTGAGCGTCGATCACGACGGGGTCGCGCTTCAGCGCGGCGACGCTTTGCTCCGGGCCGGCGACGAGCCTCTTCGTCCGCGAGTTGAAGAGGTAGTAGGCCGACGGCGCGCCCTTCTGGCCCGTCTGGACGAGCGTCAGCAGGTCGAAGAGGCTCGTGTGAGGGACGGCGTCCTGCTGCGCGTCGATCGAGGGGCCGTAGAGCGACGGCGTGAGGTCGTAGAGCTCGAGCTGGGCGGTCTGGCCGATCACCTGCGCGGCCTGGGTCGCGTTGTGGATCGCCGGCAGCTCGACGACGATCTGGTTCGTCCCCTGCTTGGTGATCACCGGCTCGGAGACGCCGAGCCCGTCGACGCGGTTGCGGATGATGCTGACCGAGTCGTCCATCATCGACGACGTCAGCTGCTGGCCCTTCAGCGGCTTGGCCTGCAGCACGACCTCGAGGCCGCCCTGGATGTCCAGGCCCTCGTGAAGCGAGCGATGCCCCGGGCTTCCTGGAACGGCAAGGAAGGCGACGCCGGCGAGGGCGGCGACCACGAGGAGGATCAGCGTCAGATGCGAGCGGCGTGAAGCCAAGCAATCACCAGGTTAGCTCGTTAATTGATCGTGCTCTTGTTCGGAAATTTCTTCGGCGACGGCCGCCACGGCCCGGCGGTCGAGGGTGACGACGACGCCCGGTGCAATCTCGATTCGGAGCTCGTCCTCCTTTGCCTCCTTGACGATCGCGTGCATGCCGCCGGCGGTGATGATCTCGTCGCCGACTTCGATGTCGTCCTGCATCGCCGCGTGAGCGCGCTGGCGCCGGCGCGCGGGCACCGCCAGCAGGAAATAGCCGGCCGCGACCAGGATGACGATGACGATCAGGTATCCCATCAGGCTGTTAGTCGGTCGAGGGCCTCGCGTTTGAAGGAGCCGAAGACCCCTTGCTCGATCGCCTCCCGCGCGCCGCGGGTGAGATCGAGCACGAAGCGTAGATTGTGGAGCGAGAGCAGGCGCAGGCCGAGCAGCTCTTCCTGGTTGACGAGGTGGCGGATGTAGGCCCTCGAGAACGTGCTGCAGGCGGGGCAGCCGCAGCCCTCGTCGAGCGGGCGCGGGTCGCGCGCGTACTGCGCGTTCCGAAGGTTGAGGCGGCCTTCCCAGGTGAGCGCGCTGCCGGTGCGGGCGGTTCGGGTCGGGAGCACGCAGTCGAACATGTCGACGCCCGCCTCGATCACCTCGAGGATCCCGACCGGGTCGCCGATCCCCATGAAGTAGCGCGGCTTGCCCGCCGGCAGGAGCGGCGCCAGCCAGTCGGTGGTGTCGAAGGTGACGTCGCGATCCTCGCCGATCGCGAGGCCGCCGATCGCGTTGCCGTCGAAGTCGAGCTCGACGAGCTCTTCGGCCGACCGCTGCCGGAGCTCGCGGTCGGTTCCGCCCTGGACGATCGCGAACCGAAGCTGACCGGGCGCCCGCTCCGCGTGCCGCTGGAGCCGGGCCCACTCGGTGGTCCGGCGCACGGCATCCTCGAGCTCCGCCCGCGGGACGCCGGGCGGAGGCACCTGGTCGAGACACATCGCGATGTCGCTCCCGAGGTTCCGCTGGATCTCCGCGGCCAGCTCGGGCGTGAACCGCGCGGTTGCTCCGTCGTAGACGCTGCGGAACGTGACGCCGTCGTCGTCGACGTGGGCGATCGTGTCGCGGAGCGAGAACACCTGGAAGCCGCCCGAGTCGGTCAGGATCGGCCCGTCCCAGCCCATGAACCGGTGCAGGCCGCCGAGCTCGGCGATCAGCTCGTCTCCGGGCCGGAAATGCAGGTGGTAGGTGTTCCCGAGCAGGATCTGCGCCCCAGCCTCGCGCACCTCGACTGGCATCAGCGTCTTCACGGTCGCCTTCGTCCCGACCGGCATGAACACGGGCGTCTCGACCTCGCCGTGCGCGGTCGTGAGCACCCCGGCCCGCGCCGCACCGTCGGTCGCAGTGACCCGGAACACGCTCATACGGACATGTCGGTTCGGGACGTGTCTGGGGACAGTCCCCAGACGGTGGCCGAACCGGACACGGCTGGGGACAGTCCCCCTGACATGGCTAGATGCGACATGGCCTCAAAGGATGAGCATCGCGTCGCCGAACGAGTAGAAGCGGTAGCGCTCCTCGACGGCCAACTCGTACAGGCGGCGGGTCTCCTCGACGCCGGCGAAGGCCATCACGAGCGCGAGGAGGGTCGAGCGCGGCAGGTGGAAGTTCGTCAGGAGCGCATCGACGCGCCGGAACTCGAAGCCCGGCGTGATGAAGAGCTCCGTGCGGCCGGTCGAGCGGCGCGCCGCGGGCGAGCGTCTCGAGGACGCGCACCGTCGTCGTGCCGACGGCGAGCACGCGGTCGGCGGCCTGGATGCGGGCCCAGGCTTCGGGGCTCACCTCGTAGCGTTCGCCGTGCAGCGGGTGATCCTCGACGCGGTCGACCGTGAGCGGCCGGAAGGTGTCGAGGCCGACGTGGAGCGTCACGCGCTCGACGTCGAGCTGCGCGAGCAGCTCGGGCGTGAAGTGCAGCCCCGCGGTCGGCGCGGCGGCCGAGCCGGCCGGAGCCGCATAGACCGTCTGGTAGCGGTCGGGGTCGGCGAGCGGCTCGGTGATGTACGGCGGTAGCGGCGCCTCGCCGTCGGGCTCGCCGGTGAGGCGGAGGCGCCAGCGCCCTTCGCCGAGGTGCTCGAGCAGCTCGACCGGCCCGTACTGCCTACCGGGCCGAAGCCGCCGGGTCGGCCGCGCGAGCCCCTCCCACTCGCCGCCGCCGAGCGGCTCGAGCAGCAGCACCTCGCCGCGCGGCTCGCTCGATCCGGATCCGCGCCGGCACGACCCGCGTGTCGTTGACGACCACGAGCGTCCCCGCCCCGATCTCGCCCACGAGGTCGCGAAAGACGAGCTGGCGAACCTCGCCGCTCTCACGCGAGAAGACGAGGAGCCGCGAGTCGTCGCGCCGCTCCAGCGGATGCTGCGCAATCAGCTCTTTGGGCAATTCGTAGTCGAGGTCGCTTGCATTCATCCGACCGCGACGTTACCGTCGAGTTTCGATGGAAGACCGCTACTCACTCCCGCCGGACATCGCGGCGGCGCTCGACCGGGCACGGCTCCAGGTCGAGGCGCTCGCGCAAACTGCCGACGAGCTGCAGATCGTCCTGCCCGACGCGGTCGGCGGCGCGCTCCGCGACGGCCTCCGCGAGGAAGCCGCGCCGATCTCGCGCCGGCTCGCCGAGGTCAAGGGCCTCTCGAACCAGATGATCCGCCGGCTCGAGCGGCTCGAGACCGACCTGCTGATCGAACGGCACGCCCGCGTCGACGACCTCGGCCTCCTGATCGACCTGATCACGGCGCAGTGGAAGTCGATGGGCGAGCGGCTCGACCGGATCGAGCGTGCGATCGACCCGCAGGCCGACGTCGTGCCGATTCGCGCGGCCGACACCGGCACGGGTTAGCCGGCAGAGGCTGGCCCTCTCAGCTCGCGGGCAGAAGCAGCTCGAAGCGCGACCCGCGCCCCGGCTCGGAGTCGAGCTCGATCGACCCGCCGAGCGCGTGCGACAGCTCGCGTGCGATCGCGAGCCCGAGCCCGGTGCCGCCGCCGTCGCCCGACACGAAGGGCCGGAAGAGCCGCTCGACCTGGTCGGCCGCGATCCCCGGCCCGGTGTCCTCGACCGCCACCCGGATCGTGCCGTTCGTCTGGCCGAGCTCGATCCCGATCCGTCCGCCGTCGGGGGTCGCCCGGAACGCGTTCGAGAGCAGGTTGTCGACGATCTGCAGCACCCGGTCGCCGTCGGAGACGATCACCGGCTTGGCGTTCACGTGCACCGAGAAGTCGATCGAGCGTGCGCGCGCCTGCTCGAAGAAGGTGTCGTATGCCCGCTCGACGACCTGCTCCATCCCGACCTCCTCCGAGAGGAGCGTGAAGCGATGCGCGTCGAGCCGCGCCAGGTCGAGGATGTCGCCGACGAGCCGTTCGAGGCGCCGCGCCTCCGCCTCGACGATCGCCAGCGAGCGGGCCCGCAGCTCGGGATCCTCGAGCAGCCCCTCCGAGAGCGCAGCCACGTGCCCGCGGATCGCAGTCAGCGGAGTGCGCAGCTCGTGCGACACCGACATCAGGAAGTTCCGCTCGCGCGCCTCCGACTCCATCAGCTTCCCGGTCATCTCGTCGAACCGGTCGGCGAGGTGGCCGATCTCCCCGGGCGCCCGGCGCGGCAGCTCGACGTCGTAGGAGCCGGTCGCGACGATGTCTGCCGCATCCGACAGCGCGAGCAGCGGACGGACGACACGCCGCGAGACGTAGAGCGCGAACGCCGCCGCGACGAGCACGCCGAAGGCGAGCGCCACGGCGAGCCGCCGCACGAGCGAGTTCGCGAACTTGTTCACGGCCGTCTGCTGCTTCGCGACGACGATCGCTCCGATCGTGCGGTTCCCGACCGTAACGGGGTTCGCGACCGCGTAGTAGGCGCCCGTCAGGTGCGGCGGCGTGAAGACGAAGGTGAGGGCCTTGCCCGACGTCCAGTCGATGTTGTGGAGGTTCAGCTGGGGAAGCCCGGAGTTCTCGCCGGGAAACGGGATCGCCGGCCCGTCGAAGTAGATCTTGTCGCCGGTGGCCTGCTCGAGCTCGACGCGGGCGAAGTCCGGCGCCCGCCGGGACTGCCCGCGGCTCCGCGTCCCGAAGTCGGCCTGGACGGCGCTCGAGTAGAGCTTGGCGATGCCGCCCGCCTCCTGCCGCAGATCGTGGAGCGCCTGGTGGCGTGCGAAGTCCCGGAAGAGCTGGATCGCGATCAGCGTCGTGACGACGCTCGCCAGCACGATGCCGGCAAGAAAGAGGAGCGGAAGCCGGACGCGGAGGGACGAGAACACGGCCAGGGCGTGCGCTCTAAACGGGCCCGATGTCCCGCTGCATCTCGCGGGCGGTCGAGACCTTGTACCCGACCCCCCAGACCGTGACGATCGGCGAGGCATCGCCGAGCTTGCGGCGGAGCTGGCGCACGTGGACGTCGACGGTGCGCGTGTCCCCGGCGAAGGTGTAGCCCCACACCCGCTCGAGCAGCTGGTCGCGGGTCAGGACGAGCCCGCGGTGGTCGAGTAGCTCCCACAGCAGGTCGAACTCCTTCGGCGCGAGCTGAACCTCGACGCCGTCGACCGTCGCCTCACGGCGGCCGGCGTCGACGCGAAGGTCGCCGTGCGTGATCACCTCGGTCTCGAGCTCGCGCCGTTCCGGCGAGGCGCGCCGCAGGATCGACTTGATCCGGGCGACGAGCTCGCGCGGGTTGAACGGCTTGGTCAGGTAGTCGTCGGCGCCGACCTCGAGCCCGATGATCTTGTCGATGTCCTCGTCGCGTGCGGTCAGCATGAGGATCGGGACGTCGGAGCTCTGACGGATCCGCTTGCAGACCTCGATCCCGTCGATGTCCGGCAGCATCAGGTCGAGCACGATCAGCGCCGGCGAGTGCGTGGCAGCCTGGCTGATCGCGTCGGTGCCGTTCGCCGCCGTCCTCACGGCGTACCCCGCGTTGCGCAGGTAGAGCGAGACGAAGGACGCGATCGAGCTCTCGTCCTCGACGACCAGGATGGTCGAGATGGAGGTGGCCATGCTCAGGAGCCCTTGCCGAAGGAGTCGCTGGTCGCGCCCTTGGCTGCGAGCTGCTCGGGCTTACCGCCGTTGACCGAGAACGAGCCGTCGTCGGGGGTACCGAAGCCGTTGCCGACGATCGTCCCCTTGCCGACGGCCGAGGCGTTGATGTCCGACGCGATCAGCTGAATCGTGTAGCGCCCCGACGGGAACAGGAAGCGGACGTCCGTGCCCGTGACCGCACCCGTTCCGTTGCGCGTCAGCTTGGTCTTCCCGCCCGAGATCGCCGGGACGGAGGTTCCGTCGTCCGGCTTGTACTGGAGCACGAGCAGCGTGCCGGAATCGAAGTGGCCGTAGATGACGCCCTGCCCCTGGACGACGATCGTGCCGTTCGCGCTCGTCACTCCCAGCGAGCCGTCGCCCGTGGCCAGCTCGGCCGCAGCCGCGAGTGCGGGCAGGGCCAGAGCGATCGCGATCGTCAGCAAGAGCTTGCGCACAGTTCTCCCAGCATCTCCAACGTAGTCGAGCATCAGAGTCTTCCTCTGCCAAGTATGCCGCTATTCACGGAAAGGTAAGGATTTCCGAACGGGTTGATCGGCCCGGAAACCCGCCTGCGTGGGGTAGGACGGCCAGCCCGCCGTCTAGACTCGGTGGGGATGGCCCTCTTCCGCCGCAACGGGGGCGACGAGCCGGCTCCGAGAATCCCGACGAAGCGCCAGCATCCGGGCGTCCTGAGGCGGGAGCGGCGGGCCCTCCTCCAGGCCCGTGACGAGAGGCTGCGCGACCTCGGCGGCCTCACGGTCGAGATGTACCGTCGCAGCGCCTGGCGCGACGATCTGCTGCACGAGCGCTGCGCCGAGGTGATCGGGATCGACGCGCGCCTCGCTGAGATCGACGAGCTCCTCCACGGCAGCGAGGGCACACGCTGCATCTGCGGCGCCGCCGTGCTGCGCGGGTCGCACTTCTGCCCGAACTGCGGCAGGCTGCTCAACGAGGGCACCCTCGACGACCCCTTGCTCGATGACACGAACTTCGGCGACACCCTGATCGAGCCGCCCGGCGATCACTACTGATGGCGACGCGGCGGGAGGTCGCGGTCGCCGTCGAGGAGACGTGCCCGCGCTGCGGCAGCGCCCGCGCGCCCGAGCAGGACTACTGCCTCGAGTGCGGCCTGCGCCTGCCGGTGGCCGTCGGCACCGTCGCGTCGCTCCGCCGGGGCTGGGTGCGCAGGATCGGCTGGTACCCGGGCGACTGGTTCTGGCTTGCGCTCGCGGCGCTCGTGGTCGCCGGTGCCGGCGCCGCGGCAGCGATCGTCCTGGGGCGAAAGCACGCCGAGGACCGCCCGGTGACCGTGGTCGCACCGCCGCTCCAGGTCTCGCTCCCGACGGCCGCGACCGGCCGCAACGGCCGAACGCTCTGGCCGAGGGGCCTCGACGGCTGGACCGTCGTCCTCAGCTCGTCACCCGCGACCCGCGGCCAGACGAAGCCGCTCGCCCTCGCGACCGGGGCCGCGCATCGCGGCCTGCTGCAGGTCGGCGTTCTCGACTCGTCCGCCTTCGCGAGCCTCCACCCGGGCTACTATGTGGTCTTCAGCGGCGTCTACGGAGCCCCCGGAGATGCCCGAATTGCGCTCGAAACGGTTCGAGCCCGCGGCTTCGGAGGGGCCTACGTACTCCGAGTCGCGCCGTAATAGACAGTTCTAGCGACACTTCGGTCCTTCATTTGTTGCCGAAAAAGAAATCATTTGTAACATATTTGAGAACCAGGTAAAGTTCTATCGAGGCACGCGCGCCTGGGTCGCGTTTTGCCGCTATCTCAGGCCGTTTCCCCCCTTAATTCACGAGGAGCGTACAACCAGGATGGACGAGCGTGTCCTTCGAATTCAGCAGTGCATGTATCAATATTCGCGAGCGATCTACCGGTCGATCAAGGACCTGATCGACCCGTACGTCGATCCGTCGACTCACCTCGAGTACCGCCGTCAGGTGCTCGCGGCCTGCGAAGGGACGATGGAGCGGCTCGCTGCCGATCCGCATTACTTCGCGAAGCCGGACCGGACGCTCTTCGCCGACATCCGCCGCTACTTCCCGATCACGGTGCAGGCGCAGGTCGCCTGGACGGTGAATCAGGGCGTCGGCGCTGCGGTCGGGTTCATCGAGGAGCAGATCGAGTCCGGCGCGTTCGAGGGAGGCATCGCCCACTGCCACGCCACGACCCGCAAGGGAAAGCCGTGTCAGCGGACGCCGCTGCCGGAGAGGGACTACTGCCCCTCCCACCAGCACCTCGATCGCGGCAAAGTCGCCGCGTAGCGGATCTCTCAGCCTTTCGTGAGCCGATAGGCTCGCGAAAGGCCATGAGTCACGACACTGACAAGCTGATCCGCCAGCTCTCGCTGGTTGCCTTCCTGATGGCCGAGCTTCGGCCCTTGACCGCTCGCGACATCAAGGGCAACGTCGAGGGCTACCAGGAGATGAGCGACGAGGCATTCGCGCGGCGCTTCTACTCCGACCGGGCCGAGCTCGTCGGGCTCGGCGTCCCGCTCGACTCACAGCGCGACGAGTTCACCGGCGAGGAGCTCTACACGCTCCGTTCCGAGCGCTACTTCCTGCCGCCGCTCGACCTCGACGACGACGAGCTGGCCGCGCTCCAGACCTGCCTGTACCTGCTGGAAGGGCGATTTGCCTACGCCGAGCCCCTGCGGCTCGCGCTGCAGAACCTCGCGCTCGGCCGCTCCGCCGGTGTGCTCGAGAGCGCGCCCACGGCAACCGCTGTGCGCGTCGAGGTGCGGGATCCCGACTACACGCCCGAGCTCCAGGGCCGGCTCGGCAAGCTCGAGGCGGCGATCTCGAAGCAGCGCACGGTTCGCTTCCACTACTGGTCGATCGCCCGCGACGACGAGCGCGAGCGGACGATCAACCCGTACGCGCTGCTGCCCGAGAACGGCACGTGGTACGTGATCGGGCTCGATCTCGAGGACAACATCGAGAAGAGCTTCCGCGTCTCGCGGATCCGCTCGGAGATCAGGTTCGCGACCCGGCGCGAGCGCGACTTCCGCGTCCCCGAGAGCTTCGACATCGAGCAGTTCCGCGGCCGCGCCGAGTGGCAGTTCGGCGACATCGCCGGGAGAGGCCCGGATCGAGGTGGCGGCCGACACCGCGTGGTGGGTGACGCGCGAGTACGCCGGAGCGCGCAACCGGGTCGAGGACGGCGTGTTCGTCACCGAATATGCGTCGCTGCCGCTGCTCGCCCGCTGGATCCTCCGCCAGGAAGGCCGCGCCGTCCCGCTCGAGCCCTCCCCGCTCCGCCGCCTCGTCACCGAGGGGCTCCGTGCGGCCCGCCGCGCGCACGAGGGGCCGCCGCCGACCCCGGCCGCCGAGAGGCACGTCCCCTGGATCGACCACACCTCCGACCGGCAGGCCGGGCCCGTCGCGCCGGAGCGCTTCGGCGTGCTCCAGTCGCTGCTCGCCTACCTGCTCGCGGCCTGCGGCGACGAGCGCGACGCCGTGATCCCGGCCTTCGAGCTGATCGAGCGCTTCTCGATTCCCGCCGAGGCGCTCGAGGAGCACCTGTCCCTCCTGAACCTGGTCAACTTCGGCGGCGGCTGCTACGCCGTCTACGCGGAGCTGCACGACGACGTGGTTCACGTCGACAAGGAGCTCTTCGGCGACACGTTCCGCCGGGCGCCGCGATTGACGCCGCTCGAGGCGCGCGCGATCCGGCTCGCGCTCGAGTTCGTCGGGCCGATGATCGCCGCCGGCTCGAGCTCGCCGCTCGACCGGGTGCGGGCGAAGCTCGAGGAGGCGTTCGGCCAGTTCGACCTGGCGCAGACCCCGGCGCCGCAGGCCGGTGCCGAGGAGGATCTCGTCGCCACCCTCACGCGCGCCATCGACCGCCGCCGGCTGGTCGAGCTCGAGTACCTGAAGCCCGAGTCGACCGAGGTGGAGACCCGGACGATCGAGCCGTACGGGATCGAGCGCCGGCTGCCGCACTGGTACGTCCACACCTGGGACGTCGACCGCGACGCGCCGCGCAGCTACAGGCTCGATCGCACCCGCACCGCCAAGCTGCTCACGACGCGGTTCATGCCGCGAGAGGGATTCGAGCCCTCGCAGCTCCATACCGCGACGCCCGCCCGCATCTGGTACTCGCCCGAGGTCGGGCGCTGGGAGGTCGAGAAGGGCGCCCGCCCGCTCGTCGACGGCGCTGCCCTCTCGGAACGGCCGGTGGGAAGCGCGGCGTGGCTCGTCGGTGAGGTGCTCTCGTTCCGCGGCGAGGCAGTTGTGCTCGAGCCGCCCGAGCTCCGCAAGCTCGTCGCGACGCGCGCGCAGGAGCTCGAGCGCCGTTTGCGCGAGGGCCGCGCGCTCGCCTCGGCCGCCCGGCGGCGCTAGTCGTCTTTTCGGATCGGCAGCGTCAAGGCAAACGTGGAGCCGTGGCCGGGGTCCGAGCTGACCTCGAGCGTGCCTCCGTGCGCCTCGGCGATCGCGCGGGCGATGTAGAGGCCGAGGCCGGTTCCCGGCTTGGATGCGGTGCCTCGAACCCGTCCGAACTTCTCGAAGATGAGCCGCTGGTCCTCGGCAGCGATTCCGCTGCCCGTGTCGACGACCTCGATCATGGCGTGCCCGTTGACGGCCGCCGCCCGGACCTCGACGGGAGCCCCTTCGGGCGAGTACTTGACCGCGTTGTCGATCAGGTTGGTGAGAACCTGGCGCAGCCGCGCGGAGTCGCCGAGGACGACCGGAAGGTCGGGCGGGACGCTCGTGGTGATATGGACCGAATCGCGGGCGAGCTCGGCGGTGGCGACCGTCTCGTTGACGAGCCCTCCGAGCTCGACCTCGCCGAAGGTGTAGCTGAACGTTCCGGAGTCGATGCGCGAGGTGTCGAGGACCTCTCCGACGAGCGCGGCGAGCCGGTCGGTCTCGTCGGCGATCAGGGCGAGGAAGGCGTCGCGCTGCTCGTTCGTGAGGTCTGGCCAGCGCTGCTGGAGCGTGCGCGCCGAGCCGATCACGGCAGCCATCGGCGTCCGCACCTCGTGCGAGACGAGCGAGACGAAGTCGGCGCGCAGGGTCGAGAGCCGTCGCAGCTCGGCGACGGTCTTCTGCTCGGCCTGGTGAAGCCGCTCCGCCTCCTCGGCCCGCGCCTCGGCCCGTGATCCTTCCTCGGCGAGCCGCTGAACGAGCCAGCCGACGATCAGCGCCATCAGCACCTCGAGCCCGGTCTGGAACGCAACGAGCTTCCAGGTGTAGGCCTGGTGCAGGTGATTGACGCGCAGGTCGACGAACACGGCGAGGATCGGAGCCGACACCGCGGCGAGGATCAGCCCGCCGATGATCCCGAACCGCACGCACGCCGCGGCCAGGTCGATGTAGAGGATCTGCTGCACCGGGAGGCCGCGCTCGAAGGCGAAGACCATCAGGAACGAGGTGACGATCAGCGTGTCGAAGATCTGGGCGACGAGGCTCTGCGAGAACTGGTGGCGGGCGCCGAGGTCGCTCCTGGCGAGCAGGTAGAACGCGCACGACCCGACGAAGAACGCTCCGGTCGTCACCCACGCCCACGGCTCCCAGCCCGGCGGGTAGCTCGCGAACGCGACCGCGGCCAAGACGAACGGGAACGCGATCAGGCGGAGGAGCGAGATCCACCGTTCGAGGCCTCTCAGCTGCATTCGCCCTCCAGCCGGGCGAGCGCCCACCGTGCATGCTCGGCGAGCAGCGCGTCGTCGCCGTCGGCATGCCTGCGCAGCGCAGCGGCGGCGCCGGGGACGCCGGCCCCGGTGTTGCCGAGCGCGACGATCGCGTTGCGCTCGAGCCAGCGTGGGTCGTTTCGCGGGACGTAGAGCCGTCGGAGGAGGGCGTCGTCGAGGCTGCGCTCGGCGTCGAGCCAGCCGACGAGGTCGACGTGCGCAGCTTCGTCGGGCGACCGATCGGCGCGTCGCCCCTCCACCCCGCGGTTCCACGGGCAGACGTCCTGGCAGATGTCGCAGCCGTACACCTGCGCGCCGAGCGGGGCGCGATACGGCTCCGGGATGGGCTCCGGCACCTGAGTCCAGTATGAGAGGCACCGTGTCGCGTCGAGCACGCCGGGGTCGTCGAGGGCGCCGGTCGGGCACGCGTCGATGCAGCGCGTGCACGAGCCGCAGCCTTCGGGGACGGTCGGCGTCGGCTCGAGCTCGGCGGCGGTGACGAGCGTCCCGAGCACGACCCAGGAGCCGTGGCGGCGCGTGATCAGCATCGTGTTCTTGCCGTAGAACCCGACGCCGGAGCGAGCGGCGGCTTCGCGGTCGACGTGCTGGTTCGCGTCGACCAGGATCCGGTAGCGCGCGCCGAGCTCGCGGCCGAGTGCATCGAGCTTCTCGCGCAGCTCGGCGTATCCGTCGTGCCACGCGTAGCGCGGCAGCCGGCCGTGGCCCGCAGGACGCTCGGGCTCAGGGAGGTAGTAGCAGAGGGCCGCGGAGACGACGCTCGCGGCCCCGTCGAGGAGGGACTCCGGATGGCACGAGACCTCGGGGTGCGAGGTCGTGAAGCCGAGCCGCCCGAAGAGCCCGCGGGCCTTCCGCTCACGGATGTGCCGCTCGGTGCCTTCGTAGGCCTCGGCCCGTGCGACGCCGATCGCGTCGAGGCCGAGCTCGGCTCCCAGCCGCTGCACGTCGGCTGTGATCATCGTCCCATTGTTACAGCGGAGCAACCGGAATCCCTGCGCCGCGTACCATCAGGCCCGTGAAGGCGATCCGCATGCATGAGCTCGGCGGCCCCGAGGTTCTCGGCTACGAGGACGTGCCCGATCCCGTGCCCGGCGAGGGCAACGTGGTCGTCGAGCTCCGCGCCGCGGCGCTCAACCACATCGATGTCTGGCTGCGGAAGGGGCTGCCCGCTCCCCCTCACGGGCTGCCCCATGTCCTCGGCGCCGACGGTGCGGGCGTCCTCGTGGGCACCGGCGAGCGGATCGTGATCAACCCCGGCCTGGCTCACGAGGGCGGGATCGAGGTTCTCGGTGAGCACCGTGACGGGACGTACGCGGAGCTCGTCGCCGTCCCTCGGAGCGCGGTGCATCCGATCCCCGGCGAGCTCTCGTTCGAGGAGGCGGCGGCGTTCCCGATGGCTTTTCTCACCGCGTACCGCATGCTCCAGACGAAGGCGCGCCTGCAGCCCGGCGAGTGGGTGCTGATCTGGGGGATCGGGAGCGGAGTCTCGACCGCAGCGCTCGCGATCGCGAAGGCGCTCGGCGGCCGGGCGATCGTCACGTCGTCGAGCGACGCGAAGCTCGAGCGCGCGCGGGAACTGGGTGCCGACGTGACCGTGAACCATGAGACCGAGGACGTCCCGGCCCGCGTGCGCGAGCTGACGGGAGGCGGCGCCGAAATCGTGATCGAGCATGTCGGCGAGGCGACGTGGAAGCGCTCGCTCGCCTCGGCCGCGCGCGACGCAAGGATCGTCGTCTGCGGAGCGACGTCCGGCCCGAACCCTCCTGCGGCGCTGAATCGGATCTGGTGGCGCGAGCTGACGATCATGGGCTCGACGATGGGAACACCCGAGGACTTCCGGGGCGTCTGGGAGCTGATCGACTCCGGGCGCGCGAGGCCCGTGATCGACACGGTGTTCCCGCTCGCAGACGCCGCGGCCGCCCACGAGCGCCTCGAGCGCGGCGAGCAGCTCGGCAAGATCGTCCTGCGGATCCCCGGCTGACCACGCCGGTTCGATACCCTCGGGGCATGCCGACGCGCGAAGAGGTGTTCGAGGCTCTCCACCAGGTCGAGGATCCCGAGCTCGGGATGGACATCGTCGACCTCGGCCTGCTCTACGACGTCGAGGTCGAGGGCCCGAAGGTGAAGGTCAGCTACTCGCTGACCTCGATGGGCTGCCCTGCCGGCGAGATGATCAGGGAAGACATCGACCGCGTCGTCGGCGAGCTGCCCGGTGTCGAGGAGGTCCAGTCCGAGTTGACCTTCGAGCCGCCCTGGAGCCCGGACCTGATGTCCGAAGACGCCAAGTTCATCCTCGGCTTCTAGATGCCGCTCTACCGCCTCGTCTTTCCGACCCCGCCCAACCTGCCGATCGAAAGCACCCCGACCGCCGTGATCGACAGCGGCGATGAGGTCCTCGGAGTCGGTGCGCTCGTCGAGTACGACGGGAAGTCGTGGCGTGTGAGCCAAGCTCCGGTCGAGCTGCCGGAGCGGGGCGACGCGACCGTTGACCTGATGGTCTGGCCCGCGTAGTACGAGTCAGCGGGCGGGCTCGGCCCGCAGCATCGAGACGACGTGCTGCAGAAGCTTCCAGGTGACGTCAGGGTTCGCGTGCGCGAACTCACGGAAATCCGAGAACGCGATCTCGAGGCAGCGAAGCTCGGTTCGGGCCGTGACCGTCGCTGAGCGCTCGGTCTTCGAGACCAGCGCGAGCTCACCGAAATGATCGCCCGCCGAGAGGGCCGCGACCTCGACCCCACCGACACTGACGGAAGCCATACCGTCCGTCACGACGAAGAAGCCCATCCCGCTCATCGAGCCTTCGCGCACGACGTCGATGCCCGGCTTGAACGTTCGCTCACGGAAATTGGCTGCGAGCTTCCTGCGCTGGCGCCCGCTCAGATCGGCGAAGAGCGGGACGCGCTGCAGATCGTCGGCTGAGCTCGACATGCGCCTAGAGCAACGCAGCGATCTGCTCGGAGCGGCTGAGCACGAGGTCGAGCAGGGCAGCCGTCGTCGCCTCCACGGTCGTGCTCTCGATCACGGGGACGTCGTAGCGCACGGCGCGCTCGACGATCAGCTCCTGAAGCTCCCTGATCTCGTCGAGCCCGTCGATGTACTTGTCGAGCGCCCGCACCCCGCCGGTCGCCGCATCGCGCACGACGAAGTGGTCGCGGTGGTCCTCGATGCTCTCGACGTGAAGCACCGCGTGAACGAGCAGCGCCCCCTCGATCACCGGGCGAACCATCCCCGGCACGAGGTGGACGCCCTCGATCGCCATCGACCACCCCTCGTTCAGCGCCCGGTCGATCGAAGCGTCGACGCCGACGAGGACGCGGCGGGTCTGCTCCATGAAGCCCGCCTCGACGCTCTCCACCGGGCCGCCCGCCTCGAAGCTCGACGCGTGAACGCTCGGCATCGTCGTGCGCGGGAAGTAGGCGCGGATCGTCTGGCGGATGAAGTCCGTGGACGTGACGCGCGTGATCCCGAGCCGGTGCGCCGCCTCCGTCGCCACCGTCGACTTGCCGGTGCCGGTCGCACCGCCGACGAGCAGGACGATCGGAACGTCGAGCGCCTGCAGCGTCGCGAGCCCGCGCAGGCGCTGAACGATCCTCAGCCCCTTGTCCTCGCCGAGCACCTCGATCGCCGCGTCCTCGAGCCGCTCGAGCTCGACGGCCTGCGCGCCGGTTGCGATCAGGTCGAGCTCGAGCCGGGTCGCGAGGACGTACGCGGACTCGATCCCCGCGCCGGCCGAGACGAGCGCGCGGGCCATCACCCCCTTCGAGTACGGGAGCCCGTCGGGGTCGCCGAGCGGAAGCGAGTCGCGGTAGTGCGGATGCATCAGGCGGTCACCGCCTCCGGAACGAGCGCGAGCAGCGCCTCGTCGAGCCCCGGCCCGACGACATCGTTCCCGGCCAGCACGACCCTGCGGCCGCGGGCGAGTGCGTCCTCGGCGACCAGGTCGATCGCGGCGCCCTTGACCTCGATCAGATAGGTGTCGGCATCCAGCTCGCGCAGCTCGCGCTGCAGAGCGTCGCGGTCGCCCAGGCTCGTCGAGACGTGCACGACGTCGGCCTCGAGATGCCCGGTCTCGGCGGGACCGGCTGCGAAGACGGCGACCCTTCCCTCGATCGGGCCGAGTGGCCGCAACCGGAGCGTCGCCGGGATCGCGCCCTCCACCTCACCGCCGAGCGAGATCACGAGATCGGAGATGAGCAGGCGGTAGAGGTCGAACGGTGCGCGGAGATCATGGCCCGGCCCGACCACGAGCACGCGCCGGCCGGTTGCGACGGGCGGGATCGCCGTCCCGCTGCCGTCGAACACGACGATGTCGGGGTTGCGTTCGGCCGCGATCCGCGCGCCGGCGACGACGTTCGAGACGAACGGCTTCCCCGCGAGGCCCCCGCCCGCACGGCTGCACCCGATCGTGGGCACGCCGGTCACGGCGGCGATCTCGAGATGGTCAGAGGCCGCGTGGCGACCCGAGCGGGAGAGGGCGACGAGCTCCTCGATGCCGGGCGGCCGATCGATCGGCTCGGGATCCGGCGGCCCGCCCCGCCCCATCGTCACGACCACGACATCGTGGTCGCGAGCGAGCAGCCGAGCCAGGTGGGCGGACACCGCGGTCTTCCCCACCCGCTTGCCGGTGCCGATCACGGCGATCGCCGGCACGCCGATCTCCTCGTAGACGGGCGGGTCGAAGCGGAAGTCGGCGCCGATGTAGCTGAGCCCGGCGGCGAGGGCGCGCGAGGCCCAGGTGAAGCGCTCTTCCGGCCCGAGCACCGGCTGATCGGAGAGATCGACGACAGCCTCGGCTTCGCCGAACCCGTCGAGCAACGGGACGCCGTACCCCTCCCCCGGACGCAGCTTCTCGCTGCCGCCCGCCATGATCGCCCCGACCCACTCGTAGGGCAGCTCGACGAGCGCACGCCGCACCACGTCGGGTGCATGCTCGCCGTCGATCAGGGCCACCGCTCTCACCGCCGGACGGTTACCTCGTTCTCGATCCGCGAGGTGTACTTCTCGTACTCGAGCGTCTCGAGGTCGAACTGGATGATCCGCTCCTGGCCGTGGAACGGGTAGCGCCGCCAGACGGCGACGTGCGAGCCGCTGACCTCGATCACGTTGTAACAGGGGCGCGTCTTCCCCCTGAGACGGAGCGTGGAGACGGTGCCGGTGTTCACGACGAAGAGGTTCTCGAGCCGCCAGGCATACGGAACGTGCTTGTGCCCGGAGAGGACGAGGTTCACACCCGCGCGCTGCAGGCACTCGATCGCGTCGCCCGCGTCGTAGACGACGTTGCGCTCCCGGCCGGTGCCGGGCACGGGCAGCAGATGGTGGTGGAGCACGAAGATGCGCATGCGCGCAGGCCCGGCGAACTCCTTCTCGATCCACGGGTAGCGGCCGCGCCCGATCTGGCCGTGATCGAGGTCGGGCTCGGTCGAGTCGACCGCGACCACCGTGACCCCGTCCTTGCGGAACACCGAGTTGCGCTCGCCGAAGAGCTCCTCGAAATGGACGTAGCCGACGTTCCTCGAGTCGTGGTTCCCCGGGATCACGACGAGCGACTCGCAGGCGAGCCGGTCGAGGTAGCGCTTCGCCTGGACGTACTCCTCCTTGAACCCGTAGGTGGTCAGATCGCCGGAGCAGACGACGATGTCCGGAGCGAGTGCGTTGATGTCGCCGATGGCGCGCTCCATCAGATCCGGGACGAAATGCGGGTCCCCGCAATGGATGTCCGAGAGGTGCGCGATCGTGAAGGCGCCTTCCACGCGGTAAGCATAGAGCGGAAATCCAAACAACCCGGCGTCCGACACGAGTGGTACCGTGGCCTCAGGTGGCACTGGAAACGCCCCATTTCCAGGCATATCAAGGTGAAGGGACTCCGCGCTTCGTCAACGAGGCGGAGCTCGAATACGCCAAGATCCTGGATTACTACGGAATACCCTGGCTCTACGAGCCCCATACGTTCGTGCTCGCACGCGCCGAGGACGGCCGCGTGATCGAGGCGTTCACGCCCGACTTCTACCTCCCCGAGCAGGATCTCTATCTCGAGGTCACGGTGATGAAGCAGTCGCTCGTCACCCGGAAGAACCGCAAGCTGCGCCGCGTGCGCGAGCTCTACCCGGACGTGAAGATCAAGCTGTTCTACGAGCGCGACTTCGCGAAGATCGCGTTGCGCTACGGCCTGCGCAAGGCGTCGTGAGCTCGGGCTTAGACTCTCGTATCGGCGAGGTGTACCTGGGCGCGGCGGAGATCGCGGCCCGCGTTCGCGAGCTCGGAGCCGAGATCGCGCGCGACTACGGCGACCGCGAGCCGCTGCTGATCGGGTCGCTCAAGGCTTGCGTGCCGTTCGTCACCGACCTCTCGCAGGCGATGCCGATCCCCCACGCTCTCGACTTCGTCGAGCTGTCGGGCTACGGCGTCGACCGAGCTCGGCGGCCACGAGCGGATCCGCTTCCTCAAGGATCTCGACCTGGAGATCGGCGGCCGCGAGGTGATCATCGTCGACGAGGTCGTCGACACCGGGCTCACGCTCAACTACCTCTGCCGGACCTTCGCGCTGCGGCAGCCCGAGTCACTCGTCGCCGCGGTGCTTTTCGACCGGCCCTACCGCCGGCTGCTCGACGACCTGCCGATCCGTTACGTCGGGTTCACGGTGCCCGACGAGTTCTTCGCCGGCTACGGCTTCGATCTCGACGAGCGCTGGCGCAACCTTCCCGATCTCCACCTGGTCAACTGAATCACTGATTTTAGTCATGCCTAACAAGTTTAGTCTCGACTAAACTTTTGGCATGGCGATCCGGGGAGCATTCGAACAACCGCTCCCGAGCGGTCTCAAGACCGTCGACGAGGCGCTCCATCGCACGCGCTTCCGGATCCTGCCGTTCCTCGGGCCGGCGTTCATCGCGTGCATCGCCTACATCGATCCGGGGAACTTCGCGACCAACATCGCCGCCGGGTCGAAGTTCGGCTACCTGCTGATCTGGGTGATCGTCGCCTCGAACCTGATGGCGATGGTGATCCAGACGCTGTCGGCCAAGCTCGGGATCGCGACCGGCCACAACCTGCCGGAGATCTGCCGCATGCACTTCTCGCGGCGCACGTCCGTCGGGCTCTGGCTCCAGGCCGAGGTGATCGCGATGGCGACCGACCTTGCCGAGTTCCTGGGCGCGGCGATCGGCTTCAACCTGCTGATCGGGACGAGCCTCTTCGTCTCGTGCATCCTGACCGCGATCGTCGCGTTCACGCTGCTCGCACTCCAGACCTACGGCTTCCGCCGATTCGAGGCGGCGATCGCGACGCTGGTCGGGCTGATCGGCGTCTGTTACCTGATCGAGATGGTCTACTCACGCCCGGATTTCCGGGCCGCCGGAGAGCATCTGCTCGTGCCGCAGTTCGCGGGCTCGGAGTCGGTGCTCCTCGCGGTCGGGATCCTCGGCGCGACGGTGATGCCGCACGTGATCTACCTGCACTCCGCGTTGACGCAGGACCGGATCGTGCCCGAATCGCGGGAGAGCGCCCGCGTCCTGATGCGCTATACGCGGATCGACGTGCTCGTGGCGATGTCGATCGCCGGCCTGATCAACATCGCGATGCTCGTGATGGCGGCCGCCACGTTCTACAAGCAGGGCCTGCACGACGTCGCCTCGCTCGAGACCGCCCACCAGACGCTCGAGCCGATCCTCGGCGCCACGGCAAGCGCGGTGTTCGCGATCGCCCTGCTCGGCTCCGGCCTCTCCTCGTCGGCCGTCGGCACGCTTGCCGGCCAGGTCGTGATGCAGGGGTTCATCCAGCGCCAGATCCCAGTATGGACGCGGCGCGCGGTGACGATGATCCCCGCGTTCGTCGTCGTCGCGCTCGGGATCAACCCGACGCGGACGCTCGTCCTCTCACAGGTCGTCCTTTCCTTCGGGATCCCCTTCGCGCTGATCCCGCTGGTCTGGTTCACCTCCCGCCGCGACGTGATGGGGGCGCTGGTCAACCGCCGCTCGACCACGGCTCTTGCGTGGCTGATCGCCGCCGTCATCGTCTCCCTGAACGTCTTCCTGATCTACCAGGTCTTCTTTGCGTGACGTCCGCGCGTCGAGCGCCTGGATCGCCTCGGCTGCCTGACGGCGAAGCGGCCCGACGAGAGCGCGGTAGTCGACGTCGTCGACCTTGCCGGAGCGATGGTCGAACTCGAGCTCCTTCAACGCGCCGAGCGCGCGGTCCCGTATCTCCATCAGGTGCACCAGGTCCTCGGTCCGCGCGCCGTCGTCGATCAGCTCGGGCTCACCGTTGTCCCGCAGGAACGGGATCGCGACGATGATCACCGCGACGACCGCGATGAGCCCGCCCAGGATGAGCGCGGTCACGCGCGGGCGAGCGAGAACCGCTCGACCAGGCGGCGCTGCTCGCGGGCGTCAGGCCACATCGCGATCAGCGACCCGGCGAGGAAGACGAAGCCTGCGAGCCAGATGAAGTTGACGAGCGGCTTCACGAGCACCTTGAAGTAGACCTTGTTGCCGACGACCTGGTCGAGGATGACGTAGAGATCCTCGGCGCGGAGGTAGTCCGTGTGGATGCCGACCTCGTGCGAGACGCCGAGCGCCGACGAGTTGATGTACCGGGTGGGCAGGATGCCGTTCCAGCGGCCGCGCACCTTCAGGTAGCCGGTCGTCTCGGTCGAGTTGCCGCTCTCGGTCACCTTGGGCGTGTTCTTCAGGCTCAGGTAGGTGAGCGTGTAGCCGGGCACGTTGCATCGACTGGCCGACCGCGAGCGGAAGCTCCTTGGTCGTGCCGTAGGCGCTCGAGCCGATGATCCCGATCGCGAGCAGCACGATCGACGCGTGGACGATGTAGCCGCCGTAGCGGCGCCGGTTGCGCGAGAAGAGGACGGCCAGCGAGCCCGTCGCGCGCGTCCCGCGGACGAGCTCGACGACGATCGTCGTCATCACGAACGCGCAGAACGTGTAGCCGATCAGGCCGGGCAGGGACGAGCCGGCGCCGAGCGCGATCAGCACGGCGCCGGTGACGAGCGCGACGCCGATCGGCCAGCGAAGCGTCTTCAGCAGCGCCTTGCCCGAGGTTCTCCGCCAGGCGATCAGCGGCCCGATGCCCATCAGCAGCAGGAGCGGCAGCCCGAAGATGCGCAGGAAGAAGTCGAAGTACGGCCGTCCGATCGTCTGCTGCGTGCCGCTCCAGAGCTGGGTCAGGATCGGGAAGATCTCGCCCCAGAAGATCGTCAGGCAGAGCGCGACGAGCAGCAGGTTGTTGTAGAGGAACGTCGCCTCGCGCGAGAGCGGCGACTCGAGCTTCGTGCGCGCCTTGAGCAGCGGCAGCCGCCAGAGGATCAGGGCGACCGAGAAGAGCGTCGAGACGATCACGAAGGCGAGGAACCAGCCGCCGATCGAGCTCTTCGCGAACGAGTGGATCGACTCGACCACGCCCGAGCGGGTCAGGAACGTGCCGAACACGGAGAGCTCGAACGCGAGCGCGACGAGCACCATGTTCCAGATTCGGAGCATGCCCTTCCGCTCCTGGACCATCACCGAGTGCAGGAACGCCGTCGCGGCGAGCCAGGGCATCAGCGCGGCGTTCTCGACCGGGTCCCAGGCGTAGTAGCCGCCCCAGCCGACCTCGACGTAGGCCCAGTGGGAGCCGAGGATCTGCCCGAAGCCGAGGAACATCCACGCGGTGAGCGTCCAGCGGCGGGTCGCGATGATCCAGCGCTCGTCGGTCTGGCCGGAGAGCATCGCGCCGGCGGCGAACGCGAACGGGATCGAGAGCCCGACGTAGCCGAGGTAGAGCATCGGCGGGTGGGCGACCATGTAGGGGTTCTGCAGGCTCGGGACGAGGCCCGCGCCGTCGACGACGCGGGCTTGCGTGGCGAACGGGCTCGCGACCGCGACGAGCATGAAGCTGAAGAAGGTCGCGATCCCTCCGATCACGGGCACGACCCAGAGGACGACGTCCTTCAGGAACTTGCGGTTGAGCGTGACGGCGAGCGCGGCGTAGCCCGTGAGGACGAGCAGCCAGAGCAGCAGCGAGCCCTCCTCCCCGCCCCAGAACGCGGTCAGCGAGTAGATCGAGGCGAGGTCGCGGCTCGTGTGCGCGGCGACGTAGGTGAAGGTGAAGTCGTGCTGGACGAGCGCACGGATGAGCACGCCCGAGGCGATCACGGTCGAGCCGAAGCAGGCGATCAGCGCGTAGCGCGCCGAGTCGGCGAGGCGCCGCTGGCGCGTGATCGCCGCCGCGGTGCCGCCGAAGAGCGCATAGAGCGCCAGCCCGAAGCTGACGACGAGCGCTGCGCGGCCTAGATCAGCCATGGATCAGGTCTGCGAGCCGGTGTACTTGCTCGGGCACTTGGTCGTGAGCGCGGTCGCCATGAAGGCGCCGCCGCTCATGACGCCGGTCACGTTCACGTCGCGTCCGGTCTTGAAGAGATCCGGGACCGAGCCGTGGTACACGATCGGGATCGTCGGGCTTGCACCGTTGATGTTGTGCAGCTTGAACTGCAGGCCCGCCGGCGTGTGCGCGTCGCTGCCGGGGACGATCGCCGTCACCTTGCCGGTCAGCGAGACGACCTTGCCGTTGTGGCCGGCGAGGTTGCTCGGCTGCAGGGCGGGCGTCGTGCCGCTGAGCGCGGTGTACACGAGGAACACCGCGAGCAACATGGCGATCGCGAGTGCGACGACGAGGCGCGCCGGATTGCTGCGTGAGCGGGCCATCCGCCATCCAGTTTAGCCACGGTTCCGTCGGCCCGACGCAAGTACAACATCTTCTTAAGGAGTCGTCAGGCGTCGGCGGGCGCCGGATGCTGCTGGCGCTCGGGGACGCGATAGCCGTGATCGGCGCAAAGCGACGCCGGGGAGCTCCTCGGTCAGCGCGTCGCAGTAGCCCTTGCCGTAGGCGGCGCGCATGAAGGCGGCGACGACCTCGAGCGACCATTCCTCGATGCCGGCGGCCTCGCGCCAGAGCTCGGTGAGGCGCAGGTCGATGTCGAGCTCGAGCAGGTCGATGCGTGAGGGGCGATCCGACATGCCCGGAGATTAAAGAGCCGATCGGACGGACGGTCTACATTCTCCCTGCTAATGCGGCGGAAACTTCATTTCGGGCCGGCGCGGGTGCCGTCGCGCGAGAGCCCCGAGGCGGCGGTCGAGGCGGTGCTCGCGCGTGGGCTTTCCGCCTGCGAGATCGACTTCGAGGGCGGCTTCTGGATGAGCTACGAGTTCGCCGAGCGGTTCGGCGAGCTGGCGCGCGAGGCGGACGTGGCGCTGTCGGTGCACGCGCCGCTCGCAGGGTTCATGGGCCATGCCGAGCGCGGGAAGAAGCTGAACATGGCGGTCGGGATGCTCGACCACTCGGCGGGGATCGCGAAGGCGGCGGGCGCCGAGGTGGTGGTGTTCCACCCCGGCTTCCTGCTCGGCCGGACGCGCGAGGAGGCGATCGACTCGGTGACGGAGCAGCTCGGCGAGCTCCGGGAGCGGCTCGAGGGGAAGGGCCGCGACGTGCCGTTCGGGATCGAGGTGATGGGTCGCGTGCGGGACCTCGGGTCGATCGACGACGTGGTCGAGATCGCGCGGCGGCTGCCGTGGGTGCGGCCGGTGATCGACTTCGCGCACATGCACGCGACCTCCGACGGCGCGTTCATGTCGGTCGAGCCGTTCGTCGAGGCGCTCGAGAAGGCCGACGCGGTGATCGAGCCGGGGGCGCCGTTCCACATCCACTTCTCGGACATCGAGTTTGCGAACCGGAACGAGACGAAGCACCTGCCGTACGGAGACGGGACGCTTCGGGCCGAGCCGCTGCGGGACGCGCTGGCGCGGTTCGAGCGGCCGGCGACGGTGATCTCGGAGTCGCCCGACGAGGCCTCGACCGAGGCGATCAGGGTTATTCTCGGCGCGTGACGGGAATCCGGCAGACGCTGCTCGACACGCCGGCCGATCGTGTCTCGGCGGAGCTCACGAAGACGGTCGCGGAGTTCTGCGAGCCGCTCGACGTGATCAAGACGGCCTGGGTCGGGCTGATCGAGATCGCGCGCGACTTCAACGCGCCCGAGCAGCATCTCGGCGTGGCCTTCGAGCTTGCGGAGCCGGTGGCGGAGACCGAGGAGGGCGACCGCGAGCTTCGCGTCGTCGCCGACCGGTTCTACGACACGATGCCGGAGGAGATCCTCGAGGGAGGGTGCAACTTCCTCGAGCCGGGCGGGATCGACGCGTGGGCGGCGAAGGCGCAGAAGGTCTTCTCCCGCTAGCCGCGCGGTATCCGTAGGATCGGGCGGGTGCTCGATCCAGCTTCCTTCAAGGCGTACGACGTTCGTGCCGTCTATCCGTCCGAGCTCGACGAGGAGGGCGCGTACGCGATCGGGCGGGCGTTCGCCGAGCAGTTCGAGCCGCGGCGGATCGCGGTCGGGCGCGACATGCGGCTGTCCGCGCCGTCGATGGCCGCGGCGGTCATCGAGGGCGTTGCGGATGCCGGCGTCGGCGTGGCCGATCTCGGGATGGTCGGGACGGAGGTCGTCTACTACGCGACGGACTCGCTCGGCCTCGACGGCGGGATCATGGTCACCGCGTCGCACAACCCGGGGCGCTATACGGGTCTGAAGATCGTGCGGCGCGGGGCGCTTCCGGTGGGGAGCGAGTCGGGGCTGCTCGAGGTGCGCGACCGGGCCGTCGCCGGCGCGTGGCGCGAGGCTTCGCGCGGGACTGTCGAGGCCGTGGACGTCTGGGACGGATTCGTGGACGCGGTGCTGGCGTTCGTCGACGTGTCGGCGATCCGGCCGCTGCGGGTGGTCGTCGACGCCGCGAACGGGATGGCGGGCGCGATGCTGCCGCGGGTGCTCGAGCGGCTGCCGATGGTGGAGGTCGTCCGGTGTTACTTCGAGCCGGACGGGTCGTTCCCGAATCACGAGCCGAACCCGCTGCTGCCGGAGAACCGCGAGTTCATCATGCGCCGCACGCTCGAGGAGGGCGCCGCGTTCGGGGTGGCCTATGACGGTGACGCTGACCGCTGCTTCTTCGTCGACGACACCGGCGAGTTCGTGCCCGGCGACTTCGTCACGGCGTTGTTCTCGCAGCTGATGCTGGGACGCGAGCCGGGCGGGAAGGTCATCTACGACGTTCGCGCCTCCTGGGCGGTGCCGCAGACGATCGAGGCGGCCGGCGGCGTGCCGCTGATCAACCGCGTCGGGCATTCGTTCATCAAGAAGCGGATGCGCGAGGAGGGCGCGGTCTTCGCCGGCGAGGTGTCGGCGCACTACTACTTCCGCGACTTCTCCCAGGCCGACTCGGGCGTGATCCCGTTCCTCCTGATGCTCGAGCTCGCCTCCCGCAACGAGGTGCCGCTGAGCGAGGTCCTGGCGCCGCTGCGCTCCCGGTTCTTCCTCACCGGCGAGATCAACACGCCGGTTCCCGATGTCGCGCTCAAGCTGCAGGAGTTGAAGGAGCGCTACTCGCCCGAGGGCCGCGTCTCGCACCTCGACGGCCTCTCGATCGACGCCGAGGACTGGCACATGAACGTCCGCCCGTCGAACACCGAGCCCCTCCTCCGCCTGAACCTCGAGGCGCTCTCCGAGGAGCTCATGGTGGCCAAGCGGGACGAAGTTCTGGCTCTGATCCGCGGCTAGGATCGCTCGGTGTTCGAGCCCGGGCATCTGACGGAGGAGAAGCCGCCGTTTCGGTTTGCGGTTTATACGCGGGTGGCGTTTTCGGATACCGATGCTCAGGGGGTCGTGTATTACGGGCGCTACTTGCCCTACTTCGACCTTGCGCGGACCGAGTTTCACCGGGTGCTCGGAGAGATCGGGGCCGGACGCACCGAGTTCGTGATGCGCGCCTCGAACGTCGAGTACCACGCGCCCGCGCGGTTCGACGACCTGCTCGAGGTCTACGTTCGCGTCTCGCGGATCGGCCAATCGAGCGTCACGTACGAGTACGCGGCATACAAGATCGGCACCGGGGCCTCGGAGCAGCTGATGGTGACCGCCACACAGGTGAACGTGCTCATCAACCACGACGACCGGAGCACCGTCCCGGTGCCGGACAGCTTCCGCCGGCACGTGCGCGAGTTCGAGGGCACGGAGCTGTGAGCGGAGCCGCGGCGATCGAGGAGATCGACCGGATCATCGAGGGCGAGGCCGACGCCGACGACATCCTCCGAAGCGCGGTCAGCGCTCTCGTCGATCCCGGCGGCTGCAGCTGGGCGGGGATTCTGTTCGTCGAGAGCGGCGAGCTCGTGCTCGGCCCACAGGCGGGGCTCGCCGAGCCCGAGAGCCGTGTTCAGGTACCGGTGATCTTCGAGGGCACGCGGGTTGCCGAGCTCGCCGTCGACGGGGCCGACGACACCGCGTTCCTCGATCGCATTGCCTTCGTGATCTCCCCGTACTGCCTCGTCGGGTGGGACACCGCCGGGGAGGCCTGGGACCCCTGACTAGGTCGGCGTCACGCGGTAGGCGTCGAACACCGCGTCGACGCTCCGCAGGGCCGCCAGGAGCGAACGCAGCGAGTGTACGTCGCCCATCTCCGCCGTGTACCAGTTCTTCGCCAGCTGATCCTCGACGACACCGCCGTAGGAGACGATGTTGGCGCCGTGCTCGGCGAACGTCCGCGCCACATCCTCGAGCAGCCGCGGGCGATCCCATGAGGTCACCGAGATCTGGACCCGGAACGACTTCGTGCCGTCACCGCTCCACTCCACCGGCGTGAACCGCTCCTGCTGCCGCATCAAAGCCTTCACGTTCGGGCAGTCCTCGCGGTGGATCGTGATGCCCTTACCGAGGGAGATGTAGCCCACGATCGGATCGCCCGGCACGGGGGTGCAGCACTTCGCGAGCCGGACCAACACGTCCTCGACCCCCTCGACGACGACGCCCACTTCCGAACCCGAGACCGCGCTGCGCGCCTTCGGGGTCTTCGTGACGATCGGCGCCTCCTCCGCGACCTCCTCGGTCTTGAGCCGCTGGATCACCTTGTTGACGATCGCGCCCGACTGCAGCCGTCCAGATCCGAGCGCCAGGTAGAAGTCCTCGGCCTTCTTGAAGCCGAGGTCGCGGATCACCTGCGCGAGCACGGCCGAGTGACGCAGCTTCGCGTACGGAAGGTTCTGCTGCTTCAGCGCCTGCTCGAGCGACTCGCGTCCCTTGATCTCCTGATCCTCGCGGGTCTCGCGCAGGAACCACTGCCGGATCTTGTTCCGCGCACGCGAGCTCTTCGCCAGCGAGAGCCAGTCCCGCGACGGCCCCCGATCCTGCTTGGACGTGAGGATCTCGACGATGTCGCCGTTCTTCAGCTTGTAGTGCAGCGGGACGATGCGGTGGTTGACCTTCGCCCCGACCGTGTGATGCCCGACATCCGTGTGGACGGCGTAGGCGAAGTCGATCGGGGTCGAGCCGGCCGGAAGCGTCTTCACCTGACCCTTGGGCGTGAAAACGTGTACCTCCTCGTCGAACAGGTCGGTACGGAACGTCTTCATGAACTCCGCCGGGTCGTCCTCCGCGCTGCCGACGTCCATCAGCTGGTTCACCCAGTTCGTCCACTCCTCGTCGTGCCGTTCGCGCCGGCCGCCCTTGTAGATCCAGTGCGCCGCGACGCCGTACTCGGCGGTCGCGTGCATCTCGTTCGTCCGCACCTGGATCTCGAGCGGCCGTCCCTGCGGCCCGATCACGGTGGTGTGCAAGGCGCGGTAGCCGTTGAACTTCGGCATCGCGATGAAGTCCTTGAACCGCCCCGGCATCGGCTTCCAGAGCGAGTGGATCAGCCCGAGCGCGCCGTAGCAGTCGCGCGTCCCTTCATCACCGCTTCGCTCGACGATCACGCGCATGGCGGTCAGGTCGTAGATCTCGTTGAACTCGCGCCCCTTGCGGGTCATCTTGTCGTAGATCGAGTAGAAGTGCTTCGCGCGGCCCGAGATCTCGGCCGGGATGTCGACCTTGTCGAGCTCGTGCTGCAAGACGAGCGCCGCCTCGCGGACGTGCTCCTCCCGGTCCGCCCGCCGCTCGGCGACCATCTGCTTGATCTCCTCGTACTTCCGCGGATGGAGCGTTCCGAAGGCGAGGTCCTCGAGCTCCCACTTGAGGGCGTGAATACCGAGCCGATGCGCGAGCGGCGCATAGACCTCGAGGGTCTCGCGCGCCTTGCGCACCTGCGTCTGCTTGCCCATGTACTCGATCGTCCGCAGGTTGTGGAGGCGGTCGGCGAGCTTGATCAGGATCACGCGAAGGTCCTCGGCCATCGCGACGATCAGCTTGCGGTAGTTCTCGGCCTCCGCCTGCTCGCGGCTCTGGAACTGCACGCGCGTCAGCTTGGTGACGCCCTCGACGAGCTTTGCGATCTCGTCACCGAACGCGGCGGCGATATCGCCGATCTCGACGCCCGTGTCCTCGACGGTGTCGTGGAGCAGCGCGGCGGCGACCGTCTCCTCGTCCATCCGCAGGCCGGCGAGGATCTTCGCGGCGCCCCAGGGATGGTAGATGAACTCCTGGCCGGAGCGGCGGAGCTGCCCGTCGTGCGCCTGCGCCGCGAACCGGAAGGCCCGGGTGATCAGGTCGCGGTCGAAGTCAGGCTTGTAGGACTCAAGCTCAGCCAGCAGCTCGTCGACAAGGTCCTGGTGTTTCTCCGCTACCGCCATCGACCCATTTTACCCGGGCCCGACAGGAAACCCTTGTCCGGCGCGGAAATCGGTCGATCCATGTTTCATCGCCGCCGCAATGCCCGCCGACTTCGCCTCGCCGCGCGCCTTCTGATCACGCTGAACCGGAGCTAGGCCGCCTGCGCGAGTGGTGGCTCCTCCGCGAGGAGCCGCCTGAATGTCTCCGACTCGAGCAAGCTTCGAGGGTCCCCGCCTGCGGTGAGCCCGAGCTCGTCGAATACCGCCCGAACTTCGGGCGCCCAGGTTGCCGCTCCCCGCTTCCATTCCTCGGCGAACCACGCCCGCAGCTCCTCGTAGCGCTCGTCGGTGTCGAAGATGCGGCGGACGACGAGCTGCGGCGAGACGGTGCCGTTCCAGCGGTTCTCCTCGAGCCGGAACGCGATGTCGTAGTGCCCGATCCGCCGGTAGCGGTCGAGTTGTGCCCCGAAACCGAACGCGATCGCCGAGCCGGCGTCGCGGCCGCGCTGGCGGACGCGGAACCGGAGATGCTTGCCCTCACCGACCGTGTCGAGCGCGGTGAGCTCGCAATCGTCGACGAGCAGCGTGATCCCGGGGTTGCCGAGCCCGAAGGGGGCGAGCCGGGCCAGCTCGTGCACGAGCGGGAGTCCCGAGCCGGTTGCCGCGGACGATCGCGTCGACGGGTGTCCGTGGGCGCAGATCGTCGTCGCTCAAGACGGCGTCCGCATGCGCACCGAACGCCGCGGCGAAGGCCTCGACGCGATCGGGCCGGATCGCGAGGCCGGCGGCAGCGCGATGCCCGCCGAAGCGCTCGAGATCGGAGGAGCACGCAGTGAGCGCACCGTGAAGATCGAATGTGCCTCCGGCGCGGCCCGAGCCCTTCCAGTCGCCACCGGAAGCAGAGCCCGCGATCAGCACGACGGGGCGGCCGAAGCGCTCGACGAGCCGCGAGGCGACGATGCCGATCACGCCTTCGTGCCAGTCCTCCCCAGCAACGACGTAGCCGCGGTGGCGCTGCCGCGGCTCGGGCCAGGACTCGATCTCGGCGGTGGCGGCGCGAAGGATCCGCTCCTCGACCGCCTGCCGCTCGCGGTTGAGGTCCTCGAGCTGCTCGGCGAGCTTCTTCGCCTCGGTGGGATCCTCCGACAGGAGCAGCGAGAGCGCCGCCTCGGGACGACCGAGCCGGCCCGAGGCGTTGATCCGCGGGGCCAGCCTGAATCCGATCGCGCCTTCGTTGCAGGCGGCCGGATCGACGCCCGCGACCCGCATCAGCATCTGCAAGCCAGGCTTCTGTGTCTGGGCGAGCCGCCGCAAGCCGGAGAGCGCGAGCGCGCGGTTCTCGTCCACGAGCGGCACGACATCGGCGACGGTGGCGAGGGCGACGATGTCGAGGTGCCGGTCGAGGAAGGGGTGCTCGGCGCCGAGGAGCGCCTCGGCGAGCTTCCAGACGACGCCCGTGCCGCAGAGCCCGGCGAAGGGATAGTCGCCCTTGAGCGTGGCGACGACCGGGCAGTCGGGGAACTCGTCGACCGGGCGGTGATGGTCGGTGACGACGACCTCCAGGCCGAGGCGCTTCGCCTCTGCGACCTCCGCGACGGCGGTGATTCCGCAGTCCACGGTGAGGACCAGGTCGACGCCGTCGGCGGCGAGCTTGGCGACCGTCTGAGCGTTGAGGCCGTAGCCCTCCTCGAAGCGCGACGGGAGGTGCCAGACGGGATCGGCGCCGAGCTCGCGCAGGAGGAACACCGCGAGCGCGGTCGCGCAGATGCCGTCGGCGTCGTAGTCGCCGTGGACGCAGATCCTCTTTCCCTCGTCGACGGCGGCCCGGATCGTGGCGACTGCCTCGCGCATGTCGCCGAGCAGGAATGGGTCGTGCCCCGGCAGCGCAGCCTCGAGAAATGCCCGCGCAGAGGCCGGATCGGCATACCCGCGGCGCACCAGCACGGAGGCCAGTGTCGCCGTGATTCCAAGCTCGTCCTCGAGCCGCCGCAGCTCACCCGGCGGGCATGGGGCGATCGTCCAGGTCCCCTTCTCCATCGGACGATCGAGGGTACGGAGTGGACCGGACGACGAGCTATTCCTTGGGCAGATTCACCCCGAGGATCGTGAGCACGACGACGAGGACGATGATCCCGAGGCCGCCGATCCAGAGGATCTCCTTGTGCCTGACGTCCCGGACCGAATCGATGAAAGCCCGGACGAGCAGGATCAGGACCGCGAGAACGAGTCCCGCCCCGATCACGAAAACCGGGGCGAGAACGAGCAGTCGCTCCCAGCGTGCGGTCTCGGCCAGCATGGGCGAACCGTAGCCGTAGCGAGCTTCGAAGCCGACAGTTGGGGCTATCCTGAAATCCAGGGGATGGCTGACACGAACTACTCATCGGGCGACGACTTCATCGTCGAATTCCTCGGCTACCGGTTCACGTTCAACACGTGCGACTTCGAGCAGAGGGTCGTCGCGGCCGCGTCGAAGCTGGGGCTCGTCGAGGCCAACGAGCTCGACGAGGACGAGACGAACGACCTCGTTGCGCTGGCGGCGCAGGGGCTGATCGACGAGCCCGAGTCGCGTCTCGGCCGCTACCTGCAGCGCAACTGGGAGCGGGTCTCGCTCGTCGGTGGCGAGTCGCTCGTCTACTGGCTGCGCAAGCTCGTGTTCCGGGGCGCGTGGCTCGACCACCAGGTGAAGCGCGGGGCTCTCGAGGTCGTGTGGGACGAGACGGAGGCCGAGTTCGCCTACCAGCATCCCGGCGGCCGCCGCCCACTGCTCGAGCTTGCGCCCGTGCCGTCGTGGCACGAGCTCCAGTTCCGCGGCTGATCCCGCCCGATACGCTCGCGTCGTGAGACGCCCGGCTCTCCTGATCGCCTATCTCGCGGCGCTGCTCGCTCTCGACCATTTCGCGAGCTACCCGGAGCAGCTAGCGCTCGGCGTGCTCACCTGGGCCGTCCTGATCGCCGCGGGCACCCGGCTCTCGACGATCCACAAGGCGCAGGTGATCGGCGTGGTCGTCTTCGCGACGGTCGGCGAGTTGACCGGCTCGATCATCTGGGGTGTCTACCGCTACCGGCTCCACAACCTGCCGTTGTTCGTGCCGCCCGCGCACGGGCTCGTGTTCCTCACCGGCATCTCGATCGCCGCCGCCGCGGGCCGTCACGCGAAGGGGCTCGTCATCGCCGCCGCGACGATCGCCGCGACCTGGGGCCTCCTCGGGCTCTTCGTCCTGCCGCGCCGTGATGTCGCCGGCGCCCTGGGCGTGCCGCTGCTGCTGCTCTTCCTCTGGCGCTCCCGCAGCCGGGCGGTCTACGCGAGCGTGTTCCTCGTCGTTGCAGGGCTCGAGCTGTACGGAACCGCGATCGGGACGTGGCGGTGGGCGAAGACCCTTCCGGGCCTGGGGATCCCCGATGGGAACCCGCCCTCGGGCGTCGCGTCGGGCTACGTCTGGTTCGACGTGATGGCTCTGCTGATCGCGCCCGCGATCGCCCGCGCGCTCACGATTCGAGCTCGGCGAAGCCGGCTTCGATCCGAGCAGCCTCGGCCGCGATCCACTCCCGCGTGAGACCGTCGCCGAGCACCGTCGAGGTGACCGCGGCCACCCGCACTCCGAGGCGCCGGCAGAGCAGCGTGAACCCACGCGGCGCGGCGTCGGTGTGCGCGACGAAGAGCACGCCGCGCGCGACTCCCGTCAGCTCGAGCAGGTAGTAGGAGCGGATTCCCGGGTCGTCCGCCAGGGGGCCGGGCGGCGGCGAGCGCAGGGCGTCCTGGACGCAGAAAGGGAAATCGTGGCTTTCGGCCACCGCAGCCAGGGCCGTGCGCACCTCCTCAGGCGGCGCCTTCAACGGCCAGCCGCGCTCGACGACGACGAGCCTCTCACCGTCGGTCAGGTACATGACCCCGAGCTCGCACGAGAGGCTCTCGACCGCGTGTTGGGTGAGCGCGCGCATCGCGTCCTCGACCGGCTCCGGCGGCACGGCTGCCGCGCCGCGAACCGCTTCGACCAGCTCCAGGGAGTCGGCAAGCTGCTTGGCCGCGCCGACCGGGCCCACCGCTCCGGAGGCGGCGCGGGCCGCGTCCGAGAGAGTCTCGTCACTCGCCTCGATCGTCTCGCCGGGCGACCCGAAGACGACGATCTCGTCCGGCACGAGGGGCACGATCGCCGCCGCCCGGGCGTAGTACGGGCCGAAGATGCGGCCCCGTCCGGGCTTGTCGACCCGCACGATCGTGTCGCCCCTCAGCGCGCGATCGAGATCGGCCTCGCTCTCGAGGGCGACCTCGACGATGCCGGCCCAACCCTCGCCCCTCCCCGCTCCGCCGAGGTGCACGAACCGACCCGCGGAAACGCGTTTCAGGACGAAGATGTCTGTAGCGCCGGTTTCGAGCATGAATCAGAAGAGCGTCGAGCCCGAGGCTGCCGCCTGTCCGACCTGGGCGCGCCCGAGGTCCGTCAGCACCCGGCCGCGCGGCGTCCGCTGGATGAACCCTAGCTGGAGGAGGTAGGGCTCGTACACGTCCTCGATCGTCTCGGCCTCCTCGCCGAGCGACACGGCCAGCGTCGACAGGCCGACCGGCCCGCCGCCGAACTTCACCGCGATCGCAGCGAGAAGCTCACGATCGAACCGCTCCAGGCCGGAGCCGTCGATCTCGAGCAGTTCTAGCGCCTCATCGGCGATCGCAGTCGTGATCGCGCCCGCATGGCGCACCTCGGCCACATCGCGGACGCGGCGGAGGATCCGGTTGGCGATCCGCGGCGTGCCGCGCGCCCGCCGGGCGATCTCCTCGGCGGCATCGGTCTCGACCTCGACATCGAGGATCTTCGCGCTGCGGCGCACGATCGCGGCGAGCTCGACCGACGAGTAGTGATCGAGCCGGAACGTGAGCCCGAAACGATCGCGTAGCGGCGTGGTCAGCAGCCCCGTGCGCGTCGTCGCGCCGACGAGCGTGAACGGTGGGAGGTCGAGCGTGAGTGTCCGCGCAGCCGGGCCCTGGCCGACGATGATGTCGAGCCGGAAGTCCTCGAGCGCCGGGTACAGGATCTCCTCGACGGCGCGGTTCAGCCGGTGGATCTCATCGATGAAGAGAACATCGCGAGGCTCGAGCGCGGTCAGGATCGCTGCGATGTCGCCCTTGCGCTCGAGGGCCGGGCCGGCGACCTGCCGGATCGAGACGTCGAGCTCGCGTCGGATGATCTGGGCGAGCGACGTCTTGCCGAGGCCCGGCGGGCCCGCGAGCAACACGTGGTCGAGAGCCTCGCCGCGACCGATCGCCGCGTCGAGCGCGATTCCGAGCTGCTCCTTCACGCGCTCCTGGCCGATGAACTCGCCGAGCGAGCCCGGCCGGAGCGTGCGCTCGAGCTCCTCCTCGCCACCGTCGACGACGGCTGTGGCCGCCAACCGCTCGCTCGTCACGCCGCCCGCTTCAACGCCGAGCGAACCTGCTCCTCGACGCTCAACGACTCGTCGACATCGGCGAGTGCCCGGTCGGCGTCGATCACCGTCCACCCGAGCTCGACGAGCGCGTCCCGCGCCAGGAGCTCGCCGCCACCGGAACCGGCCGCAACCGGATCACCGAGCTTGTCCTTGAGCTCCATCACGACCCGCTGCGCCGTCTTGCGCCCGATCCCGGGGATCGCCTCGAACCGCGCGAGATCGTCACGGGCGATCGCGCGGCGCAGATCGGCCGGCGGCGACCCCGAGACGATCGCGAGCGCCACCTTCGGCCCGATCCCGGACACGCCGAGGAGCAGCTCGAAGAGCTCGCGCTCGTCGGCGCCCGCGAATCCGTAGAGCTGGAGCGCGTCCTCGCGGACGTGCAGGTGCGTCTCGATGGTCGCCTCCTCGCCGACCCGAGCAGTGACGCGAGGTGTCGCCGCGACCAGATAGCCGACACCGCCGACATCGAGCACGATCCCCGCAGGCGTGCGCGCTGCAACCGTGCCGCGCAGCCGCGAGATCACGCGTCTCTCCCCGAAGAGATCATGCGCAGACGGTACGGGCGCCCCCGGACGGCCGGAGTCATCCGATCATCCGAAGCAGCGGTGGTGCAAGTGCATGGCAGATCGCGACCGCGAGCGCATCCGCGGCATGATCGGGCTGCGGGATCTCGTCGAGCGCGAGAATCGCCTTCACCATGCGCTGTACCTGCCCCTTGTCGGCCCGTCCGTAACCTGAGACGGCTTGCTTGATCCGGCTAGGCGCGTATTCGACGCAATCGACGCCGGCCGACGACGCGGCGACGAGCACTGCGCCGCGCGCTTGCCCGACGGAGAGCGCGATGCGGGCGTCGGCGCCGACGTACGACTCCTCCAGGGCGACGGCATCCGGGGCGTGCAGGCTGATCAGCCCCGAAACCCCCTCGAAAATCGTGAGTAGCCGCCGGTCCACGCGCTCTCGGGGGGACGTTTGCCACCACCCGTGGCAGGTGGCCCTGAGGCGCCCGTCGCTTTCGTGGACGATTCCGTACCCGCAAGCAGCCGTCCCCGGATCGATGCCAAGTACCTTCACGAAAAGAGGTTAGGGACGCCTGCGGACGTTCCTGCCCGGCGCAGGGCGAGGACCGCAACCGCGAGAAGGCCGCAGACACCGCCGATCGCAACGGCGGATGCAGGCCCCGTCTGATCCGCGACCGCTCCCGCGAGCGCGAAGCCGATTCCCTGGAGCGTCATCAGCCCCGCCTGGTTCAGCGTCATCGCGCGCGCGAACAGCCGGTCGGGTGTCGCGTCGCGGATCAGCCCGTCGAGACCGAGCGAGTACATCCCGGTGGCTCCCGAAAGGACCAGCAGCCCGATCGCCGCCGCCACGGGCGGATCGAGGCCGAAGAAGAGGTACGGCACGAACCCGGCCGCCGCGATCGGCACGACGAGGATCCGCTGACGCTCCGGGCGGAGGAACCGAACGCCCGCGATGTCTCCAGCGATCGTCCCGGCCGGCAGGGCGGCGAGCCACCAGCCGACCAGCCTCGCCGAGCCTCCGTGTCCGGAGATGTAGGGAGCGGCGAGGGCCTCGGGCCAGACGGAGAACATCGGCACGAGCCACCCGAGCAGCAACAGCCGCGCAAGAGGCGCGCGCCCGAAGATCTCGCGGGCACCGTGGAGAGAGTCCCGCAAGAGCCCCGCCGACCCGCGCGTGGACGGACTGTCGTGATCTCCGACCCGGAGCCGGACGAGAAGGAACGCGAGCGCGAACGTCGCCGCGTTGATCAGGATCGCCCCGCTCGTCCCGGCGAGGACGACCAGACCACCGCCGATCGCATTGCCGGCGATCTGCGCGATCTGACCGGCGAGCTTCATCAGCGAACGGGCGGGGACGTATGCCTCGTCGGGGATCGTCGATCGAAGCAACGCGGCCCGTGCGCCTCCGGCTACCGCCGAGAGGGTGCCGAGCGCGAAGAGCAGGACGAGCAGCACCCCGATCGGGATCCCGGGGACTGCCATCGATGCCGCGATGGCAGCCGAGCCGGCGTCACACGAGTTGACGAGGCGCCGCGGGCGCACCCGGTCGACGGCGCTCGACAGGACGCCGCCGCCGAAGACGTACGGGATGAAGCCGAGCGCGAAGGTGAGCGAGGAGAGGAACGCCGACCCCGTCCGCGCGTAGACCAGGATCGTCAGCGCGACGGCGGCGATGCTCGTCCCCGCGATCGAGACCGCCTGGGAGACCAGCAGCGCCCTGAACTCGCGCGACGCAAGCGCGTCGCCGTACCCGACGCGCGGCGCCTCCCCACCGGCGCCGCTCATGCGCTAGGCGGTTGCGGCCTCGAGCACCTGCTCGGGGATGTCGAAGTTCGCGTAGACCTCTTGCACGTCGTCGTTGTCCTCGAGCGCGTCGATCAGGCGCATCAGCTGCCTCGCCTTGCCCTCGTCGTCGATGGCGACCGTCGTCTTCGGCAGCATCGCGAGCTCGGCGGACTCGATCGTGAACCCGGCGGCCGTGATCGCTTCCCGCACGGCAGCGAGCGCCTCGGGGGCGCACGTCACCTGGAAGGTGTCTCCGTCCTGCTCGAGGTCCTCGGCGCCTCCGTCGGCTGCCGCCAGGAAGAGCTCGTCCTCGTCCACGCCGGAGGCCGAGACCAGCACGACCCCGCGCCGCTCGAACTGCCAGGCGACGGCCCCGGAGGTCCCGAGATTCCCGCCGAACTTGGCGAACGTGTGCCGGACATCGGAGGCCGTGCGGTTCTTGTTGTCGGTGAGCGCCTCGGCGATGACCGCAACGCCCTCGGGACCGTAGCCCTCGTAGACGATCGCCTCGAACGCGTTCGAGTCGGCCCCGTCGCCCGAGCCCTTCGCGATCGCGCGCTCGATGTTGTCCTTCGGCATCGAGTACGACTTGGCCTTCTCGATCGCGTTCTGCAGCGCGAGGTTGTTGGCCGGGTCTCCCCCACCTTCCTTCGCGGCGACGATGATCGAGCGCGCGAGCTTGGAGAACAGCTTGCCGCGCTTTGCGTCGGCGGCGCCCTTCTTGTGCTTGATCGATGACCACTTGCTATGCCCTGACAAAATTTCCCTCCCGTACGCTTTCGAGGAACAGCTCGTGGAGCCGCGTGTCGTCGGTGAGCTCCGGATGGAACGAGGCGACCAGGAACCGCCCCTCTCGCGCGAGCACCGGGTGCCCGTCGTATTCGGCCAGCACTTCGACACCGGGGCCGATCTCCTCGATCCACGGCGCGCGGATGAAGACGGCCTCGATCTTCTCGCCGCCGGGCAGCTCGAGCTCGGTCTCGAACGACGCAACCTGGCGGCCGAACGCATTCCGGCGCACCGCGAGGTCGACGAGCCCGAGGTGGTTGCGGTCGAGCACGATCATCCCGGCGCACGTGCCGAAGACCGGTGCCTCGAAACGGCGGATCGCCTCGTCGAGGCCGTAGAGATGCATGAGCCGCGTGAACGCGGTCGACTCTCCGCCCGGGATCACGAGCCCGTCGAGACCGTCCAGCTGCTCGGGCTTCCGCACCTCGACGACGTCGGCGCCGAGGCGGCTCAGCATCGCCGCGTGCTCGCGGAAGTTTCCCTGCACGGCGAGTACCCCTATCCGGAGAGGCTCCATCGCCGCGAATGGTAACGCCCGTGCCAAGCTAGGCCCGTGAATGCGGCCGCAGCCCTGCTCGCGCTGGCGTCGGCGGTGACCTGGGGAACGGCCGACTTCTCCGGCGGGTTTGTTTCGCGCCGGGTGCCGACGATCCCCGTCACCGTGATCTCCCAGGCCGCCGGATTCGCGGCGCTGCTCGTGACGGTCGCCGTGGCGGGCGGCGGGATCGACCACCGCTCGTTCGGGATCGGAATCCTGTCGGGGCTGGGCGGCGGGGCCGGGCTCGCGGCGTTCTATAAGGCGCTCTCGCTCGGGACGATGTCGATCGTCTCGCCGATCACCGCCTGCGGGGCGGTCGTGCCGTTCGCGATCTCTATCGCGACGGGCGAACGGCCGAGTGGGATCGCGATTGCAGGCGCGGTGCTCGCGCTCGGCGGCGCAGTGCTCGCCTCGGCCGAGGAGCGGAAAGCAGAGGCCCCGAACCGAGCCCGCGCCGTGCTGCTCGCGACCGTCGCAGCGATCGCGCTGGGCCTCTTCACCTACTTCCTCGGGCTCGGGAGCCGCGAGGGCAGCGCTCTCTCGACGCTCACCGGCGCACGGGTCGGCTCACTGACCCTGCTCCTACTGCTCGCGGCCGGAAACCGTGAGTCGCTTCGCGTTCCCCGGCGCTGGCTCCTGCCGATCGCCGCGATCGGCCTCTGCGACCTCGCGGCGAACGTGATGTTCGCGCTCGCGAGCCGCCACGGCCTCCTCTCGCTCGTGTCGGTGATCGGCTCTCTGTACCCCGTGATGACCGTCGCGCTCGCCTATGTGATCCTGCACGAGCGGCTGACCCGGATCCAGCTCGCCGGCGTCGCCGCTGCTCTTTCCGGCGTCGCTGCGATGAGCACCGGGTAGATTTCGCCGACGGTGGACTCGCTGGCCGGCCAGCTGCTGATCTCGTCGCCGTCGCTCGTCGACCCGAACTTCCGGCGGACCGTCGTCCTGATGACGCATCACGACGAGGAGGGCGCGGTCGGGCTCGTCCTCTCGCGACCGTCGGAGCTCCGGATCGACGAGGCCGTGCCCGATCTCGGCGATCTGCCCTACACGGACGACGTCGTCTACATCGGCGGGCCCGTGCAACCGGAGGCGGTCGTCGTGCTCGTCGATCTCGAGGAGCCCCGCGAGGACGCCGAGCCGATCGTCGGCGGCGTCGCGTACATGCCGCCGGGGATCGACCCCGACGAGCTGGCGGTCACCCGCGCTCGGGTCTTCGCCGGGTACTCGGGCTGGGGCCCGGGCCAGCTCGAGTCGGAGCTCGAGGAGCCTTCGTGGATCGTCTCTGCCGCCCTTCCGGGCGACGTTTTCGCCGCCGACCCCGACGAGCTCTGGCGAAGCGTGCTCCAGCGCAAGGGCGGGATGTTCTCGCTGATCGCGACCATGCCGTACGATCCTGGCCGGAACTGACGGCGATTACCCCGGAAATACGCCACTCCGAGCCGCACGGCTACCCTGGCGGGCCGTGCCCGAGCCAAACCTGATCTCGCGCGACGATCTCCGGAACGTCGCGATCATCGCCCACGTCGACCACGGCAAGACGACGCTCGTCGACGCGATGCTGTGGCAATCCGGCTCGTTCCGGGAGAACCAAGACGTGGCCGATCGGGTCATGGACTCGACCGATCTCGAGCGCGAGAAGGGGATCACGATCCTCGCCAAGAACACCGCGATCCAGCTCGGCGACGTGAAGATCAACATCGTCGACACGCCGGGCCATGCCGACTTCGGCGGCGAGGTCGAGCGCGGGCTGACGATGGTCGACGGCGTGCTGCTGCTCGTCGACGCGAGCGAGGGCCCGCTGCCGCAGACGCGGTTCGTGCTGCGCAAGGCGCTCGAGCTGCGCCTGCCGGTCGTGCTCGTCGTGAACAAGGTCGACAGGCCGGACGCCCGGATCGAGGAGGTCGTCAACGAGGTGTACGACCTCTTCCTGGATCTCGACGCCGACGAGTCCCAGATCGAGTTCCCGATCGTTTACGCGAACGCGCGCGCGGGCCACGCGGGTCTCGACCCTGCGGAGCTCGCGTCGGATCTGAAGCCTCTCTTCGACACGATCCTGGCGACCGTCCCGGCGCCGACCTACGACCCGGATCACCCGCTTCAGGCACTCGTGACGAACCTCGACTCGAGCCCGTACGTCGGCCGGCTCGCACTGCTGCGCATCCGCCACGGTGTGCTTCGCAAGGGAGCGCAGATCGCCTGGTGCCGCGCCGACGGGACGATCTCGCCTGCGCGGGTCGTCGAGCTCTACATCACCGAGGCACTCGACCGGGTTCCAGCCGACGAGGCCGGCCCTGGCGAGATCGTGGCGCTTGCAGGCCTGCCGGAGGTGACGATCGGTGAGACGATCGCCGACCTGGACGACCCGCGCCCCCTCCCGGTGACGACGGTCGACGAGCCGTCGCTCTCGGTCACGATCGGCATCAACACGAGCCCCCTCGCCGGCCAGGAGGGCGACCGGCTGACCGCGAGCCAGGTGAGCGACCGCCTCGAGGCGGAGCTCGTCGGCAACGTCTCTCTGCGCGTGCTCCCGACGATCCGCCCGGATGCGTGGGAGGTTCAGGGGCGTGGCGAGCTGCAGCTCGCCGTCCTCGTCGAGCTGATGCGGCGCGAGGGCTTCGAGCTGACCGTCGGAAAGCCCGAGGTGATGACGAAGCAGGTCGACGGCAAGGCCCACGAGCCCGTCGAGCGCGTCGCGATCGACATCCCCGAGGAGTACATCGGGGTCGTGACCCAGCTTCTGGCCCTCCGCAAGGGCCGGTTGCAGCAGATGGTCAACCACGGCACCGGTTGGGCCCGCATGGAGTACCTCGTGCCGGCGCGCGGCCTGATCGGCTTCCGCACCGAGTTCCTCACGGAGACCCGGGGCGCCGGGATCCTCCACCACGTCTTCGAGGCCTGGGAGCCGTGGCACGGCGAGCTGCGGACGCGCCCGACCGGCAGCCTCGTCTCCGACCGGAGCGGCTCGGCAACCGGCTTCGCGATCTCGGCCCTCCAGGAGCGCGGCTCGCTGTTCGTGGCCCCGGGAGACAGCCTGTACGAGGGGATGATCGTCGGCGAGAACTCCCGCGACAACGACCTGGACGTCAACGCCGCGAAGCCGAAGAAGCTGACGAACATGCGCGCATCCTCGGCCGACATCCTCGTCCGCCTGATCCCGCCACGGCCGCTCTCGCTGGAGCAGGCGCTCGAGTTCATCCGCGACGACGAGGCCGTCGAGGTCACGCCGAAGTCGATCCGCCTCCGCAAGGTCGAGCTGTCGGCGTCGAAGCGCCAGACCGCCGCCTCGCGCCGCAAGCGCGAGCAAGCTCCCGCGCAGTAACAACCAAGGCGCCTAGCAGATTCGAACTGCTGTAAACGGCTTTGCAGGCCGCTGCCTAACCACTCGGCCAAGGCGCCGGACGTGGCGCATGGTAGCTACGACACGGCGACGTTCAGGCTGACGCCGGCGAGCTCGAACCCGGTCGCGGTGCGGGTTGCGCGCGATTCGATCTCCGCGCGGACGGCTTGCCGCTCGCTTTCGTCGAGGTCTGCGAGCGCGAGGGCAACGGGCCCGCGGAGCTCGCTGACGAAGAACCAGAGCTCGCCGGAGTCGGCGAAGCGGTACGCGACCGGCATCTCCTCGATCTCCGGCTCACCGAAGCCCGACGCCTCGAGGACAGATCGGATCGCGTCGGGATTGCGGCGGGCCGAGAGCTTCAGCTCTTCGTCGGTCTGGTCGGGCAGGTGGCCGCGCTCGACCATCACCTCGGCGGGAACCGTCATCCAGGGGTTGCGCTCACGAGCGGCCCAGACCGCGAAGGCGAGCCGTCCGCCCGGACGGAGGACGCGCCGGATCTCGCCCAAGCACGGGCGGCGGATTGCCCTTGAGGATGTAGCCGAAGCGGTTCAGAACACCGTCGACGCTCGCGTCAGGCAGATCGAGGCTTGCGCCGTCGAGGACGCGGAACTCGGCATTCGTCACGCCCAGCCCTGCGGCCACCCGTTCGGCCGCCTCGACCATGCCGGGCTCCCGGTCAGCCGTGATCAGCCGCCCGAGGGGCCGAGACGTCCCGCGGCCAGAAACCCGGTCTCTCCTGTCCCGGCGGCGAGGTCGAGCACGACCTGCCCCGGCTGCGGATCGAGCCGCGAGACGAGCCACTCGCTCACCGCCCGAGTCGAGGCCCAAAGCAGCTCGCGCCCACTCTCCCAGCGCGGCGCGAGCGCCTGCCACTGGCTCTCGGACATCAGAGCGCGCGCAGCTCGTCGAGCTCGGCCGCGGAGGGCTCCCACGCCGCGGCCGCGGCGTTCGCGCGCACCTGCGCCGGCGACATCGCCCCTGCGATCACCGAGCAGACCGTCGGCTGCGCCGCGAGCCAGCCGATCGCCGTCTCGAGCAGCGACAGTCCACGAGCCGCCCCGAACCGCTCGAGCGCCTCGATCCTCGACCACTGCTCGCCCGAGACCTCGAGCCGCCCCGACAGTCGCGTCCCCGCGGGCTCAGGCTCGTTGCGGCGGTACTTGCCCGTCAGCAGCCCGCTCGCAAGCGGGAAGTACGGCAGGAGCGCAACGCCGAGCCGCTCGCACGCCGGGATCAGCTCCTCCTCGGCACCGCGCTCGAGCCACGAGTAGCGGCTCTGCTCGGTCACGAACCGTGCGAAGCCGCGCTCGGCCGCAACCTCGGCGGCCTCCTCGACCTGCGCGGCCGAGAAGTTCGACGAGCCGATGAACCGCACCTTGCCCTCGTCCACGAGCTCGCTCATCGCCCCGAGCGTCTCCTCGATCGGGGTGACACCGTCGGGCCGGTGGTACTGGTAGAGGTCGACGTAGTCGGTGCCGAGCCGCTGCAGCGAGCCCTCGATCGCTCGGCGCACGTAGTCGGGGTGGCCGCGGGCGATCGAGTTGTCGTCGCGGCCCCTCCCCCACCCGAACTTCGTCGCGATCACGACGCGCTCGCGGCGACCGGCGATCGCGATCCCGAGGAACTCCTCGCTCTCACCGTCGCCGTAGCTCTCGGCGGTGTCGAACAGCGTGATCCCGGCGGAGATCGCCTCGTCGACGACGTCCCGCGTCCGGCCGACATCGAGCCGCCAGCCGAAGTTGTTGCACCCGACGCCGACCACCGAGACGGTCAGGCCGGGAACGACGACACGCTCGCGCATACCCCGACCGTACCTACAGCTTCCGGGCGACAACGTGGAAGAGGTGCCAGTGCTTGGCCTTCCCGACCGTCGTCATCCCGTCCGCGTCCTCCTCGGTAAGGCTCTCTATCTCGAACGGCGCCAGCAGCTGCTCGACCTCGGCACGGGAGTGGATCAGCAGCCCCGTGCGCGCCCAATCGTCGTTCGGGCCGAAGAACTGGCCTGCAAATCGGCCACCGGGACGGATCGAGTCGACGATCCGCCCCCACACCTCGGCAAACCGGTCGGGCGGGCAGAACGGGATCGCATAGCTCGCGTTCAGGAGGTCGCACTCCGGCCAGGGAGTCGACTCGTACCGCCCGACAATCGCCTCGAGGCGATCGGCGTCCGGCCCGGACCAGCGCGACGATCTTGTTGACAGCCTCCGGCTCGCCGTCGATCGAGACGACGCGCCAGCCGCGCCGCAGCAGCTCGAGCGTGTCGCGGCCCGTGCCGGCGCCCAGATCGACCGCCACGCCGGGCGTCGAAAAGCGCCCAACCGCGTCCAGCAGCGTCGGCCGTGCGTCGAAACCGGCGCGCCGGTAGTACCGCGTCCACGGCTTCCAGATGTCATCGAGCACCCGCAGCCAGTTGCCGTGCGTGATCTTCGCGATCGCAGCCTCGTCGTACCCGGCCGCCGCGATTGCGTCGACGAGCCGCGGCAACCCGGAAACGCCCCCGAGGTCGGCGGGCATCGGCGCCCCTTCGAAGTCCGAGCCGAACGCGACGTGATCGACCCCGACCCGCGAGGCGATGTAGTCGACATGCCTCACGATCGCGTCGAGCCCCACGTCCCAGTCGCCATCCTCGGTGAGGAACATGACCGCGAAGTTGACACCGACGACGCCCCCCGACTCCGCGATCGCGTCGAGTTGCCGGTCGGTGAGGTTCCGGGACGAAGGCGCGAGAGCATGCGCGTTCGAATGCGTCGCGACGATCGGTGCCTGCGACACGCGGGCGACGTCCCAGAACCCCGCCTCGTTGAGGTGCGAGACATCGATCAAGAGCCCATGGAAGTTGCAGGCGTGCAGGAGGTCGAGCCCGGCCGCGGTCAGGCCCGGCCCGGTGTCGGGTGTCGAGGGGAAGCGGAACGGCACCCCTTCGCCGAAGGCATTCGCCCGCGACCAGGTGATCCCGACCGAGCGCAGCCCGCGCGCGACCCAGTCGTCGAGATCCGAGAGATCGGGCGCGATCGGCTCGGCGCCCTCGAAATGCACGATCGCATTCACCTGTCCCGGCCGGATCTCCGGGACGCGCGTGACCACCGTCACGTCGAGCCCCTCGAGCGCGCGAAGCATCCCGTCGACCGCGGCCCACGCCTCGTCGTGGTCGATCGGCTCGTCGAGCGGAAGCGCATACGCGCCGCCCGAGGGAAGGTCGGCCGACGCCTGGGGGGACGAGAGCGCGAAGAAGCCGCCGGCGAATCCCTGCTCGACGGCTGTCGCGAGATCGATGTGGCGGGGCTCCTGGCCGAGGAACACGCGCAGCGCGAGGTCGTTGTGGCCGTCGAAGATCACAGGGCCGCATCGTAGGGATTGCCTGCTAGGGTCGGTTTCGTGGCCGAGCACGAGCATGATCACGAGCACCACCACCACGATCACGACCACTCGCACGACCACGACCACTCGCACGGCGAGGAGGAGGAGCCCGACATCTCGTCCTGGGCGTCGTCCGCCCCGACGACGACCTGCCCATCATGTGGAGCCGCCGGCGCCGTGATGCTGGGTGGCGGCGTCTTCTGCCCGGCATGTGGCGAGGTCTCGACGAACCCGGGCTTCACGCCGCCCGAACCCTGAGCGAGGCCCGCGTGAGCCACGGCCATTCGAGCCACGCCGGTCACGCCCACGTGCACATGCATGTCGTCGAGGAGGGCGCCGATGCGCGTCGGCTCGGCACGGGCCTTGCGCTGATCGTCGCCTTCATGATCGGTGAGGTCGTCGCCGGCATCCTGGCCAACTCGCTCGCACTCCTCTCCGACGCGGCGCACATGCTCGTCGACGCCGGCGCGCTTCTCCTCTCGCTGCTTGTGCTCCGGCTGGTCAGGCGGCCCGCGCGCGGCAATGTCACCTTCGGCCTCCGCAGGATGGACGTGCTCTCGGCCCAGGCGAACGGCGCGACGCTCCTCGTGCTCTCCGGCCTGATCGCCTTCGGAGCCGTGACCCGCCTCGTCCATCCGACCGATCCCGGCGGCTGGACGATGCTGATCGTCGCGCTCGCAGGCGTCGCAGTGAACCTGGTCGCGACGCGCGAGGTTGCGAAGGCCAACCGCAACTCGATGAACATCGAGGGCTCCTACCAGCACCTGCTAACGGACCTCTACGCGTTCGGCGCAACCGCGATCGCGGGCATCGTGATCCTGACGGCGGGCCTCAACCGGGCCGACCCGATCGCGGCGCTGTTCGTCGCCGCGCTGATGATCCGCGCGGCCCTCGGCCTCCTACGCGCGTCCGGGCGGGTGCTGCTCGAGATGGCCCCGGAAGGCGTCGACGTCGACGAGATCGGCCGCGCGATGGCCGCCCATCCCCACGTCACCGAGGTTCACGATCTGCACGTCTGGGAGATCGGCACGAGCTTCCCCGCCCTCTCGGCGCACGTCCTCGTCGAGCCGGAAGCCGACTGCCACGGGATTCGCCGCGAGCTCGAGCAGTTGCTCGAGGAGCGGTTCGAGGTCGAGCACACGACCCTCCAGGTCGACCACGCCCGCGCCAACCGGCTTATTCAGATCGGCGACGGCTGACGGCGTGCACGGATCAGGTGCACCCGGCAGCTTGAGGATGCGGCACGGTCGCGAGCAGCCAGTAGCTGCCTAGCGGCTTCACGCTCCATCCGAGGCTGCGGAACTGCGATGCGACGGGCGCATTGTCGCTCGCGCTGATGACGACGTACGAAACGCCGCGGACAATCGCATCCGAGGTCGCAGCGACCGACGGCAGGTAGAAGACCTGGCGCTTAAGGTCGCGGCCCCACAGGAGGTAGGACGGCTCGTCGGACCCGAGGACCGCACCGACGCAGGCGCGGCGCGGAACCAACCGCTCGTAATCGGCGTCCGCCTCCTCGACGTCCGGGTTGAACACGTACTGGAGTGCCTCGACCGACGTCATGTGCCAGGGGTGCCCTGCCACCGAGCGGTACGGCTTCGTCCGGTCATATTCCAACGTCAGCACGACGGCGAAACTCGCGATCACGAGCAGCGACGCGGTGGCCGCACGGCTCTGAAGCACGAGGCCGAAGAGCGGCGCGGTCAGAACGACGGGCACGAGCAGGAACCGGGCCAGAAAGGGGTTGTACGCGATGTCCACGCCGAGCAGCACGAGGAAAAGCGGTAACGCGAGTGCGAGCGCCAGATACCGAACATCGACTCGCCTGGCGAAATACATGCCGGCCGCCAGCACCGGTGTGCCGAGCAACATCACCGCGCCAACCGGCCCGTAAGCCGAAAGATCCTCGTTCGCCCGCCGTGCAAAGCCCGCCTCGGACTCGGTCTTGACCGGAATGTGAATCGCCTTTGTGAGATACGCGAGAGATGCAGCCCCGGCGAGGACGAGCAGCGGGGCGGCGAGGGGAATCGCGACTGCGCAGGCGCGGAGCACGGCACGCAGAGGGCCCGCCCGGCGGGATCGCTGAACCCCGATCAGGAGTGCCGCGATCGCCCCGACCACCGCCAGCCGCACAATCAGGCGGTCGGAGATGACCGAGACGTCGAGCAGCCGGTAGACGACGTGGAGAACGGTCTTCGGCGCGGTCGTGAGCGACGGCGCAACACCTACGTCGGTCTCGAGCCCGGCGCCGAGCACGCTGCCGGTATGAGCGAGGTTCAGCCAATATCCCCAGGCTCCGAGCAGGAGGAAGCTCACCGAGGCACCCGCGAGGATCCGGAGATACGCTCGCCGGCCGATCGGCCACGCAAGCAACGCCAGGGCCGGCCAGACGAATGCCGTGCTGAGTTTCGTGCCGAGGCCGAGACCGAGGGCGGCGCCGGCGAGCACGAGCTCGACGCTGCTCCCGCCGAGAATCAGACACGCCGCGACCGCCGGGAAGGACGCTGCGACCAGATCGTTCTGCGCGGTCATCGACTCGAGCGCAACGAGGGAGAAGGTGGAGAGCAGGGCCGCGCTGCAAGCCGCGACCGCCGCCCCGAACCCGATTCTCCGCGCCATGCCGTACACGGCGAGCAGCACGGCCAGCTCGGCCAGGAACTGGGGGATCGCGAAGAACCGGCTCGACCCGGAAGCTGCGAAGAGGAACAGGATCTCGTGCTCGGAGAGCGGCTGGAACACGTTCATTCGATCGGTCGCCGCGTTCGGGATCCAGTAGTAACCGCCGTGCTGCGCCCACGCCGCCACGCGGGCAAGGTGGTAGGTGAGCGAATCCCAGTTGTCGGGGGGAACGGTCACGGCGAGCACGAGCTGGTAACCGAGGACTGCGGCGAGCAGGACGAGGAATGCGACGGCCAGCGGGCTCCGGAAGACCTCTCGGCGGGCGAGACGGGCGCGGGTGAGAGGAAAACCCGCATGACCCCGCCAAAGCCAGGCAGTGACTACCGCCACGAGCAGGGGCAGCTCGACCAGCGCGAGCCCCTCCTGGCTCACCTCGCGGGACGGGGAAAGAGCAAGGACGCCCCCTACGGTCAGCGATACGAACGTGAGGTAGGCAAGGAGCAACGTCGAGACGAGAGTCTCGAGTCGCGCAAGGGCAGCGACGAAACCCGCGGTCGCCATGGGCACGATCATCAGCAGCACCCCGCCCACCGACCGAGTCTCGCACGTGAACGCGACAAACCGGGGCGCCTTCTGTAACCACCTCCCCACCGGGATGTCGCAACACCGAAACCCCGCCGGGGCTGGGCGATTGCGACAGTCGAAGAGCCACGGCGCTCCCGGGTGAGGAGGTCTGGCTGTAGCTCACGCCTATTCAGGAGGAGATCTCATGTCGCGTACGCGCGCAATGCTCGGCCTGCTCGTCGTGGCCGCACTCGGCTCGGCGGCGATTCTCGCCACCGGTATCGCCGGAGCGGCGCCGCCAGGCGGGCCCCCGGGCCAGGCCAAGAAGAAGACCAACCCCGACTCGACGGCCACGCCGATCAAGCACGTCGTCGTGATCTTCCAGGAGAACGTCTCCTTCGACCACTACTTCGGCACGTATCCGAACGCGTCGGGTGGTGACGGCCAGCCGTTCTCGGCCAGGCCGGGTACCCCGGCTGTCGACGGGCTCACGCCCGCGACGGATGCATCGATCCCGGCCTCGCTCCGGCACAGCTCGGATCTGACCACGGCGCTCGCAAACCCGAACGCCAACCCGCCGCTGCGGCTCGACAGCAGCCCCGACGGGCTCCCCGGGGACGCCGGCGGCCTCGAGACCTGCGACCAGGACCACAACTACAGCGACGAGCAGCAGTCGTTCAACGGCGGCCTGATGAACCTCTTCGTGCAGGCAGTCGGGCAGGCGAGCGGCAAGACCCCGAACGGCGCGAATGCCTGCGCTGCCCCGACGGTGATGGATTACTACGACGGGAACTCGACGACGGCGCTGTGGAGCTACGCGCAGCACTACTCGATGAGCGACAACTCGTTCGGGACGACGTTCGGCCCCTCGGCGCCGGGCGCGATCAACCTGGTCGCCGGTGACACGGGAGGCGTGGACACGGCGCACGAGTCTTCGAGCCCGTCGGTCGCCACCTCGACCGCACCGAACGCAGACATCACACCCGACGGCAAGGGTGGGTTCTCGCTCAGCGGCGACGCCCAGCCGTACTACGACGACTGCTCGACCCGCGACGCGGTCGCGCTGAGCGGCGCCAACATCGGCGACGAGCTGAACGCCGACGGCCTCTCGTGGGGCTGGTTCCAGGGAGGCTTCCGCCCGACCACCGGCTTCGCGGCTGCGGCCACTGCCACGGGTCACGCGGGGCAGCCGACCTCGACCTTCATCCCCGACGAGTTCAAGGCCACGTTCACGGGCAAGGTGCTTCCGCCCACGTCGACGAACAACACCGTCCCGGGCACCGTCCCGTCGGGGCTCGGAACGACCTCCGACCAGGCGCTCTGCAACGCCTATCACCCGATCGGCACGGCCCTCGGCGCGCACGGCGACACCACGTCGACGGCAACCTGGGGCTGGAAGGACGACTACATCGCCCACCACGAGCCGTTCCAGTACTACGCCTCGACGGCGAACCCGCACCACCTGCCGCCCGCGAGCCTCGCCTCGATCGGCGACGACACGCAGACGTTCGTTGCCGGCAAGCCCCAGTTCGATACGGCGAACCACAACTACGACACGTCCGACTTCGACTTGCTCCTCTCGGCGATCAACGCCGGCTCGCTTCCGGCCTCCGCACTCCCGGCGGTCACCTTCCTGAAGGCCCCGGGCTACCAGGATGGCCACGCGCAGTACTCCAACCCGCGTGACGAGCAGGTGTTCATCGCCAACGAGATCGACGCGCTGATGAAGTCGCCGGACTGGTCGAGCACCGTCGTGTTCGTCAACTACGACGATTCCGACGGCTGGTACGACCACGTCTACAGCGGCGTCACGAACCCGTCGCTCTCGGTCGCAGACAACCTGACCAACACCGTCTCGCCGGTCAACGCGGCGCACCCGGCCTCGGGCCAGTGCGGGCCGAGCCCGCAGACCACGGCGCCGCTCGCCGGCCAGCAGGGCCGCTGCGGCTTCGGCCCCCGGCTCCCGATGATCGCGATCTCGCCGTGTGCGGCACCCGACGCGGTCGATCACAACATCAGCAACCAGGCCTCGATCATCAACTTCATCGAGTACAACTGGCACCTGCCTGCGATTCCGGGCTCGACCGACCAGGTCCAGAAAAGCACCGACGCGTCCGAGGGCGTCCCGTTCGACCTGGCCGGGATGTTCGACTTCTCGAACTGCGATCAGCCCGCCCTCCCGCTCAACCCGGCAACCGGTCAGATCGACCTGCACGGGGCCGACCTGCGCGGAGACAACCAGGGAGCGGACTACGCGAACGGCGACCTCTCCGCCGCGAACCTCGACCACTCGAACCTGGCCGGCGCGTTCTTCGCGGGGACGAACCTGAGCGGTGCAAGCCTGCATCAGGCGGATCTCGAAGGCGCGACGCTCTCGGGCGCCAACCTCACGAACGCCGACCTGTCGAATGCCGACCTCGCCGGCGCCAACCTTCACGGCGTCACCTGGTCGAACACGACCTGCCCGGATCACTCGAGGAGCTCGAGCGACGGCGGGACGTGCGTGGGCCATCTCGGCCACTGACCGACTCGAAGCTAGGGAGCGTGCGGGACGGGGCTTCGGCCCCGTCCCGCCGTTCTATTCGGTCAGGTCGTCGATGCCGACCCAGAACCACACGAGCGTCGCCAGGATCAACCCGATATCCGCTGCGCTCGTCGTCCAGGAGTGGATGCCGAACGCAAAGAGGTCGACGACCAGCAGGACGGCAGCGGCAATCCAGGCCACGCGGACGGACGAGCGCAGATGGGGATCGCCATTCTCCTCCGTCGAGTGCCTCACCGACTCCGAGATCAGCTCGCGGAAGTACTCGCGAAACTGGCTGTTCTCGGAATCTGGAACGCGCAGCACGGCCATGCGGCCACGTTCGCCTATCCCTGTCGGTCCCCTGCTCGAGCTCAGGCGGGGAACGAGACGAACGCCTGCCGCGCGAGCGTGTCGAGGGCCGAGGCCATGACGCCCTCGCTCGAGACGGTGTAGAGGCGGTTCCCGACCACGATCGCGCGCTCGATCGGCGGCGCCGATCCGTTCACCTGGTCCTGCACGAGCTGCGCGAGCTGCTGGATCCCCGCGCGCGTGACCCGGAAGGCGTAGGCACCCGTGAACGGCGCCTGGGCCGGCGATGAGGAGACGATGCCCGGCGTGACCACCTGGTAGGAGTAGACCTGCACCGGCAGCACGACGAGGTTGGTCGCGGCCCAGTAGAGGAACGCATGGTGGTCGTAGGTCGCCTGCGACGACGACCCCGTCCCGAGAGACGTCTTCGCCAGCAGCTTCGGCGAGGCCGGGTCGGCGACGTCGAAGAGCTCGAGCTGGGCGCCCGTCGGCTCGTTCGTGGTCGTCGAGACGTCCTGGCCGATCCCGAGCAGCAGCCCGTCGGTGAGCGGGTGCAGGTAGGCGGAGTACCCCTGGAGCTCGAGCTCGCCGACCACCTTCGGCGCCGTCGGGGTGCTGAGGTCGATCGTGTACAGCGGGTCGACCTGGTGGAAGGTGACGACGTAACCGGTGTTGCCGACGAACCGGACCGAGTAGATCTGCTCCCCCTTCCCGAGGCCCGATACCTGGCCCACGGGCGCGAGGACGCCGCTCTGCTGCTGAAGGACCGTCACGTAGCTCTGGCTGGTCGTCGGCAGGACCGGTCCCCACCAGATCGGCCGGCTCGTGCTCGCGACGCGCAGGAACCCGCCGTTCTCGGAGAGCGAGAACTGGTTGAGCAGGTAACCCGGCACCTCGCCGCTCGAGAGGTATGTCGTCGTGTCGGGATCGCTGACGTCGAACTTGTCGATCACGGTGACCTGCGACGGCGGGAGCTGCCCGACCGAGAGTGTCGGCGGGACCCACTTCTGAGTCGCGATGTAGAGGCTCGTCGGGGATCCGTAGACGATCTGGGCGTCGGCCATCAGGGAGGTCGATTGCGCCGCCTGCAGCCCCTTGGTGAAGTTCACGGTGACGATGTTCACCATCCCGAGCCCGGAGAACTGGACAGGCCGGCGGATCGTCCCGCACGACGCGACCTGACGCGTGAAGTGGCGGCCGCTGCGCATGTCCCTGAACCGCCACGACGGGACCCAGCCCGATGCCGCTCCGGCGAGCTGCGGCTCGGCGATCGCATGGGGCGCGGAGCTGATGACGATGCGGGCGCTCGAGCCGCTCTGCCGGGCGTCGACGAACCGGCCGTCGACGGACATCGTCTGCGTGACCGCCATGGCCGAGGGGTCGTGCACGTCGACCTCGGTGATCACCGTCTGCGATCCGTAGGCCCAGTACGGCGAGGCGCGGAGCGACGCGGCGATCGGCGGAAGCCCGGCGTAGATCATCGAAGGGGTCGAGACGACGAGCACGCGGGTGCCGTAGAGCAGCAGCTGCGCATTCACGCCTGCGGTACCCAGGTCGAGCGTCCCGACGAGCTTCGGGGACGCCCCTGTGACTGAGACGGCTTCGAGCTTGTCCTGCGCGAGCGTGAAGATCGTCGAGCCGTCGGTCTTCGCGATATCGGGCTCGTCGACCCCGGCCTCCTGGTTGTTGGTGGTCGAGAACGACGTCCCCGCCCCGCTCCCCGCGTCCGAGGCGGCCGCCGGTGCGGCCGCAGCGGTCGAGCCCTTCGCGGCTCCCGTGAGCCCCGGAGCTACGGAAGTCGTCGTCGCGATTCCCTCCATCGGCGGCTCGGGCAGCCCGTGCGTCGAGGCGTAGTGGCTTTTCGCGTACCCGACAAGGGCAGCGCACGAGCCGAAGGCGTGCGGTTGAACCTGGGCCACCGTGGGCCGCTTGAAGCCCCAGCTCGCCGTTATCGGCAAAGCCAGCATCACAGCCGCCGCCACGAAGCTGAGCAGCGATACGCGCCACGCCGCCCTCTTGAGAGCCATGGGCTCAGCGTACCCCCGTTTTCCGGATCCTGCACCCCCCGGCCGGCGCCGGGGAGGGCCTACTCGTCGACCGGCCAGACGAGCACGTCGGCGTAGTCGCCGAGACTCTGCGCCTCGAGCGGGAGCCTCGTGACCTGCCACACCTTGCCCCCGTGAGTGATCTTCGAGCCGACCTCGTAGGGCTCCTCGACCTCGATCATCGCGGTGTCGGACCGCTCGAGCTGCTGGTCGGGAGCATTCGGGAACACGATGCGGTAGCGGTACACGGCGTGAGCCTAGCTCAGCTCGGGCCGCCGAGGCCCTGGCGGTCGGCGGTCCTCGCTCGGTCGAGATCGGGCGAATTGCCGAAGTTCGTCGCCACGCTGGCATCAAGCCGGGCCAGTTCGTCCGTGACGGCGGCGTGATGCTCGGGAAGGACCTCGTCGTGGAGCTCCTCGAGCATCGCGCGGAGCCGGCGGTTCACCTGCATCGAGGTCGCCCCGTAGTCCCGGATCTCGGTCGTCCCGAGCGAGAGGAAGTCTTCCCAGCGTCGCGCCCGCATGATCACCCGCCCCGGGCGCTGCTCGCCGAGCCGGGGTGGCTGGCGCAAGTTCGTTGTGCCGATCACGCGCAGCGTCTCACCGAGATGATCGATCACCTGAACCGCCGTCGTCGGGTCGTTGACCGCCGGCGAGAGCGCCTTGATCGCGATGTCCACCATCACCCGGATCGCGAACGCAGGGTCCTGCTCGATCGTGCGCTCGATCCCGAGTGCGAGATGCCCGACGAGATGCTCCTCGGCGTCCTGCTCGAACGGCCCTCCGCCGAACGCCTGGATCAGCGTGGCGCCCTCCGGGACGAAGTCTCCGACCGCGTGCGGCAGGACTAGCAGGCAGTCGTGCTGCTGCGCGAAGCTCATGAGTCCTTTGCCGTGGATGGCCTGGATCGATCCGGCCTGGCGGCTTCGCACTACGAGCGCGGGCTCTTCGGTTGACGGGTAGTCCTCGGTGACGAGGTAGGGGGCGTCCGGATCGGCCGAGGTCCGCACGCTGTCCTCGAACGCCTTGCGCCCCGTGGCGGCGACGAGAGCCGCGACGGCGACAGGCCGCATCCGGTGCAGGAAGCCGTCGAAGAAGACGACGAACAGGAGCACGCATGCAAACAGCAGCAACCCGGCCATCGTGACGCCGAGATTCGGCACGGAGTCCACCTCGACGTGCCTGAGGAGCGTGAACGACAGGGTCAGCGTGCCGATCAGGGCGGTGAGCACCGCCTTCAGGCTCCAGCTCCGGTACCAGAGCCGCATGTAGCGGGCCGAGAACGTCCCGGTCGTCATCTGCACGGCGAGCACGCTCGCCGTGACGACGAAGCCCGTCAGCGCCGCGGTGGCGCCGACGACCGCAGAGAGCACCGACGTCGCTGTCGACGGCGAGTAGTCCCAGTATGCGGGCAGGTCGACGTGGTGGTCGATGAGGACGCTGACCGAGCCGAACAGAATGCCGGCCAGCCCTCCGAGCAACGGCCCGAGCCAAAGGCTTCCTTGCAGGTATTGCCTACGCCGGAACTCTGCTGCCCAAGTCACGCTGCCCACGTCACGGCCGGCCGTCCGGGCAGGATGGCGTCAGTCGACGACGACGTGCGAGACGGGCACGTTGGTAACGCCGCCGATCGAGTCGACCAGGCCCTCCTCGAGCCAGTGCGCGTGGCCGCCCTCGTGGGTCGCGAGGACGATCGAGTCGGCCGGAAACTCCCGCAGGCCGTCGATCGTCGCCTGGAGCGGATCGTGGGACCCGATCTTCCCGGTCGCCTCGACACCGAGCGCGTTCAGCGCAGCGAGTGTCGCCTGCAGCTGCGCATCGGCCTTGTCGTAGGCCTCCTGGTCGCCCGTCCACCGGTCGAGCGTCGAGGAAAGCGCGGGCGCGACGACGAATGCCTTCATGGGCTTGCCCCCCGCCGACTTCACGAGCCCGCTCCGGAAGGTCTCGGAGGTTGCTCCGTCGTCGACGAGCACGAGCATCCGGTAGGCGCCGTCGGCGATCGGCACCGCCGGCGCCGGGACGCTCGCGACCTCGGTTCGCTTCGACCACCTCACGTAGCCGGTGATGAGGAGGGCGGCGGCCGCGGCGATGAACACGAGCCACGCGAGCGTCGACTCGGCGGCGATCACCCAGATCAACCCGCCGACCAGGATGACTGCGAAGAGGATCATCCACGCCGCGAGGAACTCGTTGGAGCTGCGCTTTGCCATTGCCTCGCGGGAGATTACAGAGGATCGGCAGGTTGGAAGTGCTTCCAACTGGCGCCTGCGATCGACCCGAGCACGAGCGTCGGGACGATCGTCAGCGCGCGGTACACGAGCACCGCGGCGACCACCTCCGCGTTGTGCCCGCCGAAGCCGACGAGCGCGCCGGTGAGGCCGACTTCGACGATCCCGATGCCGCCCGGCGTTACCGGCAGCGAGCCGAGCAGTCGGACGACCGACCAGGCCGCGAACGCCTCGATCAAGCTGACCTCGCTGCCCGAGACGCCCGAGACGCGCAACGAGACCAGCATCACGCCGAAGACGGTCAGCTGGCCCGCGAGGGTCGTCACGGTGAGCAGGAGCCAGCGCCGCCGCAGCAGCTCGATCGCACTCGCCCGGAAACGAACGAACGACTCGCCGGTCCAGGTGACCGGCTTCCGGCGGATCACGTGGAGGCCCCAGCTGGCGATCCGGGCGGCGAGATCCCCGACCCGGCGCGTGAAGCCCTCCTTCGCGAGCCCGACCGCGAACGCCGCAACGGCAACCACGAAGATCGCCAGCCCGATCAGCGCCACCGTCTCGAGCAGCGCGTTGCGCTCGTTCTGGAGCGTCAACAGCGCGAGCGCGACGATCGGGAAGCCGAGCATCGCGAACTGGTTCCAGATCCCCGTGATCGTGACCGCGAGCGCGATCGGCGCCCGCTCGAACTTCCAGGCACGCAGCATCGCGTAGCTCGCGGCCATCCCGACTGCCGCTCCACCGGGCGCGACGTAGGTCGAGGCGGTCGAGGCGAGCGTCAGGACGCTTCCGTGCCGGTAGCTGAGGCCTGGGAGTGCGGCCTGCCAGGGAGGGGCGTAGGTCGCGAGGTTCAGCAGCGTCGCCAGCAGCAGCGCGCCTATCTGGGGCCACGTGAGGTCCTGGACGACGTCCCAGACCTCACGGTAGTTCGCTATTCGCGGGAGGACGAAGACGAACGTGAGAACGACCACGGCAATGCCGAGACCGCCCCCGAGGTACCGCCGCTTCCGCGACTTCCGTTTGGCGCCTGCGTCAGCGGCCACCGCCAGACAGTAGTGGAGCGCCCGACCAGGTTGTTCGCAACGAGCGCGGCGACCGTCACCACCGCACCCGCAAGAGCCGCCGCGCCCGGGCGGTATCCGCGGACGATCTCGATCGCGAACGTCGTGACCGGGATCAGGTTCCCGAACAGGGTGGCGTTCTGCGCACCGAGGAGCTTGATCGCCCCGTTCCAGGCGAGGACGGCCACGAAGGCACCGGGGATCGCGAGGTAGGCGATCTGCGGGCCGACCGACGTGAACTGGCTCACGGACGGCATGTCGACGAGCCCGGAGGCGATCGCGACGGCTGTTGCGGCTGCGAGCACGAGCCAGCCGAGCCCGGCGGTCAACGCCGTATACCGAAGCGGCGAGAAGTCGCGGAAGCCCTGGGCCCCGAGCCCGTAGAGGACGAAGCTGAACACCCCGCCGAGGACGAGCAGGTCACCCCAGCCGATCGCGCCGTCGAAGATCGACACCGGGTTGCCGTTCGAGATCACGAGCGCCACTCCGGCGAGCGCGACACCGAGCAGGACGAGAGTCGGGGTGGCGGGCCGCTTGCCGCTGCGCCGCCAGAGGACGAGCGCCGTCAGGAGCGGTGAGAGCGCGACGATCAGCGATGCGCTCTCGGGCCGCGCATGCGCGAGCCCCGTGTAGGCCAGCAGGTTGAACCCGGCAAACCCGAGGTGCCGAGCCAGAAGAGGCGCAGTCCCCGCCCGTCGAGGCGAAGCGAGCGCCGGCCTTCGATCGCGGCGAGCACACCGAGCCACAGGAGCGCCGCGACCGCGTAGCGAATGGTGGTGAGCGGGAAGGCGTTGATCGTCCCGAGCGCGGATTTCCCGACCACGAACTGGCCGCCCCACGCGAGCCCGACTGCCGTTCCGAGTAGTGCCCCGATTGCCGTTGTCCTGTTTCTCATCCTTGTCTCCCAAGCTGACTTCGACGACAATCGAAATAACGCCGCGCCCGCGTCGTTTATTTCGATAGTGATCGAAACCAATCTCACCGAAGTTCTCCAGGCCCTCGGCGACCCGGTCCGGCTCGCAATCGTGAGCGCCCTCGCCGTCGAGACCGAGCCGCGCGCATGCGGGACGTTCGCCTACCTGGGCGTGTCGCCCTCGACGCTCTCGCACCATTTCAAGGTGCTCCGCGAGGCCGGCGTGATCGATACCCGGCCGTTCGGCCATCAGCGGCTGAACAGCCTGGCGCGGGAGTCGCTCGAGGCCGAGTACCCCGGCCTGCTCGAGAGCGTGCTCGCCGCCGCTCGCGTCTAACCGCGGACGATGTTGCCCGAGGCGCCGTCGGCCCAGCCGCGGCCGCCGCGGACGACGACCCGGTAGCGGGCGACCCGGGCGGAGGGCATGCGGAACGAGACGCGCGACGATGAGTCGAGGCGGCCTCGCGACACCGTTCGCCACGCGAAGTGCTCGCGTACGTAGCGCTGCAAGACGGCCCGGGCGCCGGGTCGCGCCGGACGCGCGACTGCCGTCACGACGCCTCCGGACACGTGCGCCTTCACGTGGGGTGCCACGAAGACCCTCACCGGCGTGCTCGAGAGCTTGCCGACCCGCGCCGCGACGAACACCGGTCTCGCGACCAGCATCGTGACGCTGAAGCTGCCGTCTCCGGCCGGGACGGCATGGCGGTGGAGCACCGGCTCGGGGCCGACGCTCGTGACCACCACCGACGTGACGCCGACCGGCGCGAGCCCCTGGAGCACGACCCGCCCACCGGCCACGATAGGCTGGGAAGGCCCTTGCAGCGCGACCGCGACGACGACGATCTCGCCGTGCATGAACTTGTGGATCGAGCAGTGGTAGGCGTAGCGGCCGAGCTTCGAGAATTGCAGCGAGAAGCTCAGGCCCGAGTCGAGGTAGCCCGAGTCGAACGCGCCGTCGTCGGCGGTGACCGTGTGGGTCGTCGCGTCGCCGTTCCGCCACACCACCGTGTCCCCGACGAGCACCTGCAGGCGCGTAGGCGCGAACACCTTGCCGGGGATCGCAACCTCACGCACCTGGCCGTCGTCGGCGAGCGCTGCGGGAATCCCGGCCGCGAGCGCGAGCACGATCAGGAACCCGGCGAACCGCAGCCTCATCGGGACACCCGGTAGAGCCCGATCATCCCGTTGTTCATGTGCGCCTCGACATGGCAGTGGTAGAGCCACGTGCCGGGCGCGTCCTCGCGCCACTGGAACTTGAAGCTCTCCGCCGGCCCGACCGTCTGCGTGTCCTGGTAGATCCCGCCCGGCGTCTTCCACCGGTGCCCGTGGACGTGGAACGTATGGAAGTCATCGCCGAGTGCGAGCACGTCCCACTGGACGAGGTCGCCGACCTTGGCGTGGAACACCGGCGTGTTGCCGATGAACGCGCGCCCGTCGATCGTCATGTAGTCGAGCGTCTGCTCGAGGAACACGACGAACTCGTGATCCGGCGGCCGCTCGCCCGGAGCGAGAATCGAAAGCGCGCCGTACATCCCGCCGGCGAGCGAGTCGTCCATCGAGGGCGAGTGGTCGTGGTAGGGCCACACACCGAACGAGTCAGGGCCGGCGATCAGCCTGTAGGTGAACGACTTCCCGGGCTCGACCGCCGCACCCGGCCCCGAAAACCCCGGGATGTAGGCGCCGTCCGATCCCGGGCTGTAGTGCACCCCGTGGAAATGCATCGAGTGCGGCCGGTTGAAGACCGTGTCGAGGTTCTCGAAGTGGACGAGGATCGTGTCGCCGACCTGCGCATGGATCACGGGTCCCTGGATGCCCTCGTCCCCCGGCTCGTTCGGCAGCTGCCTTGCCCAGCTCTGGGTGTACTGCCGGTAGACGACCGTCTGGAACGTCGTCTTCGCCGGGTCGAACGTCATGCCCATGATCCCGTCCCGCTCGTTCGGGATCACGTGCCAGTTCACCGGAACGGCGGCGATCCAGTACTCGACGACGTGGTTGCCGGAGCTTGCGGTCGGCCTGGCCGTCAGCTGGAGCGCAACGAACGCGACCGTGATGACCGCGAGGGCGGCGAGCCCGAAGGCCCGCCCCCCTCTCTCACGCAGTCCGCTCAACTCGTGACGACTACCCTGCCGGACATGTCAGGCCCGTGGATCCAGCAGAAGTAGCTGTACTTCCCGGGCTTGCTGAACGTCACCCTCCAAGCCCGCGGGATCGGCACGGCGGACGAACCGGAGGTCAGCGGCGTCGAGAGGTACCCGTTGCCGTGATTCGTGCCATCGTAGGTGTATTGCCCCTTCGGCTCGGAGCCGTAGATGAGGAACGGCGAGACCTGGTTCGGGCTGTTCGGGCCCGTCGGGAACAGGTCGGTCGTCTTCTCGAGGCCGAGGATGTACTTCTTCGGCCCGAACACGACGTTGTGCACCTCCGGGGCGGATCTTGTTGACGAACGTCACCGTCGTCCCCGCCTTCACCGTCAGGGTCTCCGGGAGGTAGCCGAGCACCGTCGCTCCGTTGCCCACACCCATGTAGACGGTGTTCTTGGGAGGATGCGAGGCCGCGACCGCCGCCTTGGCCTGCGCCCACGAAGCCGCCTGCTCCGCGAGGCCCTGGGCGATGACCTGCGCCGGCGTCTTCGGCACGGGAGCACCAGCCGCCCGCACGACGATCGTGCCCTTCATCCCCGGGTGGATGTTGCAGAACATGTGGTACGTCCCGGTCTTCGGATAGGTGTAGGTGAACGTCGCGGGCTTCGCCTTGGGGCCTGCCGGTGACAGCGCACCGCTCGAGGTCCCGGTCGAGCCGGAGACGGTCTTCGGCCCATACGGGCCGAATGCCAGTCCGTTGTAGATGAACTTCGGGAGCCCGCTGAAGTAGAACGGCGTCCCTGCCGCATCCTTCAGGCTCGCGTACTTGCCCTTCGCCGGGTCGGGCATCAGCAGCGGCGGCACCTTGGGCGCGTAGCTCACCGTGTGGAAGCTCGCACTCGAGTAGGTGACCGTATCGCCGGCGTTGATCACGACCGTGCCCGGGAGGAACTTGTCGAGCGTCGTGCCCTTCGGAACACCGGTGATGCCCTTGCACGGCTGCCCGAAGCCGCAGAACTGCTGCTCTCCGAGCATGACCTGGTAGTTCGCCGCGGTAGCCTGCGTCGCGAACGCGAGCGCGGCCAGCACCGCACCCGTCAGTAGCACTCGTTTCACGGATCTCCTTCCCGCTCGTATCTAACGCGCCTGCCAGCGCGAGGTGCCGCCAATCTTAGGGAACCTGTCAGTCGGTCGTTCGAGGTACCGAACGGGGTTTTCCGGCTTGCTTACAGGGCCACAGCTGCCGAACGGCCGAGCGGCTTCCCGCCGGCGTCCAGCGCGACAACGGCCGCATACCGATGCCCGGGCGAGAGGTGAAGCCTCGTCTCGAATCCGGTTCGTTTCGCCGTATCGCGAGGGTGAGGCTTGTGGGCTTGACGCCGGCCAGAGCCTGCCAGGCATGGACGTCCGGTTGCCCCGTTCCAGCGTCGCATAGAGCAGAGTTCCAGAGGCGGTCGAACGGGCGGCGAGCCGCGGCCGCTCGGCCGGGACGGCGTCCCACGGAAACCGGAGAGTCCGATAGTTCTGGCCGCCGTACGGAAGCTTCGCGTCGAGCAGCACGGCACCCGCCGCGGTGTACTCGGTGTAGTACGGCTCGGTGGCCCAGCCGACGAGGACGTTCCCGTTGGGCTGGGTCTGGACGCTCCCGAACGCGTGGGCGAGCAGCTTGGGCCGGTGGACGTACTGGTGGAGGAGGGTTGCGCGTTTCCTCGCGAGGTCGAGCGACAAGGTCAGCCCGCGCGATTGCGGCTCCACCTGCGGGTCGTCGGCGTTGTCGAACAACGTCATCACGCTGCCGTCGCCGACATGGCGTGCGTCGTGCTGCCAGGCGAACTTGGTCCCCGGGCCCATCGCGAAGTCGCTCTTCTTGCCGCCGAGCCGCCAGATCACCTTGCCGGTCGTGCGGTCGATCTTGTAGACCGTCCAGGTGTTGCGGGCCGACACGAGCAGGTTGCCGTCGGCGTCGACGTCGATCGAGTTGACATGGAAGAAGTCGAAGGCGGGAGCGACCTTCGAGTAGGACTCCGTGAGCTTGACGTGGTCGAGGCTCCGCCACTCGAAGAGCACGTGGGCGCTCGGTACCGCGAGCTCCTGCACGACCCCCTCGATCACGCGGCCCCTGCCGGACCCGACGCTCGAGCGGTCGATGGTCGGGATGTCGTAGGCCGTGACGAGGGCAGTCCCCTCGGGCGTGAGGATCAGCTCGTGCAGGTCGGAGCCGAGCCCGTTGCCGGCCGGGAAGCGCGCGATCTCCCGGTAGGCGTGATCGGCGATCACGTGGTCCCCGATCCCCAGGCCGTGCTTGGTCCTGCCCTCCCACCAGGTGAGTGCGGGCTTGCCGAGATAGGTGGTCGCCCGGAGGTTGATCACGCTCGCCGGGACGGTCGGGCGGAACCAGACGAGCTCGCCGGCGTCGTCGATGATCATCGCTCCGCGCTGGCCGGGGCCCGACGAAGGCCCGAGGAAGAGCAGGCCCGGCGCCGTTCCCGGGCTTCGACGAACGACCGTGATCTTCGGAGGGATCAGGTCGGGCCGTGAGACGAAGCGCTGCACCTCCCCCCGGTCGACCATCGCGAGCGCTCCCGGGATGTCGAGCGCGCCGGCCGCGAGGCCGCCGGCGACACCTGCTGCTCGGAGGAGGAACGAGCGCCGACTCAGCACGCGTCAGGCCAGATCACGGTGAGGCGGCTCGACGTACATGTGATGCAGTAAGCGTCGCAGCCGAAGGAGGACCGGCGCGTAGGTACTGTCGGCCGCCACGTTGCGGAGCTCCCACGGATCCCGGCGGAGGTCATAGAGCTCCTGCCAGCCGTGGTAGTGGTACTGGACGTAGAGGTAGTGGGGCGTGCGAATCGCGACGTACGGCGGAGGGCCGCCCGACCGGAGCTTGTTCTTGCCGAGGTACTCGACGATGTAGTCCTTTCGCCACGGGATCGTCTTGCCGCGCAGCATCGGCGCGAAGCTCTCGCCGTCCTGCGGGATCCCGGGCTCGATCCCGGCGAGCTCGGCGATCGTCGAGGCGAAGTCGATGTTCAGCACCGGCTCGTTGTTGAACGTGCCGTTTGCCGTCGTCCACGGCGTCCGCACGATCAGCGGCACGTGGGTCGAGGCGCGATAGGGCCAGAGCTTGCCGCCGAGGCGATGCTCACCCCAGAGGAACCCGTTGTCGCTCGTATAGACGATCACAGTGTTGCGAAGCTCGTGCCGTTTAGCGAGCACCCCGACGATCTGCTTCACCGACCGGTCGAGCGAGAGCAGTGACTCGAGCTGGTGCCGGCGGACGTCCTGCGTGTACGCGATCCCGCCCTCGCTCAGCGCGCGGGAGTGGTAGGAGGCCCACGGCTCGGACGAGATGTTCAGCTGGTTCACCGCCGGCGTTCTGAACGTGGGCAGGCTGTCGAGCTTCCCGACGTCCTGCGGCGCGGGGATCGCGGGCAGGTGCGGCGCAACGGGCGCGAAGTAGAGGAAGAACGGCCGCCGCGTCGAGCGCAGGAACGAGAGCGCCTGCTTCGTCAGCACCGTCGTCGAGTAGTCGGCCGGCCTGCTCCCGTAGTGGACGATCTTGCCGTTCTCGTTGACCTTGTAGTCGTAGTACTTCTCGAGCGGGACGCTGTCCATCGCCTGCCAGTCGTCCCAGCCGGGCGGGATCGCGTTGTGCCCGTCGAGGCTGTAGTCGTTGAGGTACTTGCCGACGAGCGCCGTCTCGTATCCGGCGCGGTGCAGCCAGTTCGCGAGATCCGAGGTTCCCACGAACGCCGGGTACCCGTGCGGCCCGAAGTTGTCCGTGACACCCGTGTGGTGCGAGTACTGCCCGGTCAGGATCGAGGCCCGCGACGGCCCGCATTGCGATGTCGTGACGTCGAAGTTCGAGAAGGTCACGCCGTGCTTCGCGAGCAGCCGGTTGACGTCGTGCATCACGGCGTTCCCTTGCACGCGCTCGTCGTCGCTCAGGATGAACACGAAGTTCAGCCGCTTCGATGCAGAGGTGGATTTCGCCGCGCCGGGGCTTGCGGCCGCCGGGGAGGCCAGAAGCACCGCTGCCGCCAGGACCGCCGCCAATGTCATCACTGTTGCCGCTTTGCCGCCCATGTGACCGACCAGGCACGGTGCCTGGATCGCGATGAAGCGGGATTATTTCGCCGTGAACCGTGGTTACGGCAGCGCTAAGCCTCGATTAACCTGCGTCAGACGTGGCCCTTCCGCCGGAGCCATTCGAGCGAGAAGTAGCCGGGGATCGGCGGCAGGTAGTAGGTGCAGAGCCGGTGTGTCAACGCGATCGCGAACGCGACCTGCTCGGGCACGCCCATCGCCACGAGCCCGCCGGCAAGCGCTGCCTCTGCGGCGCCGATTCCCCCCGGCACCGGGACGAGGCCGGCGAGCGACGAGGCGATGACGTTGACGAGGACGAGCTGGGCCAGGCCGAGGTGGACGCCGTAGCCGCGGCAGACGGCTGCGAGGGTGAGCGCGAAGAGCAGCTCGGCGCCGAGTGCCCCGCCGAAGAGCTCGGTCAGCTTCCTCGGGTCGCGAGCGACCGCGATGAGGCTCTTGATCGCTGCGCGAATCTCGGGCAGGACCCTCTTCCGCAGCCTCGGCACCGCGAGCACCACCACGACGGCGACGATCAGCACGGCGAAGATCACAGCGATGAAGCGCCCTGACGGGAGCGCGCCCGAGATCTGACTCGTGTCGAGCTTGAAGTGCACGAAGGGCACGAGCACGAGCACCAGCGCGATCTGGACGATCGTCTCGGTGAGGCCGTCGATCGCGCTCGAGGCGACAGCCGCACCGGTTGGCACTCCGAGCTTCTGCAGGAACCGAATGCCGAGGGCGATGCTGCCGGCCGAGCCGGGGACGGTCAGGTTGAGGAACTTGTACGCCGACTCCAGAACCACGCACGGAAGCAACGGAAGGGGTGTCTCCACCGCCCCGCGCAGCGCGACCGCGCGCGGGAGGTAGCTGAGCTGGGCGACAAGGAACGCGACCACCACCCAGGCGAGATCTGCGGTTCGCAGCTCGTCGTAGATCGTGCCGAAGCCGATCTTCGCCAGCTTCGTGATCAGCAGGTAGGCCGCAAGCGCGATCAGCCCCGTGAAGAGGAAGTCGCGCGGCCGAACGCGGCGTACCGCCGCGAGCTCGGGCAGCTTCGTGTTCGTCTGGGCTGCGGCGGCGACGCGGAGCTTCTTCAGCGCAACCTCGTGGGACCGCGCGAGGTCGCGGGTGTGGGGCGTCAGCGCCGCGCGCTCCAGGTACGGCAGGGCGCCGGCGACCGCGTCGTTGCCGGCTCCGCTGCACGCGGCGTGGAGGGCGCGTTCGTGCCCCACGAGCACGGTGCAGGCCACGAGGAGCTCGGCCACGTCGATGTCGATCGCTGTCGTCGGGGCGCCAAGAGTCGCAGCAGCGAGATTCGTGAGGACCGGCTTCGCGTCGACGACAGCGATGTTCAGGCCGTTGAGCCGGCCGTGCGAGATGCCGGCGCCGTGGAGCCGGGCGACCTCCTGCCACAGCTCGTGGAGCAGGTGATCGGTCACCTTCTGAGGAGGCATGTCCTCGAGCGGCTCGATGTCGGGCTCCCGCGTGACGATCAGCGCGTCGCCCTCCAGCCCCTGGGCCGCGATGACGACCTCGGGCACCCGAACGCCGGCCCGAGCGGCCATCATCGTCGCGAGCGCTTCGTGCTCGACCTGCTCGACGCGGCCGACCGCCACGCTCTTTCGTGGGTCGCGGTAGGCGAGCGAGCGCCAACGCCGCGCGAACCTCTGGGTGTCCTGCGCGTCGCGCCCGAGCACCCGTACCGCGACCGGCTTCCCGCTCGTGTCGTGGCCGACGTACTCTGCCGACCCGACCCGCTGCCGCTCGGCCGGGCAAAGATCGCTCGTCTGGAGTCCCGAGCGCGCGAAGCTCGAGGCGTATCTGCTCGGTCGGCGGCATGCCCGCCGCGGTCCCGAACGCGAGCCGTACGAGTGCGGCACCGCCCAGCCCGAACGCAAGCCCCGCGAGGGCGGCCGAGGGCGACGCCGCACCGAGTGCGACTGCGCCGATCGCGGCAAGGAGGACGAGCGCAACGGCAAGCCGCCGGACCGGCCGTACCAGCTCGGGACCTGCCACGACGAGGATCGCGGTGATCCCTGCGACTCGTAGCTCGGGAAACCCCCACCGGGACAGCAGGTGGCCTTTCAGGGGGACCCAATCCGACACGATCGCGCCACCCAGGACGATCCCGAGGCCGAGCTCGACCACCAGCGCCACCGCGATGTCGCGCGCGAGCAGCCAGCGCCGTCTCAGAAGAACGTCGACCACGACGAGGAGCGCGAGCCCGATCGTGGCGACGAACAGCCCGCGCCACATCGCATCCGCCCAGCCGAGCACGGTGACGACGGCATGCCCGACCTGCTTGTCCTGCCTCTTCGCGGACGAGGCGATGACCGCTGCGAGCCCGACGACGACCGCCCCGAGCGCGAGAAGCACCCCGTCGACCGTCCGGCGGTTCCTCCGCCCGGCCTCGGCGACCGTCAGGAGCGACGGATGCCGGATCGCCTCGAGGCGATCAAGCGCTTCAGCGGTCGCCATACCGCGAGAAAGGCTCGTCAGGCCCCGCGTGCCCGATGCGCACCCACGGGCCGAGCATATAACGCGATTCGCGCCGAGATGTCAGTGCGAAGGCTTGTGGCCTTTGCCCGCAGAGGCCTGCGCGCTCAACGAGGGCGGGCAGCTTCCGCTTGGGCCGGGCAGAACGTCGCCGTGCTTCACACGCATCCATACGGCGTTCGCGGGGACGTTGATCTTGACGTACGGATGCTTCCGAGAGCCGGTGCGGTGGCACAGTATGAGCAGCTTGGCGGGCGCCGCCGCGGTCGTCGTGGTCACGGTCACCGTCGTCGTGGTTACGGTCACGGTCGCTTCGGTCGTGGATCCGGACGCGCCGTGACCGTGGCCGACTCCGGGAGGCTTCGCGGCCAGAGCGAGCGACGTCAGCACGCCCGCCAGGAAGAGCACAATCGCAGCTCCGGTCGCCCTCACTACTCATGCATCGGCGGTGCCCTCCGTGTGGCTGAGCGAATCGGGCACCGAACGAGTGACCTTTGGAGGGCCCACTCCGACAGGGGCCCGAAGATTGAAGCGGATGATGGGACTCGAACCCACGACCTTCTGCATGGCAAGCAGACGCTCTAGCCAACTGAGCTACATCCGCGTGTAGTGATGCGAACTTGAGGTTATCAAGCGAACCGTGCCGTCAGGCATGCCGCCCGTCACCCGTTCGGCGTGTCCTCTGTCGGGCGGAGCTCGATGACGAAAAGGTCGGTTTGCGTCACCGGCTGGAAGAGCGGGATGTTTCCGACCTTGTAAGCGCCGCTGAGGACACGCCGAATGACGGGCTTGCCCGCCGAGTCGAGATGCCCGTAGCCAACCCTGTAGTCGACCTCGATCGTCACCGGGAAACTGTCGCTCGCGAAGTAGTACGTATCCCGCCACCACTCCTGTTCAGCCCCGGGAGCCAGTGGTTCGAACGGTGGCTCGGCAGACATCGGAAAGCTCATCCCGGCTACCCGGAAGGTGAACTCCTCGACGAGGTAGATCGCCGCGACGTCAGCCGAGCTGGCGAGCTTGATTCCAAGTCGGACACCGAGCGCATCATGCTCGTGGCTCAACGAAGGCGAGCGGCCTGACGACGTGAAGCCTTCCGTCAACTGCACTTCCTTGCTCCAAGATTGCCATCATCGAGCGAGAGAGGGTAGGTAGCCGATCGGATGTCGAGCTCGAGCCCTCGTTCGAGGGCGAGCATGTTGGCGTGGAACAGGTTGATTCGGTTGGCGAGGTGCTCGGTCGCGATGATGGTGCCGTTCTGGTCGGGGGTGTCGATGCGGGCGGGGCCGATAGCGGTCACGTTTCGCGTCGTATTCGGTGAATGTCCAGACGAGGCGGGGGCGGGGCTTGCTGCGGCGGCGTTTGACGATCCGGACGAATGCGTCGCTGACGTAGCCGAGGTCGATCCGCTCGCCGCTGCCGTGTTTCCCGGTGTGGGGGCCGAGGTCGAGCTGCTCGTTCAGCGCCCGCAGCTTCTCGAGCGCCCGTGTGGCAGCGGTGGAACGGGCGGGACGGGTAGCCCGAATGGGTCGCTGAACAGCCCGGCGGGGTCGACGGTCCAGCCGTCTTCGTGGACGAGGCGGTGGTGGCGGCGGCAGAGCAGGATCAGGTTCGCGAGCTCGGTCGGGCCGCCGTCGGCCCAGTGCTCCAGGTGGTGCGCGTGCAGCCCGCGGGTGTTCGTGCAGCCGGGGAAGCGGCAGCAGCCGTCGGGAGCGTCCGAAAGTCTGTGTACGCGGTTAGTTGTGTCGTGTGAGTCGGTCTCGGAAGTGGGCGTGGAAGGCGGCGAGGCATTCGTACCAGCCGGCCATGGGGCGTTTCCAGGTCGTCTCGTGGTTTCTGATCGCGAGGTAGACGAGCTTACGAGCTGATTCGTCGTCGGGGAAGTGGCCGCGGATCCGGACGGCCTTACGGACGACGCTGTTGAGGCTTTCGATCTGGTTGGTGGTGTAGACCGCTCGGCGGAGCGCCGGCGGGAAGGCGAAGTAGGGGATGACCTGCTCCCAGGCATCCCGCCATGACTGGCTGATCTGGGGGTAGCGGCTGTCCCAGATCCCGGCGAACGTCTCGAGGCCGGCCTGGGCGGCTTCCTCGGTCGCGGCGGTGTAGATCATCCGTAGGTCTTTGACGAGCTGCTTGCGGTCCTTGTAGCTGGTGAAGCGGAGCGAGTTGCGGATCATGTGGACGATGCAGGTCTGCACGATCGCCTCGGGGTAGACGGCCTCGATCGCCTGTGGGAAGCCCTTGAGCCCGTCGACGGAGAAGACGAGGATGTCCTCGACTCCGCGCGCTTTCAGCTCGCTGATCACGCGGAGCCAGAACTTGGCGCCCTCGTTGGGCTCGAGCCAGATCCCGAGCGTCTCCTTGATCCCGTCGATCCCGACCCCGATCGCGAGGTAGGCATGCTTGTTGCGTACCGAGCCCTGATCGCGGATCTTCAAGACGATCGCGTCGAGCCAGACGACCAGGTAGAGCTTCTCGAGCGGCCGCGCCTGCCACTCCTTGACGTCGTCGAGGACAGCATCGGTGACGCGGCTGATCGTGTCGCGGCCGACCTCGACCCCGTAGATCTCCTCCAAGTGCTTCGAGATCTCACGCGTCGACATCCCACGGGCGTACATCGAGATGATCTTCTCGTCGAAGCCGGCAAACCGACGCTGGTGCTTCGGCACGATCTGCGGCTCGAACGACCCATCACGATCCCGAGCCAACTCGACCTCGACCGGACCGTGATCGGTAATCAACGTCTTCGAGCTCGACCCGTTACGGCGATTCGGCTGCCCCTCAGGCGGCTCACCCGCGAGCTCGTAACCGAGATGCTCAGTCAACTCCGCCGACGTCGCACGCTCAACCACGCGCTTGGTCAGCTGCTTCAACAACCCATCTGGGCCCGTAATCGCACCCGGGCCCTCATGACCGGCGAGCAACTCATCGATCAGCTCGTCCGGGATCTCATTGTGCGGGGGCATGACCTCCCTTTCCTTTCAGATCATGCATACACAGAATCCCGGACGCTCCCCAGCCGTCCCGCGCCCGAGCGCGCGTCGCAGCGACGGCGGTACCGCCCGGGTCTTACGTCCGACACCGAGCGGCCGGTTGGCGCCCTCGAGCAGCGCCACGAGCGAGGAGTCACAGGCCAGCCGCCGTACCGTCTCGAGCGCGATCGGCGGGCCATCCTCGAGGGCAGAGACCCCAGGGGCATCACTGGCCAGCGTCGCGGCATCGACGTGCACGACGACCTGGTAACGGTCACCACCGCTCCGCACGCTGTCCTGCGCCAGGGAGGCGTCGGCGATCGCGACCAGCGCCTCAACCCGCGACGGGCCCAGCGCAAGCGGTTCCGCGGAACCGCTTTCCGACGCCTCCGCCACGGCCGGCTCCTCTTCCCGGGCGGCCTGCCAGAGCCGCTCCCGCGCCACCTCGAGCGCCTTCAGAAACAACGCCCCATCCTCCGGAGCCAGACGGCCGCTGAACACCAGCGACCCATCCGCCGCCCAGGTCCAGCTCAACCGCTCCGCCTCCTGCACCCGACTCGCAAGCAGAGCCGTCGACGCGGCGGGCCGCCGACAACGCCCGCTCCAACTGGCCCGCCGTCAGCTCCCCCGCCAGCTCGAGCAACTCATCCTCGTTCGCCGGCGCCTCCACCCGTGTCAATGCCCGCACCTTCGCATACGAGAGCTCACCCCGCCCGAACGCCGCCCGGATCAACGGCAACCCGCCCAGAGCACGCGCGACCCGCACTCGCTCACGGGCCGTACGGCCATCCAGGCCGCACCGCCACGCCAACCAGCGCGAGCAGCCACCCCAGGCCTTCCAACCCAAGCGCAGATCGAACTCCGCCAGCAGCTCCAACCAGCGCGCCATCCCCGCCGACAGATGCGAAGACAACGACGCCAGCTCATCCTCCAACTCCCCCAGCGGACGCCCCGCCAGAACAGGCATGTCCGAAACAGACGTTGTCTCATCAGCGAACATTCCACCAGCCTAAACCACGCACCGGACGGACGACTGGCGTTCGCCGCGACCCGAGCGGGCCTGCTCCGGGCGCGCCGAGATCCGATCGCGCGGAATGCGCGTACCGAAGTCAGGTGGGCTAGTCACGACCGGTTCAGGAGGTCTGAGCATGTTCGAGCACCGGGCTATGGCATTCGGTCTCTCCGCGGCCGCCGTTACCGCGACTGCGCTACTCGTCTGGGTCGTGCCCGCTTTCGGCCGACCCGCCGCTTCGACGGCGACCACGGTGAACGTCGTCGCCGGGAAACCTTCCGAGTACAGGTTCACCCTGTCGAAGACGTCGGTTCCGGTCGGAGCCGTGACGTTCAAGATCAGCGACAAGGGAACGACGCCTCACGACTTCGAGATCTGCGCCAGCAATAAAGCGGGCACCGCGACGTCATGCAAGGGCGAGTCCGCCCCGAGCGTGTCGCCGGGCGGGACGGCCACCCTCAAGGTGACCTTCAAGAAACCCGGCACTTACGAGTATCTCTGCACGCTGCCGGGCCACGCAGGGCTCGGCATGAAGGGGAACCTCAAGGTCACCTGACGGAGGTCAGACCGACTGCTCAGCGTCCAGGGCCTCGTTGACCAGCCGGTCGGCGAGCTCGTTCTTCTCGCGCCGGACGTGGACGTATCGAACCTCTCCGACCAGGCGGGCGATGCGGGCGGCCTGGAGGTTGAGCGCGCGGAGCGCCTCGTTCTTGACCTTGTACTCGCCGCGCATCTGCTTGACCATCAGCTCGGAGTCGGAGCGGACCTCGAGGTCGTCCACCTCGAGCTCGAGCGCCCGCGTCAGGCCGGCGACGAGGCCGCTGTACTCGGCGACGTTGTTGGTCGCCGAGCCGATCGCGACGCCCTCGGCAGCGAGCAGGTCGCCGTCCTCCGCCTCGAGGACGAAGCCGTAGGCGGCCGGGCCGGGATTGCCCCGGGCGCCGCCGTCGGTGTACAGGACCGCCTTCACAGGAGCGCGTAGATGTCGAAGGCGGGCTCCTCGTAGGGGTGCGCCTCGCGCAACGCCGCGACGACTGCTTCCTGCGCCTCCTCGGGAAACACCGTCTCGAGCCGGTACTCGTCGACGCGCTGCTCGACGCCGGCCTTGCCGACCGAGGGATTCGTCCCCTCGCCGCCGAGGAAGGTGCCGGTGCCGTCCGTGTACCAGGAGCAGTTCTCGTAGTCGCCGATCCGCCCGGCGCCCGCGGCGAACACCGCCGCCCGCACGTCGTTCAGCGAGTTCCGCGGCACGAAGACGACGAGCTTCCGGTTCACTCGCGTTGTCGATCTGGGCGCGCTGCAGCTTCCCCGAGTAGTCGACGTAGATCGACTTCCACTCGGTGAACACGTCGAGCGCGGCCTGCCCTGCCTCGCGGTGGCCGTTGCCGGTGTCCTTGGTGCCGCCGAACGGCAGATGCACCTCGGCGCCCGTCGTGCCGGCGTTGATGTAGGTGATCCCCGCCTGCAGGTCGCGCATCGCGCGGAACGCGCGGTTGACGTCGCGGGTGAAGATCGAGGACGACAGCCCGTAGCTGACCGAGTTCGCGGCCGCGACCGCCTCCTCGAAGCTCTTGACCGGGATCAGCGCCGTCGTCGGGCCGAAGATCTCCTCCTGGGCGATCCGCATGCCCGCCTCGACGTCGGCGAACACCGTCGGGCGGTAGAAGAACCCTGGCCCCGCCGACCGCCTCGCCGCCGGTCAGCAGCTTCGCGCCCTCGCCCTTGCCGATCTCCGTGTAGCTCGCGACCTTGTCGAGCGCGGCGCGGTTGATCAGCGGCCCGACGTCGGTCGAGTCCTCCCAGCCCGGCCCGAGCCGCAGCTTCTCGGCCGCGGCGACGAGCCGCGACTGCAGCTCGCCGTAGACCGCCTCGTGGACGATCACCCGAGAGGCCGCGGTGCAGCGCTGCCCGGTCGTCCCGAACGCCGACCAGACGATGCCCTCGACGGCGAGCTCGACGTCGGCGTCGTCCATCACGATGATCGCGTTCTTGCCGCCGAGCTCGAGGTGGACGTGCTTCAGCCGGTCGGCCGCGGCCTTCGTCACCGCCACACCGGTCTCGCGCGAGCCCGTGAACGTGATCACCGGCACGTCGGGATGGCGGACGAGCGCGTCGCCCGCCTCCTCGCCGTAGCCGTGGACGATGTTGACGACGCCGGGCGGCACACCCGCCTCGGCGAGCAGCTCCACGAAGCGCTCGGCCAGGAACGGCGTGTCCTCGGCGGGCTTCAGGACGACCGTGTTGCCGCAGACGAGCGCCGGGCAGAGCTTCCACGACGGGATCGCGATCGGGAAGTTCCACGGCGTGATCGCGCCGACGACCCCGACCGGCATCCGCACGCTCATCATGAACTTGTCGGGAAGCTCGCTCGGCGTCGTCTGGCCGAACATGCGCCGGCCCTCGCCGGCCATGTAGTAGCTCATGTCGATCGCTTCCTGAACGTCTCCCCCGGCCTCCGCGCGCACCTTCCCCATCTCGCGCGTCATCAGGTCGGTCAGCTCCTCCTTGTGGTCTCGCAGGAGCTCGCCGAGCCGGAACAGGATCTCGCCGCGCTGCGGCGCCGGCACGAGCCGCCAATCCTCGAACGCCGCCTTCGCGGCGGCGACCGCGCGGTCGACGTCCGTCGCGCCGGAGCGCGGGAACGAGGCGAGCGTCTCGCCCGTCGCGGGAACGAACGAGTCGAACGTCGCGCCGCCCTCGGCGCCGACCCACTCGCCGCCGATGAAGTTCTCGAGAGTCGGGGCGGCAGCCATCGCGCCCGATCTTAGTTAGGCGTCTTCGATGTCCGTGGACGCGAACGTCCCGGTCGCGCGCGGCCGGCGGCGGTCGCGCGTCACGCGCTGCTCGAGCGCGGACTGCGCAGCCCGGCCGCGGCCCCGGCGATCAGGGCCGGTGCGCCGGTCGACGATCACGGCCACCGCGTCGTTGTCGGCGTAGTAGGCCACGAGCCGGTCGTAGAGCTCGGACTCGAGCTCGCGCGGAACGACGCAGTAGATCACGCCCTCAGTCTACGGCGGAACGCCGCGAGTCCCTGCCTAGACGCGGGCGATGTCCGGAACGATCCGGCCGTCGTCGACCATGTGCGCGTTCCACTCGGTGAACGCCGCGTCGAGCTCCTCGGGCTCGTGCCCGCGCTCCGCGAGCCGCACCGGCTGCGCCGAGTCCGGGGTGACGCGGTACTGGTACCAGGAGATATCCCAGGCGACCGTGATCACGATGTCCTGGTTCACGCCCGAGAGCGGCAGGATCGAGACGCGTCGGGGTGCCGAGGCTCTTCGCGATCCCGCCGACGGTGCGGCGGAACTGCGAGGCGTTGAAGTGGTCGGCCGCCTCGACGATCGCGAGCTCCGACTCCGAGAGCCGCCGCAGGATCGGCTCGCTCGCGACCGGCGCCTCGGCCGGGACGCGCGCGCCGAGCAGCGAGGCGAGCGAGAAGCGCGTCTTCTGGCGGCGGTCGGGCGGGATCGTCGGCGTCGTCGGCGAGCCCTCCTTGACCCAGCCGTACTCGGCCGCGGCCTCCTGGCAGAGCGGGCAGACGTCGACGAACTTGCCGCCGCCGTTCGGCGAGAAGCGCACGGTCCGCTCCCCCATCAGCAGCGTGCGCTCGCACACCGCGCACTGCCTCTCGGTGCTGACCTTCGTGACCCTCACGGTGCGAGGGTATCTGTTCGCCGCCGTTCGCAGGAAAGAAATCCCTGCAAACAGGAGTGGCTTACGCCGGGACCGCCTCCTTGTCCTTCTTCGCCGCCTCGATCAGCTTCTGCGCGATGTGCGCCGGAACCTCCTCGTAGCGGAGGAACTCCATGTGGTAGTCGCCCCGGCCGCCGGTCATCGAGGTGAGCGACTGCGAGTAGGTCAGCACCTCGGCCATCGGCACCTCGGCCTTGATCGTCGTCATCCCGCCGACGGGCTCCATCCCGTGCAGGCGGCCGCGGCGCGAGTTGAGGTCGCCGTTGACGGCGCCCACCGCGTCGTCGGGGACGGTCACCTCGAGCGCCATGATCGGCTCGAGCAGCGTCGGCTGCGCCTTCTCGTACGCGGCCTTGAACGCCATCGAGCCGGCGACCTTGAACGCCATCTCGGACGAGTCGACGTTGTGGTACGAGCCGTCGACGAGCCGCACGCGGACACCCTGGATCGGCGCGCCCGCGAGCTCGCCTGCGGCCATCGTCTCCTGGATCCCCTTGTCGACGGCCGGCCGGAAGCCCTGCGGGATCACGCCGCCGACGATCTGGTCGACGAACTCGTAGCCGACGTGGCCCTCCATCGGCTCGATCACGATGTGGCAGTCGCCGAACTGCCCGCGGCCGCCGGTCTGCTTCTTGTAGCGGCCGTGGGCGCGAGCCTCGGACTTGATCGTCTCGACGTACGGGACGCGCGGCTGGTGCAGCTCGACCTCGACGCCGAAGCGGGTCTTCAGCCGCGCGACGGCGACCTCGACGTGCACCTGGCTCATCCCCGAGAGCAGCTGCTCGCCCGTCTGCGCGTCGCGGCGGAGCTGGAGCGTCGGGTCCTCCTCGTGCAGCCGCCGAAGCGCCTGCGCGACCTTGTCCTCGTCGCCCTTCGTCTTCGGCGTGACCGCGAAGCTCATCACCGGCTCCGGGAAGTCGAGCTGCGGCGGCGAGATGTCGCGCTCGGGGTCGGCCAGCAGGTCGCCGGTCTGGACGTCCTTCAGCTTCGCGACCGCGCCGATGTCGCCGTCGACGAACGCGTCGGCCTTCTCGTGCTCCTTCCCTTGGAGCATCATCAGCCCGCCGAGCCGCTCCTTCGCGTGGTCGCGCAGGTTGACGAGTGTCGAGTCCGCGGAGATCGGCCCGCCGTAGACGCGGAACGCGTTGATCTTCCCGGCGAACGGGTCGGCGACCGTCTTGAAGACGAACGCGGCGGTGCCGCCGCCCGTGTCGATGCCGGTCGTGCCCTTGCGCACCGGCGAGGGGACGCCCTCGACGAGCAGGTCGAGCAGCGCATGCGTGCCGAGGTTCTTCGTCGCGACGCCGCAGGCGACCGGGTACAGCTCGTCGGTCGTGACCGCGCTCTTGAGCGCAGCCGCGACCGCGGTCGGGTCGAGCTCCTCGCCGCCGAGGTAGCTCTCCATCAGCGCCTCGTCGGTCTCGACGACGGCGTCGAGAAGCTTCTCGCGGTACTCGGCGACGAGCTCGGCCATCTCGGCCGGAATCGGCGACCGGGTCGCCCTCGCGCGCATCCGTCGGGATCCATGTACGCGCAGTTGTGCAGCAGGTCGACGATCCCCGTCAGCTCGTGCTCGCTGCCGATCGGGAGCTGGATCGCGACGCAGCGGTCGGAGAGCTGCTCCTGAAGCGCGGCCAGCGTGCGGTAGAAGTCGGCGCGCTCGCGGTCGAGCATGTTGACGAAGACGACGCGCGAGAGCTCGAGCGCCTCGGCGCGGGCCCAGACGCGGGCCGTGTTCACCTCGACGCCCATCACGCCGGAGACGACGACGAGTGCGCCCTCGACGACGCGCAGGCTCGCGATCGTGTCCGCCTGGAAGCCCGAGTCGCCGGGCGTGTCGATCAGGTTGATCTTGCGTCCCTGCCACTCCAGGTGCGCGAGCGACGCGGCCAGCGACATCTGCCGCTTGTGCTCGTCCTCGTCCCAGTCGCTGACCGTCGTCCCGGCCTCGACGGTGCCGAGACGGTTGATCGCCCCCGCCTGGAAGAGCATCGCCTCCACGAGTGAGGTCTTGCCCGTCCCGCGGTGGCCGACGACGGCGACGTTGCGGATCTTCCCGGGCTCCTGGGACATTCCTCACTCCTCTCGGACGTGGTCACGTGTACGCGACCTCAATCCTAAACCCTCCGCTCAAGCAGGCAGCGTCGGCGCCGTGAAGACGCGAGCGGAGGCGGAGGATCGCCTTCGTGTGGAGCTGCGAGACGCGCGACTCGGTGACGCCGAGCACCTCGCCGATCTCGCGCAGGGTCAGCTCCTCGTAGTAGTAGAGCGTGACGACGAGCTTCTCGCGCTCCGGCAGCCGCGAGATCGCCTCGGCGAGCGCCTCGCGCATCTCGGTCTCGTCGAGCGCGTCCGCAGGCCTGATGCTCCCGGGATCCTCGAGCGTGTCGAGCAGCGAGACCTGGTCGCCCTCACTCGAGGTCGACCAGAGCTCGTCGAGCGCCGCGATCGACGTGCGCGAGATGTCGATCAGCGACTCCTCGAGCTCGTCGGTCGTGATCCCGACCTTCTCGGCGATCTCCTCGTCCGTCGGCGCGCGCGCGAGCGACGCCTCGAGCTCGCGGATCGCCCGCTCGATCTCCCGGGCCCGCGACCGCACCGACCGCGGCACCCAGTCGAGCGTGCGCAGCTCGTCGATGATCGAGCCGCGGATCCGCGCGATCGCGTAGGTCTCGAACTTGATGTCCCGCTCCGGGTCGTAGCGGTCGATCGCGCTCATCAACCCGAGCAGCCCGTAGGAGACGAGGTCGGCCTCCTCGACGTGCGCCGGCAGCCCCGAGCCGAGCCGCCCGGCGACGTACTTCACGAGCGGCGCGTAGTTGACGATCAGCCGGTCGCGCAGCGCCTTTCTCGCGCGTGCGGCGGTACTCGAGCCAAAGGCTGCGACTGTCGGTTTCGCCGGCCACGTGGAGAGAATACGAGCTAGCGGCGCATTCTCCTCAGTGCAGCCCATGCGAAAGATCCCATCCAGAGCCCGATCACCACCGCCGCGACCGCGATCACCCACTGCCCGTGGCTCGCACTCGAGACCGCAATCACCGCGAAAGCAGCGGTCAACACGCTGAAAAGCGCCGGCATCGCATACCGGCCCACCGGCAGATCATGCCCCAGATCCGGGCCGATACAATCGCGTTGCAACCGAGGGGCGTAGCTCAATTGGTAGAGCACCGGTCTCCAAAACCGGGGGTTGCAGGTTCGAGTCCTGTCGCCCCTGCTCGGTTCATCTCTGGACTGGCCTTGCGCTATCCGCCGGCCGATTCGACCCAGGCCTTCGTCAGGGCGTAGCCGAGTGCGATACCGACGCTGAGCGTGAGGCCCGCGGCGGTGAGCCTCTCCCTGATTCCTGCGATGCGAAACACAGCACACCCCCCGGTGAGTCGTGAACGAAAGGCGCCCCAGTCCCCGGCTCAATGGTAAACAGGGATGCTTGACGGATCAAGCGCGGAGGCTGCGCCTAGTCGCGTCTCGACCGGCGATGTCGGACGGCCGCGCGATCGGCGTACACTGAAGCGGCGATGGTTCCGTCGCGGATCCTGCTTCTTGCCTTGACCGTCGTCGCGCTAGCGGTCGTCGCCCCCGCCGGGGCCCTGACGGGATACGGCGTCGCCGGGCAGCTCCACGGCGTCACGCTCCCGGCTCTCACGGCTACCAAGGCCGAGCGGACGCACACCTGCCAGGCCCAGTCGGGGCACCAGAGCACCGGAAAGAAGCAGACGCTCGTCGGCACGGCGAAGAAGCCCGCCGTTGTCGCATGTGAGCAGCCTCCACGGTCGACGGTGCTGACCCAGGGCCTCAAGCAGGCGGGCACCGCCGCCCTCGCCGCGCTCGGGTAGCTCCTAGCCCCCTGCGGCCGGGTTCGCGAGCCAGCTGACCGTGAAACCCGTGCCGTCCGGCGTGGGCGCCGAGACAGCCGCGCCGGCGCCACCGGCCCGCGAGGCCTGCTCGACCGGCCCGCCGAACGCCCGGTAGGAACGCGGGACGAGCCGCAGCGACTTCACGAGCCAGTTCCCGCTCGAAAGCGTCGCCCCGACCTTGTTGCCGGTGGCATACGTGTGCGTGAAGGCGAGCGGCGCGAACTTCGTCAGCGGCATCTGGCGGCAGTAGCCGCCTGCACTGCACTGGACGGGCGCCTCGACGATCCATTCGGCCGAATGGAGGTCGGGCGACGCCACATCGATGTGCCGGGTGAAGCGCGTGTGACGCGAGCGGTCCGTCACCTGAAGGAGCAGGCCGCTACTGTCGGCGAGGATGCTCGAGACGATCGTGTCGCCCGGATCGATCCTGAGACCGAGGACGCTGACGGGACCGGCTGGGTAGAGCTCGTACCAGACGCGGTAGCTGGGGTTCCCCTTCGCGTCACAGTCGATCTCGGTGCCCACCTGCTCGAGCTGCCTGGAGGCGACGCTGTAGCCACCGAGCCCGACCCAGATCGCCAGCGACGAGGGCGTCTTCGTCCGACAGGCCCCCTTCGGCAGCACCCAGCGGCCCGTGACATCGGTGAAGGTCATCGCTCTGCTCGCGGTGTCCTCCGTCGAGCCCTGGCCGACTGCGACGTACCCGGCCCAGTTCGCGCTGACATCCTGGCTCGCCACGCGAGCACCGGCGCCGCCTGCGAGAAGCGCCGCCGCCGCCGCCAGCATTCCGGCCACGCAATACAGCATCCTCGTCCGGCTCCGGATCGTCACAGCCCCTTTCCAGCCCCCGCAGCGACTGTACCACCCGGTTTTCAGCTTTACAGTTCCAAACGAAGCTCTAAGAAGTTCCTAAGCTCACTCGGGCGGGCCCTAGCGGGCTTGCCGCAATCGCCGCTACTGTAGGAGACATGGCGTCCGTTCCCGCCCCCGCCCCGGGGCCGAGCCAGGTTCTCGTCGAGTCGCATGCGGTCCTTTCGAAGGAGCTCCGCCGGCTGACGCGCGCCGCGACGTTCGTCGCGCTGATGACGGCGCCGTTCGCGTTCTACTACTTCCACCATCACGACGGCTGGAGCGTCGGCAGGTCGCTCCTGGTCACGTTCCTTGCGATCGTCGCGTTCCGCGGCCTCACCGACGTCCTCGTGCGCCGTGTAATCCCGTGGCCGAGCCTGTTCGGCACCGATGACGCGCGCTTGCGCGAGGAAGACATCACGAACCGGCGGCGTGCTTGGACGTGGCGCTTCTTCCTCAAGTTGTCGCTCCTGGTCGGCGGCGCGATCACCTTTGTTTACGTGATTCAGGTCTTCACGTCCCCAGCAGGGTCGAACATCACCTGGCTCGGGACGTCGACAGCCCTGTTCACGCGGCTCGACAAGATGATCCACAACCCGACGGCGCTCGTCTACGTCTTCCAGATCTTCTTCCTCTTCATGGCGAACTTCCTGATCTTCATGGGGCCGCTGCTGCTGATGGGTATCTCGCAGATCCGCGGCTACGAGCCGGGCGACGCCGAGTGGGGCGTCAAGCTCGACCACGTCCGCGGCCAGGCCGAGGCGAAGGAAGAGATCCGGCGCGTCGTCACTCTCTGGCAGTCAGGCGAGGTGTTCGAGGGCTCCGGCGGTAAGCGCGAGCGCGGCCTGCTCTTCCTCGGCGCGCCGGGTACCGGAAAGACGATGATGGCAAAGGCGATCGCGACCGGCTTCAACTCGCCGTTCGTCTCGATTCCCGGCTCGGGCTTCGCGCAGACGTTCATCGGGATCGACGCGGTGATCGTCCGCTTCCTCGCCCGCAAGGCCAAGAAGCTCGCCCGCAAGTGGGGCGGCCAGTGCATCGTCTTCATCGACGAGATCGACGCAGTCGGGATGCGGCGCCAGTCGCTCGGCGGCGCTGCGGGCGGCGGTGGCGGCACCTACGGCAACCCGCTGGACGACTGGACCCGTCCCTTCTACGGCCCGATGGGCTCGATCAACCCGAGCGGCGACATGATCGTGGAATCGGCCGCGTGGCGCGACTACGTCTTCGCCCAGCGCGCTCCCGAGAGCCGGTCGCCGTACCCGCCGTTCGTCCAGAGGATCGGCAACATCGTCAACCAGGGCATCTTCCCCGGCATGGGCGGAATGGGCGGCGGGCTCGCGCTCAACCAGCTCCTCGTCGTCATGGACGGCATCGACAACCCGCCGTTCTTCAAGCGGGTCGTCACGAACAAGACGAACGCGTTCCTCGACGCGATCTACTTCGTGCCTCGGCGGGTCGGAAAGACCTGGGGGCGAATCCTCTCCCTGCTGGTCGTCGTCGCAGGAGCAGTCGCACTGGTCAACGGCATCGCTGCTGTCTCAGGCTTCAACGCGATCGCCTCGCCGGCCTGGATCGTCTGGCGGATGATGATCGTGCTCTTCGAGATCCTCATCATCTACATGGGGATCGAGGCGTTCCGGAACACGTCGAAGACAGGGACGATGTCTCTCCGGTTCCCGCGCGCGAAGCCGAGCGGAGGTCAGATCTACTTCATCGGCGCGACAAACGTCCCGGTCCAGAACCTCGACCCCGCGCTCACACGGCCGGGCCGGATGGGCCGCCACATCACCTTCAGGACGCCGACGAAGGAAGACCGCAAGGACGTCTTCGACCTCTACCTCGCAAAGGTCGCGCACGATCCCGACCTCGACACGCCGGAGCGGCGCGACGAGATGGCGCGGATCACGAGCGGCTACTCCCCGGCGATGATCGACCAGATCTGCTCGATGGCCCTGACGAACGCCCACCACGAGGGCTCGCCCGTCTTCAACTGGCGGCATCTCGTGGACGCGATGACCGTGATCGAGTCGGGCACCGCAGTCAACGTTCACTACAACGAGACGGATGCGCGCGCAGTCGCGATCCACGAGGCCGGTCACGCTGCCGCGGCGCACGTCTACGTGCCCGAGGTCGAGTCGAGCCGCCTCTCGATCAAGATGCGCGGCCAAAGCCTCGGGCACCACCAGTCGTTCGAGAAGGAAGAGCGATTCGGTGCGTTCCAGAGCCGGATGTTCGGCGAGCTCGTCCATGCCGTCGGGGCCATGGCCGCCGAGCTCGTGTTCTACGGCGAGAACTCGGTCGGCGTCGGCGGCGATCTCATGACCACGACCTGGACGGCGACCGGCATGGTCGGCGCGGCCGGCATGTCCCCCCTCCCGCTCGAGCTCAACGGCAAGACGTTCGCCGACGAGACCGAGGAACAGACCCGCGAGCGGGTGCTGAAGCGGCTGGAGGATATCGGCAGCCGCCTGATGAACAAGACCTCGGACGGCTGGCAGTCGCTCTCCGATCCACGGAAGCGCGCCTACGCCGCCCAGTTCATCGGCGAGGCCTTCGTGACTGCTTACAACCTCATCCTCGAGAACAAGGAAAAGGTCGAGAAGATCGCCAACACGATCCTCGAGGAGCAGGAGATCTACGGCGACGACCTCGTGCGGCTGCTCAACGAGCAGGACTTCCAGCGGCCGCAGATCGACTGGACCGACGAGACGGTCTGGCCCAAGTTCATGAACTGGACGAGGGAACGCGAAGACCGCAAGGGCGGCGATGACAAGGCCGCCGCGCCTCCTCTGCAATGAGCGAAGAAGCAACGCCTCAGCGGAAGGTCGACTCCCCGGTCCCCGAGCCCGTCGGTAGGCCGGCAGGCCGCTACACGGCGCGGTTCGCTGTCATCTATGCGGGCCTCGGCGTCATCCTCGTCGCAGCACTCGTCGGGCTCGGCGTCCTCGCGACCGGATCGAGCGGGCACGGCGTGTCCGCCGCCGGCTGGTCGACGTGGAAGCCGGCCAACGGCACGACCGCGAAGATGGCCAAGGAGATCGCGGATCACGTCGCCGGCGAGTACCACCTCAACAAGAAGGGCACCCAGCTCGTCGCAGTGGTCTCCGGGCCGCCTCAGGTCACGAACGGGACGCGCAAGGTGACGATCTCGAACCTGGCGGTCAAGCAGGCGGCGACGAATGACAAGGGCATCCAGATCGTCCCGTCCGCGAGCATGTGGACAGACCAGCTCTGCGGGCTGACCCCGAGCTGCTCGATCGCGTCCGGCCAGCCCACCGAGCTCCGAGGCCGGCTCGTCCGCCGCGAGGCGCTCGAGGTCGCGCTCTACACCTTCAAGTTCGTGCCGGCGATCAAGTCGATCGTCGCCTTCATGCCGCCGCCGGCCGGCTCGACCGCATCGACGCTCCTGTACCTGCAGAAGGAGAACTTCGCGAAGCAGCTCTCCGAGCCGCTCTCGAAGACCCTGCCGCTCGTCAAGCCGCCGCTCCCGACCGCGCCCGACAATGCCGAGGCGCCGACGATCGACAAGCTGACGCTCCCGGCGGTCTACAAGTACTCGCTGCAGCAGCTCCAGGACACGAGCGCCCTGCTCGTCCTGAATCCCTTCCAGACGTAGCCGCAGCTCAGCTGTAGCGCTCGACGAACGCGATCGTGCGAGCCCACGCGTCGTCCGACGCAGCGGCGTACTCCTCGAACTTGCGATCGAAGAAGCTGTGCGGCGCACCCGGATAGGTGATGACCTCGTGCTCGACCCCCGCGGCGGTGAGAGCCGCGTCGAACGCCGCGTTGTGCTCTGCCGTGATGTTCTGGTCGTCGCCCGCCTGCAGCGCCAGGATCGGCGCGGCGATCTCGGCAGCGCGCTGCGTCGGGCCCGGTAGCCCATTCCGCTCGCCCGGCATCCCGTAGAACCCGACCGCGCCCGCGATCCCGTGCCCGCCCGCGGCCGAGAGCCACGAGTTGCGGCCGCCGAAGCAGAACCCGATGGTGAAGACCGACACCGCTCCCGCGTCGCGGAGGTAACCGACTGCAGCCCCGACGTCGGCCTGGATCCCCTCCGGGGTCGTCAGCGCGACCTGCTCCATGTACGCGAAGTCGTCGTCGCGCTTCGAGACCCCGGCCGTGCGGCCGAAGTAGTCGAACGCGACTGCCGGGAAGCCGCGCTCGGCGAAGCGTAGCGCGAGCTCCTCGTAGAAGCGGTAGAGGCCGCGAACATCCGGCAGGACGACGATCCCCCGTCCGGACGGCTCATCGGGCATCGCGGCAAAGGCCGCGAAGCGGTTGCCGTCCTCGGATTCGAGGATCAGGTCTTCGTGGGCGATCGCGGCGCCGGCGATCACGGGGATCGGCGGAGTGGAATCGAGGTCGAAGCACATGTGCTCGGACTCTAGAGCACAACCGTCTCGGGGAAGCCCAGATCCCCGGCGAAGCGCTCGAGCCGATACGGCCCGAGATCGATCCGAGCCTCGCCGTCGAGAATCTCCTCGGCGATCGCCTGCGCGACCGCGGGAGACTGCATGAAGCCGTGGCCCGAGAACCCGCACGCGGCATAGACGCCGTCGGCGACGCGACCGAGGATCGGGTGAGCGTCGGGGGTCATGTCGTAGAGCCCGGCCCACGCCTGGTCGATCCGGCAGCCGGCGGCCGGCGGGAAACGGTGCGCGAGCCTGGCCAGCCGATCGGGGAAGACCGACTCGTCGACGGTCGTCTCGAAGCCCCAGCGCGGCTCGGCGTCGCCCATCGCGAGCACGAGCCGGTCATCGCGGCGGCGGAAGTGGAAGCCGGTCTCGGCCTCGACCACCATCGGCAGCGACGCCGGCGCCGACGCGAGCAGCTCGGTCGCGAGCAGCTGCCGCACGAGCGGCCGGATCGGCAGCTCGACGCCGACCCTGGCGGCCAGCTCGTTCGACCAGGGCCCGCAGGCGATCACGAGGGTGTCTGCAGAGTCGAGCAGGCTCTCCGCGAGCGTGTGCTCCCGCACCTCGACGCCGAGCTCACGCGCGCGCCGCACGAGCTCCTGGGTCACCGCAGGCGGATCGGCGACGCCGTCCTGGGCGCAGAACACCGCTCCAAGCACATCTTCCGTTTCGAGACCGGCGACGAAGGAGGGATCGACGCTCTCGACCGGGACGCCGAGCGAGGCCTGCAGCTCCCGCCGCGTCTCGAGGTCGGACAGCCCCTGCTCGGTGGTCGCAAGGAACAGATAGCCGACCTGGAAGAAGAACGGCGGCCCGAGCTCGGCGAAGAACGCGATGCTCTCCTGCGCGAGCCGCACCTCGGCCGCGGTCGAGAACTGCTGGCGGACGCCGCCCATCGCTCGCGCTGTCGAGCCCGAGCAGACCTCGCCGCGGTCGCAGAGAACGACGTCACCGGCGCCCTGGAGCGCCAGCCGGTAGGCGATACCCGCGCCCATGGCCCCGCCGCCTGCGACCAGGATCACGGCAGCGCGAGCTCCTCGAGCTCGGCGGCGCTCAGTCGGCGAAGCGGCGCGCGAACGTCGGGCCGGATCGGCAGCCCGCGCCGGGCGGCAACGACCTTGGCGGCCGCCTGGAAGGGGAAGCGGTCGAGCTCGCTCCGCAGCCGTTCGGCCTCATCCGAGAGCTCCTGCGTCCGGTCGCGCACGAGCGCGGCCACGACCTCCGGATAAACCGATGCGAGGCCCGATACGGCCCCGGCCGCGCCGCCGTCGAGCCCGCGCGCCACCAGGGATTCCGCTCCGATGAAGATGTCGAGCCCGTCGAGGATGTACGGCTCCACCTTCTCCCAGGGCTTGTCCGAGACCTTGAGCCCGCGCAGGTTCGGCGCGCGCTGCTGCAGCCGCTCGACGACCGCGACGGGAACCGCGTACCCGGTCCGTGCCGCGAACTCGTAGACGTAGAAGGCAAGCGGCGCGCAAGCGGCCGCCGCTGCCGCGAAGTGCTCCTCGAGCGCTACCTCGTCGAGCGGAAAGAACGGCGGCCCGATCACGGCCACCGCGTCGGCGCCCGCCTCGGCAGCGTGAGCCGCGAGGGCCGCGGTCTCGGCCGTCGTCTGCGCCCCGCAATGAGCCGCGACCGCAAGCTTCCCGCGGGCGGCATCGACGAACAGCTCGAGCACGCGCATTCGCTCGGCGGCCGTGAGCAGGATCCCTTCGCCGGTCGTCCCGCATACCAGGGCCCCGTCCACCCCACCCTCGGCGAGGAACGCCGCGTACGGCTCGACAGCGTCCTCGTCGAGCGCTGCGCCGCCGTCACGAAGGGGCGTGAGAGCTGCCGCGAACGCGCCGCGGATCACGACGGGATCAGCTTCTGAAGCTCCATCGCGGTGTTGAGGTCACCGCTGATCTTGAGCTTCCCGGTCATGTAGGCGATCATCGGATTCTGCTGCCGCGCGAGCAGGCGGTCGAAGGTCTCGCCCGAGAGCGTGAACGCGACATCCCCGTCGCCTTCCGGGTTCTCGGTCACGGTGACCTTCTGGTCGCGGACCTCGACGAGCCAGCGGCCCTCGCCTGCGACATCGAAGAGATAGCTCGAGTCGACGCCTACGAGCCGCTCCGGCTCGGCCTTCTCGGGCAGCTCCGCGAAGAAGTCCCGCGCCGCCATCAGCTGAGCCGCTCCACCGGGAAGCCGTTCTCCTCGAGCGCCGTGATCAGGCGGAGGCAATGCTCCTCGTTGCGCATGACGACGGTGAGGTCGAGGCCGACGTCGCCGACGGCGAGCTGCACGCCCTCCCGGCGATGCTCGATCTGGACGATGTTGGCGCTCTCGCCCGCGACGAGCTCGCAGACCCTGATCAGCTCCCCGGGGCGGTCACGGAGCCGGGTGCGCATCGCGAGGTAGCGCCCCTCGACCGTCATGCCGTGACGCAGCACCGACATCAGCGTCGTCGGGTCGATGTTGCCGCCGGAGATCACGGGGCAGACCGACCCGGTGCCGTCGACCTTCCCGGCGAGGACTGCGGCCACGCCGACGGCACCCGCTCCCTCGACGAGCAGCTTGGAGCGCTCGAGGAGGAGCGTGATCGCGTCGCTGATCTCGTCGTCGTTCACGACCACCACCTCGTCGAGGAGCCGGCCGAGAATCTCCATGGTCAGCTCACCCGGGTGCTTGACGGCGATCCCGTCGGCGATCGTGTGCAGGTCGCGGCGGACCTCGACGCCGACGAGGCGGACGCTTGGCCGGAGTGCGCGCAGCGCGATCGCGACGCCAGAGGCAAGCCCCCCGCCGCCGATCGGGATAAGCACCGTCTCGACGTCGGGCACCTGCTCGGCGAGCTCGAGCCCGATCGTTCCCTGTCCCGCGATCACATGCTCGTCCTCGAAGGCGTGGATGAAGGTGGCGCCGGTCTGCTCGACGCGCTGGAGGGCCTCGGAGAGCGCGTCGTCGAAGCCCTCCCCGGTCAGGACGGCCTCGCCGCCGTAGGTCAGGGTCGGGTCGACCTTCGCCATCGGCGCATAGGCCGGCATGTAGATCGTCGCGTGGATGCCGAGCTCGCGTGCCGCCCAGGCGACTGCCTGGCCGTGGTTGCCGGCACTCGCCGCGATCACTCCGGCGGCCCGCTCCTCGGGCGAGAGGGTCGCGAGCTTGTTGAACGCGCCGCGAATCTTGAACGAGCCCGTGCGCTGGAGGTTCTCCGCCTTGAGCACGCACGCCCGGCCGGACTCGCGCTGGATCGACTCGGAGGTGTAGACGGGAGTCACGCGCGCGTGTCCCCCGACCCGCTCGCGGGCGGCCTCGATGTCAGCGATCGTCGGAGTCGTCATCGTCGTCAATTCGGAACACCTTTCGCAGGATCTCGTGCACCGCCGTCAGCGGATCGAGCTTCCGCCGGCGCACGTCCTCGAGCAACCGTACGAGCTCGGGGTCATTGGCTACTGCATTTTCCAGATGCCGGCGTGCTCGTGCGGAGGAGACCGCAAATACCTCGGCGGCGAGGTTGTCTGCCCTGCGCTCCTCGAGCTCGCCGGCCGCCTCGAGCGCGGCCTTATGGGCCTCGATCGCAGCCCACAGCTCCTCGATCCCCTCGCCCCGCAGCGCCTCCGTCTTGACGATCGGGGGAACGTCGCCGGAGCCGAGCGCGAGCATCTGGCGGACGTCCGCGACGAGCATCGAGGTCTGAGGATGGTCTAGCTTGTTGATCGCGATCGCGTCGGGAATCTCCATGATCCCCGCCTTCAGCGCCTGCACCGCGTCACCCGTGCCGGGCATCAGGGCAAGCACGACCGTGTCGACGATCGACAGCACCCCGATCTCGTTCTGGCCCGTTCCCACGGTCTCGACGAAGATCACGTCCTTGCCGGCCGCATCGAGGATCAGCACCGCCTGCAGAGTCGTCTCCGAGAGCCCTCCGGCGTGGCCGCGCGTCCCCATCGAGCGGATGAAGACCCCGGGGTCGAGGAAATGGTCCGCGAGACGGATCCGGTCGCCGAGCAGCGCTCCCTTCGTGAAGGTGCTCGTCGGGTCGACCGAGATCACGCCGGCGGTGAGGCCGCGCGAGCGGATCAGGGTGACGAGGGCCGAGATGAGCGTGGACTTGCCGACGCCGGGCGGGCCGGTGACGCCGATCGTGTGCGCGTGGCCGGTGTCGGGAAAGAGCATCCCGACGAGCTCGCGGGCTGCGGGATCGCCGTCTTCGACGAGCGAGATCGCCCGGGCGAGCGCACGCGTCTCACCCGCCCGAACGGCGACCGCGAGGTCGGCCGCCGTAGTCAGCGGCCCCGTCACGCGCTCGCCTGCGGGGCCGGGCTGAGATCGAGCTCGATGCCACGGGTGTAGCGCAGCGCCACCGCCCCGGCGACGACCACGGTGGCGCTCGCGACCCCGTAGGCCCAGCGCGCCCCGTACGCGTTCACCAGCGGGCCTGCGGCGATGAACGCCAGCCCGAGAAAGGCGTAGTTCACGCTCATCAGGACGGTGAACGCACGGCCGCGCACGCGATCGGGGGCGCCGCGCTGCACGAGCGTGATGTTCGCGACGACCGCGCCGCCGTTCCCGAAGCCGAACAGGGCCATCGCGGCGATCCCGACCCACACGTTCGGCGCCACCGCGGCACAGGCGGTCCCGACCGCCATGATCGCGATGAAGCGGACGTACGCCGCTCCGACATCGCGTTCGATCAACGGCACGGCCATCAAGCCGCCGACGATCAACCCGATCCCGGAGCCCGCCCAGAGCAGCCCGAAGCCGATGTCGCCGGAATGGAAGGCCTGCTTGGCGAGGAACACCTCGGCGGTGTTGACGATCCCGCTCGCGCACATCGCGATCGACCAGACGACGAGCACGCACATCAGGGCGCGCGAGTGGCGGACCACGGCAAAGCCCTCCGTGAGGTCCTGCCACTGGCCACGGCCGATCGAGCGCTCGCTCTGGAGCAGATGCCCGGGGATGAACAAGACGAGGAGGGCCGAGAACGCGAAGGTCGCTGCATTGACCGCATAGACCAGGTGCGGGCCGGAGGCCGCCACGAGCAGGGCGCCGAGGACCGGCCCGAGCGCCGTCGCCGTCCAGTCGACGAGCTGGAGCAGGGCATTCGACGCGCTGAGCTCGCTCGCCGGCACGAGGTTCGGTACCCCGGCGAGGACGGCAGGACGGAAGAAGGCGTTGCCGATTCCCGCCACGACGGCCAGCAGGACGATCGCGCTGGGCGTGTCCGCGAACGGCAGCGCTGCGAACACGCCGAGCCGGCAGAGGTCGGAGGCGATCATCAGCCGCTTGCGGGAGAGCCGGTCGACGAGCGGCCCGAGCAGGAGGCCGATGAAGATCGCGGGCACGATGTTCGCGAACATCAGCTCTCCGACCCACCAGCCCGAGTGCGTGCGGTCGTACATGTCGAGGCCGAGAGCGATGATCGCGAGCCAATTGCCGATGCCCGAGGCGGCGGTCGCGAGGAAGAGCAGCCGAAAGCGGCTGTTTTGGAGCGGTACGAAGCGGCTGTGGACGCTCATCGAAGCCACAAACGTCAAACGTTAAAGTAGGGCTCCGCCGGAGCCAGGACGAGCGCCCTCGTCAGTCGACGACGACGACCTCGCAGCCGGCCTCGCGCTTCACCTCGGCCTCGGTGTCGTCGCCGAACATGCGGCCGAAGAGCCCCCCGTGGCTCGTCGCGCCGATCACGATCTTGGCGGCGTCCCGCTCCCTCGCGGTGTCGACGATCAACTTGCCGGGATCGCCGAGACCCCACACGTACTCGGCGGTCAGGCCGGCGGCCTCGATGTGCTGCCTCGCCTGGTCGATGATCGCCTGCAACGGAGGAGGAGCCTGCGGGTCGGGGTCGGGCAGGGGAACCGCCGCGCCGGAGACGTCGTAGACCATGCTCGGCATGCCGGGGTCGACGGGCATGTACTCGGCGGCGGCCACGACGAGCGTGCCGCCGGAGTCGCGAACGGCGGCGATCGCCGCGTCCAGAACGCGCTCCGATCCATCCTTGCCCTCGTAGCCGACCACGATCGTGTCTCCCATCGCCAGTGGAGCATCGCAGGTCCGGAAGGCTCGCCGCGACGGTTGACAGGCTCGCGCCCGTTTCGCTAGGAAACAGGGATGTGGCAGACGTACACGCCCGACGGCTCCGTCCTCGCGCTGCGCCTGCAGGATGGGCTCTGGATCGCGACGTGTCTCGGGGCGCGCGCCGAGGCTACGACGGCCGAGGAGGCCATTCGCGGGGTGCTGCGGGTCGAGAAGCCTTCGGGCGACGAGGTGCTCGAGGGGTGGATCGCCGCCCACGTCGCCGAGCTGGACGCGGTGGCGCCGGAGAGCTGACTCAGGCGGGCCCGACGGCGCGGCCGAGCGCCGCGTCGAGGAACTCGTGCTCGTCGGGCGCGCCGACCGAGACGCGGATCGCGTTCGGCTCGCCGAACCCCGCCAGCGGCCGGACGATCACGCCCTGGAGGAGCAGGCGCTCGAACAGCGGGGCCGCGTCCTCGCCGAGCTCGACGTAGAGGAAGTTGCCGACGGCGCCCGCGGCGGGCTCGAGGCCGTGGCGCTCCAGGATGGCGCGGAGATCGATCAGGCCCTGGGAGTTCAGGTCGCGCCGCCGGGCGATCTCGCCGACGTCGTCGATGCTCGCGAGTGCGGCCGCTTGCGCCGTGGTCGTCAGGTCGAACGGCCTCCGCACCTTGGTCATCGCCGCGCAGACGTCCTGCGGCCCGACGGCGTAGCCGACCCGGGCGCCCGCGAGGCCGTAGATCTTCGAGAACGTGCGGAGGACGACGACCCGCCGTCCCTCGAGAAAGTACTCGGCGACCGCATCGGGGTAGCCGTCGTGGTCGATGTACTCGAAATACGCCTGGTCGACGACCGTCAGGACGCCGTCGGGAAGCCGGTCGAAGAAGTCGTCGAGCTCCGCGCGGGTGTTCATCGTCCCCGTCGGGTTGTTCGGGTGGCAGACGTACACGATCTTCGTCCTCGGCCCGACCGCCGCGGCGAGCGCGACGAGGTCGTAGCGGAGCTCGTGAAGCGGCACCCGCGTGACGGTCGCGCCCTGCTTGGCGGCGTAGATCACATAGCTCGGGAACGACGGCCAGCCGCAGACGACCTCGTCGCCGGGCCCGAGGATCGCCTGGCTCAGCATGTCGATGCAGCCGTCGGCGCCCGAGCCGGCGCAGACCTCCTCGAAGCCGACCCGATGCCGCGCTGCGAGAGCCTCGTGCAGTCGGTAGGTCCCGCCGTCCGGGTAGCGGTTCAGCCCCGGCTCGACCCTGTCCATTGCAGCGAGCGCGGCCGGGAACGGCGGGAACGGCCCTTCGTTCGAGGCGAGCTTCACGACGCGCTCGAGGCCGAGCTCGCGCTGGACGTCCTCGATCGGCCTTCCCGGTTGATACGGGCTGAGTGCCTCGATCTCCGGACGGATGAGCTCGTGCGCCATGCCTTGAATCTACAGCTGCTTCGCCATCAGGATGACGTCCCGCATGCGGCCGTCGGCGCTCGCGTACTGGCCGCGGCGCAGGCCTTCACGCTCGTAGCCGAGCTTCTCGTAGAGCGCGATCGCCCCGCTGTTGTGCGGAAAGACGTGCAGCTCGAGCTTGGACACGCCAGCCGTGGCCGCCCACTCCTCGGCCGCGAGCATGAGCGCGGTGCCGATCCCGCGGCGGCGGTACGCGGCGGCGACCATCAGCCCGAGGTCGGCGACGTGGGAGCTCGACGGGTGCGGGTCGCGCATCAGCGAGAGCCGGCCGACCAGCTCGCCGTTCGGAAGCTCCGCGACGTAGACGGCGGCGTCGGGATGGCGCTGGAGCGCCCGGATGTAGCGGCGCTCGTCGCCCGCGCTGCGCCACCTGGCATCGGCGAGAAGCCAGCCCTCCTCCTCTCCTGCGACGGCGCTCGCCAGCACGACCGCCTTGCCCGCGTCCCCCGGGACCGCCCTGCGCACGCGGACGCCGAGCCCGGACGTCATCCGACGAGGACTCCTGCACCGCCGCGGCGAGGGTCGCCTGCGGCGGCGGAAGCGCCGTCCTGGAAGGATCTCGACCGCAGCGGCGCCGCCGAAGAAGAGGTTCCGGCGGCGCCAGCGGACGACGTCGTAGCCGAGCTCCGCGAGCCGGTCGAGCTCGGCCGGGTCATGCCCGCCCTCACAGTGGACGTGCGGCTCGTCGACGTGGATACGCGGCGCGCCGATCGCTTCCTCGACTCCGAGACCGTGCTCGAGGACGTTCACCACGATCTGCATGATCGCCCCGCGAAGGCGCGCCGAGCCGGCGCTGCCGACGACGAGGCGCGGCTTCCCGTTCGCGCCCAGCGCGATCGTCGGGGCCATCATGCTCGTGAGGCGCACACCGGGCCGCGGCGGCCGGCCGCCGACGAGGTCGTACTCGCCGAGCATGTTGTTCAGGTAGAGCCCCGTCCCGGGCACGATCACTCCCGAGCCCGATCCGGTCGAGGTCGAGACGGCGGCCGCGTTGCCCTCAGCGTCGATCGCCGAGACGTGTGTCGTCCCCCCGGGCGCCGCCTGCTCGCGCTCGCCCGCCAGGTGGGCGTCGATCCGACGGCGGGCCGCGCGAAGCGATTCGGGCGCCAGCAGCCGGGCGGCGAGCCCACCGCGATGCAAGCTGCGGGAGAAGCCGTCCGCGCGCGCCCGACCCTGCTCGCGCATCACCTCGGCGAGCGCCGCAACCGCCTCGGCGCTCCCGGCCGCGGTCTCGGGCAGGCGCTCGAGCAGTGCGAGCCCGTAGGCGATCAGGACGCCCCCGGACGACGGCGGCGGGTTCGAGAGCACGGTGTGGCTCCGAAAGCGCACGCTCGACGGGCGGCGCCACACGACGCGATACGAGGCGAGATCGTCCATCGTCAGCTCGCCGCCGCCGTCGCGAACCGTCTCGACCATCGCGCGAGCCCGTTCACCGCGATAGAGGGCCGCCGCTCCCCGTTTCGCGATCGCCTCGAACGTGTCGGCGAGGTCGGGCAGGCACAGCGTGTCACCGGCGACGAGCCGGGCACCGGTCGGGCTGCTGTAGATCCGGCGCGCCTCGTCGCTGTGCCGGAGGATCGGATCGAGCATCGCGTGCATGTGCGCCTGCGGCCTCGTGAGCTCGATGCCGCCGCGGGCGAGCTCCGTGGCCGGTGCGAGTAGCTCCCGCCACGGCAGTCGCCCGTAGGCCTTGTGAGCGGCCTCGAGGCCGGCCACCGCTCCCGGGACGGCCACGGCAGCGGGGCCGATGAGGAATGGCTGCGTGGTCGCGCCTCCACTGCCGAAGCCGACGTCGATCGCGGTCATCGCGCCCCCGCGCCGCTTCTTCAGCCCGAGCCCGGGCGACGAGACGAAGAAATCGGCGAGCCGCGTCGAGCGGTCACGCGCGCGGTGGACGAGCATGAACCCGCCGGCCGCTGGGCTCGTGAGGAAGCTCTCGCAGACCGCGCCCGCGAATACGGCTGCAACGCAGGCGTCGACGGCGTTGCCGCCCTCCTCGAGCATTCGTGCGCCCGCACGGGCGGTCAGCGGGTGACCCGCGGCGACGGCGCCCTTCATGCGGCGAAGCCTAGAGCAGCTACGAGCTCAGGAACGAGGGCGTCTCGTACGGGTCGGAGCTTCCGCCGACCGTGGCGAGCGCGCGCGGCCGTCGAGCGCCGCCGAGCCCCGTCGCGATCACGGTGATCCAGATCTGGCCCGTGAGACGGCCGTCGATCGTCGCTCCGAAGATGATGTTCGTGTCGTCGGTCGCAGCGGACCGCACCACCTCCGCGGCCTCGTTCACCTCGAAGAGCGACAGGTCGTCGCCGCCGGCGATCGAGAGCAGGATGCCGCGGGCGCCGGTGATCTCGGTCTCGATCAGCGGGCTGCGCAGTGCGCGCTCGGCCGCTTCCCGGGCTCGATTCTCCCCTGTCGAGGCGAAGCCGATGCCCATCAATGCCGAGCCTGCGTCCTTCATGATCGTGCGCACATCGGCGAAGTCGAGGTTGATCAGGCCGGGATTGGTGATCAGGTCGCAGATCCCCTGCACGCCCTGGCGCAGAACGTCGTCGGCGATCCGGAACGCGTCCAGCATCGAGGTCGACTTGTCGAGAACCTCGAGCAGACGGTCGTTCGGGATCACGATCACGGTGTCGCAGGCCGCGCGGAGCGCCTCGACGCCGGTGTCCGCCTGCTTGGCGCGGCGGCTGCCTTCGAACTTGAACGGCGTCGTGACGATCCCGACGGTCAGCGCGCCGAGCTCGCGCGCGATCCGCGCGACGACCGGTGCTGCGCCGGAGCCGGTGCCTCCGCCCTCGCCGGCGGTCACGAAGACCATGTCGGAGCCGCGTAGGGAGCGCTTCAGCGCGTCGTAGCTGGCCTCGGCCGACTGGCGCCCGATCTCCGGGTCTGCGCCGGAGCCGAGCCCCTCGGTGAGCTCGCTGCCGATGTGGATCTTGGTCGGCACGTCGCTCATCTGGAGCTGCTGGATGTCGGTGTTGACCGCGATGAAGTCGACCTGGTTGATCCCGGCGTCCATCATGCGGTCGAGCGCGTTCAGGCCGGCGCCACCGACGCCGACGACGCGGATCACGGCGAGGTAGGAGGCGCTGTCCCTCGGGCGCTCTAGGCGCGCCGGATGCTCGGGCAGTGGCTCGAGCCACCGGGCGACCGGAAGCTGCTCCGTGGGCTCGGGAGCGACCACAAGTGTCGGAGCGACCTCGGGAGCCGGGTCGGGAACGACGGAAAGGATCTCGGTCGGGGCCGGGTCGGGCTGCGGGCGCTTGCCGCGCGTCGGGCCGCCCTTGACCTGGGCGGCCTCGGTGGCGCGAAAGAGCTCCGCCAGCGGGCCCTCGCGCATGCTAACGCGCTTTCTCGCCATTGAGCACCTCCTTCGCCAGGTCACGGTAGAGCGCCGCGGCTTCGCCTTCAGGCTCGTAGGCCATGATCGACGAGCCCCTCACGGGCGCCTCCGCGTAGCGGATCGTCTTGCGGATTCTCGTGTTGTAGACGAGCTTGCCGAAGTTCTCGCGCAGGATGTCGTCGGCCTCGCGGGAGTGAGTCACGCGCCGGTCGAACATCGTCGGGAGGATCCCGATGATCGAGACCTTCGGGTTCAGATTCTCGCGCACCATCTGCAGCGTGTTCTCGAGCTGGACGAGCCCGCGCAGCGAGAGGTACTCCGTCTGAACCGGGACGATCACGCCGGTCGCGGCGACGAACGCGTTGATCGTCAGGAGGCCCAGCGACGGCGGGGTGTCGATCAGGATGTAGTCGTAGCTCGTCGTGATGTCCGCAAGCGCCTTTTGCAGGGCGCGCTCCCGCCCGATCTGGCTCGAAAGAGCCATGTCGGCGCCGGCCAGGTCGATCGACGCGACGGCGATGTCCACCTCGCGATGAGCGATCACCTCGCTGATCGGGGCCCGGTGCACGAGCACGTCGAACATCGAGCGCTCGATCGTGTCGGGGTTCATCCCCTGCGACATCGTCAGGTTGCCCTGCGGGTCGAGATCGATGCAGAGAACGCGCATCCCCTTCTCGGCCAGAGCCACGCCCAGGTTCAGCGTCGTCGTCGTCTTGGCGACACCGCCCTTCTGGTTCGCGAGAGCGATCACCTGCGTTTTCGCAGGGGCTTTCGCCTTCGCGGAGTGGCGTAGGGAGGGGCGAGGGAGCAGGCGTGCGACTGCCATCTCGCGCTCTTTTCGCGCCGGGCGCGCGGGTTCCTGCACGGCTATTCGGTGACGAGCGCGAGAGGCGTCACCTCCCCGACCTGCGACAGTCGCTCCCCAAGCCCGGCGGCAGCCGCGCGGGCCCGGGCATCGCCCTCGGCCCTCGCCCACTCCTCGGCCTCTGCCACGAGCTCACGCAGCTCGCCGAGCAGCACGCCCGCCGGGGCGTCGCACTCGTTCAGCTCCCTGATCCGCTCGAGACGGTCGAGCACCCTTTCTGCTTCGTCCATAGTCCGAAGGTACCCCGGAACCTGTGACGTGTCTGTGCCAACTTCGTGCCGAAATTGAGACGGCGGCTAGGCGGCCACGACGCTCACGGGCCTCGGCCGGAGGCCGAGCAGGGTCTCGTCGAGCGTATCGACGAGCTGCTCTCGATTTCCGTGCAGCAGTGTCTCGACCAGAGCCCGGCGAAGCGCGTCGCGAGAGGCAGCGCCTGCATGCTCACCGTTGAGGGCTCGGAGCAGCTCGACGCGGTCCTTGCCGTTCTCCTGCAACAGCACGGCGGCGCGCATCGAGGCGGCCCAGGCACCGTCGCCGTTCCCGAGGAGTGCGGTGAGAGCGTCCTTGACCTGGCCCGAGCGGAACGGCTCGTCGGCGAACAGCGAGAGCTCCCAGCGGTCGAGCGCCTCGCCGAGCTCGCGATCCTCGTCGGCGAGCGGAAGCCGTTCGCGCAGGTCGGCGGCGACCTGCGCACGCAGGGCGTCGAGCCTGATCGCCTCCCCGAGCGGCTTCGTTGCCGCGATCGGGAGGAGCGGCGAGATTCGGAGGGGGCGAAAGTCGAGTCGCTCGAAGACGACGGGGCCGGCCGCGATCGAGCCGGCCGTGGCAAGGCGTAGGGCGCTCACGGCGTCGGCAAGCTCTGCGGCGGCGTCCGGTGGCTCGGCCTCGCTGGCGTCGAGCTCTCTGGCGAGCTCGAGTACGCAGAGCCGGTCGACGTCGCGTCCGAACTCGGGTGGCATCAGGCCGAGCGCCTCGGGCCAGAGGCCTGAGAGCTCGCCCGGGACGACTGAGCGAACACGGATGTCGCCGCCGAGCTCGACGGTCGACCCGGCCGAGAGGCCGATCAACGGCGCGATCGCCGCGTAGGAGCGGGCCGTGCCGAAGAGCGACTCCTCGATCGAGGCGTAGGCGCTCTCGAAGGCGTCGTCCTGCCAGTCGAAGCCGCCGGAGCGCTCGGCGACCGCGGTCAGCGTCGGAAGGAGAATCGTCCGGAAGAGCGCATCGTCGTCGCTCGCCCCGAGGCCCGAGTGCGCGTGGGCGAAGATCGCGGCGGCGGGCTCGCGGCGAAGATCCTCGATCGCGTTGCGGGTGTCCGGGAGCCGGCGCAGCGTCGGGGCCTGCTCCTCGACGAACGCACGGACGAGCGGCCGGTACTCGTAGAGCGACGGTCCGCCACGCGTCGGGTGCTCCTCGAAGGCGAACGGCAGCTCCGCTCCCCGCTCGGCGGCGAACGCCGCGAGACAGAATGCGCGCAGGGATTGGTAGAGGTGCGGTGCCCGTAGCGCCACGTGTGCATCTACGAGGCGGGCGCGTGGTCTCCTACCCGGGCTGGCAGGTCGGGCACCAGTAGGCGGTCCGGTTGGCGTCGCCCTGCCCGCGTGAGCGGATCGGTGTCCGGCAGCGTGGGCACGGCCGGCCTGCACGCCGGTAGACCTGCCTGCGCGGCTCGCGCCCGGTGTCGACCGCGGCGCGCATCCGCGTCGCGGCAGTCTCGAGGACGCGGCGGCGATCGATCTCGGCGACATCGGCGAGGCGCAGCCACGGCGAGAGCCGCTCCGCCCAGAGCACCTCGGCCATCCACATGTTTCCGATCCCGGAGACGAGGCCCTGGTCGATCAGCGTCTCGCCGAGCGAGCGGGTGCCGTCGGCGCGGCGCAGGCGAGCGAGCATCGCGTCGAAGTCGGGCGGCGAGCCCAGGATGTCCGGGCCGAGCCCGGCGAGGGCGCGGGTGTGGAGCTCGAGGACGGGGCCGCCCCAGAGAACGGCCTCGAGCCCCGGGCCGCGCAGGATCAGCCACGGCCTTCCTCGCAGCGTGGCCTCGCGGGGCTGCAGGACCCAGCGGCCGCTCATCCGCAGATGCGATCGAAGCACGATGCCGCCCTCGAAGCGAAGGATCAGGTTCTTGCCGATCGCCTCGACCGACTCGAGCTTCCGTCCGTCGAGCCGCTCGGCCACTCGCTCGGCCTGCGCCCTCGGATGCGGGGACGATGCGTCGACCCGGCTACCGACGAGCGGCTGTAGCCGCGCCGCCGCGCGGTGGAGCGTGTCGCCCTCAGGCACGGTAGGAGAAGACGCGCTCAGGGCGGAGCTCGAACCACTTGACGGCCCATTCGGCCCGCGAGCCGAATCGCTTCTCCCAAAGCTCGAGTAGACGGTCGGGCGGGTCGTCGAAGAGCGTGACGGGGCCGTCGGCGGCAACGGCGCGGTGGTCGTCGCCCTCGCCCTCGTCGACGACGACCGAGACCCACGGTGAGCGCTCGAGGTTGCGAAGGCGGCCGCCGGCGACGGTGGCGAACCAGATCGAATCGCCGAGGACGGTGAACGCGACGGGGCGCGCCTGCGGACGATCCTTCGCCGTCACAGTGGCGAGAACGCAGTAGGTCCGGGCCGCGAGAAAGTCGTCGAGCTCGACGCGGCCCATCGCCCGCTCGGCCGGCCACGCACCGCGTAGCGCCCCGCCGGCTCTGACGTAGCTCGTCTGCTGGATCTCGAACAGGCTCACGGCCACGTACTCAAGGTCGCAGCACGGCTCGCCGCGGCCCGGCGAGGAAGCCGGCTTCGACCAGGAGCGGCATCACCTCGCTGTCGGTGACAGGCCCACCGTCGAACCGCTCGACCGCCAGGCGCTTCACACCGCCGCGGTGGACGTAGGCGACGAGCGCTTCGAGCGCGGGCCGAAGCCAGCTGTCGTCGGGATCACGCAACGGTACGAGCGAACGCCCGCCACGCTCGACGTAGAGAACTGCCTCGCCGCCGAGCAGAACCACATGAGCCCCGGCGACGCGGGCGGCCCTCGCACCGGCCCGCTTCGGCCATGGGAGAGCCGCACCGTAGGGCTGGGCCGGATCGGCCGCGGCGATCACCGACGCTTCCGGCTCCTCCCCGGCCTCCCTCAGCTCGCGGATCCGCTCGACTGCTCCGCCGAGCGCGAACTGCGCTCCTCCGAGCCCCTCGACGAAGTAGCCGCGCCGGCAGAGCCCGAGCGTCTCCAGCGCTCGCAGCTCGGCGTAGACGGCGCCGTACCCGCCCGGGATCCCTTCGGACCTGACCCCGTCGCGAGTGACGATGCCGTGGCGCTCCAGCAGGAGCTCGGCCAGCGCCCGCCGTTCCGGAGCGCCTGTGAACAGACGCCCGGTGAGCGACCACCGGCCCTGCGTCGCTGTTGCCACCGTCGCCCGCGAGCGCGAGAAGCGACGTGGGCGACGTTCCGGCTTGGGCACGCCGTGGCGGCGACCGGCCCGAAGCGGCGTCCACGCGTCGTTCGTGACCTCGCCCGCCCAGACGAGATCCCACAAGCCCGGCAACGCCTCGTCGGGCTGCAACCCGGTCTCTTCGAGCACATCCGCCCAGAACAGGGCACCCGCACCGAACGCCGCGCGCAGCCGGTCGTGCGTCTCCCCTTCCGGCCGGGGCGTGCCGGCAACCTGGCCGAGCGCTGCAGCGTCCTCGCGGAAGTACAGGGCGACGCGGTCGAGCCCGGCGCCGACCCAGACAACCTCGCCACTGGCGCAGAGCGCGTCGAGCTGCTCGGGACGATAGCCGGGAATGCGACGTGGCAGGAGCTCGCTCTCCCAGAGAGCGACGGGGATGGCGATCGCCTGGAGCGGCACGAGCGCCTCCCGCAACGTGGCGCGCCGGTCGACGCCGTGCCACGAGGGCAGGAAGCGGGCAAGCGCCGCCGGCTCGACCGGCTCGACCTCGCGACGAAGCGCGGCGAGGGACGCCCGCCGCAAACGGCGGAGGACATCGGGATCGCACCACTCGCGCTCGGTCCCGCCGGGTCGGAGCTCGCCGCGAACGAGTGCCTCGTCGCGTTCGAGCTCGACCAGCACCGCGACGACGTCACGACCAAAATGCCCATCGGCTTCCGCGGTCGTGAACGGCCCTCGCCCCTTGGCATAGCGCAGCACGAGCTGACGGAGCGAGTCCGGCCCGCCCTCGAGAAACGCCTCGGGCAGGCCACCGGGCGGCATCACCCCGAGCGCGTCGCGATACCGGCCCGCATCCTCGGCCGCGATGAGCCGATCCTCACCGGCAAGCCGAACGAGCAGCGCGCGCCGCTCGTCGAGGAGCGGCGCGGCGAGCGCCTGGTCGTACTCCCCGGGGCGCCGATCGCCGCGGACCCGGAGCTGGTCGTGAAGCTCGTCGGGTGTCCGCGGCCGGCCGCGCAGCTGACGCTCGACCTCGTCGACCGCGTCCGCATCCAGGAGGTCGCGCAACTCCTCGCTGCCGAGCAGCTCGCGAAGCAGGTCACGGTCGAGCGAGAGAGCCTGTGCGCGCCGCTCAGCGGGCGGGGTGTCGTCCTCGTACATGTACGTGGCGACGTAGTCGAAGAGCAGCGACGAGCTCATCGGCGACGCGCTCCCGGTCTCGACCTCGACGACGTCAAGACGTCGTGTCTGGATACCCGCGAGCAGCGTCCGAAGAGCGGGCAGGTCGAACACGTCCTGGAGGCACTCCCGGTAGGTCTCGAGCACGATCGGGAACGAGCCGTAGCGGCGGGCCACCTGTAGGAGTGACTGCGCCTTGAGCCGCTGCTGCCAGAGAGGCGTGCGCTGGCCCGGCCTTCGGCGCGGGATCAGGAGAGCGCGCGCCGCGTTCTCGCGGAATCGGGCGCCGAAGAGGGCGGTCTCGCCGAGCTCCGTGACGACGAGGTCCTCGACCTCGGCCGGGTCGACCAGCATCTCCTCCAGCGAAGGCGGAACGTCGGCGTCGGGGAAGTGGATCGCGATACCGTCGTCCGACCAGATCGACTGGGCGTCGAGCCCGAGCGACTCGCGCAGACGGCCTGTGATCGCCATTGCCCACGGCGCATGTACGCGGCCCCCGAACGGCGTCAAGACGCAGACGCGCCAATCGCCGATCTCGTCGCGGAAGCGCTCGATCACGATCGTGCGGTCGGATGGCACGGCGCCGGTTGCGTCGGCCTGGTCGCGCAGGAACGCGAGCAGGTTCCGGGCGGCGCGCTCGTCGAGCATGAAGTCCACCCGTAGACGCTCGAGCGCCTGGTCGTCGCCGAGCGCCGATAGCTCGCGCGAAGCGGCACCGACCTTCTCGCCGAGCTCATAGGGCCGCCCCACCCCCTCGCCTTTCCAGAACGGGACCGCACCGGGCAGCCCTGGCGCCGGGGAGACGAGGACGCGGTCGCGGGTGATCTCCTCGATCCGCCAGGTCGAGGCGCCGAGCAGGAAGGTCTGCCCGGCACGCGCCTCGTAGACCATCTCCTCGTCGAGCTCGCCGACACGCCCTCCGCCGTCGACCAGGAACACGCCGAACAGACCCCGGTCGGGAATCGTTCCGGCGTTCGTGACTGCGAGCCGCCGCGCCCCATCGCGCGGCCGGATCGTCCCACCGGTGCGATCCCAGATGATCCGCGGCCGAAGCTCCGCGAACTCGTCGGACGGGTAGCGCCCGGCGAGCATGTCGAGGACGTTCTCGAGCTGGGTGCGGGAAAGGTCCGAGAAGGGATAGGCAGAGCGGACGAGATCGTGGAGCTCCGCCACCTCGATCTCCTCGTCGGCCACGATCGCGACGATCTGCTGTGCGAGGACATCGAGCGGGTTGCGCGGGATCTTCGTCTCCTCGATCTCGCCGTCTCGCATCGCGCGGGCGACGACAGCCGACTCGAGCAGGTCGGCGCGGAACTTCGGGAAGATCCGCCCCTTCGAGACGGCGTGTAGCTCGTGGCCGGCCCGGCCGACACGCTGTAGCCCGCGCGCGACCGACTTCGGCGACTCGACCTGGATCACCAGGTCGACCGCACCCATGTCGATCCCGAGCTCGAGCGAGGACGTTGCGACGAGGCAGGGGATGCGGCCGGCCTTGAGATCCTCCTCGACGAGGACACGCTGCTCGCGGGCGAGGCTGCCGTGATGTGCGCGAGCGATCTCGCGCTCGGCGAGCTCGTTGAGGCGAAGCGCGAGCCGCTCGGAGAGCCGCCGGTTGTTGACGAACACGATCGTCGAGCGGTGCGCCTCGACGAGCTTCAGCAGCTCCGGATACATCGACGGCCAGATCGAGGGGATCGCGTGCTCCGAGCTGCCGTCGGAGACCTCGCCTTCGGAAAGGAGCGGGTGAGACAGTGCGGCTGTCGAGCCGAGCTCGCGGAGATCCTCGACCGGCACGATGACCTGGAGGTCGAGCTCCTTGCGCGTCCCGGCGTCGACCAGCTCGATCGGGCGCCCACCCGAGACGAACCGCCCGATCTCCTCGAGCGGCCGCTGGGTCGCCGAGAGCCCGATCCGCTGGATCCGGTGCTCGACGAGCCGCTGGAGCCGCTCGACCGAGAGCGCGAGGTGGACGCCGCGCTTCGTGCCGGCGACAGCGTGCACCTCGTCGAGGATCAGCGTCTCGACGCCCCGGAGGCTTTCGCGGGCGGCCGACGTGAGCATGAGGAAGAGCGACTCGGGGGTCGTGATCAGGATGTCCGGCGGCTCCTTCACGAGCTCGCGGCGCTCCTTGGCGGAGGTGTCGCCGGTCCGGACCCCGACCCGCAGGCTAGAGTCGAGCCCCGCAAGCGGCCCCCGCAGGTTCCGCTCGATGTCGTAGTTGAGCGCCTTGAGCGGCGAGACGTACAGCACGCGGAGCCCTTGCCCCGGGCTCGCGGTCAGCCGATCGATGGCGTAGAGGAACGCGGTGAGCGTCTTGCCCGACCCGGTCGGCGCCTGGATCAGGACATCGCCTCCCGTCGCGATCGCCGGCCAGCCGAGCGTCTGCGCCGGAGTTGCCTCGGCGAATGCTCCCTCGAACCACGCTCGCGTGGCGGGCGAGAAGGCGGCGAGCGGATCCATCGCCCCAGGGTATCGCCGGACCGGCACACGAACAAGTGTTCGTTTAGTACAGTTCTGTCGATGCCCGAGGCGCTGTATTTCACCGACGACGAGGCGGCCTGCAAGCTGCTCGCAACGGATCCCTTCGCGCTCCTGGTGGGGTTCGCGATCGATCAGCAGGTGCCGGTGCAGAAGGCGTTTGCCGGCCCGCTCGCGCTGAAGGAGCGCGTCGGCACGCTCGACCCCCGGAAGCTCGCGGAGCTCGACCTGGAAGAGGCGTTTCGCGAGAAGCCCGCGATCCATCGCTTCCCCGGCTCGATGGCCGGACGCGTGCGCGAGCTCGCCGCAGTCGTCGCCGAGGACTATGACGGCGATGCGTCGCGCATCTGGAACGAGGCCTCGGACACGGCCGACCTGAAGAAGCGCATCGGCTCCCTCCCCGGTTTCGGCCCGATGAAGGTGACCGCGCTCGGCTCGGTGCTCGCGCTGCGGTTCGGCGTCGACGCGGCGAAGCCGCTCGTCCCGGACCACGCCTGCCTCGGCGCCGTCGGCTCACCGCAGGAGCTCGCCGACTATCAGGCTGCGAAGCGAGCTCACAAGGCGGCGCGGAGGAGCGCAGCCGGCAACTGATCGATGTTGCGAAGGGAGGAACAGAGCAAGGTCGATGCGCTGAGACGTGTGCCTTTGTTCGCTGTCCTCGACAAGCCCGACCTCGAGACCGTGGAGCGCATCTCCCGCGAGATCGACGCGCCTGCCGGTGAGGAGCTGATCCGCGAAGGCGAGGCGGGCAAGCAGTTCTTCGTCCTGCTCGAAGGCGAGGCGGAGGTACGGCGCGACGGCGTCGAGATCAACCGGATGGCGCCGGGCGACTTCTTCGGGGAGATCGCCCTGCTCTCGGATCGACCGACGACGGCCGCGGTCGCTACGACCACGGAGGCGCGCGTGCTCGTGATCGCGCCCGGCGATTTCAGGCAGCTCCTCGAGGACATGCCGCTGCTGCAGATGAAGGTGATCCAAGCGCTCGCCGACCGGCTGCCCGACGAGTTCTACTCGCTCGGTTAGGCGAGTGCCTCTACGGCTCGCGCCTGCTCGCGGCGCTTGGTGACCACGAGGACGATTCCCTGCACGGCGAGTGCGAGTGCCGTCGCGAGCGCGAATGACGCACCGATCCCGAGCTCTACCACCGTGATCGCGATCACGTATCCGAACAGCGCATAGGAGAAGAAGCCAGATGTCATTCCCCGGAGCAGGCGAACTGCCTCCTGCGGCCCCTGCTGGGCCTGGGTGAATGCCGCGAGCACCGGGGTAATGATCGGGAACGCGGCGACGAGCCCGGTGACGTGCGGCCCGAGGGTGTGCGCGAGGGCCGTCACCACGAGCACCGGAACGACCGCACAGGCCGCGCGGAGCGGCAGGTCCCACGGCGGCGGAGCAGGCGGCGGGACTGGATTCCGCGGCGGACGGCGGACAAGGACCAGCGTCAGCGCGCAAGCTGCGCAGGCGAGCACCAGTGCCGCGAGAGGGCTGACGTGAACGGGCCTCAGCGCGACGACCGCGACCGAGAACGCCGCCCAGCCAGCCGCAACGGCCCATGGCCAGGCGAGGCGCGGCGCCACCACGACATACGCCACGACGAAGGCAACGACTGCGACCACCCCGAGGACCACGCCGGCCGCGGCGCCGGCGGCGAAGTCCGTGCCTTCCTCGATCGCGAGCACGAGCAGGATCGGGCCCGCGATCGCCGGCAGGCCGCCGAAGACCCCGCCGACCCGGACGCCGTACCGGCGGGAGACGAGCGAGGCGGCGACGACGAAGCTCGGCGCGAGCAGGAGCTTCAGCGCGACGACCGTCACGCGCTCGCTTCGCAGTTCGCGTTCACGTAACCCGATCGGAAGGGCGAGGCTGCGCCGCGCTCGTCGAAGGTGTGGCGGAGGATGCAGCCCGCGTCGCTTGCAAGCAGGTGGATCGAGACCGAGGTCACATCCGAGGTCGTGCGCACCCGGTGAATGTCGTCGCACGGCGGGAGCAGCCGGTAGAAGTCGCCCGGCTCGAGCGGGCGGCGACGGACGAGCTCGAGCTCGCCGGGCCGGGGGATGTAGAACTCCTCGTCCTGGTTGCCGCGGTAGAGCCCGACGAGGCCCCAGGCGAGATGGTCGTGCACCGGCGTCGCCGACCCGGGCGGGACGACCAGGCTGAACAGGCAGAGCGAGCGGTCGGCCGAGCGGAAGAGGAGCCACTGCCCGATCCCGCCGCCCATCCCGCTCTCGGGCGCATCGCGCTGGAAGTCGTCGGGAAGCCAGTCGTGGTTCGCAAGCAGGTCGGCGAACAGCGGCTCGATCGCCTCGCAGGCCTCTGGCGGGGCTGCCGCGGCGGAGATCCGGTGCCGCACCTCGGACACGAGCTCGCGGAGGTACGGCGTGTCGAGCACGTACTCGTCCGCGTCGAGATGAGGAAGGTCGTGGTGATGGAGGTCGCACATCTAGCCGCCGCTCCTCAGCGCCCGCAGCGCCGGCCCGAGCGCCTGGCCGCCCTCGAGCACGGGCTCGAACAGATCGCCGAGCCGCTCGACACGCTCGAGCGCGACGGCCATCGAGAAGTCACGAGGGCGGATCTCCTCGGTCAGCTCGTCCCAGTGCAGCGGGGTCGAGACCGGGGCCCCCGGCTTCGGGCGGACCGAGTACACGGACGCGATCGTCTTCCCGTGCCCGTTTTGCCGGTGGTCGATGAGGACGCCGGAGCGCTTCTTCTTCAGCCACTCGGTTGTTGCTTCGCCAGGGTGCTCGGCCTCGATGCGCCGGGCGAGCAGCTCCGCGAACTCGTAGGTCTCGGCGAACGACGAACGGCGGGCGATCGGGACGAGGACGTGGATCCCGTCCGCACCGCTGGTCTTCACCCAGGAGTCGAGCTCGAGGCCATGGAGCGCCTCCCGGATCCGGTGTGAGACTCGCACCGCCAGCGCGAACCCGTCAGGCTCCTCGGGTGGGTCCAGGTCGAAGAGCACGAAGTCCGGGCGCTCCGGCCTGTCGACTCGGCTGTACCAGCAGTTCATGTCGATGCAGTGCATCTGCACCATCCAGAGCAACGCATCGCGGGAGTTCACGAGCGGGAAGTCCACAAGCCGGGACTCGCCCTTGCCTCCTCGCGGCCACGTCCTGAACTCCCGCGTCGGGATCCAGGCTGGGATTCCCTTCGGCGCTTGCTTCTGGAAGAAGCTCCCGCCCGGCAACCCCTCCCGCCAGCGCTTCATCGTGAACGGCCTGTCCTTCAGATGCGGCACGATCCACGGCGCGACTGCGTCGTAGTAGTCGAAGAGGTCGCCCTTCGTGATCCCGTCGTCCGGAAAGAGGACGCGGTCGCGGCTCGAGAGTGTGACCTTGCTCACCGGGAACGGAGCATCTCGCGGGCGATCACGAGCCGCTGGATCTGGTTCGTGCCCTCGTAGATCTGGGTCACCTTGGCGTCGCGCATCATTCGCTCGACCGGGTACTCCTGCATGTACCCGTAGCCGCCGAGCACCTGGACTGCATCGGTCGTGACGGCCATCGCGGTGTCGGTGCAGAAGAGCTTCGTCATCGCCGAGAGCTTCGTCAGCTCGCCGCCTTCGACGCCGTCGTCGATCATCTGGCCGCAGCGGTAGAGGAGGCCGCGCGCCGCCTCGCAGCGCGTCTCCATGTCGGCGAGCATCCCGGCGACCAGCTGGTGCTTCGCGATCGGCTCGCCCATCGTCTCGCGTGAGCGGGCGTACTCGAGCGCGAAGTCGGTGGCGCCCTGGGCGAGCCCGAGGCCCTGAGCGGCGATCGCCGGTCGGGAGCGGTCGAGGATCCGCATCGCGAGTCTGAACCCCTCGCCTTCCTCGCCGATCAGGTTCGCCGCGGGCACCCGGCAGTCTTCGAGAAGCACCTCTCCGGTCGTCGAGCCCTTGATTCCCATCTTCGGCTCGATCCGCCCGATCTCGAGCCCCGGCGTGCCCTGCTCGACCACGAAGGCCGAGATCCCGCGGTGCCCGGCCGAAGGATCGGTCTTCGCGAAGACGACGTAGACCTCGGCGACGCCCGCGTTCGTGATGAAGCGCTTGGAGCCGTCGATCACGTACTCGTCGCCCTCACGGCGGGCGACGGTGAGCATCGCGGCCGCGTCCGAGCCCGAGCCCGGCTCGGTCAGCGCGTAGGCGGCAAGCGCCTCGCCCGAGGCGAGCCGGGGCAGGAACTGCTGCTTCTGCTCTTCGCTGCCGGCGAGCTTGAACGCGAGCGCGCCGAGCTCCTGCACGGCGAGGATCAGTCCGCTCGTGGCGCACGCCTTCGAGATCTCCTCGATCGAGATCAGCGTCTGAAGCGCGCTTGCGCCGACGCCGCCGTACTCCTCGTCGGCGAGCGTGGAGAAGATGCCGTTGTCGCGGAACAGCTCGACGACGTCCCACGGGAACTCGGCCGACTTGTCGATCTCGGCCGCGCGCGGAGCGATGCGGTCGCGGGTGAGTGAGCGCACGAGGTCGCGAATCTCGCGCTGCTCGGCCGTCAACGGATCATGCGGCACGTTCCAGAGTCTAGATTCACCTCGTGATCCTCGAAAACGGTCTCGTCCGCACCATGGATCCGCAGATCCCGACCCAGCGCGCCCTCGCGATCGCGGGTGACCGGATTGCAGGAGGCGTCGGCGTTCACGAGTCGGCCCTTGCCTCCCCCGAGGTCGTCGATCTCGGCGGCCGGGTGGTCGTGCCCGGCCTCACCGATTCGCACGTGCACTTCCCGACCTGGGCGCTTGCGCAGACGGAGGTTGCCCTCGACGGCTGCAGGTCGCTCGAGGAGACGTTGGCTCGGATCGCCGGTGCGCCCCGCGAGAGCGGGCGCGTGATCCGGGGATACGGGTGGCGGAGTGGGGACTGGCCCGGTGGCGTCGACCCCACGGCGGCTCGGCTCGACGAGGTGACCGGCGAGACGCCCGCGGCGATGATCGCGAAGGACTACCACTCGCTCTGGCTCAACTCGGCGGCGCTCGCGCTGGCCGGCGGCGATCTCGAGGTCGAGGGCGGTGTGGTCGAGCGGGACGCGCAAGGCGAACCGACAGGAGTCCTGCGCGAGGAGGCGGCGTGGCGTTTCAAGGACCGCTACCTGGTCGTCCCCGACGACGTCTATGTCGATGCGATGCGGGCGGGCCTGAAGCTCGCCGCGGAACGCGGCGTCACCTCGGTTCACGACAAGGACGGCTGGCTCGGTGCGCTCCGGCTCTGGCAGCGCCTCGAGCGGGTGGGCGCCCTGACGCTGCGCGTGTGGCAGTCGGTTCCGGCCGATCAGGTCGGCTCGCTCGCGTCGCTCGGGATCGCGTCGGGCCTCGGGAGCCCGATGCTGCGGATCGGCTACCTGAAGGCGTTCATGGACGGGACGCTCGGCTCGGAGACGGCGCTGATGCTCGACGGCTCCGGCGTTCGGATCACGAGCGGCGAACAGCTCGCCGAGATCATCCGCGCAGGCGCAGCGTCGGGATTGCCGGTCGCGGTGCACGCGATCGGCGACGGCGCGAATCGGGAGGCGCTCGACGCGTTCGAGGCGACACGGCCGATCTGGGAGCCGCTCGGGTTGCGCCACCGGGTCGAGCATGCGCAGCTGCTCTCCCCGGAAGATCTTCCCCGCTTCGCATCCTTAGGCATCGCCTGCTCCGTTCAGTTCTCGCACGCGACCTCGGATCGCGACCTCGCCGACCGTTTCTGGGCGGGAAAGACCGACGGCGCGTATGCCTTCCGATCCCTGCTCGACTCGGGCGCCGTCGTCGCCAACGGCTCGGACGCCCCGATCGAGGAGCTCGACCCGCTGGCGGGCATCCGCGCGGGGGTCCGGCGGACGATCGACGCGCGCGAGGCCTGGCATCCCGAGCAGGCGGTCACGGTTCAGCAGGCGTTCGAAGCGACGACACTCGCGCCCGCCTGGCTCTGCGGCGACGAGCGCCGGCGCGGTCGCCTGATTCCCGGCCACGCCTCTGACCTGGTCGTGCTCGACCGCGACCCGTGGGACGACCTCGACGCCGAGGTGGTCGCGACGATGGTCGCCGGCCGCTGGGTGCACAACCCGCCGCCCTGGGACTGACCGGCCCGGCCGGCCGGCGTGCCTACAGCGCGGCGAACTCGAGCAGCAGCTCGCGCGCCGCGGCGATCCCGAGCGGCACGTACTCCCACGAGCAGCCGCTCGTTGGGCGAGTGGATGTTCGAGTCGGGAAGCCCGAAGCCGGTGATGATCGTCGGGATCCCCTTGTCGGCGAGAGCAGGGACGATCGGCAGCGTGCCGCCGGTGCGGATCAGCGCCGGCCGGACGCCCAGGACGCGCTCGAAGGCATCGAGCCCGAGCTGCACCGCCTTCGCATCCGGTGAGACGAGCCCGGGCGGCGATGACGACCAGCGCTCGATCTCGAGCGTCGCCCCCTCGGGCGTCGCCTCGTGGAGGAGCCGTACGAGCTCCGTGGCGATCTCCTCGACCTGCTGCCCCGGTGCGAGCCGGATCGAGAGGTTCGCGACCGCCTCGACCGGGAGCACCGTCTTCTGGAGGTGCGGCGAGCCGCTCTCGATCCCGTTCACGTCGAGCGCGGGCTCTGCGAACGTGCGCAGGTAGAACTCCTCGGCCGCGCGCGGATCCATCGGACGCGCGCCCTGCTCCGAAAGCTCGTCAGCACCCGCGGGCAGCTTGGCCCAACCTGCGAGCTCCTCGTCGTTGGGCGGTACCGCGCCGCTCCGGAGGGAGTCCACGAGCCGGCCGTCCCTCGCGATCAGCCGGGAGATCAGCACCGAGAGTGCATGCGCGGCATTCAGGGCGCCGCCGCCGTACACACCGGAGTGCAGGTCGGCCTCGCCGGTCCGCAGCTTCAGGTGGAAGTAGACGAGCCCGCGCGTCGCCAGGTTGAACGCCGGCAGCCCGCGCCGGATCATGCCGCTGTCGAAGATGACAGCTGCGTCCGCCCCACGCTCGTCCGTGGCGAGGTAGTCGACGATCGAGTGGCCGCCGGTCTCCTCCTCGCCGTCGCAGCAGAACCGGACGTTCACGGGCAGCTCACCGGCGGCTGCGAGCTCGCGCGCCGCCGAGAGCAACATGTAGAGCTGTCCCTTGTCGTCGACAGTCCCGCGGCCGAACAGGTACTCCCCACGGATCTCCGGCTCGAACGGCTCGCTCTCCCACAGCTCGAGCGGTGCGGGCGGCTGAACGTCGAAATGGCCGTAGCAGAGCACCGTCGGCGCCGCCGTGCCGCCGGTGCTGGCGGCGATCTCTCCGATCGCGAGCGGCTGCCCCTCCCAGTCGATGACCTCCGCCGTCCCGCCCGCGGCGGTGATGAAGTCGGCAACCCAGCGGGCGGCCCGGGCCGTATCGGCATCGTGTGCCGAGTCGGCGCTCACCGAGGGGATGCGCAGGAACTCGGCGAGCTCGTCGAACCACGGGGCGGACATCGCGCGCGCAGTCTAGAACTCAACGCATGGTTCTCGCGGAACGTCTGACCTCGCAACTCCTCTCGGGGAAGCCGGCGACGAGCCCGGAGGAGGTGACGAGGCTCCTGCTCGCCGTGCAGGCGCAGGACGCGCGCGGCGCGCGACTCGCGATCCGCGTCCGGACATCGGGCCTGACCGCCGCCGACATCGACCGGGCGCTCGACGACCGGTCGCTCGTGATCGGCTGGCTGAACCGCGGGACGCTCCACCTGGTCGCCGCCGACGACTACCCGTGGCTCCATGCGCTCACGACACCGCAGCTCTTCACCGCGAACGCGCGGCGGCTCGAGCAGGAAGGCGTTTCCCCCGCCGAAGCCGACCGCGCCGTGGCGGTCATCGAGCGGAGCCTCGCCGAGGAAGGGCCGCTCACCCGTGGCCGGCTCCGCGAGCGGATCGCGCCGACCGGCGTCCGCACCGAGGGGCAGGCGCTCGTCCACCTCCTCCTGCTCGCAAGCCTCCGCGGCATCGCAGTGCGCGGCCCGATGGCCGGCGGCGAGCAGGCTTTCGTCCGCGCCGAGGACTGGCTCGGCCCGCCCGCTCCCGTCGACCGCGACCGAGCGCTCGCCGAGCTCGGCCGCCGCTACCTCGCAGGGCACGCGCCCGCCGACGATCGTGACCTCGCGAAATGGTCCGGCATCCCGCTGGGCGCCGCGCGAGCCGGTCTGAAGGCGATCGCCGCCGAGCTCCACACGCGGCCCGACGGGCTGGTCGAGCTGAAGGCGATGCCGACGCGCGCCGACGCTCTTCCGCCGCCGAGGCTGATCGGCCAGTTCGACCCGATCCTGCTCGGCTGGGCCTCGCGAGCCGACATCGTCGGCCCGTACACCCGGATCGTTACGAACAACGGCATCTTCCGGCCGTTCGCGATGGTCGAAGGTAGAGCAGCGGGGATCTGGAGCCGCCGTGCCGGGAAGATCGAGCTCGAGCCGTTCCACGAGCTGAGCGGAGAGGTGCGCGCGGCACTCGATGACGACGCTGCCGACGTGACCCGCTTCTTCTCGTGAACCCGATCGTCGACCCCGAGATGCGCGCTTACTACGAGCGCCGCGCGGCCGAGTACGACGACTGGTGGCACGGGACCGGGCTGTTCGCGAACCGCGACCGGCCGGGCTGGGATGAGGAGGTCGCTGCACTTGTCGGCATCATCGCCGCGCTTCCGCCCGGCCGCGTGCTCGATGTCGCTTGCGGGACGGGCTTCCTGACCCGCCATCTCCGGGGCGACATCGTCGCACTCGATCAGAGCGCGAGCATGGCTGCGATCGCCGACACTCGCGTACCGCAGGCCGAGGTCGTCATTGCGGACGCCGTGCCGCTCCCGTTTCCCGACGGCGAGTTCGACCGCGTGTTCACGAGCCACTTCTACGGTCACCTCCTGGAAGAGGAGCGCGAGACGTTCCTCGCCGAGGCTCGCCGCGCCTCCAGTGAGCAGGTCGTCGTCGACTCGGCGCTCCGCCCGGACCAGCCGCCGGAGGTCTGGCAGGAGCGCGTTCTCGAGGACGGCTCGCGCCACCGCGTCTACAAGCGGTACTTCAGCGCGTCGGCGCTCGCGGCCGAGGTCGGAGCGTCACGGACGCTCTACGACGGCGCGTGGTTCGTGGCGGTAGCGGCGCCCTAAGCGACGTCGCGAAGCTTCTCGGCGTCGGCGTAGACGCGGAGCTTCTTCAGCGAGTGGTTCTCGATCTGGCGGATCCGCTCACGCGTGACGTTGAAGGTTCGGCCCACCTCGTCGAGCGTGCACGGGGACTCGCCGTTGAGCCCGAACCGCAGCTCGAGCACCTTCCGCTCGCGCTCGCCGAGCATCGAGAGTGCGCGGGTGAGCGCCTCGTTCCGCATCGAGAGGTTCGCGACCTCGTCCGGAAGCGGCTCCGACTCGTCCTCCAGGAAGTGCCCGAACTCGGACTCGTCGTCGTCACCGACCGGCTTCTCGAGCGAGACCGGAGTCTGTGAGGTGCGCCGGATCTGGTCGACCTCCTCGATCGACATCTCGAGCTCACGGGCGATCTCCGCCGACGTCGGCTCGCGGCCGTAATCGGTGCGGAGCTTCCGCTCGGCGCGCAGGATGCGGTTGAGCTTCTCGACGACGTGGACGGGCATCCGGATCGTCCGCCCCTTGTCGGCGAGCGCGCGGGCGACGGCCTGGCGGATCCACCAGGTCGCATACGTCGAGAACTTGAAGCCCTTGCGATGATCGAATTTCTCCGCCGCACGCACGAGACCGATCGTCCCCTCCTGGATCAGGTCGAGGAACGGCAGCCCCTGGTTACGGTAACGCTTCGCGATCGAGACGACGAGGCGAAGGTTGGCCTCGACCATCTCCTGTTTCGCGCGGTGATCGCCGCGTTCGATCCGCTTCGCGAGCTCGACTTCCTGAGCGGCGGTGAGCAGGTCGACGCGGCCGATGTCCTTGAGGAAGAGCTGCAGCGAGTCGGTCGTGATCTCCGCCTCGGCCGGCTCCTCGATCTCGGCCTCGTCGAACACAGGCAGCGCGCCGGTCAGCTCCGGGGTCTCCGAATCCTCGGCCTCGAGCTCATCGGCGTCGAGAGCGCCCGCATCCGCCTCCTCCTCGAGGAAGGCTGTGCCGGACTCGCTCTCAGCTGTCGTCTTGCTCATTGACGCGGAACTGTTAACAGTCGCGCCGGACGGAGGCGGTCAGCTGGAAGGCGACGTAGCCTGGGCAGCGGCGATGCCGCTGAGGAAGTTCTTGGCCTGCTTGCCGATCACGGTGGTCGGCCCGAGCTCGAACGCCTTCTCGAACTGCTTGATCGCTGGCTGCTCGTTGGTCGTCCAGGCGAGCAGCAGGCCGAAGTAATAGTGGGCGAGCTGGCTCTTCGGATACCGCGCCGTGAGCGGGCCGAGGAGCGAGAACGACGGGTTCAGGTTGTCCTCGTCGAACCTCCCGACCGCCTGCGCGACCTGCGCCTCGACGTCGCCCGGGCTCAGCTTGACGGCCTTCGTGTACAGCTTCTCGGCGGAGATCTGGTGGCCCTGCGCCTGCAGCTGCGAGCCCTTCTTGAGCAGCGGGTTCCCGGAGAGCGGGATGAAGACGGGATAGTTCGCGCCGGACGTCGGCTGGAAGAACTGCGGGTGCAGGATGTTGTCGGCCCGGCCCTGGATCGGCGTGTTGCGGCCGAGCTTCTTCGCCGACTCGAGCGCGGTCTGCGCGTCCGACGGGTAGCCGGCCCAGAGCAGCGCGATCCCGCGATAGAACTGCACGAGCGCGTTGTTCGAGTACTGCAGCCCGAGCCGCTGCATCGTGTCGATGCTCCCGTGCGGCCAATCCTTGAACGCCACCTCGATCTGCGGGCCGGCCGGGCCCGGGAGGTTCTTCGGCACCGGCGGCTTGCCCGCGAATGCGCTCGGCTGATGCGGCACGGTTCGCGTATCGAGCGTCAGCCCGACGACGATCCCGGCCGAGACGAGGGCGGCGATTCCGACGTAGACGAAGAGGAGGGCTCGCGACGGCACTTGCTGATTAAAGGGTAGCGGGAATGCTCGCTACGGCTACTATCGTTTTTGAAGGAATGGCGACCTACAGGGAACTTCTCAAGCAAGTCAAGGATCGCATCGTCGAGGTCGATGCCCGCGAGGCAGCCGAGCTCGAGGGCGCGGTGTGGATCGACGTGCGCGAACAGGACGAGTGGGACGAGGGGCACATCCCCGGCGCCGTCCACGTGCCGCGCGGCAACCTCGAGTCCCGGATCGAAGGCGTCGTGGGCGACAAGGCGAAGCCCGTCGTCATCTACTGCGCCTCGGCCGCCCGCTCCGCGTTCGCGGCCGACAGCCTTGCCGCGCTCGGCTACGAGCATCCGGTCTCGCTCGCGGGTGGATTCACCGACTGGAAGCGCAACGGCCTCGAGATCGTCATGCCGAAGAAGCTCTCGCCGGAGCGGCGCGCCCGCTACGCGCGGCACCTGGTGATCCCGGAGATCGGCGAGGAGGGCCAGCTCAAGCTGCTCGAGTCGAAGGTCCTGCTGATCGGCGCCGGCGGCCTCGGCTCACCTGCCTCGCTCTACCTCGCGGCGGCCGGTGTCGGCCACCTCGGGATCATCGACGCCGACATCGTCGACGAGTCGAACCTGCAGCGCCAGATCGCCCACTCGCTGAACACCCTCGGCACGCCGAAGGTCGACAGCGCGAAGCGCGCGATCGAGGCGCTCAACCCGGACGTCGAGGTGACCACGTACCGCGAGCGCCTGACCTCCGAGAACATCGACCGGATCCTCGACGACGGCTGGGACATCATCGTCGACGGCGCCGACAACTTCCCCACTCGCTATCTCGTGAACGACGCATCGGTCTGGCGGAACATCCCGGTCGTGCACGGGTCGATCTACCGCTTCGAGGGCCAGGTCACGGTGTTCAAGCCCTTCGACGGGCCGTGCTACCGCTGCCTCTATCCCTCGCCGCCGCCGCCCGAGCTGGCGCCGTCGTGCTCCGAGGGTGGAGTGCTGGGCGTGCTCCCCGGCATCGTCGGGACGCTGCAGACGAACGAGGCGATCAAGCTCGCCGCCGAGATCGGCGACCCGCTCATCGGCCGGCTCCTGCTCTTCGACGCGCTCGCGACCGACTTCACCGAGGTGCACATCAAGCGCAACCCGGACTGCCCGGTCTGCGGTGAGCACCCGACGATCACCGAGTACATCGACTACGTCGAGTTCTGCACGCGATGAGTGTCGTTCGCGTCCCGCCCGTGCTCCGCGCGGAGGCAAGCGGCGCGCGCGAGGTCGAGGCCTCGGGTGCGACGGTGCGCGAGCTGCTCGAGGATCTCAGCTCCCGCGTTCCCGCGCTCGGCGAGAAGGTGTACGACGGTGCCGGGATCAAGCCGTACGTGAACGTCTACGTCGACGGCGAGGACGTCCGGACGAGCGGGGGCCTCGACGCTCCCGTGCGCGAGAACGCGACGATCGTCCTCCTGCCCGCGATGGCAGGCGGATGATTGCCGGGTCGCTGCTCGACCTGATCGGCAACACGCCGCTCGTCGCTCTCGAACATCTGTCACCCGAGGGGGTGACGATCTACGCCAAGCTCGAAGCCCAGAACCCGACCGGGTCGATCAAGGACCGGGTCGCGCTCGCGATGGTCGACGCCGCGAACCTCGAGCCCGGCGCGCACCTGCTCGAGCCGACGAGCGGGAACACGGGGATCTCGCTCGCGCTGGTCGCGAAGCTGCGCGGGCACAAGCTGACCTGCGTGATGCCGGCGAACGCGACCCCCGAGCGCCGGCTCGTGCTGGAGCTCTTCGGCGCGACGATCGTCGACTCGCCAGCCGAGCGAGGGCTCGAACGGAGCGGTGCGGCTCGCCCAGGAGATGGCCGCCGCGGATCCGAAGTACACGATGCTCTTCCAGTACGCGAACGAGTGGAACCCGCTCGCCCACTACAACGGCACCGGCGCCGAGATCGTGCGCGACCTGCCGCGGGTCGACGCGCTCGTCGCCGGCCTCGGCACCGGCGGGACGCTCATGGGCACGGGGCGGCGGGTGCGCGAGTCGTTCCCCGATGTGATCGTCGCCGCGGCGGAGCCGCTTCCCGGCGACCCGGTGATGGGCCTGCGCTCCCTCGACGACGGCTACGTGCCGCCGATCCTCGACGTCTCGAAGCTCGACCGGAAGCTCCTCGTCTCGAACGCCGAGTCGGTCGCGGCGGTGCATGCGCTGCTCGAGCGCGAGGGGATCTTCGCCGGGGTGTCGGCAGGCGCGGTCGTGCATGTCGCGCGCCGCATCGCGGACGATCTCCCCGAGGGCTCCGTCGTCGTCGCCGTGCTCGCGGACGGCGGCTGGAAGTACCTTTCGGGCGACTTCTGGAGCGCCGAGGACGTGGAGGAGTCGATGGAGACGACACTCTGGTGGTAGTCCCCGCCGAGATCCGGGCCGAGCTGCACGACCACGCCGCCGAGGAGGCGCCGAACGAGTGCTGCGGCGTCCTCGTCTTCAAGGACGACGTCGCCGAGCGCTACATCCGCGGCCGCAACCGGCTCGCCTCGCCGTACCGCTACGAGCTCGAGATCGATCCTGAGGTGTGGTTCCTGGAGGACGAGGGCTACGAGCTCGCCGTCTTCCACTCGCATCCCGAGAGCGAGCCGCGCCCGTCCCGCACCGACCGCGAGCTCGCCGGCCTCTGGGCGGGCAAGCCGTTCCTGATCTACGGCCTGAAGCTCGAGGAGCTCCGCGCCTGGCGGATCAACCTCGCTGACGCCGAAGAACTGCCGCTTTCCTGATCTGCGACGATCCCGGCCTGGCGTCCAACAACCGTGGCTCCGGCGTAAACACCGTGGCGCATGCGAGTGTTTGTGTATGTTACCTGAGTGGCTGTTGCGGTCAGGTCAGGGGTTGTGCGGGCGGGGTTGTATGCGCGGATTTCGTCTGATCGAGAGGGTGATGGGCTCGGGGTCGCGCGGCAGTTGAGCGATTGCGAGCGGCTAGCGGGCGATAAGGGTTGGCTGGTTGCTCGAGCGTTACGTCGATGATGACGTGAGCGCGTATGAAGGCAAGCCGCGGCCGGAGTACGAGCGAATGCTGGCGGACATGCGTGCTGGCGTGATCGATGGCGTGGTGGTTTACAACCTCGATCGTTTGCATCGACAGCCGAAGGAGCTTGAGGATTTCATTGATCTGTGCCGTGCGTCTGGGATCGAGCAGAACCTCGCGAGTTGTCAGGGTTTCGTCGATCTCGGGACGCATCACGGGGTGATGACCGCAAGGATGCTGGGAGCGGTGGCCGCGATGGAGAGCGACGACAAGAGCCGGCGAATCCGGCGCAAGCACGAGGAGCTAGCGGAGCGCGGAAAGCGCTCGGGTGGCGGCAGCCGTCCCTATGGTTACGAGCCCGGCGGCTTGGTGGTGCGCGAGTCGGAGGCCGCCGTGATCCGCGAGTGCGTGTCGCGTTTCCTGGCTGGGGAATCGATCCGTTCGATCGTCATGGGCCTTCAAGCGCGCGAGATTGCGTCTGCGAGTGGCGGGAAGTGGTCGGCCACGACGCTGCGTCGCGTGCTCGGCTCGGGCCGAATAGCGGGCTTGCGCGAGCACCACAAAGAGATCGCGAGCCCTGCGGAATGGCCAGCAATTATCACGGTGGAGGAGAGCGAGCGGATCCGGGCGACGCTTGCCGATCCTGACCGGCGCACGAACAAGGCCGCTCGTCGCTACCTGCTCGCCGGGCTTGTCCGCTGCGGCTTGTGCGGTTGCCAGATGGTTGCGCGGCCGCGCTCCGGTGGGCAGCGCCGCTACGCCTGCGTGCGCGATAACGGCGGTTGCGGTCGGATGACGGTCAACGCTGATCCGGTCGAAACCCTGATCGTGGAGGCCATCCTCCACGTTCTCGACTCCCCCGAGCTGGCCGCGACCGTCGCGCGGCAGCGGGCCGAGGAGCCCGACGCGGCACGGTTCCAGCTCGAGCTCGAGGAAGCCCAGCAGCAGCTCGCCGAGCTCGGAGTCGCCTACGCCAACAAGGAGATCCCGCTCACCACCCTGACAGCAGCGACCAAGACGATCGAGGCACGACGGGACACCGCTCGCAAACAACTCGCCAAGCTCACCCGCACGAGTGCGATCGATGAGTTTGTCGGCAACGCCGATCTCCTGCGTGAGCGCTGGGAGAGCCTCGACCTCAGCCGCCAGCACGCGATCGTGGAAGCACTCGCAGAGCGAATCGTGATCGCGCCCGCTCTGCGGCCCGGTTCGAACCGCTTCGACCCTGACCGCGTCTCAGCCTTCTGGCGCGCCTAGCCGCCCGCGGTCTTGCGACGACCCGCGGGTCGGGCGGGCTCATCTGCCGCCGTGATCGCCAGCAGCCGGGCAACCTGGTCGAGAACCGCTGGATCGCTCAGCTTGGCGGGAAGACCCTGGTCCAGCCGGGAACGCTCAGCCCACGCCTTCGCGCGGGACTGGGAGTCGTCGTCAGGCCCACTGCGCCCAGCAGGCGGGTGGCCCACGCCACCCCTCCACACTCGACGACAACCAGACCCGCTCAGGCGAAGCGCCGAGGAACCCGGAAGCCTGCTCGATCACCTCGTCAGCCGAGCCGCCGTAACAGCTGACCTTGGTCGGCTGGAATCCCTGCGCGACCTCGTAGCGGTGCAGCCCGTCTAGCTGCCCCTCGCCGAAGTCTTTGCTCGCGTACTTCGAGAGGTAGCGGGCCGCCTGTCGGGCTTCCCCAAGTGGCCCCGATCCAACCGGAAGATCCCCGAGCAGCTTGATCTTGATGAAGCCCCGGCCCCACGCTTGCTCGATCAGCGAGCGCGGCACGAAGCGGCCGACCGCGAAGTGGGCGTGGAGGCCGTGCCCGCCCGGATGCCACTCCGGCACCCATAGATACGGCAACGCACCTTCACCGAGATCCGCACGCAGCCGCTTGAAGAACGCGGCCAGGTCGGCGCGCAACGCGACCGGATCGTGGCAACCCTCGCCTGCGTAGGTCAGCGTCCCAAAACGATTGAGGAGGTTCGCGGCGCAGTAGCGGCGGATCTTCCCGCGCGCCCGCCGCCCCGCCTCTGCAGCCGACCGGGCCGGATCGGGTGGACCGCCGCGCGGCTCAGAACTCCGCCGCACAAGCAGCGAACCGCCGCCCTCCCGCGCCTGCGGATACAGCGACAACGACCAAACAGGATTAACCCGTAGTCTCACCCACGAGACTATGCAGAAGCGACCGGACGGACAGTCTCAGACTTGCGACTTCGCCTTGGCCTTTTCCTTCGCCGCCCAGCCCTCGCGAAACGCGACCAGGTCGAGCGTCATCCCCGGCATCTCAAACTCATCCGGGTGCGCACCGAACGCGATCCGAAACAGCTTCACCTTCCGGTAAATACTCGCCCGGCTCATCCCAAGCCGCTGCAGCCCCTCGAACCCGCCCTCCAGATGCCAGACAGCCCAGAAGCCGACAAGGTCAACGATGCTGCCCGGGGCGAACTTCCGAACCAACGGCTTGATCGCCGGAGTGGCAACCTTGTTTACCGCCCCCGCGTAACTCTCCCAGGCCCGCCGAGCGATCCCGCGGCCCTCGGGCGACTCCATCCGGTCAGAACGAAAATCGACCATTAGTCTCACAGTAGCGACTACATCGGTCGCCGTCGTCTTTCGGTCTGAGCCCGGCCCCGCCGCTCGCCTCCGGCTCACGTCGGGCCCCCAAGCCGGGCCCAGACCGGCCGCAGAGCCGACGACGGCGAACAGCAAACCTGTTTACTGAAGTGCAAACTTGCACTTTTGCAGGGCTTTTGCACCCCAGCCGAGTTTCGTTGCACTCAAAGCCACCGCCAGCGCGCCCGGCCCCAGGAGCCCAACGAGTTTCGTTGCTAATTCAAGTCAAGAAGCCCACGACCGCCGCTACGCGGCGGCCGGGCGCGGAGGCCCGCCGGGCGCCCCCGCCTCACGGCGTGGGCGCGCCCGCCGGGACCACCCGCGCAACGGCCACCCCGGGCCGGAAACGATCGCAGCCTGACCAACGAACCCGAGCTCCGTCAACCCCTCCGGGGTCGGCTACGCCTTGACCGACCTCGACCCGCCGATCAACCCTCAGGGATCCCGGCACGGAGACAAACACCACCAGGCGTCACAGCGCACCATCGCTCAGACCGCGGTTCCTTCGCCCGATAGCACTCGCCGATCCGCGGCTCACCACAGCACACGGATTCGCCGTGAGTGTCTCTTGTGTCCGGGACGCGGTACCGTGTTCTGGGTGCGCACCGGTTGGCTCATCGCTGGGTGTGCTCTGGTTGCTGCTGGCACCGGAGCGGCGACCGCGCGGTCTGCCCACGAGACGCCGCGGTCAGCACGCTCGGCCGAAGTTACGCGAGCGCTCCGTCCGCTCGCCGTACTTCGCGGAGTTAGCCACGGAGCCGCCTGGTTTGGAGCGACCGCCGCAGTGTCCCGGGACGGCCGGACCGTGCTCGTCGGCGCGACAGATGAGAACCACAAGCGTGGAGCGGCGTGGATCTACTCAAGAATCGGCTCCCGTTGGGCCCCAGAAGCGCAACTCCTCCAGCCTGCCGCCGCTGCAGGCGATCTTTTTGGGTCCGCAGTCGCTTTATCTGGCGATGGCCGCACCGCTCTGGTGGCGTCGGTCGGTTACCACCACAACGATGGCGTCGTCTGGGTCTACCGGCGTACCGGCCCCGGCTGGAAGCTCGCCGCGAAGCTCACGCCGCGCGACGAGCGCGGCCATTCCGAGTTCGGCTGGGACATCGCGCTCTCGGCCGACGGAGCGACGGCATTGATCGGCGGCCCTGTCGACGCGAAGCCAAACGGGTATCGCGGCAATCTCGGAGCCGGAGCCGCCTGGATCTTCCACCGCACCGGTAACACGTGGGCGCAGCAGGGACCAAAAATCACAGGCCTCGGCGACGACGCCACTGCGGTCTTTGGCTCAGCCGTCGCGCTCTCCGGCGATGGGACCACCGCCCTTGTCGGGGCAGGCTACGCCCATACGGGGCGAGGAATAGCCTGGGTCTTCGTCCAGACACAGGCAGGATGGAAGCAGCAGGGAAAGGGGCTCTACCCACGTGACGCGAACGGCCTGCCCCAGTTCGGCACCGCCGTCGTGCTCTCCGACAACGGCCATACGGCACTCATCTCCGGGCCTGCCGACGACAACGACCGTGGCGCCGTTTGGACGTTCACCCGCACGCGCGGACCCTGGGTACAACGAGGTCCGAAGCTAGTAATCCGAGCGTCAACACCCGTTGATTTCGGTGGCAGCGTCGCTCTCTCGTCTGATGGCACAACCATGCTCGTAGGCGGCCTAAACTCGCTGAGCGACCGCGGGCGAGCATGGGTCTACACCCGCGCCCCACAGCACTCATGGAGGCAGGAGGGCGCCCAGATCGTCCCGGCTGGTCCGGGCACTGCACACGCTCTCTTCGGTGAAATGACCGCGATCTCTGCCGACGGACGCACGCTCGTTATCACCGCACCCGGCTACAACGGCCGACACGGAGCCGTTTGGATCTACGGCTGAGACGCGACTGACGGTTCAGGGTGCATTCCCGCGCACTCGCACAATCCACGATCCCCCGCCTCGACGTCCGAGATACGCGCTCACCTCGTCGGGTCATTGCCTCGCGTTCGCGCCCCGCCGATCATCATGATTGCGAGGAGGGTGCAGAGAAGGTGAGGAGAAAGGCAACTCCCGCAATCTGAACTGACGCGCTGGAGTGTGCGATCTCGATCCCGAGGATTGTGGCCGCGACGCTCGCTCCCACCCCGACCATGCGCCGTGAGTAGCGGTTTGGGAGGCAGCGTAGATCCATGCCGCTGCCATACCGAGTGGTAATCCGGTCCAAGCGATGAGCCCACTGTGAGGCCCTACTTGCCTGGTGTCGTCGACCAGTGCGTAGATCATTCCGCCGAGCAGTCCGACCACCAGGACGACCAGCAACAGAAAAGCGAGAACCATCGTTGGCCGAGTTAGGCCGGACGACCTTAGCGCCGGACCAATGCCTGACCATCGGTTTGGAGCCGCGCGATTCAACCGTGGCATCTCCTGATTGTCATCGGACCGGCCTCCGTCGAGCCGAGGGATCGCTGAACTACGACGGACTACTCAGGGTGCATAGCGGAACGCTGGCGCAGCGAACCGTCTTCAGGCGGGTTCGACGGCCGGGAAGGTCCAGGAGCCGTCGAGCACCTCCGGCCGCGGCCGGTAGAGCCGGACGGTGTAGTTCCAGCCGTCCACGATCGGGAGCAGGTTGGGACGGTCGCCGCCGTCACCGTTACCGAAATTGACGGTGACGGAGCCGTCGTCGTTTCGGGTCGCGGTGAGGTTGTTGACGCTGTAAGCGCCGCGCTGGTTGGGCTCGAGGTAGCCGTCGCGGTTGTAGACCGTGATCGACCAGAAGCCGTCGACCGGGACATCCCGGATGGTGAGCTTGAAGTCGCCCACCGGGAGTCTCGGCTCGACGCCGACGTAGCGTGCCTCGTTGTCGGGCAGTCCGCCCCAGCCGGCGGCCGTCGCGAGCAGATGCCGGACGGGGTTTACGTCGGCCTTGGCCCCAAAGGCGTTGTCGAAACCGGTCAAGCCTCTGGCGAGCTCGAGCAGCGCGCTGCGGGTGGCGTCGAAGCTCGCTGCGTCGTAGTCGGGCATCTCGAACGGCTTCGACGACGTCGCCCGGATCGCGAACTGGTCCTGCAGCGCGTTGACCGCGGCCACGTCGTCGGCGTCGGCAGCGTCGACCAGGGTCCTGGCCGCGACGGCGACCCAGGGTGTGTCGAACTCCTCGACGGTCAATCGGTGTTCGCCGGGCTCGTGGAAGACGCGGTTGATGTAGTGGTCCTGATTGACGACCATCACCGAGAGATAGCGATCGCCGCCATCGGGAATCGTCAATGTGGCGCCCTCGGAAATGTCGACGATCGCGGAGCTGTAGAGCGTGTCGCGGTTCATCCGGATCACTGGCTGGTTCTCGACCGGTGTCGGAGCGCGGAGGTGTTGGAGCCGGTTCACGCCACCGGCCGCCGCCGTCAACGAGAACATCCGGTCAGTCTCCGCGCGGACGAAGTTGTCGACGTTCACCGATACGGACATCCACTCTCCCTGCTCCGCGTAACCAGGAGAGCCCGAAGCTACCAGCGCTGCGACATGAAACCCAATCCCTTCAGGAGACATGTCAACCCGCGTAGGCTTCCGCTGCAATTGGACTTCTTCGTGTACAGCCGAGACGCGGCCGGTACGGCAGAGCTTCGTGACGACCGGGAGCTGCTGGAGGAGCACTGGTCGTACATGGACAGGTTCGCCGAGTCGATGATCGCCCGCGGGCCGACGTCGACGCGACCGCGAGACCGCGACGGGCAGCCTTCACGTGCTCGCGTTGCCCAGCGTCGACGCGGCGCACGAGTTCGTTGCGTTGGAGCCGAACAACCTGCAGGCGTCTACCGGGAGCACTCGTCTGGCGGTTCGAGAACCTGCTCGGACGCTCCATGTGGGAGTTCGCAGGTCAAGCGGCAGAGCCACGATTCCTGATCATCGGCCGTTCGCATCTTCGTCGGCCCGTCCGGCGGAGACGCTCCCAGCAGAGTGCTGGAAGCGACTGATCCTCTACGGCGCCCTCACCACACTCGATGGCGCCGAGCCGGCCGGAGTTGCGCTGGCGCTTCAGGCGCCGGATCGCGAAGCTGTCGATGCGCTCATTGAGGACGAGCGGACGGGCCTTGGCGCGTTGTCCGAGGTCGAGATCCACGACTGGGAGTTCGGCGGTCGACGCTGAAGGCCCGCCACGAGGGCACTCGCGTCAGACGTCCAGACACCGCTCAGCACTCAGCCGGTTCGGGCGGCCATGACCGGACGATCGACGCTCAACCGGTTGCCGCGATATACCGACAGTGGTGTTGTGCATTCTTCGAATGTGGTTCGGTTGGCGTTAGCCCTCGTCGCAGTGTCCGCCGCCGTCGTCGCGGTTGCGCCGATCGCTCCCGGTCATGGCGTCTCGAGCCCTTCACGAGGCAAGGTTTCGTTCGTTGCCGCGTGCGGGGGCTGTCACACACTTCGTGCCGCCGGCACCGCCCGCAGGGTAGGCCCGAATCTTGACGACGAGGCGCCTTCATATGGTGACCTGCTCGAACAGATCACGCAGGGCGGGAAGGGTATGCCCGGGTTCGCGAAGTCACTTCCAGCCGCATCAATCCGCCGGATCGCTGCCTTCGTGGCCAGCTCGACGGCCGGTAAGGGCCGCGGCGGAGACGACTAGGCGAGCCTCAGCACTCGTGCCGCTTCGGGCATGGACCCTCACCGATCATGAGCTCACAACACGACGATCGTGAGCAGGATCATCCGGACATTGTCCGGCAGGAGTACACCGACCCCTCACGCTTCGCCGCCCGCTGGGAGCTCTGGTCGCGTCGCACCGGGCCGTCGGCGTATGACGTCGCGTTCGACGCCCTGCTCGAGCTCGAGCCGAAGCGCGTGATCGAGCTTGGCTGCGGTCCCGGCGACTTCGCCGCGCGAGTACGAGCAGCGAGAATCCAAGTGGTCGCCTTCGACCAGTCCCGGCAAATGGTCGAACTCGCACGCGCACGTGGCGTCGACGCGCGGATCGGCTCCGTTGAGGCGATTCCATCGTCGAGGGCGCCTTCGATGCCGCGGTCGCGAACTTCATGCTCTACCACATCGCCGATGTCGATCGGGCGCTCGGCGAGCTCGCCCGGGTGGCGCCGGCTCTCGTCGCGGCAACGATGGGCTACGACCAGCTCCGTGAGATGTGGGCCCTCGTCGGTCGCGATCTCGCACGCCGGCACGGACTCTTCATGCGGGAAACCGGCGAGCGGCTTCTCCAAGCCCACTACGCGAATGTCAGGATGGTCGACCTGCCTGCAACGGTCGAGATGAGCGCCGACGACATGCGGAGCTACATCGCCAACTCGGTCGCTCATCGGCATCTTGCCTCACGCGTGCCGGACTTCGACGGGACACGCACCATCACCGCCTCAACCGCAGTCTTCATCGCCTCGAATGCTGCGTAGGCGTGCCACGACGACATCGTGGAGAGACGCGAGCCGGGGATCTTTCGCTGCGGCTCCAGGCCTCGCCTGTGGTACCTGGCCCTCAACCTCGCCGT
>CAVZJA010000004.1:0-290187 GCA_963775355.1 uncultured Actinomycetota bacterium | reverse complement strand
GAGGCTACCCGGACGGAATCACCTCGATACCCCGCCGGGGACCGGCCATATCCGAGCAGCGATGTAAGCGCGTTGGAGCCGTTTCAGCGTGCCGCTTACGGGCACAAACATCTAACTGACCCAACGACCAAAGGACACAGATGGAAGAGCTATTGCATGAGTTCGACAAGGACGGTGCCATCGAGGAGGCGGCTCACGAAGTCTCCACAGACACGAGGACAGGGTTCCTGCGCAAGGCCGGACTGGGAGGAGCTGCGTTGCTTGGCGGCGGGGCACTAATGGGTGCTCTTCCCGAGCTAGCATCTGCAGCCGCGATCCCGGCGAGCGACATCGCGATCCTGAACTTTGCACTGACGCTCGAGTACCTCGAGTCCGCGTTCTACAGCGAGGCGGTGAGCAACGGGAAGCTGACCGGCGAGACGCTTCGCTTCGCGCACGTCGTTGCGAACCACGAGCACACGCACGTGCAGTTCCTGAAGGGAGTGCTTGGAGCCCAGGCGGTCGCGACGCCAACGTTCGACTTCCAGGGCACGACGTCGGACATGGGAATGTTCCAGGCAACGAGTGACGCGCTCGAGAACACCGGGGTTCATGCCTACCTCGGGCAGGTCGGGAACATCAAGAACAAGACCGTGCTGATGGGTGCGGGCCGGATCCTGCCCGTCGAGGCCCGTCACGCAGCGTGGATCCGCGACATCCGCTTCAGCGGCGGCACGAGCACCGGAACCACACCCGCCCCGGCGGGCTTCGAGGATGGGTTCACGATGAGCCAGATCCTCACGATCGTGAAGGGCACCGGCTTCATCACGAGCGGCTAGACACGAGAGGGGCGGGGCCGCTCAGAAGCCCAGCCGGCCCAAACCGCCCCGCCCTCTCAGGTTCGTCTACATCCCGGCGACGGTTCATCGAATTTCTTCGTTTCTCCGGCGCTACGACAGAGCTGCGTCGATCGCCGCCTCGACCGCTGCGATGTCGGTCGGCGATGCGAGCGATACGCCCACGGGCGGCGCCCCGGTCTTCCCGACGAGCACGGTGGGTGTCGAGTTGACTCCCGTCGCCAGGGCCTCCGCGTCGATTGCCTTTGCCCGGCTCGCCACGACCCGGCTCCCGGCGGCGTCGAGGGCCTTCTGCACCAGGACCCCGGGGATGCTCGCCATGGTCGAGCCGATCATCGACTGATCGAGCCAGCCGGTGTTCTCGACCCCCTGGTTGAAGTAGAGGAGCTCTGAGAAGTTGAACATCCGCCCCTGCTCGGCGGCTGCGAGCGCCGCCGAGCGCCCGGCCACTGAGTCGGCCCCGATGAACGCAAGGATCCGAAGATCGATGCGGAGCTTTCCGGGCCGGACGTAGCGCGACAGCAGCTTCGGCACGACGACCGTCTCGAACTCGCGGCAGTACGGGCATTGAAGGTCGACGTATTCGACCATCGTGGCCGGAGCCGCAGCCGACCCGAGAATGCTTCCGTGCTGCGGGATCCCGTTGAACAGGCGCTGAACGTCCACGGCCCCAGGAACTCCACCCTGGAGCTGTCCGACGGCCGGAAGACCGGGCGTGCCGGCGCCGGACCCACTCCCGACGGCGATCGCGATTCCGACCGCGAGGGCCACAGCGACGAGGACTGCAGCCGCGATTCCGAGAACCTTCGGCGATGCCTTCCGCTGCCGGCGCCCGGCCCGGGCGGGGGTCGGATGTGCAACCGCCTGCTCTTTCCGAAGGGCTCTGCTGTGCCTCGCGCTCGGCATGGTCAGGCCCTCACCGCGGCCGGGTCGAGCTCGAAAGTCGCGAAGAGCAGGAACACCGTCACGAGCAGAAACGACGTGAGCGTGAGCACGGGGATGGTCACGTAGCCGAGCTCGTTGATCCAGTGCGTCGCGCAGCCACCGGGAGCGGAGGCGAGACAGGCCTTCGACTGCCCGACCACGCCCCGCTCGACCAGTAGGTGGTAGACGGCAACCCCGGCGCCGACGATCGGCAGCGGCAGCAGGTAGCGGGCCGCCCGGTGGTCGTTGGCGAGCGCCATGAGCAGCGTCGTGATCGAGAGAGGGAACATGCAGATCCGCTGGTACCAGCAGAGCTCGCACGGAACGAAGCCGACCACCTCCGAGAAGAACAGGCTCCCGGCGGTTGCCGTTGCGGCCACGAGGAACGCGAGCCAGAGCTCGTAGCCCCACGCGGCCTCGCGCGCCAGGTCCAGGGGGTGGCGGAGCCCGAAGGCTGCGAGGAGGGCTGACACGCCGACGACCAGCAGGATCGCCTGACCCACGACCCCGAGAACTGCCAGCGCGACGATGACGTCATGAGTCACTCGCGCCCAGGGAACGACGATCGACGACCATGACTCGAGTTTCCGCCGCCGCGATCCCGGCCGCCTCGGCACAAGCCCGCGCACAGGCTGCGGGAAAGTACCGCGTCGAGCATCTACCCTGTCGCCCGTCGTGCGTGCCCTCGCCTCTTTCGCGCTGGCGGCCCTGATCGCCGCGACCGCGGCCGCAGGCGCCCCGGCTCCGCAGCGACCGCCGATCGTCACAAAATGGATCCCGTTCTCGGCTGCCCGCCGCGCCGAGATGGCGGCGTACTCGCTCAGGCACTACGGCAAAGCGGCGTGGAGGCTCACGTCACCGCACGTGATCGTCGAGCACTTCACCGACAACGAGAGCTTCTCCGGCACCTGGAACGCGTTCGCCGCGGACACGCCCGACTCTGAGCTGCACGAGCTTCCCGGCGACTGCGCCCATTTCGTGGTCGACCGCGACGGCACGATCTACCAGCTCGTCCCGCTCGGAGTCCGCTGCCGTCACACCGTGGGCCTGAACTGGACGGCGATCGGGATCGAGCAGGTCGGCGTGAGCGACGCCGAGATCCTCTCGAACCCACGCGAGCTGCACGCGGCGCTGGCGCTGACCGTCTGGCTGATGGCCAGGTACCACATCCCTCTCGGTGACGTGATCGGCCATGCCGAGAGCCTGACCTCGCCCTTCCACCATGAGCTTGATCCGGCCTGGCGCTGCCAGACCCACGGCGACTGGGTCACGCCCGACATGAACCGGTTCCGAACGATGCTCTCGACGCTCGCTCGTCGCGACGGCGTGCCGCTCGGGAAGCTCGTCGACCGGGCCGCCCCACCCCACTGCTGAGCGCGACCTAAACGCGGCCGGCGCGGCGCCGCAACGTTGCACGGTTCAGCTCTTCGATATAGCGCAGGTTCGCGTACTCGACCCGCTCGGCGTGCTCGTACCCGAGCTCGTCGCGCGCGAAGCGGTACCAGGCGGTCCAGGCCCGCGGCGGCTCGGAAGGCCGCTCCACGCCCCGTCTGATCATCGAGCTCCGCATCGAGCTGTTATCGGCCTCGCGGCCGCAGGCATGAGCTTGCGGTAAACCAGTGCAAGCGTCGTAGCCATCTGCAGTCCAGTGTTACCGGGCAAGACGGGCTGCCGTAGGCTGTTTTCCGTCTTGTTACCGAACATTAAGACGACGGTGGCACCGGGACCATCTGCGAGGCTTCGGATGTGCTCGCAGCCCCGCTCCTCGCCGCCGCATCACTCACGGGGCCTCCGTGCAACCGCGCCGCAGCGAGGGCGGCAATCACGAGCACGGGGCTGACGATCCCTGCGTCGCAGTCGATCTCGAGTCAGCCCTACCACCCGTCACCGAGTCAGGTCGACGGGGTGATCTGCCTCGCGCTACCCGGCGGGAAGAAGGCAATGGTCACGACGCTCGCAAGCGGCGGCACGGCGGGCGACATCGGCTGGATCGTCTTCGTGATGGGCCCGGGCGGGTGGTCGGTGAGTCTCGTTCGCGGCGGCTACAAGCTCGGGCTGACACGCACGGGAACCGACCTCACCGAGACTGATCCCATCTACAAGGCGAAGGATGCGAACTGCTGCCCGACCGGGGGCTTCGATCATGTGCGCTGGCGCTGGGCCGGTACGAGGTACGAGGTCGCGCGCTCCTGGCACAACCAGAGCTACAAGACCTAGCCAACCGGACGCTCTCCGGTCATCGCCCAGACGGCGTCGGGGCCGAGACCGTCCAGGTCGACCGGGAGCACGATTGCGATCCGGTCCGGGCGCTCCTCGACCACAACCACCTCGAGCCGTTCAGGCAAATCGACGCCGAGCTCCTCGGCGACTGCGCCGCGCGGATTCGCGACGAGCCGCGCGCGGAACTCCGGATCCCGAAGGGCACGCGCGACGATCCGGCCTTCGAGCTCGTCCCGCTCGGGCGAGCTCATTCCGCGTACCCGAGGCGGAGCGCGAGCTCCCGACTGGCCAGCGCGAGCCAGGGATCGACATTCCAGGCTGCGGGGAGATCGAGCGAAGCGGGAAGGACAGTGTGGCGAAGGGCCGGATCGAGCATGAAGCCCTGATCCCAGCCGCCGGCCGCACCCTGCGGGCCGGTGCGGGCATAGGGCGAGCGCTCCGGGTGGATCATCGCGTGAACCTCCGGCTCGCCGGCCTCGAGGCCGAGCCAGCGGCAGATCGCGGGCAGGCTGTCGGCGGGCGCGTTCAACACGTCCTCGGAACGGACGCGAAGCACCCGATCGGGCGGCAGGGCGCGTGCAAACTCGAGGATCCGCGTGTGCTGGTGGTACCAGACCGCGAGGCAGAAATGGTGGAACAGATCGGGCCTCACGTTCCAGTAGCCCTTGTCCGCCCAGACCCGATGCATCGACGCGACGCTCGGCACCGGATGGCGTGTGAGATGGAGATAGCGGGCACGCGGATACGTGTCGCTCATCCGCCTCAGATACTCCTCGCGGCTCGAGCTCTCAGGGGACTTCTCGACCCCGATCCGCGGCGCAGCAAGCGCGAGCAGATGGTCGAGAAGGTCGCCGACGCTCCAGGTGCGGCGCTCCTCGACCCAGCCGACGGCGGCCGCGACGGTCTCGGCCGTCTGCTCCCCGGCGTGATGCTCGGCGAGGGCACGGAACACCCCGGCGAGCCGTAGCCGCGTCGGCGGCCCCCTCCACCCCGGCGGATCGCTGAGGAGCGCGTCGACCGTGTCCTTCCGAAAGAGCGCGAGCTCCGGGAACACGCAAAGGCCGGGATGCTCGCCCAGCATCGCCGTCACGACCGAGGAGTTCGACCGGGCGGGCGAGAGGACGAAGAGCGGCGAGAACCACATCGGATCGCGGGCCGGACGCGCGATCGTGACCTCCGAGAGCTGCGCGGGCTCGTCCTCCGGCGCGGGTGCGGCGCGGCCTTCCACGGTCCCACGGTAGTCCACGACCGCGCGCCCTCAAAATGTGCAGATGCTCGCGCTCGCCGCTCCCGACAAGTTCCGAGGCTCGCTCTCGGCTGCGGAGGCCGCGCGGGCGATCGGTGTGGGCGCTCGTAGAGCAGGTTGGCAGTGCCGGGAGCTTCCGCTCGCGGACGGCGGGGAGGGAACGCTGGACGCCCTCGGGGGAGCGAACCGCACGTCGATCGTCTCCGGGCCGCTCGGGAATCCCGTGGAGGCGGGCTGGCGGCTCGAGGCCGGCGTCGCGGTGATCGAGATGGCGCGGGCATCGGGCCTGGCGCTGACCGGCGGCGCGACAGGAAACGACCCGGTGCACGCCTCGACACGAGGGACGGGCGAGCTGATCGCCCTGGCTCTCGAGGCCGGCGCGGAGCGCGTGATCGTCGCGGTCGGGGGCTCGGCGACGACCGACGGCGGGCTCGGTGCCGTCGAGGTGCTACGCAAGCCCTTCCGCGTGCCCGTCCAGGTCGCCTGCGACGTGCAGACGTTGTTCGTCGACGCGGCTGCCGTCTTCGCCCCCCAGAAGGGCGCCTCTCCCGGGGAGGTCGAGGCGCTGTCGGAGCGGTTGATCGAGACCGCCGCGAGCTACCGCTCCGCGTACGGCGTGGACGTCTGCGCGCTGCCGGGATCGGGAGCGGCGGGCGGCCTGGCCGGCGGGCTCGCAGCTCTCGGTGCAGAGCTCGTTCCCGGGCTCGCGCTCGTTGCCGAGGAGGTCGGCCTCACCAGAGCCCTGGACGGCGTGGCGCTCGTGATCACCGGAGAAGGCAAGCTCGACGCGACCTCGTTCGACGGAAAGGTCGTGGGTGGCGTACTGGCCCTCGGGCTTCGCGCACTGGTCGTGGCGGGCGCGATCGAGCCCGGGACTGAGTGCCCGGCACCGGCGATGTCGCTCGTCGAGAAGTTCGGCTCCGAGCGCGCGTGGGCCGACCCCGAGGGATGCATCGCCGATGCGGTCGAGGCCGCGCTGACCTGCCGGCGACCGTAGCGTGTGGTTCGCTACTCGATAACGCCGGTCTTCAGCGCCAACGCAACCGCGTGAGCGCGGTTCCGGGCCCCGAGCGAGCGCACGACCTTGCGGATATTTGCGCGCACCGTCTCCGAGGAGAGATGGAGCTGCTCGCCGATTCGCTCATCTGTCAGCCCGTTCGAAAGGAACTCGAGCAGCATCTCGTCACGCTCGCTGAGCGACGGATGGCCGTCGTTCAGCGCGAGCGGCCCGCCGAGAAGCGGATCGACGTACGTGCCGCCGGCAGCGATGGCGCGGACGGCGCGAACAACCTCGGTGAGCGGTGAGCTCTTCGTGATCAGCCCGTTGACCCCGGCCGCCAGAGCCTGGCCCGCGAGCCGCGGATCGGCCGTCCCCGAATAGAGAAGCGTCCGGGCGGGCGTCGCAGAGCGGGCAATCGCCTGGGCGAGCTCGATTCCGTCCATGTCGGGGAGCTTCAGGTCGACCACGGCGACGTCGGCCGGGCGGCGTCCGAGCAGCTCGAGCCCCGACGCTGCCGAGGAGGCGGTTCCGACGACCCTCATTCCGGCGCCGTCGAGCACCCTCGAGATCGCATCGATCATCGCGGGGTGATCGTCGATCAGCAGGCAGCTGACGGGGTGGGGCGCAGCACTCAACTCGGGCTTTCCTTGCGAGGACGATTCGCCTCGGAAGGCCGCGCTCCTCTGTTCCTAGCGGATGAGCGACAGGCGCAACGCGGTCGCGACAGCCTCGGTCCGGGTCCCGGCGCCGAGCTTCTCCATCGCGTGGCGCACATGGGTGCGCACCGTGAGCGGCGAGATCCCGAGGCGCGCGGCCACCTCGTCGTTGCGGAAGCCCTCGGCGAGCAGCCTGAGCACCTCGCGCTCGCGCCGAGTGAGGAGCGGCGGCCGCTCGGAGGGCGGTGCGTTCAATGCGGCAGAGATCTCGGCATCGACGAACTTGCCGCCGCCTGCAACGACCTTCGCGGCGTGAGCGAGCTCGGCGAGCTCGCCTCCCTTGAGCACGAACCCGGCCGCGCCGGCCTCGAGGGCTTCGAACGCGACGGCGGCATCACGCTGGCCGGAGTAGACGAGAACCCGGGTCGCGCTTCCCTCCTCGCTCAAGAGGCGAGTGATCTCGACCCCGTCGAGGCGCGGCATGCCGACGTCGATCAACGCAAGGTCGGGTTGCAGCTCACGAATCCGTGCGAGCGCCTCGACACCTTCGAGCGCCGTTGCGACGACCCTGAACGCGTCGTCCTCCTCCAGCAGTCGGGTGACAGACTCGACGATCCCCGGATGGTCGTCTGCAACAACGCACGTAAGCGCCGACCCGCGCGCCGTCGGGGCCGATTGAGCTGCCACAGCAGGCTCCAGGGTAGTTCGGCACGCGGACAACTGCAATAAAACTTCTCAGCTCAGCTCTCGACCTCGCTCATGTCACCGTCGAGCAGGTTGAGCAGGCCGGCGCGCGGCAACTCGCGGCTGCCGTACTCGCCTTCGTGCGAGACGAATACGCGGACCCGGCCCGATCCCTCGTCACGAAGGAGCTCGAGCGTGACCTGATCGCGGTCGAGTTCCCCGAGGACGCGTGCCGCGCGGTCGAGGGCGTCGAGGACCTCTGGTGGAGGAGCGCCGGTGACTCGTCCGTCTCCAAACGGCGAAAGATGCTCTGGCAACTCCTGTCCTCCCCAGCGTCGAATGTGCGTGTCACGCGTTGCGACGTTCACGGTCATCGACGGTTCGGGGGCATTCTTGAGGCCTGGATCGAATGCCATCCCGGGTTACTCTGTTCGGCACCGTTCTTCCCGGTGCCGGCAGCGAAGGAGAGATCCATGCTCGTCATCACGCGCAAGGTAGGAGAGCGGATCTGCATCGCCGACGACATCTTCGTCGAGGTGCTCGAGGTCGCGGGCTCGAGCGTGCGGATCGGCATCGAGGCGCCGGCCGAGATCCGCATCTTCCGCCATGAGCTCTGGCTCGAGATCCAGGCCGAGAACAGAGCGGTATCCGACGGGAGCGGCACCGAGTCGGAGTAAACCCCGCGACTCGATCCGAGTAGTCAAAACCGGTTTCGACGTCGAACGGAAACGACGATCGGCCTCGTTGCCCGTCGCGGCGATTGAGAACGGGACGTTCCCCGAATCTGCGGAGGTTCCGTTCCATGTCAGCTGCGATCGCACTACCCCTGCCCGAACAGACAGCTGTCCCGTCGAGTGCCCGGCGACTCACCGGGCCCGAGGCCGAGTCGCTCTGGCGCAACTGGAAGGAGCGCGGCGACGTGCGGTCGCGCGACCGCCTCGTTCTCGCCTACTCCCCGATGGTCAACTACCTCGCCACGCGGAAGGCGCGCGAGCTTCCCGCCCACTGCGATCTCGACGATCTGATCTCGTGCGGGCTCATCGCGATCCTCGAGGCGGTCGACCGCTTCGAGCCCGCGAAGGGCGCGACGTTCGAGCAGTTCATCTGGACGCGCGTCGCCGGGTCGATCGTCGACGAGCTCCGGCGGCAGGACCGCGTGTCGCGCTCCACGCGCTCGCTCTCCCGCACGATCAAGACCACGCAGGAGAAGTGGCTCACCCAGCACGGCCGGCACGCCAACGAGACCGAGCTGGCCGCCGAGCTGAACATCGACCTCGGAGAGCTGCGACGGCGCACGGGCGAGCTCGACCGCGCACACCTGATCTCGCTCAATGCGCCGGCCGGCGACGAGCAGGACGGCGAGATCGGCGAGACGATCGGCGCGGCCCCCGGCCCCGGCGATCCCGACCGCGCACTCCTCGAGCGCGAGAAGACGGCGGTGTTCAAGGCAGCTATCGATCAGCTCACGGACCGTGAGCGCGACGTACTGACCATGGTCTACGTGAAGGGGCTGCAGGGCGCCGAGATCGGGCGCGCGCTCGGCGTGACCGAGTCGCGAATCTCCCAGATCCTCTCGTCGGCCCGCGCGAAGCTTCGCTCCGAGCTCACCGCCTACGAGAACGCCTAGCCTGGCCTGGCTCGAGCATGAAAAGGCCGGAGGCGCCTCATGGGCGCCTCCGGACGGCCTGTTGCCTGTCGTTCCTACGAGGTGATCTGAGCCGCCGAGCTGGAATCCGTCGAAGGCGGCGGCACCTGCCGGTGGCCCCAGACATGGACGCGCTTGGCGATGAAGGTCGCCTTGGTCGGATCGAAGCCGGGCGCCTTGAAGAAGCCGTCGGCCGCGAAGACCACGCCGACACCCTCGCCGGCCTTCAGGTCGGAGAACGCGATCCGGCGATGGTGCGGGCCTGCGAGATACACGGTCTGGGCGTTGACCTGCAACGTGATCGTGGTGTTCGCGAGCACGCCGTCGTACGGCCCGGTCCGCTTCACGGAGACCTGGAAGCTGGACGTGCCGACCGAGCTGACGGTCCCGCCGACCCAGTGGCAGTTGCAGAACACATGGATCTTGACGGCGGTCAGGCTCGAGGCGTCGTCACCGCGGGCGCGGAGCGAGACGAGGTCTCCGGGCTGGATCGATGCGAGCGCGATCGGCTGGTGGTGCGGTCCCTGGCTGATTCGCGTGTTGGACGGGACGGAAACGGTCACGGTCTGACCGTTGAGGTATCCGTCGTTCGGGCCGGTCCAGAGGACGCCGACCGTGATCGAGGCGTCGCCGACGGAGCTCACGGAGCCGGCGAACCAATGGCCGCGAGCATGGCGGTTGGGCGTCTGGGCGGTTGCCGTGGCGCCTGTGGTAGTCGTCGTGGTCGTCGGCACCGTTGTGGTCGTTGGCACGGTCGTTGTGGTCGTCGTCGTTACGGTCGTCGTCGGGCTCGTGTCGGCGGCGGCGAAGCCGGCGATCGAGAGAAACGCTGCGGCCGCGACGAGAAGGATCAGCTTGTGCATGTTCTTCTCCGTTCGATTCGGGGCACTAGGTTGAAGTTCGCGTGCTGCACGGCTTCACCATCGACGCGCACCGTTCGGCGAACGTGTCCCGAACGTAAAAAGCGCGCAAGGCCGTGATTCAAGGAAGGGCGCGTTAGCGCCGATGGAAACGGGATGGAACGTGTCGTGGTCCTCGTCCTCGGCTGCTTCGTCCTGCTGGCCGGCCCGGCCGCCGGCGCCAACACCCGCCAGTCATGGGCGAGCGGCGCGATCCACGTGGTCACGAGCCACGGCCTCTTTCCCGGCACGCCGGCGACATTCCGCCCGGACGACCCTCTGACCGCCGGCGACCTCGCGGGGATGCTGACGGCGATCGGCGCGTCCTCGGTGCGCACGCCCGCCGTGGCCGGCGCAAGCGTGTCGATCGCGAGCCTTGACGCCGCGATCGTCCGCGCTCTCGGCCTGCAGGCGGTAGCCGCACAGTTCGCCGATGTCGCGCGCAGCGCCGGCCTCGACCCGCCGAGCCGCTTCGGTACCGAGGTCGTCGCGCGGATGCTCGGCCTCCGCTACGACCTGCCGCCGAGCCTGGACAGCCTCGAGCCGCAGCCCGCCCAGCCTGCCACGCGCGCCGAGGCGGCATTCTCGGCCGCCCGGGTGCTCTCGCTCGGCCTCGAGACCCCGACACCCAACCCCTCGCTGAGCCCCGTCGCCGCCGCGGACGCCGCGGGCGGCGTGCAGTACGTCAAGGGAATCAGCGCGAGCTTCGCGATCCCGCCGCTCTCGCCGCTGCAGCAGGAGATCCTCCGCACGGCGGTCTCATTCGTCGGCTACCCGTATGTCTGGGGCGGCGAGGACGAGAACGCCGAGCGCGGCTTCGACTGCTCCGGCTTCGTCTGGCGCGTCTTCAAGCTCACGTCGTACGCCGATGCCCCGGGACTCTCCGACACGCTGAAGGGCCGCACAGCCGCGCAGATGGCGCTCGAGGTGCCGAAGACCGAGCGCATCCACCGCGCCGATCTCGAGCCCGGCGACGTTCTCTTCTTCCGCCCCACGCCCAAGGCCAAGGCGAGCAAGATCGACCACACCGCGATCTACCTCGGCAGCGGCTGGGTGATCGAATCCGCCGGGCAGGGCGTCTCTCTGGGGCGGCTCGACTGGTTCGACAAGCGCTTCGCGTGGGCGCGCAGGCCGCTGGCCGAGATCGGGCTCGAGGCGTTTCCGACGCCTAGGGTCTAACCCCGCCGCTTCGCAGCCACGACCGTCAGGGTCCCGTCGCTTCCGATCCGGAGCTGCGACTCCGGGAAGTCCTCCTCCGAGAGCGTTCGCATGAAGGACACGGACTCGCCGGACGAGTCGTACACCGGCGTGCCGGCACCGACGAGCCGCACCGGGATGATGCGCCCGCCGAGGAGTCGCCCGTCGCCGCTGAGCCTCACGGAGAGCAGCGCGCTCAGCGAAAGGCTCCCGTCGGTCGCGAGCGTGTTGCTGCCTGCGAGGTTCCCGAGGCTGTAGGCGATCAGGTGGCCGTGGTACCACTCGAGGCCGCGCAGGGTGTGCGGGCCGGAGGCGAACACGAGATCGGCGCCGGCGTCGATCATGGCGTGGGCGAAGGCCCGCGGGTTGCCGCGCTGCTCGCCGAGGAATGTCTCGGGCCCGTTCGGGACGTGGTCGGCCGAGGAGCCCTCGGCCCCGGCGTGCATGTAGACGATCACCACGTCCGCCTCCTTCGCCGCCTTGCGGACGAGCGCTGCCGTGCCGGGGATGTCGAGCAGGCTCTGGGCCCAGGGGTACGGCGCGGTGCCGACGAACGCGACCTTCACGCCGTTGGCGGGAACGACCTCGATCTGGCCCGGAAGCCCGTCGTAGTCGAGGTTCGCGCCGCGGAGCGCATTCATCGTCTCGCTCTGCGCCTCCGGCCCGTAGTCCATCGCGTGGTTGTTCGCGATGTTCATGCATCGTGAACCCCGCCGCCCGGAGGGCCTTGGCGGACGAGGGGGCCGGCGCGGAAGGTGAAGCAGCTGTCGACGCCGTAGGGAGCGCACTTCGGCGAGCCGTCGTCCGCGAGCACGCCCTCGAGGTTCCCGAACACGAGGTCACCGTGCAGGTAGCGCTCGATGCCTGCGAAGGTCGAGGAGTTGGCGCCGCTCCCGTTGAGGGCGATGTCGCCGCCCGCGACGAGCGTGAACGAAGCGTCGGGCGCAGCGCTCCGCGCCTTCGGGGCAGGATGCTTCGGCGCCGTGGTCGCCCGCGTTGTCGCCGAGGTCGCGCTCGAATGAGCGCAGGCAGTCACGATCCCCGCGGCGAAGAGGCCGAGCACCGCGAGTTGTCCCCCCCACCTCGTCACCATCCGGCTGAGAACGTAACAGCCGGCCTACGCCGAACGGCGGCCGAGCCGGAATGCGTCTTTTGCAGGGAAAACGCACGCTTACGATTTGTGCGCGACCGGTGCGGCTGCTAGTTTGCGCGGCCGTGACGTGCCGGAGCCTGTTCCCAGGCCGGTCTCGTTCTCAAACGGGGTCTGTCGTACAAGGGCGGCGAAAGCCGTTGCTGCTGCTTGGCGCCCTGGCGGCGGGCCTGCTCGTGGCCGCCCCCGCACTCGGCACTTCGCCGATCGCGGCGAAGAAGGCCGAGGCCCAGCAGGTCTATGCGCAGATCGTCGCGCTCGATCAGAGCCTCGCCGCCGCCGACGAGCGGATCAACCTCGCGAACCTCCGGCTCTCGCAGGTCGAGTACCAGCAGAAGGTCAACCGTCGCGAGCTCATCGTCGCCAAGCACAACCTCACGCAGAGCCGGCAGATGATCGCGAAGCGGCTGGTCTCGATCTACACGACGACCCAGCCTTCGACGCTCGACCTCCTGCTCGGCTCGCCGGAACCTGAGCGACCTGATGACCCGGCTCGACAACGTCGACCGCCTCTCGAGCCTGGACAAGCAGGTGATCGGGCAGGTGGTCACGTTCAAGGGGGACGTCCTGCGCCATGCCCGCCAGTTGAAGCACGAGCGCACCTACGCCGCCGACCTGGTCGCCCAGCGCCGCGCCGAGCGGGCCTCGGTCGCCTCCCACATGGCCGAGCGCGAGCGGTTGCTGAGCTCGATCAAGAGCGAGATCTCGACCCTCGAGGCGCAGGAGGCGGCCCGCCAGCTGCAGATGGCCCGTGACGCAGCGGCTCAGGTCGCGGCTGCCCAGGCGGCACAGCAGCAGGCCGCGCAGGCAACCGTCGTCGGCGCGAGCGCCCAGACCCCCGAGGGCGCGACCTACGTTCCCTCGTCGTCCTACGGCAGCTCGGTGGTCTCGATCGCGATGTCGTACATCGGCACCCCGTACGTCTGGGGCGGTGCGTCCCCCGGCGGGTTCGACTGCTCCGGGCTCGTCATGTACTCGTTCGCCCGCCTGGGCGTGTCGCTGCCGCATTCCTCGTATGCCCAGTACAACTACGGCAGCTACGTCGCCTACAGCGACCTGCAGCCGGGCGACCTCGTCTTCTTCGACGCGCTCGGGCATGTCGGGCTCTACATCGGCGGCGGCGAGTACGTCGACGCTCCGTACACCGGCGCTTACGTGCGGGTCGACAGCCTCACCAGCGGCTGGGCACTCTCTCACTACTCCGGCGCTCGCCGGATCACCACCTGAGCGCACGCGGAAATTCACCCTTGATCATGGCCGACGTGTTTTCTAACGTGAAGTCATGACGCCGGCTCCCGTGATTCCGGTGATCGTCCCTGCCGCGGGAGGCGGCGGCGCGGTCCGCGCTTCTGGATCCTGGCCTCGCTCGCTGGAGTGGGCGTGCTGCTCCTCCTGACCGGCGGCGCGCTCCTCGGTGTGCGCGAATGGTGGCCCGCTCGCACAGGTCGAGCCGGGCTCGACTGCCCTTGTCGAGATCTCGCTCGCACCGGCCGGCGAGCACATCGCCTCGGTGAAGGTGCGCGACTCGCACGGCCGCCTGGTGGCCGTCCGGGTGCGATCGGGCCAGGTGGTGCCGGCCGGGCACGTCGCGGGTGGCTCACGCCTGACCGTGGCGATGACCGTTCGCCGGTCGGGCTGGGCCGGCTGGCTCGTCGGGAGCGAAAAGGTCGTGCACACCGTGATCCGAACGCCGGCCGCGGTCGTCGGCTCGAAGTTCGTCTATCCGGACGAGGGAAAGCCGGTGACGGTGCGGTTCAGCCGCCCTGTCCAGGTCGTGTCGATCCAGACCGGCGACGGCGCGGTCAAGCACGTGACGCTGCCGAGCCCCCGCCGGGTCGTACCGATCGGCGTCGCGGCGTCGGGCTCCGACGTCGCCGGCACGGCACTGTAGCCGGGGCCCCGCGGGGCTGGGAGAGCCTCCCGGCGCCGGTTCGAGTCACCTGGTTCCCCTCCGGCACAACGCCGAAGGTTCTCGTCCGGCCCGCGCCGAAGACGACGCTCGTGCCCTCCGCGCCGATCGTGCTCACCTTCTCGCAGCCCGTCAACCGGGTGCTCGGCGGGACGATGCCGCGCCTCGCCCCGCACGTGCACGGCACCTGGACGCGGCCGAACGACCACACGCTCGTCTTCCAGCCGAGCGGCCTCGGCTTCCCCCTCGGCCGGAGGGTGCACCTGCGGCTGCCCCGATCGATCCAGCTGATCTCCGGCTCCGATCCCTCGCCGTTCCGGACGGTCACGTGGCAGGTCCCGCGCGGGTCGCTGCTTCGGATCAAGCAGCTGCTCGCCGACCAGGGCTACCTTCCGGTCAAGTGGGTTCCCGCCGGTGGTGCGGTGCGTTTGACTCAGGGAGCGCAGGTTCGAGCGGCGGTCGCCCCTCCGGAAGGGACGTTCGACTTCCGCTACCCGAAGACGCCGGCGGCGCTGAAGGCGCTCTGGACGTCGCCGAGCGACCGGCCGGTGCTGATCCGCGGCGCGATCATGGCTTTCCAGAACGCGCACGGGATGACGGCCGACGGGTTCCCGAGCATGACCGTCCTGCGAGCGCTGATCCGGAACCAGCTCGCGGGCCGCCACTCACCCGGCGGCTACAGCTACGTCTTCGTGACCGAGAAGCTGCCGCAGACGCTGACGCTCTGGCACAACGGGCACGTTGTGCTGCGCACCGCGGTCAACACGGGCATCGCCTCCCGGCCGACCGACCTCGGCACGTTCCCGGTGTACGCGCACCTGACCGCGACGACCATGCAGGGAACGAACCCGGACGGCTCTCATTACAACGACCCCGGCGTGCCCTGGGTCAACTACTTCAGCGGCGGTGACGCCGTCCACGGGTTCGTCCGCGGGAGCTACGGCTGGCCGCAGAGCCTGGGCTGCGTCGAGGTCCCGGTCCCGACGGCCGGGCAGATCTTCCCGTACGTCAACGTCGGGACGCTCGTCACCGTCCACGCCTGAGCGCCTGGTTCAACGAAAGCGCGGGCGGCCGGGCCGACGGATCTCGCCGTAGCGGGGCCGCTCGGACGGCGGCACCGCGAGAGCGCCGTTCATGATCTGACGGCGCGTCGAGCCGTCGAGGTCGTCCGAGAATCCCCAGCCGAGGTAGTGGCAGCGGGGACACTCACCGGTGTCGGCGCGCCCCAGCCCGAACACGACCCGCCTCGCGCCGCAGGCGAGGCACTCGATCTGGGTCGGGTTTCTGTGCTCCTTCATCGACCTACCGCGGTAATCGGCGCGGAGGTCCTGAGGCATGAGCCTGAGATAGGGTCCGCGTTGCTCGTTCGGACTTTGCTCACGCGCCCCCAAGGAGGAGAAATGCCGCTTTTCGGAAGGTCGGACGCCGACGCCAGCACCGCAACCTGGGAGCCGGAGGCAGCCGACGGCCGCCTCGCGTCAACTGCCGGGGCGACACCGGGCGGCGTGTTCACCTCGGACCTCTCGGTCTCCGAGTACGTGCTGATCGGCGAGGCGGGGTTCGAGCCGCTCGGGTTCGTCGTCGGCTCGTCGATCTACCACATCGGGGTTCAGGGCGGAAAGTGGAGCCAGAACCAGGAGCTCCAGGTGCTGACGCAGGCGATGTACAACGCCCGTGAGCTCGCGATGTCGCGCATGGTGGCCGAGGCCGACCACCTCGGCGCAGACGGCGTCGTAGGTGTGCAGCTGCGGATGCAGCAGTACGTGTGGGGCCAGGAGGTGCTCGAGTTCATCGCCACCGGTACCGCCGTGCGAGCGGCAGGTGAAAAGGCAGGCGTGCACAAGGCGCCGGACGGCCATGCGTTCACCTCCGACCTATCGGCGCAGGACTTCTACCGCCTGCTCGCCGTCGGCGCGGTTCCCGTGTCGTTCGTCCTGGGGACGTGCGTCTACCACATCGCCCATCAGTCGATCATGCAGACGATCCGCCAGACGGGCCAGAACCAGGAGATGCAGCTCTTCACCCAGGGCGTCTACGAGGCCCGCGAGCTCGCGCTCTCACGGATGCAGGCCGAGGCCGTGACCGCGCAGGCCAACGGGATCGTCGGGGTGACCGTCGCCGTCTACAACCACGTCTGGGGCGAGCACGCGACGGAGTTCCTCGCGACCGGCACCTCGATCCGCCGGGTCGCCGACGAGCACCGGATGCCGGACTCGTCGCCGACGCCGACGTTCACGCTCGGGCTGGATAACTAGCAGTTTCTATCCGGCCCTCCTTTGAGGCTGTGGGTCTTCCCGGACTCACGCTCAAAGGAGGGCTCGGATGTATGCTGCACGCTAATGCCAAGCTCGGATTGGCTGGCCGGTTCGCGCTCGTCCGCGCGATCGAGGAGGGGCTGTCGTTGAAGGCGGCTGCGGCCGCTTTCAACGTTTCGCCGGCGACTGCGCATCGCTGGTGGCACCGCTGGTTCGAGGCGGCGAGGAGGCCCGGCGACGCTGTCGTGCTTGTTTGATCGCTCCAGTCGGCCACACCGCTCGCCGCGTCAGCTCGCGCCAGAGGTCGCAGGAGCCGATCTGCGCCTGTCGTCGTGCGACCGGTTGGGGGCCGCGGCTGGTTGCCGGCGCGACCGGCTTCGCGCACTCGACCGTCTGGAAGGTGCTCCGGCGGCCGGGATCTCGCGGCCGCCCGGGGCGGTCACGGAGCCGGCCAACCGCTACGAGTGGCCCTGCCCCGGCGACCTGCTGCACATGGACACAAGCCGCTACGCACGCTTCCTGCGGCCCGGCCATCGCGTCACCGGCGACCGCTCCCAACGCTCACGCAACTGGATGCGCCCCGAGACCCGGTCGGCTACGACTACGCGCACGCGATCGTCGACGACCACTCCCGGCTCGCCTACGTCGAGCTCCACGACGACGAGAGAGCCGCGACGTCACCGGCTTCGTCGAGCGCGCGCTCGCCTTCTTCGCCGAGCACGGGATCCACGCCAAACGCCTGATGACCGACAACGCCTTCAGCTACGTCAAGAACCGCTCACTCCGCGAGCTGCTCGCCCGCCACGGCATCCGGCACCTCACCACCGAGCCCTACCGGCCACGCACCAACGGCAAGGTCGAGCGCTTCCACCAGACGATGGGACGCGAATGGGCCTACGGGCTCAGCCTACCGCTCACACCACGAACGCAACCAGCGCCCTGCCACACTGGCTCGACCACTACAACCGGCGAGACCACACAGCTCACTCGGAGACCGACCCCCGATCAGCCGCGTTCACAACGTCCGTAGCGCGCTAGCCGTACAGACCCGCGGAGACGATGAAGCCCGACTTCGGGGTGCCCTTCGCGGTGTAGAAGAACCACTGCCCGTCCTTCAGGTTGATCGTGACGGTCTTCGTGCCGACCGCAGGGCCGGTCGAGACCGTCGTGGTCGAGTGGGCTCGTCTGCACGATGAACCCGACCTTCTTGCTCTTGTCGGCGATCGTGAACTTGTAGAGGCCCGGGGCGAGGGTGGCGACCGGCTTGTGCTTGTAGGTCAGAGTCACCTTCCCGGCCGCCGTGACCGTGCCCGTGAGCGTCCCCTTCAGTGTCGCCGGCGTCGCGGTCGTGGTCGTCCCGCCGCCAACGCCGCTCGACGTGGAGCCGCCCGTGGAGCCACTCGTCGAGCCGCCCGTGGTTCCGCCGGTTGCCGCGGTCGTCGTGAAGCTGGTGCGCGTCACGGACGCCTGGTTGTTGTCCTGGGCCACGTAGGTCGCGTTCGGCTGGAAGGTCGCCTGGAGCACGTCCTGGGAGCCGTCGCCGTCGTTCAGGCTCGTGTGCAGGCTCACGCCGGGGCCGGTGAGCTGGAAGTCGGCGGCGCCCTTGCAGGCGGTCATGTCCGAGATGCCCGAGAGATCCATCCCGCCGAACGAGCCGGGTGTCGTGACCTGCACCTGGTAGGCGCCGGCCGGGATCGACGTCACGGTCTTGCCGGAGTCGTCGGTGATCGTGAAGGTGCACTTCAGCGTGTAGGCCACGTACAGCGTGGGCGTTGCGGCCTGCGAGCTGGCAACCCCCGCGAACGCGAGCAGGGACACGGCGAGCAGCGCTGTGAGCGACTTCGAGATGTGACGTGAGCGAACGGTCATCGATGCGACCTCCCGGGAATGAGCCTCGACGAATGGTTTGGCCCTTTTCGGGCAGTTACCAAGTATCGCGCGTCCGGAGCATCAGCCGCTCAGCGACCGAATGCGTCGGCGAGCAGCTCGTAGGAGCGGCGCCGGGCGCGGTGATTGTGGATGAGGGTGTGCACGAGGATCTCGTCGGCGTCGTATTCAGCTGCGATCTGCTCGAGCGCGGCCCGAACGGTCTCGGGCGATCCGACGACGACCCGGCGCCCCGCGAAGGTGTCGCCGCCGACGCCGGCGAGGAAGTCGAGCGCACGCGGCACGGCCGGCAGCGGCCCGAACTCGCCGCGGCCCGCCTGCGTGATCGCCATCCGCCAGCTCGAGGAGAGCCTCTGGGCCTCGTCGTCGGTCTCGCCGCAGACTGCGCCGACGGCGACCGCGACCTCGGGCCGCCTGAGCCGCCGCGAGGGCACGAACATCTCGCGGTACAGGCGGCCGCTCGTCGCGCTGCCCGGGTTGATGAAGTCCGCGACCGCGTAGGGAAGCCCGAGCTCCGCCGCCATGACGGCGCTGTCGGGCGACGTCCCGAGCAGCCAGACCACCGGCGCACCAGGGGCGCCCGGCAGCCGGGCGAGCTTGGCGAGCGGGTGGTCGGGCGGAAACCCGTCCTCGAAGTAGGCGAGGAGCTCCTGAACCTGCTCGGCGTAATCCTCGGGCAGAAGCTGGCGGCGGTCACGCTGGAGCGCGTAGATCGTCTCGAGGTCGCCGCCGGGAGCGCGGCCGATACCGAGGTCGATCCGCTTGCCGTGGAGCCCGGCGATCACGCTGAAGACCTCGGCGACCTTGAACGGGCTGTAGTGCGAGAGCATCACGCCGCCGGTGCCGACCCGGATGCGGCTCGTCGCCGCAGCGACCGCCGCGACCATGATCTCGGGTGCCCCGCAGGCGAGCATCGGGGTGCCGTGGTGCTCCGCGAGCCAGTAGCGGCCGTAGCCGAGCTCCTCGGCGAGCTGGGCGAGGTCAATCGTGTTCTTGAGCGCCTGCGCCCCGGTCCCGCCCTCCGCAATCGGCGACTGGTCGAGAACGGAGAGACGGGGCCGGGTCACTGGGTCCTGTGTGATGAACGGAGAGAGAGGGATTTGAACCCTCGACGCACCTTTCGGCACGTACACGATTTCCAGTCGTGCTCCTTAGACCGCTCGGACACCTCTCCGGGTCGCGAGCAAGGTTAGCCGGTCGGCCCGATCAGTCGTGGATGCGGGCGATCAGGTCTTCGCGCTTGATCACCCGCACGCGATGGGGCGAGCGGACGAGGCGAACCTCGTACCCGGCCTCGCGCGGGTAGAGCACCTTGTCGCCCGGCTCCACGGCAGTCACGTCAGGCCCGACCGACGCCACGATCCCGGTGACGCACTGCGCCGCCTCGTTGATCGGCACGATCAGGCCGGACGCGGTCTCCGAGTCGTCGAGCGGCTGCACGACGAGAAAGTCGTCGAGCGGCTCGATCGTCACCTCGAGATCTGACACCGGATCCAACATCCGGAAAGCGTACCCCGGTGGGCTCAGAGACGGCCGGCGGCGGTGATCCGCTGCAGGAACTGCTTGGTGCGCTCGTTCTTCGGGGCGGTGAAGATCTCGGAGGGCGGGCCCTGCTCGTGGATCACGCCTGCGTCGAGGAAGCAGACGCGATGCGCGATCTCACGCGCGAAGGCCATCTCGTGCGTCGCGATCAGCATCGTCATCCCGCCCTCGGCCAGCTCGCGGACGACCCCGAGCACCTCGCCGACGAGCTCCGGGTCGAGGGCGCTCGTGACCTCGTCAAGGAGCATCAGCTCCGGGCTCATCGCGAGCGCACGCACGATCGCCACGCGTTGCTGCTGGCCGCCCGAGAGCCGGTCGGGGTACTCGTCGCGCTTGTCGGCGAGGCCGAAGCGCCCGAGCAGCTCGACGGCGCGCTCCTCGGCCTCGCGGCGGTCGCTGGCCGAGCACCGTCTGCGGCGCAAGCGTCACGTTCCGCAGCACCGACATGTGCGGGAAGAGGTTGTACGACTGGAAGACGATCCCGATCCGGCGCCGCACCTTGTTCTGGTCGACCCCGGGCGCAGCGATGTCGACGCCGTCGAGCACGATCCGGCCCGCGTCGATCGGCTCGATCAGGTTGACGCAGCGAAGCAGCGTCGACTTGCCGCTCCCGGACGACCCGATCAGGCACACGACCTCGTGCAGCGAAACGTCGAGGTCGATCCCGCCGAGCACCTCGTTCGCGCCGAACGACTTGCGCACGCCCTCGAGCGCGAGCAGCCCGCTCATCGCATCCCCGCCGACTGCCAGCGCTGCTTGTCGCGCGCCGCAAGCCAGTCGGTGAAGCGCGCGAGCGGGATTGTGATCAGGACGAATAGCAGCGCCGCAACCAGATACGGCGTGTAGTTGAACGTCGCGTCGGTGTCGATCTGGGCCTGGTTGAAGGCCTCGATCACCCCGAGGGTCGAGACGAGAGCCGTGTCCTTCTGCAGGCCGATGAAGTCGTTCAGGAGCGGCGGGACCACGCGCCGCACGGCCTGCGGAAGGATCACGTACCGCAGCGCCTGCGACCGCGAGAGCGCGAGTGAGCGGGCGGCCATCTCCTGCGAGGGATGCACCGACTCGATTCCGGCGCGGTAGACCTCCGAGACGTACGCGGTGTAGACGAGCACGAGCGCAACGATTCCCCAGAAGACCGGCGAGGTGGGAACGCCGGAGAGCTGCAGCGCCGGGGCGCCGAACCCGAGCAGCGCGATCACGAGGATCGTCGGGATGCCGCGGAAGAGGTCGGTGTAGACGATCGCAAGTGCGCGCAGCGGGAAGAACACCGGCCCCGGCAAGCTGCGGACCACGGCCAGGATCAGCGCGAACACCAGGATCAGCGCCTCCGAGATGCAGAAGATCTTCACGTTCACCTTGAACGCGACGAGGATCCCGTGGAAGGAGCTCTTGAACTCGCCCCAGTCGAAGAACGTCGCCTTGACCTCGGACCAGCCGGGCGAGTTCACCACGACCGCGGCGATGACGGCGAAGAAGACGACCGTGCTGGCGAGCGCGATCAGAACGCCCCGGCGACCGTCGCCGGCGTTCCACCCGCCGAGAACCTTCGACCTGCGGGCTTCTACTTCAGGACCGGCGCGCCGGTCGCCTTCGCTAGCCACTGCTGCTGGATCGTCGCGAGCTCGCCGCTCGACTTGAGTGAGGCGAGCGCCTGGTTGACGCAGCCGGCGAGCGAGTTGCCCTTGGCGAACACCATGCCGAAGTGCTCACCGCCGGTCTCGGTCGGGAACTGCCCGAGGATCGTCGAGTTGGGAACCTGCACCGCCGTGACGTAGAACGCGGTCGGCAGGTCGACGACGAGCCCGTCGATCTGGCCGTTCTTGAGGGCCTGGATCGCGCCCGCGTTCGACGGGAACACAGCCGGCTGCTTGTCGGGCTTGATCGTGTCGTTGATGTAGGAGTAGCTGGTCGTCCCGAGCTGCGCTCCGAGCTTGTACGGCTTGAGCCCGGAGACCGTGGTCACCTTCGAGATCGGCTTGCCCTTGAGCACGACGATCGCCTGGTTCACGTCGTAGTAGGAGTTGCTGAACGTGACGACCTTGGCGCGGGCAGGCGTGAACGAGATCTGGTTGATGTCGAAGTCGAACGACTTCGGCCCCGGCGCGAACGACTTGGAGAACGGAACGTACACCCACTTCACCTGGGCGGGCTTCAGGCCGAGCTGCTTCGCGACCGCGTAGGCGACGGCGGGCTCGAAGCCCTTCCCGTTGTTCGGATCGTTGATCTTCCAGAACGAGCTCTTCGTGCCGCCCGCGTACCAGGGCGGGTACGCCGGGTTGTCGGTGCCGACCGTCAGCACGCCCGCCTTGACCAGGTTCAGGTCGCTCGGGGAGCAGGACGCCGCCGCCGACGCCGACGCTGTGGTTGTGCTCGTCGTGGTCGACTTCTTCGAGCCGCATGCCGCCAGGGCGAACGGCACGACCACCACGCAAATCGCAATGCCGACTCTCCTCCGCATCGGGGGCGAGCCTATCCGATCACCCCTGCTCCGGTGCGCACTGGTTATCACCGCTCATCACGTCCGCCCAGAGAGCCGCGGCGCTCGCCTGGGCCGCCTGCTGCGAGTCGCTTCCCGTCCACGGGAGGAGCCCGTCGCCCTGCCACGAGACGACCGGAGTCACCCCCGGTCCCATCACCGTCAGGCGGTAGGCGTCGCCGGGCGCGGCGGGCACGACGTCCCGGTTCGGATAGCCGGGCGGCGGGGTCTGGGGGACGAAGCTATGGCAGAACGTCCCGCCGGGATGGTGGAGCAGGATCCCGGTCTCGCGGTGCCAGCCGGCGCCGTAGCTGGAGTTCAGCGTGTCGATGTAGACGTTGCGCGAGTAGCGCTCCTTCGGGTTTCCGGTCGGCGTCGTCCCGAACCCGTACACAGGCTGGCCCTGGTAGGTCAGCTGGCCGAACAGCCCGACCGCGGAATGCCCGTAGGTGTAGTGGACGGCCACCGAGAGCTGGGGCAGCGGCCCGGTCCAGTGCGAGAGGTGGAGCTCGTAGCGGCCCTGGTTCGGGGCGAACGGCTGGAAGCCGAGCACCGGCATGACCCGCTGCCAGCTCTGGAGCGCCCAGTACGACCCGTCGGGCGCATCGCAGCCGGCGACGAAATCGGCGAGCGCGGGCCCGTCGTAGGGACGGCACGCGTTCTTGAACGTCTTCCAGTAGCCCGCCTTCCGGTACTTCCCCCAACCGCCCGTGTAGTCGAACTTGAACCGGACCTGCGGCTGCCCCGAGGTCGGAGCGAGCGCGTTGAGCGCGCCCCAAGCGAGCACGTGCCGCGGCGTGCCGCTCGAGCGCACGTAGGTGACGAGCGCCTCGCCGTTCGCGTTGACCGCCAGGGTCGCCCCGGTCGTGTTCGTGTCGGAGAGCGCCTGGCTCGCCCACGCAGGCGCACTCGCGGCACAGGTGGCCAGGATCGCTATCCCGGTGAGGAGCCGGAGGCGCGTCATCATCGATCTTCGCCCGTGCCGAGCCCAGGAAGAGTAGCCCGCCGCGTGGAATCCTGCGGTATGCGCGTCGGCCGCCACGAGGTCGCGATCTCGAACCCCGACAAGGTGTTCTTCCCGGCCTCCGGCCTGACGAAGGGCGACCTCGTCCAGTACTACCTCGACGTCTCCGAGTGCGCCCTCCCTCATCTCCGCCGGCGCCCGTTCCACATGAAGCGATTCCCGAACGGCGTCGAAGCGGATTTCTTCCACCAGAAGCGGGTACCCGCAAAGCACCCGGACTATGTCGACGAGGTGCCGGTCTCGTTCCCGAGCGGCCACTCGACGGTCTTCGCGGTCATCGACAACGCCGCCGCGCTCGCCTGGGTCGCGAACCTCGGCTGCATCGAGCTGCACACCTGGCACTCGCGCGTGCCCGAGATCGAGAGGCCCGACTACCTGCTGATCGATCTCGACCCGACGAGCGACGGGCAATGGGGCTACGTCCGGGAGATCGCGCTCGTCGTGCGGGACGTGATGGACGAGCTCGGGCTCGCGTCGTACCCGAAGACGTCGGGCGCAACGGGCCTGCACATCCTGGCGCCGATCCGGCCGGAGCTGAGGTTCCCGCACGTGCGCCGGTTCGCGAAGGCTCTCGCCGAGGAGGTCGAGCGGCGGGTCGGCGACCAGGCGGTCGCCACGACGACGTGGCGCGTGGCCGAGCGGGTCGGCGTATTCGTCGATTTCGGCCAGAACGCCCGCGACCGGACGATCGCGTGCGCCTATTCGATCCGCCCGGTTGCCGACGCGCGCGTGTCCGCGCCGCTTCGCTGGGACGAGGTCGCCGCCGTCGACCCCGCCGCGTTCACCGTGCAGACGATGCGCGCGCGGATCGCCGAGGCAGGCGACCCGATGGCCGGGATGTGGAAGCGCGCCGTGTCGCTCGGCCCGCGCTTCCCGAAGCTCGGGCTGGAGCTGAGCTAACCGAAGAGTGACTCGACGCCGCCGCCGCTCGCCGCCCGCGGCGGCCGCAGCTCACGCCAGGTGCAGTCCTTCGGATCCTTGTCGTCGCGCCAGCGGATCAGCTTCGTGCCGTGACGGAAGCGGTTCCCCTGAACCTTGTCGTAGCGCACCTCGACGACGAGCTCCGGCCGGAGGCGCGCCTGCTCGAGCTCGCCGGTGCCCCAGCGGTTCGGCTCGGCGGCATGCCAGTCCGGGTCGTCCTCGACGAGCGGCAGCACCTTCGCCGCGACCTCGGCCCGGGTCTTCGCGGCAACCGCCGCGGAGCCGACGTAGTCGATCTCCCCGTCCTCGCGGTAGAGGCCCAGGAGCAGCGTCGCGATCTGGTCGCGCTCGCCTTTCCAGCGAACGCCGACGACCACGCAGTCGGCGCTCTTGTGCTCCTTCACCTTGACGACCCCTTCGCGCGAGCCGGGCAGATACGGCACCCCGAGCCGCTTCGCGACGACGCCGTCGAGGCCGAGCGACTCGAACCGATCGAGCCAGCCGCGGGCCTCGGCGAGCTCGCGCGTCTGCGGCGACAGGCGGAAGCCCTCGATCTGCTCGAGTGCGGCGCGCCGCTCGACGAGCGGCTTCTGCCAGACCGGCTCGCCCTCCCAGACGAGCACGTCGAAGGCGACGAACTCGGCCGGGATCTCCGCGGACAGCCGCCGGATCCGCGACTCGGCCGGGTGGAGGCGCATCTGCATCGCGTCGAAGTCGAGCGCCCCTTCGCGGACGATCACCACCTCGCCGTCGAGCGCAGACCGGGGCGGGAGCGCGTCGCCCAGCGGACGCAGCTCGGGGAAGTAGCGCAGGAGCGGCCGCTCGTTGCGCGACCAGAGCGCGAGCTCGTCGCCGAGGTTCTCGAGAACGCCCCGGAAGCCGTCCCATTTCGGCTCGTACGCCCAGCCCTCGCCCTCGGGGAGCTCACGGACGAGCTCGGCCTCCATCGGCGGAAACGGCAGTTCAGGCGCTGGCACACCCCAACACTACGGTTAAGCTCCCGCGCCAGTGGGGCGCGTCGCAGTCACCGGTGTAGGGATCGTTTCGCCGCTCGGCCTCGACGCGCCGACGACCTGGAACGCGGCGGTTGCCGGGCAGAGCGGAATCGACTGGATCACGGCGTTCGACGCGACGGGCCTGCCCGTGCGGATCGCTGCCGAGATCAAGGGCTTCGACCCACTCACCGTCGTCTCTCCGAAGGACGCGCGGAAGCTCGAGCGGTTCGTGTTGACGTCGGTCGCCGTCGCGAAAGAGGCGCTCGACGGACTCGGGCCTCACCGACTACGACCCGGCGCGTGTCGGCGTGATCTTCGGCTCGGCGATCGGCGGGGTGACCCGGATCGCCGAGGAGGTCGCAACGCTGCGCGACCGCGGCCCCGACCGGGTCTCACCCGGGTTCCTGCCGAGCGTGCTCGTCGACACTGCGTCCGGCCAGATCGCGATCGCGCTCGGGATCAAGGGCCTGAACTACGCGATCGTCTCGGCCTGCGCGACCGGGTCGCACGCGATCGGCGAGGCGGCCGAGGTGATCAAGCGCGGGGATTGCGACGCGGTGATCGCGGGCGGCACCGAGGCGTGCGTCGATCCCCTGATCCTCGCCGGGTTCACCGCCATGCGCGGGCTCGCCGTCGAGGACGAGTACCCGCCGCGCGCCTCGCGGCCGTTCGACGCGACGCGCGCCGGGTTCGTGATCGGCGAGGGCGCCGGCGCGGTGCTCGTCGAGGACTGGGATCGCGCTGTCGCGCGCGGCGCGGACATCTACGCCGAGGTGCTCGGCTACGGCGGCTCGAACGACGCGCACAGCCTCGCCCAGCCCGAGCCGGAGGCCGAGGGCGTCTCGGCGATGATGCGCGCGGCGCTCCGACGCGCCGACATCGCGCCCGAGCGAGTCGGCTACATCAACGCCCACGGCACCTCCACCCCGCAGGGAGACCTGGCGGAGACCAAGGCGATCAAGAACGTGTTCGGCAACCACGCCTACGAGCTGGCGGTCTCGTCGACCAAGTCGATGATGGGCCACACCTTCGGCGCGGCCGGTGCGATCGAGGCGATCATGTGCATCCTCGCGCTCCGCGACGGGATCCTGCCGCCGACGATCAACTACGAGCATCCCGACCCCGAGTGCGACCTCGACTACGTCCCGAACGAGGCCCGCCACACGCAGGTCGACATCGCGCTCTCGAATGCGATGGGCCTCGGCGGCCACAACGGCTGCGTGCTCTTCGGGCGCGCTTAGGGCTTGCGGCCGGTGACGGCGAGTCCGACGCCGAGGCCGACCAGGACGACACCGCTAGCGCCACCGATCGCGTTCAACCGCCTGGGTGAGGAGACGAGCCGCTCGCGCGCCGTTCCGGCGACGAGGCCCCAGATGCTGTCGACCACCATCGCGATCAGCACGAAGACAAGCCCGAGGATCAGCATCTGCACCGGCACGTGGCCGAGCGAGGTGTCGACGAACTGAGGCAGGATCGCGGCGAAGAACACCGCCGCCTTCGGGTTCGTCAGCCCGACGACGAAGCCGTCGCGCAGGATCCGGCGACCGCTCTTCGGCGCAGGCGGTTTCCCGAGCGCCTCCGCGAGCGACCGGCGCTTCTGGAACGTTCGCACGCCGAGCCAGATGAGGTAGATGGCCCCGGCCAGCTTGATCGTGTCGTAGATCACGGCCGACCGCTCGACGAGGACCCCGACGCCGAGAGCGACGAGGATCACCTGGCAGTAGACGCCCGCGCAGTTTCCTGCGACGGTCGCGAGCGCTGCCCGCCGTCCGAGCACCACCGCGCGGCTGATCACGAACAGGACGCTCGGCCCCGGGATCGCGATCAGGATCAGCGAGGCGATTCCGAACGCGAGCACGTTGGAGCCGGAGACCACAGCCCGAGATTACTGGAGCGCGCCCGATCTCTCGCGTTCTCTGCCACAGTGATCGGACACCAACGACGTCTCAGGGAGGCACGATGTTCAAGCTCGGTCTCACGGCCGTACTCACCGCCGCCGTCTGCTTCGCGATCGCCGCGGCGAGCGGACTCGGCGCCTCGTCCGCGAAGGTGATCACCCTGAGCCAGGGCCAGATCGTCACGCTCCCGTCCGGGAACTTCCACTGCCAGGTCCTGAAGTCGACGGAGGTGGCCTGCGGCGCCAACAGCCTCAAGGGCTCGATCCAGGTCTACTTCGCCCCGCACCAGCTCGCCGTGATCAAGTTCGACAAGACCGGCAAGAAGTTCACACAGCTCTTCGGCATCAAGCGCTGAGCGGGCGCAGGCGAGGCGGCGCTACTGGCAGACGGTCATGGTCGGGATCACCATGGCGAATCCGTAGACCACGCCGGCGGCGCTGTAGAACGCCGTTACCGACTTGCCCGTCTTCGCGGTGATCGCGTCGAAGCCGATGCAGCGTGTCGTGCCGGTGGTCGGGTAGTACTGGTAGACGTTCGCGATCGGGTCGCCCATGTAGAGCCCCTTGTCGGTCTTCCAGCCGGCGGGTGACCCGAGCGAGAACACCGCGACGAGCTTGTTCTTCTGGAACCGGACCGCGGCTCCGAGCGGCTCGGCTCCGCGGTAGACGTACAGCCACGTCTCGTCCTTGCAGTATCCGCACTTGGTGTAGTTGTGGCCCCAGACCGCCTGAACCTGCTGCCTGGTGCTGCCGAGCTTGAGGCCTGCGAACGTGACGCCGGGAACAACGACCCCTCGCGTCGGGAAGTGCCCCGTGGCGCGAGCCTGGTGCTGGCCCGTGTGTGAGACGAGCGCGAGCGCAAGTGAGACGACGAGAGCAACCATGTTCGTTCTGTAACGCCCGCACCCGTGACCCGGATTGCCTGCCGGGTCGCGGCTGCCTTTCGGCGGCACTACTGCACAAAAGCTAGCAAGGCTCGCGCAAGAATTCGATGCCTCGCGCGCAGCCTCACGGGATCCTTACCTTCGCGGGAAACCGCCTCACCTCGGCCCGGCGTACACAAGACGAAGGGAACGTGAACCCACGTGGGAGGTAGAAAGCATGTCGAATTCCAAGTCCCCGGGGCCGATAGCGGCCGCGCTCGTCGTACTCGGAGCGATCCTGATCCTCGGCGCCGCGAGCGCCAGCGGGGCGGGAACGCTCGTCGCCTACAACCTGTACCCGCTCGTCTCCGACAGCAGCGCGGTCAACGCTCCGCTCGCTGATGCATCGCTGCTGAACGGCTGGGGGCTCAGCGCCACCGCCACGTCGCCGTGGTGGTCGGCGAACAACAAGGCCGACAACTCGACTCTCTACACCGGTGTCGGCTCGAAGAACGCGACGGTCGTCGCAGTCCCCGGCGGCCCGACCGGCACGGTGGCCAACCCGAGCACGACCGACTTCGCCGTGAGTGCGGCGGGCGTCAGTGGAGCGTCGCGCTTCCTGTTCGACACGCTCGGCGGCCAGATCCTCGGCTGGACGCCAACAGTCAACGCGACGAACGCCGTGGTCGCGGTCGACAACTCCGCGGGTGGCGCCGTCTACACGGGCCTCGCGACCGCGAACGACCGCCTGTATGCGGCCGACTTCCACAACGCGCGTGTCGACTCGTTCGACGCCTCGTTCAAGTCGCTCGGCCTCCCGTTCAAGGATCCGAATATCCCCAAGGGCTGGGCGCCGTTCGGCATCCAGGCCCTCAGCGGGAACATCTACGTCACCTACGCGCAGCAGGACGGAACGAAGAAGACGCCCGTCCCGGGCGGCGGCAACGGCTACGTCGACGAGTTCACGCCCGACGGGGCGCTCGTCGCGCGGGTCGCGTCGAAGGGCAAGCCGAACGCTCCGCTGAATGCCCCCTGGGGCCTCGCGATGGCTCCGGCGAACTTCGGCGCCTACAGCGGTGACCTGCTCGTCGGGAACTTCGGCAACGGGCGGATCAGCGCGTACCAGTTGCGCTCGACCGACAACAAGTGGGTCTACAAGGGCCAGGTCCGCGTCGCCGGTGGTGCCCCGATCGCGATCGACGGCCTCTGGGCGATCGCGTTCGGCAACGGCGCATCGGCCGGGCCGACGAACAACCTGTACTTCGCGTCCGGCCCGAGCGGCGGGACGCACGGCCTGTTCGGCTTCATCGCCGTCGGCTGAGCTTTCGTGCTGCGGGGGCCGGCGCAGGCTAGGCCGGCCCCCGCAGCACGACAGCTATTCCCGCGCGATCGAGCCTCGAAACCGGTGCCGGGTGCCTGCCGCGTGTGATCATCCGCCATGGCCCATTACGTCACGACGATCCGATCGCACCTCCCGGCCGAAGCTGCCTTCGAGTACATGGCCGATTTCACCAACGCCCGCTTCTGGGACCCGAGCGTCAGCTCAGCCGCGCGGGACGGGGACGGCTTCGCCCTCGTCTCCAAGTTCGCCGGTAAGGACGTCGCGCTGCGCTACGAGGTCGTGAGCCTCGAGCCGCCGCGCCTGGTCGTGCTCCAGGCAAAGCAACCGAGCTTCACGTCCCGCGACACGATCACCGTCGAGCCCGACGGCGACGGCTCGCGAGTGCACTACGACGCGCGGCTCGAGTTCTCCGGCGCTCGCAAGGCGCTCGAGCCGCTGATGCAGCTCTTCTTCAACCGGGTGGGCGCGAAGGCCGCGGCCGGGATGACCGCCGCGCTGAACCCGTGAGCGTCGCCCGAGCCGTCGATGCCGCCCTCGAGGCGAGCGTCGTCGGCAGCTTCACCCGCATCGGGTACGCCGCCCGCAAGCGGCTCTATCACTGGCCGCCGCTCGGCGATCTGCGGCTCGACGGCAAGGTCGCGATCGTGACGGGCGCAACGTCGGGTCTCGGCCTGACGGCGGCCGGCGACCTCGCACGGCAGGGTGCAGCGGTCTGCATCGTCGGCCGGGATCCCGAGCGCACCGAGAAGGCGCGCGCGCGGCTCGCCGCCGAGACGGGAGCCGAGATCGAGGCAGAGCTCGCCGATCTCTCGGTGCTCGCAGAAACGCGCGCGTTCGCCGATCGCTTCGCGACCTCACACGACCGTCTCGACGTGCTCGTCCACAACGCAGGCGCGCTGACGCACGCCTACGTCGTGACCGACGAGGGCAACGAGACCACGCTCGCGACCCAGGTTCTCGCCCCCTTCCTGCTGACCGAGAAGCTGCTGCCGCTGCTCGAGGCGAGCCCGCCGTCGCGCGTGATCCTGGTCGCCTCGGGCGGGATGTACACCGAGCGACTCGACGTCGCCGGGCTCGATCCGGGGCCGGCCGGATACGACGGCGTCAAGGCCTACGCCCGCTGCAAGCGCGCGCAGGTCGCGCTCGCCGGCGAGTGGGCCCGCCGGCTGGCCGGCAAGGGGGTCGCGGTCAACGCCATGCATCCCGGCTGGGCCGACACGCCCGGGATCCGCGATGCGCTGCCGCGTTTCAGCCGGATCATCGGCCCCCTGCTCCGGACCCCGGCTGAGGGCGCCGACACGATCGCATGGCTCGCGGCCGCTCCGGAAGCGGCGAATGCCGGCGGCGGCTTCTATCTCGACCGCCGCTCCCGGGCACCGCATCGGCTGAAGCGCACTCGTCGTCCGGACGAGCAAGCCGAAGCGGAGCGGCTCTGGGACTTCTGCGCCGCGCGGACGCGCTAGCGGCGCGCCCTCGGGCGCCTGGCGTCGTCGAGCATGTGGTCGATGAAGCGCACCGTTGTTTGTGCGGTCTCGAGCCGGAAGTGGAGCACGGTTGCCTCGGTCGGCTCAGCGACCGGGTCGACGTCCTCCAGCCGTGCCTCGAGCCAGGCGAGGAACGGCACCATCAACGCCCGCTGACCGAGAAGCAGAGGCTCCGCATCGAACCCGAGGCGCTGCGCCAGCACGACCTTGAGAAGAAAGAGCGAGCGGATATCGCGAACGTGCTCGACCGGCAGCTGGAGCCACTCGCGCGCGACCTTCTCGCCCTTCGGGGTCGCCTTGAAGACGACCCGATGCGGGCCGCGGTCGCCGCGTTCGATCCCTGAGGTCTCGATCGCGCCCTCGGCCTCGAGCCGCCGCAGGCTGGTGTAGACGAGCGGGCGCGCCATCGACCAGATCGAACCGATCTCGCCGTCGCGTGCGAGCACCGTCGCAAGCCCCCACCCGTGGCGCGGCGCCTCGACGAGGAGAGCCAGCACGCAGTACTCGCTCGACGTCAGACCATCGCCCACAGCCATCCGCGGAACAACGCTACTAGGAGAACAGGTCGCCGAGCACCTAATCGTCCTATGCAGGAATGGTTGCCTGGACTGTTGGGAGCTCCCGCCGCTCGTGACCGATTACCCTTGTCGTATGCCGACGAACGAGGAGATGATGGCGACGATCGACGCGAAGCTGAGTGCCCTGCTCAAGGTCGCGCTCGAGGATCCGTCGCGGCCGGCTCCGAACGGCCCCGAGCTCACCACGCCGAGCCCGGCCCCTCCGTGGCGGATCCCATCCCAGCCGATCGCATCTCCGGCTCCTCCCGCTTCCGAGGATGACCTCGCCCGCACCCTCAACGAGATCGCGTGCCTCCTCGCCCTGGTGCTGAAGCGCAAGAGCGACCTGGCAGACGTCGTCGCCGACCTGGACAGTGTCGGCTTCGACCGCGCACGGATCGGCGAGCTGCTCGGGATCAGCCCGTCGCACGTCGACGCGGCCCTGGTCTCGTACGACCGTCGCGATCGCAAGCGGCGCCGGAAGCGCAATTAGCCGCTCCGGGCGCAGTTTCCGCGCCCGTCGAGTCGTTAACAGGAGTACGCGTTTCATACGCATTTTGGTAGTCGCAGATTGACTATTCGACTCGAGGTGGCTACGTTCGCTCCATGACGATTCGGCCACCGGTCGGCTTGGACCCTCAGCTCGACAGGCTGATCGAGTCACAAGGCGTCGAGCCGGGAGCTCGCGCGTACCTCGAGCAGGTCCGGTGGCCGAACGGCGTCGTCTGCCCGCGCTGCGAGTCGCGCCGGGTCGGCTTCATCGAGACACGCCTGAAGCACCAATGCTGCGAATGCGCGTACCAGTTCCGCCCCACGGCCGGCACCGTTCTCCACGACTCGCATATCGCGATCTCGAAGTGGCTGCTTGCCGTCGCGCTCATGCTGGACTCGAGCCATGGCTATCCAGCGAACCGGCTCCACAAAGCTTTAGGGGGCAGTTACAAGAGCGCGTGGTTCGTCGGGCATCGGATCCGGGCGGCGATGGCGAACGCTCTGCTCGACAAGCAGTCGGTCGCGGAGGGCCGCAAGCGCGGCGACGGCCCTCGTCCGGAGCGCGAGCGAGCAAGCGTGAGTCCGGTTGTCGAGCCCGCCCTCGAGCCGATCCGCGCCGGCCTGCGGCTCATCAAGCGGGAAGTCGCCGGCGACTACCACCGCCCGGCCGTCGCATATCTGAACGCGTACTGGGCCGAAACCCGTTGGCGCGCGCTCCACGTCGGCGCCCCGGGCGCCTACCGCAAGACCGTGAAGGCGCTGCTCGACATGGAGCCGCTGCGGTACGAGCAGCTCACAGGGCGTCCCGCGTAGCGACCGGACCCGGCTGCGGTCGTCACCGCTGCCGCTGTCCCGAAGGCCCGGTGGACTCAGGGCCTCCCGTCGCCTGTGACAACGTCAAGAGTGGCTCGACTTCGCGGGAGCCGCCTCGTCCTCGGGCGTGAAGCTCGGCACGTAGGCCCGCGACATCAGCGGGCTCGAGAGCAGGAAGTCCGCCGTCGCCCGGTTGCAGGCCATCGGGATGTTGTAGACGACCGCGATCCGCAGCAGCGCCTTCACGTCGACGTCGTGCGGGTGCGGCTCGAGCGGGTCCCAGAAGAAGATCACCGCGTCGATCCGCCCCTCGGCGATCGCGGCGCCGACCTGCTGGTCGCCGCCGAGCGGGCCGCTCAGGTACCGGTGTACCGGCAAGCCGAGCCCTTCGGCGATCAGTCCGCCCGTCGTGCCGGTCGCGAAGAGGTCGTGATCGGCGAGCGTGCCCTGGTTGAACTTCGCCCAGGCGAGCAGGTCGGCCTTGCGGTTGTCGTGCGCAATCAGCACGATGCGCTTGCGCACGGCTTCGACGGGCTCCACGACCACGAAGCGAACATAGCTGCGGAGGCGGTTGCCGCCGTACGGGATGGCCGGCGCCCTTAACCTCTCTGTTCGTGGTCGACGAAGAAACTCGCTACGAGGTGAAGCTCGCGAACGGCGAGACGGAGATCGCCGACTCACTCTGGGGAGCGCACCACGCGATCGCGCGGCGCGCAGCCTTCGACACGAACCCGCTGCGGCCGACGAACGTACTGCCGGCCCGGATCTTCAAGCTCGGGCGGCAGTTCTTCGGGGGGCGGACGTTCGTGGAGGAGATCCTCAGTGTGAGCGAGCTGACGCCGGGCCCGCCGGACTGATCGCCGGCTCCCCGATCCGGGGCTTATGCGTCGAGAGATAACGCGCCGATGCATAGAAAGGCGAGAGCGCAGCGGAGCTGCACTGATCCATGTCTGGGTACCAACCTATGCTTAGATACATAATGTAGAGATGCATAGCGAATCGACGAACCCGTTCACCTTCGGCGACCTCGCACTGGACGAAGCGTTCACCGACCGCGAGCGGGAGCTCCGGGAGCTGGTCTCGGACATGCGAAACGGGCAGAACGTGCTCGTGTACGCGCCCAGGCGGTACGGGAAGTCGTCCCTCGTGCTACGTGCTGCACAACAGGCGATGGAGGCGAAAGCGCTCGTCGGATACGTCGACCTGATGAAGACGCCGACGAAGGAGCGGTTCGCGGCGGCGCTCGCGAAGACGATCTACGCGGATATCGACTCTTCGATGGGGCAGGTGCTCGAACGAGCCGCGGAGCTCTTTCGCAGCCTGCGGGTCGTGCCTTCGATGGAGGTCGACCCGAGCGACGGCTCGCTCCGCTTCTCGTTCCAGGCCGGGCGCCGTAAAGCCGACCTCGACGACACGATCGAGCGGCTGCTCGAGCTGCTCGGCGAACTGGCGGGCGAACGGAGACGGCGCGTCGTGATGATCTTCGACGAGTTCCAGGAGATTCTCGCGCTCGACCGGCAGTACCCGAACCTGATGCGAGCGGTGTTCCAGGCGCAGCCGGAGGTGAGCCACGTCTACCTCGGCAGCAAGCGGCACATCCTGGAGAAGATCTTCAACGACAAGAACGAGCCTTTCTGGCGCAGCGCCAAGCAACTCGAGATCGGGCCGATCCCGCCGCCCCAGTTCGCCGGTTTTCTCCGCGAGCGATTCGCCGGCTCCGGAAAGGGGATCGACCCGGAGGCGTTAGCGCGGTTGCTCGAAGCCTCCGGCGGCCATCCGTACGGCACGCAGGAGCTCGCCTACTTCGTGTGGGAGCTGGTACCGCCGGGAGGCGAGGCCGCGGTGCTGGATATCGAGGTGGCATTGATCCGCGTGCTGCGCTCGGAGCACAACCATTTCTCCCGGCTGTGGGATGACGCCTCCCCGCCCCAGCGGCTGCTCATGCTCGCCCTCGCCGACGAGCCGACGCGCTCGATCTACTCGGCCGACTACCACAGCCGCCACGAGCTCTCGGCAACCCCGACCCTGCAAACCGCCCTTGCGGGCCTCGTGAGGAAGGAGCTCGTGGGGCCCGATCCCGACGGGGACTACTGCGTGGTCGAGCCGTTCCTCGCCGAGTGGCTCAGGCTCGAGCAGGCCCGCCGGTAGGTTGCGTGTACACGTTTCCACCATGCCAAACGCCCCCATGCTCATTCCCGTGTCAATCCTCGATCTCGCTCCGATCGGGCGAAACGAGACAGCGCGGGAGAGCTTCGAGGGCAGCGTTGCCCTGGCGCAGGCGGCCGAGCAACTTGGCTACCAACGCGTCTGGTACGCCGAGCATCACAACATCCCCGGAATCGCATCCTCGGCGACGAGTGTCCTGATCGCGCACGTCGGTGCGCACACGAGAACGATCCGCCTCGGAGCAGGCGGAGTGATGCTGCCGAACCACGCTCCACTGCTCATCGCGGAGCAGTTCGGGACTCTCGCCTCGATGTATCCGGACCGGATCGACCTCGGCCTCGGCCGGGCGCCCGGCTCCGATCAGGCGACGATGCGTGCGCTGCGTCGCGATGCAGGCTCGGCGGAGTCGTTCCCCCGGGACGTGCTCGAGCTCCAGGGATACCTGACCGGCGCAAGCGTCATCCAAGGCGTCGACGCAATCCCCGGGAAAGGCTCGAATGTCCCGCTCTACATCCTGGGCTCGTCGCTCTACGGCGCGCAGCTCGCGGCGGGCCTCGGGTTGCCGTACGCGTTCGCATCGCACTTCGCGCCGGCCGCCCTGCAGGCGGCTCTGGCTGCCTACCGCGACGGGTTTCGCCCCTCCGCTCAGCTCGACAAGCCTTATGCGATCGTCGGCGTGAACGTCCTCGCGGCGGACACGCGAGACGAGTCGGACGCACAGCTCGTGAGTGTCCGCAGGGCACGGGCCCTGAGCCTCTCGGCCCGCCGGCTCGGATCTTCCGCGCTCCAAGCCGGCGATGAAGAAGCGGATCTGATCCTGGCGAGCGGCGCCGCGGCCCACGTGGACGAGATGCTGACCTACACGGCTGCCGGTATTGCCGACGACGTTCGCACCTACCTCGACCAGTTCGTCGAGCTGACGGGAGCAGACGAGTTGATCACTGTTCACTCGGCCCGGTCGCCCGCTGACCGGCTTCGCTCGATCTCGATACTCGCCGAGGCCGTAGGCATGAGCTCCCAGGTACCCGAGCGCTCATCGGAGAAATAGCGGGGGCAGGATTTGAACCTGCGACCTCCGGGTTATGAGCCCGGCGAGCTACCTGACTGCTCCACCCCGCGACGTAACGAGAATCCTACCACTCTGATGCCCGCCGGAAGCGCCGCCAGGCCGAAGCCGAGCGCCATCACGACCATGCCGGCGAGGGCATCGACGACGAAGTGGTTGCCTGTCGCGAGGATCGTCAGCACGACCGCTGCGGGGTAGAGCGGAGCCAGCAGCCGAACAGCGAGAGGTCCCGCGTACAGGACGACACCGACGCCGACCGCGACCGCCCAGCCGGCATGGAGTGAGGGCACTGCTGCTACCGGATCGGACAGGCCCGCGGAGCCGGGCGAGCCGATGTCGATGTCGGAGAAGCGGCGTAGCGTGTCCGCGAGGCCGAGACCGGCCACGCGCGGCGGCGCCGTCGGGAAGAGCCACGCAATGCCGAGCGCGAGAGCGGTGGCGACCATGAAGCCGTTGCGGAAGAAGCGGAAGCCGGTACGCGAACGCCGGTAGAGCCAGATGAAGAACAGCCCCGTCCCGAGAAAATGCGCGCCGAGATAGAAGACGTTCATCCCCTCGACGAGCGGCGGCACGGTCAGTACCGCCCGCTGGAGTGGGAGCTCCCACGCCAGATGCGCGACCCGCTCGAACGCCGCGATCCGGCGCGCGTGATCGAGCGCGAGCGGCCAGTCGGGTCGCAGGGCAAGCCGCATCGCCTCGTACGCGCCGACCCCGGCGAGCACGATCCCGAGCTGCACGAGCCCGTCCCTGCGTGAGGCGAGCGCCCTCACAGCCGGGAAGTCTAGGGCGACTACGATGGCGCCGTGAGCAACGTCGTACTCATCGCGCTGATCGTCTTCGGCGTCTCGATCGTCGGCGGCCTCGCAGTCGCGGCGCTGAGGGGATTGGGCGCCTGGCGCGCCTTCCGCCGGTTCAAGCGCACGACCGAGGTGGCCATGCTGCGCGTGGCCGAGGCGATCCGCCAGATGGAGATCCGCACGGCGGGAGTGGACGAGCGCGTCGCCCGGCTCGAGCGCGCCCAGGCGAACCTGCAGGAGACGCTTCGGACTGCCGGGGTTCTGGCGGGCGCCGCCGGCGAGGTGTACGCCTCCTATCGGCGCGTGCGCAGATACATGCCCGGCAAGTGACGCGCGTCGCCGCGATCGATATCGGGACGAACTCGACGCGGCTGCTCGTCGCCGATGTCGAGGGGGCCCGGATCGACGATGTGCTCCGCCGCTCGGTGGTGACGCGGCTCGGTGAGGGCGTCGACGCGTCGCGGCGGCTCCAGCCCGAGCCGATCTCGCGCACCCTGGCGACGATCGCGGCCTTCCGGGACGAGCTCGAGGCGCTCGGCGCGGAGCGAACGCTCGCGGTGGCGACCAGCGCCGCCCGCGATGCCGCGAACGGAGGCGAGTTCCTGGCCGAGGTCGGCACGAGGTTCGGCTTCGCGACCCGACTGCTCTCCGGCGACGAGGAGGCCGACCTGACCCGGCGCGGCGTCGGTGCGTTCGACGAAACCTCGCTCGTCGTCGACATCGGCGGCGGCTCGACCGAGCTGATCCTCGGCGAATGGCGGATGAGCATCGACGTCGGCTCGGTGCGCCTGACCGAGCGCTTCCTTCACTCCGACCCGCCCACGTCCGCCGAGCTCGAGGCCGCCGCCGCGTTCACAGCGGGGCTGCTGCCCGACCTGGACGTCAGAGCCGCGATCGGAGTTGCCGGCACGGTGACCCAGCTCCACGCGATCGCGGGAGAGCTGACCGCAGAGACCGTCGATCGCGAGCTCGATCGGCTCGCTTCGCTCCCCGTCGCCGAGCGGGCCATGGTGCCCGGGATGGACCCCGCACGAGCGCCTGTGGTCGTGGGGGGCGCGATCGTCGCGCGCGAGGTGATTCGCCGCTACCGCCTTCCGAAGCTGGACTGGAGCGAACGCGACCTGCTCGATGGCGTCGCGCTCGAAGCTGCCGCGCCGACCTAGGTTTCGTTTTCCGACCTCCGGGAATAATACTTGCGTCCGCAAACGTTTTCCTATATGTTTGCGTAGTCAATCTTATTCGGAGGTCATTGAGATGAGCAGCACAACGATTCAGGCGACCGAGCTCCCCACCGGGACCTACGGCGCCGACACGCGTTCATTCGTCCGTCACGTTCGAGGTTCAGTACATGGGCATCGGCAACTTCGGCGGCACCGTCAGCGACTTCGACGCCTCGCTCGTCGACGGCCGGCTCTCCGGGGCCGCGCGGATCGCGACGCTCGAGGTCAAGGACGAGAACCTGCACGGGCACCTCATGTCGCCCGAGTTCTTCGACGCAGCGCAGTACCCCGAGGTCTCCTTCTCGACCGAGCAGGCCCAGATCGACGGCTCGAGCGTCCGCTTCGAGGGCGAGATCACGATCAAGGGCATCACCCGGCCCGCCGTCCTGACCGGCACGATCGTCGGCCCCAAGACCGACCCCTACGGCAACGAGCGCTACGGCCTCGACCTCGAGACCACCGTCGACCGCACCGCCTTCGGGATCACCTGGAACAACGACATGCCGAACGGCACCAAGGCCCTGGCCGACGAGGTCACCCTCAAGGCGAACCTCTCACTGGTGAAGGCAGCGTAACCATGCGGATCCTCGCCATCTCCGGCAGCCTGCGCCGCGACTCGCACAACACCATGTTGCTGCGGGCCGCGCGCGAGCTGCTCGGGCCCGGGGACACCCTGGAGCTCTGGGAGGGGCTGCGCGAGGTGCCGCCGTACGACCAGGACGACGACGTCGAGCCGGCCCCCGCGGCCGTCGCGGGCCTCCGGGCCGCGGTCGCGTCGGCCGACGCCGTCCTGATCGCGACGCCCGAGTACAACCACTCGATCCCGGGCTCGTTGAAGAACGCGCTCGACTGGGCCTCGCGCCCGTTCGCGACCAACGCGTTCCGCGGGAAGCCGGTCGCGGTGATCGGCTCCAGCACCGGCCTCTTCGGAGCCGTCTGGGCCCAGGCCGAGGCTCGCAAGGTGCTCACCGCAATGGGCGCACGCGTCGCCGATGTCGAGATCGCGGTCGGTCAGGCGGCGGAGAAGTTCGACGCCGACGGCCGGCTCGTCGACGACACGGTGCGCGAGCAGCTCGCCGACGCGATCGCGACCCTCGCGGGCGCGACCGAGGCGGAGCTGATCGCTGCCTAGTTTTCGCTCTCGGGCGGCGGCGGATCGTCTTCGGCGAGCCGCCGCTGCACCGACGAGCGGGAGAGCACGCCCACGAGCTTCCCGTGGTCGACCACCGGGCACCCGCTCGAAGTCCTGTTCCTCGAGGAACGCGAAGGCCTCGGTGAGCGGCATGTCGGAGTCGATCGTCGCGTTCGGCGCCTCGGCGAACTCGCGCACAGTGGTCGTGCGCGGATCGAGCCCGCGCGCCACGACCTCGCGGACGAGCGTCTTGCGCGTGATCACGCCGACGAAGTCGCCGCCGTCGCACACGAGCACGGCGCGCACCTCTGGCCGCATCAGCGCCTCGCCCGCCTCCTGCGCGGTGGCCGTGGCCTCGAGGGCATGCGGCGTCAGCGACCATCGCGTCGCGAACGCGCTGCTCCTGGTCGCCGCTCACGGATAGATCCCCCGGGCATCGAGTGCCGCCGCCACGTCGCGGATACCGGCGATCAGCGCGGCCGTTCGCAGGGAGGTCCCGTCGGCCTCGGACAGGTTCCACACGCGGTCGAACGCATCGCTGAGCTTCTCGGCGAGCCTGCGGCGGATCTCGTCGCGGTCCCAGAAGAGCCGGCTCAGATCCTGCACCCACTCGAAGTAGGAGACGGTGACGCCGCCGGCGTTCGTGAGCACGTCGGGGAGCACCGGGATCCCGCGTTCGGCCAGAATCCCGTCGCCGGCGATCGAGATCGGCCCGTTCGCGCCCTCGGCGACGAGCCGGCAGCGGAGCGCGCCCGCATTGGCCTCGGTCACCTGATCCTCGCGCGCGGCGAGCACGAGCACGTCGCATTCGACCTCGAGCAGCTCCTCGTGCGACAGCCTCGTTGCCGGGTAGTCCTCCAGCGAGCCGTGCTCGCGCGCGTACTCGTGGAGCGTCGGGATGTCGAGCCCGCCCGGGTCGAAGACGCCGCCCGAGATGTCGCCGATCCCGATCACCGCTGCACCCTGCTCGTGCAGCTCGGTGGCAGCCACCCCGCCGACGTTGCCGAATCCCTGGACGACGAAGCTCAGATCCTTCAGGTTCCAGCCGAGGCGCTCGCAGGCGCTCTCGATCACCATCACGACGCCGGCGCCGGTCGCCTCGCTCCGGAACAGCGATCCGCCGATCGAGATCGGCTTCCCGGTCACGATCTCGGGCACGGCGTGGCCCTTCTGCGCCGAGTAGGTGTCCATCATCCAGGCCATCGTCTGCTCGTTCGTCGCGATGTCCGGCGCCGGGATGTCGATGCCGGGGCCGATGAACGGCGCGAGATCGCTCGTGAACCGCCGGGTGACGCGCGACAGCTCGGTCTGCGACAGCTCGCGCGGGTTGCACCTGACGCCGCCCTTCGCGCCGCCGTAGGGGAGCCGGAGGAGCGCGCATTTCCACGTCATCCACATCGCGAGCGCCGCGCATTCGCCGAGGTTCACGCCCCCGTCGTAGCGAATGCCGCCCTTCGTCGGGCCGAGGACGGACGAATGCTGCACGCGGTAGGCGGGAAACGAGCGCACCCTGCCGTCGTCCATCCGCACCGGCAGCGTCAGGATCACGGCCCGCTCGGGGTACCTCAGGCGCTCCGCGACGTCGTCGGAGATGGCTGCCAGAGGCAGCGCCTGCTCGAGCTGCGTGCGCGCCTGGCCGTAGAGCGGGGTGTCCCACTCCAGGCTCGTGTTGTCGTGCGCAACCTCGACCACGACGGGACTGTAGCCCTGTCTCGCGGTGTTTCGGCGCAATCCGCACGTTCGGACACGGTCGATTAAGTGCCGGGGGAGGGGCTCGAACCCCCATGCCCGCATTGGACACCCGGTTTTAAGCCGGACGCGTCTACCAGTTCCGCCACCCCGGCACGGGGGTCTCAGGGTACCGGGCGCCGACCCGTCACGGCCGCCAGTCGGCCTCCTCCGCATACTTGCCTGGGAAGTGCGTCAGGCGCTGCTGATCGGTCCCGTCCGGGTTCATCACGTAGATCTCGTCGTAGCCGCTCCGCCCGGAGGTGAAGAGGATGTGCGTCCCGTCGGGCGTCCACACCGGGTCGAAGTCGTCGACCGTGTTGTGGGTCAGCTTCTCGACCTTCCCGTCGAGCGTCGCGACCGCGATCTCGCCCTTCCCATGGACGTAGGTGGTGAAGGCAAGCGTCTTGCCGTCGGGTGACCAGGCACCGTCGGTGTCGTCGCGGGCGATCGTCTTCAGCGGCGCCAGGCCCGAGCCGTTGAGGTTCACGACCCAGATGCCCTCGCTCGTGTAGTCGGCGTTCGCGCTGACGTTCGTGCCGCCTGCGTCGAAGCTCAGCCGGGTGTTGGACTGGAACGCCGGGTAATAGCCCGCGAACCGCCCGGTGTCGACGCGGCGAACGTTCGTCCCGTTCGAGTTCATCACGTAGATGTGCCAGTCGCCGTCGAGGGCGCTGTCGAAGGCGATCAGCTTGCCGTTCGGCGACCAGACCGGGTACTCGCCGACCGCGAGCTCGCGGCGGTTCGTCCCGTTCGGGTTGGAGGTGTAGACGTGCTCGTCCACGCTGGTCGTGCCGCCGTCGGACTGGCCGTTCCAGAAGGCGAGCTTCTTCCCGTCGGGCGACCAACGGGGCGTGCCGTCGTAGCGGTCGGTGCCGACGAGCTTCCTCAGGTCGGTGCCGTCGGACTTGACGCTGTGCAGCCCGTCGCTCGAGTCGAACACGAGCAGGCCCGGGGGCTGGGAGACGGCGGCGATTGCGTCCCCGTGCAGCGTGCCGACGAAGAGCGCCGCGACGAGCGCGGGCACCAGGACCAGGCGCCGGTCGATCCTCATCCGCTAGGCCGACTGGAGCGCCGCGGATCCGAAGAAGGCCGCCACGGCGGCGCGGTCGTCCGAGATCGGCGCGCGAGGCAGTGCGCCGAGGAAGGCGCGGCCGTAGGGCTTCGTTCGGAGGCGTGGGTCGAGGATCGCGACGACGCCGCGGTCGTCGTGGCTGCGGATCAGCCGGCCGAAGCCCTGCCGCAGCTGCAGCATCGCAGTGGGGAGCGCGTAGTCGCGGAACCAGTCGCCCCCTCCGGCCTCGACGGCCTCGCAGCGCGCCTCATGCAGCGGGTCGCCCGGCGCAGAGAACGGCAGCTTGTCGATCACGAGCAGCGAGAGCGACTCACCGGGGATGTCGACGCCCTGCCAGAACGTCGACGTGGCGAGCAGCACGGAGTCGACCTCGTCCCGGAACCGCTCGAGCAGCCGCTCGCGGGGAGCATCGCCCTGCACGAGCACGTCGTAAGGCACACGGCCGGCGACCCGAGACCGGAGGATGTCGAGCGCGCGGTAGCTCGACGTGAGGACGAGCGCGCGGCCGTGAGAGAGACCGAGCAGCGCCACGACCTCGTCGGCCACCCGCTCCGTGTAACCGTCTGCCCGGGGGTCGGGCATGGTGCGCGGCACGTAGAGCAAGGCCTGCTCGCCGAAGTCGAACGGCGAGCCGACGACGAGCTCCCGGGCGTGGTCGAGACCGAGGCGCCTGCGGACGAAGCGGGCGTCATCACCCGTCGTCAGTGTCGCCGAGACGAGGATCGCAGTCGGTCCTTCGTCCCAGAGCTGGTCTCGCAGCTGAGTCGACACATCGACCGGAGCCCAGGCGATCGCGTCGGGCTCGGCCCAGACCACACGCTCGAGACCGGCGGGCTCCAGGCACGCCTCAACCTGCGCTGCCGTCGATAGCGCACGGCGCGAGAGCTGGTCGAGACCCTCGGCGCGGCCGTCGAGCTGGTCGGCGAGCGCCGCGAGAGCGTCGATCAGTACGAGAGCCGTCTCGACCGGGATCTCGCGCAGCCGCCGCCGGCCCGAGGGCGGCGCGACCGCCAGGAGGAGCCGCTCGCCGGCCTGAACGACCCGGTCGAAGGCCCGTGCGGGCACAGGCTCCGAGGCCTCCCGGCACGCGCGCTCGATGTCGTTCCCGAGCCGCCGCAGCCCCGCGCGTGAGACACGGCCGCCGAGCCAGGTCGCCGCCGTCTCCTCGAGGCGATGCGCCTCGTCGAACACGACGGCATCGTGCTCGGGCAGCACACCGCCGCCCGCGGCCAGGTCGGCGAAATAGAGCGCGTGGTTCGCGATCACGAGCTCGGCCTCCGAGGCGCGGGCCTTTGCGGCCTCGGCGAAGCACGACGAGAGGAGAGGGCAACGACGCCCGGCACAGCGGTCGGAGCCGACGGCGAGCTCGGCCCAGAGCGCGTCGGAGGGCTCGAATGGCAGCTCTGCGCGGTCGCCGGTCTCGGTCTCGGCGATCCATGGCTGGAGCTCCTCCCACGCCGCCTCGTCGCGTGGATCGCGGAGCAGCATGGGGCCGAAGCTTTGAAGCTGCTTGCGGCAGAGGTAATTCTGGCGGCCCTTCAGCACCACGACGTCGACCTCGCGCCCGAGCGCCCGTGCAGCCGCCGGCACCTCGCTCGAGAGCAGCTGCTCCTGCAGCGCCTTGGTCGCCGTGGCAACTACGACGCGACGGCCCGACCCGAGTGCCGGAAGTAGATAGGCGAGGCTCTTCCCGGTCCCGGTCCCCGCCTCGGCCAGCAGGTGCTCGCCCGTGGCCAGCGCGGTGTCGACGGCATCGGCGAGCGCAGCCTGCTCCGGCCGAGCCTCGAAGCCGGGAAGTGTCGCGGCGAGGGCGCCGCCCGGGGCGAACGCCTCGTGCACGGTCAGGAAGGCTAGCGGGGCGAACGGCTGTTCCCTCAGCGCGCCCGGGAGCACAAAAAAATCAGCTCCGGCAAGTCCGAGGACCCACCGGAGCTGAGTGCCGGATCCAGCGAGTCCGAAGACCTACCGGATCCGACGTGCGGGAAGCTATCTGCCGCTGCAGCCTGCGGTCAATCCCCGGCTCTCGCGAAAAACATGCTCTTTGCGACTTTTTCGCCGGGGCCGGAAATCTGCCCCTTGTCCGTCCGATGCGGTCCATAGCGTTCCTTGGCTCAATGACTACGTTGCTGGCATTCGCCGTTGGGCTCGTCGCCGGAGGGATCGGCCTCTGGCTGTGGGCGCGCGGGGAGATCGGGGCGTACCGCGCCCGGCTCACCGCGGCCGACGAGAAGCTCGCGCTCGTCGAGAAGACCCAGGGCCAGTGGGACGAGCAGCTGAAGGCGCTCACGGGCAGCGCGCTCGCCCAGAGCTCGACGTCGCTGCTCGAGCTCGCCGAGGCCAAGCTCGCCCCGATCAAGGAGACGCTCGCGCGCTTCGATGCGCAGTCGCAGGCGCTCGAGCAGAAGCGGCTCACGGCGATCGCCGGGATCGACGAGCACCTCCGGCTCGTGGCCGAGGGGCAGCGGAGCCTCCAGAAGGAGACTGGCAGCCTCGTCACCGCGCTCCGCGCGCCACACGTCCGTGGGCGCTGGGGCGAGGTACAGCTCAAGCGCGTTGTCGAGATGGCGGGCATGCTCGCCCACTGCGACTTCGTCGAGCAGCCGAGCGAGCGCGACGACGAGGGCCGGCTGCTGCGGCCCGATCTCGTGGTCAAGCTGCCGGGCGGCAAGAGCATCGTCATCGACTCGAAGGCGCCGCTCGACGCCTACCTCGACGCCGCGGCGGCGGAGGACGACGAATCGCGCCGGACGCATCTCGCCCGCCACGCGCGGCTCGTCCGCGAGCACATGACGAAGCTCGGCCACAAGCAGTACTGGCAGCAGTTCGAACCGGCGCCGGAGTACGTCGTCATGTTCCTCGGCGACGAGTCCCTGTTCCGCACCGCGCTCGACCACGACCCCTCGCTGCTCGACGCCGGCGTGGAGGCCGGGGTGATCCCCGCGTCGCCGACGACGTTGATCGCGCTCCTGCGCACTGTGGCCTACGGCTGGCAGCAGGAGACCGTCGCCGAGAGCGCGCGCAAGGTGAGCAAGCTCGGGCGCGAGCTGCACGATCGCCTCGGAGTGTTCACGGGCCACTTCTCCGGGGTGGGCAAGTCGCTCGACGCTGCCATCAAGAACTACAACAACGCGGTCGCGTCGTTCGAGACCCGCGTGCTCGTCACTGCGCGCAAGTTCCCCGAGCTCGGCGTCGGCGGCGACGAGCTGCCCGAGGTGCCGCCTGTCTCGACCCAGTCGCGCCCGCTACTCTCAGCGGCGCCAGACGACAGTGAGTCTCTCTTCGAGCTTCCCCCTCGCGCAGACGCGGCGTAGCCTGAGTTGAGGAACGTTTCGCAGCGTCTCGTCGTTTAAAACTGCGAAAGTTCTTTCCCAGGAGGCATTGAGGCACATGACGCACGAGGTACGCGACCTGATCATCATCGGCGGTGGCCCCGCCGGGTATACGGCAGCGCTCTATGCGGGGCGCGCCGAGTTGCGGCCGCTTGTGATCGAAGGCTTCCAGTGGGGCGGCCAGCTGATGATCACGAGCGATGTGGAGAACTACCCCGGCTACGCCGACGGGGTCATGGGGCCGGCAATGATGCAGGACTTCCGCCGCCAGGCCGAGCGGTTCGGCGCGGAGTTCGTCACCGACGATGTGACGCGCGTCGATTTCTCCGAGCGCCCGTTCCGCATCTGGGTCGACAAGGACGAGTACCAGGCCCGGTCGGTGATCGTCGCGACCGGTGCGAGCGCGCGCTGGCTCGGGCTCGACTCCGAGCAGCGGCTCCAGGGCCGCGGCGTCTCCGCCTGTGCCACCTGTGACGGCGCCTTCTTCAAGGAGAAGCGCATCGTCGTGGTTGGCGGCGGCGACTCGGCGTTCGAGGAGGCGCTCTTCCTGACGCGCTTCGGCACGAAGGTCACGCTCGTCCACCGCCGCAACGACTTCCGCGCGTCGCAGATCATGGTCAGCCGCGCGCTTGCCAACCCGAAGATCGAGCTGCTGACCCCTTACGCCGTCGACGAGGTGCTCGGCGAGGCGATGGTCTCAGGGCTGAGGCTGCGCAACACCGATACAGGAGAGCTGCGCGACATCGAGGCCGAGGGGTTCTTCGTCGCGATCGGCCACGACCCGAACACGAGGCTCTTCGTCGACCAGCTCGACCACGACGAGAACGGCTACCTGATCACCCAGCCGGGCAGCACCGAGACCAACGTCCCGGGCGTCTTCGCGGTCGGCGACGTCCAGGATCACACCTACCGGCAGGCGATCACGGCGGCCGGCTCAGGCTGTATGGGCGCACTCGACGCCGAGCGGTACCTCGCCGATCTCGAGAGCGGCGAGAGCGGCAAGACGCTCGCCGCGTAGACCGGGCCGGAGTCGATCTGATGGTGCATCGTCGGTTCGAAGTCGCCCTGTAGCCTGGATTCGCCTTGCCATTTTTCATCTGCCCCCGCTGCAAGACCCGCCGCGTCGACCACGACGGGCGCGAAGGCCTCTCGCAGGAGCCGCCCTCGTGCCATAACTGCAGCTTCGGGTTCATGTTCGAGCTGCTCGAGGACTATTACCCGGCGCCCGCGACGGGCTTCGTCGTCTGCGACCAGGATGCGCGGATCCTCGCCACCGGGCACGGCGTCTTCGAGCTCACGGGCTACGAGGAGCCGGATGTGATGGGCCGGGACGTCGCCGAGGCATTCCACCTCTCCGATCCCGAGCCGATCGCCACCGTCCGTGAATGGGGCGTGCGGCAGCTCGGCAAGGAGCTCTCCCTGCGAACGCATGCCGGCATCGAGAAGAAGATCGTCGCCGACTTCTTTCCCGCCTACGACGACGACGGCGGGCTGCTCGTGGCGCTCACGCCCGAATAGCGGGCGCTCGGGCACAGGTCGACGAGCACGCACCTCTCGCAGGCGGGCTTGCGCGCGTCGCAGACCCTGCGGCCGTGCCAGATCAGCAGGTGCGGGAAGCGAGCCCAGTCAGCGCGCGGGACGAGCTTGACCAGATCCCGCTCGATCTTCACCGGATCCTCCTGGCGCGTGAAGCCGAGCCGCTGCGACAGCCGCCGCACATGCGTGTCGACGACGATCCCCTGCGCGTTGCCACGCTCGGCCGAGACGACGTTCGCGGTCTTCCGTGCGACACCGGGTAGCCGTAACAGCTCGTCGAAGCTCTCGGGCACCTCTCCCCCGTGCTCGGCGATCAGGATCTCCATCGTGCCCCGCAGCGACTTCGCCTTCTGCCGGTAGAAGCCGGTCTGGAAGATGTCCTGCTCGAGCTCCTCGCGCGGAACCGCCAGGTAGTCCTCGGGCCGCCGGTACTTCACGAACAGCTTCTCCGTCACCCGGTTGACGTTCACGTCGGTCGTCTGTGCCGAGAGCATCACGGAGACGAGTAGCTCCAGCGGATTTCGAAATGTGAGGGCGATCTCGGCGTCGGCATGCTCGACGGCAAGGCGCGCGATCACAGGCCGGATGCGGTCGCGCTTTGGGCCCACCTTCCGGCGCGCCTCGGAGACGTAGCTTCGCGCCATGATCGCGACGATATCCGCCGTTGCATGGGTCGTCCGCAAGTGAGACGATCGCGACAAGCGACCAAGAGGAGTGAGCGGGCATGTCACAGGAAGCGAAGAACTTCGATTCACCCGAAGAGATCCGCAAGTTCGCCGACCACGGCCACGTCGAGCTCGTCAAGCTGGCCACGGGCCCCGTAGGCCTGGGCACCTTCGAGCCCGGCTGGCGCTGGTCGAACGATGTCAAGCCGCTCCAGGGCACGGAGAGCTGCCAGGTGCATCACATCGGCTACGTGGTCTCGGGCCGCATGAAGGTCGTCGGCGACGACGGCTCGGAGGTCGAGGTCGGACCCGGGTGACGTGTTCGACATGCAGCCGGGGCACGACGCGTGGACGGTCGGGGACGAGGCGTGCGTCCTGGTCGATTTCGGCGGGCTGCAGGGCTACGCCGCCCACTGAAGCGGTGACTAGGCGGCGGCGAGGCCTGCCGGCTCGGTGACAGGGCCGCCGGCAGGCCCGCCGCGCAGCTTCGGGCCGGCGCAGATGACGTCGAGTGCCGGGCAGCCCGCGCACGTGAACGTGCTCGGCGTCGGCGTGAACTCGCCGGCGTCCACCTTCGCGATCACCGCCGAGAGCTCGGCCTCCAGCCCGGGAAGATCGGCACGTGTGAAGGTGGCCGACACGACCCCGTCGGGACGCTCCAGGAACGAGTAGACGATCTCGACCTCGTCGTCCCCTGCCCGGAAGCACGCGAGCGCGTAGACGAGACGCTGCAGCCGGTACTCCGACTCGACAACCTCCTCCGCGGTGCGCTCGCCGAGGAAGTTCGTCTTGTAGTCGACGACGAGTGCGCGGCCCTCGCGGCGGTAGAGCACGTCCAGCCGTCCCCGGAGCAGGACGCCGTCATGGACGAAGGCGAACGGCCGCTCGGGCCGGGCGCCGTCGAGGCTTGCGACTCGCCGTGCGAGCGGGGACTCGCAGTACGACCTGACGAACGCGGCGATGCGCTCGACCTCCTCGCCGCTCACGTCCGGGTACCACTCGCGAACGACGTCGAGGCCGGGCATCTCCGGATTTGCCATGTCGACGACCTCGAGCAGCCGGTGGGCCGCATCGCCGATCTCGGTCGCCGCGAGCCCGACACTCTCCACCGGCGCCGCGCGCCGCTCGCGGAGCCCGGCGACACGTTCGGCGTAGTAGCGGTACGAGCAGCGCTGGAAGAGGGCGAGCGCCGAGTACGAGAGCTGGCGCGCATGGTGCAACGCGGGCTCCGGCACGGTAACGAGCTCGGGCAGCAGCCAACCTCGGGCCGGCGGGGTCGACGGAAGCTCGTCGAACAGGGCCAGCTGCCCTTCCCCGGCCTCGGGCGCTTCCAGCTCGGGCTCCGGCTCGCTCGCGCGGTCGATGCGGACGAGAAACGAGGCGCCGCCGCGCTCGAGCTCGAACACGGTGGCCTCCCCGCCGAGCTCCTCCTCGCAATCGAGCTTCGACAGCACCCAGCCGATCGGCGTGTCGCGCGCCTCGCCGACGGCACCCGAGACGAGAAGCCGGTCAACCGCGCGGGTCATCGCGACGTAGTAGAGGCGCAGCCGTTCGGCGCGGCCGGCCTCGCGGTCCGCATCCAGCACCTCGTCGTAGCCGAAGACGGCCTTGCGCTCACCGGAGGTGGGGTGAACGACCTTGAACCCGAACCGCCCGTCGGAGAGCGCGAGGATCTCGTCGGCCGGCGGCGGCCCGCCGAGATCACGCCCCGCGTCGGCAACGACGACGACCTTGAACTCGAGCCCCTTCGCGGCGTGGATCGTCAGGAGACGCACAGCGTCGGCGCCCTCCTCCTCGGACACCGCCTCGAGCTGCGCGGCGCCCAGGGTCTCCTGGTCGCGCAGGAAGCCGACGAAGCCCTCCAGATCGCGGCCCCGGACCTCCTCATAGGTGCGCGCGAGCCGCATCAGCTTGCGGAGGTTCGCGTACCGGCGGCGACCGTCCCAGCGAGCGAGCACCGCGAGGTCGTAATCGTGGCCGGCGATGACGAGCTCGCAGAGCCGCTCGAGCGACGTTCGGGCGGCAGCGGCGACAAGCCGCTCGTAGCGCTGCTTGAACGCGCGCACGAGGCGCTCGTCGCGCTCGGAGAATGCGGCCGGCAGCGAGCGCTCGATCCCGGTGAAGAGCGGCCGTCGGCCGGCATGCCTGCGGATCAGCACGAGGCCGTCGTTCGAGACGCCGACGAACGGCGAGGCGAGCACGGCGGTCAGCGCCTCGTCGTCGTAGCGGTTCCGCAGGAGACGCAGGTACATGAGCAGGTCGACGACCTGCTGCTGGCCGAAGTAGCGCCTGCCGGTCGCCCGGTAGGTGGGAAGGTCGAGAGAGCGGAGCTCCTCCTCGTACAGCTCCGCGTCGGTTCCGGCGGCGAACAGGAGCACGATCTCCCCCGGCGCCGCCGCACCCGCATCGACGAGCTCGCGCACACGACGCGCGATCGCGCGCGCCTCCGCCCGGCGCCAGTGCTCGCCGGACTCGCGGTAGGACTCCTTGTCGGTCAGGAGCAGCTCGACCGGGTGCCCGAACACCGGGTCGGGGAACTCGCCCGACGCGGCCAGCGGCTGGTAGCCGTCGCCGAACTCCTCCCCGAAGACATGGTTGACGGCGGCGAGCACCTCGGGACGCGAGCGGTAGTTCTCGGTCAGCGAGAAACGCTGCTCGGCCGCTGCCCGGCGCTCGCGGAAGACACCGACGTCCGCATGCCGGAACCCGTAGATCGACTGGAACTCATCGCCGACGAAGAACCTCTCTTTCGCGGGCCCTCCCCCGAGCAGGTCGATCACCTCGCACTGGAGCGCGTTCGTGTCCTGGAACTCGTCGACCATGATCCAGCGGAACCGCAGCTGCTCGGCCTCGAGCACGCGGGCGTCCCCGACGAGCAGATCGCGGGCCAGGAGCTGGAGATCCTCGAAATCGAGGGCGGACTCGCGCTCCTTGCCCGCCTGGTACTCGGCTGCGAAGAGGTCGAGCAGCTCCTGGAGGAGCGCCTTGTCGCGGGTCGCGACCAGCTCCAGCGCTGCCTTCTCGACGTTCTTGCGAGCCTCCTCGAAGGTCGCGGCCCGCGCACCCCGGGTGCGGAGCGCCGCAAGGTCGATCAGCGTGTCGGGCAGCGAGGGGAGATCGAGCGCGGCCTGGGCGGCAGCGACGTGATTCTCGGTCGCGCCCGTGTCCTCGAGCAAGCCCTGTGCGGCGCCGCGCAGGTCGCTGAGACGGCCGTCGAGGTCTGCCGGGTCGTCCAGCTCGAGCGTCAGCTCGCGACCCGCCGAGCGCAGCGTCTCGTACACGCCCGTGAGCATCTTGCGGAGGCGCTTGCTCCCGTATGTCGCGAGCAGCGTCAGCCGCTCGGAGTCGCCCGCTGCGCAGAACGCCTCGAGCGCGCGGTCGAACGCCTCTCCGCGGAGAACGGCGCCGTGCTCCTCGTCGAGCTCGTGGAAGCGCGGGTCGATCCCGACCGAGAACGGATGCGCACGAAGCAACCGGCTGCAGAACCCGTGGATGGTCGAGATCCAGGCCCCGTCCAGCTCGCGGGCGAGATCGGGCCGCCCGCGCTCGAGAAGCGCCGCGCGGATGCGAGCCCGAAGCTCGCCGGCCGCCTTACGGGTGTAGGTGATGACGAGCACCGACTCGACATCGAGGCCTTCGTCGCATACGGCGCGAACGAAGCGCTCGACGAGCACCGAGGTCTTGCCCGTCCCGGCCCCCGCCGAGACGAAGACCTCGCCGCGGGCCTCGACGGCCGCAGTCTGTTGCTCGTTCATTGGCGTGCCACCCGGCACATAGTCCAGAGGTCGCACCAGGATGGGCACTCACCGCCCTTGGGATCGTGGGCGACGTCACCGGTGCGGATCCGGCGCGCCGCGCCGAGCCCGTGCTCGCGGGCTGCCTCGACCTGCTCCCAGAACTCGTCCTCGTCCAGGTAGTCGGCCGGCTTGTAGCCCGGGAGGTCGTCGCGCGACTCGGCGCGGAGCATCCCGCGCGAGGCGCGAGCTCCCGAGAGTGCGCGGTAGAGGCCGCCGAGCGGCTCGATCCCCGCGAGGTCGCGCAGGACGAGCATGTAGAGCGGCACCTGGAGCCGCCGTTCCTCGTCGATCTGGCGCGCCGAGAACGAGCCCTTTCCCGACTTGTAGTCCTGGACGATGCCGCGTGCGCTCATCGGATCGATGTCGATCCGGTCGATCTTTCCGCTCATGAAGAGGCCGTCGCCGAGCTCGAGCCCTCTCTGCAGCTCGGGCGCCGAGCGGTCGGTGCCGAAGCCCACCTCGAACCGCCTGGGCAGGAAGCCCACCTTCGAGTCGGCTTCCGCCCGCACGAATCGCACGAGGTCGTGGCGGAGCGACTCGCGCAGCTCGGCCGCCTCCACCTCGCGCAGCTCGAGCCGCACACCCGAGCCGAGAGCGTCGTCGAGGCAGCGCTCGAGGAATGCGATCGACGGCTCGAGGATCTCCGGCGTCACACGTTCGGCACCGAGCTCCTTCGGGAGGCCCGCGTAGAACGCATACAGCGCCTGGTGGGCGATCTTGCCTCTGAGGAGCGCGTCGGACTCGGCGTCGATCGTCTTCGGGTCGATGACGCGCTCGAACAGCCAGGCCGACGAGCAGTCGAGGAAACGCTCGAGCTCCGTCGCGCCGAACACGGTGCGCCCGCCGAGCTGCTCCCGCACCACCGGGTTCTTGAGGGCTGTGTCGCGCTCGAAAGCCGTGAGCGCGCGCGCGAGCCGGCGGGTCCAGCCGTTCGCGGCCGCGAGCGCCAGCGCGACGTCGCGACCGTCCGGGTCGGCGGAGAGCCGGGCGAGGGCACGCAGGCGCTCCCGCTCGGTCGGGGCGCTCTCGACCGGCCAGGTCAGCTCCGAGAGCGCCCGCCGCCGCGTCGCGCGCTCGACGTCGCCGGGCGAAAAGGCTGCGGCGGCGTCCTGCCAGAAGGGGCTCGCCTCGACGGGCGAGCCCTCGTCGGTGGCTGCCTGGCGGACGAGGTAGAGGCGCCTGGATGCGCGCGTGCACGCGGTGTAGAAGAGATAGCGGTCGCGGCTCACCGGATCCGGCCGCTCGAGCCGGGCACCGAGCCCCTTGCGCCGGTCGTCGTCGAGGAACGGCGAGCCCGAGCCGCGCCGCGGGAGGCTGCCCTCCTCGAGGCCGAGAACGAAGACCGTGTCGAAGTGGCGTGTCCTCGCGCGGAGCAGGTCGAGAACGGCTACGCGGCCCGGCTCGCCGGACGGCGGCCCCGGCACATCGAGCCGCATCAGAGCCTCGAGCAGCTCCTCCTCCTCGAGCGCCCCACCCGCCTCCTCGAGCGAGGCGAGCTCGTCGAGCTGCTGGGTGACCGCCGCGAACGACCGCAGATCGAGCCGAGCATGGTCGCCCGTCGGAGGCGCGTCGAGCCCGTAGGCGGATCGCACCATCGAGCCGGCCAATGCTCTGACGCCCTCGACCGGCGACAGCGCGTCCCGAAGCTCGCGCAGCGCCACGAGCGGCGCCTCTCGGAGACGCTCGGTCTCCTCCTCGACACGCCCCGGAGCGTCGATCGCCCGGCCACGGAGCCTTCCCTCGACGAAGTCCACACCGGTGCGACCGATCCCCGAGTACGGCGACCGCAGGAAGCTGTAGAGCTCCCGGCGGCCGCCACCGCCCCAGGTGAACCGAAGCAGGGAAAGCAGCGCGTGCCCGAGCGGAGTCAGCGGGAAGCGAACCGTCGCCTCGATTCCATAGGGGATCCCGAGAGTGCCGAACACGGTCTCGAGAAGCGCTCGGTAGCGCTCGACGGAGGGGACGATCACCGCAATCTCCTCGGGCCGGGTGCCGTCGCGGATCGCGCTGAGCAGCTCGTCTCCGACCAGCTCGAGTGTCCCGCGCCCTCCGGCGCCGGCGAGGAACCGGACGGCAGATCCGATCCCCTGCTGCCGGTCGCCCGGTTCGAAGAGCGCCCGCTCGAGGTGGGCGAGGGCCGGAGCGGCGAACTCCGCGGAGCGTGGCGGAAGCTCCTCGACCCGACCGGCAGCGAGCGCTGCGAGATCGCCGGCGGTGCGCGCCAGCGAGGCAAAGGCGGCCCGGCCCGGTTCGTAGGGGAGCGACACGCAGACCTCGGCGCGGCCGGCCAGTGCTTCGAGCAGCGACCATTCGGCGGCAGTCAGGTCTTCGAAGCCGTATGCGAACACGGGCTCGGCGTTCCAGGCGGCGAGATCGGTGCGAAGCCGTTCGCACGCATTCCTGCGCAGCAGGTCTCGATCCCAGAGCCCGACGCGGTCGAGCTCCGCGCGGTAGGCGGCGAAGAGCACAGCCAGGTCACCGTCGAGGTCGGTCGGGTCGAGGAGCCCGCCCTCGAGCTCGGCGAGCACCGCAAGAAGGGAATCGGCGAAGCCCGAGAAACGTACCGAGGCGGAGAGCTCTGCACCGCTCTTGCGGGCGCTGGCCACGGCGCGGCGGGCAATCAGGGCGCGCTGCGTACCGCGCGCGACGGGCCGTGCGCCAGGGTCGCCGCCGGCGATCCTCTCGAACAGGTCGTCGAACGTCCCGATCGCGCCGCCGAGCAGGCAGCCCGCCCGGTCGAGGAGGTCTCGCTCGACGCGGGCGACGTCCGCCCGGTTCGGCACGATCAGAAACGGCTCGTCGTCGAGGCAGGCCAGATAGCGCTCGAGCAGGAGCGCGACCTTGCCCGCATTTGCGGGTCCTGCGACCAGGCTGAGTGTCACGCAGCCATCGTAGTTTTGCGCCCCGACGGTAAGCTGGCCCGGGCCGCGATCGTTTGCCGCTGCGTGCGCGATTCAGAGCTCGAAAAGCGGCAGGTCTCGGGGGAAACCACCCTTCCCCCGGCTCTGCGAGTCGAGCTCAGGTTGCGACGGACTTGGGCCGGCGGCCGCGACGAGCAGCCGGGCGGCCGGGCATGTCCCCGGCGCAGGAGTCGCCATCAGAGGGTTTCGCGCCGCAATCATCTCCACAGACCCGCCATTCATCTGGGCCGTCTTGACCGCGATCGTTCTGTCGGCGCGCTTGCCTTGACGCAGGCGATCGATTTCGGGGTGTTTGACCTGCGTTTCCGCTCGCTCGACTCGAACACCCACGCGAGCGTCTTCGGGATCCTCAGCCTCTTCGCGTGTGCACTCGCGGTCATCTTCTCGGCGATCTTCGCCAGCGCACACACAGTGCCGTGGCGGCCATTCTCTCGGCGCGCTAGCCGTGATACTCGTCCTCCGGGCCTGGAATCCGCCTCATGTCCTCGTGCTCGCACTCCCGTTCACGGTGATTGCTTTGGTGATGCTGTGGCGCCAAGCGACGGATGCCCGCAGCATCGTTCGCGCCGGCTGCCTGCTGCTGATCATCTCCTTTGCGGTCCACGTCGCGGAGAGTAAGGCGTTCGGGTTCGTCGTTCTCAATCCCGATTCGTGGGCGTACCAGATCCGCTGCATCGTGAAACACGACGCGGAGCTGAGCGGCTGGGTCCTGGTCGGGGCGGGTTTCCTCTACCTGATCCTCGAGAAGACACCGCGCGCTCAAAGGGCGACTCCCCGCCCGAGGCCGGGTTCGGGTGGAAATGAGGCCGAACGAGACGTGTCTGAAAGAACGTCTATCGCCTGACGCGACGGCGTCTACGTTCCTGGTGGGCCGCAGTCGGGGGAAACCACCCTTCCCCCGACTTCTGCGAGTCGCGCTCAGCTTGCGACGGACTTGGGCCGGCGGCCGCGACGAGCGGCCGGGCGGCCCGGCATGTCCCCGGCGCAGGAGTCGCATAGATCGGCGACCTTCGAGCCCCGGCGTGCGTCGGTAAACGTGACGCGCAAGGCGGCGCCTTTGTTCTCCCCTACTTCTTTTCCACAATTGTCACAGACAAGAACGGTTCTACGGGCCACGAAAATGCCTCCTTCGACGAAACGGACGAGCAGAAGTGAAGCAAAAAACTCCCGCGCGTCGTGCGGCAGTACCGGATTTCATTGTCCAGAAGCGTTACCTCTGTCTCATTCGGCCGGGTTGGATTCGAGCTCGGAAATCGGCTCGCTCGCACCCTCCGCACGCTTGCGCCGCCGCGACCAGATCCGGTGACCGAAAAATGCGGCCACGAGCAGCACGGCGATCACGATCGCCGCGTACAGGCCGTACTTGGTAATGGCATTGATTGCGGCCTGACCGAAGTAGTACGCCCCGAGCCCGATCGCGGCGGCCCAGAGGATCCCGCCGAGCGCGTTGTAGAGCGCGAACTTCTTCCACTCCATGTGGCTGAGACCGGCGAGCCACGCGACGGTCACGCGGAGCCCGGCGAAGAAGCGGCCGATCACGACCGTCTTCGGCCCGTGCCTCTCGAAGAACACCTCGCCCTTGGGAAGCAGCTTCGGCAGCGAGTCGCGCGCGATCGGGATCTTGGCGATCACCGGACGGCCGCCCTTCCTTGCGATCCAGTAGCCCATGTTGTCCCCGACGAACGCTGCGACGGCGGCGATCGCGATCACCTCGACGATGTTCCAGCGGCCACTGGAGGCCAGCACCGCCGCCGCGATCAGCGCGGTCTCGCCCGGAAGCGGGATCCCGCACGACTCGACCGCGACAAGTGCGAACAGCAGGATCAGGCCGTAGGTCTCGAGATCGTGGGTAACTGCCAAGAGTGACGAGTCTAGGGCGGTCCTCCGTCCGGTGCGGCGGCTGGCGACCCTGTTTCCGGTAGGGTCGCGCGCGCAGTGAGGGTAGGCGTTCCCAGGGAGATTTCGGCCGGCGAGCAGCGTGTTGCGCTCGTCCCGGACGGCGTGGCGCCGGCTCGAAGGCTTCACGGTCGTCGTCGAGCGCGGCGCCGGCGTGGCGGCGGGCTACCCCGACGCGGCGTATGCCGATGCGGGCGCCGAGCTGACCGACGACGCCTGGGCCGGGTCGACGCGATCATCAAGGTCGCGGCGCCGACGGAGGACGAGCTCGCGCGGCTGAATGCCGGGCAGCTGCTCATCGCATTCCTGCAGCCGCTGACCGAGACCGAGCGGATCGCGAAGCTCCGCGAGAAGGGCGTGCTCGCCTTCGCGATGGAGTCGATCCCGCGAACGACGAGGGCACAGGCGATGGACGCGCTCTCGTCGCAGGCCACCGTCGCCGGATACAAGGCTGTTCTGATCGGCGCCGACCGGCTGCCGCGGTTCCTGCCGATGCTGACGACCGCCGCGGGAACGATCCCGCCGGCGCGCGCGCTCGTCCTCGGCGCCGGCGTTGCCGGCCTCCAGGCGATCGCGACCGCGCGCCGCCTCGGCGCGGTGGTGTCCGGCTTCGACGTGCGCCCGGCGGTCAGCGAGCAGGTGCAGTCGCTCGGCGCGACCTTCCTCGATCTCGGCGTCGTCGGCGAGGAGACCGAGGGCGGCTACGCCCGCGAGCTGACGCCCGAGGAGCAGGCTGCAGCAGCAGGCGGCGCTCGCGGAGCGCATCCCCGACTTCGACCTCGTGATCACGACGGCCGCGATTCCCGGCCGCCCGGCGCCGAAGCTGATCCCGGCGTCGGCCGTCGAGAAGATGCGTCCGGGCTCGGTGATCGTCGACCTCGCCGCCGAGACGGGCGGCAACTGCGAGCTGACCCGCCCCGGCGAGGTGATCGACGTGAACGGCGTCACGATCGTCGGCACCCTGAACCTCCCGAGCGCGATGCCCGGCCACGCGAGCCAGCTCTACTCGCGCAACGTCTCCGCCCTGCTCGAGCACCTGGCGCCGTCGGGCGAGCTCTCGCTCGACTGGGAAGACGAGATCACCGCAGGCGCCTGCGTCACACCGACCGGAGGCTCGAATGAGCCATTACGCACAGCTCGTCGTCGAGCTGACGATCCTCGCCCTGGCGATCTTCCTCGGCATCGAGGTGATCTCGAAGGTGCCGACGCTGCTGCACACGCCGCTGATGTCGGGGACGAACGCGATTCACGGGATCGTGATCGTCGGCGCGATCCTGATCGCCGGCACACCGCCCACGGCGCTGCTCGTCGGCGTGGCTCGGGTTCGTGGCGATGATCCTCGCCTCGGCGAACGTGGTCGGCGGCTTCGTCGTCACCGACCGGATGCTCGAGATGTTCAAGCGGCGCGAGCCGCCGAAGAAGACGACGGCGACGACAAGCCCAGGAGTCGCAGTGGGGCACACCACCTCGAGCCTGCTCTACCTCGATCACGATCGTCTGCTTCGTCCTGGCGCTCAGGTTCCTGTCGTCGCCGCGGACGGCGCGGCGCGGGAACCTGGTCGGCGCGGCGGGCATGGCGGTCGCGATCGCGGTGACGCTCGCCCAGCCGGGCGTGCCGATCAACTGGGAGATCATCGTCGGCGCCGCCATCGGCGCGGCGTTCGGGGCGGTCGGCGCGCGGCGCGTGAAGATGACGGCGATGCCGCAGATGGTGGCGCTGTTCAACGGCGTCGGCGGCGGCGCGGCGGCACTCGTGTCGCTCGCGGAGTTCCACCTGCTCGTGCCGCAGCCCGGCCGCCTGCACGCGGGACGTCTCGCTCGCGATCGTGCTCTCGGCGCTGATCGGGTCGATCTCGTTCTCGGGCTCGATGGTGGCGTTCGCGAAGCTGCAGGAGCTGCTCTCGGGGCGGCCGATCACCTATCCCGGCCAGCAGATCGTCAACCTCGGCCTGTTCGCCGCGCTGATCGCGGGCGGGATCGCGATCGTCGCCGGCTACGAGGAGCAGTGGGTGCTCGTGGCGATGGTCCTCGGCGCGCTCGTCTTCGGCGTCCTGTTCGTGCTGCCGATCGGCGGCGCGGACATGCCGGTCGTGATCTCGCTGCTGAACGCCTTCACCGGCCTCGCGGCGGCTGCGACGGGCTTCGAGCTCGGCTCGAACGTCCTGATCGTCAGCGGCGCCCTCGTCGGCGCCTCCGGAACGCTGCTCACGATGATGATGGGCAAGGCGATGAACCGCTCGCTCGGGAACGTGCTCTTCGGCGCGTTCGGGCAGGTGCAGGCGGGCGCCGGCTCGGCGAGCGGCGGTGACCGGCACCGTCCGCTCGGTGAACGCCGAGGACGTCGCGATCATGCTCTCCTACGCGCAGAAGGTCGTGATCGTGCCCGGGTACGGGCATGGCGGTCGCGCAGGCGCAGCACGCGGTGCGCGAGCTGGCCGACCTGCTCGAGGCGAAGGGGATCGAGGTGACGTTCGCGATCCATCCGGTTGCCGGGCGCATGCCGGGCCATATGAACGTTCTGCTCGCCGAGGCGAACGTGCCGTACACGGCGCTGAAGGAGATGGACGAGGTCAACCCGGAGTTCGCGCAGACCGATGTGGTGCTCGTGATCGGCGCGAACGACGTCGTCAATCCGGCTGCGCGCAACGATCCCGGCAGCCCGATCTACGGGATGCCGATCCTGAACGTCGACCAGGCGAAGCAGATCGTCGTCAGCAAGCGGTCGATGGCGACCGGCTTCGCCGGGATCGACAACCCGCTCTTCCTCGATCCGAAGACGGCGATGCTGTTCGGCGACGCCAAGGAGTCGGTCCTGAAGCTGATCGCGGGCGTCAAGGCGCTGTGACCGGCGGCGGCGTCCCGGTCTTCACGGGCCGCGACGTCGAGCTTGCCGTGCCGCCCGAGGTCGCCGTCGAGGCGGTCCGGGACGCGTTCGTCGCCCACTACCGCGGCGAGTGGACGATGCCGCCGAAGGTGTACGTCACGAACTACCCGGCGGGCGACTTCCGCGCCATGCCCGCGCTCGGCGGCGGGTTCGCCCTGCTGAAGTGGGTGACGTCGTTCCCGGGCAATCCGGCGCGCGGCCTGCCGACCGTGAGCGGGCTCGTGCTGCTCTCCGATGCGGACACGGGTGAGCTGCGGGCCGTGCTGGACGCGGGAGCGGTGACGGCGCTCCGGACGGGCGCAGCGGCCGTGCTCGCGGCGGAGACGCTGGGCCGAGCCGATGCGAAGACCGCAGCGGTCATCGGCGCCGGCGTGAACGGCCGCGCTGCGGCAAGGACGTTCCTCGCCCGCGGCCGCGACGTGTCGCTCTGGGACGTCGATCCGGAGCGCGCGACAGAGCGCGGCCGACGAGCTCGGCGCCTCGGTCGCGGGCTCGCTCGACGAGGCGCTCGGTGCCGACCTGCTCGTCACGGTGACCCCGGGGCACGAGGTGCTGCTCGACGACGGCTCGCTCGAGGCGGGCCAGCACGTGAGCCTGATGGGCGCCGACGGGCCGGGGAAGGCCGAGATCTCGCCCGGCGAGCTTGCCCGCACCCGGATGTTCTGCGACGACTGGGAGCAGGCAAGCCACGGCGGCGAGCTCGCGCATGCGGTCGAGGCGTGGCTCGTCGAGGAGTCGGGCGTCGGGCGCCTGGGCGGCGTCCTCGCCGGGGAGGAGCCGGGTCGGGAGTCGCCGGCGGAGATCACGACGTTCGACTCGACCGGTCTCGCGATTCAGGATCTGGCGATTGCTCTGGCCGCGCTGAGACGCGCCGGCGAGCTCGATCTGCGCATCCTCGCTCTCTAGCTGCCGGCTCTTCATGAGAGCTGGCAAGAGCGACGCGGGCTTGCCCGCGCCCGCTGTGACGTAGACAGACGTTTCGGGGGTCGGCGGCTACGCGCCGCCGACCCCCGGCATCACCGCTCGGGCAGGGTCGAAAGCGGCGAGCTCGGGCGTCGGCTTGCCGAGGATCGCCTGAGCGACCAGGTCGCCGCACTCGAAGCCGAGGACGTTGCCGTGCCCGGAGTACCCGCCGGCGACCCAGACCCGGTCGCTGCCCGGCAGCCGCCCGGCAAGCGGGAGCAGATCGGCCGTCTGGCCCCAGAATCCGGACCAGCGGTGAGCGATCGCGGGCTTCCGGCCGAAGAGCTGCTCGGCGAAGGCCTCCAGCTGCCCCTGGACAGCGGCGGTCGTCTCGTCGGCTGCCGTGCGCTCGGTCGCGACGCTCGTGTCGCGGCGACCGCCGAGGATCAGCCGGCCGTCCGGCAGCTGCTGCCAGTAGTCGTAGCCGCCGCGCGCGTAGTGGGGCCGGTCGTAGAGCAGCTCGAGCGGCTCGGTTGCGAGCACCTGGCCGCGCATCGGCGTCACGAACGGCCGGAGCTCGGGCGCGAGCGCGTCGGTCATCCCGTCGACGGCCAGCACCACCGCTGCGGCATCGAGCCGGTCGACCTCGTGGGGCTCGACGGGCCGCCGCTCCACGATCTCCGCTCCGGCATCGGCTGCGTGCTGGGCGAGCCTCCTCACCCAGAGCGCGGGCTCGAGGGCGCCGTCTCCCGGATGGACGAAGCCACCCGCGAAGAGCCGGCGGAGCCGTTCCGGAACGGGGTCGAGCCACTCGGCGTCGAAGCCGTCGTCGCGGAGGGCCTCGTACTCGCGACGCAGCGTCTCGAGCTCGTGGGCGTCGACGGCAAGCCGAAGGCTCCCGACCCGGCGGAGAGCGTCGCCGGCGAGCTCCGACATGCGATCGAGCGTCTGCTCCGTCAGCGCCCAGTGCATCTGGGCCTGATCGGCACCGAGCGTTTCCCGGGCCTCGTCGTACGGCGGGCAGAGGCCGCGTAACGCGAAGCCGCCGTTGCGGCCGCTTGCCCCGGAGGCGATCTCCTGCGCCTCGAGGAGCCTCACACGGAGGCCCGCTCGGGCGAGCGTGAGCGCGCAGGAGCATCCGGTGACCCCGCCGCCGACGACGATGACGTCGACCGGGCCTGAAGCGTCCCGGACAGGCACTGCCGGCAGCGGCTGTGCGAGCCAATATGAAGTTGTCATCACGAGCGGCTGATCCTACGGTCGGCGCATCACCTCCTGTAGATCCCGGCTCGGACCTCGACGCGACCGTCGAGCTCGAGCTCGACGAGGGCGGCGGCCGCCTCGCCTGGGGTCAATCCGGTTGCGCGGGCGATCTGGTCGACGGTCGATGCGCCGGCCTCGATCGCAGCGAGCACGATTCGCCGCGGCCGAGCCTGCCGCCGGGCCCTGGGGCGCCGAGGTCGGCGGCTCGATCCCGATCGCCTCGAGCACGTCCGCTGCGCACGTCACCGGGGTCGCGCCGAGGCGAAGCAGCGCATTCGCGCCCTGCGACAGCGCCGATGTGATCTCGCCCGGAACCGCGAGCACCTCCCGCCCCTCCTCGAGTGCGAGGTCGGCGGTGATCAGCGCTCCGCTCCGCTCGCGCGCCTCGACGACCACGGTCGGCGAGCGCGAGACCGGCGACGATGCGATTGCGCGCCGGGAACCGCCACGGCGCGGGAGCGACGCCCGGCGGATACTCGGCCACCAGCAGTCCCCGCTCGCCGATCTCGCGTGCAAGCGACGTATGCGCCCGCGGGTAGTCGCGATCGATCCCGCAGCCGAGCACGGCAACGGTCTCGCCGCCTGCCTCGAGGCAGCCGCGGTGGGCCCAGCCGTCGATCCCGCGGGCGAGCCCCGAGATCACGACGACACCCGCGGCCGCGAGGTCGCGCGACAGCGACCGCGCGACGTGCGCCCCGTAGTCGCTGCAGGCGCGCGCACCGACGACCGCAGACCGCCGGTCGGGCAAAGATCTCGACGGGGGCAGCGCCGCGCAGGAAGATCCCCGGGGGTGGGTCGTGGATCGCTTTCAGTCGCGCCGGAAACGCCGCGTCGGAGCGGCCGATCCAGCGGTAGCCGCCCTCGGCGAGCCGCCGAAGCTCGGCCGCGTCGTCGAACGACGCGACGAACGCGGCGAACCGCGCCGTTCGGCTCTCGCGGTCGGTCGCGTGCATGTCACGCGAGGCCGCGAACATCGCGAGGGCGAGCTCGCTCATCGGCCGAGCTCCGCCGGCGAGCGATACGAGAGCGCCTCGGCAACGTGCTCGGCCGCGATGCTCTGGGCGCCGGCGAGTGCCGCGATCGTCCGCGAAACCCGCGCGACCTTCGCGCGGCCCCGCCCGGACAGAGGCAGCCGCTCGACGGCGCGGCCGAGCAGCTCCTCTCCCTCCGGCGACATCTTCGAGCGCATGCCGATCGCCGTTCGCGCGATCAGCACGCGGTCGCGAACCGCCGGCGAGCCCTCGCTCGGCGCGCCGGCGAGCTCGGCTGCGCGTGGTCGAGGCAGCGCGACAACGAGGTCGAAGCGATCGAGCAGCGCCCGTGACAAACGGTCGCGGTAGCGGTCGAGCGCCTGCGGCGAGCACGAGCAGCCGGCCGCTGCGTCGCCCCTGCCGCCACATGGGCAAAGGTTCATGGTCCCGACGAGCTGGAACTTCGCGGGGAACGTGCACCGGCCGCCGACCCGCGCGATCGCGATCACGCCGTCCTCGAGCGGCTGGCGGAGCGCTTCGAGCACGTTGCGGGCGAACTCCGGCAGCTCGTCGAGCAGCAGGACGCCGCGGTGCGCAAGCGTGGCCTCGCCCGGACGCGGATTCGAGCCGCCGCCGACGATCGCGGCCGCAGAGGCGGTGTGATGCGGTGCGCGGAACGGCGGCGTCCGGATCAGCCCGGCGCCCGGGTCGAGCACGCCCGCGATCGAGTGGATCCGGGTGACCTCGAGCGCCGCCGCATCGTCGAGAGTCGGCAGGATCCCGGGCAGCCGTCGGGCGAGCATCGTCTTCCCGATCCCAGGAGGGCCGGCGAGCAGCAGGTTGTGACCGCCGGCGGCGGCGATCTCGAGCACGCGCCGCGCCCGCTCCTGACCGCGCACGTCCGCCAGGTCGGGCGGCACGGGCGATCGGTCGGCCGACGATGCGGCGGCCGGCGCCGGCGGATCCCCGTGGCCGCGGAAGTACGCCACCGCCTCCGAGAGATGGCGGACCGGGATCGGCTCGATCCCCGCGAGCGCCACCTCCGGCCCCGACTCGGCGGCGCACACGAGGCGATGCGAGCCGTTCCGTCTCGCGCCTTCAGCAGCGACCAGCGACCCGGGCACAGGCCTCAGCCGGCCGTCGAGCGCGAGCTCGCCGACGGCGGAGTGACCGGCGAGGCAGCCGATCGGGATCTGTCCGGAGGCGGCGATGAGCGCCAGCGCGATCGGCAGGTCGAAGCCCGGCCCTTCCTTCCGTAGGTCTGCCGGCGCGAGGTTCACGATGATGCGGTTGCCCGGCCAGTCGAGCTCGGCCGATTCGATCCCGCTCCGTACTCGTTCCTTGGCTTCCTGGCACGCCCGGTCGGCGAGGCCGACGATCGCGAACTTCGGAGCGCCGAGCTCGACGTGCGCCTCGACCTCGACCCGCCGGGGCTCGAGACCGACGAGAGCATGAGTGACTGCACGCGCGATCATGTTGTCATTTTAGACAACAACGCGAGCGCAAAGTGTCACAGCTTTGTGCCGGTTTTCGAGAAGGGGCGCCCTAGGCGCGGCGCGCGACGAGCACGTCTTCGAAGTACTCGCCGGCCCGGCGGCCCGTGCGCCGGTTCACATGCCGACGGTAGCGCCCGTCGAGCCGCAAGCCCGGCCCGCTCGAGCACCTCGGGGTAGAGCTCGCGGCGGTCGTTGACGACGACGAGCAGCGGCGCCCCGGGCCTGAGCGCCTCCGAGGAGCGTCCGAGGACACCTGCGATTCCCTCGACGTAACGACCGAGCGCCTCACGGCTCGAACCGGCGGCCGCGGCTCCCAGCTCCCGCTCCCGCAGGTCGTCGAGGCCGAGCAGCTCGTAGGCGTAGCGATGCTGCTCGTGGTAGTCGATCAGCCCCGGGTACGGCGGCGACGTGATCACCGCGTCGAACCCCGATCCGGGATCGACCTCGAGCGAGTCCCCGTGCAGGACACGCGCCTCCCCCGGCCCGCGCACCTTCGCGAACGCCTTGAGCCGCGTGAGCGTGTCGAGTGTGTAGCGCCGCACGAAGTGGTCGGCGCGCTCGACCGGGCGGCATTCGCGCTTGTGCTTGTAACACCAGTACGGCTCGGTCTGGGGGGCGCTCGGGAAGTCGAGGTCGAAATGGGGTGTTCGGCGCGCCGAGCGCGCCGCACGCGCGAGCACGATCCGCAGCACGTCGGCGTTCTCGTACTCGCCGATCAGCGACCGGAACCGCAGCAAATCCTCGGCCGCCTGCGGCGCGAACCACGTCGCGACATATCCCGTCGCCGCGCCGGCCGATCCCTCGCCACGCTCGTACCGGGCGAGTGCATCCCGCAGGTCGTGCTCGAGGGTGAAAAGGTTGTAGCGGCCCGTCTTCACCCGCATCAGGAGGCAGTTGAATGCCGCCAGATCGATCCCTGTCGCCTCGTGGCCGCTCTCGAGCGACTGGACGAGCGTCGTCCCCGAGCCCGCGAACGGATCGAGCACGCGGCCTCCCGTGGCGACATGGCGCCGTAGGAGCTCCTCGACGAGCTGCGGGATGAACTTGCCGAGATACGGATGCAGGCGATGGACGTGCTTCGTCCGCTCCCGCTCGGGTAGCTCGCGCTCCGACCACGAGAGCTCGACGTCGAGCTCGGCGTACAGCGCATCCTGGGTCGCCGCCATGCCGACTGATTCGGGGGTGAGCAGCCCTTTCCTGGTCCACCAGGCTAGAACGCGCCCTTCAGGCATTGCAGCTCCCGCCCGCGCACAGCCACGACGTCGAAGCGAACGGCGTAACCGCGGTACTGCGGGCGGAAGGCGAGCCACACCTCGGCCGCCCTGCGCACACGGCGGATCTTCTCCGGGGTGACCATCTCGAGCGGATCGCCCCAGGCGTGGCCCGACTTGTACTTCACCTCGCAGAAGACGACCGTGCGCCCCCGGAGCGCCACCAGGTCGAGCTCGTAGCCGGCCACCCAGCGGTTGCGATCGAGCACCCGGTAGCCGCGAAGGCGGTACCACCTCGCCGCGCGACGCTCGGAGGGGTGCCTAAGCCTTCGGTCGTGACGAGCTCGACGTCGGTCTCGGTCCGGTAACTGTCGTTCCTGTAACACAGCGCCTGGAACGAGCGCCGGTGGATCTCGCTCGGCCCGATCCGCCGTACGGCGGCGCTGTGCGTAGGCGTGATGTAGCCGACGTGCGAGGCGAAGCCGTATCCCGGGTAGAGCGCGTCCACGGCGTGCATGTAGCGGTCGCGGGTCACCTTCGCGACGATCGAGGCGGCGGCGATCGCGGCGCTCTTCTCGTCGCCGTCGACGACGGCCCGGTGCACCGGCGCGAGGGGCCCCAGCTTGAAGCCGTCGACGAGGCAGACATCCGCGGGCTGGCAGGCCCAGAGCGCCTCGCGCAGGCCGCGCAGGTTCGACTTGTGCAGCCCGTCCCGGTCGATCACGCCGGGGGGAAACACGTGAACCGACACGCGCTCAGCCGCGGCCACGACGGCCCGGTAGAGCTCCTCGCGACGCTCGGGCCCGCATTGCTTCGAGTCGTTCAGGAACGCCAGCGGGCGGACGCGATGGTCGCGTAGCCGATCGAGATCGAGCAGCACGCCCGCGGTGACGAGCGGCCCTGCCAACGGCCCGCGACCGGCCTCGTCGGCACCGGCGACGAAGCGCACACCGAGCCGACGGTCGAACGAGAAGCAGCCTGAGCCCGGTTCGCCGGGGAGCGATTCGCTGAGCCACCGGGCGAGGATAGCGACGGAGGCGGCGCGCGCCTAGTGGCGAAAAAGGGCGGTGCTAGTGCTGGCGCAGCTCGCGGACACGGGCCTTCTTGCCGACCTTGCCGCGGAGGTAGTACAGCTTTGCCCGGTTCACGTCGCCGATCGCCATGACCTCGAGCTTGTCGATCTTCGGTGAGTGCAGCGGGAACGTGCGCTCGACGCCGACGCCGAAGGAGTTCTTGCGGACCGTGAAGGTCTCGCGCGCTCCGGCGCCCTGACGCTTGATCACGATCCCCTCGAAGACCTGGACGCGCTGGCGGGTGCCCTCGATCACCTTGAAGTGCACGCGGACGGTATCGCCGGCCTTGAAGCGCGGCACTTCGCGCAGCTGGCTGCGCTCGATTTCCTGGATGATCGTGCTCATAGTGAGAGGGCTCTGCTCAGGGCGAATCGGCCCGGAAGGCTCGGATCATGCTAGCAAGCCTCGGCCCTCTGACCTACAGCCGAGCGAAGATCGCCTGGATCGAGAGCCGTCCGGGCGGCCAGTAGGTCGCGACCACCTTGCCGATCAGGTTGGCGCGCGGCACCGTGCCCCACCTGCGCGAGTCGCAGGATCCGGCCCGGTTGTCGCCCATCATGAAGTAGTGCCCCGGCGGGATCTTCTGCGCCTTGAAGCTGAAGTGGTCGCGGTACTGCGGGCTGATGTAGGGCTCGTCGAGCTTCTGGCCGTTGATGTAGACGTAGCCGTTCTTCTCGGCCCAGGTGTCTCCCGGCATGCCGATCAGCCGCTTCACGTACACCCCGCCCGTGCCGCAGGCGGTCAGCGCCCTCGGGGGCGTGTTGAAGACGACGATGTCGCCGCGCTTGGGGCTGCCGATCTCGTAACAGATGCGGCAGGCGAGAACGCGGTCGGAGCCGCTGAAGAGCCCTCCTTTGGCCAGGCAGCCCTCACCCGGGAGCGCGCAGTGAAGCGTCGGCTCCATCGAGCTGGACGGGATCCGGTACGGGTTGATCACCCACTGCTTGATCGCGAGCACGATCAGGATCGCGCCGAGGATCGTGACGAGCCAGTCGATCGTGACCCGTAGGCCTCGTGGCAGCCCTACGGTCAGGCGGTCGATGGGATTTCTCAACGGACATGCTCCTTCCGCCAGCTCTCGATTCGGCCGTGGTCGCCCGACAGAAGGACGTCGGGAACGCGCCAGCCGCGGAACTCGGCCGGGCGCGTGTAGTGCGGATACTCGAGCCTGCCGTCGAGCTCCTCGGAAAAGCTCTCCAGCTCGCCGGAGCCCTCCGCGAGGGCACCCGGAAGCCGGCGCGCGATCGCGTCGAGCAGCACCATCGCCGGCAGGTCGCCGTTCGACAGGACGTACGGCCCGATCGAGATCGAGTCCGTGCAGAGGTGCTCGACGATCCGCTCGTCGAAGCCCTCGAACCGGGCGGAGAGGAGCGTCAAGTGCTCCTCCTTCGCGAGCGCTTCCACCAGTTCCTGCGTCAACGGGCGACCTTGCGGGCTGAGCGCGACCACTCGGTGTGCCGGCTGCCCGCCGTACGCGGCATCGAGAGCCGCAGCGACGACATCGACGCGGAGCACCATCCCGGCGCCGCCGCCGTACGGCGTGTCGTCGACGCTGCCGCCGGAAACGGGCGTCGTGTCGCGGTAGGAGTAGAGCCGGAGGTCGAGCTCCTGGCCCAGCACTGCTGCGACCGGGCGCTGCTCGGTGATCCAGGCGTAGGCATGCGGAACGAGGGTGAAGACATCTAGGCGCAAAGGAGGCGGTCAGTCGGGCTCGGAGAATCCGGCTGCCACCAGGATACGCCCCGCATCGAGATCGACGGACAGGACACACGCCTCGACCAGCGGGAGCAGCACGCCGTTGCCGAGATCGAGCGCGTCGTTCGCGGGGCCGGGGAGCACGTCTGCGACATGCCCGAGGCTGCGACCGCCCTTCTCGACGACCTCGAGCCCGACGAGCTGGAAGATGTAGTACTCGCCCTCCTCGGTCGCCGGCAGCGCGTCGCCGGGAACCTCGAGCAGCGAGCCGCGCCCGACCTCCCGGTTGAGCCGGATCACCGGGCGACCGCCGGCGCCGCGGCGCGCGACGACGACCTCGGCCTCGGTTCCGCCCGCCAGGAAGCGCGACCCGATCGTGAACCAGCGCGCATCGTCGCTCGCGTCCTCGACGAAGAACGCGCCGTCGACGCCGTGGGGGCGGCCGACGCGGCCGATCACGACCCGCTCGGGCCCGCTCAATCTGCGATCTCGACGAGCACGCGCCGCCCGTCGCGGGCAGAGCTTGCCCGGACGACGGTGCGGAGCGCGCGGACGATGCGCCCGCCGCGCCCGATCACCTTGCCGACATCGTCGGGCCCCACGTGCAGGAGCAGGACGAGCGCGCCGTCGCGCTCCTCGCTGTCCACACGCACGGCGCCGGGATCGTCGACGAGCTCACGCGCGAGATACGCGAGCAGCTCGGCCACGATGCCCTACGAGATGCCCTTGACCTTGATCAGACGGGCGACGGCCTCGGTCGGCTGCGCGCCCTTGTCGAGCCAGCTCTTGACCTTTGCGTCGTCGAGCTCGATCAGGGAAGGCTCGGTTTGCGGGTTGTAGCGGCCCACGATCTCGAGGAACCTGCCGTCACGCGGCGATCGCGAGTCGGCCGCGACAACGCGGTAGATCGGATTCTTCTTGGAGCCCACGCGAGTGAGCCGGAGTTTGACTGCCATCCCTCTAGGTTACCGACGACCCGACCGCTTCTTGTTGGCCTTCCGTTTCTTCGCGCCCGAACGGCGCTCGAGCGGGGCCACAGCGCGGGTCGGAGCGCCCGGGGCTCCGGCGCCTGTAAGCCCCTCCATGCCTGGGATTGCGGGCATCTTGCCCTTCCCCATCTGGCCCATCATCTTCTCCATCATCTTGCGGGCCTCGAGGAGCTGGTTGACGTCCTGGACGGTCGTTCCGGAGCCGTTCGCGATGCGGAGGCGGCGCTTGCCGTCGATTGTGTGCGGCATCGAGCGCTCGCGCGGGGTCATCGAGAGCACGACCGCCTCGACGCGCTTCATCTTGCTCTCGTCGATGTCGGCGTCGGCGAGCTGGCCCATGCCCGGGATCAGCTTCATGACGCCTTGAAGCGGGCCCATTCGCCGGAGCATCTTCTGCGCGCTCAGGAAGTCGTCGAAGGTGAACTGCCCCTTGCGCATGCGGGCTTCCATCTCGGCGGCCTCGTCCTCGGAGGTCGCCTGCTCGGCGCGCTCGATCAGGGTGAGGACATCGCCCATCCCGAGGATCCGCGAGGCCATGCGCTCGGGATGGAAGACCTCGATCGCGTCGAGCTTCTCGCCGGTCGAGGCGAACATGATCGGGCGGCCCGTGACGCTCTTCACCGAGAGCGCGGCGCCGCCGCGGGCGTCGCCGTCGAGCTTGGTGAGAACGAGGCCGTCGATGTCGATCCGCTCCTGGAAGGCGATCGCGACGGCCACGGCCTGCTGGCCGGTCATCGCGTCGAGCACGAGCAGCGAGTCGGTCGGCTTGGCTGCTTCCCGGACGCGGCCGAGCTCCTCCATCAGGTCCTCGTCGACCTGGATGCGTCCGGCGGTGTCGACGATGATCGTGTCGAGGCCCTCGGCCCGTGCGCGCTCGAGCCCGGAGCGAACGGCCTCGACCGGATCGGTCGTGTCCGAACGGAAGACGGGAACGCCGATTTGGCGGCCGAGCTGCTCGAGCTGGTCGATCGCGGCGGGACGCTGGAGGTCAGCCGGGATCAGCCCCGGCTTGCGGCCGTTTGCCTTGAGACGGCGCGCGAGCTTGGCGGCGGTCGTCGTCTTACCGGAGCCCTGAAGGCCGGCGAGCAGGATGACCGCCTCGCGCTTCAGCTCGAGCTCGGCGGTCTCCGAGCCGAGGAGCTCGGTCAGCTCCTCGTGGACGATCTTCACGACCTGCTGGCCCGCGTTCAGCCCTTTGGCGATCTCCTCGTCAAGCGCCCGCTCGCGCACCCGCGCGACGAAGTCGTTCACGACCTCGAGGTTGACGTCGGCCTCGATCAGCGCGAGCCGGATCTCGCGCATCGCGCGGGAGATCGACTCCTCGTCGAGGCGCCCGCCCTTGCGTAGGCCGCCGAGCGCCGTGCCGAGCCGTTCGGAAAGGGTGTCGAACATCGAGCCAGTGTAGATGGGCGCGGTGCCGATGAGCTCGACGATCGCCCGGTCGGCCGGCGCGCTATCGGGAGGGGCGGCCGTCCGGCCGCCCCTCCCGACTCACCCCGCTAGGTGACGTTGATCGTCCCGTGCATCCACGGATGCACGACACAGAAGAACGAGAGCTTGGTACCGGCGGGCGCCGTCACCTTGATCGAGATCGAGCTGTGCTTCGCACCTTCGATCGCGATGCTGTCGCCGGCGCCGTCGAGCCCGGGGCTGCCCTTGTCGACGGTCCAGTGAGCGATGTCGTTGGACGGCCCGGGAGGTGCCTTCGGGTTGCGGATCAGACCGCCGATGATCGCGTTGCAGACCTTGTTGCCGCCGTTCTCGCAGGCGTTGATCTGCGAGTCTGTCCCGGGCAGGTCCTTCTGGGCGACCATGGAGATCGTGTGCGGCTCCGAGGTCGGCTTCCCTTCGTACGTGAACGTGAGTGTCGAGCCGCTCTTGACCGAGATGGTGCCAGGCGTGAAGTACATCCTGTCGGTCGCGCTCTTGTTGATGGCGTAGGTCTCGCCCTTGTCGGTCGCCTTGATCGTGACTCCACCCTGGCGATTCGATCCGAACGCGGCGCTCGTCGCGAGAAAGGCGAAGAGAACCGCGATCGCGGAACTGCCTGTCACTAGGTGCCTCTTGCTCATTCGGCCATCCTTTCGAGTCTGGTCTTCCGTAGCGGGGGGCTTGCGCTCGGAAGCGTCCGGAGAGGCGCTTAATTCGCGCTTAACGTCCCTGGACCGCTCGACAGGCTGAAAGTCCGATGCTCGTCCGGCTCGCGCTTCCGCTCATCTGGTGAGCGAGGACGAGCCCTCGATGAACCGGTCGACCGCGAGACTGACTGCGTTCGAGCGGATCGACTCGTAGAGATCGAAATCGTGATGCCCGCCGGGTAGCTGCACGTACTCGACCGGGTGACTCGAGCCGGCGCGCATTCGCTCGACGAATGCGCGGGCATCCGCCGGCCTCACGAACAGGTCGTTCTCCCCGTGGATGACCAGGATCGGCGGCTGTGGCCGCTCCGCCGCGAGGCCGCCGTAATAGCCGTAGCGGCCGACAATGCCGGCGATCCCGGTCGCGCCTGCGTTGACGGCGTCGACCGAGAGGTAGGCACCCGCCGAGCTGCCGACCAGGAAGATCCGCTCTGGGTCGCCTCCGTATTCCCGGGCATGCAACCGCACCCACTCGATAGCGGCGAGAGCGTCGGCCAGCTGTTCGTCGTAGCCGACGTGCGGGCGCAGCCGATAGTCGGCGCTCGCGCAGACCATGCCCCGGTTGACCAGATGCCCGATCAGCGGCCGGGCCTCCCGGTTCTTGTTTCCCGAGTGGAAGCCGCCACCGTGGAAATGCACCACTACGGGCGCGCCGGTCGGCCGGTCCCGGCGGCGGTAGACGTCGAGGTTGCGGCGGGTGCCCTCGCCGTACGAAAGGTTGCGGACGCGGACTACATCGCGCCGAAACGCCGGCAGCGGCGCCTTCAGAATCCGACGCCACGGCCGGTGGGCCGGCACTGGGTTGTCGAGAGCGGCGTCAGCCCGAAGCGAACGCCGGACGATCACCACGAGGCCGAGGAACACGACGAGTGCGGCAGCTCCGACGATGGCCCCGCCCACTGAGTCGAGATCGCCTTGTGCCAGGGCGAGGGCGCACGATGCGACCAGCAGGTAGCCGGCAAGGAACGGCAGCTCATTCGTCACCAACGCCGGGACGCGCGCGATCCCGCCGAGCCGGCGCCAGGAGGTGAGTGCGCAGGCGGTGCCCCAACCGACCAGCGCGACCGGCACCAGGAGACCGATCGGCATCAGGCGGAGCCTCTAACTTCCGACGCGCGTCGGATCTTCATCCCCGGCATGGGCATCTGGTCCTCCGGTTCGCTCGCCGAGGCCGCGGGGTCTGGGCCGAGAGTCACTTGGGTTCCTTCCGGGTCGCTTTACCCGATTACCGAAACGCGCATGCCGGAGTCCGCTCCGTCGATCTCGACGGTGGTCAGCCCCTGCGCTCCTCATACTGGGGACATGGATGACGACCGCCCTCCCATCTGCCCCGTATGCGGAGTGACGATGGTCCCGGCAGCCCTGAGCGCGCGCGAATCACAACGGGGAGAGTGGGTCTGCCTCGAGTGCGAGGAGACCACCGAGACCGACGAAGACCGCTGACGCCGCCGTCGACCGGTCGGCGCGTCAGAGCCGTTCGATCGTGAACAGCCCGCCGTTCTGGTCGCTGGCGTAGACGAGCCCCTCGGCGTCGGCGAACGCGTCGACGATCGTCAGCGCACGCGTCCTTCCGGGACGGTCGTCGATCATCCGTTCCGGAACCTGAGGGACGAGCGCTGCGACCTCCTGCGGCCGGTACGGATCCGACAGGTCGTAGACGCGGACGCCGGCATTGTTGTAGGTGCCGACGATGGTCGTCGAGCTGACGAGGCTCCCGGGCCGGTTCTCGTGGACGTTGTGCGGCCCGAAACGACCGCCCCGGGCGATGTAGTCATCCTCCTCGGGGACTGGGAAGGTCGAGATCGACACGGGGTTCTCCGGGGCGCGGATGTCGAAGGTCCAGATGTGCTTGACGCCATCCTCGCGGCGCTCGAGCACCGACTCGTCGACGACGACCATGAGATCGCGGTCGGGAAGCGGGAGCGCATTGTGGGTCCCACCGCCGAACGGTGGGCACCAGTTGCGATGGGAGATCAGGCTGAGGCTCGAGCGATCGGAGACGTCGACGAGCGTGACGCCGCCGTCCCGCCAGGTCACGTAGGCCGTGTCGCCCGCGACGATCCCGTGATGGCACGAGTACCTTCGCTCGCCCCACGTCGGTGTCTCGCCGCCGGCCGTGTGCATGCCGGGAAGCCAGAAAGACCCCGCATACGCGGGTTTTGTCGGATCGCCGACGTCGAGCGCCATGAAGATGAAGTCGCTCCATCCGTCGGGCATCGCCGACACGTACGCCCAGCGGCCGCCGGTGTACCAGACGCGATGCACCCCGACACCGTCGATCGGGGCGAAGCCGATCTCGCGCGGCGCGGCGGGATCGGAGGTGTCGTAGATCCGGACACCGGCGGCGTACCCGCGGCCGCTCTCCCCTGCCAGGCGCTCGCTCATCGACCCCGAGTAGTACTGCCGGTCGTCCTCGAGGGCCTTCACGCGCCCGAGATCCTGCGCGTTCGCGACGAGCAGCAGGCCGTCGGCTGATTGCAGATGCAGGCTCCACGTCCCGTCGGGACACGGCACGTACCCGACCGCTCTTGGCGAGCGCGGGTCGCGAACGTCGATCACCGAGAACCCCTGGGAGAACATGTGCCCGACGTAGGCGTACCCCTGGTTGACCATCACCTGCTGCCCGTCGGGGCGTCCGCCCATGTCCGAATGGCCGAGCAGGCGCATGTTCCGGGCATAGGCGGGCGTTGGTGGCGCTGCGCTTGCCATCTCGAAGCGCGAGCCTAGTCGCTACGCCGGGACGCTCACCGGCTTCGACAGGCTCTTCGTGTTCCCGGCGGCGTCGGTCAGCGTGAGCTTCGCGGTGGCAGCACCCGAGGCTACGGCCGCCGGAATGGTCACGCGCAGCGTGTGTGCTCCGCCCGAGAGCTGACCGGTGCCGCTGCCGAGCGTCTTGCCCCCACGGACGAGGCTTGCGTGCGCGGTCAGCCTCTCACCCGCGTGAATGGACAGAACGAGCGCCCGCACGCCCTTTGCGGACCTCGTCACCCTCGCCGAAGCGAGGCTCGCCGAGACCTTCGTGTCGCTCGACGAGGCAGCCGAGGCGTTGGACGCGACACCGGTCAGGCCGATCGTGAACGTCGCAGCGAACCCGTCGGCGATGCTCCCGGTGACGGGGACGATGTTCGTCGCGTCCGCCGAGCTCGACAGCACGTTGTCGGTCTCATCGGTCGTCGGGTCGGTCTTCGGCGAGCGCGTGTTGTAGGGCGCCGCGCCGTTCAGCACCGCCGCGTTGTCGGCGTCGGAGAAGAAGATCTGAGTCGTGTAGTTCGTCGCGACCGCGCTGCCGTTGTAGGTGCGGACACGGACGTGGATGTGGATTGCGCGGCCGTTGTACCAGCCGGGCCAGATCGTCTTGAAGGTCACCTGGCCGTTCACCGGGGCCGTTCCGGCGCCGGCGTCGACGCCCGTGACCTGGTAGCCGCGGAGGAAGTTCTGGCCCGTCGTGCTGCCGTTGGTCGTCCCCCCACCGGTCTGCTGACCCGACTCGTCGGAGTAGAGGCCGTAGGCGTTCGCGTGCCAGATGTCCACGTGGGCGTTGTTGATCGGGCCGCCGCTGGATGCGTCCAGCACGTTGATCTTCACCGTCAGCGGCACGCCGGCCTGGACGGTCGTCGAGCTGCCCGTGTTGGCGCGCACGTCGAAGCGGCGGAGCAGCTCGTCGACCCAGTAGGGCCCCTCGGTCATGCTCGGCGTCACCGCGACGGTCGCGGCCTTCGTGGCTGCGGCAGCAGGGGCGGCGGAGATGACCTGCTCGAGCGCCGGCAGGCCGTTCCGGCCGACCAGCAGGGCCGCGCCGACGGCGCCCGCGGCACCGAGCGCCTCGCGTCTTGTGATCCTCTGCTCCATTGCTCTCACCATTCCTTTCGTCGAATGAGAGCCATCCTCCGCCCGACGCCTGTGAGCCCGCTGAGAGCGGCCTGAGAGGTCAGCCCGAGACGAGAGCGCGCGCGTAATCCATCGGATCGAACGGCCGGAGGTCGTCGAGGCCCTCGCCGACGCCGATCAGCTTCACCGGCAGGCCGAGCTCGAATGCGATCGGCACCGCGATCCCGCCCTTCGCCGACCCGTCGAGCTTCGTCAACGCCACGCCGGTCACGCCCACGGCCTCGGAGAAGAGCTTCGCCTGCTGCAGGCCGTTCTGACCGGTGGTCGCGTCGAGCACGAGCAGCACCTCGTGGGGCGCGCCTTCGAGCCGCCGTCCGATCACGCGATGTACTTTCGTCAGCTCGTCCATCAGGTTCGTCTGGGTGTGGAGCCGCCCCGCGGTGTCGACGATCACGACGTCCCCGCCTGCACCGACCGCGTCGTAGGCGACCGACGCCGGATCGGCGCCGCGCTCGCCGCCCACGAACTGGGCGCCGGCGCGCTTGGCCCAGACCTCGAGTTGCTCCTCCGCGGCCGCGCGGAAGGTATCGGCGGCACCGACGGTGACCGAGCGGCCGTGCTCGCGGAGCTTCTGCGCGAGCTTGCCGATCGTCGTCGTCTTGCCTGTGCCGTTCACGCCGACCACGAGGATCACCGACGGCCGGGTCGTCAGCGCCAGGCTGGGCGGCGGCCCGAACAGCGCCGCGATCTCCTCGGCCAGCGCCTCCGAGAGGTCGCTCACATCCTGGCGTGCCTCGAGGCGCGCGACGAGCTCGGCGGTCGCCTTGACCCCGACGTCGGCGCCGAGGAGGGCCTCCTCGAGCCGCTCCCACGAGCTCGCGTCCCCCGGGTCGAAGGCCGCGACCGCGAGCTGCTCGGTGAGCGCGCGCCGGGACCGCGAGAGCGAATCGCGGAGCCGCGAGGCGAACCCCCGGCGTGCCACCTCTGTCTCGTACGGCCCCTCGGCATCGCCGAGGAACTCGGCCCAGCTCCTCGCCATGGCGGCGAACGCTACCGGGCGCTGCGACCTTCCCTACGTGCGATCGTCTCCGACGACCATGTAGTGATCGACCGACGTGCGCGTCCCCGCCCACTGCTGGAAGATGTGACCGAGCTTCGCGGGCAGATCGACGTCGAACGTCGACTCCGCCGCGGAGGCGTTCTCGATCGAGTCGAAGAGCGTGATCGACAGGAACTTGCCGTCCTGGGTGGCGAGCTCGAGCGCACCCTCGTAGCCGGGCAGCGCCGACAGCGTCGGCCGAATGATCGCCTCGGCCTCGTCCATGCTGGACTGGGCGGCCTCGACGTTGATTCCCTCGAACGTTGCGACGCGAGCGAACATCTCTCCTCCTTGATTGGCCTGCAAAGCGACGCCGCGTGGGCGCAATGGGACTCTTGCCGGTCCAGCGACTCCGAGTCAAGGGGCATGAGATGATCTCCGAAGTGGATCGGGGGGCGAGCGCCGGCCGTTTGGCTCTGGCGGCGATCGCAGGCATCGCCGTCTACGTCGCGATCGATGTCGCGCTGGTGTTCCTGCGCCCGCGGTTCAGCGTGCTCCACAACGCCGAGAGCGACTACGGCTCGCGAGGCCCCTACGCGTGGGTGATGGACGGCAACTTCCTAGCTGCGGCCGCACTCGCTCGGCGGGCTCTGGGAGAAGATCTTCCTCGGGATCGAGCTTCTCTGGCTCGCGGTGGCGGCGGCCTGGATCGCAGCTAACGGCCGCTCTCCGGAGCGCTAGATTGCACCCATGGCCGAGTTCGAAGGGCCCACCGATCTCAAATTCAACCGCGGTCTCGTCGCGGATCCCGAGGCGTTCGCGCGGGACTCCCACGCGGCCTCGTGGCTTTATCTCTGCAGCGAGCAGTTCGCCGAGGTCGAGGGCGGGATGTCGTACACGCAGGTCGAGGCGGCGGTTCCCGAGTCGATCAACATCGTCTCCGACGGCGCCACCGTGATGGACATGGAGATAGCCCGCCGGCACATGGCCGCGCTGGACGAGTTGCCGCGGCCGACGCTCGTGACCTGCCGGACGGGGCCGCGCTCCTCGGCCGTCGTCTACCTGTACGCGGGCCTCGAGGCCGGCGCATCGGCCGACGAGGTGCTGGCGTGCGCGGAAGCCGACGGCGCGCCGTTCACCGGCTCGGACGAGCTCAAGGCCTGGGTCAGCCAGGGCCTCGTCGAGCTGGCCTGAGCATCACGGGCCTCCTCTCGAGCCCAGTCAGGTCGAGAGAAGGCCCGCTCTTGCCCGGGGCGCCCGGAGCCATGCCGTCGGATCGCGTCGAGCACAAGTCGACTTACCATCGCTCACCTGAGGGATTCGCGGGCTCGCGACCCGCGCGCCGCTACCGGCAGTCTTCGGAGAAGACGAGGTAGTCGGGAACGTCGTCGCTGCTGCGCGCCGGGCCGAAATGCGCCGGGCAGGTGATGCGCACGAGACCGAGGTCATCGGCGATGATCTCCCAGCCCTCGGCCTGCATCTCCCACTGCGAGGGTGCGATCCGGTCGCATTCCGAGCAGCCGCCCATCAGGACGGCAAGGCCGTTCCGCTTCTCTGCCGAGCGCCGTCTGTCGGCGCCCGAGCGCCTCTCGAAACCGTCGAAGCCGTTCATCCGTCTCGTATCGGCCCGTCGCAGTCGCCTCTTTAGGGCTGGCACCGCCGTTCTCACCAGGCGAGGGCCCGCTCAGGCTGTCGCGGCCGCGGGGGCTTCGTGCGGCAGGCGGCGCGAGAGGATCTGAGACACCCCGGCGGTCCCCATCGTGACGCCGTAGAGAACGTCGGCTGCCTCCATCGTTCGCTTCTGGTGCGTCACCACGATGAACTGCGCCTCGTCCGCGTAGGTGCGCAGCAGACCGGTGAAGCGGCCGATGTTGGTGTCATCGAGCGCGGCTTCGACCTCGTCGAGGAGGTAGAAGGGGCTCGGCCGGGAGAGGAACAGGCTGAACAGGAAGGCAATCGCTCCGAGCGCCTTCTCGCCGCCCGAGAGGAGCGACAGGCGGGTGACACGCTTGCCGGCGGGGCGAAGCTCGACCTCGATGCCCGGCTCCTCGCCCTCGTCCTCGGGCTCGGTGAGGCGCAGGCGGCCCTCCCCGCCCGGGAACAGCGTCTTGACGACCTCGGCGAAGTGCTGCTCCACCGCCGCAAAGGTCTCCTCGAAGCGCTGCTCGACCGTCTCGGTCAGCTCACGCCGGAGCTTCTCGAGCTCCTCGAGGCTGAGCTCGAGGTCGGCGCGCTGGGCCGAGAGCTCGTCGAGACGCTCCTTCTCGGCCTCGTACTCCTCCTTGGCCAGCGGGTTCACCTGGCCGAGCTGCTCGCGGCGGCGCTCGAGACGGGCGAGGCGCATCGCCAGCTCGGCCGGGTCCTCGCCCTCGACGGGCTCGGCGCCGGCCTCGGCGAGGCGCCGCTGCGCCTCGTCGTGCTCTGCACCCGTGCGCGCGAGATCGACGTCGATCGCGGTCAGCCGCTCCGCTGCCTCCATGGCCGCCCGGCGAAGCTCGACCTCCTCCGCGCCGAGGCGGCGGAGATCGGCCCCGAGCTCGGCGGTGCGCTCGCCGCCCGCGTCGGCGACCTGGCGAAGCGGCGCCTCGAACCACTCGACCTCGAAGGTCAGGGAGGCGACCAGCCGTTCGGCGCACGCCGCGATCCGCCGGAGCACGGCGGGATCGGCGTGCACGCGGGCCGTCCCCGTGGCTGCAGCGGCCGCTCGCGCTGCCGATGCCGCCTCGGCGGCCGTCCGAGCGGCGTTCTCGGCCCGGGTTGCCAGCTCTTCGACCTCGACGGCGAGAGCGCGGCGCCGGGCTTCCAGCTCGAGCAGGACGGCCTCGGCCGTCTCACCCGCAAACCAGAGCTCGCCGCGAACGGGATCCCAGCCGATGCCCTCGGCGGTCACAGCCGGCACGGAGGAGGCGAGCAGATCCTCGATCGGGACCACCGCCAGCTCCGCGACGAGCTCACGTGGGTCGCGGTCGACCAGGACCACGACGGACCCGAGCCCTGCCGCCCGGACTCGCTGAACGAGCTCGAGCGCACGCGCCGGGTTGTCCGCCAGCACCGCGGGAGCTCGATGGCCGAGCGCCGCAGCGACGGCGCGCTCGGAGCCGGAGTCGACGTCGAGCAGGGAAAGGGCGAGACGCTCCCCGGACTCGGCAAGCTCGCGAGCCGCAGGCGGCAATCCTTCGCGCTCGGCCAGCGACTGCTCGAGTGCCCCCAGACGCTCACGGGTGAGGTCGACGCGGGCAGTCAGGTCGTCCCGCAGGCGCTCCGCCTCATCGGCCGCGCGCGCGAGCTGAGCCGGCGTCGGGCCTGTCGGCCGCGCGCGCTCCGCGTCCGAGGGGATCGTGGCGAGCTCCGCCCGGATCCGCGCCGCGAACGACTCGGCGGCCTCGCGACGCATCACGATGCGCTCCGTGCCTGCCTTCAGCTCGTACAGCGTCGCGGTCGCCCGCTCGCGGCCGCCGGCGGCGTCGGTGAGCTCCTCCTCGGCCTTCGCACGCGCCGCAAGCAGCGTCTCCAGCTTCGCGTCGAGCTCCTTCCTCGCCGCGAGCTCTGCCGCACGCTGCTTCTCCGCCGTCGCGCGATGCGCGCCGAGGCGGGCCAGATCGAGCGAGGCGATCGCGGCCTCCACACGTGCGACCTCCTCCGCAAGCTTCGCGGCGCGTTCGGCCGCGGTCGCCTGGAGCGCGAGCGGGCGCAGACGCTTCTTCACCTCGTCCTCGAGATCGCGGGCGCGCTCGACCTGGATCGCGACTCGCGCAAGCTTGAGCTCGGCGCGGTGACGGCGCAGCTTGAAGCGGCCGAGACCGGCGGCCTCCTCGACGAGCGAGCGCCGTTCGGCCGGCTTCGCGCCGAGCACGGTCTCGACACTGCCCTGCGAGATGATCGACCGCAGGCCGCCGCCGAGACCGACGTCCGAAAGAAGCTCGATCAGGTCGAGGCGGCGAACCGCGGCCCGGTTCACGAGGTACTGCCCCTCGCCGCCGCGGTGCAGCCTGCGCGCGAGCGACACCTCCGCGAACGGAAGATCGGGCCAGGCGCCGTCCTCGTTGTCGAAGATCAGCTCGACCTCGCAGAAGTCCGAGGGCTTGCGCCCAGCGGCCCCGGCGAAAAGGACGTCGTCGGGCTTCTCCGCGCGCAGCTCGTGCGGGCTCAGCGAACCCGTCGCCCAGAGGATCGCATCGGAGATATTCGACTTTCCCGAGCCGTTCGGTCCGACGACGACCGCGACGCCCGGCTCGAGGCGCACCTCGACCGGGTCCACGAACGACTTGAACCCACGGAGCTTGATCGTCTTCAGGTGCACGCGCGGCGAAGTTTGCCGAGCGCGGCGGACACCGCTCCTACTCGGGAGCGGGTAGCGGCTCGAGCCCGTCCAGCGCCTCGCGGGCAGCCCCTTGCTCTGCGTCCTTCTTCGAGCCGCCCGTGCCGACCCCGGCCTGCTCGCCGTCGATCAGGGCGGCGGCGGTGAACTGACGCTCGTGAGCGGGCCCCTCCGAGGCGAGCAGCGTGTAGCTCACCGACCGGCCGCGACGCGCGAGCTCTTCCTGGAGCTCGGTCTTGTGATCGACCTTGTGCGTGAGCGCATACTCGATCCGCGGGTCGAAGGTGTCGACGATCGCGGCGGAGGCCGTCTCGAACCCGTGCTCGAGGTAGATCGCGGCGAGCGCGGCCTCGAGCAGAGCCGCGAGGACGTTCCGGTTGCGCGAGAGCCGCTCCGGCTCGTCGCTCTCCGGCCCCGGGTGCAGCTCGAGCAGGCGCTCGCCGAGACCGAGCTCGGCGGCGATCACGGCGCAGCTCGCCCGCGAGACGACCTGCGAGCGGAGCTTCGCCATCTGCCCTTCCTCGAATTCGGGGAAGCGCTCGTAGAGCGTGTGCGCGATCGACAGCTCGAGCACCGAGTCGCCGAGGAACTCGAGCCGTTCGTACGACTCGGTGCGGTCTGCCGCCCAGCTCGCATGGGTGAACACCGAGGCCAGCCGCTCGGGCGGTAGCTCCGCGATCAGCTGGGAGAGACTCTTACTGGTGCGAGGAGACGTAGTCGACCGCCTGGCCGACCGTCGTGATCTTCTGCGCATCCTCGTCGGAGATCTTGATCCCGAACTGATCCTCGAGCTCCATGATCAGCTCGACGAGGTCCAGCGAGTCGGCATCGAGATCCTCCTGGAAGGACGCCTCCAGCGTGATTTCGCTCTCGTCGACGCCGAGCTGCTCGGTCAGGACTTCCTTGACGCGCTCGTAGATCTCTTCCTTGGACGCTGCCATGTCACCTCATCGATCGGTTTTGGTTACTGGGGTTTCGAAGCGCGCCGATTCTACACAGCGGGGCTGACCCTGCTTGCGGGAGCCGTACGCTCCCGTTCCGGCAGGCGCTCGGCGAGCCGCTCGACAACCCGGTGATCGGCGCCCCGAGCGGCGAGCTCGATCGCGTTCTCGATCGCGCGGCGGCCCGAGTTTCCGTGCGAGATGACCGCCAGGCCGTTCAAGCCGAGCAGGTAGGCGCCGCCGTAGGTGTCGGGATCGAGCTTGGTGCGGAGCCGGCGCGCGGCGGGCCTGATCAACAAGCCGCCGATCTTGCCGCGGGTGGTCGATTCGATCTCCTCGCGCAGAAGGTCGAGGAGCTCCTTGATCCCGCCCTCGAGCAGCTTCAGCGCCACGTTGCCGGTGAAGCCGTCGGTGACGACGACGTCGGCGGCGCCGCGAAGAAGCTCGCGGGCCTCGGCGTTTCCGGCGAACTCGATCCCGTCGGCCGCCGCGAGCAGCTCGTGCGCCTCGATCGTCAGCTGGTTGCCCTTCTCCGGCTCCTCGCCGATCGAGAGCAGGCGCACCTGGGGATGCGCCACGTCGAGCATCTCCTGGCTGAAGACCGAGCCCATGACCGCGAACTGGACGAGATGCTCGGGACGGCAATCGGCGTTGGCGCCGGCGTCGAGGAGCAGCGAGACGCCGTTTCGCGTCGGCATCGGGATCGCGATCGCCGGCCTGAGGACACCGGGTAGGCGGCGGAGGTGGAGCAGGCCGGCGGCGAGCATCGCGCCGGTGTTCCCGGCGGACACGACCGCGTCCGCGTCGCCGGCCGCGACCGCGCGAACTGCGCTGACGAGCGAGGAGTCCGGCTTGGCGCGAACGGCCTCGGCAGGCTTCTCCGCCATGCCGATCGCCTCTGTGGCGACGGTGAGCGGGAGGCCGCCCGTGTCGAGGCCCTCGGGGCCGTGGAGCGTGACGTCGATGCCGGTCGCGGCAGCGGCAAGCGCGCCTGCGACGATCTCCTCGGGGGCGCGATCCCCACCAAGCGCGTCGACCGCGACGCGGGTCACGAGCTAGCCGGGGAAGCTGAACCGCTCGACTTCGCGGCCCTTATAGGTGCCGCAGGTCGGGCAGATGCGATGGGCGAGCTTCGGCGACTGGCACTGGGGGCAGGTGTTCACCCGCGGCGCCTCGAGCGAGTGCGTCGCACGGCGCTTGTCGCGCCTCGACTTCGATGTTTTCCTCTTCGGGACAGCCATGAGCGAGGATCAGCGTAGCTAATCGGTCTCGCGCAGCGCTTCGAGAGCGGCCCAGCGGGAGTCGGAGGGGGTCTCCTCGTGCGTGTGGGGCTCGTCGTTCAGGTTCTTGCCGCACTCGGGGCAGAGGCCGGCGCAGTCGGGGCGGCAGAGGATCTTCTCGGGCAGCGCGAGCACGACGGCATCGCGCGCCCAGTCCGAGACCTCGAGGCTGCCGTCGACGACGTACGGCGTTCGGAGCTCGTCGTCGTCGGCCTCGGAGGCCTGGTACTCGAGCGCGTGGATCGGCACCTCGAGGACGGCGTCGCCGAGGCAGCGGTAACACGGGCCGTGGAGGCGCGCGGTGAAGTCGAGGGTGAAGACCGTGCCCGTGACCGCCCTCCCGACGACGAGCTGGGCCGGGACCTGATCGGGGACGGGGAGGTAGCGCTGGCCGCCGAACTCGAACGCGGGCAGCTCGACGTCGAGCGCCTCGCGGTGCTCCTGCCCGGGCTGGAGCTTGGCCTTCCTGAGATCGAAGCTCGTCACGCTACGAGCGTAGACGCCCGCTAGTACGAGGGGTCGTCCACGCTCGGCGGCCCGCCGATCCCGATGTCCTCCTGGGAGCGCTCGTGCAGGCGTTCCCGCCCGCGGCGAACAGCGGAGAGGAACTTGTCGAGGTTCGACTCGAGCGTGGCGAGGATGCCGTCGGCCCAGTCCTCCATCTCGAGGCGGGTCTCGCGCGCGGTGCGGCGGGCCTCGTCGATGATCTCCTGCGCCTGGCGCTCGGCGAGCTTCACGATCTCGGTCTGCGAGGCCTCGCGCACGGCTTGCTCGCGCGCCTCCTGCAGCAGCCGGTCCTGCTCGCGCTTCGCCTCGGCGAGCATCTCCTGGCGCTCCTTGACGATCCAGCGGGCCTGCTTGATCTCCTCCGGGATCGTCGCGCGCATCTGATCGAGGATGTCGTAGATCTCCTCGCGATCGATCCGAACCTGGTCGGTCAGGGGCACGGCCTTCGCGTTGTGCACGAGGTCGTCGAGCTTGTCGATCAGAACGAGAACGTCCATCGGGTCGGAATCCTACTCCTGGGAGTTGAGTGGGGCGCCGCCTCTACCCCTCGGGAACAACTCCTTGAGGCGCCGGGCGACGGCCGCGGGCACGAACTCATCGACAGTTCCGCCGAACGAGGCGATCTCCTTCACACCGCTCGACGAGACGAAGCTGAACTGCGGGCTCGACATCACGTACAGCGTCTCGATCTCGGGGGCGAGTGTCCGGTTGAGCTGGTTCATCTGGAACTCGTACTCGAAGTCGGAGATGACGCGGAGGCCCTTGACGAGGACGGTCGCCTCCCAGCGGCGCGCGAACTCGACGACGAGCTCCTTGAAGACGTCGACCTCCGCGTTCTTGATCGGCGCGACGGCCTCGCGGAGCAGCTCGACGCGCTCCTCGATCGGGAGGAGCGCCGTCTTGTGCTGCGGATTGCCGACGACTCCGACGACGACGCGGTCGAAGATCTTGGCCGCGCGCTGGATCACGTCGATGTGCCCGTTCGTGACGGGGTCGTATGAGCCTGGGCAGATCGCGGTGATCACGGCTCGAACAGCGTAAGGCGTGCGGACCCGTACTTGCGGGAGGTACGCACCTCGAGCCCTTCGAGAGCCGGCTCGAGGGCGGCCGGCGTCTGGACGACAGCGAGGCCGTCGGGGGCGAGCAGCCGCACGATGTGCGGGGCGAGACGCTCGTAGGCGGTGAAGGTGTAGGGCGGGTCGGCGAGGATCAGGTCGTACGGGCCGTAGTCGCGCGCGAGGGCGCGCTCGGCGTCCTGGCAGAGGACGGTGGCCTTCAGGCCGATGTGCTCGAGGTTCTGCGCCGATCGTGCGGCATGCGTCGCGTGAGCTGTCGACGAAGACAGCACGGCTCGCTCCTCGCGAGAGCGCCTCGATCCCGAGCGCCCCCGAGCCGGCGTACAGGTCGAGCACGCTCGCACCGTCGACCGGCCCGATCAGGTTGAACGCCGACTCCCGGACGAAGTCCGACGTCGGCCGGGTCTCGGTCCCCTTCGGCGCGACGATCCGCCGCCCCCGGTGCTCGCCGGCGATGATCCTCACGGCCATGAGCCTAACGGCCGGCTGTGGATCGTTTGTTTCGGTGACTGTCCCCGGACATGGCCCGGGGGACGAACCGGAAATCGTGCTCTGCAAACGAAATTGCTGCTTCGGCGACCGAGGCCGTCACACTTCCGTTACTGGGACTGTCCCCGGACTTGGCCCGTCGGGGCATGGATCGGGAGGCCACCCGTCAGGCCAGGCTCGCGGCGTCGATGTCGGCGAGGAGGGCGCCGGCGGCGTCCTGCCAGGGGCCGTCTTCGGCGACCAGGGTCGGCCGCGAGCTCGCGGGCCTGCTCGAGGAGGGCGCGGTCGGCGCGGAGCTTCGTGAAGTGGAGGTCGCCGAGGCCGGACTGCTTCGTGCCGAGGAGCTGGCCCTCGCCGCGGAGGTCGAGGTCGCGCTCGGCGAGCTCGAAGCCGTCCGAGGTCTCGACGAGCGCTTCGAGGCGGGCCTGCGCCGAGTCGGTCAGCTCGAGCTTGGGCCGGGAGATCAGGAGGCAGTACGACTGCTCGGCGCCACGGCCGACGCGGCCGCGGAGCTGGTGGAGCTGCGCGAGGCCGAAGCGGTCGGCCTCCTGCACGATCATGATCGTCGCGTTCGGGACGTCCACGCCGACCTCGATCACCGTCGTCGCGACGAGCACGTCCAGCTCACCTTCCTTGAACGCGCGCATCACCTCGCGGCGCTCCGCGGACTTGAGCCGGCCGTGGAGCAGCCCGATCCGGTACCCGGAGAGCTCCGCGCGCCGCAGCCGCTCGGCCTCCTCCTCGGCCGCACGCGCAAGGCGGGTCTCGGACGCCTCGATCAGCGGACAGACGACGTAGGCCTGCCGTCCCGCGTCCAGGTGAACCCGCAGCCGCGCGTACGCCTCGCTCGAGCGCTCCGCGCCGACCCAGGCGCTGACGATCGGCTTGCGGCTCGCGGGCGGCTTCGCGATCTCCGTGACGTCGAGCTCGCCGAATACGGTCAGCGCGAGCGTGCGCGGGATCGGCGTCGCGGTCATGTGCAGCAGATGGGGGCGTAGGCCCGAGAGCGCCTGGCGCTGCTCGACGCCGAACCGGTGCTGCTCGTCGACAACCGCGACCGCGAGATCGGCGAACACGACGCCCCGCTGGATCAGCGCGTGCGTGCCGACCGCGATCTCGGCCTCGCCCGCTCTCGATCGCCGCGCGAGCCTTCGCGGAGCCGGCGCTCCCGGTCAGCAGCACGACGCTCACCCCGAGCTCGGCGCAGATGCCCTCGATCGTGAGGAAGTGCTGCTCGGCGAGCGTCTCCGTCGGCGCCATCAGCGCTCCCTGGCGACCCGCCTCGACCGCGCGCAGCAGCGCGTAGAGAGCGACCGCCGTCTTCCCGGAGCCGACGTCGCCCTGGAGCAGCCGCTGCATCGGCGTCTCACGTCCGAGGTCGCGGTCGATCTCGGCGACCGCGTGCTCCTGGTGCTCGGTCAGCTCGAACGGCAGCACCGCCCGGTAGCGGCGCGACGAGCTCCCCGGGCGGCGGTAGAGCCTTGCCCGGCGCGCTCTCGACCCGCGAGCGAAGGACGGCCAGCTGGAGCGCGAACAGCTCGTCGAACGCGAGCCGGCGCCGGGCGTACTCGGCCTGCTCTGGGTCGACGGGGAAGTGCACCGCCCAGAGGGCGTCGCGCCGGATCGGCCCTGCTCGCTCGGCGGGCATCGGGTCGAGCACGTCGTGTGCGTGGAGCTCGAGCGCGGAGCGCACCAGCTCGCGAATCCGCGTCGAGGGAACCTGCTCGCTGGCGCGATAGACGGGAGCATGGTCGGCGGTCGCGCGCGCTTCCTCGAGGTCGTACGAGCGAACCTCGAAGCCGTGGCGCGACAACCGGCCGCGCAGCCGCACGCTGGTGCCCGGCAGGAGCTTGTCGGCGAGCCACGGCTGGTTGAACCAGTTGGCGGTGATCGACCCCGTGTCATCGCGGATGGTCGCGTTCAGGATCGTCAGCCGCCGCCGCGGCCGCCGCACGCGGACGGACTCGACGACGCCGGAGATCGCGACTTCCTCGTCGCCCCAGAGCTGCGAGATCGCGACCTCGCCGGCGGCCGGCTCGTAGCGCCGCGGACGCCGGAGCAGCAGGTCGCCGATCGTCTGCAGGCCGAGCTGCCGGAGCTTCTTCGCGAGCGTCGGGCCGACGGCCGGCAGAGTCTCGAGCGGCAGGTCGAGCCGCTCGGGCCGGCCGTAGCCTCGGGGACGGGGCCATTCGCCGTCCCGGACCACGCCGGAGAAGCCCGTGCGAATCGGGGTCGCGGTCACCACCGCCCCCGAGTATAGGACCGACTCAGGTCGTTGAGAGGTCGTCGAACCAGAACAGACCGAGTGTGCCCGGCCCGGCATGGGTGCCGACGACTGCGCCGAGATCCGTGACGATCTCGATGGTCGCCTGCGGTCGCGCCTCCCGAATGATCTGCTCGAGCGCAGCGACGCGCTCCGGCGCCGCCGCGTGCGCGAGCCCGATGCGCAGCGACGGCTCGTCGGTCGTGGCAGCCGTGACGATGCCGCGCGGAGCTCCTCGAGCGCCTTCTGGCTTCCGCGGACGCGCTTCAGCGGCACGACCTCGCCCTGCTCGATCCCCAGGATCGGCTTCACGTTGAGGAGCGTCCCGGCAAAGGCGGCACCGCGGCCGATCCGCCCGCCGCGCGCGAGGTACTCGAGCGTGTCCACGGTGAAGAGCAGACCGTGGCCGGTTCGGTAGCGCTCGACGAGCGCCTCGATCTCCTCGTCGGTCGTGCCGGCCTCGAGCCGCCGCTGAACGGCGAGCGCCAGCATCGCGACGGCCGCCGAGACGGTGCGGGTGTCGACCACGCGGACGGCCTCGCCTGCCGTGGCCGCGGCAGCCTCGGCGCTCGCGAACGTGCCCGAGAGGGTCGAGGAGAGCTGCAGCGAGTAGATCCGCTCGTACGTCCCGGCGAGCTCCTCGTACACCGCCAGGAAGTCGCCCGGGGTCGGCTGGGAGGTCGTCGGCTGCACCGAGGCGTCGGCGAGCCGGGCGTAGAACTCGTCGGGCCCGAGATCGACGTAGTCGCGGAAGCTCTCCTCGCCGAAGTTGACGTAGAGCGGGACGATCCGCCAGTTCGGGAAGCGCTCCGGGCCCTCCGGGAAGTCGGCGGTCGAGTCGAGGACGATCGCCGTGTTCGCTGCGGTCAGGTTCACGACGCCTCCTGCCCCGACGGCAAGGATCGAGTCGACGATCCGATCGAGGTTCTCGTCCTTCGTGATGCACGCGACGGCGCCCGCGGCCAGCACGAGCTCTCGCTCCTCGTGGGTGACCGAGGCCGTCAGGCAGATCACGTGCATCTCGGGTGAGACCCTGAGGAGCTCGCGGGTTGCCTGGGCGCCGTCGAGGCCCGGCATTCGGTAGTCGATCACGACCACGTCCGGCCGGAGCTCGCCGCACACCGCCACGGCCTCGGCGCCACCGTCGACCGAACCGACCACCTCGATCCCCTCGCGGAGCCCCAGGAGGAGCTCGAGCGTCTCGCGGAAGAGACGGTTGTCCTCGACGAGCACCACGCGTACGCCGGCCACCGGCGGAGCTTAGAAGGTCACTCGGCGGCGAGCAGAAGGGCGTAGTGGGGCTGGCCGCCCTCGTGCACCTCGAGCTCCAGCTCGGGGTGCGAGTCGGCGAGCTCGGCAAGCAGCCGGTCGAACGGCTGAGGAGCCTCGCCGGTCAGAAACGTGAGGATCCCACGCGGCCGCTCGAGCAGCCGGGCGACTACCGCACGCGTGACCTCTTCGAATGTGTCTCCGCCTGCGACGGGGCTTCCGTCGGCAAGGCCGAGCCAGGCGCCCTTGCGGATCGAGATGCCGTTGGTCTCGACGTCCCGGGACGCGATCGTCACGGCGCCGGTGCCGACGTCGTCGGCCGCCTCGCTCATCGTGGCGATGTTCTCCTCACGGCTCCGGCCGGGCTCGAACGCGAGCACCGCTGCCAGCCCTCCCTGGATCGTCGTCGTCGCGACGACCGACACCGGGATCGCTGCGGCCTCGGCCGCATGCTCGGCCGTGAGCACGACGTTCCGGTCGTTCGGCAGCAGGATCGCCTCACGCGCCCCGCTCGCCTCGACTGTTGCGAGGAGCTCGGCGGTGGAGGGGTTCATCGTCCGGCCGCCGTCGACGACGTGGGCGCCGAGATTCTCGAACAGGCGGCGGTTCCCCGCCCCGGCGGCGACCGCGACGAGAACGCACTCGACGTCTGACGGGTCGGGCACCGCCTGGAGCAAGCGCCGCTCCCGCTCGAGCGTCTGGACATGCATGTTCGCGATCTCGACGTTCGAGATCGTCCCGCGCGCGACGCCGATCGAGAGAGCGCGGCCCGGGTCATCGGTGTGGACATGAACCTTGAGCGCCGAGGGGTCCCCGACCACGAGCAGCGAGTCGCCGAGGGGCTCCAGCTGACGCTCGAGCTCGTCCGCATCCAGGCGATCGCCTTCGACGACGAAGGCGGTGCAGTACCTGAACTCCGAGAGATGCTGATGAACCGACTCGAGGGTCGGGGCGGGACGATCGACTGCGGGCGCCGGCGGCAGCGGCACGCCTTCGAGCGCTCCGACGATGCCGCGCAGGATCTCGACGAGCCCGGCGGCTCCGGCATCGACGACACCGGCCTCGGTCAGCGCCGGCAGTAGCTCACGCGTGCGGCGGACGCAGTCGTCGCCGCGCGCGATCACGGCGGCGAGGTCGCCGCCTGCCTCGGCTTCCTCCGCGAGCTCACGGATGGCGGTGAGCATCGTCCCCTCCACCGGCTTCCGCACGGCGCGGTAGGCGGCGTCGCTGGCACCGCGAAGCGCCGTCGCGAGGTCGTCCGACGCGGCAAGCGACTCGGCCGCGCCGCGCACGATCTGCGAGAGGATCACGCCCGAGTTCCCGCGCGCGCCCATCAGCGCTGCGCGTGAGACCTCGTGTGCGAGAGCCGAGCGCTCGTCCGCCTGGCTTGCCTCGAGCGCCTCGACGATCGAGCGGACAGTGAGCGACAGGTTCGTCCCGGTGTCGCCGTCGGGCACGGGATAGACGTTCAGATCGTCGATCCGGCTGCGGGCGGCCTCGATCGCCGCGAGCGCGCCGCGAGCGAGCTCGAGCACATGCGCCCTCATGTGACCCGGACGTCCTGGACGACGACCTCGACCGACTCGACCGTGAGCCCCGTCAACCGCTCGACGTCGTAGGTGATCTGCGAGCGAATCGTCGCGGCGACCTCGGCGAGGTTGAGGCCGTACTCGACGACCACGTGCAGGCCGATCCGCAGTGCCGAGGCCTCGCCGCCGACCGTCACTCCCGCGCGGCGCAGCAGCTTCCCGACCTTCGACCCTGCCGTGAGCCCGACCACGCCGTAGCAGCGGCCGGCCGTCTCGGCGACGATCTCCGCGACGACGTCTCGCGCGATCGTGATCGCCCCACGGGGCGTGTCAACGGTCAGGTCAGGCACTGCCCGTTAGACGCCCGGACTGGAGCAGCGGTTGCTAGACGGCCTTCTGCACCTTGCCGCCCTTGAGGCAGCGAGTGCAGACATAGGCGCGGCGGGCGACGCCGTTCACGAGCACCCGAACCCGCTGGAGGTTCGGGTCGAAGCGGCGGTTCGTCGCAACCATCGAGTGCGAGCGGTTGTGCCCGAAACCGGGCTGCTTCCCGCAGACTGAGCAAATCTTCGACATTCGGCCGCTCAGAGTAGCGGACGGAGCGCTTCAGCTGCGGGCGCTGGCGCGCAGCTGCGCGAACACGTCGGCCATCTCGAGGGCCGTTTGTACCGCGTCGGCCGCCCGGTCGATCCTCGCCTCGGCCTGCTCGACGGTGTCGACGGTCAGGACGCCGAATGCGACCGGCACGCCCGTCTCGATCGCCGCGAGCTGAAGGCCGGAGGCCGCCTCGGAGGCGACGAAGTCGAAATGCGCAGTCTCGCCGCGGACGATCGCTCCGAGTGCGACGACGCACGCGTAGCGCCTTGTCTTCGCAAGCGCCATCGCTGCAAGCGGGAGCTCGAACGCTCCCGGGACCGGCATGATCGTCACAGCGTCGGGGGCGACACCGGCTTCCTCGAGCGCCTCGATGGCGCGTGCGAGCATCTTGTTCGTCAGGCCGCCGTTGTAGCGCGAGACGACGACGGCGACCGACCGGCGGAGACCGCTCGGCGTGCCTTCGAGCACGGTGTAACCGTCCGGGACGTCGATCTCGCCGGCGATGTGCTCGGCTGCACCCGACTCGGGCACGTCCTCGATCACTACGGCGCTCTCGGGCTGCGGCCAGTCGCCGAACGGGTCCTCGGCCTCCTCCACGTCTCCTGCCTCCTCCGCGATGTCGGCCTCTTCCTCGACGGTGGTCGCGGCGGGCGCGGGCTCAGCCGCAGCCTCGGGCTCGTCGTGGGGGGCCTCCTCGGGCGGCGGCGGCTCGTCGGCTGCTTCCGCCTCGGGCTCGGCGGCGAAGTCGGTCGTCTCGCGGTAGGCCGGCGGGGGCGCGGGGGGCGGGTAGGCGATCGTCCGCTGGATGTCGGTGTGCGGCTCCCCGGTACCGATCGCCGGGCCGGGCTCGGCGGGCGGAAACTCGTCGTGCTGGTCACTCATCTTGGCTCTCTGCTTCCCAGTCGGGGATCTTCAGATCCTGGTGATGAAGACGGTGACCGAGCTTATCCCGCTTGGCGGCGAGATAGCGCCGGTTCTCGTCGTTCGGGTCGACTTCGATCGGAACCTGGTCGACGACGGTCAGCCCGAAGCCGTCGAGGCCGGTCAGCTTCTTCGGGTTGTTCGTGAGGATTCGGATCGTGGTCAGCCCGAGCTCCGCAAGGATCTGGTTTCCGATCCCGTACTCGCGGGCATCCGGCGGGAACCCGAGCGCGATGTTCGCCTCGACGGTGTCGAGTCCCTGCGCCTGGAGCTCATAGGTGCGCAGCTTGTTCAGCAGGCCGATCCCGCGGCCCTCCTGAGCCATATGAAGGAAGACACCCCGCTCCTCGCGCGAGATCTGGATCAGGGCCAGCTCCAGCTGCTCCCCGCAGTCGCAGAGGAGCGAGTGGAAGACGTCGCCCGTCAGGCACTCCGAGTGGACGCGGACGAGGACGTTCTCGGCGCCGTCGACGTCACCCTTGACGAAGGCCAGGTGCTCCTTGCCCGTGAGGCACTCGCGGAATGCGGTCGCGGTGAACTCCCCGTAGGGAGTCGGGATCCGGACGCTGGGGCCGCGCTCGACGAGCTTCTCGTGGCGCCGGCGATACTCGACGAGGTCGGCGATCGTGATCATGCGCAGGTCGTGGCGCTCGCAGTAGGCGATCAGGTCGGGCACGCGGGCCATCGTCCCATCCGGGTTCATCACCTCGCAGATGACGCCGGCGGGATTGAGCCCGGCGAGGCGTGTGAGATCGACGGCGGCCTCGGTCTGGCCCATTCGCTGGAGCACCCCGCCCGGCTTGGCACGGAGCGGCTGGATGTGACCACCGCGCAGGAGGTCGGCCGGCTTGGCGTCCGGCGCGATTGCAACCTGGACGGTGTGGCTGCGGTCGGCAGCGGAGATCCCGGTCGAGATCCCATCCCGGGCGTCGATCGCGGCGGTGTAGGCGGTGCCGAGCCGGGACGACTCGCCGGGGGCGGCGATTAGCGCCAGGCCGAGCTGGTCGGCGCGCTCTTCCGTGAGCGACAGGCAGACCTGCCCGCGGGCGTGTGTGACCATGAAGTTGATCGCTTCCGGGGTCGCGAATTGGGCGGCCACGACGAGGTCGCCCTCGTTCTCGCGGTCTGGATCGTCGACCACGACGACGATGCGACCTTCGCGAATTTCCTCGATCGCATCCTCGATGGTCGCGAACGATGTCGTTACTGCCATGGGAGAAGGCTAGCCCGCGGTACCCAGCAGGAGTCGCTCGACGTACTTCGCGAGCACGTCGACCTCGAGGTTGACGAGCCGTCCGCGCGCGAGATCGCCGAGCGTGGTCGCCGCGAGCGTGTGCGGGATGATGGCGATCGCGAAGCCGTCCTCATCGAGCTCGGCGACCGTGAGGCTCACACCGTGGACGGCGATCGACCCTTTCTCGACGGCGTAGCGAAGGACGTCGGGTGGAGTGTCGATCCAGATGCGGCGGCCGTCGCCTTCGTCCTCGACGCTGCGGACGACTCCGACACCGTCCACGTGCCCCTGGACGTAGTGACCGCCGAGAGGCTCGCCTGCTCTGAGTGCCGGCTCGACGTTGACGGGCGCGCCGTTGACGAGGCTGCCGAGCGAGGTGCGCGCAAGCGTCTCGGGCACCGCGTCGAACGCGAGGCGTCCCGCGCCCACCGCGACGACTGTCAGGCAGACGCCGTCGATCGACACAGAATCACCGAGCGAGGACAACGCTGCGGTATCCGGCGCGTCGATCTCCAGCCGGACGCCGTCGTGGGCCCCGCTGATCGCCCCCGCAACGCCAACCTCTCTGACGATGCCCGTGAACACGGCTCCAAGGCTACGCTAGCGGGACAGGTGCGAGGTGTCTGTGGCCCGCGAAGCCCGTCAGTCGCCGTATGCCAGTGACTCGACGGTCTCCCGGACGACCATCTCGAGGTCGCCGCGCTCGCCGGGCAACGCGTTCGCGAGGGCGACGAGCAGCTCGTCGACCGCGGCCCGCTGACCGGGGGCGAGCTCGGCCGTGCCGATCTCCTCGATCCGCTTGCGCAGCTCATCGTTGCCGAGCGAGCGCATGAGCCACTGCGAGAGCAGGCTGACGAGCTCGTCGTCGGTGCGCTGGAATTCGGAACTGGCAGCCATCGGCCTCCGTCAGGGCTCGTGGACATAGGCTTCGAGCAGGACGTCCTCTCCAACCAGCCGGGCGCTCAGGTGGGAAAGGTCGAGCACCGATGCTAGCCGTGGCAGGGCGTGCGGCCCGTCACCTCCGGCGACCACCGGCGCGACGAAGAGCATGATCCTGTCGACGAGCCCGCGCTCGAGGAACGCGCCGGCGAGGGTCGGGCCGCCCTCGAGCAGGAGCGACTGGACGCCCTCGCCGGCGAGAGCCCGCAGCTCGTCCTCGAGCGGGCCCGAGCGCAGCTCGAGCGGGGATCCGTCGGGCACCGGCCCGCGGCCGAACGCGAGCCGCCGCGGCTGTCCACGAGGCACGGGCACGTCTCGCGCGTCGAGACTCGGATTGTCGGCGCGCACGGTGCCCATTCCGACAGCCACCGCGTCGAAGGCCGCACGAAGCTCGTGGACGAGCCGCCGGCTCTCCTCGCCGGACACCCATCGGCGCCCCGGCACGACCACCCGTCCGTCGAGGCTGGCGGCGACCTTGTAGGTGACGAACGGCCGTCGCCGCGTGACCCAGACCCGCCACGCCTCGTTCTGCCGCCTGGCCTCCCACGAGTCGACCAGCTCCACCTCGATACCCGCCGCCTCGAGTGCCTCGATTCCGCCGGCGGCCTCGGGGTTCGGGTCGCGGGCGCCGATGACGACGCGCGCGACGCCTTCGGCGATCACGCGGTCGGCGCAGGGTGGCGTGGTGCCGTGGTGAGCGCACGGCTCGAGCGTCACGAACAGCGTCGCACCGCGGGCCCGCTCGCCGGCCGCGTCGAGCGCGACCACCTCCGCGTGGCGGCCGCCTGCTTCGGTCGCGCCCTCCGCAACCACGTCACCGTCCTTGACCACCACGGCTCCGACCGTGGGCTTCGGACGGGCACGCTCCGCGGCATCCGCGGCGACCTGCAGCGCTCTGGCGAGACTCACGCGAAGGCTTGTACCAGCCGCCGGTAGGAACGCGGAAGATCCTCCCGGCCGAAGATCGCCGTGCGAACGAGAAACACGCGTGCACCTGCGTCGTAGAGATCGCGTGCATTCTCGTGGTTGATCCCGCCGCCCACCTGGATCACGACGCCCGGCGGAAGCGCTTGCGAGAGCAGGCGGACGTCTCGCAACTGGTCGAGGAGCGGCCCGCCCGGGCACCGCACGAGGTCGGCCTTTGCCGCCCAGGCCGCCGCCTCGGTGAGGTCTGTCGACCGGTCGAACGCGATTCCGACCTGTAGCCCGGCCGAGCGCGCCGCAGCGATCGCGGCCTCGGGATCGACCCAGGGCTCGAGCTGGAAGGTCACACTCGAGCCGCCCGCGGCGAGTACTTCGGAGCAGATGTCCGCATCGAGGGGCCCTTCGATCTGAAGCTCGAGGACACCGTCATAGCGCCGGATCAGCGGAGAGACCAGCCGCGCTGTCGCGAACTCCGCCAGGTCCCAGCGCACGTGCAGATGAAAGATCCTGCAGCCCGTTCGAACGAGCGCGTCGACCTGCGACGTGACCGTATCCGGCGGCCCGGGCACGAGAACCGGTGCAACCTCGACCGTCCTGATCCAGTCCTGCCAGGTCATCCCGGACCACCGATCGTAGAAGATCCGTCCAGGAGTTGGCAGTCGAGGGATGTGATCGGATCCCGGGTGGCGCTACGCTCACGTCGGTGAAACCGCAGTTTCGACCCGGTGAGATCGTGCGAGTGGCCGGTACCGGCGAGGAGGCCGTCGTGGAGGATGTCTGCGGCCCGAACGACGACGGCACGGGCTGGAACGTCACCCTCCGCCTTCCCGGCACGGCGACCCACGACTCTCTGACCGTTCTCCCCGAGGACGCGCTCGAGCCGACAGGCCTCGCGCACGACGACGGAGGTCAGCGCGTGCCCGTCGGCGTCCTGCCTGCGACCGAGGAGGCCCGCGACTGCATCGAGCTTCGCCTGTTCACGGAGATCACGGACGGGATCGATGCCGCGCGCATCGCTGCGGAGATCGAGGAGGACGTGATCGAGCTGATCGGCGAGGCGACCGTGTCGACCGAGGCCGAGCGCCACTGGGCCGACCCGTACAACTACGAGCTCGCCGTCACGATCTTCCCGCGCTCGAGAGCGGTCGAGGCGTTGCGGCGCCTGGCAGAGGCCGGTGAGGGAGGCTGGCTCGCCTACCGCGACGACGGGTGGCGCTGCGATCTCTGGTGGAGCGCCTCTCGCGACCCGGACGCGATCCTGATCGTTCCGGAGGTGCATGCCGCGGAGATCGTCTTCGTTCCCTGGTCGAGCCCGGCCCGCAGGCCGGAAGAGGAACGGCCGCTCGTCGCGGTCGCCGTGCCCGACGACGAGTCAGACGACGCGTAGGCGCGCGATGAAGAAGCCCGACGTCCCGTGCCGGTGGGGCGTCGTCAGCAGGAACTCGGGACGCTTGGGGTGCGCGAACTCGGGCCACTCTTCCCCGAGCGGCTCCGGCTCGAGGGCAGAGGCATCGACGACGGCCTCGTTCTCGTCCGCGTTGATCGTGCACACGGAGTAGAGCACCGTCCCGCCGCTGCGGGTGCGCTCGGCCGCGGCGTGAAGCAAGTCGAGCTGCAAGGCGGGCAGCGGGGTCGCCCGCCAGCGGAGATCGGGGCGGCGGGCGAGGACTCCGAGGCCCGAGCACGGCGCATCGACGAGCGCACGGTCGAAGCCGTGCTCGTCGAGCTCACGGAGATCGGCGTTGACGACGCGGACATTCGTCACCCCCAGCCGCCGTACGTTCTCCTCGAGCTCGCGTGCGCGGCCGGGATGGAGCTCGACCGCGGTCACCTGGCCCCGGAGCATTGTCGTCTTGGCGCCGGGAGCGGCGCACGCGTCGAGAATTCGCTCGCCGTCGCGTGAGCCGACGGCGAGCCCGGCGAGCTGCGAGCCGCGGCTCTGCCAGATCCTGCCTTCCTCGGGGCCTTCGAGCCTTCCCCGCTCGAGCCGGTACGCGCCGGGGACGTCGGTCGGTTCGCCGACCGCGACCTCGGACCGGACCACGAGCTCGGCGGGCTCGTTCTGGGCGCGCATCAGCGCGAGCGCCTCCTCCTCGCCCCAGTCCCGCACCCAGATCTCGTAGATCCAGTCCGGGTACGACTCGGCAAGCGGACCCGGTGGAAGCGAGGCGACGAGACGCCGGGAAGCCTTCGGCGAGCCTGCGCGCCACGGCATTCGTGAAGCCCGTCGCGTACGGAAGCCCCGCGTCGCGGACGAGCTCGACGACCTCGTTGACCACGGCGTGGGGCGGAGCCTCGCTCCACGCGATCTCGTAGCCGGCGATCCGAAGCGCAGCCAGCACGGGCGGGTCGAGGTCGCGCGCGGGCCGGCTCCCGAGCACGTCGATCCCGTGGTCGATCGTGCGGATGCGCTGAACCGTCCCGTAGGCGATCCGCTGGGCGAGCGCCCGGTCGCGTGGATCGAGACCCGCGGCCGCGGACGCCACGGCCCGGTCCGTGTACGCCTCGTCCTCGAAGACCCGGCGCACCACCTTGTAGGCCGCAGTGCGGGCGGGCGCCGTCACGCGCGAATACCGCGCAGGAACTCGTCGTAGGCCATCCGGCGCTTGCCTTCCGGCTGCACCTCGAGCGGAACGAGCTCGCCGCCGTCGAGGCGGGCCTTCCAGACGGTGACACGGCGGCCGTGCAGCGTGGCCCAGGCCCCGATGTGAGGGGAGAGAGCCCTCACGCGGCGCCACGCATCAACCGGGTCACCGAGATCGAGCTCCCGGTCAGCGGGGCCGATCTTGTCGGCGTAGGTCGCGCCGGCGTCGGGCTGCGGACTGAACGAAGGGGCACGAAGGACGCGGTCGAGGAGACGTGCGGCGACCCCGGCCGACCGGGCGAACACCGCGCCGGCGTCGTCTTCGGGAGCGATCGCGAATGCCTCCTGGGCGGCGATCGGGCCGGCGTCGAGCTCCTTCACCGTCTCGTGGATCGTGACCCCGGTCTCCTCGTCCCCGGCGAGAATCGCGCGTTCGACCGGCGCTGCACCGCGCCAGCGCGGGAGCAACGACGGGTGCACGTTGAGCCAGAGGGCGCGCGCGAGCAGGTCGGCCGGGATCAGGAGCCCGTACGCGCAGACGACCACGGCATCGACGTGACCCTGCGGCAGGTCGGGCCGCTCGGGCTGGTGAACCGGGATCCCGAGCCGGGTCGCCGTCTCCTTCGCCGGGGGCGGTGCGAGCTTTCGGCCCCGGCCGCGGGGCGCGTCGGGGCGCGTGAGCAGGTAGGCGATGTCGTGGGACACGGCGAGCCGCTCGAGCAGGTCGGCGCCGAAGGGAGCCGTCGCGGCGACGGCGAGCCGCACTACCTGAGGACTGTCTTCGGACGGAGGATCGCCATCGCCTCTTTGCGATGCTCCTCGTCCGTCCGGTCGATGATCAGCACGCCGTCCAGGTGGTCGGACTCGTGCTGCACGACGCGGGCGCCAAGCCCTTCGAGCTCGAGGCGCAGCTCGCGGCCCTCGGGGTCGACGCCTTCGAGCGTGACCTTGATCGGCCTTTCGACGGGGACGCGGACGCCCTCGAGCGACAGACAGCCTTCCTCATCGGTCTCGGTCTCCTTGGACGCATCGACGATCCGCGGGTTCACGACGGCCTGCGGCGCCTCGCCTTCGAGCTCGAACACGAACACGCGCTGCAGGATCCCGAGCTGCGTCGCGGCGAGGCCGACGCCCTGGGCGTCCTGCATCAAGTGGAGCATCCGCTCGACGAGCGCGTTCAGGTAGTCGTCGAACTCCGTGACGTCCTTCGCCTTGAGGCGGAGGGCGTGATCCGGGTATTGCCGGATCTGGGCCAGGGCGAAGCGGCGGAGCTCCTCACGCTCGCGGTTGCGGATCGACTCGATCTGCTCCTCGCTGAGCTCGTGGTCGTGGTCGTGGTCGTGGTCGTGGTCGTGGTCGTGCGCGTGATCGTGCGCATGGTCGTGGCCGTGCTCGTGGTCGTGCTCGTGGTCGTGTTCGGTCGCCAAGGTGGGCCACAGTCTGCCAGTACCGACAGCTCAGGCGGGGAAGTGCTCGAGGACCCACTCGGCGTCGAGCGGCTCGACGCGGAAGTCGCGGCCGCCGACCTTCACGAAGTCGCGTGTTCGCGGATCCATCGGGAGGCGTGCTTCGATCGGATACCAGTGGTTGTGCCGCTCGATCAGGTCGTTGACCTCGGAGAAGTTCCAGCGCTCGGCGCGCCGGCGCCAGGCGGCCGGGTCACCTCGACGGCGCGCGTAGGCCTTGGCGAGCCGCTCGCGGTGACGGTCGATCTCCTCCTCGATCGTCTTCAGCCGCTGCATATAAGGCAGCGGGCCGCCGAGCGAGGCGACGTACGAGTCGGGCTCGGGCCGGAAACGCCGGATCCGCCGCGGCAGCGGCACGCCGGCGAGCGTGTTCAGCTCATGCTCGCCCTCCAGGCGCTTGCGCTCCTGCGCCGACTGCGGGGTCACGTCGCGTACCCCCCACTCGCCCAGAATCTCCTCTGCCCTGGGTCTCTTCACCGGCTCAATCCTGCCGGATCCGACCTGTTCGCTGAGGGCACGTCCGGTGCCAGGTTATCGCAACGAAAGTGTCACAGCCGCACTTTTTCCCTGCTCAGAGCGCAAAGCTCGGTGCCAGGTACCGCCTTTCGGCCCTGCTATAGCGACTGGGGATCGACGTCGACGACGGCGGTTAGGCCGGCGCGGCGCATCGCCGGGGCGGCGGCTGCCAGCAGGGCGGCTGCGCGGGTCGCGACGGCGCGGGGCCTATCGGTCTTCGCGATCAGCTGGCCGCGATGCCGGCGGCGGAGCCGGAGGAGCGACGCCGGCCCGAGCAGATCGACCTCCGGCATGCCGGCCTTGATCTCCTCGAGCACCTGCGCGACCGGGCCCGGCTCGGCGGCCGAGGCCATGATCCGAACGAGGTGGCAGTTCGGCGGGTAGCCGAGCGCCGCGCGCCGGTCGAGCTCCTCCGCCAGGAAGCCGCGGACGTCGTGGCGGGCCGCGTGCACGATCGGCCGGGCGTCGGGCTGGAAGGTCTGGACGATCACCCGTCCCGGAGCGTCACGGCCGCTCCGGCCGGCGAGCTGGGTGAGCAGCTGGAAGGTGCGCTCCTCGGCCCGGAAATCCGGGTAGCCGAGCGAGACGTCGGCGTCCACGACCGCCGCGAGTTCGACGCCGGGGAAATGGTGGCCCTTGGCGATCATCTGGGTTCCGAGCAGAACCGCGCGGCCCGTCTCGGAGAAACGCCGCAGCGCCGTCGACGTCAGCTCCGGGCTGGTCGCGGTGTCGGCATCGAGCCGGATCAGGTCGAGGCCGGGGAACTCGCGCGTCAGCTCGCGCTCGAGCCACTGCGTGCCCGCTCCGAGCCGCGCAAGCTCGGACGAGCCGCACGTCGGGCAGGTCTCCGGGGCCGGCTCGAGGTGGCCGCAGTGATGGCACGTCAGCCCGGCATCGCGGTGCAGCACGAGCGCGACGTCGCAGTTGGGGCAGCGGATCGTCCCGCCGCAGGCCCGGCAGTGGAGCGCCGGCGCGATGCCCCGGCGGTTGAGCAGCAGCATTGCCTTCCCGTTCGACTCGAGCACCCGCCGGAGCTCTCCGAGGAGCGGCGCCGACAGCGGGTACCCCGCCTCGCGGCGCATATCGACGACCTTGACCGGCGGCAGGTCGGCGCCGACACGGCCGCCCAGCTCGAGGTGCTCGAGCGCCGCCCAGCTCTCGGGGCGCGGCGTTGCGGAGCCGAACACGGCGACGGCGCCTTCCAGCGCGGCCCGCTTGACCGCAACCGTCCGCGCGTCGTACCGCGGATCCGAGTCCTGCTTGTACGACGCCTCATGCTCCTCGTCGACCACGATCAGCCCGAGCCCGTGAACCGGCGCGAAGATGGCAGAGCGGGCCCCGACGACGATCCGCGCCTCGCCGCTCGCGATCCGGACGCGCTCGTCGCGCCGTTCCGCATCGGTGAGCCCGGAGTGGAGGATCGCGACCCGGTCGCCGAACCGGGCGTGAACGCGCCCGACCGTCTGCGGCGCCAGCGAGATCTCCGGCACGAGCAGGATCGCCCCGAGCCCCCGCTCGAGGACGGCAGCGCAGGCCTGGAGGTAGACCTCGGTCTTCCCGGATCCGGTCGGGCCGTAGAGCAGGAAGGCGCCGCCGGAGCCGGCGTCGATCGCCGAGACGATGCGATCGGTCGCCACTCGCTGCTCCGGCAGCAGCTCGTCGGGCTCGGCCTCGCCGCCGAACGACTGCCGCTCGGCCGGAGGCGCCTGCTCCTTGCGCCGCCTCGGGAGCTCAGGCGCGACCAGCGCGAGCGCTCGCGCGGGCGTCGAGCCGTAGTACGCCGCGATCCAGAGCGCGAGCTCGACGAGCGCCGGCGGGACCTGCCCGACCACCCTGTCGATCGGCACGGGGACGACGCCTTCCGGGGAGCTGTCCTCGAGGGCGACCACGACACCCCGCGCCCGGCGCCGGCCGAACGGCATCGTCACGATCGCCCCCGGCCCCACGCCCTCTTCGACCTCGTACGTGAACGGGCGCGCAACTGCGCGCGCAGTCACGAGCGGGAAGACCGAAGCAAAGGGCACAGGGGAGGTGAGTGTGTCAGCTGGTGACGACGAACCGCGTCTCACGGCCGCTCTTGGCGAAAAACGCCCACTTGCCGGCCGTGAGGTTCACCCGGACAGTCCGCTTGCCCTCGAAGGCCACTCCGGTGAGCACCGTCGGCTTCCTGGCCGACTTCTGGACGAAGAGCCCCGCGTGGGCCGACTCGTCCCTGACCACGAAGTCGTAGCGGCCGGCCTTGAGCGAGGCGAGCGGCTTCCCGCTCACCGTCACGGTCGCGGAGTTCGAGCTCGCGACCGTCGCGGAGAGCGCGCCCCGGTAGGGGACGATTCCGGATCCCATGAGCGGCGCCTGCACCGATCCCGTGCCGGTCGCGGTCGAGGCCGGAGGCGCCGGGAGCAGCGAGGCGCTCGTCCCGGTCGCGGTCGTCGTGAACACGACCGGCTGGGACGGGCGATTGCCGTCGACGATCGTGTAGGTCGAGGCCGGGGCGAAGGTCGGGTTCAACGTCGCGCTGTACGGGCCGAGGTCGTTGCCGAGAATCGCCGTGTAGCTCACACCCGGCCCGGTGAGCGAGAACCTTGCGTTCGTGCAGAACGACGGGTTCCAGGTGTCGTCCGGGAGCGGCGTCCGGACGGAGAGCGAGTAGGGGCCGGGCGGGATCGTCGCGCCCGTACCGGTAGCCGAGTCCATCGTCACGCCGCCGTCGATCGCGACGGAGAACGTGCAGTCCGGGTGGTAGGTGATCCGAAAGAACACCGTGGAGGAGAAAAGCGGCCCGTCGGCGCTGCCGCCACCGCAGAGGACGGCAGCCCCGAGAACCGCCGTAAGCAGGGCTATCCCCCTCCGCACCACGCTTCGATTGTAGCCCCGGGGTCGACGAGCCCCGCTAGGCCTCCTGCTCCTGAACCTCGCCGTGCCGGAGCCGCCGCCACGAGATCGTGCGCGCCATCATGAACATCGCGAAGCCCCCGAGGATCACGCTGAAGAGGACGACGGCGATGTTCATGCCGACGCTGAAGGCGAGCAGGAGCGAGCTGCTGATCGCCTCGCCGCGGAAGATGAAGACGATCAGCCCTTGCTTCGTACCCGCTCCACCCGGGGTCGCCGGGAAGAGCGTCGAGAGCGAGTCGACGACCAGGGCGAGCAGTGCGTTGTGGATCGTGGCGTTCACCTGGAATGCCAGCAGGAAGTAGTAGACCGTCGCCACGCGGAAGACCCAGGACAGCGCCTGCGGAACGACGACGCCCGTTACCAGCCGGCGCGGGTGATGGACGATCGCGAACCCGCGCATCACGCGCTCCCGCGTGTCCGAGCCATGCTCGATGAACGCGACGAGCCCGATCACGAGCGCACCGACCACCACGGCGAGACCGATCTCGGTCCACTTCGCCTGCTTGAGAAAGAAGCCCCAATCGACCGACGGGAGCCGCGAGTAGACCTGGTGGGTGGGCAAAGCGCCGATCGCGAGCGCCCAGCCGATCAGCGTCCCGGCGACGAACATGTCGAGGATCGTCTCGGCGACCAGCGTCGGGGTCAGCGTGGCGTAGGTCGCGCCCTCGATCCGGTGCTTGATCAGGTACAGCTTGACCGCGTCGCCCGCGCGTGCCGGAACGATCGAGTTGACTCCGACGCCGGCGAGATACGAGCCGAAGACGCTGCGGAACCTGACCCGCTCGCCGGGATAGGAGGCGCAGAGGATGGTTCGCCACGCCCACGCCCGGAAGACGAGCCGGATGAAGAAGAAGCCGAGCGCGAGCGCGAGGAACTCCCAGCGCACGGCGGCGAGCTGGTCGCCGAACACCCGCACCGCGTGGAAGAACGAGCTCACCCTTCGAAGGGTACGAGCCGGGGGTCACGGGCGGTCGGCGGGCCCGGGGTAGGATCTCCGTGAGATGGCAGCCGGACACTCCGTCGATGAATACCTGGAGACGATCTACTTCCTGGCGTTCCCGATCGGCGAGTACCACCCCCGCGACACGTCGGTGCCGACGCTCTCATCGCGCGTGGCCGAGATGCTCGGCGTCTCGCGCGCTTCGGCCGGCGAGATGTTGAAGCGGCTCGAGGCCGAGGGCCTCGTCGAGCGGGGCGAGCGCCGCGAGGCGATCCTCACCGAGACGGGGCAGGAGCGGGCCGAGCGCGCCGTGCGTAAGCATCGGATCATCGAGCGGCTCCTGACGGACTTCATGGGCTACACCGCGGCCGAGGCCCACGTGCATGCCGACGAGCTCGGTGACACATTCAGTGACGACATGGTCGAGCGGATCTGGGAGCGGCTCGGGAACCCCGAGCGGTGCCCGCACGGCTGGCCGATCGACACCGTCTTCGAGCAGACCGAGAACCACGAGCTCGAACCGCTCTCGGCGCTCGAGCCCGGCCAGCGCGCCACGATCGTGCGGCTCGCAGAGCACGACGGCGAGCTCCTGCACTGGTTCTACGACCAGGGCCTGGTACCCGGGGCGAGCGTCGAGCTCGACTCGGCCAAGCCCGCTGCGGGCCAGCTCCACGTGCGGCTGGACGGCGACGACATGGCGATCGCCGAGAAGGCCTCGGCTGGCCTCTTCGTCCGCCCGACGGCCTGAGAAGCCTCTAGCCGGAGACTGCGCCGACCGCGTCGAGCCCCGCCGCTGCCCGGAGCGCGTCGACCTTGTCGGTCCGCTCCCAGGTGAAGTCGGGATCGTTGCGGCCGAAGTGGCCGTAGGTGGCGGTCTTGCCGTAGATCGGCCGGCGGAGGTCGAGGTCGCGCAGGATCGCGGCCGGCCGAAGGTCGAAGACCTCGCGGACGAGCTTCTCGATCAGTGCCTCGTCGACGTTGTTCGTCCCGAACGTCTCGACATGGATCGAGAACGGGTGAGCGACCCCGATCGCGTAGGCGACCTGGATCTGGCAGCGCTCCGCAAGCTCTGCGGCGACGATGTTCTTGGCGACGTAACGCGCGGCGTAGGCGCCGGACCGGTCGACCTTGGTCGGATCCTTGCCCGAGAACGCGCCGCCGCCGTGCGGGACTGCCCCGCCGTAGGTGTCGATGATGATCTTGCGGCCGGTGAGCCCGGCGTCCCCCATCGGCCCGCCGATCACGAACTTGCCGGTCGGGTTGACGTAGAGGAAATCGGGATCCTTCAGGCGGCTCTCGTCGTAGTACTCGGTCGGGAGGCATTGCGGGAGGACGTACTGGATGAGGTCGTGCTTGATCGTGCTCTCCGGGTCGACGCCCTCGCGATGCTGGGTCGAGATCAGGACGCGCTCGATCTCGACCGGCTTCTGGCGGCCGTGCTCGTCGACCTCGTAGCGGATCGTGACCTGCGTCTTTCCGTCGGGCCTGAGGTACGGGACGATCCCGCGCTTGCGAACGTCGGCGAGGCCACGGGCGAGCGCGTGCGCGACCGTGATCGGCAGCGGCATCAGCTCCTCCGTCTCTCTCGTCGCGTACCCGACCATGAAGCCCTGATCGCCGGCACCGACGCGGTCGAGCGGGTCGTCATCGCTGGAGTCGTGCTGCACCTCGAAGGCGTTGTCGACGCCCTGCGCGATGTCGGGCGACTGCTCGTCGATCGCGACGATCACGCCGCACGTCTCGGCGTCGAAGCCGTACTTCGCGCGGGTGTAGCCGATGTCGGCGATCGTGCGGCGGACGAGCCGCGGGATGTCGACGTAGGTACTCGTCGTGATCTCGCCGCCGACGACTACGAGGCCGGTCGTGACGAGTGTCTCGCACGCCACGCGCCCGGTGGGGTCGTCGGTGAGGACGGCGTCGAGGACGGCGTCCGATACCTGGTCGGCGACCTTGTCGGGGTGACCCTCGGTGACCGATTCGGAGCTGATGGAGTATGAGCGCGTGGCCATTTCCACACCCTAGCGGGCAAGATGCCGTTTGTGGTCACTCATCGGTCGGCTTGCGGCCCATCAGGGCCACAGCGAGCTCCATCAGCGGGCTGCCGGCGAGAACCGCGCACACGCCCTCGGTGATCGGGAGCTCGACGCCGAGGCGGTGCGACAGGTCGCGCAGGACCGGTGCCGTGGTCAGGCCTTCGACGACCTGGCCGATCTCCGCGGCCGCCTCCTCGGGGCGGCGACCGAGCGCGATCAGCTCGCCGGCGCGGCGGTTGCGGCCGCTCGGATGCCAGCAGGTGACGATCAGGTCGCCCATCCCGGCCAGGCCCGAGAACGTCTCCGAGTCCGCGCCGGCGGCTTCTCCGAGCCGGGCCATCTCGACGAGCCCACGCGTGACCAGCGCCGCCTTCGCATTGTCGCCGACCCCGAGGCCGTCGCAGGCGCCGGCGGCGAGCGCGATCACGTTCTTCGCGGCCGCGCAGAGCTCGACGCCGATCAGGTCGTTGTTGAGGTAGACGCGGAACACGCCCGAGTTCAGGGCTTGCTGGAGCTGCTGCCCGAACGCGGCGTCCTCGGTGGCGATCACGGTGGCGCCCGGCAGGCCCGCTGCAACCTCCTCGGCCATGTTCGGGCCGGAAAGCACGGCGACGGGCCGGCCGCTCACGAGCGTCGAGAGGCGGGCGCCGGTCGCGGGATCGAGGCCCTTCGTGAGGCTGAGGAGCGGCGCCGACCCCGGGAGCGCCTCGACGACCGAGCGGAAGACGCGGCTCGGGACCGCGATCACGATCAGCTCGGCAGCTTCGACCGGCGCGTCGGCGATCGTCGTCGCGTTCAGATCGGAGAGGTCGATGTCCGACATGAAGCGCGGGTTGTGACCCGTCTCGCGAATCGCGGCGGCGTCCTCCGGGCGGTGCGTCGCGAGCGTCACCGTGAAGCCGCGATCTGCGAGCAACCGCGCGAAGCCCGTCCCCCAGGAACCGCCTCCGACGACTACCGCCGAGTTCACGACCGGCGGCGGAAGTCGATCGTCACCGGGACGCCTTGCATCCCGTACCGCTCGCGCAGCTCGTTCTCGACCCAGTACCCGTAGTCGCGCGTGATCAGGCTCGTGTCGTTGACCGTGAAGCGGAACCGCGGCGGCCGCGATGAGACCTGCGTTCCGTACAGGAGGTTGAGGCGCTTCCGGCCCTTCGACGGCGGCTGCCGGGCTTCTTTCAGCTCGCCGAGGAAGCGGTTCAGCTCACCTGTGCCGATCCGGCCCGCGTGCTTCTCGTACAGCTCCTCGACCCGTTCGAGGACGCGTGTGATCCCGCGCCCGGTCTTCGCCGACGTGGTCACGATCGGCGGGCGCTGGCGCAGCCGGCGCAGGAGCTCGGGTCGCACGTCCTCGATGTCGACGGTCGTCAGGTCCCACTTCGACAGGACGATGAGTGTCGAGCACTGCGCCTTGCGGGCGACGTCGGCGGCCGCCAGGTCTCCCTCGACGATCCCCTCGCTCGCGTCGATCAGGACGAGCGCGACATCGGCCCGCTCCGCCGACTCGAGCGCGCGCAGCTCCGAGTAGTACTCGATCCCCTGCCGCTGCTTGCGCTTGCGCCGCAGGCCGGCGGTGTCGACCAGCTGGAACTTCTTGCCCTCGCGCTCGATCACGGTATCGATCGAGTCGCGCGTGGTTCCCGGCACCTCCGAGACGATCGTGCGCTCGCCTCCGATCAGCTTGTTGAAGAGCGACGACTTGCCGACGTTCGGGCGGCCGAGGATCGCGACGCGGATCGCCTCGTCGCCGACGACGGGACGGGCCTCGCCGATGTCCTCGAGCCGGGCGACGACGTCGTCGAGCAGGTCGCCGGTGCCGTGCCCGTGCATCCCGGAGAGCGGGATCGGGTCGCCGAGGCCGAGACGGTGCAGATCGAACAGGAGCGTGTTCTGTGACGGGTCGTCGATCTTGTTCGCGATCAGGAGCACCGGCTTCCCGGCGAGGCGGAGGATCTCGGCCAGCTCCTCGTCGCCCGGCATCGCGCCGGCGCGGGCGTCGGTGATGAAGAGCACGAGGTCGGCCTCCCGGATCGCGAGGCGTGCCTGCTCGACGATCGAGCGAGAGACCTCGTCCTTGCTCACGACGTCAACGCCACCGGTGTCGATCAGCAGGAACTGCTTGCCCGCCCACTCGCAGACGAGCTCCTTACGGTCTCGGGTGGTACCGCTCGTGTCGTGGACGACTGCGGCCCGGCTCGAGGTCAGCCGGTTGATCAGCGTCGACTTGCCGACGTTCGGGAACCCGACGATCGCCACGGTGCCGAGCAGGTCCGGGCACGGGGAGCTCGATGATGTCTTCGGTCTCGCTCATAGGGGTGGCGTCAGCCCTTTCGGGCGGCCGCGCGCGTGCACGTCGGCGAGCCAGTCGAAGAGAACGTTCAGGCGGCGCTCGATCTCGGCGCTCGCCTCCTTGTAGCCCTTCCCGCCCTTCGAGAGCCCCTCGAAGCAGGAACGGCTCCCCGACGGCGATCGAGCAGGGCGCGAAGTTGTAGGGCTTCCAGAACTGGGTGCCATACACGGCGATCGGCACGACCGGCACATTCTCCTGGATCGCGACCATCGCCGAGCCGGGCTGCACCGTTCCCGGGCCGTCCGTGCCTCTGCCGCGTCCCCTCGACGAAGAGGCCGATCGCGCGGCCCTCCGAGGCGTAGCGGCGCATCCGGCGCACGGCGTCGCGGTCGGACTCGCCGCGCTTGATGTCGATGATCCCGTGCCAGGCCAGGAACCGGCCGAAGCCGGGAACCCCGAGCAGCTCGACCTTCGCGACGAAGTTGATGTTCCGCGGCGACTGGGATCCGACGACCGGGATGTCGATCCACGCCAGGTGGTTGATCGCGAGCACGCAGCCGCCGGTCTCGGGAATGCGCTCGAGCCCGTAGGCACGGGAGCGGCAGAGGAAGGACGTGAGCGGCGAGATCCACCAGCCGCGACGTCCTCCAGGCGAAGTCGCCGTAGGTCATCAGACGGCGGATCGAGCGCGAACGAGACCCTCGATCCGCGCGATCACGTCCTCGATGCCGAGCTCGGTCGTGTCGATCTCGACCGCGTCCGAGGCCGGCTGCATGCGGACGTGGTCGGACTCGTCGCGCAGCTTGAGATCGGTCGCGAGGGCGTCCGCGCCGATGTCCGGCCGTTCGGCCTGGCGGCGAGCCGCCCGGACCGCCGGGTCGGCGACGAGGTAGACCTTCACGTCGGCCTGCGGCGCCACGACCGTGCCGATGTCGCGGCCCTCGATCACGACGTCGCCCTCGGCCCCCAGCTCGCGCTGGCGCTCCCGCATCACCTCGCGCACCTCGTGGTGGCGGGCGACGACCGGGACGTTCTGGTCGATCCGCACCTGCCGGATCGAGTCGGTGACGTCGGCGCCGTCGATGTAGACGCGCCCGCCGGTGTCGAAGACGACCGGGTTCTCCTCGGCCAGGCTCCCGAGCGCGGCGCCGTCGCCGAGGTCGAGGCCGCGGCGCAGCGCGAGCCAGGTCAGGCTCCGGTACATCGCGCCCGTGTCGAGGTAGCGGAAGCCGAGCCGCTCGGCCAGGCTCCGGGCAACGGTGCTCTTGCCGGCGCCGGCGGGCCCGTCGATCGCGACGATCACGGAGCGAAGGGTAGTTCGATCGGGGCACCAGTCACAGATGTCACTCTCCGACCTCGCCCGTCTGGACGAGGGTGGCGAGCAGGTCGTAGAAGCCGGGGAAGCTCACGGATGCGCTCTCGGCGCCCGCGAGGCGGACGCCGTCCTGCGACACCGTCCCGGCGACGGCGCCGAGCATCGCGATCCGGTGGTCGCCGCCGGCGTCGATCGAGCCGCCGCGCGGACGTGCCGGGACGCCCCGGACGACGAAGCCGTCCGGGCGGCGCCTCGATGTGGATCCCGATCGCGCGGAGGGCGGTCGTGACGGTGTCGATCCGGTCGGACTCCTTGGCTCGGAGCTCCTCGGCTCCGGTCACGGTCGTGACGCCGTGCGCCATGCCGGCGAGGAGCGCGACCAGCGGCAGCTCGTCGACGAGCCTCGGCACCTCGGCCGCGCCGATCGTCGTCGCGACGAGCTCGCCGCCCGTGACCTCGACGTCGCCGATCGCCTCGCCGGCGATGTTCCGGCGGTTCAGGAAGCCGACGCGGGCGCCCATCCGCTCGAGCACGTCGAGGAAGCCGGTGCGGAGCGGGTTCAGGCCGATGTCGTGGACGGTCAGCGTCGAGCCGGGCAGCAGCGCGGCGGCGGCCAGGAACGGCGCCGCCGACGAGATGTCGCCGGGGACGAACACCTCGGGAAGGCTCAGCGTCCCACCGGGCTCGACGGTGACCGAGCCCTGGCGGCGGGTGATCCGCGCGCCGGCCGCGGCGAGCATCAGCTCGGTGTGGTCGCGGGTCGCGTGCGGCTCGTGGACCGTCGTCTTCCCCTGGGCGCCGAGGCCGGCGAGCACGATCGCCGACTTCACCTGGGCGCTCGCGACCGGAAGCGTGTACTCGATCCCGGTCAGAGCGCTCGCCTTCGACGACGAGCGGGAGGCAGCCTTCGGTCGACGTCGATCGACGCCCCCATCTCGGTCAGCGGATCGACGATCCGCCCCATCGGGCGCCGGGAGAGCGACTCGTCGCCGGTCAGCTCGAAGCGGCCCTCCTGGAAGGCGAGGATCCCGGCGACGAGACGGACGAGCGTGCCGGCGTTGCCGCAGTCGAGCGGCGCGTCGGGCGGGCGGAGGCCGCGCAGGCCGACGCCGCTGACGACGAGCGTGTCGACGTCTTCCTCATCGACCTGGACTCCGAGCGCGCGCACGACGCCGAGGGTCGACTCGGTGTCGCCGGAGCGGCCCCAGTTCGAGACGCGCGTCTCCCCTTCGGTGAGCGCGCCGATCAGCAGGGCGCGATGCGAGACGGACTTGTCGCCCGGAACGGCGATGTGGCCGTCGATGCGGGCGGCGGGCTCGATCTTCATTCGATCGACCGGGGACACGACGACGCCGTAGCCCTGGCTCTCGAGCAGGCCCTGGACGCGGTGGGCATTGTCCTCGCCGCTCACGAGCAGGGTCAGCGTGCCGCCCTGCTCGGGTGAGATGTGGTCGAGCTCGAAGTCGCGGATCTCGATCCGGGCGGCGCCGAACGTCTGCATGATCTCCGCGAGGACGTTCGGGCGGTCGGCGACGTGCACCTGGACGCGCTGGAGCGCGCCGGGGTCGCCGTAGGCCGCCTGGAGCATGCGGACGCGGTTGGCCGCCGCCTCGCCGATCCACTCGGCGATGAACGCGCCGTCGCGCCGCTCGAGCGCGGCCTCGACCTCCTCGATCCTGCGGCGGTGCTCGGCGAGGCCCGCGCGAACGGCGTCGGCGTTGTCGAGGAACACGTCGATCCACATCCGCGGGATTCGCGCCGGCGATCCGGGTCATGTCGCGCAGCGACCCGCCGGCGTTCGCGAGCGGCTCGTGCCCCTCGACGCGCGTCGCGCCCGCCTGGTTCACGACCACGTTCGCGAGCACGTGCGGGAGGTGGCTCGTGAGCGCGACGAGCTCGTCGTGGGCGGCCGGCTCGATCGCGTGCGGGAAGGCGCCGAGCTCGCCGACGAAGCCGTGGACGAGGGCGTAGCGCTCCGGGCTCGTCTCGGCCGTCGGGCGTCAGGAACCAGGTGGCGCCTTCGAAGAGGCCGGCCGAGGCGTGCGCGGCGCCGTGCACCTCCTTGCCGGCGATCGGATGCCCGCCGACGAACCTCGGCGAGCCGCCGGCCGCGGCGACGACGGTCGTCTTCGTCGAGCCGACGTCGGTGACGGTCGTCTCCTCGCCGGTCGCGGCGAGCACCGCCGCGACCTGCTCGGCGAGCGCCGCGACCGGCGCCGCGACGACCACGAGGTCTGCGCGCGTCGACCGCCTCCTCGAGCGAGCCGGCCGGGTCGACCGCGCCGCGCTCCGCCGCCTGCGCAAGCGCCTCGGGGTCGGGATCCCAGCCGGTGACCGTCGGCGCCCGAGGCGCGGGCGTCCAGGGCTATAGAGGCGCCGATCAGACCGGTGCCGACGATCGCGAGCCGCTGAAGGGCCACTTCAGCTCCGGCGCATCAGTTCGGCGAGCCGGAATGCGAGATCGAGCGACTGCCGGCCGTTCAGGCGCGGATCGCAGAGCGTCTCGTAGCGTGCGTCGAGGTGCTCCTCAGCGAGGCCCTCGGAGCCGCCGAGGCACTCGGTGACGTCGTCGCCGGTGTACTCGAGGTGAACGCCGCCGGGCCACGCGCCCTCGGCGCGGCACGCGGTGAAGAAGCCCTCGATCTCGGTCATGATCGCGTCGAAGTGGCGCGTCTTGCGGCCGCTCGAGGTCGTGAAGCCGTTGCCGTGCATCGGGTCGCAGGTCCAGACGACCGGGTGCTTGGCCGCCTTCACCGCTCGCAGGAGCGGCGGCAGGAGCTCCTCGACGTGGTCGGCGCCGAGACGCGCGATCAGGGTCATCCGGCCGGGGATCCGATCCGGGTTCAGGCGCTCGCAGAGGTCGACCGTCTCCTCGGGCGTCGCCTTCGGCCCGAGCTTGACGCCGATCGGGTTGTGGACGCCGGAGAAGAACTCGACGTGCGCGCCGTCGAGCTCCCGGGTGCGGTCGCCGATCCAGAGCATGTGGGCGGAGCAGTCGTACCAGTCGCCGGTGAACGAGTCGCGCCGGGTCAGGCCTTCCTCGTAGTCGAGCAGCAGCCCCTCGTGGCTCGTCCAGACGTCGACCTGGTGGAGCTGCGGCGTGGCTGCGAGGTCGATCCCGCACGCGGCCATGAACTGGAGCGCGCGCTCGACCTCGGAGGCGAGCGTCTCGTAGCGCTGGCCCTGGGGCGAGGTGGCGACGAAGTCCTGGTTCCAGGCGTGCACCTGGGTCAGGTCGGCGAAGCCGCCCTTCGTGAACGCCCGGACGAGATTCAGCGTCGAGGCGGCGTGGTAGTAGCCCTCGAGCATGCGCTCGGGGTCCGGGATACGCGCCTCGGCGGTCGCGGCGTCGTCGTGGATCATGTGGCCGCGGAAGACGGGGATCTCGCCGAGCGCCGTCTTCTCGACCCCGTTCGAGCGCGGCTTCACGAACTGGCCGGCGATCCGGCCGATCTTCAGCACCGGCAGTGCGGCGCCGTAGGTGAGCACGGCGGCCATCTGGAGCAGGATCTTCAGCCGTTCGCGGACCGCGACGGCCGAGTAGGCGGCGCCGCTCTCGGTCAGCCGGTCGAAGTCGTGGAACGACTCGGCGCAGTCGCCCGCCTGGAGCAGGAACGCGCGGCCCGCGGCCACGTCGGCCAGTGCCGCCCGGACCTGGCGCGCCTCGCCGGCGAAGACGAGCGGCGGCTGGGTGTGCAGGCGGCGCCGGATCTCTGCGGCGCGCGCCTCGTCGGGCCACTCGGGCTGCTGGAGCGCCTCGCGGTCCCGCCAGGACGACGGGGACCAGGTGGAATCATCGACTACAGCCATGGGTCAAGTGTAGGGGTGGCGGCTAGAGTCAATGCGTGCGGATCTTCTCCGGCATCCAGCCAACCGGCGCGAAGCACTTCGGCAACTACTCGGGAGGGTTCCGCCAGTACGCCGCGACCCAGGAGCGGGCGGTCGAGGCGGGCGGGACGGCGTTCTTCTGCATCGTCGACCTGCACTCGATCACGGTCGACTTCGACCCGGCCGACCTGCGCGAGCGCACGCTCGACCTCGCGGCGCTTCTCTTCGCGACCGGGCTCGATCCGGAGCGCTCGACGGTGTTCGCCCAGAGCCATGTGAAGGCGCATGCCGAGGCTGCGTGGCTGCTCTCGGCGGTGACGAGCTACGGGCAGCTCGGGCGGATGACGCAGTTCAAGGAGAAGGGCGAGCGGCAGGAGTTCCTGACGGCCGGGCTCTTCACCTATCCGATCCTGATGGCGGGCGACATCCTGCTGTACCAGACCGACTTCGTCCCGATCGGCGACGACCAGCGGCAGCATCTCGAGCTCGCGCGCGACATCGCCGAGCGCTTCAACGCGCGGTTCGGGGAGACGTTCCGTGTCCCGTCCGGCGTCTACCCGGAGATCGGGGCGCGGGTCATGGACCTGCAGGAGCCGACGAAGAAGATGTCGACGACGGGCGGGACGCCGCAGGGGACGATCCTGATGCTCGACCCGCCCGACACGATCCGCAAGAAGGTCAAGTCGGCGGTCACCGACTCGGGCTCCGAGGTGCGCCGCGACGGGGAGAAGCCGGGCGTCACGAACCTGATCGACGTCATGACCGTCGCGACCGGCGAGTCGGCCGAGGCGATCGAAGCGCGGTACGACGGCGGCGGCTACGGGCAGTTCAAGGGCGATGTCGCCGAGGCGGTGGTCGGGCTGCTCGAGCCGATCCAGAAGCGGTACGCCGAGCTCCGCAGCGATCCCGCCGAGCTGATCCGCCTGCTCGGCGCAGGCGCCGACAAGGCGAGCGAGTCCGCCGCGCCCACCCTCCGCTCGATGTACGAGCGGATGGGCTTCGTCACCCGCGACTAGCGCTCGAGACCTGTCCCCTCCGGCCGTGGCTGACCGAGACACGTCCGGTGCCAGGCGCCGAACGAACTGCGGCGCGGGTCGGAGTCTCGGTTCTGAAAGAGCCTGCTCAGCCTGATGGCCGTGCAGACATGTCCGGTGCCAGGTTATGCAAACGGAGCTGCAACAGCCCGTCCACAGACGCTCAGCGGCCGGGCTCGGCTCGGAGGGCGGCAAGCTCCTCGGGGGTGAGCTCGCGCCACTCGCCGGGCTCGAGGCCCTCCGCGGTGAGCGGGCCGTAGCGGCTGCGCTGCAGGCGGCGGACCGGGTGGCCGACAGCGGCGAGCATGCGCTTCACCTGGTGCTTGCGGCCCTCGTGGAGGATCAGCTCGACGCGTCCCTTGCTCACGCGGCGGGCGCGGGCCGGGGCGGTGCGGCCGTCGTCGAGATCGACGCCGCGCTCGAGAGCGGCGAGCGTCGCGGGCGACGGGTCGCCGTCGACGTCGGCGACGTAGACCTTGTCGACCTCGTAGCGGGGGTGGGCGAGCCGGTGGGCGAGCTCGCCGTCGTTCGTCAGGAGCAGCACGCCGGTCGTGTCGGCGTCGAGCCGGCCGACCGGGACGATGCGGGCCTCGTGGCCGACGAGACCGACGACGGTCGGGCGCCCACCCGGGTCGCGGGCGGTGGTCACGACGCCCGCCGGCTTGTTCAGCAGCACGTAGACGAGCTGCTGCAACCCGAGCCGACGGCCGTCGAGCTCGACGTGGTCGCGCGACTCGACGAAGGTGTTCAGAGCCCCGGGCTGTCCGTTGACGGTGACCCTGCCTGCCTTGATCAGCTCGTCTGCGCCGCGCCGGGACGCGACACCGGCACGCGCTAGCCAGGCGTTGAGGCGCAAGGGCTAATACGCCGAGCGGCGGGGCCCGACCATTACGCCGGGCGCTTCTCGGCGACCGCTTCGAGCCGCTCGCGAATCTGCTCCGTGTCCGCCCCCACGTCGTCGAGCCGGGGGAGCTCGGCCAGCGACTGGAGCCCGAACACGCGCTCGAAGAGCGGCGTCGTCGCGTAGCGGACGGCCCCGAAGTCGCGATCGCGGCCGGATTCCGAGAGCAGGCCGCGCTCGACCAGCCCCGACACGGCGGCGTCGGCGCTGACCCCGCGGATGCGGGTGATCTCCGGCCGCGTGCACGGGCCGAGATAGGCGGCGATCGCCAGCGTCTCGAGAGCCGCGCCCGAAAGGCCGCGCTCGACGGGCCGCTCGAAGAGACGAGCACAGGCCTCCGCGGCTGCGCGCGAGGCGCGGAAAGCGAAGCCGCCGGCGACGTGCTCGAGCACGATGCCGCTGCGGCCCTCGCGGTAGCGCTCGGCGAGCAGCTCGAGCGCATCCGAGACGCGCTCCGGATCGTCCTGCGTCGCGTCGGCGAGCTCCTCGGCGGAGAGCGGCAGGGAGGCGATGACGAGCAGAGCCTCGATCGTGCGGGCAAGCTCCTCGACCGGATTCGAGGCGACTAGGCGGAGTGGGCGGTCCACTGGAGGCTCCTTTCTGCAGATGGGCGGGTAATCCTTATCGGGGCAAACGGGGCTGCCTGGGCGAATGCGAGCTCGCGCTGCTTGGCCAGCTCGAGCAGCGCGAGGAACGCGACCGCAACCTCGACGCGCGAGAGCCCGGCCACCTCCTGGTCGAAGTCGAGCCGGGCGCGGCGTTTCAGGAGCGACCGCCACCGCTCGACGAACTGCGATACCGGAGGGAACGCGAGCGCCATGTGCGAGGTCGAGAGCTGGGGCGGCTCGACGGCAAGCGCTCGGATCGCGTCGGCGAGCTTGGACGGCGGCTGGGCGGCGAACTTGGGCTCAGGCCGGGCAGGCGCGAGCGGGGCCGGGCCGAGCCGGAAGTAACGGTCGCGCGAGGCCTCGAGCCGCTCGGCGAGCCAGGCTGCGGCTTCCTTCGCCCGTCGGTACTCGGCGAGTCGCCGCGCGAGCTCCTCGGCCGCGACCTCGGGCTCGAGCTCGGCGAGCTCGGCGTCCTCGTCGGGAAACAGCCCACGGGCCTTCAGCTCGAGCAACGCCGAGATCAGGACGAGGAACTCGCCGCACGCATCGAGGTCGAGCTGATCCCGCTCGACCAGGTGCTCGACGAAGGCGATCACGATCTCGGCGAGGTCGACCTCGCGCAGCGGGAGCTCCTCGCGGAGCACGAGGGTCAGCAGGAGGTCGAACGGGCCTTCGAAGGCATCGAGATCGAGGCCGAGCTCTCCGACCGGGGTCGCCGCTGCCATCCGCGGCAGGCTAGCCCTGCTACCGGACGCGGCCTTTCGGGACGGCCATCTTCGGCCGGGCGGGATCGGGCTGCGGCCGCGGCCGCACCTTCGGCGTGCCCTCGCGGCCCGAGCCTCCGCGGCCGAGCAGCTGCCACCAGATGAAGAACGCCGTCGAGCCGGCGAAGAGAACGACCGAGACCCAGGCGTTGATGCGGAGACCGGCGAAGTGGTGCGACGGGTCGATCCGGAGGAGCTCCTCGAAGAAGCGGCCGAAGCAGTAGTACGAGACGTAGAGCGCGAAGAGCGCCGGCGGCCGGAACTTGTAGCGGCGGTCGAGCCAGAGCAGGAGCCCGACGCCGACGAAGTCCCAGATCAGCTCGTACAGGAACGTCGGGTGATAGGCCCGCGCGCCGACGTACTTCGCCGGCAGGCTCGCCTGGTGCGCGGGATCGATCTTCAGGCCCCAGGGCAGCGACGTCGGCTTGCCGTAGAGCTCCTGGTTCCACCAGTTGCCGATCCGGCCGATCCCCTGCGCGAGCAGGATCCCGGGCGCGACGGCGTCCATGAACGCCGTGCCGCTGACCCCCGCGCGCCGGACGACGATCACGCCGGCGATCGTCCCGAGCAGGATCCCGCCCCAGATACCGAGACCGCCCTGCCAGACCTCGAAGATGCCCTGCCACTTCGGCGTCGGCACCTCGTTCCACGACGTGAGGTCGTGGTAGAGCCGGGCTCCGATCACCCCGAAGGCGACGCCCCAGACGGTGACGCGGATGACGAGGTCGCTGTCGCCGCCGACCCGCTTCCAGCGGATCGTCGTGAGCCAGACGCACGCGAGGATCGCGACGAGCAGCGTCAGCCCGTAGAGATGGATCGAGAGCGGCCCGAGCTGAATGACTCCGCTCGAAGGCGAAGGGATGAATCCGAGCGAGCCCCATCGGCAGTGATTCTGCCCACGCGACCAACGCTCTGCGTCAGCAATCGACGAATCTGACGCCAACGAGTTCGGCGAGCACGGGATGGGCCCATGCTCGCCGAGAAAGCGAGGTGGAAAGGTTCGAGTGCCCGCCGGCTCGGCGGCGGGCGTGAAGGGTGAGGCCTACAGCAGGATCTTCAGCGCGAGCTCCGGCTTGCAGCCGCGCTCGACGAGCTCGATTGCCCGGTGGAGGTCGACGTCCGGCCTGGCGGCGAGCTCGTGGGCGGAGACGATGTCGTACCCGGCCTTCTCGAGTGCCTCGGCGCGCCAGCGCTCGACCCTCTCGCTTTCGGTTTCGACTGGGTCTAGCTCGGTTGCGGCCATCGGTTCATGTCCTTCGTCCTGTACATCGGTACATTCGGTTAAACGCCTTAGAGGGTTTTGTTGGTACCGGTTCGGGCACGGATTTACGGAGAATTAACGGGTTGACGTCAGACCTTTTCGCCGCGAAACGCAGAAAAGGCAGCTTTGCAGCCGTTTACAGGCCGGCCAAGATCAGGCGAGCGCGGACTCGCCGAGCAGCGCGCGCACCTCGGCGTAGAAGTCCGGGTCCGGCTCGACGCAGAAGCTGGGCCCGAGCCGGAGCACAAGCGGCCCCTGCGAGGTGACGCAGTCGACGAACACCGGGCTCTCGCCCGGGAACTCGCGGAGGAGCGTCGCGAGCTCGCCGATGATCCCGGCAGCGGCCTTCGTCGCGTCGATCCGGAGCCGCACCGTGCGCTTGGCCGCGACCGACTCGAAGGCGGAGATCTCCTGGGCGAGCAGCTTCGTCTCGCCCTCCTTGTGGTCGACGCGGCCCTTGACGCACGATGATCCGGTCGGTCGACGCAGAGCTCGCATGCGGCGGCGTAGGCGGCGGCGAACACGACGCACTCGATCCCGCCGGTGACGTCGTCGAGGCGCAGGAAGACCATCTGCTCGCCGCGCTTGCGTCGTGATCTGCTTGACCTCGCTGATGATCCCGCCGACGACGACGCTCTCGCCGTCGCGGCGGCGCTCGAGCTCGGCGATCGTCGCGTCGGTCTTCGCGCGCAGCTCCGCCCGCAGCGACGAGAGCGGGTGCTCGGAGACGTAGAGGCCGAGCGTCTCCTTCTCGAGGCGCAGCAGGTCGGGCTTCTCGAACTCCTCCGGCGGAACCGGTGGATGGTGCCTGCTCACTAGCCTTTTCGGCGGAGCCGAAAAGGCCGTCGAAGATCGAGCCCTGGCCCGCGAGGCGGTCTGCCTGCTGCTTCTGCCCGTAGGCGAGCGCCTGCTCGAGCACCTGCAGCATCCCCATTCGCGAGCCGGGCAGCGCGCCGCACTTGACGAGCGACTCGAGGGCGCGCTTGTTCACGACGGAAGGATCGACGCGCTCGGTGAAGTCCCAGATCGGACTCGAACGGCCCGCCCTCCTCGCGCGCCCGGATGATCGTGCGGCACGCGAGCTCGCCGACGCCCTTCACGGCGTTCAGCCCGAAGCGGATCTTGCCGCCGACGACGGCGAAGTCGACCTGCGACTCGTTCACGTCGGGCGGCAGCACCTCGATCCCGAGCTCGTGGCACGCGTTGACGTAGAACGGCACGCGGTCCTTCGTGCTCATCACCGAGCTGATCAGCGCCGCCATGTACTCGCACGGGTGGTGCGCCCGCAGCCACGCGGTGCGGTACGAGATCAGGGCGTAACAGGCGGCGTGGGCCTTGTTGAACGAGTAGTCCTGCGCCTTCTCCATGTCCTCCCAGAGCTGGCGGGCGACCGAGTCGGAGGTGTTGTTCTCGATGCACCCTTCGATGAACTTGCCCTTGAGGGACGCCATCAGCGCGTGGTCCTTCTTGCCGATCGCGCGCCGGAGATCCTCGGCCTCGAAGAGCGAGAAGCCGCCGATCTCCTTGGCGATCTCCATCGACTGCTCCTGGTACACGGAGATCCCGTATGTGCTGCCGAGGATCGGCTTCAGCCGCGGGTCGGGGTACGTGACCGGCTCCTTGCCGTTCTTGCGGTTGGCGTAGGTCGGGATGTACTGCATCGGGCCCGGCCGGTAGAGGGCGACCAGAGCGACGATGTCCTCGAACTCCGTCGGCTTCACCTGCCGGAGGGCCTCCCGCATGCCCGACGACTCGAACTGGAAGACGCCCGTCGCCTCGCCGCGGGCGAGCATCTCGTAGGTCTTCTTGTCGTCCAGCGGGAGCTTGCCGATGTCCAGGTCGCCGATCAGCTCGACGGCCTTGTCGATCACGTCGAGGTTGCGCAGCCCGAGGAAGTCCATCTTCAGCAGCCCGAGCGCCTCGACGTCCTTCATCTGGAACTGGGTCACGACCTCCTGGTCGGCGCCCTTCTGCTGCAGCGGCACGACGTTCGTCAGCGGCTCGGCGCCGATCACGACGCCGGCGGCGTGGATCGAGTCGGCGCGGGTCAGGCCTTCGAGCGGGCGGGCGAGGTCGACGATCTCCTTCGCGACGGCGTCGGAGTCGACCGCCTTGCGCAGCTCGGCGCCCGGCTTCATGCACTCCTCGAGCGTCTGGCCCGGCCCTTCCGGGATCAGCTTCGCGATCCGGTCGACGGCGCCGTAGGGGATCTCGAGCACGCGGCCGGCGTCGCGGACGGCGGCGCGGGCGGCCATCGTCGAGAACGTGATGATCTGCGCGACGCGGTCACGGCCGTACTTCTCGGTCACGTAGTTGATCACCCGCTCGCGGCCGGCGACCGCGAAGTCGATGTCCATGTCGGGCATCGTCTTGCGGCCCGGGTTCAGGAACCGCTCGAACATCAGGTCGTACCTGATCGGGTCGAGGTCGGTGATCTCGAGGCAGTAGGAGACGATGCTCCCGGCGGCCGAGCCGCGACCCGGGCCGACGCTGATCCCGTGCTCCTTCGAGAAGTGGATGAAGTCCCAGACGATCAGGAAGTAGTCGGTGAACCCCATCTCGCTGATCGTCTTCAGCTCGTAGCGGAGCCGTTCGCGCAGCTCGTCGGTGACCGTCCCGTAGCGCTTCGTCAGCCCCTTCTCGCACAGCTCGACGAGGTAGTCGAACGCGTCGCGGCCGTCGGGCACGGGGAACTTCGGGAGCAGGATCCGGTCGAGCGCGAGCTCGACGTTGCAGCGCTCCGCGACCTCGAGCGTGCGCCGAAGCGCGGCGTCCTGGCCGGGGAAGTCGCCGGCCATCTCCTCGGCCGTCTTGAAGTAGAAGTGGTCGGTGTCGAACTTCCAGTGGTTCGGGTTCTTCAGCGAGTCGCCGGACTGGATGCAGAGCAGCGCCTCGTGGGCGCGCGCGTCCTCGTGCCGGAGGTAGTGGACGTCGCCCGTCGCGACGGTCGGGAGCTTGGCCGTCCCTGCCAGCTCGATGAGCTGCGGCAGGATCCGCTGCTGCACCTCGAGGTGCGCGTTCTGCAGCTCGACGTAGACGTTGTCGCGGCCGAACACCTGCGCGAGCCGGTCGAGCTCGGCACCTGCGTCCGAGACCCGGCTCTCCTCGAGCGCCTTGCAGACCCGTCCCGAGAGGCAGCCGGAGAGCGCGATCACGCCGGGCGCATGGCGTTCGAGCAGCTCCCAGTCGACGCGCGGCTTGTAGTAGTAGCCCTCGAGGTAGCCGAGGCTCGACAGCTTGATCAGGTTCGAGTAACCGGCCTGATCGGCCGCGAGGAGCGTGAGGTGGGCGTAGCCCTTCTTCTGGGCGTGGCGGTCGTCGGCGACGTAGACCTCGCAGCCGACGATCGGCTTGACGCCGGTTCCCTTGGCCGCCTTGAACAGCTGCACGGCGCCCGCCATCGACCCGTGATCGGTGAGCGAGACAGCCGGCATCTCGAGCTCGCCGGCGCGCTTGACGAGGTCGGGGATCCGGCACGCACCGTCGAGGATCGAGTACTCGGAGTGGACGTGAAGGTGAACGAACGGTACCGAGTTGCCCGAGGAAATTGAGTCTGCCATTGCGGAGCGGACACCATACAAACGCCCTCGGCGGGTACCCGAACGGTTCCCGCAGTTTGGTCGAATCTTCCTCGACAGGTCGTTGTGGAATGCTCGTGGCCGTGTCCGAGCTCCCGGAAGTCTTCGTCGAAGACAAGGCAGATCACTACGCGGCCGCGGTCTACGGCTCGATCGTGGCCGCGGCTCTGATCGAGGCGTTCCGGGGCGAGCACGCCCAGGCGGAGACCACGGCGCTCGCAGTGCTCTCGACGATGGGGGTGTTCTGGCTCGCTCACGTGTGGTCCGCGATCGTCGGCGAGCGCCTGCATCGGCGCGAGAGGCGGCTCGGACTGCACCGGGTCGCACAGATCGCACGCGCCGAGTGGCCGCTCGTCGAGGCGTCCTTCGCACCGGTGTTCGTGCTGCTCCTCGGCTGGGCCGGCGTCCTCAGTGACAGCGCGGCCGAGGAGCTCGCGTTGATCGTCTGCATCGTCCAGCTCTTCGGCTGGGGCCTCGCCGTCGGGCTCCGCGCGTACGACCACTGGACGGGAGCGCTGCTCTCGGGTTTCGCGAACGGAGCCCTCGGGCTGATGGTCGTGTCGCTCGAGGTCGCGGTCCTCCATTGACGGCTTAACTGGACTCTCAGAATCCGGCGGGTATCGTCGTGGGGTGTGATCGAGGCAAAAGGCCTGACCAAGGACTACGGGGAGAAGCGGGCCGTCGACGGCCTCACGTTCACCGTGCTCCCGGGGACCGTCACCGGGTTCCTCGGCCCGAACGGGTCGGGGAAGTCGACGACGATGCGGCTGATCCTCGGGCTCGACAGCCCGACCGCGGGAACGGTGACCGTGAACGGGAAGCGCTACCGCGACTACCCGGCGCCCCTGCACGAGGTCGGCGCGCTGCTCGAGGCGCGCGCCGTCCACACCGGCCGCTCGGCGTACAACCACCTGCTCGCCCTGGCGCAGACCCACGGGATTCCCCGCGGCCGGGTTGACGAGATGATCGACCGCGTCGGTCTCCAGGAGGTCGCCCGGAAGCGTGTCGGGCAGTTCTCGCTCGGCATGGGCCAGCGCCTCGGGATCGCCGCGGCGCTGCTCGCCGACCCACAGATCCTGATCCTCGACGAGCCGGCCAACGGCCTCGACCCCGAGGGGATCCAGTGGATCCGCAACCTGTTGAAGGAGCTCGCCGCCGAGGGCCGCACCGTCTTCCTCTCCTCGCACCTGATGAGCGAGATGGCCCTGACCGCCGAGCATCTGATCGTCGTCGGGCGCGGCAGGCTGATCGCCGACCTGAGCGTCGAGGAGTTCCTGCGCCAGGCTTCGAAGGATCTGGTCCGGGTGCGCTCACCCCGTGGCGACGGAGCTGCATGACGCGCTCGCGGGCCCCGGAGTCACCATCAGCCCGACCGACGACGGCGCCCTGGAGATCGCGGGGCTGACCGCCGAGCAGATCGGCGACGCGGCAGCGGTCGAACGGGATCGCGCTGCACGAGCTCACACCGGTTCAGGCCTCGCTCGAGGAGGCGTTCATGGACGTCACCCGCGGCGACGTCGAGTACCACGGCCTGGTTGGCGGATCGGAGCCGCGCGAACCCGAAGAGGTGCTCGCGTGAGCGCGGTGCCTGTGACTCCGTCGAGCAGCTGGAGCTCGCGGCTGCGCGTCACGCAGGCGCGCGTCATCCTGTCCGAGTGGACGAAGTTCCGCTCGCTGCGCTCCACACGCTGGTCGCTGCTCGTGACCGTGGTGCTCGCAATCGGCATCCCGCTGCTCGCCGCCACGATCACGGATGCCCGGTGGTCGCACATGAGCGTCCAGGAGCAGCTCGCCCGCCAGCCGCTCGATATCGCGCTCGTCGGCGTCCGGATCGCCCAGCTCGCGATCGGGGTGCTCGGCGTGCTCGTGATCAGCAGCGAGTACTCGACCGGGATGATCCGCGCCTCGCTCGGCGCCGTTCCGAAGCGCCTGCCCGTGCTCTGGGCCAAGATCGTCGTGCTCGCCACGGTCTCGTTCGTGCTTGCGGTTCCGGCAGTGCTGGCAGCGTTCTTCGGAACGCAGAAGATCCTCGATCGGCACCAGATCCTCAGGGTCTCGTTCACGGACCCCGGCGTAGCCCGGACGGTGATCGGAGGGGCGCTCTACCTGACCGTGATCGGCGTCTTCGCCCTCGGCCTCGGCGCGATCACGCGCAACACCGCCGGTGGGATCTCGTTCTACGTCGGCGTCATCTTCGTGATCCCGCCGCTGATGTTCGTGTTGCCGTTGAGCTGGAACCAGGCGATCTCGAAGTACCTGCCGAGCAACGCGGGCGCGGACATCTTCACGCTCAACCACGGGCCGCACGACCTGGCTCCCTGGACGGGGTTCGGCCTGCTCTGCGTTTACGCGGCAATCTCGGTCGCGGTGGCAGCCGTGCTGCTCGCCCGCCGCGACGCCTGATCCTGGACGGCTAGGGTCAGGACATGGAGTATCGCCTCCTCGGCCGCACCGGCCTCGAAGTGAGCCCGCTCTGCCTCGGCGCGATGATGTTCGGCGCGTGGGGCAACACCGACCACGAGGAGTCGATCCGCATCATCCACGCGGCGCTCGACGCCGGGATCAACTTCGTCGACACCGCCGACGTCTACTCGTCGGGCGAGTCGGAGGAGATCGTCGCGAAGGCGCTTGCCGGCCGCCGCGACGAGGTCGTGCTCGCGACGAAGTTCCACTTCCGCGTAGGCGAGGGCCCGAACCGCGGCGGGAACTCGCGGCGCTGGATCTTCCAGGAGGTCGAGGCGAGCCTGAAGCGCCTGAACACGGACTGGATCGACCTCTACCAGGTGCATCGCCCCGACCCGCGCGTCGACATCGACGAGACGCTCGGCGCGCTCAGCGACCTCGTGCATGCCGGGAAGATCCGCTACCTCGGCAGCTCGACGTTCGGCGCCGGCGAGATCGTCGAGGCGCAGTGGACGGCCGAGCGCCGCGGCCGCGAGCGGTTCGTCTGCGAGCAGCCGCCCTACTCGCTGCTCGTGCGCGGGATCGAGCGCGAGGTGCTTCCGGTCTGCGAGCGCTACGGGATGGGCGTGATCAACTGGAGCCCGCTCGCCGGCGGCTGGCTGTCGGGTCGCTACCGGAAGGGCGTCGAGATCCCCGGGAGCACGCGGTCGAACCGGCTCCCGGGCCGCTACGACATGTCGATCCCCGAGAACCAGCGCAAGCTCGAGGTGGCCGACGCGCTCGCCGTGCTGGCCGAGGAGGCCGGGATGAGCCTGATCCACCTCGCGATCGCCTTCACGATCCGCCACCCGGCGATCACCTCGGCGATCATCGGCCCACGGACGATGGAGCAGCTCGAGAGCCAGCTCGGCGCTGCCGACGTCGAGCTTTCGGACGAGCTGCTCGACCGCCTCGACGAGATCGTCCCGCCCGGCACGAACCTGAACGACGCGAACGACTCCGGCTACAGGCCGCCGTCGCTCACGGACGCCTCGCTCCGCCGGCGCTAGGGCGTTAGGCTCAGCACATGCCTCTCGAGCCTGACGTGAACGTCGTCGGCGGTGAGCTGCTTCCGTGCTCGACCGCGCCGCTGACGGGCTTCTACCGCAACGGCTGCTGCTCCACCGGGCCCGAGGATCTCGGCAGCCACACGGTCTGCGTCGTCGTCACGGCCGGTTTCCTCGAGTTCAGCAAGGCCGCCGGCAACGACCTTTCGACGCCGCACCCGGAGTACGGGTTCGAGGGGCTCGAGCCCGGCGACCGCTGGTGCCTCTGCGCCGCCCGCTGGCTCGAGGCCCACCAGGCCGGGCACGCCCCCGAGGTCGTCCTCGGCGCGACGCACGAGCGGGCCCTCGACGTGATCCCGATCGAGCTGCTCACGTCACGCGCAGCCGCCCCCGACACGGCCTGAAGCTTTTTCTTCGCAACGAGCGACGAAAGCTCTGACGGTCCCGAGTTGCCGTTCGGCCGCCGGTTGAAATATGGTCGACCCCTCACCGAGCGCGCGGCGCGAGTAAGGTGATCCCGTTTCTGAGGGCCGTGTGCGGAACCCCCGCTAGAGCCCAGAGCAGATGGTCAACGGAGGCGGAGGATGAAAACGCCACGCGCTCGGTGAGCCCCCGCCTCATCTAGGTCCGCTGTCAAGCTGGGGCCCCGTGCAGCATCTCCTCCTTCTCGTGGTCGGAGTCGGCCTGGTCGACTCGATGAACCCGACGACGCTCGTGCCGGGCGTCTATCTGGCCGCCGGCAGGAACCCGGTCAAGGCGCTCGGCGGCTTCATCGTCGGCTTCTTCGCCGTCAACCTCGCCGCCGGCGTGCTCGTCGCGCTCGGGCCGGGCAAGTACCTGCTCGACCTGTTCCCGCATCCCGGGACCGAGGCGAAGCACCTGATCGAGATCACCGTCGGCGGCATCCTGATCGTCCTCGCCGGCATCCTCTGGGTCAAGCGCCGGAGCGTCGCGAAGCACGTGTCGAACACGGATCGCCTCCAGCGCTCATCGCTCGTCGTCGGCGCGGGAATCGCGATCGTCGAGTTCCCCACCGCGATCCCCTACCTCGCGGTGATCGCCGCCCTCGTCGAGTCGGGCGAAAGCATCCCGACCCAGATCGTCCTGCTCGTCCTCTTCAACTTCTGCTTCCTGCTCCCGCTGCTCCTGATCCTCGGAGCACGCGTCATCGCGGGTAACCGGGTGCGCGGTTGGCTCGAGCGGATGAAGGCAAGCGTCGACCGGTTCCTCGCAACGCTCGTTCCCGGCCTCGTGCTCCTCGTCGGGCTGGTGGTGCTCGCGATCGGCGTGTACGGCCTCGTCGGCGACAAGACCTGACGTCACCTCCCGTGCTTTACCCGGAGGCGGCTCAGATAAGGTTCGGCATCCTTCCGGTGCCTTCGCCGCCCGGATCTCCTTCGAACAAAGAACGGGCGGTGCCCCACCATATGGAATTCGAAAAGTTCGCCATCGGCTTCGATCACCGCGACCGCGAGCGGCTGCACACCCTCTGGGAGAGCATCCTCGACACGAATCAGTGGTCGGACGGGCCGCTCGTCAAGCAGTTCGAGGAGACCTGGACTGCGTGGAACGGACTGCCGTCGGTGGCGACGTCGGCCTGGACCGGATCGGCGCTCGCTGCGCTCGAGTTCTTCGAGTTGCGCGGCAAGACCGTCCTCTGCCCGTCGAACACGTTCATGGCGACGCCGCTCGCGTGCGTCGAGGTCGGCGCGAAGGTCGAGTTCGTCGACTGCAACCGCGATGACCTCTGCATGTCGTTCGACGACCTCGAGCGGAAGGTGCACGAGCACAAGCCCGCCGCCGTCTTCCTCGTCCACATCGGCGGCCACATCGCCTTCGACGTCGACCGGATCGTCGAGCTCTGCAAGGCCGAGGGGATCGTCCTGATCGAGGACTGCGCCCACTCGCACGGGGCCTCCTGGAACGGCCGCAAGCCAGGCTCGTTCGGAGACGCCGGCATCTGGTCGTTCGCGCCCACGAAGACGATCTCGACCGGCGAGGGCGGCCTGCTCGTCTCCAAGAACCCGGATCTCGTCGAGTACGCCCGTGCCTTCCGCAACTACGGCAAGCCCGACTACTCCCAGCCCGGCCTGAACTACCGGATGAACGAGTTCACTGCGGCCGTCGGAGTCCTCGGCGCGGAGCGCATGGACGAGATCGTCGCCTGGAAGAACCGGATCGCGCGCGAGGAGCTCGACCCGATCCATCCCGCGCGGCTCGAGCTGCCCGAGGGGATGGTCTCCGGCTACTACAAGTACATCGTCTTCGACGAGCTCGAGCGGTCGACCGGCAAGGTCTACGACGAGCCCTGTCACCGCGTGATGGGCCACACGGTCGACCTGCCGAACACCGACTGGGTCGCCGAGAACCACTGGTGCGCGCCGCTCTACTACCGGCCCGCCGGAGTGGCAGCCGAGCTCCAGGCCGTCTCCGGGTAGCTGGGAAGATGAAGGCTCTCGTCACCGGCGGCGCCGGGTTCATCGGCTCGCACGTCGTCGACAAGCTTGCGGCCGCAGGCCACGAGGCGCGGATCATCGACCTGATCCCCTCGCCCTACCACGACCCGGCCGAGGTCGACACCGTGATCGGCGACCTCACCGACGCGGCGACCGTGCGCGAGGCGCTCGACGGCTGCGACGCGATCTTCCACCTCGCGGCGATGGCCGACGTCAACCAGGTGGTCGGCGACCCTGTCCGCACCGACAGCGTCAACACGCGCGGGACCTTCACGCTCCTCGAGGCAGCGCGCGAGGTCGAGCTGAGCCGCTTCCTCTACGCGAGCACGGTGTGGGTCTACGGCAACGCGCCCGGCCCGGAGCCGCACGACGAGGACACCCCGCTCGTGCTCCCGCCGCACCTCTACACGGCGACCAAGCTCGCCGGAGAGATGTACTGCCGCGCCTACGAGTCGATGTACGGCGTCTCGACGACGATCCTGCGCTTCGGCATCCCGTACGGCCCGCGCGCGCGTCCCGCCGCCGTCGTGCCGGCCTTCATCAACAAGGCCGCAGCCGGCGAGCCGCTCACCGTCGCCGGCGACGGGAGCCAGACCCGGCAGTTCGTCTACGTCGAGGACCTCGCCGAAGGGATGGTCGCGGCGCTTTCTCCTGCAGGCGCCGGCCGCATCTACAACCTCGTCGGCGACGAGCAGGTCAGCGTCAAGCAGATTGCGGACACGGTCCGGGAACTGGTTGCCGACGTTCCGGTCGAGCAGGTGCCGGACCGGCCCGTCGATCTCAAGTTCGGGCAGGCCTCGAGCGCACGGGCCCGGGAAGAGCTCGGCTGGGAGGCCAGGACGAGCTTTGCCGAGGGTGTCCGCCGCTACGTCGACTGGCTCGGCGTGACGAGCGGCTCGCCGGCCGCGAGCGCGGCGTCGAGCACAGCCGGCAGCGCAGCCACCGTCTGACGCCAGGAGCCCGTGACGCTGTAGGCGTCGCTGTCGTGCAGCAGCACGACAGCTCCCGGCCCGAGGTCGCGGGTCGCGAGTGCGGCGATCGACGAGCCGGTTGCCTTCGCCTCCCAGTCGCGACCCCAGTGCGACCAGAGGAGCGGCGCCCAGCGCTCGCGGGCGAGCCGTAGCCCGGCGAGGCTGAAGACGCCGTAGGGCGGCCGGTACGAGAGGCTCTGGACGCCGGTCGCTTCGCCGATGACGGCGCCGGCGCGGTCGAGATCGTCCCGTACTGCGGCCGGGCGTGCGACGCAGGAGCAGCGTGTGCCGGTGCCCGTGGATCCCGATCTCGTGCCCGGCGGCGGCGATCTCCGCCGCGAGCGCGGGGTATCGGGCGACCTGCTCGCCGACGAGGTAGAAGGTCGCGCGGATTCCCGCACGATCGAGCTCGGCCATCACGGCGGGCGTTCCCTCCGGATGCGGCCCGTCGTCGAAGGTGATCGCGAGGCCGCGACCGGGCAGCCGCAACGGGATCCCGAACCACGTCGCGATCGGCGGCGCTACGGGCGCAGCGGCGGGAGCGCACCAGACGGCGAGCGCGCCGAGCCCGAGAGTGGCGACAGCTCTCTCAGGCCGCATGCACCGTCTCGGGCACTCGCGGTTCGACCTCGGCGAGGACGAACGAGGCCGCAGACGGTAGATCCGAGAAGTCGATCGCAGTGCGCCCCGACTCGAGCGCCGTCGCGACGGCGTCGCGCAGCGCAGCAGGGGTGGCCGCGACCTGGGCCAGCCCGAAGCGCTTGAACGCGTGGTTGTTGATCCTGACGTGGCCGCGGCCCCAGCCGTAGGAGATCGCGGGGCAGCCGCGCATCAGCGCCTCGAGCACCGTGAGGCCGCCGGTCGAGTGCACGAGTGCGTCGGCCGCGGCGAGCCAGTCCGGCATGTCGTCGGTGAAGCCCTCGGCGCGCACGCGCCGGTCGCCGTCGAAGTCGCGGGCGAGCTGGTCGCGGAGCTCCTCGTTGCGCCCGCACAGGCAGACGACCTGGTCGACGCCCTTCACCTCGAGGACTTCGCGGACCGCACCCTCGACGTCGCCCACGCCCCAGCCACCGCCCGAGACCAGCACGATCTTCGCGCCCGGATCGAGCTTCAAGGCCTGCCGCGCCTCGTAGACCTCGCGCGGGACGAGGAACTCCGGCTCGGTGAAGCCGCTGACGCAGTGGACGGGATTGTCCTCCCCGGCGATCGAGCGAACCTCCTCGATCGACTCGGGATGTGTGACGAGGTGGAGGTCGGCACCCGGGCTCGCCCAGTAACGCAGCGCGGCCAGGTCGGTGATCACCGCGCAGAGCGGGACGTGCAGTCGTCCGTTCCGGCGCAGCCGGCCGAGCACCTCGGTCGCCTGCGGGTAGACGGAGACGATGATGTCCGGCTTCCGGTCGGAGATCAGCCTCAGGAGCCCGCGCGATCCGAAGCGCGTGAGCATCCACTGCGTGACCCTCCGGGTCATCGCGAACCCGGCGAACACCCAGAAGCCGACGTCCCAGAGCCAGAGGAAGCGGAAGAAGACGACCCGGGCGCCGCTCTCGCTGAGCGTCGACACGGTCCGCCCCATGTGGGGCAGGCAGTCCTCCGTGATCACCTCGATGTCGGGACGCTCGACCTGCAGCTGGCAGGCGAGGCGACGCGCAGGCGCGTCGTGCCCCTCACCGACGCTGGCGGTGAGGATCAGGATCCGGGGGGCCATCGGCGCGGGACCCTAGCGCGCTCTCGCTGAGGGGTTGATGAGAGCCATCGGCTTATCCTCTCATTCGACGCCGATGGCGTTCCTCTGAATAGTCCCCCCTCAGGCTCAAAACAACTCCGGCTTCTCGAGCACATACCAGCCGTAGTGAACGGTTCGGTGCGTCGGCGCCAGGGAGCGCGCGTTCTCGCGCTCGTCGCCGTGGCAGCCCGCGAGATCGAGGTAGCTCTCGAGATCTCGCTCCTCCGGGTACACCTCGGAGCGCCGCAGTACCAGCCCGTTGGAATCGAACAGCCCGCGGAGATCGACATCTGCAAGGATCCGCGACGTGGATTCGTCGCGCGCCCGCTCGAACCGATTGAGCTCGATGGCGGCAAGCGGGTCGTTGGGGGCCAGCTGATCGACCACGAGCATCGTCCCGCCCGGTCGCAGCACGCGGTTCATCTCGGCGAGCACGAGCTCCGGCCGCTGCACATGGTGGAGCGTCCTCGCCGTCGAGACGAGGTCGAAGGCATCCGACGGGAAGGGCAGCTCGTACGCGTCGCCGTTTGCGAACTCGACGTTGGCCGGGGCGCGCTTCTTGGCCTCCTCGAGCAGCTCGGGGACGATGTCGACGCCGATCACGCCCTGGACGAGCGAGGCGAGACCGAGCGCGAGGGCACCCGCCCCGGTGCCGACATCGAGTGCGCGCTCGTCTCCGCTAAGGTCGAGGAGCTGAGCGAGACGCTCTTCGGTCTCGGCCGCTCTGCGGTCCTGGATCTCAGCGATCGCCGGGGCAGTCTCGGCAAAGCGCTTGCGTACGGCCTCCGACACGTCAGCGATTGTAGTGGGACGCCGGCCCGCGAGCACGTGAGTCGACGATCGAGTGCAGGAAACACGTGACAGATGCCGTAGGGGGACCCGCGTCCGGCGAGGACAACGGGCGCCGCAACGACCCATGATGCGATTGAGGCTCCTCATCCCGCTGGCCGGGGCGCTCGCCCTGACAGCCGTGTGCGCAAGGGCCGTGCCGGCGACGACGCCGCAGATCGCGGCGAAGAAGGCGGAGGCGGCCCAGGTGCTGCAGGAGATCTCGGCGATCGACGAGCAGCTCAACGCTACGTCGGAGCAGTACGACGGCGCGCGCGTTCGGCTACAGGCGCTGCGGAAGAACCTGAAAGCGGAGCAGGCACAGCTGGGCGCGGCGAAGGCGCGCTACCAGCTCGCGCAGCGGCGCGCGGCGAAGTTCGTAGTCTGGCTCTACACCTCGCCTCACGCCTCATCGCTCGACGTGATCCTCGGCGCGCGCAACCTCGGCGACATGCTTGCGCTCTCCGATGCCGAGAACGCGATCAGCCGCCGGGCGACGGCGATCACGAACCAGGCGGCCTCCGCGAAGGCATCGCTCGAGCAGAAGGTGCAGCAGTTGAACCGCGACCGCGCCGCGGCGGCGTCGACGGTCAGGGAGCTGTCGGCGCGGAAGACGGAGATCATGCAGGGGCTCGCAGAGCGGCGCACGCTGCTCAAGAAGGTCGAGGGACAGGTCGAGAAGCTCGAGGCGGCCGAGCGCGCCCGCCAGGCGCGGCTTGCGGCGATCGCACGTGCCCGCGTCGAGGCCGAGATCAAGGCGCGCGCAGCGGCCCAGGCGGCCGCTGCGGCGGCAGCGAGACAAGCGGCAGCCCAGCAGGCCGCGGCGGCGAAGGCAGCTCAGGCACGCGCGGCTGCCGCAGCAACGACGACGACCACGACGCCCGACAGCGGCACGACGACGACTCCAGCCGCGGTTACGACGACCCCGGCGGCCACGACGACGACCCCGACTGCGCCGCCCCCGATCACGACTGCCTCGGGCCCGTTCATCAACCCGAGCCCGCTCGTCCCCACGTCGGATCTTCCCCCCGGCCACCCGAGCGCCGCGCAGATCGCGCTGCAGTACCTGGGTGTGCCGTACCTCTGGGGCGGCTCGACGCCGGCCGGGTTCGACTGCTCGGGGCTCGTCACCTATGTGTTCGCTCAGCTGGGAGTGGTGCTGCCGCACTTCGCTGCCGCCCAGTGGGAGTTCGGCGCTCCCGTCGCGGTTTCACAGCTGCAGCCGGGCGACCTCGTCTTCTTCGATGCGCTCGACCACGTCGGGATCTATCTCGGCAACGACCAGTTCATCGATGCGCCGCACACGGGCTCGTGGGTGCGAATCGACACGCTGAGCGAGCCCTGGTACCACAAGCATTACGTCGGCGCGCGGCGCCGTCTAGCCGGCCGTGGAGGCCCCGTACGGATCGCCGCTTGCCGCCGAGCTCGCCGAGGATGCCCTCGACCGGCTCGTTCGCTACGCGCGCATCGACACGCAGTCGGATCGGGCGTCGGAGTCCTATCCGAGCACGGCCAAGCAGCTCGACCTCTCGCGGCTCCTCGCCGATGAGCTCCGCGGGCTCGGGCTCGCCGATGTCGAGCTGACCGAGCACGGCTACGTCTTCGCGACGCTGCGAGCCGGTCGGCCGCGACGACGGCCCGACCGTCGGTCTCGTCGCGCATGTCGACACGAGCCCGGACGCGCCCGCGACGGGCGTCGAGCCGCAGATCTGGCGAGACTACGACGGCGGCGAGATCGTGCTCCCGGGCGGCCCCGTCCTCTCGCCGGCGACGAGCGAGCTCCTCGCCGAGCGCGTCGGCCACGACATCGTCACCTCGGACGGGACGACGCTCCTCGGCGCCGACGACAAGGCCGGGGTTGCGGAGATCATGGCTGCCGCCAGGTGGCTGATCGAGCATCCCGACGTCCCGCGCGCCCGCGCGCGCATCGCGCTTCACGGTCGACGAGGAGGTCGGGCACGGCACCGACCACTTCGACATCGAGCAGTTCGGCGCCGACTTCGCCTACACGGTCGACGGGGCGGTCGTCGGCGAGATCGAGAACGAGACGTTCTCGGCGATCGAGCTCGAGGTCACCTTCACGGGCGTCGGCGTGCATCCCGGGAGCGCCAAGGGCAAGCTCGTGAACCCGGTCAAGCTGGCGGCGCGCTTCGTCGAGAGCCTGCCGGCGGATTCGTTCTCGCCCGAGACGACCGAGGGACGCGAGGGGTTCGCGCACCCGTATCGGATCGAGGGCGACGCGGCGGCGGTGAAGGTCACGCTGATCCTGCGCGACCACGACGGCGCCAAGCTCGAGGAGCACGACGCGTTCGTCCGCCGTCTGGCCGAGGAGGCAGTCGCGGACGAGCCGCGCGCGACCGTCGCGTTCGAGCGCTGGGATCAGTACCGCAACATGGGCGAGGCGCTCGAGGAGGTCCCCCACGTGCTGGATGCGGCGCTCGAGGCGGCACGCCGGGTGGGGCTCGACGCGAAGCTCACCTCGATCCGCGGCGGCACCGACGGCTCGCGGCTGACCGAGATGGGCCTGCCCACTCCGAACATCTTCACCGGCGGCAACGAGTACCACTCGGTGCGCGAGTGGATCTCCGTCCAGGACCTGGCGATCTCGGCGGCGACGGTCGTCGAGCTGCTCCGCTACCTCGCAGAAACCTGAGCAGGCGGGGGCGACGCCCCCGCCTGCTCGAAGTCCGAGCTACATCTCGAGTGCTTCGTATACCTCGACGTCGCCGCCGTTCGCGAAGATCGGGCAGCCGCCCGCCTTCGAGACCGCGTCTTCGAGGCTCGCGGCCGTGACGACCGAGTAGCCGGTCAGCGCCGACGGCGCGTTGCCCGTCGAGCCGTTGCCAGACGTCGCGGCCGACCCGCCGAACGGCGCGCCCATATCGACGACCGAGTCGCCGAGCCCGCCGAACCACGCACCCCATGCGGCCATCGCGGCGTTCCGCTCCTCCTCGGTGGTTGACAGGCTCCCACCCTTGTATGCGTACACGTACTTACCCATCGTGATCTCCCTTCTCCGTCGTGTTCAAATCTGTCAAGCCGCCCGCGTCGCCCAGGGATCGGGCCCCGGGTCGCCGCCGGTCGCGACCGTGGCCAGCCGGCCGAGGTAGTGATCCCAGCCCTCGCCGTGGCTCGTGACGGCCTCGGCGTTCGGCAGGCCCCAGTGCACGAGCCGCACCAGCGTTCCGGTGTCGGTCGGCACGAGCTCGATCTGCACGGTGCTCGACCCTGCCGGCAGTAGCTCGGGCCCGGCTCCGCCCTTCTCCCAGCCGAACGTGAATGCCAGCCGGCGCGGCGGCTCGATCTCGGTGAACTTCCCGCTCGCGACGCTCCCGGCGCTCACCTCCATGCGGAACTCGCCGTCCTCGCGCAGGTCGAACGTGGCGTTCTGACCCCACCAGGTCGGGGCCTTGGCGGGATCGGTGAGCAGCTCCCAGACCGTCTCCTGGCTTGCTGCGATCTCGATCTCGCGCCGCACTTCGAGCAGGTCAAGTGTCCTTTCCATGCTTCTTCCTCTCCTCTCGCTCGGCCTCGCGCTTCAGCGCCTCGAGCCGATCGTCCCAGAACTCCGCGAGGAACGCCTTCAAATCGGCGAGCCCCTCGGGCCGGGCGCGATACAGGCGCCTGGTGCCGTTCCGTCGCTCGTCCACGAGCCCCGCCTCCCTCAACACGGTGAGGTGCTGTGAGACCGCTGGCCGCGATACATCGAAGTGCGACGCGATCTCGCCCGCGGAGAGCTCCTCGTCTCGAACGAGAGAGAGGATCCGCCGGCGGCGCGGCTCGGCGATTGCCTTGAGCGCGGTCTCCATGTCCCCCCGAGTGTAAGACATAACTTACGTAAGTGTCAACTTAAATATGAAGGCGTGCTTTGATGGACGGATGCGGCACCCGCGCGCACTCGCAATCGGGCTGTTCGCGGCCGCGGCAACAGCGGTCACGGCCGGTGCCGCGATCTCACCCGGGCCACTCGGCCCCGAGAGCGTCCCGGTGCCCAAGGGCCCGGTCTTCGCCAGCGTGCAGGCGGTCAAGCTCGGCCAGAAGATCGACGGGATCCCCTGCCAGGCCGGCGAGAAGCTCGACTATCACGTCCACGCCCACCTGACGATCTTCGTGAAGGGCGAGGCCTACCAGGTGCCCTACGGCGTCGGCATCGGCCCGCCGCTCGAGGGTCAGCAGACGAGCGCCGGGCCGTTCGTCGTCGCGGGGAGCTGCATCATGTGGCTCCACACGCACGCCCTCGACGGGATCATCCACATGGAGGCGCCGAAGCGGCAGGCGTTCAGCCTCGGCCAGTTCTTCGACATCTGGGGCCTCAAGCTCTCGACGTCGCAGGTCGGGGCCTACAAGGGCAAGGTCACGACGTTCTACGACGGCAAGGTGTGGAAGGGCAACCCGCGCAACGTAGCCCTGACGAACCACACCGAGGTGCAGCTCGACATCGGCTCGCCGGTCGTCCCGGCCGCGCACATCAACTTCCCGAAGACGCTCGGCACGAACCTCGGCCGGTAGGCTCGACCCCGTGGCAGGCGACGACCTCTCCGGCACCGTTGCGCTCGTAACCGGCGGCGGACGCGGGATCGGGCTCTCGATCGCGCGCGAGCTCGCAGGCGCGGGCGCGAGGGTGGCCGTCAGCGCCCGCACACGCGAGCAGGTCGAGCAGGCCGCCGAGGAGCTCGACGCGATCGCGCTCGTCGGCGACATCAGCAACGCCGACGATGTCGCGAGCATGGTCCGCGCGACCGAGGAGACCTACGACCGGATCGACCTGCTCGTCGCGAACGCCGGCATCGCGTCCCCCGACGGCCCGACGCTCGACGTCTCGCCAGGGGACTGGTGGCACGTCTTCGAGGTCAACGTCCTCGGCACCTATCTGTGCTGCCGCGCCGTCCTCCCCGGGATGATCGAGCGCGGCACGGGCCGGATCGTGATCCTCGGCTCCGGCGCCTCCTACCTCCCGGTCGGCGCCAATACCGAGAACGGCAGCTACGGCGCGAGCAAGGCCGCCGTCGGCCGGTTCGCCGAGTACCTCGCCTCAGAGGTCGCCCCGCACGGCATCAGGGTCTTCCTGATCAGCCCGGGCCTCGTCAAGACCGACATGACGTCGGGCAACGGCGACAACCTGCCGTGGACACCGCCCGAGCTTGCCCCGCAGCTCGTCCACGTACTGGCCTCGGGCCGCGCCGACGCCCTGGCCGGCCGCTACATCCACGCCGAGCACGACGACATCGACGACCTGATCGTCCGCGCGGACGAGATCGTGGCCAACGACCTGAACGCGATCCGCATCCGGCGTTAAGGCCGTCGAGCAGCCGTGCGAACCCACCGCTTAGCGAGGCGAATGCCGAGCTAAGCACAACAAACGCCGTGCGATCCGCATGCGTGTTGGCGCCGTTCGAAGCAGCGAGGCCCCGGATCCTGCCGGCACTTTCGGCGCCGGTACCGGCTCAGCCGGTACCGGCGCCAGAGCCAACGCCTGACCCTCGACGTCCTGACCGAACCACCTTCACAGGCGCCGACCACGCACAAGAAGAAGGGGGTTCACGGGGGAAACATGGTTTCCCCCGTGGCCCTAAAAGGGCAACTGGACGTCGCCAACGTCGACGCCGAGCGAGCGCGCCAGGCGGACGCCGTGGTCGACCTCGCTGCGGAGCCGAGCGATGTCGGCGGAGCGCATCGCGTCACCGATCCAGGCCCGCTCGCGGGGGCGCCAGAGCTCGTGCTCGACGAAGATCGGGAGCAGCGTGTTCGCGGCCTTCACGAGCTTGCCCTTCGTCTTCTTGGTCGCCACGCGGAGCAGCACGCGCTCGTAGGCGACTCCTGCTCCGTGGTGGATGCCGTCGTCGATCGCGAGACGGTTGCACAGGTTCTCGAGCACGGTGCCGGGCGATGACTTCGCGATCGCGCGGAACTTCGGGATGATCAGCCGCTCGAAGAACACCTGCATCAGGAAGACCTTCTCCTCGAGCGTGTCCGCGTCGATCACGAGCCGCGCCATCTTGTCGAGGTACGGGTCGCGCTCGCCGTGGCCGCCCGCGAGCTCGATCAGCTGCAGCCAGGCCTCGGTGTGGCGCGCCTCGTCCTGCACCATCGTTGTGTAATAGAGCTTGGCGTCGGCGTGCGGCGCCATCGAGAAGAGCTGGGTCGCCATCTCGACCGCGAGCTCGTCTGCCTGGAGCTGCTGGGTGATCACGGAGCGCCACACGTCGCGCCGGCGCGCCTGCCTTTGCGGTGAGCCGCGGAGCTCGGGGATCGGCGGGGAGTCACTCCACGGCAGGTCCTCGATCGCCCACTCGGCCTTCTTCGCCAGCTTGTAGTAGCGGAAGACGTCCTCTTCGCGCGCACGTTCGCGCGCCTCGGCCTGCACCTGCTCGGTTTCCATAGACGGGGATTATGGCTGTCCGGAGAGGGTCCAACTTGCGGATAACCCGCCGAGTTCCTATCCTGGATGGACGATGCCCGTCCGCACCTCGGCGAATGTGACGTTGAAGGCCGCCAAGGCGCGCTCGAAGGCTACCCGCTAGTCGGCGATTTTTCCCGCCCCGCCGGCTAGAACACAAGAAGCGGCGGGGGCCATTCCACACGAAAGGCCTCAACAGTGACGCTAGGCGCCACTCCCTCCCATTCCGAAAATCCGAGACGACGCCCCACAGCCCCGATCGGGCTGTACGACCCGGCGTTCGAGCACGACTCGTGTGGCGTCGCGTTCGTGGCGCGCCTGGATGGGATCCCCTCGCACGAGACGCTCGTGCGGGCGCTGACGGCGCTCGAGAACCTCGAGCACCGCGGAGCGGCCGGCGCCGACCCGCTCACCGGTGACGGGGCCGGGCTCCTGCTGCAGCTTCCCGACGAGTTCTTCCGGGCCGTGATCAGCGAAGAGCTTCCCCGGCCGGCGCCTTCGGCGTGGCCGTCTGCTTCCTGCCCGCGGACGACGAGGCGCGACGCGCCGAGCTCGAGCAGATCCTGGTCGACGCGGTCGAGGGCGAGGGACAGCGCGCGATCGCCTGGCGCGACGTCCCGACGCAGCTCGACCTGATCGGCGAGACGGCACGCGAGGTCGCTCCGATCATCCGTCAGCTCGTCGTCGCCGCCTCGGACGACCTCGCGACCGACCGGGACGCGTTCGAGCGCAAGCTGTACGTCATCCGCCGCATCGCCGAGATCGCCGCCGGCCCCGATCTGGTTATCCCGAGCTTCTCGGCGCGGACGATCGTCTACAAGGGGATGCTGATGGCCCCGCAGGTCGGGCACTGCTTCCCGGACCTGCTCGACGAGCGGATGAAGAGCGCGCTCGTCCTGATCCACTCGCGCTTCTCCACCAACACCTTCCCGAGCTGGGAGCTCGCGCACCCCTACCGGATGATCGCGCACAACGGCGAGATCAACACGCTGCGCGGCAACGTCAACTGGATGCGCGCGCGTGAGTCGCAGCTCGCCTCCGAGCTCTTCGGGGACGACCTGCACAAGGTGCTGCCGGTCGTCCGCCCGGCCGGCTCGGACACGGCCAACTTCGACAACGTGCTCGAGCTGCTCGTGCTCGCGGGCCGGTCGCTGCCGCACGCGATGATGATGATGATCCCCGAGGCCTACGACCACCGCGAGGACATGAGCGACGAGCTTCGCGGGTTCTATGCCTTCCACGGCTGCCTGACCGAGCCGTGGGACGGCCCGGCGTCGATCTCCTTCACCGACGGCACCGTGATCGGCGCGACGCTCGACCGCAACGGCCTGCGCCCGGGCCGCTGGATGGAGACGAAGGACGGCTGGGTCGTCCTCGCCTCCGAGACCGGCGTGCTCGACGAGCCGCCGGAGAACGTCCTGCGCAAGGGGCGCCTGCAGCCCGGCCATCTGTTCCTGGTCGACCTCGCCCGCGGCCGCATCGTCGAGGACGAGGAGATCAAGGCGGAGATCGCCGGCCGCGCGCCGTACGGCAAGTGGTTCGACGAAGGCATCGTTCATCTCGGCGACCTGCCCGAGCGCGCGCCGCGCGTCCCGCGCGAGGAGCCGCTCCGCTCGCGCCAGCTCGCGTTCGGTTACACCGAGGAGGACATGAAGGTCGTTCTCGCGCCGCTCGCGCGGAACGCGGACGAGCCAATCGGCTCGATGGGCAACGACCTCGCGCTCGCGGTGCTCTCCGATCAGCGGCCGCTGCTCTACAACTACTTCAAGCAGCTCTTCGCGCAGGTCACGAACCCGCCGATCGACTCGACGCGCGAGGCCGTCGTGATGAGCGTCGCAACGAGCGTCGGCTCCGAGCGAAACCTGCTCGGCGAGTCGCCGGAGCACGCCCATCAGCTCGTGATCGAGCAGCCGATCCTGCTCGACAAGCAGTTGGAGGCACTGCGACAAGTCGATTCGAGCATCTTCAAGGCGCACACGGTCGACATCACCTGGCCCGTGGCCGAGGGCCCGGCCGGGATCGACACAGCGATCGAGCGCATCTGCCGCGAGGCCGACGACGCACTCGCGGGTGGGGTGAACATCCTGATCCTGAGCGACCGGATGGTCGGGATCGACCGGGTCGCGATTCCCGCACTGCTTGCCGTCTCGTCGGTGCACCACCACCTCGTGCGCGAGGGAACGCGCCTGCAGGCCGGCCTCGTGATCGAGTCGGGCGAGCCCCGCGACGTGCACCAGTTCGCGACGCTGATCGGCTACGGCGCCGCTGCGATCAACCCGTACGTGATGCTCGAGACGCTGACCGAGCTCGTCGACGGAGGCTGGCTCCCCGGCCTCACCGCCGAGGAGGCGCAGAAGCGCGCGATCAAGGGCATCGCCAAGGGGCTCCTCAAGACGATCTCGAAAATGGGCATCTCGACGATCCCGTCCTACTGCGGCGCCCAGATCTTCGAGGCGATCGGGCTCGAGCCGGAGCTCGTCGACCGGCACTTCACGGGCACCCCGTCGCGCATCGGCGGCATCGGCTCGGCGATCCTCGCCCGCGAGGCGCTCGACCGCCATGCCCGCGCCTACCCCCAGAACGGCGACCTGCTCCCGCTTGGCGGCGTGTACGCCTGGCGAAACGAGGGCGAGTATCACCAGTGGAACCCGGAGACGATCTCGCTGCTGCAGCACGCGGTGCGCCACGGCGGCTATGAGAGCTACGAGCAGTTCTCGAAGCTCGTCAACGAGGAGGCCGTCCGCAAGGCGACGCTGCGTGGGTTGCTCGAGTTCCGCAAGGCGGCCGAGCCGCTGCCGCTCGACCAGGTCGAGTCGGCGGAGGAGATCGTGAAGCGCTTCTCGACGGGTGCCATGTCCCTGGGCTCACTGTCCCGCGAGGCCCACGAGACGCTCGCGATCGCGATGAACCGGATCGGCGGCAAGTCGAACACCGGCGAGGGCGGTGAGGATCCTGTGCGCTTCGTGCGCGACGCCAACGGAGACTCGCGCCGCTCGGCGATCAAGCAGGTGGCGTCGGGCCGCTTCGGCGTGAACATCAACTACCTGGCGAACGCCGACCAGCTCCAGATCAAGATGGCGCAGGGCGCGAAGCCCGGCGAGGGCGGCCAGCTGCCCGGCCACAAGGTCGACGAGTACATCGCGAAGATCCGGTTCACGACACCGGGCGTCGGCCTGATCTCGCCGCCGCCACACCACGACATCTATTCGATCGAGGACCTCAAGCAGCTCATCTACGACCTCCGCTGCGCGAACCCGCGCGCGCAGGTGTCGGTGAAGCTCGTGTCCGAGATGGGCGTCGGCACCGTCGCGGCCGGCGTCGCGAAGTGCAACGCCGACCACGTCCTCATCTCCGGCCACGACGGCGGCACCGGCGCCTCGCCGCTCAGCTCGGTGCACTACGCCGGCGGGCCCTGGGAGATCGGCCTCGCCGAGACGCAGCAGACACTCGTCATGAACGACCTGCGCTCACGGATCTGGGTTCAGACCGACGGCCAGCTGAAGACCGGCCGCGACGTCGTGATCGCCGGGCTCCTCGGTGCCGACGAGATGGGCTTCTCGACCGCCCCGCTCGTCGCGACGGGCTGCGTGATGATGCGCGCCTGCCACCTGAACACCTGCCCGGTCGGGATCGCGACCCAGAACCCGGTGCTGCGCGAACGGTTCGCCGGCACGCCGGAGCACGTCGTGAACTTCTTCTTCTTTGTCGCCGAGGAGGCACGGAAGATCATGGCCGAGCTCGGGATCGCCCGGTTCGAGGATCTGATCGGGCGCGTCGACCTGCTCGTCGCCGACGAGGCGGTCGAGCACTGGAAGGGCCGCGGCATCGATCTCTCGAACCTGCTCATGGCGCCCAACGTTCCCGAAGGGACCCCGCTGCGCCGCACGCAGGAGCAGGACTCGCCGCTCGGCTCGGCTCTCGATTGGGAACTGATCGGGATCGCCGAGGCGGCGATCAACCACCAGACGCCCGTCGCTGCGGACGTCCGCGTCCGAAATGTGAACCGGACGGTGGGCGGGCTCCTCTCGCACTCGATCACGGTCGCTCACGGCGCGAAGGGACTGCCCGAAGGAACGGTCAGATTCGGGCTGCATGGCTCTGCAGGCCAGTCGTTCGGCGCGTGGCTCGCGCCCGGCGTCGAGTTGACACTCACCGGGGACGCAAACGACTACGCAGGCAAAGGCCTCTCAGGAGGCATGATCGCGATCCGGCCTCCCGCGGGCGCGACGTTCGCGGCCGAGGAGAACGTGATCGTCGGCAACACCGTCCTCTACGGCGCGACGAAGGGCAAGGCGTTCTTCCGCGGCCTCGCGGGCGAGCGGTTCGCCGTCCGAAACTCGGGTGCGGACGCGGTCGTCGAGGGCGTCGGCGACCACGGCTGCGAGTACATGACCGGCGGCCATGTCGTCGTCCTGGGCCGCACGGGCCGCAACTTCGCCGCCGGGATGAGCGGTGGGATCGCCTACGTTCTCGACGAGGACGGCGGCTTCTCGGGCCGCTGTAACCACGAGCTGGTCGATCTCGAGGAGCTGGACGCGGCTGACGACGCGCTCGTCCGGTCGCTCGTGGAGGAGCATCTCGAGCGCACCGGCTCGGTCGTCGCCGAGCGCCTGCTTTCGTCGTGGGACGAGGCGGTTCCGCGGTTCGTGAAGGTGATGCCGCGCGACTACCGCGCCGCACTCGAGCTGATCGCGGCCGGCAACGACGCGGTCAACTATCCCGATGAGCACGTCGTCTCGTCGAACGGCGAGGGCTTCGTCAGCGCCGAGGTCGAGAGCGGGACCGCGGTCTGATGGGCGAGCTCGGTGCGTTCCTCAAGCTGGGCCGGGTCGACAACCCGGAGCGTGCGCCCGCCGAGCGGGTGCTCGACTACCACGAGTTCGTCGACACGCTCGCCGATGCCGAGCTCGCGCAGCAGGGTGCCCGCTGCATGGAGTGCGGCGTCCCGTTCTGCCACAACGGCTGCCCGGTGAACAACCTGATCCCGGACTGGAACGACTCCGTCTTCCGCGGCCGCTGGGAGGCTGCGATCGAGCAGCTCCACCGGACCAATAACTTCCCCGACTTCACTGGCCGCCTCTGCCCCGCTCCGTGCGAGGCCGCATGTGTGCTCGAGATCCGGGAGGGCGAGGCGGTGACGATCAAGCAGATCGAGCTCGCGATCGTGAACCGCGCCTGGGACGAGGGCTGGATCGGCCCGAAGCCGCCGAGGCGCGAGACGGGCCATTCGGTCGCCGTGATCGGCGCCGGGCCGGCCGGGATGGCGTGCGCCCAGCAGCTCCGGCGCGCCGGCCATGCGGTCACGGTCTTCGAGCGCGACGAGGCGGGCGGCGGGCTGGTTCGCTTCGGTGTCCCGGACTTCAAGATCGAGAAGTGGATCGTCGAGCGGCGCGTTCAGCAGCTGGCGGACGAGGGCGTCGTGTTCCGCTTCGGCGCCGATGTCGGCGGGCACGTCCCGGTCGACGAGCTGCGGGAGTTCGACGCGGTCGTGATCGCGACCGGCTCGCGGGTCCCGCGCGACCTGCCGGTGCCCGGCCGCGAGCTCGGCGGGATTCATTTCGCGATGGACTACCTCTACCAGCGCAACCGTTTCGTCGCCCGCGAGGAGGGCCCGATGATGCCCGGCGCTCCCGAGCCGCCTTCCGGCCCGGGCGTGATCACGGCTGCCGGCAAGGACGTGATCGTGATCGGCGGCGGCGACACCGGCGCCGACTGCGTCGCGAACGCCCACCGCGAGGGCGCCGCGTCCGTGACCCAGATCGAGCTGATCGGCGAGCCTCCGCGCTCGCGCCCTGACGAGGTCACCCCGTGGCCGCTGTGGCCGATGAAGCTGCGCGTCCCGTATGCCCTGAAGGAAGGCGGCTCGCGCGACTTCGCGATCTCCACGACCGAGTTCACCGGCTCGAACGGCCATGTCGAGCAGATCCACTGGGCCCAGAACGCCGGCAAGCCCCCGTTCTCGCTGATCGACGGCACCGCCGAGAGCCGCCCCGCCGACCTCGTTCTGCTGGCGATGGGATTCCTCGGCCCCGAGCAGACCCTGCTCGAGCAACTCGGCGTCGAGCGCGACGAGCGCTCGAACGTGAAGGCGGCCCGCTACGAGTCGTCACTCCCCGGCGTCTTCGCCGCAGGCGACGCCCGCCGCGGCCAGTCGCTGATCGTGTGGGCGATCAACGAAGGCCGCCGCTGTGCGCAGGCTGTCGAGCGGCATCTCGCGAAGACCGCGGCAGCCTGAGCTGGACGGCAACGCGCTTCAGTGTAGGGATGATGGCGCAACCGAGTGACTGCGGCCCGAAGCGGCTGCGGCCTTCCCGCACGCCCGATCAGCGCGGCTACCGATGGAAAGATTCGCGGCGACCGAGACTCTCTCGATTCTTCCCACTAGCAGTGGAGTCAACCGATGCAGACGCTCGAGCCTACCCCCGCCGCTTTGAAGCGGGTAATCAACGACACGATGCGAGACGGCCTACGTGCGCAGAGCCCGCGCGAGCCTATTCCGTTCTTCTGCGAATGCGACAAGAGGGACTGCTTTGAGGCGGTCTGGCGCACCGGCCCGCAGTACGACGATGCCCGCCGGGACGCATCATGGCGCGCCCTTCCCGAGCACGCGCCGAGCGAAGCAGGACAGAAGTACCCGGCAGGCGCTTTCCTCGCCGACCTCTACCAACAGCCGTGACCAGACCCTGGCCACCGACCGATCACGCCGAGAGAACGCAAGGGGCGCTAGCCGGTTCCACCGTGGACTCACTGATCTCGCTCCAGTATCCAAACGGACGGATCCACGAAGAAACCCTGCCGACAACGACAGCGTTGGAGCCAGGCGACCGGTTCGACTTGTATGGGCGGTCATGGAACGCTGTCCGGCTGACCAAGCCACGGGGGAGAAACGAGGGAGAGCCACGCATGTTGTGCGCGTGCGCGCCAGAGGAGGACGTAGGTGACGCCCACTAGGGCTTCGGTTGCCGCCGTTGTTTGGTGTCCATTACTTCAAGCATCAAACGACGGGACTGCCCTAGTCTCAGCGGCGGCCCCAAGCTGCGCTGGTAACGGCTCGGGGTGTGTCCAGCAATACTGGGGCAGGTTTCGGTTATTTCGGCTCAGAACGACCCTGACCACGCGTGAGGACGAGCGCCAGCGCGATGACCACCGCCGCGAGCAGTAGAAGGCCGTCGTCTAGAACCCAGCTGGCGCTGAGGAGCGAGTCGATCACGACGCCCGCGAAGATGAGGACGAGCGCGACTACCAGCCCGATACGGATCCGATGCCGGCGAACCTGGCGCGGCACGACCGTATTATAAGAGCTCCGACCAGCTGGCCTGCGCCTGGTCGAGCATCATCCGTGGGCCCGACACCTGATCGTTGATCAGGTGCGTTTCTGTGGGTAGATCGTCTCGCCCCGGGCCAGCATTTCGACGAACTGCACGATTCTGCGTTCCCGCGTTTCCGCTCGTTTGGCGGCAGTGATCCGATAGAGGATCGCGTAGCGGTTCCGGCGGCTCAGGTGCTCGAACATTGCAAGCGCCTTCGGCTCGCCGGCGAGCGCAGCCCCGAGATCGTCAGGCACCTCGATGCTGGCGGAGCCCGCGTAGGCGGCTTCGCTTCGACCGTCGGCTCTCGCACTCTCCAGCTCGGCGATCCCGGCTGGATGCATGCGACCTTCTGCGATCAGCCGCTCCGCGATCTCGATGTTCCGCTTCGACCAGGCGCTGCGCCTGCGGCGGCGACTGAAGCGCTGGTAGTAGGTGCCGGCGTCGCGGCCGCGGAGTTGGCCGTCGATCCAGCCGTGGCACAGTGCCTCTTCAAGCGCTTGATCGTGGTTGAGACTGGTCGGATGGACCGTCTGCTTCTTGGCCAGCACGAGCCATATCCCCGCCGAGGAATCATGGTGCTTCGCCAACCAAGCGCGCCAGTGCGCTGCATCGCGCACCATCAGCTCAGGCGCATCCTCCACGCTCCCATTCTGGCGATAGCACTTGCCACACACCGGCGCATCCGAGATTCCTTCAGCCTCGAGCCGAGGTGGGCGGCGAGGAAGCCTGGAACGCGCTCATCGAACCGGGGCAGAATCCGACGACGCGAGAACCGCGTTGAGCCGCTCTAAGCTCGCGGGCGGCCACAGCGCATTCATGTCGTAGTAGACCTCGAACGCTGGTGTCGACTCGGGGATCGTGATCCAGCCCGCCTTCGACTTCGTGAATATATGGACATCGGGAATGACCCCTGACGGTCGATCGAGGGTTCCTGCTCGCACGTACAACAGCTCGGTTCGTCCGTACTCGCTGAAGACCGCCACCTGACAGGTCGGACAACGGAAGATTCGCTGGCTGCTGCCATCTCCGCGCGGAACATCGACCGGCTGCGGAGCCCCAGCGACCATCTTCACGTGGCTTGCCTCGATCATCAGATTGATCACGAAGGCGCTTCCAGTCTGCCGCTGACAGTTCAAACAATGACAGCAATGGATGATGAGCGGATCAGACTCGAGCCGATACCGAATCGCGCCGCAGGCGCAGCCGCCTTCAGTAAACGCGTTCATGATTCCTCCTTCCAGTACGGCCGCTCGACTCCCTCCGCCACAGCTCGAAGATACGCGACTCGTCAGGCATCAAATCGAACGTTCGCGCAGCTGAACGCACGATCGCTCGGTACGGTCAGGCCGACGACACGGCAAGGGCTCGTCACGTAGCTCGGGTTTTCATGGCACGGGTGTCGCTCTGGAGGAGTCGAGCGACACCACCGAGGAGAGCCTTCATCTCGTCCGAGTACGGCGTCCCGGAGAGCTTGTTGAATCCCACCTCGAGAACTTTCAGTTCGTCTCGAGAGGTGATCGAAATGTCGCGGCCGTCCTCGGCACCGGCCAGCTTCAAGAGCACGTCGTCGACACCGTCGCCATGGAATGTGTCCAGGGCTTGACGGATGCGCGCGGCATCCTTTGCCGGGAGCGGGCAACGGCTCCCACCCAGGAGCGTAACGGTCGATACAGCCGGCACGTCACCGACTTCGCGACGATGACGGCAGCGGAGGGGACGCCTGAAACGCGAGCATGCTGCTCACGGTAAGACGCCCACGCATCGCGTCGCTCCCTCTTTTGCTGGCAGAACCTAGCCGAGCGGGTTGTTGGAAGTGGCGTCAGGGATTGCGCGGCCGGAACAGAACCCCGCGATTCGCAGCTCACGATCGCGGGTAACGGCAGATAGACGGGAACCGCGCTCGCGACTTGCCGCTTAGACCGCTTTCCCGTACCGCGTCCGACCGCGGTGGAAGCGACGCACGGTTGGTCGTGGACAAGGTTTGGGCAAGGGGTCTTGTCCGACCCGTGCGAAACGCGGCGCCCTTCGTCCTGCTGCCGAGCGCCGGGGAACGAGCGCACCTCCGGGCTTGCGGCGCGGCTCGCAGCGCCGGGCGTCTATATCGCCTATGCGACTTGAACGGCCAGGCCGTCCAGCTTCACTCCGGAGCGCACACCGCTCCTAGTCCAGCTCGGCGCCAAGCTCGCTCGAGAACGCGAGGGGATCGCTCTCGAACTGCGGCGGCAGCACTCCGGCGCGACCGATCAGACGGCTGACGCGAGGCCAGCCAACGCGCTCTGCCAGTTGCAGGCTCCGCACAGCCTTTGCGATCCGCTCGTCCGTGTCACCGAAGTTGCGGAATGCCAGGTAGGTCGTGCGAGGGAAGTACGCGAATCGAACCACCGGGCGTAACACGATCGCCGAAAGGATCGGACAGTCGAATCGTGCGACTTCCTCCCGGATCTTCGGGCCGACGGTCTGCTCTTGCTCGTAGAGCAGTGCCGTCTCAAAGACCTCTGCGCGGTCCCGCTCGCGCAGCTGCCTGCCGGCGCGTCTGGCCGCGTGGACGCGATTCAAGGCCTCGAGGAGTTCAGGCGCGAGGATCTCGTCGGCACCAGGCGCTTCGCCATGGCGCTTCGCGAACACGTAATTCGCATACGTGTCGACGAACACGGAGCGGTTCGCCTCCTTGAACCCCTGGGAGAACCGGAACAACATGTACGCGCGACGAGCACGCTCGTCCGCGTCGTAGAAGTAGCGGTACGCAATCGACCTGCTCACCACCCCTCGGCGCTCGTAGAAGCCGTAGGCCCACAGCGCGCCGTGGAGCGCGACCTCTGGGAAGGCGTGGTTCCCACCCGAGTCGACGAAGATCGCGTGCAGCAATGCCACCCGCTGCGGAATGTCACCCGGGCCGCCCGCCAGCCCCTCCGCGTGATTTCGGATGGCCTCATGCTCCGAGGCGAGGTCAACCCCCATGGCGTAGGCGAGCATAGCGCGAGACAGCCGAAATCAGCTCGACCGCCCCCGGCAGGAGCTGCGCAGCAAACCGGACGCTCGCGCGGGCAAAGGTCCAGAGTCGTCAGCACGTCGGCGATGGCATCACTGCGGGCGAGCTGTTAGGGTCGATCGACACCCCTGCGGCGCCGGCTGGCCCGGCCCGGAGATCACGTTAGGAGAGCCGGCGATGGATGCGTGTGGCCTTTCGACGAGCCCGCTCCGTACGAGGCCGCTCGCGATGCTCGCGACGGCGAGCTTCGCGAGCCTCGCGGTCGCCACCGCCTCCTCGGCGCAGGGCACGGCGCTCCCGAACCCGTGCACGATCCTCGCCTCTTCGCACCCCCAGAGCTTGACCGCCAAGGCGACCGCCACGGTCTCTCCGGGCAAGCTCAAGACCTACGGCTCGGGCAAGTACGAGCAGGTGACCTGCGACGAGACGGTCGGGACCATCTCGGTCTACCTCTCCTATTACAAGAACGTAGGCGGCTCCGGCGGCGTTCGGGTCATCAGCCAGACGCATCCGGCAGGCTTCGGCGGCACCGCCACCCTCACCGTCGGGACGGGCGTCGGGAACAACGCCCCGGTCGACTACATCACGTTCCGCAAGGGGCCGTTCTACGCGGACCTCTCCGCCAACGGGGCCGAGCCTTCGAAGCTCACGACCCTCGGGCAGCAGGTCTACAAACTCACCCCCTGAGGCCGCTGGACGCTCGGCCGCCGCGACGGGGATGCCCGATACTCCCTCCATGGATGCGTTCAACCTCTTTCGCGGCGACACAAACGGCGACGAGAGCGATCCGCCCGGATACCGGGCGCAATCAGCTCAACTCGCGCCGAGGTTCGGAGCCTCGCGCCTCGCGATGACGGTGTATGACCTGCCGCCGGGAGAGGCGATCTGCCCGTATCACTTCCACTGGGGCGATGAGGAATGGCTGATCGTCGTTTCAGGAACGCCCAGTGTTCGGACGCCCGGCGGCGAACGGACGTTCGAGCCGGGTGATGTCGTCTGCTTCCTCGTGGGGCCGGAGGGCGCGCACCGAGTCCACAACGCGAGCGACGACCCCGTCCGCGTCGCCCTTTTCTCCAACAAGCACGAGTTCGGCATCATCGAATATCCGGACAGCGACAAGATTGGCGTCTGGGGCCGACATGACGAGTCACTCGACCACGTGATTCGGCGCAGCCCGGAGCTCGATTACTGGGACGGCGAGGACCGCTGAGGACGATGCGATCTCCGTCTGCGGCGGCGACGCGGTTCCGCGGAACCGCTTCCCTCTCCCGCGATCTCCGACACCTTCAAAAGACCACCGTGTCAGCAGAGCAGAAAACACGGCTTCAGATTAGCCCGCGTGCCGGACGGAAGCGGTACGGCCCGGCAACACCACACGGCTGAAAGTTGCTTCGCCCGAGCTCGGTGTTCTGATGCAGACGGTATGCGCCGCGTCGCGCCCTGCGGCTGCCATGATTTGCGGATGAGCGAGACCATCGTCGTTGGATATGACGGCCAAGAGCGGTCGGAGCATGCGCTCGAACGAGCCATCGAAACGATCAAAGCGGCCGGCGGGAAGTTGATCGTGGTTGTTACCGAGGAACTGCCGCCGACGGAATACCTGTCGCCCGCGGGTCTCGGGCCCTACGATTCCAGCCCGTACGAGTTCGGGTCACCGCTCTCCCCTCCTGACCTCGAGCATCCGCTTCCAGGCGTGCAGGAGATCATTGACCGGGCAAGGCAACGCGCCGCCGACCTGGGCGTCTCCGCTGACTGCGTGTGGGGCGTGGGCGACCCGGCCCAGGTGATCGTCGACACCGCGAGGGAGCACGGCGCATCGAAGATCATCGTCGGCGCCCACCACCATGGGTTCCTCGGGCGCCTCTTCGGCGGGGACGTGGATGCCGAGGTAAAGCGCGCGGCCGACTGCGAGGTGGTTCTCGTCCAGTAGCTCGACCGTCTAGTAGATGTGGAGCTTGTCGAGCAGCGCCATCGGGTCGTCGATCGACTCGAACAGATCCTTGTTGTGCTTGATCATCTTGCTCCGCATGTAGACGCGGAGCCACTGCTTGTAGATATGCAGCTCGTAACGATCGAGCAGCTCCGGGAGCGGCAGGTCGGGCTGCGCGATCAGCCCGGCCAGGTACATCGCGCACTCGAACCCGAGCGAGATCGACTGGAAGTACGGCGACCCGATCGCCGAGTCGCCGGCGAGGAACACGGGTGAGGCCGAGAACGGGTGACTGCTCGACCCGGCTTGGAGCCACCGGCGGCTGGTGGCGTTCCGGGCGCGGTAGAGATCGAGCGGTATCCGGACGATCTCGAGGTCCCCGATGATCTCGCCGTGGGTCTCCTGCTTGACCTTGTCGATGAAACGGTCCATCGACAGAGCAACGTCGGGGAAGCTCTCGCGCAGCCACTCGCCGTCGAACCTGGCCGGCATCGCCTCGTACTCCTCGGCCGTGATGTTCACGATGCCGGTCACGTGGCTGACGCTCCCGTCGTAGTGCGTCCGCTGAACCATCGGGATGAACTTGTACTGCGCGTTTCCGACGTTCTTGTAGTACTTGCAGTACTCGTTGCAGTCGTACGGCTGACCGTAGAGAAACGTGATCACAAGCGCGTACTCGAGCCGAACGTTGAGCGTGTTCGCCCCTCCGTCCAGCTCAGAAGCGCCGGGCACCAGGCGATCCCTGAGCAGCGAGTTGCGGCCCGTGCAGTCGATCAGCATGTTCCCCGGCTCGAGCATCGCGATCGCCTCCTCCGCCGTGACGATCGCCGAGCTGCGCTGGACCGTGCTCGAACCGCGCGAATCGATCAGGTCGCTGACGGAGCGCTCGATCGAGTTGAGCGGGCAGAACCCGACCGCCCAGCCGCGGAGCAGCTGCATCAGGTCCGGGGGAATCGACTCCCTGTACGCAAGGCCGTCGTCGAGCTCACGCGGATCGAAAATCGCCGCGACGCTGTCCTCGTCGATCGCATCCGAACGATACGTCTCGATCGAATCCGCCACCAGGTACGGCGCGAGCTGGACCATCCGCGTGCGCGTGTAGTCGCTCCGCTTCTCGTAGAGCCGTACCGAGAGCCCGTCGATCGACTGGAGAAGAGCGGTGAGCAGAAGACCGACGGGACCGGCACCCACCACATGCACCAGCTGCTCGGACGGCGGCAACGCGTGGCCAGTCTAATCGCCACGAAAACCAAACGCTCCATGGTGGAGGCCCGGCATTTCGCGGCAGCGCCGCGCGTTATACGAGGTTGCGCGCTTGCGTGCGCTCGTCTGCAACGACAAGGAGGCTCACATTGCCCCGCTACACGATCGTCAACCTGATGGAGCTCGAGAACAAGGCCGCCGAGGGCGGCTCGACCACCGAGGCGCGCTTCGCCCGCAGCGCGCTCGACACCGAGCACATCGGCCTCAGCCACTTCCGCTACGCCGCCGGACGGCGCAGCAAGAGTGGGCACACGCACAAGGAGCAGGAAGAGGTCTACCTCGTGCTGAGCGGTTCGGGCCAGGTGAAGCTCGACGACGAGCTCGCCGATCTTCGCGCCTGGGATGTCGTCCGCGTCGCGCCCGGAACGTTCCGCGGCTTCGCGGCCGGCCCGGACGGGCTGGAGATCCTCGCGATCGGCTCGGACCGGCCGGAAGGCGGCGACGGCGTCTCCGCCGAGGACGGCTGGTGGGGCGACTGAGAGCTACCCCGAGTTGTCGACGATCTCTGCGATCTCGAAGAACTCGATCGTCGGCATGACGCCGTAGAGCTCGGTCACCCGGGCCCGGAGCTCGTCCGAGTAGAACTCCACGGCGGCCTCCTTGGACTCCCAGACATAGAAGTTCGTCGCGCGCTTCTCGGCCTCGTCGAAGGTGAAGAACTTGAAGCGCAGCCCGGGCATGCCCTCGAACATCGCGCGCGCGTTCTTCGCCACCGCGACGACTCGCTCGCGATCGAAGGGCCCGTCGAAGTCGAAGGTAACGGTCGCACCGATCATCTCTGAACCTCCCGTGTCGAGTGCCTCTCCCGCGGGCCGATCATACGCCCGCGTGCGGTAGCCTCGAACAATGTCGCCGGAAGCCAGGCTGATCGAGCTCGGGATCGAGCTACCAGCCCCACCTCAGCTCCCGTTCACGCCGCGGCTCAAGCCGGTCGTCGTGCACGACGGGCTCGCGTACCTGTCCGGAAACGGGGACATCAGCCGGCTCGGGCGCGTCGGCGAGGGCGTCGACATCGAGACGGCGGCCCTCGCGGCCCGGACGACCGCGCACCTCATGTGCCGGAGCCTGAAGGACGAGCTCGGCTCGCTCGACCGGGTCGATCGGTGGCTCAAGGTTCTCGTGCTCGTGCGCTCGGCACCGGACTTCGGCGGCCAGCCCGTCGTGGCGAACGGATTCACGAACGCGATCGCCGAGCTCTGGGGCGAGGAGCGCGGCATCTGCGCGCGCAGCGCGATCGGCGTTGCGGAGCTGCCGAGCGGACTCGCAGTCGAGGTCGAGGCGCTCGTCGCGCTCGCCGGCTGAGCGCCGGCGAGCTGCGACAAGACTCCCAAAACGCTCAGGCGGGCGGGCCGCTGCCGAGCACCACCGACGAGCTGTGCGACGAGCCCGAGGTATCGAGCCAGTCGAGCTTGACGATGTCGCCCGGGTGATGCTGAAGCATCGCGGCGCTCAGCGACGAGCGCGAATCGACGGACGTGCCGTCGAACCCGGTGATCACGTCGCCGACGGCCAGGCCCGCCTTCTGCGCCGCCTCGCCGTTCAGCACTCCGCCGATCTGGATCCCGTTCGTGGTCGACGGCGTCGAGCCGTCGAAGCCTCCCAGGCCGCCGTTGCCGCTCTCCGCGACCGAGATGCCTAGGAAAGCGCTCGGGCCGATGTGGGTCGTCGCCGATCCCTTGCCGGACACGATCGCGAGCGCGATCTTCAGCGCGTCGTTGATCGGGATCGCGAATGCCTGGCCGGAGCCGCCGGAGAACTGGAACCCGGAGGAGCCTGCCGTGTTCATGCCGATCACGCGGCCCTGGCTGTCGACCAACGGGCCGCCGGAGTCGCCGGGCTGGATGTCGGCGTCGGTCTGGAGCAGACCGGACAACCGCTCGCTCGTGCCGCCGAATTCGTCGCTCGCGGTGATCGTCTGGTTGAGGCCGGTGATCGAGCCTTCGGCGCTCGAAGGCGTCCCGCCGACACCGCCGGCATTTCCGATCCCGGTGACCGAGTCGCCTTCGTGCAGCGACGAGGAATCGCCGAGCTTGGCGGTCGTCAGGCCCGACGCATCCGAAAGCTTGAGAACCGCCACGTCATGCGAGGGGTCGTAGCCGATCACGGTGGCGTCATACGTCTTCCCGTTGCCGATGTCCGTCGCGGTGATCTTCGTCGCGCCGTCGATCACATGGTTGTTCGTCAGCACTTCGCCGTCCGAGCTCACCACGATGCCCGTGCCGGCGCCACCCGCGCCCTGGTAGGAAAAGCTCGAGTTGATGTCGACCAGACCCGGGCTGACCGCGTCGGCAACGGACGAGCTCGAACCCGAGCCCGATCCAGCCCCGAACGAGCCGGAGCCCGCCGAGCCCGAGAAGCCGCCGCCGCCGCCGCCGCCGTGCTCGGCGCCGGGATGCTGTTCGCCGGCGGCGCACTCCCGGTACGTGACGACGACCACAGCTCATGGCCTGCAACCGCGCCGCCGAAAGCAGCGGCGATCACGACCACCGCCACGCCAAGACCGGCGAGAACGAGCCGCCTGGGCGCCCGCGACGGCTCGTCCGCGCCCCTCTCGATTTCCTTGCTCTCGTCACTCATCGCGCACGTTCCCCCTCGATAGGTTCGATTGTGCCGATTCCTCGGCATCTCCGGTACCAGGAGAGCAGCCGAACATCAACGCAATCTGAACGTCAGCCTCGAGCAACCTTAAGTCGCAGCGACCGGCCAAGGCACTCTTCTCGCCGGACGCATCGTCCGCCGCGGCCGCGGGTCCCGGACGGGCTCCTCGAGCGACCAGTCCGGAACGCGCTCGGACGAGCCCGACTCGAGTGGATAGCCAGCCTCCTCCCAGTCTGCGATCCCACCGGCATAGCGGCGGAGCCGTACGTAGCCCTGCCGCTCGAAGAGCCGGTAGGCGTAGATGCTCGCTGCGCAGTAGACGTCCGAACAGTAGAAGACGATCTCCTCGGCCGGGTCGAGCGCATCGAAAGCCTCCGCGACGGTCTCGTAGTGAACCGACGTCGGGATGTGCTTTGCCCGGAAGGAGAGCGCAGAGAGCGTCATCACAAGCTTGAACTCATCTCCACGGTGAAGCTTGGCTCGCAACTCGTCGCGTGTGATCAGGTTCATGGTGTCCGCCTCCTCTAGTTAGTACGATCGTTCGTTCTATCATAAGTACGAACGGTCGTGCTAACTTGTGGTACGCAATGACCGAGACAACCGCCGCCGCCCCCACCGACCTCCCGCCGCGTAAACGGCGTGCCGACGGCGAGAAGAGCCGCAACGCGATCCTGCGCGAGGCCGCCCAGCTCGCCACCGTCGAAGGGCTCGGCGGCATTTCGATCGGGCGTCTCGCCACCGCGGTCGGGATGAGCAAGAGCGGGCTCTTCGCTCACTTCGGCTCGAAGCAGGAGCTTCAGCTCGCGACGATCGAGGTCGCGGGTGACGTCTACAACGAGCTCGTCGTCGCTCCGGCGCTGACGGAGCCCACGGGGCTCGGACGGCTCCGGGCACTCGTGGAGCGCTTCCTCGAGCACGTGGAGAGCGACGTCTACCCCGGCGGCTGCTTCTTCGCGTCAGTCGCCGCCGAGATGGACACCCACCCCGGCCCCGTCCGCGATCTTGCAATCCGGCTGACGGGCGAATGGTTCGACGAGCTGATCCGAGCAGCAGGCGACGCGCAGGCCGAAGGCGCGATCGATCCGTCGGAGGATCCGGGGCAGCTCGCCTTCGAGATCGACTCGTTCCTCCTGCTCGCGAACGCGCAGTACGTCGTCGTGCGCGACCCGGCGCCGCTCGACCGGGCCCGCCGTGCCGTCGAGCGCCGGCTGGCCGCGGCCGCGCTACCGGCCTAGAGCGCCGTTCTTCGAGCTGCGGATGTCGCCGCCGTGCGGGGGCGAGATGTTCGCCTGGTCCAGCCACTTGCCCGACGTGCCGGCGTCGTAGAGCCAGCCCCAGGCCGAGAAGCCGCCCGACTTCACGTCGTTGAAGTAGCTGACCCAGGACGGATAGGCGCCCCTGCAGGTGAACTGCGTGTCGCACTTCGCGTCGAACGAGCCGAGATCACCCGACTTCTTGTAGTGCGGATCGAACCGGCCGTTGATCCCCGCGATGATGTAGCCGCCCGTGAACGTCCCCTTGACACCGGCCTGCAGGTTGCCTCCGCCGGCCGGGCTGTACCCGCCGATCGTGACGAACTTGCTGCCGTCGTCGCTGATCTGCGCGCAGAAGACGCCGCCGGCCTGCTTCCAGATCCGCAGGTGGCGGTTGACGGTGTCCCACGCCCACGCACCGATATAACCGGAGTCGGCGTAGTTCGTCAGCTGGAAACTGACATCGACCACCTGCTTGGCACCGCTACCGGGCGTCATGCACTGCGCGGAGCTGATTGCCGCTGCGTCCAGCACGGGGTTGACGTCCTTCGCCAGGGCCGACGCGGCAAGCGCGAGACCGGCGATTGAAACCGCGAGAAGCGCAAGACGTCTCATGACTCCCCTTCCTGGCGATTCGCAGGTGGCGCGGAATACCGCGGGCTGCCCGAAGGGAAGATGATCCTTGAGACCGTCGGGATCGTCAAGAACGAACCGACGCCGCTGTTCGGCGGGCCGTTACTTCGACGCGGCGACGCGCGGCTTGCGGTTCGGCAGGTGGATCGCGCGGCCGAGCGCGACGAGGCCGGCCTCCTTGATCGCCTCCGACAGCGTCGGGTGGGGCGCCATGCCGTCCGCGATCGTCTCGACGGTCGACTCCGCATCGATCGCGACGACGGCCGCCTCGATCAGGTCGGTCGCATGGGGGCCGACGATGACGAGCCCGAGCAGCTCGCCGTAGCGGGTCTCGTGGATCGACTTGACCCAGCCGCCCGTCTCGTTCTGCATCACCGCGCGTGCGTTCGCGACCCAGGGGAACTGCCCGACCGCGACGTCGTCGCCGTACTGCTCGCGGGCCTGGGCCTCGGTCAGCCCGACACCGGCGATCTCTGGGTCGGTGTAGATCGGGCGCGGCACGGCGGGATCGCCCATGACGGCTTCGTGCCCGCAGGCGTTCTCGGCCGCGACCTCGCCCTTCCCGGAAAGCCGTGTGGGCGAGCTGCCAGTAGCCGGCGCAGTCGCCGACCGCGTAGATGTGGGGTACAGAGGTGCGGCGGTGGTCGTCGGCACCGATCCCCTTGCGGGTGTCGAACGCGATGCCTGCCTCCTCGAGCCCGATGCCGGACACGAGCGGGGCACGCCCGACCGCGACGAGCATCAGGTCGGTCTCGACGGACTCGCCGTCGCCGTAGCGCACGGTCAGGGTGCTGCCCGCCTGCTCGACGGCGGTGCACTGCTTGCCGAGCTCGAGCGCGATCCCCTTCTTGCGGAAAGCCTTGGCCAGCTCCTTGGCGGCGTCGTCGTCCTCCTGCGGGATCAGGCGATCGAGCATCTCGATCACCGTCACCTCGCTCCCGAACGTCCGGAGGATCGAGGCGAACTCGCAGCCGATGATCCCGCCGCCGAGAATGGCGATCCGGGCCGGCACCTTCGTCTGGGCAAGGAGCCCGGTCGAGTCGACGCAGAGCTCCGAGTCGAGGCCCGGGATCGGCGGCCGGATCGGGAACGAGCCCGTCGCGACGATCGCCGAGGTGAACTCGACATCCTCCCCGCCCTCCACTGAGATCGTGTTCGCGTCGCGGAACGTCCCCTTGCCCTTCACCCACTGGACGCCGTTTGCCTTGAAGAGCGAGGCGACTCCGCCCGTCATCTGCGAGACGACGGCCGCCTTCCACTCGTTCGCCGCGGGGAAGTCGAGCCGAGGCTCGCCGACCGTGACACCGAGCTTCGGGAACGAGTCGCGCGCCTGGTGCAGGAAGTGGGCCGTCTGAACCCACGCCTTCGTCGGGATGCACCCGACCCGCAGGCAGGTGCCGCCGAGCTCCGGGGCCTCCTCGATGCAGATCACGCTCGCACCGAGCTGAGCGGCCCGGATCGCCGCTGTGTACCCGCCCGGCCCGCCGCCGAGGACTGCCACGTCGCACTTCATCGCCCCGATCGTATCGTGGGCAGAATGCATGACAGTGCGCCTCGACGGTATCCACCATGTGACCTGCATCACGGGCGACGCTCCGGCGAACGTCGAGTTCTATGCGGGGACGCTCGGGCTGAGGCTCGTGAAGAAGACGGTGAACCAGGACGACCCGACCGTTTACCACCTGTTTTATGCCGACCAGCGTGGCAGTGCCGGCTCCGACATCACATTCTTCGAGTACCCGGGCGCGCCTCGCGGCCGCGCAGGGGACGGGATGGTGCACCGGATCGTGTTCCGCGTCGCGTCGGAGGAGGCACTCGACTTCTGGGCCGAACGGGCGAACGGTGAGCGCAACTTCGGGTCGGTGCTGATCCACGATCCGGAGGGGCTTGCCCTCGAGCTCGTCGTCGACGACTCCGGCAACGAGCCGCTGATCGCCGATCACCCGGAGATCCCGCGGGAGCTCGCGTTGCGCGGCTTCGCGGGCGTTCGGGCGTACTCATCGGACTACGGGCAGAGCGCGATGTTCCTGTGGGGGCTCGGCTTCACGCCGGGCTGGGAGGCGCGCGGTGAGAAGCGCAGCGGGTTTTACGTGTACGACGAGGCTCCCGAGGCGCGCGGCATGTCCGGCGCCGGCACGGTTCACCACGTGGCATGGTCGTCGAAGCCCGAGGAGCACGAGGCGTGGATCGAGAAGATCCGCGCCGCAGGCGGGCAGCCGACTCCGGTGATCGACCGCTTCTACTTCCGCTCGATCTACTTTCGCGAGCCGAGCGGCGTGCTGTTCGAGATCGCGACGCTCGGGCCCGGCTTCACGGCCGACGAGCCGCTCGAGTCGCTCGGCGAGCACCTCTCGCTGCCGCCGAACTACGAGCGGATGCGGGCAGAGCTCGAGAAACGCCTGACCCCGCTCCCCGACCCGCGGCCGGCGCGCCCGTGATCTTCGTCGACCGGCCGGGGGTCGGTTCCGCAGACGGCGCCCTCGTCCTCGTTCACGGCCGCGGCGCGAGCGAGTACGACCTGCTCGGGCTGCTCGATGCACTCGACCCGGCCCAGCGCCTCCACGGCTTCTGCCCCCGCGGCCCGCTCACGCTGCCGCCCGGCGGCGCCCACTGGTACGCGGTGCCGCGCGTCGGCTACCCCGACCCGGCCACGTTCGCCGAGGGCTATGCCGCGCTCTCCGAGTTCGTCGACTCGCTGCCGTACGACAAGGTCATCCTGGGCGGCTTCTCGCAGGGAGCCGTCATGAGCCTCGCGGTCGGGCTCGGCCTGGGCCGCCCGCGGCCCTCCGCGGTGATCGCCTTCTCCGGGTTCATCCCCACGGTGGAGGGCTGGGAGCTCGGTCCCGCCCCGTTCCCGCCGATCGCGATCGCGCACGGAACGTACGACCCCGTGATCTCGGTCGAGCTCGGGCGGCACGCGGTCGCGCAGCTCGAGGCGGCCGGCGCCGAGGTGCTCTACCGCGAGTCGCCGATCGACCACGCGATCGATCCCGCGTTCGTCGAAGAGCTGCGGCCGTGGATTACAGCGGTCGTCGAAGCGTGAGCGTGTCGCCGTGCTCGTGCACCTGCTCGAACCCGTGCGCCAGGTAGCTCTCGGTCTCGCTGTCACCCCGGTGCACTGACACCGAGAGCGCTTCGAACCCCTCGAGCTTCGCCCGCTCGAGCACCGCGTCGAGAAGCTGCTTCCCGATCCCCTGGCCCTGCTTCGTCGGCACGACGACGAGCGTCAGCTCCGGCGTGTCGTCGTCGACGAACCCGTAGCCGGGGTTCATGGACGTGAAGAGCCGGTACCACGCCGCGCCCACCGAGTGGCCGGCCTCCATCGCAACCAGGGACGCGTCCCCCTTCCGCCCCCAGCCGTCGACGTAGTGCGCGATCGAGACGTCGGTCTCGAACGCACTCACGTGCCAGTTGTAGGCAAAGGCGAGCAGGGAGCGCAGGAACGGGACGTCGAGCCGGTCGCCGCGCCTGACGAGAACGGTCATAGCGCCAGCGCGGGGTCCTCGAGGAAGGTCTTCACTGTCCGCAGGAAGTCCGCGGCCGGGCCGCCGTCGACGGCGCGATGGTCGACCGTCAGCGTGATCGTCATCATCGGCCGGACGAGGATCTCACCGTCGACGACGACAGCGCGGTCAACCGTGGCACCGACCGCGAGAATCGCCGCCTGCGGCGGATTGAGCACCGCGATGAACTGCTCGATGCCGAACATGCCCAGGTTCGAGATCGTGAAGGTGCCCCCGTCCAGGTCGGCGACCTGCAGGGCTGCATCGCGGGCCTTCCCGACCATCGCCGCGCGCGCCTGGGCGACCTCCGTCAGGGAGAGCCGCTCCACTGCCTGGATCACCGGGACGACGAGACCTTGCGGTGCCGCGACCGCGATCCCGATGTTCGCGGACGGGAACCGAAGCAGCGACTCTCCGGCGAACTGGACGTTCACATCGGGATGGCGCATGAGCGCACGCGCGCAGACCTTGGCGAGCAGGTCGGTGACGGTGACGCGGACGTCCGGGTCGAGCTCGCGGGACCGCTCGATCAGCGTGTTGGCCTGCGACATCTCGACCGAGACGGTTAGCTGGAAGACGGGGACATCCCAGGCCTCGGTGAGCCGGCGGGCGATCGTACGGCGGATGCTCGTGAGCGGGACCGACTCGACCTCGGCGGGCACACCAGCCGGAGCGGCCGGAGCGACCTGGCGAGGCGGTGCGTCCGTCGGGGCGGCCTCTGCGCGCTCGATGTCCTCGGCGATGATCCGCCCGTCGGGGCCGGTGCCGCTGAGACCGTCGAGTGCGACGCCTCGCTCGCGGGCCATCCTGCGCGCGAGCGGCGAGGCCTTCACGCGCCCGGTCGTCTTGTCCCGCGCGCCGTTGATCACGGCGCGGAAGGTCGATTCGTCGGTAGGCGCGGGCGTCGCCGGCGCGGCAGCCGCCTCGGGTGCCGGAGCGGAAGACTCGATCGTCACGGACTCGCCGGGCTCGCCGATGACGCCGACGGTCCGCCCGACGGGTACCTCGCCCTCGGCGACCGCGATCGTCAGCAGAACCCCGCTCGCCTCGGCCTCGACCTCCTGGGTCGCCTTGTCGGTATCGACCTCGTAAAGCGGCTCGCCCTTCTCGACGCGGTCTCCCTCGGCCTTCAGCCAGCGGACGATCGTTCCGCTCTCCATTCCCTGCCCGAGACGGGGAAGCTTGACCTCGTTCGCCACTAGTCCGTGTTCGGCCGCAGGGGCTGTCGAGCAACGAGATCGCGTCGCGAGCTTGGGCTGTAATGCGCAACACGGTCAGTAAGTGGCGGGTCAGGTTCGCCGAGCGCGGGATCGATGGTTTGCATGACGAGCCGCGGCCGGGCAAGCCGCGCCTGATCAGCGACGAGGCCGTTGAGCGGGTGATCGTGAAGACGCTCGAGGAGCAGCCGCGTGACGCGACGCACTGGTCGACGCGGTCGATGGCGGCCGCGACCGGGATGAGCTCAGAGCGTCGGTCAGCAGGATCTGGCGGGCGTTCGGGCTGAAGCCGCATCAGTCGGAGTCTTTCAAGCTCTCGCCCGATCCGCAGTTCATCGACAAGGTGCGCGACATCGTCGGCCTGTATCTGAACCCGCCGGAGGCCGCTGTGGTTTTGTGCGTGGACGAGAAATCGCAGATCCAGGCGCTCGACCGCTCGGCACCGGTGCTGCCGTTGATGCCCGGCGTGCCCGAGCGACAGCCCTCGCGAGGGTCTTCTTGACGGCGGCCAGCACGTCGGCGGGCTGGGGGACGACGAACTGCTCCATCGCCGGCGCGAACGCGAGCGGCGCGAACTTCGCCCCGACACGCTCGATCGGCGCGTCGAGCCAGTCGAACGCCTTCTCCTGGAGCACGGCCGCCACCTCGGCGCCGAAGCCCATCCTTGCGACTGCCTCGTGGGCAACGACGGCGCGGTTCGTCTTCTTCACCGACTCCACGAGCCCGTCCTCGTCGAGCGGCTGCAGGGTGCGCGGGTCGACGACCTCGACCGAGATGCCGTCCTTCTCCGCCTCCTCGGCCGCGATGAGCGAGCGATGGACGAGCGGCCCGGTCGCGATCACGGTCACGTCGGTGCCCTCGCGGATCACGCGAGCCTTGCCGAGCGGGATCGGCTCGAGCCTGTCGGGCACGTCTTCCTTGACCGGGTAGAGGAGCCGGTGCTCGAAGAAGATCACGGGGTTGTCGTCGTAGATCGACGACCAGAGCAGGCCGCGCGCGTCGGCCGGGCTCGAGGCGAAGACGACCTTGAGGCCTGGGACGTGGACGAGCCACGCCTCGAGCTGCTGCGCGTGCTGCGCTCCCGGCGACCAGCCTGCGCCACCCTGGGTGCGGATCGTCAGCGGCACCTTCAGCTGCCCGCCCGACATGTAGCGGTGCTTCGCCGCCTGGTTCACGATCTGCTCGAGCGAGAGCGTCAGGAAGTCCTCGTACATGATCTCGACGACGGGGCGCATGCCCTGCATTGCGGCGCCGATCCCGGCGCCGACGATCGCCATCTCGGAGATCGGGGTGTTGCGGACGCGCTCGGCGCCGAACTCCTCGTAGAGGCCCTGCGTGACGCCCATCGAGCCGCCCATCTCGGCGATGTCCTCGCCCATGAGGAAGACGTCCTCGTCGGCGCGCATCGCCGTCTGAAGGGCGTCGCGAACCGCTTCACGGTAGGAGAGCTCGGCCAAATCGGCTACCTACACGCCGCCTGGCGTTCCTGAGTCGTCGCTGACGGTGCGGCGCCGGAGGGGACAGTGCGTGAGCACGGCCCCGGAGAGCGACGTGCCGTCAGCGGCGGCAGGCCGGCGCGGAGGGCGGCTCCGCCGCCCGGGAGCGACGGCCGGTCAGGGGCGTCAGGCATAGATGTTTTTCAGTGCGTCTTCTGGCTGGGGGTCGGTCCCGTTCTTGGCGAACTCGACTGCGCCCTCGACGATCTCGTGTACCTCGTCCTCGAGCTGCTGCCACTCCTCCGGGGAGACCTCGAGCTTCTCGCGGAGGCGCACGATCGGATCGCGCTCGGCAGCCTCGTCGCGGTCCTCCTTGGAGCGGTAGACCTGCGGGTCGCCGATGTAGTGGCCGTGCATCCGGTAGGTCTCGATGTCGAGGAAGACCGGGCCGGCGCCGGAGCGCACGTACTCGAGCGCCTCGCTCGCCTTGTCGTGGACCTTGGAGACGTCCTGGCCGTCGACCTTGATCGAGTGCATGTCGTAGGCGAGCGCCCGCTTGGACATGTCGTTCCAGACGGGTGAGTGCTGCCAGCCGGGTGTCGACTCGGCCCACTCGTTGTTCTCGCAGACGAAGAGCGTCTTCGTCTTCCAGAGCTGCGCCAGGTTGAGCGACTCGTGGAAGGTGCCGGTGTTAGTGGCGCCGTCGCCGAAGAAGGCGACCGCGACGCGGGGCTCGTCCCGGAGCTTGAAGGCAAGGCCGGCGCCCACGAGTGACGGGAGCCCACCGCCGACGACTGCGTTCGCGCCGAGGTTGCCGCGCTCGACGTCGTAGAGGTGCATCGAGCCGCCGTAGCCGTGCGAGCAGCCCTCCATCTTCCCGTAGAGCTCCGCCATCAACGCGTTCGGGTGCGTCCCGCGCGCAAGCGTGTGGCCGTGGGCGCGGTGCGTGGAGCCGAAGACGTCGCCGTCCTCCATCGCAGCGCAGACCCCGACCTCGGCGGCCTCCTGGCCGATCGCGACGTGCAGGAAGCCCGGAAGCTCTCCGGCGCGGAAGCGCTCCTCCACCTTCTCCTCGAACCGGCGGATCAGGAGCATTTCGCGCAGGAAGTCGCGGAGCTTGTCCTCGGAAAGGGCGCGCTTCTTCTCGACCTTGGCCATGGCCTGAGTGTACGTTCTCGGGCGATGGCACTGGTCAGTGACTGGCACGACCTGCAGGCCGAACTGCCCGACGGCTGGGTCGAGGCGCGCATCCACGTGGCGCTCGAGCACCCCGGCGATACCGACCGTGCTGTCGCTCTGCTCGCCCCGCTTCAGCCGCTCCGGCCGGCGCCGGACACGATCGCGGTGCTCGTTGCCCGCGGCCGCGGTACCGGGCACAGCGCCGAGGCGCTCCGGCGCGCGCTCGCTCGGCTCGACGCCGAGCGGCTGCACGGGCTGATCACGATCGCATCCGTCGAGGAGAGGGCGACTTCCGCAGCGGCCGCCGCCACGCCGTCGCTTCCCGAGTCCTGGGACGCCGCGCTCGCGACGCTACCGTCCGACTGGAGCGACCTGCTCGGCGAGGTCGAGCTCGCCTCGTCCGACTACCTCGAGCCCGGCGCCCTGAACATGGCCCCGATCAATCCACGCCGCGTCGACAAGACGCTCCGGCTGCAGTTCCGCAGCGCGAGTAGCTTCGGCTACGGCGCCTCCCCCGGCATGGTGCGCCGCTGCCTCGAGCGCTGCGACGCCGACGGCATGCGCGGCACCGTCACCGTCCTCCGCGTTCTGTCCGACTCACGGCCTGTTGGCACTCAGGGCCCGGTCTGGCAGATCGACGGCCGGATGGTCTAGCACCGCGGACTACCCGCGAAGCTCGGCGCCGAACTTCTCCGACAATGCGGCAACGATCGCATTCCTGAGACGCACTGCGTCCTCCTCGGCGAGCGTCCGGTCGGAGGCCTGGTAGGCCACGGAGAAGGCGACCGACTTCTTGCCCGGGCCGACCTGGTCGCCGCGGTAGACATCGAAGACGTGGATCTCGCGGAGCTCCTCCCCGGCCGCCTCGCGCGCGGCGGCCACGAGCTCACCGACCGGGATCTCCTCGGGCACGGCGACCGCGATGTCCTGGCGGATGGCCGGATAGGTGATGACGTCGTGGTAAATGACCGGGCCGCCGGCTGCGTCGAACAGGCTGTGCAGGTCGAGCTCGAACACCCCCCACTCGCCTTCGAGCTCGCGCGGGTGAAGCTCGCCGAGGATGCCGGCGTCGGTGATCGCCGACTTGCCCGGGTGGAGGAGCGGGTGGCTCCAGCGGCTGAAGGTGGGCTCGGCCTTGAGTGCGCGGTACAGCGCCTCGACCACGCCCTTCACGTGCAGGAAGCCGCCCTCGGCGATCCCGGCCACGGTCGGCGCCTCTGCCGGCAGATCGCCGGCGGGCATGTAGACGCGCGCGATCTCGAAGAGCGCGATCCCGCGTGAGCCGGCGTCGACGTTGCGCCGCGCGGCCTCGACGAGGCTCGGGAGCAGCGAGGTGCGAAGCGCGGTGAAGTCGACCGAGATCGGCTCGGGGAGCTTCCACGGCGTGTCGTCGTCGGGCCGCAGGCTCGGCGTGTAGATCTCGGCGAACCCGAGGCCGACGAGTGCGTCCTCGACGCGGCGGCGAAGCTGCTGGTCGCGCGTGAGCGCGCCGTTCATCTCGCGGCGGGCGGGCAGGGTGAACGGCACGTCCTCGAGTCGGAAGCGAGCGATCTCCTCGACGACGTCGATCTCGCGGGTCACGTCGCGGGCGCGCCACGTCGGGGCGACGACCTCGCCCTCCTTGCGGTCGAAGCCCAGGCGGTCGAGGATCGCGTACTGGCGCTCCGGCGGCGTCGCGATTCCGATCACCTCGTCGGCGCGCTCGGGGCGAAAGGCGATCACCGGCCGCTCGGGCAGGGCGCCCTTCACGTCGCTGTCGGCGGTCCAGGTGCCGCCTGCGGTCTCGAGCAGGAGCTTCGTCGCGACCTCGGCGGCCTGCCCGGCGAGGTAGGGGTCGACGCCCTTCTCCCAGCGGTTCGAGCCCTCGGTGCGCAGCTTCTGGCGCTCGGAGGTGCGGAAGATGCCGTACGGCTCGAAGTTCGCGGCCTCGAGCAGGACCGTGGTCGTCGCCTCGCCGATCTCGGTCTCCTCGCCGCCCATGATCCCGGCGAGCGCGACGGCGCGGTCGGCATCGGCGATCACTAGGTCATCGGCGGCGAGCCGGCGGGCGACGCTGTCGAGCGTGGTCAGCTTCTCGCCGGGTGTCGCGCGGCGGACGATGATCCGGCCGCCGTCGCAGCGCGGTGAAGTCGAACGCGTGCAGCGGGTTGCCGAGGGCGAGCATCACGTAGTTGGTGACGTCGACGACGTTCGAGATCGGCCGCTGGCCCGCCAGGAAGAGCCGCGTCCGCAGCCACTGCGGCGACTGGCCGATCGCGACGTTCTCGAACAGCCGGCCGATGTAGCGCGGGCAGCCTTCGAAGTCGTCGATCCGGATCTCGACCGTCCGCTCGGGCCGTGTCTGGGGACAGTCCCCCGACGGGGCCGTGAGGGACAGGTCGTAAAGGGTCGCGATCTCGCGGGCGAGGCCGTAAACGGACTGCAGGTCGGGCCGGTTCCCCGTCGCCTCGACGTGCAGGACGTGGTCGACGAGCGGCAGGACGTCGCCGAGCGGCGTTCCCGGCTCGGTCTCCGGCAGCAGCATGATCCCGGCGTGCTCGCCGCCGAGCCCGACCTCGTCCTCGGCCAGGATCATCCCGTCGGAGATCTCGCCGCGCACCTTGCGCTGCTCGAGCTCGAGCCCGTTCGGGAGCACGGCCCCGGGGAGCGCGACGCCGACGGTCGCGCCGACGCCGAAGTTCCACGCGCCGCAGACGATCGAGCGCGGCTCGGCCTCGCCGACGTCGACCTTGGTGATCTGGAGCCGGTCGGCGTTCGGGTGCTTCTCGGCCTCGACGACGCGGCCGATCTTGAACAGGCCGAGGTTTCCGCCCACATCCGCGACCCCGTGCTGGTCGATCCCTTCGACCTCGGCCGTCGCGACCGAGAGGCGCGACGCGAGCTCGCTCAGCGGCATGTCGACGGCGACGTAGTCCCGCAGCCAGGAGACGGGCACCTTCATCAGAACTGCCTCAGGACGCGCAGGTCGCCTTCCCAGAGCGCGCGGATGTCGGGGATGTCGTGGCGCAGCTGGGTCGTGCGCTCGAGGCCGCATCCGAACGCGAACCCGCTCCACTCCGCGGGGTCGAGGCCGACGTTCTCGAAGACCCGCGGGTCGACCATGCCGGCGCCGCCCATCTCGATCCAGCCCGAGAACTTGCAGGTGCGGCAGCCCGCGCCGCCGCAGATCCCGCAGGAGACGTCCGGCTCGATCGACGGCTCGGTGAATGGGAAGTAGTGCGTGCGGAAGCGCACCCGCCGTTCCGGCCCGTAGAGCGCGCGCATCACGTGCAGCAGCGTCCCCTGGAGATCGGCGAGGGTCAGGCCGCGATCGACCGCGAGCCCTTCGAACTGGTGGAAGATCGGATAGCGCGTCGCGGTGATCGCGTCGCGCCGGTAGACACGGCCGATCGAGACCATGTAGATCGGCGGCGGCTTCTCCTCGAGGATGTGGATCTGCGACGGGCTCGTCTCGGTCCGCAGGACGTGGTTCTCGTCGAAGAAGAACGTGTCGCGCGGCGAGCGGGCCGAGTGCGTCGGCAGGAACGCGAGCTTGTCGAAGTTGTATTCGACGGTCTCGACCTCGCGGTCGTCGCGAACCTCGTAGCCGAGCCCGAGGAACGCGTCCTCGACGGCGCGGCGAACCTGGGTGATCGGGTGGAGCTGGCCGAGCGGCAGCTCCTCGCCAGGCAGCGTGACGTCGATCACCTCCTCGCGCAGGCGCCGGTCGAGCTCCGCGCCGGCGAGCTCGGTCTCGCGCGTCTCGAACGTCTCCTCGAGCTTCCGGCGGACGCCGTTCAGAAGCATCCCCGTCTCGCGGTCGCGAACCTCGCGCAGCGCCAGGGCGAGCTCGCTCTTGCGCCCGAGGTACTGCACGCGCACCTGCTCGAGGTCGTCGCTCGATGCCGCGGCCGCACTTGCTGCAAGGCCCTGCTGCTCGTACTCCTGCCAGTTTTCGCTCACTCGTTCTCCATGGGTCGAAAGGGCTTCGGTCGGCTGATTCAGCCCCGGCCCGAGAACGCGGAGGCTACGCGGCGGACGCCGCGGCCCCGGTCTCGAACCGGGGCGAGGTAAACAGGAACGGCTGTGCCGGCGTCGCCATGTCGGCAGCATACCGGCCATGTCCGCTTACGACCGCATCGCCCGCCTCTACGACCCCTGGTCGGTCAGCGTCGTCGAGGACGTCGCGTTTTACCTGGAACGCGCACGGAAATGGGGCGGCCCGGTGATCGAGCTCGGCGTCGGGACGGGGCGGATCGCGGTGCCGATCGCGGCCGAGGGGATCGAGGTGATCGGCGTCGATCTCTCCGAGGGGATGCTCGAGGTCGCCCGCGAGCGGGCCGCTCTGGCCGGCGTCACGCTCGATCTTCGCTACGGCGACTTCCGCGATCCGCCCGTCGAGGGGCCGGTGCCGCTCGTGATCATCCCGTTCCGCTCGTTGCTGCACATGCAGACCGACGATGACCGCCGTGCGGTCGTTCGCGCCGTGCACGGGTTGCTCGAGCCTGGAGGCCACTTCGTCTTCGACGTCTTCTGGCCCGGGCCGGAGGACATCGCCGAGACGCACGGCCGGTGGCTCGAGCGAGAGCCCGGGATCTTCGAGCGGGCCGACTGGGACGAGACGACCCGGACGTTGATCCTGCGAGTCCGCGGCGACGGCGTCGAGTCCGAGCTCTCGCTCGCATGGATCTCGATGACCGAGTGGCGCGAGCTCCTCGGCAACGAGGGCTTCGTCGTCGAGGGCCTCTACGGCTGGTTCGACGGCACCGCCTGGTCGGGCCACGAGGACTCGATCTGGGTCTGCCGCAAACGCGACTGAGCGCGTTCCAGTTCCGTCACGGTGCCCGTCCCCTGGTGTGTGCGGCGGAACAGGGCTTCGCTGCTCGGTTTCCGCCTGTGGCCGTGACACTCTCGTTACGGTGACTGTCCCCGGACATGGCCGAGAGGGACGTGGCGACTACAGGGGGTTCCGCCGGCGCCACTCGTACAGGGCGATCGCGCCCGCCGCGGCGACGTTGAGGGACTCCGACCCGATCGGGATCGTCACGTCGAGATCACGCTCGACCTCGTCAGGAAGCCCCGCTCGCTCCGCACCGAGCAGGAACATCACGCCGCCTCCGAGATCCGCCTCGTCGATCGGCGTGCCGCCGGACGAGACGAGCGCGACCCGCTTGGGGCCCGCAACCGCCGTGAGCGGGAGCAGCGGGACACGCCAGATCGCACCGGCGCTCGCCCGGAGCGCTTTCGGGCCCGTCGGGTCCGCGCAGCCCTCCGACAGCGCAACCGCCGCGCCGAAGGCATCCGCGGTGCGGATCAGCGTTCCGACGTTTCCCGGATCCGATAGGCGCCAGAGCGCAAGAATCACCGCGCGAAGCTGAGGCCCGGGCAGGTCGGCCCGCCGGTAGACGCCGATCACACGCGGCGGATGCCCGGCGGAAGAGACCCCGGCCAGCAGCGCCGGCTCGACGTTCTCCCCGGCGACGAGCAGCTCGACCGGTTCGGCCGTCGCCGCCGCCACGAGGTCCTCGCCCTCGCACGCGAACAGCCCGAGCTTCTCCCGCCACCGCCTCTCGCCCAGCTTGCGGACGAGCTTCAGCGTCTCGTTGTCGCGGGAGGTAATCACCCCGCGACGCTACCGCTACTGGGGAAGCGCCGCCTTCGCCTGGTCGGCGAGCTTCGCGAACTGCTCGGGATCGTGCACCGCGAGGTCCGCGAGCACCTTCCGGTCGAGCTCGACGTCGGCCGCCTTCAGCCCGGCGATGAACTGGTTGTAGGAGAGGCCGTGCGCGCGCGCCCCCGCGTTGATGCGGGTGATCCACAGGCGGCGGAACATCCGCTTGCGGTTCTTGCGGTCGCGGTAGGCGTAGGTGAGCGAGTGCTCGACCTGCTCCTTGGCGTACGTGTAGTTGGTGCTCTTGAGGCCCCAGTAGCCCTTCGCCTGCTCGAGTACCTTCCGGCGCTTCTTGCGCGCGTGGACGGAACGCTTGACCCTCGCCATCAGCGGCCTGCCTTCCCGAGCCCGAGCAGCTTCCTGACGACCTTGTCGTTCGCCTTCGCGACAGGCTGGTCCTTACTGAACGCCCGCTTCCGCTTCGGCGACTTGTGCTCCAGATTGTGGCTCTGGCCCGCTTTCCTGCGCAGGAGCTTCCCCGTTGAGGTCACCTTGAATTTCTTCTTGGCTCCCGAGTTTGTCTTCTGTTTCGGCATCTTTCTTCACTCCCGCATTCTTGGTAGGCGCCATCACCATCGTCATGTTGCGACCCTCGAGCAGCGGCTGGGTCTCGATCATCCCGAGCTCCTTGACGTCGTCGGCGAGCCGCATGAGGAGATCACGGCCGCGATCCGGATGCTCGCGCTCGCGGCCCCGGAACATGATCGTGACCTTGACCTTCGCCCGCTGGTTGAGGAAGCGGACGACATGGCCTTTCTTGGTCTCGTAGTCGTGGATTCCGATCTTGGGCCGAAGCTTGATCTCCTTGACGTGGATCTGAGTCTGGTTCTTGCGTGCCTGCTTTGCCTTCTGTTCCTGCTCGTACCGGTACTTCCCGTAATCCATCACCTTCGCGACCGGTGGATCGGCCTGCGCTGCGACCTCGACCAGATCGAGCCCCTTGCCGTAGGCATAGGTGCGCGCCTCTTCGGTCGGCTTGATCCCGAGCTGCTGTCCTTCCTCACCGATCAGCCGTACCCGCGGCACGCGAATCGCGTCGTTGACGCGCGCCTGCGGCTCCGGCCGGCGCGGCGGTTCCCAGGAACCTCGCCGCGGCCTCAAATGTCCCGTACCAAGCTCGTTTGTGCCTCCTGTAGTCCGAACTGCAGTTGAAATGCAGAAAACCGCTGGCAAGCAGCGGCGAGCACCGTTTTCAACCACTTCGGTTGAACCCCCGAGGCCGTGTCCGTAAACACGTCCAGGAGGTGAGAGACGGTTTCGCCCCTACTTGTCAGGTCGAAAGAGTAGCAAGCAGGGACTGAAGCTCGGAGAGCGACTTGGTCGACTGCCCCCCGCCGTGCTCGCGCACCGCGAGCGCCTCGTCGGATTCCTTGTCGCCGTAGACGATCACGAACGGGATCTTGTCGACCTCGCCGTTCCGGATCCGCTTGCCGACGGTCTCGTCCGAGGCGTCGACCTCGACGCGGTAGCCGCCGAGCTTCGCCGCCAGCGTCCTGCGCAGCGGCGTGATGGCCGAGCCCGACCGGAAGGATCCGCACCTGCACCGGGGCGAGCCAGAACGGGAACGCGCCGGCGAAGTGCTCGATCAGGATCCCGATGAAGCGCTCGAACGACCCGATCAGCGCACGGTGGATCATCACCGGGGTGTGCTCGGCGTTGTCGGCGCCCTGGTAGCGAAGGCCGAAGCGCTGCGGCATCTGGAAGTCGAGCTGCACCGTCCCGATCTGCCAGGCGCGGTCGAGCGAGTCCAGCATGTGCAGGTCGATCTTCGGCCCGTAGAAGGCCCCGTCGCCGGCGTTGATCGTGTACTCGAGCCCGCGCCGGTCGAGCGCGGCGGCGAGCGCCGCCTCGGCGACATCCCACTCCTCGTCGGCGCCGATCCGGTTCTCCGGGCGAGTGGAGAGCTCGACCTTGATCTCGAGCCCGAGCTTGTCGTAGATCGCGTAGCCGAAGTCGAGGCAGCCGGCAACCTCGTCGGCCATCTGCTCGGCGGTACAGAAGATGTGCGCGTCGTCCTGCGAGAACATCCGCACCCGCAGGAGGCCGTGGAGTGCGCCGGTCAGCTCGTCGCGGTGCAGCACGCCCGCCTCGGCCATCCGCAGCGGCAGCTCGCGGTAGCTGTAGGCGCCGTCGGAGTAGAGCGCGCAGTGGCCCGGGCAGTTCATCGGCTTCAGCCCGAACTCGCGGTTCTCGGACTCGAACGTGAACATGTGCTCGCGGTACTTCTCCCAGTGCCCCGAGGTGACCCACAGCTCCTTGTCGTAGATCTGCGGCGTGCGGACCTCGACGTAGCCGCGCTCCCGGTTCTCGCGGCGGCGCAGATCCTCGAGCACGTTCCAGATCACCATCCCCTTGGGGTGCCAGAACGGCGATCCCGGGGAGACGTCGGAGAAGTGGAACAGGTCGAGCTGCGTCCCGAGCCGGCGGTGGTCGCGCTTCTTCGCCTCCTCGAGGCGCTCGAGATGAGCATCGAGATCGCCCTGCTTGAAGAACGCGGTGCCGTAGATCCGGGTCAGCTGCGTGTTCTTCTCGTCGCCGCGCCAGTAGGCGCCGGCGAGACCCGTCAGCTTGAACGCCTTGATCGGCGAGGAATCCTGCAGATGTGGCCCGCGGCAGAGATCGGTGAAATCCCCCTGGGAATACAGCGAGATATCGCCCTGGGCGGTGTCGACGAGCTCGACCTTGTACGGCTCGCCCTCGGCCTCGAAGCGCTCGCGCGCCTCGTCGCGGGAGATCTCCTCGCGGTTCCAGACCCGCCCCTCCTCGATCTCGCGCTTGACCTCGGCCTCGATCGCCTCGAGATCGCCCTCGCCGATCGGCTCCGGGAACTCGAAGTCGTAGTAGAAGCCGTGCTCGATCGGCGGGCCGATCGCGACCTTGACGCCGGGATAGAGCCGACGGACCGCCTCGGCGAGGAGGTGCGCGCTCGAATGGCGCAGGACGTACAGAGCGTCCGGATCGGAGCTGTCGCGCGTCGTCAGGAACTGGATCGGCTGGCCGTCCTCGAGCGGAAGGCGGACGTCCTGGACGGACGCCGTTCGAGCGCACGAGCACAGCCTGCTCGGCGAGCTTCGGGCCGATCGCACGCGCGGCGTCGAGGCCGGTCGCGCCGTCGGGGAGCTCGAGCTCCTTGCCGTCGGGGAGGATCACCTTCATCGCAGCAAGGATACGGGCGGGGGCTACGGGGTCGCGCCGACCGCGAAGCCCGCTTTGCGGCAGGCCTCGGCGACCGCGGCGCCCCCGGCGCGTTGACGCGGCAGTAGTGGACTGCCGCCGCGCCGCAGTAGTGCACGGTCGCCCCGCCCAGCGAGGCCGCGAAGGTCGCGGTGAAGCACTTGACGCCCGACGGGCTCCCGCTCTTGGTGAGCTCGTAGAGCACCCCGCCGAGCACGCGCGAGCACGGCGATGACGCCGGCCGCGAGCAGAACCCTCTTGTCGCGGCGGCTGAGCGGCGTCGCAAGACGCTCGGCTTGTCTCTCGACCGGCATGGCCCAATACCCTAATCACGTCGCGCTCTTGACACATTCCGATATATCGGATACTGTCGCGATATGAAAGGAGAATCGATATGCACAGACAACGAACACTGATGTGGGGCCCCGGCCCCGAAGGCCCGGGCGGCGGTTTCGGCCCCGGCGGGCCCTTTTTCTTCAAGCAGCGCGGCTTCGGCGGCCCGGGCGGGCCCCGCGGCCGGCGGATGCGGCGAGGCAACGTGCGCGCCGCGATCCTGCTCCTGATCGAAGAGGAGCCGCGCAACGGCTACCAGGTGATGCAGGAGATCGAGCAGCGCAGCGAAGGCGCCTGGCGCCCCAGCCCCGGCTCGGTCTACCCCGCCTTCCAGCTCCTCGCCGACGAGGGCCTGATCCGCGGTGAGGCACGCGACGGCGGCAACGTCTTCGAGCTCACCGACGCGGGCCGCGCCTACGTCGAGGAGAACCGCGAGAAGCTCGGCAACCCGTGGCAGCAGGCCGGCGAGGGGATGCCCGACGGCGTCCGCGAGCTGATGCACCTCGCGATGCAGGTCGGAATGGCGACCCGCCAGGTCACCCACCACGGCAGCGACGCGCAGCGCGCCGAGGCAGCCAAGGTGCTCGCCGAGACGCGGCGCTCGATCTACCGCATCCTCGCAGAGGACGATCCGGCAGCCTGACCTCCGGCCCGTCGGGCGCGTCGCGATCGCGGCGCGCCCGACGGCCATACTGGTTCGATGAGAGGCGCCTTGCGGCACCGGCTACCCGTCGTGCTGCAGCAGCGCGACTTCCTGCTGCTCTGGATCGCGCTCGTCGCCGAGGCGTTCGGCATCCAGATGATCGCCGTGGCCGTCGGCTGGCAGGTCTTCTCGATCAACCACTCGGCGTTCGACCTCGGCCTGATCGGCCTCTGCGAGTTCCTGCCGCTGCTCCTGCTCGCGCTCCCTGCGGGGCATCTCGCCGACCGGCTCCCGCGCCGGCTCGTCTTCGCGACCGCGCTCGCGCTCGGCGTCTGCGTCACGGCGCTCCTCCTCGTGGTCACGATCGCGGGCGCCAAGCAGCTCTGGCCCTTCCTCGTGCTCGCGGCGGCCAGCGGCGTCTCCGCGGCGATCGCGAACCCGGCGGCACGCGCGCTCGGCCCTTCGCTCGTTCCGTTCGAGCTGATCCCGAGCGCGATGGCGTGGCGCTCGATCGCGTTCCAGTCCGGAACGGTCGTCGGCCCCGCGCTCGGCGGGCTGCTCTTCGCCCTCAACGAGGAGTCGGTCTACGTGTTCGCCGCCGTCATGCTCGCGATCGGCGTCGCAGCGCTCGTCGCGGCAAGGGAGCCCGACGAGCGGCAGCCCGGAACGAAGGCGCCGGGGCTCTCGAGCGTGCTCGAGGGGATCAAGTTCATCAGGCGAACGCCCGTGATGCTCGGTGCGATCTCGCTCGATCTGTTCGCCGTTCTCTTCGGCGGCGCGGTCGCGCTGCTGCCGCTCTTCGCGAAGCAGATCCTCCACACGGGCCCGCTCGGCCTCGGAGTGCTGCGTAGCGCCCCCGCGGTCGGCGCGCTCCTCGCCGCGTTCATGCTGGCCCGCAAGCCGATCCGGGGGAACACGGGGTCGACGCTCCTGGTCGTCGTCGCGGCGTTCGGCGTCTCGATGATCGTCTTCGGGCTCTCGCACAACTTCGCCCTCTCCCTGGCTGCGCTGGCCGTCAGCGGCTTCGTCGACATGATCAGCGTCAACATCCGCGCGACGATCCCGGCCGTCGCCGCGCCGAACGAGGTCCGCGGACGCGTGGTGGCCGTCGAGATGGTGTTCATCAGCGCCTCGAACGAGCTCGGCGCGTTCGAGTCCGGGGTCGTCGCCGCGCTGATCGGCGCCGTGCCGGCTGTCGTGATCGGCGGCGCGGTCACGATCGCGCTCGCCGGGATCTGGAAGTGGGTGTTCCCCGACCTCGCGCGAATCGACCGGATCGACGAGCTCCGGCCGGAACCGGCCGGAAGCCCGGGAGCCGCTGTGTAGGGTTTGAACCCGATGGCGACCGTCCGCATCCCCCCGATCCTGCGTCCCGAGGCCGGCAACAACCGCCAGGTCGAGCTCTCCGGCGCCACGATCCGCGACGTGCTCGAGAACCTGATCGCCGAGTACCCGTCGCTGCGCGAGCGGCTCTTCGACGGGCGACGATCTGCCCCAGTTCCTGAACGTCTTCATCGACGGCTCGGACGTGCGGCTGCTGAACGGCCTCGACACCGAGGTCCCGGACGGAGCGACCGTGATCCTGCTGCCCGGCGGTCGCCGGCGGTTCCGATTTGCTCCCCTGAGCGGGGGACGCTAGAGTCATTCCGTTCGGTCGCCGAGGACCGGACACGGGCAACGAGGCCACAAGACCTATCTGTACGGGTCTTGGGGCCTTTTTGTGTTGGTCCAGCGCTCAAACGGCCCCCGTGCCCGGTAACCCGTCTGTCTCGGAAAGGAGATCAGCCTTGCTCTTGCGACGACCGTTCTTCCATACCCAACCTGGCTGAACCCAGGCGACAACGCCTGGCAGCTGACCGCCGCGACGCTCGTCGGCCTGATGAGCGTCCCCGGCCTCGTCGTGCTCTACGGCGGCGTCATGCAGAAGCGCTGGTCCGTGAACAGCATGATGCTCGCGTTCTCCGCCTTCGCGGTCGTCCTGATCGTCTGGGTGCTCTACGCGCTTCAACATGGGCTTCGGCCATCCGTGGCACGGCATTGCTGACGGAAGTGGAGGGTTCTTCGACCGCTTCTTCGGGAACTTCATCGGGCAGCCGGGTGCCGTCCTCAACCACGCGGCCGAGCAAGGGCAGGCGCTCGATCCCCCTCGTCGGCGGGCCCCGACTGGCACTTCCCGCAGTCCACGCTCGTCTACTTCCAGTTCGTGTTCGCGGCGATCACGCCGCTGCTGATGCTCGGCTCGATTCTCGGCCGGATCAACTTCAAGGCGTGGCTCGTCTTCGTCCCGCTCTGGATCTCGGGCGTCTACGTCGTGAACGCGTTCCTGATCTGGGGCGGCGGCTACTTCGCCCAGCAGGGCGCGATCGACTTCTCGGGCGGTTACGTGATCCATCTCGCCGCCGGTGTCGCCGGGTTCGTCGCAGCTGCGGTGATCGGCCCACGACTCGCCCGTGACCGTGAGATCGACGCGCCGAACAACCTGCTGATGGTCGCGACCGGCGCCGGGCCTGCTGTGGCTCGGCTGGAACGGCTTCAACGGCGGCGATCCTTACTACGCCGGCGCCGACGCCTCGGCCGCCATCCTGAACACCAACCTCTGCACCGCCGTGGCGTTCCTCGTCTGGGTGCTGTGGGACTACATGACCGGCCGCAAGCCGTCGCTGATCGGCAGCGTCAACGGGATGATCGTCGGCCTCGTCGCGATCACCCCGGCCGCCGGCTTCGTCAACGGCTACGGCGCGATGCTGATCGGCGTCATCGCCTCCTCGATCGTCTACCTCGCCTACAACTACCTGAGCCGCTGCCGGCCGTTCCGCAACGTCGACGACACGCTCGGCGTCGTCTACACGCACGGCTTCGCCGGGGTCGTCGGCGGGCTGCTGGTCGGCGTCCTCGCCGACTCGAACATGGCCGTCTACATCAACCCCGACGGCACACCGTGGTTCTCGGGCACCGGCAGCCTGCACCTCCTGCGCGTGCAGGTCTACGGCCGCGCTGTGGGTGATCTGCTTCACCGCGATCGGCACGTTCATCATCCTCAAGCTCGTCGGGCTCGTGATCCCGCTGCGGATGAGCGACAAGGAGCTCGAGGAGGGCGACATCGCGATCCACGGGCACGAGGTGTACCCGTCGGACATCCCGTCGCTCGGCTACACCGGAGGCGGGATCGTCCCGGTCGCCCGCACCCGCCCCACAGGAGCCGACCGTCGGCTGACCGTCGTAGGGGCCCGGGCGACCGCGCACGGCGCGCGCCCGGGCCCTCCGATTCCAGAGAGGACGAAATGGCCACCAAGATCATCGTTTCCTACGACGGATCCGACAACGACCGTGACGCGCTCGCGCTCGGGCGCAAGCTCGCCAACGCCGGCGCGTCGCTTGCACTCGCGTACGTCCGGCACATGCACGAGACCGGCGGGCGCGAGCAGCTGGCAGAGCACGAGGCTGACGCCCTGCTCGCAGGCGGCGCGGCCTGGCTCGGCAACCCGGACGTCCCTCGCTTCGTCGTGCTCAGCGCGTCGACGCCCGAGGGGCTGAAGGAGCTCGCAGCGAAGGAGGAGGCAAGCGCGATCGTGTTCGGCTCCGCCTACCGCACGACCCCGGGTCACGTCGACCCGCAGGCCTCCGCCCAACGGTTCATGGAGGGCGGCTCGCTCGCCGTCGCAGTCGCGCCGGCCGGGTACCACGACTTCGCCGACGCGCCGATCACCACGATCGCCGCCGTCGACGAGGAAGGCGACACGAGCGCCGCGCAGACAGCGGCCACGCTGGCGTCGAAGCTCGGCGCGACCGTCGCCGACCGGGCGAGCCAGGACGTGTCGCTGCTCATCGTCGGCTCCAAGGCCGTCGCGGTTCACGGCACGGTGATGATCAGCGCCGCCTCGGCGTACCTGATCGAGCTGACGCCGTGCCCGACGATCGTGCTGCCGAGAGGCGTGCCGCTCGCGCTCTAGCTGGGCAGCCGCTTCAGCTGCCGACGAAGTAGACCTCGTCCGCGCCGTGCCCGAGGCGCTCCAGGACCTCGGGCGCGGCCGGCGTGTCCAGCGACAGCACCATCACGGCCTTGCCGGCCTCCCGGTTGCGGGAGACGGCCATGTTGGCGATGTTCACGCCGGCCTCGCCGAGCAGCGTCCCGACCCGGCCGATCACGCCGGGGACGTCGTCGTAGCGGAGGACGACCATGCGCGGGGCGAGCTCGATCTCGATCTCGAAGCCGAGCACCGAGACGAGCCACAGGCGGTGGTCGCGCCCGATCGTCGTTCCCGCGACGCGCATGCCGCCGGCCGTGACGGCGATCAGGTTCGTGAAGTCGCGTGACGAGCGCTGGCGCACCTCGACGACCTCGATCCCGAGCTCGGCTGCGATCAGCGGAGCGTTGACGTAGTTCACGAGCTGGTCGACCCGGCCCCGGAACGCCCCGTTCAGGGCGGCAAGCGTGAGGAGGCGCGTGTCGCGCTCGGCGAGCTCGCCGTAGTACTCGAGCGTGATCGTGCCCGGCTCGCCGCGCGCCAGCTCGAGCGCGAACCGGCCGAGCGCCGCCGCAAGCGGCAGGAACGGGCCGAGCACCTCGAGGTCCTCGCCGCCGATCGACGGGATGTTCACCGCGTTCGTGACGACTCCGCCGTCGAGCGCGGCGGCGACCTGCTCGGCGACGATCACGCCGGCGCGGTCCTGGGCCTCGTCGGTCGAGGCGGCGAGGTGCGGCGTCACGACGATGTTGGGGGCGCTGAGCAGCGGGCCCGAGTAGGGCTCCTTGGAGAAGACGTCGATCGCTGCGCCGCCGAGCTGCCCCGACTCGAGGGCGGCGACCAGCGCCTCGTCGTCGACGAGATCGCCCCGGGCGGCGTTGATCAGCCGCGCGCCGTGCTTCATCTGCGCGAGCGCGTCGGCGCCGATCACGCCTCGCGTCTCGTCGTTCAGCGGCAGGTGGAGCGTGACGAAGTCGGCGCGGGCCAGCACACCCTCGAGCGTGTCCTGCTCGACTCCGGCCTCGCGAAAGCGCTCGGCGGAGACGAACGGGTCGTAGGCGACGACGTGCATCTGCATCCCGAGCCCGCGGCGCGCGACCTGCTGGCCGATCCGGCCGAAGCCGAGCACGCCGAGCGTCTTCTCGGCCAGCTCGACCCCACCCCACTTCGAGCGCTCCCAGCGGTTGTCGACGAGGGCGCTGTGCGCCTGCGGGATGTTCCGCGCGAGGGCGAACAGCAGGCCGACCGTGTGCTCGGCGGCCGAGACGATGTTCGACTCGGGCGCGTTCGCGACCACGATCCCGCGGCGGGTGGCCGCATCCACGTCGACGTTGTCGACGCCGACGCCCGCGCGCCCGATCACCTTCAGATTCGTCCCTGCGTTGATCAGGTCGGCGGTGAGCTTGGTCGCGGAGCGGATGACGATCCCGTCGTAGTCGCCGATGATCGACGCGAGGTCGCTCTCGGAGTCGACGTCGACGTCGAACTTCTCGCGCAGCAGGTCGACGCCGGCTTCGGCGATCTCCTCGCGCACGAGAACTTTCGGGCGTTCGCTCATCCTGCCTCCACGCTAGCCGTAACCGGCTTGCTGCGGTTGCCGTTACTGCAAGAAATAAAGATTCATAACTGTAATAAGTGAAGTGGAACAGAACGGCATCGCAGCTCAAGACTTTACTTTTTGTAGCTCGCTCGGCTACAGTGCCCGCGATGGTGCACACGACCCTCCTTCGTGAAACCACGGTCCCCCGCTCGGCGGCCGGGGCGGGCGCGCCCCGCCGCCGCCCGAGGGGCTCCGCGTGAGCACTGTCGATCGCCGCTCAGCGCCGAAGCCGCCTGCCGACTGGGACCTCGTTCTCAAGCGCAACCCGGTCGAGCGGCTGAAGCGCGAGAAGGCGCCGCTCGGGATCCGCGACGAGCTACCCGCGCTGATAGCGCAGGGCTACGAGAACGTCGCCGAGGAGGACATCGTCCGCCTGCAGTGGTGGGGCCTCTACCACGACAAGCCGAAGATCGGGACGTTCATGCTCCGCGTCAAGGTCCCGGCCGGCCAGCTGTCGGCGACCGAGCTGCGCACGATCGGCGAGGTCTCGAACCTCTACGGCAAGGGCGACGGCGAGCTCTCGACACGGCAGAACATCCAGCTGCACTAGCTGGAGCTCGGGAAGCTGCCGGACATCTTCGCGCACCTCGATCGCTCCGGCATCACGACCGCCGGCGGCTGCGGAGACACCGTGCGCAACATCACCGGCTGCCCCGTGCAGGGGATCGCAGGCGACGAGCTCTTCGACGCCTCGCCGACCGTCACCGCCGCGGCCGACCTCTTCTACGGCAACCCCGACTGGGCGAACCTGCCGCGGAAGCACAAGTACTCGATCTCCGCCTGCGCCGACCGCTGCAACGCGCCGGAGATCAACTGCATCTCGCTGATCGGAACCGACAACGCCGGCCGCGAGGGCTTCGCCGTCCACGTCGGCGGCGGCCTCTCGTCGGTGCCGCGGATCGCCCGGGACATGGGCGTGTTCATCCCCAAGGAAGAGGCGAACGAGATCCTCGGCGCGATCACGTCGGTCTGGTCGGAGGACCTCAAGTACCGCGTCTCCCGCGTCAAGGCCCGGCTCAAGTTCATGGTCGACGACATCGGCCCCGAAGGGATCCGTGAGCGCGTCGAGGCGAGGCTCGGCCGCAAGCTCGAGGACTACGCGCTGCCGCCCATCACCGTCGAGCCGTCGCACCATCTCGGCGTCCACCAGCAGAAGCAGGAGGGGCTCTCCTACATCGGCGTCCCGGTGCATCTCGGGCCTGATCTCGGGCGACCAGATGATCGCGATCGCCGATCTCGCCGAGCGCTACGGCGGCGACATCCGGCTGACGCGCCAGCAGAACTTCATCGTCACGGGCATCCCGAACGACAAGGTCGAGGAGGCCACGGCCGAGCTCGAGGCGATCGGCTTCCCGCTCGACATCAACCCGGTGCGCGGCAACTCGATCGCCTGCACCGGCGAGCCGCACTGCAACTTCTCGGTCGCCGAGACGAAGACGCGCCTCGGCGCGCTGATCGACCGCCTCGACGAGCGCTTCGGGATGCAGATCGCCGACCTGCGGCTCCATCTCGACGGCTGCCCGCACGCCTGCGCCCAGCACTGGGTCGGCGACATCGGCTTCCAGGGCACGACCTCGCGGGACGACGGGGGTGTGCGCCGGCAGGCCTACGACATCTTCGTGCGCGGCAGCCTCGGGCCCGAGCCCGAGATCGGCCGCTCGCTGTTCCGGCGCGTGCCGACCGACGAGCTCGACAGCGCGGTCGAAGGGCTGATCGCCGGCTGGCTGGAACGGCGTGGGCCGGAAGAGAATTTCGTGTCGTTCGCGCGCCGCGCGAGCGACGAGGAGCTCGGTGAGCTCGCCGGCCTCGAGCCGGCCAAATTGCGACAACGGGAGGAGGCGGAGTGAGTGCAATCGAGTTGATCGACGAGCTGGAGGCTGGGGAGCTCAGCATCGAGTTCGAGGGCGAGGAGCCCGAGGTCGTCCTGGAGTGGGCGATCGGGCGGTTCGCGCCGAACCTGGCGATCTCGACGTCGTTCCAGATCGACAGCGTCGTCCTGATCGACATGGCGTACGCGATCGACCCCGACATCCCGGTCTTCAGCGTCGACACGGGCCGCCTCCCCGCCGAGACGCTCGAGCTGGCCGACCGCCTCCGCGCCCGCTACCCGGGCCTCCGCCTCGATCTCGTCCAGCCCGACACCGACGAGATCGACGCGATGACCGGCAAGCACGGCGTCGACCTCTTCAAGACGTCTGTCGACCTGCGCCTCCTCTGCTGCAACCTCCGCAAGGTCCGCCCGCTCACGAAGCACCTCCACTCGCTCGACGCCTGGGTCACCGGCCTGCGGCGCGACCAGTGGGCGAGCCGCACGAACATCCGCAAGGTCGAGATCGACCACGACCACGGCGCGATCGTGAAGCTGAACCCGCTCGCCGAGTGGACCGAGGAAGAGGTCTGGGACTACGTCCGCGAGCGCGACGTGCCCTACCACTCGCTCTACGACAAGGGCTACAAGTCGATCGGCTGCGCGCCGTGCACCCGGGCGACCGCGCCCGACGAGCCGAGCCGCGCGGGCCGCTGGTGGTGGGAGACGAACGCCCCGAAGGAATGCGGGATCCACTGCTCGGTCGAGAGCGGCGGGCTCGAGCACGAGCTGCACGCGATCCTCAAGGACACGCATTGAGCGCAGGCTGTCCGCGTCAGCGGCGAGGCGGCCGAGGTCGCCCGCGCCGAGGCGCAGGCGGTGCTCTCGATGGTGCAGGACGAGTCGCGCCGCGGCCGGCTCGCCGACGTCGTGGCGGCCGTCGACGGCGGCTCGGTCGAAGGCGACGACGCCGATGCGCTCGCAGAGCTGCTCGAGCTCGGGCTCGCGACCGGCCGGTTGCGCTCGGTCTACGGGCCCGAGGGCGAGCAGGCCGCGCTGGCGCTCTTCCGCCGGCTGCCGCTCGGCCGCGAGCTGACCGAGTCGGCACGCGAGCTGAACGGAGCGCTCGCGGCGCTCGAGGGCCGCACGATCGACAAGGTCTCGGTCACCGCGGTCGGACCTGGAGAATACGGAGTGACGATCTCGACGGAGGATTACGAGATCGTTCTTCGGCTCGGACGAGCCGGAGCCCGGCTAGCGACGATAGGAGCATGAAGAACGATGACGTACATCATCGGTGAAGCCTGCATCGACGTTAAGGACATCTCGTGCCAGAGCGTCTGCCCCGTGGACTGCATCCACGAGGTCGACCGGATGCTCGTGATCGACGCGGAAGAGTGCATCGACTGCGGCGCCTGCGAGCCCGAGTGCCCCGTCGAGGCGATCCTCCCCGAGGACGCGATCCCGGAGGACTGGGAGCCGTTCGTCAAGATCAACTACGCCTTCAGCCTCGAGAAAGAGGAGAACGGCAAGCCCGAGGTCAACGCGCTCGTCCAGGCCTATGCCGACGAGAAGGGGATCATTCCCGGAGCCGAATGACGAAGGATTTCTACATGGCGTGTCTCGACGTGGCGGGCCGCCGCTGCGTCGTCGTCGGCGGCGGTTTAGTCGGGCTCGAGAAGGCGGCAGGGCTCGTGACCTGCGGTGCCAAGGTCACGGTGGTCTCCCCTGATCTGCATGAGGCCTTCTCGGAGCTCGAGGTCGAGTGGGTCGCGCGGCCTTATCGCCGCAGCGATCTCGAGGGTGCGTTCCTCGTGATCGCCGCGACCTCGGACACCGCGGTGAACCGGGCCGTTCACACCGACGCCGAGGCGCGCAACATGCTCTGCAACGTCGCCGACGTTCCCGAGCTCTGCAACTTCATCCTCCCGGCGATTCACCGTGAAGGCCCGATCGCGATCGCCGTCTCGACGGGCGGAGCATCGCCGGCGCTCGCAAAGCGTCTTCGGTCGCAGATCGCCGAGTTGGTGGGCCCCGAGCACGCCGACCTGGCGGAGGAGCTGCGCGCCCTGCGACCCGAGGTCAAGGAGCGCTTCGAAACGTACGAGGAGCGTCGCGACTACTTCGAAGACCTGGTCACCGAGAGGCTCTCGTGACGGTCTTCCTGGTCGGAGCCGGCCCCGGCGATCCGGGCCTCGTGACCGTGCGCGGCCTCGAGCTGATCCGCTGCTGCGACGTGCTCGTCTACGACGTCCTCGTCGCGCCTGAGCTCGTCGAGGAGGCCCCGGCCGACGCGCTCGTGATCCCGCGCGAGAAGCTCCGCCAGACGGAGCTGAACGAGCTCCTCGTCGAGCTCGGCCAGTCGGGCCTCGACGTCGTCAGGCTCAAGGGCGGCGACCCGTTCATCTTCGGCCGCGGCGGTGAAGAGGCAGAGGCGCTCGTCGGAGCCGGCATCCCCCACGAGGTGGTCCCCGGCGTCTCCGCGCTCTCGGCGGTGCCCGCCTCCGCCGGCATCCCGGTCACCCACCGCGGAGTGTCCGCGCAGGTCACCCTCGTCTCCGGCCATTCGGCCTCGGGCGACGACCTCGACTACGGGCAGCTCGCCGGCACTCCCGGCACGATCGTCATCTTCATGGGCCTCGCCCACCTATCCGGAATCGCCGGCGGCCTCACCGCGGCCGGCAAGGACCGTCACACCCCCGCCGCAGTCATCGCCCGCGGCACGTACGCCGACAGCCGCTCGGTCAGCGGCGAGCTCTGGGACATCGCCCGCCTCGCGGCCGACCTCCCGTCGCCTGCGCTCCTCGTGGTCGGCGATGTCGTCGGGGTCGCTCCGCGCCTCGCCCAGCGCGATGCCCGCATCGCCGGCGATTCGCTCGATCAGACGGTCGGGTCCGGCACGAACTCGCGGACCTCCTGAGCACAGCGACAGGCGACGGCGAACTTGCCGGCCCACTCCAGTGCCTCTTCGCGTGACTGCACGTCGACGACCGCGAATCCGCCGATATACGCCTTGCTCTCCGGGTAGGGGCCGTCGGTGACCGTCCCATCGGTGCCCACCACGCTCACCTCTTCGTAGGAGTGGAGTCCGCCGCCGAGCACCCAGACGCCGGAGTTCTTTGCCTCTTCGACCACCGCATGGGCCGACTCGGCCACGTCGGCCAACTCCTCCTCGGGGAATGTCATCGCGCCGTCGTCGAACGAGATCAGATACCGGGTCATCTCATGCCTCCTTGTCCGCGCGAAAAGAGGAAGTAAGCCGCCAGGGGCAGCAGCAGCACGAAGAAGGCCCCGGCAATGGCCACGGTCAGCAACGGGCTGCTGATCGAGGTCGCGGCGAGAATCGCGAGAACGGCTATCCCTCCAATGGAAAGGCCGAGCGCCAGCCGCTTCACCCATGAGCTCACGGCGGCGACCTTACGTCACGATCAGGCGGGCTGCCACAGCTCGATCCGGTTGCCGTCTGGGTCTGTGACCCATCCGAATCATCAGGCCGGAGGCCACGTTCGTCTCGACGCGCAGCTCAGGTCGATGAGCGTGTACCGACCTCGCTGCTCTCGGCGACCGCGGAGAGCTCTGCCGGGTCGAGCCCGCAGAAGAGCTCGACCAGCGCGGGATCGAACTGGCCGCCGGCGCTGCGGCGAAGCTCGTCGAGAGCGGCCGGTACGGAGAGCACCGGGCCGTGCGCGCGGTCCTCGACCATCGCGCAGTACGCGTCGCAGACGGCGATGATCCTTGCGGGAAGCGGGATGGCGGCTCCCGAGAGCCCGTCCGGATAGCCGTCCCCGTCCCAGCGCTCGTGCGTCGCGCGGACGATCCGGCCGACCTCATTCAGGGCGGGTGACGCGTCGAGGATGCGCTGGCCGATCAGCGTGTGCTGCCGGATGAAGGCGACCTCGCTCTCGTCGAGCGGCTCCGCTTTCGAGAGCACGCTGTCGGGAATCGCGAGCTTGCCGACGTCGTGGAGCTGTGCCGCCAGCCCGAGCTCCTCGAGTGCGGCATCGGCGAGTCCCAGCTCGGCCGCCAGCAACAGGCTGAGCATCGCCACGCCGCCGACGTGGGCACGCAGGTTCGGCTCGCGCTCCTCGAGCGCCTGAAGCAGCACGGCGTGCGGCCGTCCTCGGGCCATCAGCACCTGGTACTTCTGAGCGTAGAGGCGCTGATCGGACACCCGGAGCGCGTCGTCTGAGCTTCCGGCCTCGTCGGGCAGGATCGAGCAGCCGAACGCGGTCGAGACGTCGAAGCTGTCGCTCTGCTCCGTCAGCGCATCCGTGGTCCGGTTCAGGAACTGCTCGATCTCGGTCGTCGGCACCGGAGCGAGCGTGCAGAACTCGTCGCCTCCGAGCCGGTAGCAGGTTCCACGCGACCCGACCGCAACCTCGAGCTGCCTGCCGAAGCGCGCGAGTAGCGCATCCCCTGCAGGGTGGCCGAAGGTGTCGTTGTAGCGCTTGAAGCCGTTCAGGTCGTAGACCACGAACAGCCATTGCGCGCCGTCGGGATCGGCGAACAGCGTGTCCAGGTCGGCGAGGAGCTTTCGCCGGTTTCCGAGCCCGGTGAGCGCGTCGGTCGAGGCGAGGTGATGCATGTGGGCGTTGATCTCGACGTTCTCGCGGAAGGTCAGGAGCGCGCGAGCGATCACGGTGACGATCGCCGCCGCTGCGAGGATCACGCCTGCCGCGTTCCGGTGCTGGAAATAGCTGTCGACGAGAACCCCGAGAGCGACCAGGCCGCAGATCGCCGGGGCAGCGCCGAGCGGCCGGCCCTCGAGCCTCCGGTCGGTGTGGCGTGTCGAGGAGCTCCAGGCGGCGAACGCGAGCAGCAGGAGCGCCGTGGGCCAGAGAGCGTCGAGAATCGTCCCCGACGTGTACGACCCGACGGCCGACTCGTACAGGTAGACGGCGTCGGCGAGCGCCGAGAGCGCCAGAGCGGCCCCGATCAGCGTCCAGGCCCTTCCGGGCCGCCAGTTCGCGATCCCGAAGACGGCGACGACGAGCGCGAGCAGGACGATGTCGGCCAGCGGGTAGGCGAGGTTGACCGCCTCCGCCGAGAGCTTCCCTTCGTTCGAGGCGAAGACCACTTCGAGCAGCACGGCCGCGCCGACCGCAGCAACGGTCAGGAAGGCGGCGAGCCCATCGAGCCACACGCTCGCGTTGAAACGCGAGATCCGGTGGCGGACGAGCAGCACGAGTGCCAGGTAGGTCGGCGGGTAGAACGCGAGGTAGAACGCGTCCGCAACGGACGGGAAGGGAGGGTTCCCGGCATACGCGACGCTCCAGAGGATGTCCCCGAGCGTCCAGCACGCGACTCCGACGGCAAGCAGCATCCAGACATCGCGCTCCTCCTCGACCAGGACAGCGCGCGCAGCGATCGCAACCAGCGCCAGCACCTCCAGCCCGTCATAGACCCATGTGCTCGTGAAGTCGTCGAGCCCGGCGCCTCCTGCGCCTAGCGTGACATGAACCACGAAGAACGCCATCCCCGCGCTTACGAGCAGCAGCCAGACGGCGCGCGCACCAACGAGCGAGCCGATCGGGCTCCGAACGGAACGGGTGATGCTCACTGTCTTGTCTGTATCGGCCATCTCCGGCCGAACGCGAGGCCGAGTTTCGCTAGGCGAGCGACTCGGTGTCGATCAGCGCCGGATGAGCGTGTTCATACGCAGTTATCCGTTCAGCGCGCTTGAGCGTCAGGGCGATGTCGTCGAGGCCCTCGATCAGCATGTGCCGCGCGAAGTCGTCGAACGCGAACGCAATCCGGAGCCCGTTCGGATGCCAGATCTCGCGCGTTTCGAGGTCGACCGTCAGTTCGTTCTCGCCGGCAAGCGCCGCCTTGACCTGTTCGAGGTCATCCTCGGAGATCTCGATCGGCGCGAGGCCGGACTTGATCGAGTTCGTGTGGAAGATGTCGCCGAAGCTCGGCGCCAGCACGACGCGGTAACCAGCGTCCTCGAGCGCCCACGCCGCGTGCTCGCGCGAGGAGCCGCAGCCGAAGTTGCGGCCCGCGACGAGGATCGAGGCGCCCTCGTTCTGCGGCTGGCGCAGCTCGAACCCGGGATCCTTCATCCAGTCGAAGAACAGGAACTCGCCCGTAGCCCGAGCGCTCGATCCGCTTCAGGAACTGCTTCGGGATGATCTGGTCGGTGTCGACGTCGACGCGGTCCAGCACCGCAGCGCGCCCGGTCACCTGGCGAAGCTCCTTCATCCCAGCTCCCTCACGTCGGTGAAGTGGCCCGGCGATGGCGGCCGCGGCCGCCATCTGCGGGCTCAGGAGATGCGTGCGACCACCCGCGCCCTGGCGCCCCTCGAAGTTGCGGTTCGAGGTCGAGGCGCAGCGCTCGCCCGCGGCGAGGATGTCGGGGTTCATGCCGAGGCACATCGAGCAGCCCGCCTCGCGCCATTCGAAGCCGGCGCTCTTGAAGACCCGGTCGAGGCCCTCGCTCTCGGCCTGGCGCTTCACCTTGGCCGAGCCAGGGACGACCATCGCGCGGACGGAGCTTGCGACCTGCCGGCCGGAGACGACCGCGGCCGCGGCGCGCAGATCCTCGATCCGCGAGTTCGTGCACGAGCCGATGAAGACGCGGTCGATCGGGATCTCCGCGAGCGGCGTCCCGGGCTCGAGGCCCATGTAGCCGAGCGCGAGCTCGACGGCGCGGCGCTCGGCCGGGTCGTCGTAGGACGCCGGATCCGGAACCGTGCTCGAGATCGGGGCGACCATGCCCGGGATTCGTGCCCCAGGTGACCTGCGGGACGAGCTCGGCGACGTCGATCTCGACCTCGCGGTCGAAGGTCGCGCCCGGGTCGCTCCGGAGCCCGCGCCACGCGTCGAGCGCCTGCTCCCAGGCGGCGCCCTTCGGCGCGCCCGGCCGGCCCTCGATGTAGGCGAACGTCGTGTCGTCGGGCGCGATCATCCCGGCGCGCGCGCCGCCCTCGATCGTCATGTTGCAGATCGTCATCCGGCCCTCCATCGAGAGCGCCTCGACCGCCGGGCCGGCGAACTCGATCGTGTAGCCGACACCGCCGGCGACGCCGATCCGGCCGATCGCGCCGAGCACCATGTCCTTCGCGGTCACGCCGAATGGCAGATCGCCGACGAAGCGGATCCGCATCGTCTTCGGCCGCGACTGGATCAGCGTCTGGGTCGCCAGCACGTGCTCGACCTCGGAGGTGCCGATGCCGAAGGCGAGCGCGCCGAACGCGCCGTGGGTCGAGGTGTGCGAGTCGCCGCAGACGATCGTCATCCCCGGCTGGGTCAACCCGAGCTCCGGGCCCATCACGTGCACGATCCCCTCGCTGCCGCTCCCGGTCGCGTTCAGCGGCACGCCGAACTCGGCGCAGTTCGCGGCGAGCGCGTCGAGCTGCGCCTTCGCGAGCGGGTCGCGGATCGGGCCGAGCTCGGTCGGGACGTTGTGGTCCATCGTCGCGATCGTCAGGTCGGGCCGGCGCACCGGCCGGCCCGCGAGCCGCAGCGATTCGAACGCCTGCGGGCTCGTCACCTCGTGGACGAGGTGCAGGTCGATGTAGAGCAGCGCGGGCTCGCCCGGCCGCTCGTCGACGACATGCGACTCCCAGATCTTCTCGAACAGTGTCGTATCGCTCAATGGTCCCCCGTCGCGGCGTAGCTTCCGAAGATCTTGATCTCGCGCGTCCACTCGCGCATCTCGGCGAGCGTCGCCTGCACCTCGGGATCCTGCGGGTGGCCGTCGAGCACCATGTCGAACCGGTAGCGGAAGGTCGAGCGCGGGATCGGGCGCGACACGAGCTGAACCAGGTTCAGCCCGTGGCGGTGAAACGGGCCGAGCGCGTGGTAGAGCGAGCCCGGCTGATGGTCGGTGACGAATGACAGGGCCGTGCGCCAGCGCGGCGCTCGGTCGACGCGCGTGTAGGGGGCGATCGCGACGAAGCGCGTGAACGCGGCGGGACGGTCACCGACGTCCTCGGCGATCACCGTCAGACCGAAGTGATCCGCGGCCTCACGGCTCGAGATCGCGGCGACGAACGGATCGTCGGACTCCGCAACCTCGAGCGCGGCGCTCGACGTCGATGACGTCGGAATGCGTGCCGGCGGTCAGCGAATGGATCAGGTCGCGGCACTGGTCGAATGCGGCCGGATGCGAGCGGATCGTCCGGACGTCGGCGGCATCCATGGGCGCCTTCGCGATCAGGTGATGGACGATCGGCAGCGTGACCTCCGAGACGATCGAGACGGGCGCCTCGTAGAGCAGATCGTGCGTCTCGCCGACCGGCCCGTGGAGCGAGTTCTCGATCGGCAGCACGCCGAGTGCCACCTCGGCGGCGACGGTCGCCTCGACGACGGCAATGAAGCTCGACAGCGGCTCGCTGCCGGCGCCTGGAGGCGCGAGCAGAGCGGTCGCAGCCGCGCTGTGACTGCCGGCCGGGCCCGGGTAGCCGACGAGCGCTCACGCGGCCACCTCGCTCGCGAGCGCCGTCAGGACGGCCGAGCCGAACTCGGAGGTCGTGGCCGTTCCGCCGAGATCCGGCGTCGGCGACTCCTCGATCGCGCGCGCCACGGCGGCCTCGACCGAGCGCGCAAGCGCGGGCTCGCCGAGGCTGTGCTCGAGGAGCAGCGCGAGCGAGCGCAGCATCGCCGTCGGGTTCGCCACGCCGGTTCCGGCGATGTCGGGCGCAGAGCCGTGCACCGGCTCGAAGATCCCGGGGTTCGAGTCGCCGAGGCTCGCGGACGACGCCAGTCCGAGCCCGCCGGTCACCCCGGCGGCGACATCGGAGAGGATATCGCCGAAGGTGTTCTCCATCACGAGCGTGTCGAACGACGACGGATCCATTACGAGCAGCATCGCGACGCTGTCGACCAGCCCGTGCTTGAGCTCGACGTCCGGGTACTCCTCCCCGACCGCCGTGACGACGGTGCGCCACATGCGGGAGGTCTCGAGCACGTTCGCCTTGTCGACCGACAGCAGCCGGCCGGACCGGCCGCGCGCGAGCTCGAAGGCGCGGCGCGCGATCCGCACGACCTGGTCGGGGTGGTACTCACAGGTGTCGAAGACCACGCCGTCCTCGCGGACGCCGCGCGCGCCGTAGTAGAGGCCGCCGACCAGCTCGCGCACGATCAGCAGGTCGACGCCGCCGCCGACCGCCGGGCGCAGGTTCGCGTAGACGTCGAGCTCCTTGCGCAGGCCGATCAGGCCGGCCTCGGGGCGCAGCGGGCCACCCCACTTCGGCCCGCCGACCGCGCCGAGCAGGACCGCGTCCGCGGCCTTGCATGCCTCGAGCGTCTCCGCCGGAAGCGGGTCGCCGAACGCGTCGATCGCCGCGCCACCGAAGGCGTGCTCGGAGATCTCGAGTTCGAGCGGCAGCGCCTCGAGCACGCGGACGGCCTCGGCCGCGACCTCGGGGCCGATCCCGTCGCCGGGCAGCGAGACGATCTTCCTACTCACCGTGGATCTCGCGTCTCGTCAGGTCGAGGACGTGGCGGAAGAACTCGTCGACGCCGGCGCCCGAGAGCGGCCCGGGGTTGGCGTCGCGCAGGCTCGCCAGCATCGAATCCTCACGGCCGGGGTCGCGGAGCGGGATCCCGCTCGCGACCTTGTGCTCGTGGAGCCCGCGGACCAGCTCGATCCTGCGGTTCACGGCTGCCAGCAGCTCACGGTCGACCTTGTCGATCGCCTCGCGCGCCTCGCTCAGCTGATCGCTCACGCAGTTACCCCGAGCTCGTCGAGCAGCGCGTCGATGTCGGCCTCGACCTCGACCAGCGTTCCGGTCACCTCGGCCTCGACCGCCTGCGGCGTCTTCAGCCCTGTGCCGGTGACGAGCGCGACCACGCGGTCGGACTCGCCGATCTGGCCGGCCGCGACCGCGGCCCGGAGCGCACCGACGGTGACGCCCGCGGCCGTCTCCCCGAAGACGCCGGAGGTCTCGGCGAGCAGCGCCATGTTCGGGCCGATGTCCTCCTCGGGCACCGAGTGGATCGCGCCGCCGGACGCGCGCGCGGTCGCGATCGCGAGGTCGCCGTCGGCCGGGTTGCCGATCCCGAGCGAGCGGGCGATCGTGTTCGGCCGCACCGGCGAGACCCGCCGCTCCTCGGCGAACGCGGTGGCGACCGGGGCGCAGCCCTCGGCCTGGCCGCCGTAGAGGCGCGGCCGCTGCTCGCCGATCAGGCCGAGCCGGCCGAACTGCTCGAAGCCCTGCCAGAGCTTGGAGAACATCGCGCCCGAGGCGATCGGAGCGACGATCGCGTCCGGCGACTCCCAGCCGAGCTGCTCGATGATCTCGAACGAGAGCGTCTTCGAGCCCTCGGCGTAGTAGGAGCGCAGGTTGACGTTGACGAAGCCCCATTCGACCTCGCCGGCGAGCTCGCTGATCAGTCGCGAGCAGTCGTCGTAGCTGCCTCGGACGCCGTAGACGCGGGCGCCGTAGACCGTGGTCGCCAGCATCTTCTCCGGCTCGAGGCCTGCCGGGCAGAAGATCACGGCCGGCATCCCGAGCGTCGGCGGCGCGGGCTGCGACCGCGTTCGCGAGGTTGCCCGTCGAGGTGCAGGACAGCGTCTCGAAGCCGAACTCGACCGCCTTGGCGGCTGCGACGGCGACGACGCGGTCCTTGAAGGAGTGGGTCGGGTTCGCGATGTCGAGCTTGAGCAGCACCTCGCCGACGCCGAGGGCGCTTGCGAGCCGCGGCGCGGGAACGAGCGGCGTGAAGCCCGGGCCGCTCTCGGCGCCCGGAGGGGGCGTCGCGGGCAGCAGGTCCGCGTACCGCCAGAGCGAGTACGGGCCGGCCTCGATGCTCTCGCGGCTGACCTTCGCCGCGATCTCATCCCAGTGGTAGACAGGTTCGAGCGGCCCAAAGCAGCGAACGCAGATACCGTTCGCGAGGGCCGGGTAGTCGCTCTCGCAGACGCGACAGCGAAGGACGTCAACCGGCATGGTCGTACTCTCCCTGGTGGTGGCTCCCTTGCAATTTCGTCGAATTCACGATCTCCCCCCGTACGTTTTCGCGACCGTCGACCAGCTGAAGCGTGAGCTTCGGCGAGAGGGTCGCGACGTGATCGATCTCGGTTTCGGCAATCCCGATATCCCGTCTCCTCAGATCGCGGTCGACAAGCTCGCCGAGGCTGCGGCCAAGCCGGTGAATCACCGGTACTCCGCCAGCCGCGGGCTGCCGAACCTGCGTGAGGCCGTCTGCGAGCGGTATGCGAGCAAGTTCGGCGTCTCCCTCGACCCCGACGTGCACATCGTCAGCACGATCGGTGCGAAGGAGGGCCTCGCTCACCTGATGTGGGTGCTGCTCGAGGGAGGCGACAGCGCCGTCGTGCCGAGCCCCGCCTACCCCATCCACCTCGTCGCGCCGCGGCTCGCCGGCGCCACGGTCGTGCATGCGCGAATCGATCCGGACGACTTCATGAGCGGGATCGAGGAGGCGATCAACGCTGCGCAGCCCTCGCCGCGGGTCGTGATCGTCTCGTTCCCGCACAACCCGACCACTGCGATCGCGACTCCGGAGCTGATGCAGCGGCTCGTCGACCTGGCCCTCGAGCGCGAGTTCATCCTCGTCCACGACTTCGCCTACGCGGATATCGCTTTCGACGGCCACAAGCCTCCGTCGGTGCTGGCCGCCGACGGAGCTCTCGACTGCGCCGTCGAGCTCTACAGCCTGACCAAGTCCTACTCGATGGCCGGCTGGCGCATGGGCTTCACGCTCGGCCGCCCCGACGTCGTCGCCGCCCTCGCGAAGCTCAAGTCCTACCTCGACTACGGCACCTTCCAGCCGATCCAGATCGCCTCGATCGTCGCGCTGCGGGAGGCCCCGGAGTACCCCGACGAGGTGTGTGAGCTGTACCTCCGGCGGCGCGAGGCTCTGATCTCCGGCCTCGCCCGTGCCGGCTGGGACGTCGAGCCCCCGAAGGGCACGATGTTCGTCTGGGCGCCGATCCCCGAGGCTCACAGGAGCCTCGGGCTCCCTCGAGTTCGCGGTCATGCTCGCGCGCGGAGCCGATGTCGCCGTCAGCCCGGGTGTCGGCTTCGGGCCCGGCGGGGACGAGCACGTGCGGTTCGCCCTCGTCGAGAACGAGCAGCGGATCGGACAGGCCACGCGCTCGATCAAGAAACTGCTCCAGGGTTAGATCAGTCATGTAACGGCCCCCAGGGAGGCGGAGCTGACTCCGGCTGCGTACTTGGCGAACACGCCGTGGCTGTAGCGGGGCGCGGGCGGCGTCCATTCCTCGAGCCTCCGCTCGATCTCCTCCGCGGGCACGTCGAGGTCGAGGGTGCGTTTCTCGACGTCCAGCACGATCGTGTCGCCGTCGCGGACGGCGGCGATCGGGCCCCCGCGGGCTGCCTCGGGCGAGATGTGGCCGACCATCAGGCCGTGGGTCGCGCCGGAGAAGCGGCCGTCGGTGATCAGAGCGACCTCGTCGCCGAGGCCTTCGCCGACGAGCGCGGCGGTGACGTGCAGCATCTCGCGCATGCCCGGGCCGCCGGCCGGGCCCTCGTAACGGATCACGACTACGTCGCCGGGCTGGATCGAGCGGGCCTTCACAGAGGCGAAGCACTCCTCCTCGGAGTCGAACACCCGCGCGGGGCCGCTGTGATGCAGGCGCTCGTGGCCGGCGAGCTTCACGACCGAGCCCTCGGGTGAGAGCGAGCCGCGCAGGATCGCGAGGCCGCCTGTCGGCTTGAGCGGGGTCTGCCACGGCACGACGACGTCCTGACCGGGTGTCTCGTGGACGTCCTCGCCGACCTCACGGAGCGTGTGGCCGTCGATGCCGCGCGCATCTCCGTGCACCACGCCGGCACCGACGAGCTCGCGGGCGACGAGGCCGACGCCGCCGGCCTCGAACATGTCGGCGGCGACGTAGCGCCCGCCCGGCTTGAGGTCGGCGACGATCGGGGTGCGGTCGGCGATCGAGTCGAAGTCCTCGAGCTCGAGCTCGATCCCGACCTCGCGCGCGATCGCGAGCAGGTGCAGGACGCCGTTGGTCGACCCTCCGGTGCCCGCGACAGCGGCGATCGCGTTCTCGAAGGCGTCGCGAGTCAGGATCTGCGAGGGGCGGATGTCATCCCTGACGAGCGTCATGACGAGCTCGCCCGCGGCGCGGGCGGCGTCGGCCTTCGTCGCGTGCGTCGCCGGGATCCCGGAGAGGCCGCGAGGGCTGATGCCGAGGAAGTCGATCACGAGCGCCATCGTGTTGGCGGTGAACTGGCCGCCGCACGCGCCGGCGCCGGGGCAGGCGGCCGATTCGAGTGCGTGAACCTCCTCGTCCGTCATCTTCCCGGCCGCCCGGGCGCCGACCGCCTCGAAGACGTCCTGGATGGTCACGTCGCGGCCCTCGTAGCGGCCGGGCATGATCGACCCGTTGTAGAAGACGAGCCCAGGGATGTCGAGGCGCGCGAGCGCCATGACCCCGGCGGGGATCGTCTTGTCGCAGCCGACCAGGGTGACGACGCCGTCGAGCAGATGGCCTGCGCAGACGAGCTCGATCGAGTCTGCGATCACCTCGCGGGAGATCAGCGACGCGCGCATTCCCGTCGTTCCCATCGAGACGCCGTCGGAGACCGCGACCGTGTTGAACTCGATCGGCGTGCCGCCTGCTGCGCGGATGCCGTCCTTGACGTGCTTGGCGAGCACGCGCTGGTTGAAGTTGCACGGCATCGTCTCGATCCAGGTCGTCGCGACGCCGACGAGCGGCTTCGCGAGATCCTCGTCGGTGAAGCCGACGGCCTTCAGCATCGCGCGCGCCGGTGCGCGGTCGACGCCGTCGGTCAGCGCAGCGCTGTGCCGCTTGGCCGGATCGGATGGTTTCGTATAGACGCTCATGTCGCTGCTCCAATCGGCTGGCTCTCGGCGGTGGGAAGGTGTTCGGCGTAGGTGCCGCGCGCGGCGATCGCGAGCGGCAGCACCTCGGCGTCGGCGCGCTCCTCGAGCTCCGCGACAGCCGCATCGGCCTTGGCCTTCTCGGCCCAGACGACGACCGTCGGCCCGGAGCCCGACAGGGTAACGCCGACCTGCCCCGTGACCGGCGCCTCGCGGAGCTCTCCGAGGAGCGGCGCATCGGGAGCGCGGAACGGCTCGTGGAGCCGGTCGTGGAAGGCTGCCGCCAGCAGCTCGGGGTCACCTGAGGCGATACCGGCGCCGAGCAGCGCCGCGCGGGCAGCCGCGTCCGTCGCCTCCTCGTGCCGGATGAACTCCGGCAGGCGCGAGCGCGACTCGCTCGTGTTCACGCGCGAACTCGGCATGACGAGAATCGCCGCGAGCGGAAGGTCCTCGGCGAGGCGCCGGATCGAGTGGCGGGCCCCGTCGCGCCAGATCAGGCAGACGCCGCCCCGGAGCGCGGCGGCGAGGTTGTCGGCGTGGCCTTCGAGCGGCAGCGCGAGCTCGAGCACCTCGTCGAGCGGTGCGTCCCGCCCGGCCACGACGAGGCCGGCCGTGATCCCGGCGGCGACGGTCGCCGCCGAGGAGCCGAGCCCCCGCTCGAGCGGGATGCGGTTGACGAAATGGAAGCGATGCCCCGTGAGCGGCGAGGCCAGCGCGAACGCACGCAGCGCCAGGTGGGAGGCGTCGGTCGGAAGCTCGCCGGCCCCGAGGCCCTCGAGCGTCACCAAGGGCTCTCCGTGCGCCGCCGGTAGGACATGCAGCTCGTTCCAGAGATCGAGCGCGGCCGCCGCGCAGTCGAACCCCGGCCCGAGATTGGCCGTCGAAGCCGGCGCGCGGATCACGAGCCCGGCGCTCACCGAACGCCCCCCGACGCGACATGTCCAGCCGGGCCATGCCCGGGGACAGTCACCGTAACGAAGGTGTCACAGCTGGGGCGCGGGCCAGAAGCTGCCGCGGAGCTTTTCCGCTCCAACAGGGCGTTTGCGCTCACCTGACCTCCCCTCCGGCGACATGCCCAGCCGGGCCATGTCCGGGGACAGTCACCGTCACAGAAGTGTCACAGCGGCCGCCGAGGGTCAAGAGGGCACCCCACTCAGGATCGACTCTTTCGTGGGCTCGACGGGAACGGCCTCGGGGGTATGGAGCTCAACCGCTGCGGTGTCCTTGAGGCCGTGGCCGGTCAGGACGCAGACGACCAGCGCGCCAGGCTGAAGGTCGAGCTGCGCGATCGCCGCGAGCCCTGCCGCGGAGGACGGCTCGCAGAAGATCCCCTCCAGCTTTGCCAGCTCGAGCCACATTCGCGTGATGTCCTCGTCGGCCACGGCGACCGGCTCCACGCGCCCCTCTGCGACCAGCGCTTCGACCTCGTGGATGTGCACCGGCTCGGCGATCCGGATCGCGGACGCCATCGTCGTCCCGCGCTCGACCGCATGGGCCGAGATCATCCGCGGCTGGATCCCCTCCTCCTGGAAGCCCTTCGCGTACGCGACCGTGTTGCCGCCGCCTCCATAGGGGAGCGCGAGAATGTCGGGCGCACGGCCGCCGAGCTGCTCGACGATCTCGAACACCGCGGTCTTCTGGCCCTCGATCCGATTCGGGTTGAGCGAGTTGACCAGGACGTACTTGCCTTCCTCGGCGATCGTCACGCAGTTGCGCATCGCCTCGTCGAAGCTCCCCTCCACCGGGCGGAGCTCCGCGCCGACGGCGCGCGTCTGCGCGACCTTGGCCGGGGCGACAGCGCCTGCCGGGTAGAGCACGAGCGCCCGCATCCCCGCGCGGGCCGCGTAGGCCGCCGCCGAGGACGCCGTGTTGCCGGTCGACGCGCAGATGATGCCGTCGGCGCCCGCCTCCATCGCCTTCGCGACCGCGACGACCATCCCGCGGTCCTTGAAGCTGCCGGTCGGGTTCATGCCCTCGAACTTGAAGTGCAGGTCGAGCCCGAGCCGCTCGCCGATCCGCCTCGAGGCAATCAAGGGGGTGTCCCCCTCGCCGAGCGTCAGCTCAGGGGTCTCGGGACCGACCGGGAGCCGGTCCCGGAATCTTGCGATTACGCCCATCCGAGCTCCGCAACCCCGCGTTCGGAGACGACGGGGAAAGCCATCGGCTTGCGGCGCACCTCGGGCATCGCCGTGATCGCCGCCAACGCCTCGTCGAGCGCGCCCTGGCGCGTGTCGTGGGTGACGATGTGCAGCGCCGCGCCGTCACCGTTCTGGTGCTGCAACAGGCGCGCGACGGACACCTCACGCTCCGCCAGCGCGGTGGTCACGCGGGCGAGCACGCCGGGCTTGTCGTCGACCGAGAGGTGGAAGTAGAAAGGCGAGCGGTTCTCGCCCGGCTCGAGCCGCGGCAGGCTCCGCCAGACCGGATCGTTCTGCAGGAAGCCGGTGCCCATCGTCCCGATCACCGAAGCCATGTCGGCGATCACGGCGGAAGCCGTCTCGACCCCGCCCGCGCCGGGGCCCTCGAGCGTGATCTCGCGGATCGCGTCCCCTTGCAGCATCACGGCGTTGAACGCGCCCTCCACGGCAGCGAGCGGGTGGTGCCGGTCGACCAGCGCCGGGCTGACGCGCACGTCGACCTTGCCGTCGAGCAGGCGTGCGGCCCCGACCAGGCGGATCACCATGTCGAGCTCGCGCGCAGCAGCGACGTCGAGCGGCGTGATCGCGTCGATCCCGATCGTCTCGACATCCGCGAGCGCGTAACGCGAGTTGAAGGCGACCGTCGCGAGGATCGCCATCTTCGCGGCGGCATCCGCACCGGAGACGTCCGCGGTCGGATCGGCCTCTGCGAACCCGCGCTCCTGAGCCTCGACCAGCGCCTCGTCGTAGGTCTTCCCCGCTTCCATCTCTGTGAGCATGAAGTTGGTCGTGCCGTTGACGATCCCGAGCACCCGGTGGACGTTCGTGACGACGAGCGACTCGCGCAGCACCTTGATCACCGGGATCGCCGCACACACGCTCGCCTCGAACCGCAGCTGAACGCCCGCGCCCGAGGCCGCGTCGAACAGCTCGGCGCCGCGCTGGGCGACGAGCTGCTTGTTGGCGGTCACGACGTGCTTGCCGCCGCGCAGCAGCTCGAGCACGTGCTCGCCGGCCGGCTCGACACCGCCCATCACCTCGGCGACGATCGTGATGTCGGGATCGTCGACGATGTCGCGCACGTCGGTCGTCAGCACCCCGCCGTCGGGCGGGAAGCCCCGCTCGAGGTCGAGGTCGCGGACGAGCGCCTTCACGACGCGCAGGCGGTGGCCGGTGGCGCGCTCGATGTCGTCCGCCTGCTCGTTGAGCAGCCTGTTGACCGCCGAGCCGACGGTGCCGTACCCCAGCAGTGCTACCGGGACGTCAACCGACGCCATGCGCCTCCTGGACCTCTCTGTGGCCGAGGGAGCGCAGCCGCTTCCCGACCACCTCAATTTGCTTCTCCGAGAGCTCCTTGCGGGCCTCGACGAGGCTCGGCGCCCCGCGGTCCATCTCGGCGATCCACTCCTTCGCGAACGAGCCGTCCTGGATCGCGGTGAGCGCCTTCTTCATGTTGTCCTTGACGTGCGAGTCGACGACCCGTGGGCCGACGGCGATCGAGCCGTACTCGGCGGTGTCGGAGATCGAGTAGTGCATCCGCTCGATGCCGCCCTCGAAGATCAGGTCGACGATCAGCTTCACCTCGTGGACGCACTCGTAGTACGCCGCCTCGGGCTGATAGCCGGCCTCGACGAGCGTCTCGAACCCGGCCTGGATCAGCTGGGTTAGGCCACCGCAGAGCACAGCCTGCTCGCCGAAGAGATCGGTCTCGGTCTCCTCGGAGAACGTCGTGTCGATGATCCCTGCGCGCCCGGCTCCGATCCCGGCGGCGTAGGCGAGAGCCGTCTCGCGCGCATGGCCGGTCGCGTCCTGCGCGACGGCGATGAGCGCCGGCGTGCCGTAGCCCTCCTCGTAGAGCCGGCGGACGATGTGCCCGGGCCCTTTCGGGGCGACCATGATCACGTCCACGCCCTCGGGCGCATCGATCCGGCCGTAGTGGACGGAGAACCCGTGCGCGAACAGGACGGCTGCGCCCGGCTCGAGGTTCGGGGCCACCTCGTCGCGGAAGAGCTCAGCCTGTGGCCCGTCCGGGACGAGGAGCGCCACGACCTGTGCGCCCTTGACCGCTTCGGCCACGGACTTCACCGGCAGCCCGGCCTCCTCGGCGGCTGCGCGCGACGAGCTGTCGGGCCGAAGGCCGACCACGACCTCGACGCCGGAGTCGGCGAGATTGAGTGCATGCGCGTGCCCCTGGCTGCCGTAGCCGAGAACCGCGACCTTTCCCGTCAGGAGACTGACATCTCCCGTCTTGATCACCTCTGCCATCGAAATACCTCTCTCTAGGAAACGGCCGCGGCCGCGGGCCGCGATGAACGGGGGCCGGGCCGGCGAAGGCCGATCCGACCGGTACGAGCAAGCTCCTTCACGCCGTGCGGGCGGACGAGCTCCTCGAAGGCATCGAGCTCCTCGGGACGCCCGACGATCTCGAATGTCAGCGCGTCCCGGCCGATGTCGGCGACACGGGCGCCGAAGACCTCGCCGAGCGCGATCAGCTCGCTGCGCTTGTCGGGCGGTGCGCCGACGGTGATCAGGGCGAGCTCGCGCTCGACCGACTCGCCGGGGCGCAGCTCGACGACGCGAAGGACGTTGACGAGCTTGTGCATCTGCTTCTCGATCTGCTCGAGCGAGTGCTCCGAGCAGTCGACGCGGAGCGTCAGCCGGGAGATGTCGGGCCGCTCGGTGGGCCCCACGGCGAGGCTCTGGATGTTGTAGCCACGCCGCGCGAACATCTGCGACAGGCGCGCCAGGGCCCCCGGCTTGTTCTCCAATTCAATCGACACTGTGTGGTGACTCATCCGAGGATCCTCTCCGGCATCTCGTCCTCATCGGGAAGCTCGATGATGTCGATCGACGCAGCACCGGCGGGAACCATCGGGTAGCAGTTCTCGTTCGGGTCGACCCGTGCGTCGATCACCGCGGTGCGCCCGCAGTCGAGCGCAGCCTCGATCGTCGCGTCGAGATCGTCCTCGTTGTCGACCATGAACCCGGCGGCCCCGAGCGCCTCGGCGAGCTGGGCGTAGTCGGGAACCTGCTTGGTCAGGTGCGTCTCCGCGTAGCGCTCCGCGTAGAACAGCTCCTGCCACTGGCGGACCATGCCGAGCCAGCCGTTGTTGATGATCACGACGACGATCGGCAGCCGCTCGAGCGCCGCGGTCGCGAGCTCCTGGTTCGTCATCTGGAAGCAGCCGTCGCCGTCGACGCAGATGACGGTGGCGTCGGGCCTCGCGGCCTTCGCCCCGACGGCGGCCGGCAGCCCGTAGCCCATGGTTCCGAGTCCTCCCGAGGTGATGAACGTGCGGGGCTTCTCGCACTGCAGGTACTGCATCGCCCACATCTGGTGCTGGCCGACGCCGGTCGTCCAGATGAAGTCGCCCTCTCGCTTGGCGGTGATGTCGCGGAGACGCTCGAGCACCGTCTGCGGCTTCAGCACGCCCTCGGCCTTGCGGTACTTGTAGGGGTAGAGCGCGCGCCACTCCTCGAGCTGCGCGTGCCACGCGGTGCGGTCGGTGTGCTTCTCGGCCTCGAGCGACTTGACGTCACGTGTGAGCTGGGAGAGCGCGAGCTTGAGCGGCCCGACGACCGGGATGTCCGCCTCGCGGATCTTCCCGACCTCGGCAGCGTCGATGTCGAAGTGGATGACCTTCGCGCCGGGCGCGAACGCCGAGACCTTGCCGGTCACGCGGTCGTCGAAGCGGACGCCGACGGCGACGATGAGGTCGGACTTGTTCAGCGCGAAGTTGGCGTACTTCGACCCGTGCATGCCGGGCGCGCCGTAGTTGAGCGGATGCGAATCGGGCAGGCAACCCTTCCCCATCAGCGTCACGACCGACGGGAGCCGTGCGGCCTCGACCAGGGAGAGGAGCTCCCCGGAGGCATCGGCGTTCAGCACGCCGCCGCCGGCGTAGACGATCGGCTGCTTCGCCTCGACGATCGCCTTGGCCGCCTCGCGCACCTGCCGCTCGTGAACCTTCGACGGCGGGCGCCAACCGGGCAGGTCGACCTCGGTCGGGTACGAGAAGTCGATCTCGGCCTCTTGGGCGTCTTTGGCGATGTCGACGAGCACGGGGCCGGGCCGGCCGGTGCGGGCGACGTGAAAGGCGTTCTTGATCGCCTGCGGGAGCTCGCGGGCATCCAGGACGAGCCACGAATGCTTTACGATCGGCATCGTGATGCCGGTGGCGTCGGTCTCCTGGAAGGCGTCGGTGCCGATCAGGTTCGACCTGACCTGGCCGGTGATGCACACGAGCGGCGTCGAGTCCATCCACGCATCGGCGATGGCGGTCACGAGATTGGTCGCACCGGGGCCCGAGGTGGCGAGCGCCACCCCGACCTTTCCGGAGGCGCGCGCGTAGCCCTCGGCCATGTGGCCGGCGCCCTGCTCGTGGCGGCAGAGCACGTGGCGTACGGTCGTGCCCCGCGCGATTGCGTCGTAGGTCGGCAGGATCGCCCCTCCGGGGATCCCGAACATGACATCGACGCCTTCTGCCTCGAGCGAGCGCAGGATGGCGTCGGAGCCGAGCATTCTCGTCATCGCGCGCCCTTTCTCGATTTGTTCACGGTCATTCTCTACACCCTTCCTTGCTCCTGTCGGCTGAGAAAGCGCGATTCCCGCTTCCTCTCGGTCGGCGACGCACGTCTCCCGTTGTGGAGTCGGCGTGTGCGGCGTCCAGGGCCGCGTGAGCAACATCTCCCCCCTAGCGGGGGAGCATGAAAATGGTCACCACGAACATGCCCGAAAGCGGGGCGAGAATCGGGTTCGCGGCGGAGACCATGATGGCAACCAGTCTGCCCAAGACCGATTGCGGTGTCAAACGAGTACCGCGGCTACTTCGCGGCGCGAACGGGGCGCTCTCGGTGCACGTGCTCGTGATCGTGATCGTCGATCAGCCAGTCGTGCCCGAAACCGCGCATCGCCTCGATGATCGGCAGCAGCGCATTGCCCTTCCCGGTCAGCTCGTACTCGACGCGGGGCGGCGACTCGGGGTAGCTCTGCCGCTCTACGATCCCCTGCTGCTCGAGCATGTGGAGCCGCTCGGAGAGGGTGCGCGGGCTGATCCCCGGGCAGGCGTGCTCGAGCTCGGTGAAGCGGCGCGGGCCTTCGGAGAGATCGTGGACGATCAGCGCCGTCCACTTCGACCCGATCAGGTCGGAGGTCGCTGCGACAGCGCACGTGACGCCGTCGTGGACCTCGTTCATCTTGCGTACGGCCATGGCCGAAGTGTAGCGGCCCCTGCAGCCGGAATCCAGTCCCGAGTAGGTGATTTTTGGCAGTGCTGCGTATTTCTTTCCGATCGGAAAGTAACGTTACTTCCCGATCGGAAAGTAATGGCCTAGTGGTGCGAGTTCTTGAAGACGAACGCGGCCAGGTTCTGGATCTGCACGGTGGTCAGGACGTGCTTGTACCCGGTCATGCCGTGGCCCCCGTTCGTGATCTGGGTGATCATCTGGGCGTAGGTCTTCTTCGACGCGTCGAGGTCGGGACCGATCCCCGAGGGGCTCATCGCGTTCGCGGCGGCCATCATGTGACAGGCGCCACAGTCGTGGGCGATGAAGAGGGATCTGCCGACCTTGACGTTGCCGACGATCTTGGTCGGGGCGGGCGTCGTCGCAGAGGCAAGAGCGGCGAAAGCGGCGGCGGCGAGGACGGCGGCAAGTAGTGCGGCTTTCATTGCGAACTCTCCTTCTCCGGACTGCTGCGTTGTGTACCACGAACCGCGGACAGGCGCCATCCGGAACCGGTTGACGCGAGGATTTCAGCAATCTCTAACGCCGGTCTTACCGATCTCTTAGACAGCGGGATCAGGATTCGGTCCATCGTGATGCAGGCCCTAACGCACCCTCCGACGCGAGGCCTGCACCAGGAGCGGCGCCCCCCATATTGGGCGCCGCGATCTCTCCTCACCCGCCCGCGGGCGAGCTGCCGTCCCGCAGCTCGCCCGCACCCTTTTTCTGCGTCCCGGTGAGCGAAGCCGCGGGCGCGAGCAAGGGCTTCCTTTTCCCATCCCGAATGTCCACCATTACGGGGATGGCGATCCTGATTGTCGATGACGAGCAGTCCGTGCGCGACGCGCTGCGCCGCGCGCTTGCCATGCAGGGATACGACGTCGAGCTGGCCGTCGACGGCGAGGAGGCGCTCCTGAAGCTGCGCTCGAACCCGAATGCGATCGATCTCGCGATCGTCGACATCCTGATGCCGCGGCTCGACGGGCTCGAGCTGACGCGGCGGCTGCGGGCCGACGGCAGCGAGCTCCCGATCCTGATGCTGACGGCGCGCGACCAGGTCGCCGATCGCGTCGCGGGGCTCGAGGCCGGCGCCGACGACTACCTGGTGAAGCCTTTCGCCCTGGAGGAGCTGGTTGCGCGGGTCCGCGCGCTGCTCCGGCGTCTCGGCACCGACGATGAGCCGACGACGCTCTCGTTCGGCGACCTCGAGCTGAACACCGGCACGCGCGAGGTGATCCGCGACGGCGACCAGCTTGTCCTCACCCGCACCGAGTTCTCGCTGCTCGAGCTGTTCCTGCGCAACCCGCGGCAGGTGCTGACGCGCTCGGTGATCTTCGACCGCGTGTGGGGCTACGACTTCGGTTACGGCTCGAACTCGCTCGACGTCTACATCAGCTACCTGCGCAAGAAGACCGAAGCCGGCGGAAAGTCGCGGCTGATCCACACGGTCCGTGGCGTGGGTTACGCACTCCGCGAGCAGTAGGCGTGTCGATCAGGGCGCGGTTGGCGCTGGGCGCGGCGGCCGCGGTGGCGATCGCGATCGTGCTCGCGTCGGTGGTCGTCTACTTCCTCGTCCGCAACGAGCTGCGGGCCCAGGTCGACCGGAACCTGCAGAGCGAGGCGCACCAGATCGCGCAGTTCCCGCCCTCGCTCTCGACCTACGCCTACGCGCCGAATGTCTACTCGTTCGACGTTCCGCCCTCACTCTTCACGGGGTACTTCCAGCTGGTCGGCGACGACGGGAGCATCTACATCCCCGAGGGCTATCTCTCGCCGACCCCGCTCCTGCCTGTGAACGCGCGCGTTCGAGCGGTCGCCGCGGGCACCAGCAACGGCTACTTCTACGACAGGCAGCTCCAGGGCCAGGACACGCGGGTGTACACCATGCACTCGGATCGCTATCTGCCGGTGGCGATCCAGGTCGTGGCCCAGCTCTCGACGATCGACAACGAGCTCGCCCGGATCCGCCTTTGGCTGCTGCTGGTCTCGGTCGGCGGCATCGCTCTCGCCTCGGGTGCCGGCTTGCTCGTCGCCCGGACGACGCTCCGGCCGGTCCGGGAGCTGAGCGAGACGGCGGAACGGGTCCGGAAGACGCGTGACCTGAGCCAGCGGATCGATGTCGACGGGACCGACGAGCTCGCCACGCTCGCCCGTACCTTCAACGCGATGCTCGAGTCGCTCGACGAGGCGGCTCAACGCCAGCGCCAGCTCGTTCAGGACGCATCGCACGAGCTACGGACGCCGTTGACGAGCCTGCGCACGAACATCGAGGTGCTCGCCTCGGGCGGCCGGATGCCGGCGGCCGAGCGGAAGCAGCTCCTCGAGGACGTGGTCGTCCAGCTCGGCGAGATGACCGAGCTGATCGGCGAGCTGACCGAGCTCGCCCGCGGCGAGGAGCAGAACGCGCCGCTCGAGGAGGTTCGCCTCGACCTGTTGACCGAGGAGGCGATTCGCAGAGCGATGCGGCACCACCCCGACGTGCCGATCGAGGCCGACCTCACGCCCTCCACGGTGGTCGGGCAGCCGGCGAGCCTCGAGCGCGCCGTGACAAACCTGCTTGACAACGCAGCCAAGTGGAGCCCCGCCGGGTCGCCGGTCGAAGTGCAGCTGGCCGACGGCGAGCTGACGGTTCGCGACCACGGCCCGGGAATCGCGGCGGAGGACGTCCCCCATGTGTTCGAGCGCTTCTACCGCGCCACCTCGGCGCGCGGCATGCCCGGCTCGGGCCTCGGCCTCGCGATCGTCAAGCAGGTCGCCGAGAGCCACGGCGGGACGATCGAGGTCGAGGCGCCGGAGGGTGGCGGCACGCTGATGCGGCTGAGCATTCCCGCCCGTGGAGCGGGCTCCGAGGGCGACACCTCTTAAGTCACTCTTAGGCGCCGCTGCTTTTCTCTGGGTGCCCAGTGTTCTATCTCTCGTACCTCCGCAGCGAGCTTGTTCGCAGGAAGAGCCGGACGATCCTCACGGCCTCTGGGCTCGCCATCGGCGTGGCCCTGGTGATCGTGATCTCGTCGCTGACCCACGGCCTCGACAACGCTCAGCAGAACGCGCTGAACCCGCTTTCGAGCATCGGCACCGACCTGACGGTGACCCTTGCCCCGGCGGGGACGACGAGCACTGGCACGAGCTCCTCTACACAACCCGGCGCTACCAGCGGCTCCTTCGGCGGCGGCGGGGGCTTCGGAGGCGGCGGCGGGTTCGACGCAGCGCGCCAGCTGATCCAGGCGAACCAGTCGGCGATCACCGACCTCTCGAAGCTCGGCAAGCCCGGCACGCACTTCGTTCAGGACTTCTTCCTGCCGGGCACGCAGCTGACCTTCCCGCAGAGCCAGGCGAAGCAGATCCTGAAGCTGAACGGCGTCTCGGCCGTCTCGACGGGGCTCGTCCTGAGCGCCGTCCACCAGGACGGCACCGTGCCGAAGATCATCGCCAAGATAAAGGCGGGCGGCCAGCGGCTGTCGATCACGGGCCGCGTGCGGTTCCAGCCGACGCAGGCCGAGCAGGACAAGATCCGCGCCTGCGTCCAGAAGCTGCAGGCCTCGAGCAGCAGCAACAGCACCGGGAGCGGCAGCACGTCCAGCTCGAACCAGCTCGGCGGCGCCGGCGGGACCAACGGCGGCGGGGGCGGAGGGTTCGGCGGCGGGGGCGGCGGCCCGGCGGGTGGCGGCGGCTTCAACCGCGGTGCGTTCGCAAAGTGCCTGCCGCCCGAGTTCCGCAACTTCCGCCGCACGATCACGACGCCGCAGCAGACGATCCAGCAGATCGTCGACCCGCCGCAGACGAACATCAAGAGCTCGAGCTACACGATCGCCGGCGTCGACCCGACCCAGCCCGCGATCGGCCTCGTCACGCCCTCGCTCGTCGCGAGCGGCCGCTTCATCGCCCCGAAGGCGACTCACGAGGCGCTCCTCGCAGACTCCTACGCGGCCCAGAACAAGCTGAAGGTCGGCTCGACGCTCGACCTGAACAAGACCAACTTCACCGTCGTCGGCCTCGTCAAGCCGCCGCTCGGCGGCCAGACCGCCGACGTCTACATCCCGCTCACCCAGCTCCAGGCGCTCTCGAGCCAGAAGGGCCAGACCAACGTGGTGCTCGTCCGCGCCTCGAGCGGCACCTCGGTCGGGGATGTCCAGAAGGAGATCCAGCAGCTCTATCCGAACGCTCAGGTCGCGAGCGCGAAGGACGTCGCCGACCAGATCAGCGGCTCGCTCGTGAACGCGTCGAACCTCTCGCACCGCCTCGGGATCGCGCTCGAGATCCTCGCGGCCGCAGCTGCCTTCCTGCTCGCGGTGCTGCTGACGCTCTCGTCGGTCGGGAAGCGCGTCCGCGAGCTCGGAACGCTGAAGGCGCTCGGCTGGACGCAGTGGCTCGTCGTGAGGCAGGTCGCAGGCGAGTCGCTCGCACAGGGCATCGGGGGCGGCCTCCTCGGCGTTGCACTCGGAATCCTCGGGACGCTGATCGTCAGCGCGTTCGGGGTGACGCTGACCGCGCACAGCTCGTCGACCGGCGCATTCGGCTTCGGAGCCCTGTCGCGCTCGGCGACCGACACGGTCACGCTCAATGCGCCGCTGTCCCTCGAGGTGCTGGCAGCGGGCTTCCTGCTCGCGCTGGTCGGCGGCCTGATCGCCGGTACCGCGGGCGCCTTCCGCGCCTCGCACCTCCGCCCGGCCGACGCACTCCGGACCGTGGAATGACCGGCGCTCTCTACGAGGCGACCGACGTCGTCAAGTCGTTCACCAAGGGCGCGATGAACGTCAACGCTGTCGCCGGCGTCACGCTGACGATCGAAGCCGGTGAGTTCGTCGCACTCGAGGGCCCAAGCGGATCGGGCAAGACGACGCTGCTGCAGCTGCTGGGCGCGCTCGACCGGGCGACCAGCGGCAGCATCCTCTTCGAGGGACGCGACCTCGCAAAGCTGCGCGACCACGATCTCGCCGATCTGCGGCTGCGGGCCTTCGGCTTCGTCTTCCAGCAGTTCAACCTGATCCCGACGCTGACGGCGCTCCAGAACGTCGAGCTCGGGCTCGCGCCGACCGGGGTCAAGGGCGACGAACTGCGCGACCGCGCACGGACGCTGCTCTCCGAGGTCGGCCTCGCCGACCGCGCCGGTCACCTGCCGAGCCAGCTCTCCGGAGGCGAGCAGCAGCGCGTCGCGATCGCGCGTGCGCTCGTCGTCGAGCCGCGAGTCGTGCTGGCCGACGAGCCGACCGGCAACCTCGATACGAAGACAGGGGCCGACGTGATCGACCTGCTCGCCGGGCTCGCGGCTCAACACGGGGCAACCGTGATCGTCGCCACGCACGACCACGACCTTGCGGCTCGCGCCCCGCGCCGGCTCGCGATGCGCGACGGCCTTCTGGTGGGCGTTCCCGCCGCAGAGCCCGTTTCATCCAGCTCTTAAGCGACGTTTAGCCTTAGGGGCGACACTTTCAAGGATGAGCTCGCGTACGAAGCTGATTGCGGGGACGGTCGTCGTCGCGGCACTTGCCGCGGCCGGCGCAGCGTTCGCAGCCGTCGAGCTGAGCTCCTCGTCGAGCTCGGTGTCGGAGCCGGCGGTGACGGCGCCGTTCGGCCAGGGGATCTCCGGATCCGGTCTCGGTGGCGGACGGCTCGGCGGGCGTGGTCTCGGCGGTGGGGTCGGCGCGGGGGAGGGCGGTTTCCGCGGGGGCTTCGGGGGACGCGGCGTCGGTGGCGGCGATACGGCGGCCGCGACCTACCTCGGGCTGTCGGCGGCGGCGCTCCAGACCCAGCTGAGCGGCGGCAAGACCATGGCGCAGGTCGCCAAGGCGCAGGGCAAGACGGTCGCAGGCCTGATCGCCGTGATGCTGGCAGCCCAGAAGAAGCGGCTCGCAAGCGCCGTAGCGAGTGGGTTCCTCACCACCGATCAGGCTCAGCAGATCGAGTCGAGCATGGCCTCGCGAATCAAGGACTTCGTGAACGGCATCCGCCCGCAGTTCGGCGGCGGTCCTGACGATGGTGGGCGCGGTGACGACGGCGGTCTTGGCAGAGGTGGGCTGGGCAGCAGCCCAGGTTCCGGGTCGTTCGGCTCTACTTCGTAGCCGCGACGGCGGCCTTGCCCTTCGCCCGGCCGCCCGAGGTGACCGTGACGATCTCGGCCGCGATCGCGAGTGCGATCTGCGCCGGGGAACGGCCGCCGAGATCGAGGCCCGCGGGGCCGTGGATCCGGGCGAGCTCGTCCTCCGTGAATCCCTGCTCGGCGAGTGCCGCGCGACGCCGCTCCTGGGTGCGTTTGGCGCCGATCGCGCCGACGTAGCGGGCGTTCCGGCGGAGCCCCTCGGCGACTGCAGGGATGTCGAGCCGCTCCTCGTGCGAGAGCGTGACGACAACGGTGCGCTCGTCGATCAGCTCGGCGGCGACCTCGTCGGGCCAGGCCTTGATCACCTTGTCGGCGCTCGGGACCCGCTCTGGGGTTGCGAGCGCGGGGCGCGCGTCGACGACGGTCGTACGCCAGCCGAGCTGCTTGCCGTAGGCGCAGAGATGCTCGGCGGCCTCCGCCGCGCCGAAGATCACGACGCGGATGGGGCCCTCGATCACCTCGGCGAAGACGCCGTCCTCGCGGAGGCCGGTACTCTCGAGGATCCCCGGCTCGAGCCGCTTCTCGCCGGTGTTCGTGTCGGTGAAGAGCATCCCGTAGCCGTCGGAGTCGAGCAGCGCCCGAACGTCGTTCCAGAGCTCGGGATCGGCCTCCTCGACCCAGACGTCGATCTCGCCGCCGCAGGAGAGCCCGACCTCCCAGGCCTCGCCGTCGGTGACGCCGTAATGGACGCGGCGGGCGACCTCGCCGGCGAAGAGGTGCTTCGCCCGCTCGACGACGTCGGCCTCGACGCAGCCGCCCGAGACCGAGCCGACGAATGTGCCGTTCTCGCGCACGATCATCTTCGCGCCCGGCTGTCGCGGTGCCGACCGGATCGTGTCGATCACGGTCGCGACGACGACTCGCTGCCCGGCGGCGCTCGCCTCGTCGATCACATCGAGGATGTCGTCCACGGATCTACGATAGCGCCGAGGCCTGCAACGGCGGGCAGATCTTCCCGCCTCGCCGGCCCCGTCCGGCGGCCCGGACAGCGCGTGCATACGCCTCGGAAGCCGTCGCCGCGCCGGCCATGACCTCGCCCGTCGAGCGCATCTCGGGGCCTCTCGTGGCGGCGCCGGGGAACCGCTCGGCCGGGAACACGGCCTCCTTGGCCCAGGCACGGCTCGGCAGCGCGCGCTCGGGCAGGCCCAGCGCCGGGACCTTCTCGCCGAGAAGCAGCCTGACCGCGTGCTCGACGAGCGGGACGCCGGTCGCCTTGGCGACGAACGGCACCGTGCGCGACGCGCGCGGGTTCGCCTCGAGCACGTAGAGCTTCCCGCCCGTGTAGGCAAGCTGAAGGTTCATCAGGCCGCGCGCCCCGAGACCGCCGGCGATCCGCGCCACCACCTCCCGAATCTCATCCTCGAGAGCGGCGGAGACGGAAGGCCCGGGCAGGACGCAGGCCGAGTCGCCCGAGTGGACGCCCGTCGGCTCGACGTGCTCGAGCACCGCCGCAACCCAGCCTGTCTCGCCGTCGCAGAGCGCATCGACATCGAGCTCGAGAGCGCCTTCGAGATAGCGGTCGACGAGGCACGGCCCCTCGACCCGAAGGTCGTCGGCGGAGTGCGCAACGTGCATGCCCCTCCCGCCGATCACGTAGTGCGGTCGGATCAGGACGGGAAAGCCGATCTTGTGCGCCAGCTCGCGGGCCTCCTCGGCGTTCTCCGCCACCCCCCACTCGGGTGCGAGGTCGCCGGCCAGCTCGGCGAAGCGGCCGCGATCCTCCGCGGCGTCGATCGCGTCGAGCGGATCGCCGAGCAGCGGGACGCCTGCCTCCGCAAGGACGGGAGCAAGGCGAAGCGGCGTCTGCCCGCCGAACGAGACCGCGACCCCGAAGGGCTGCTCGAGCTCGCAGACGTCGAGCACGTTGGCCGGGATCAGCGGCTCCAGGTAGAGGCGGTCCGAGGTGTCGTAGTCGGTCGAGACCGTCTCGGGGTTCGAGTTCACGAGCACCGCCTCGTAGCCGAGCTTCCGCAGCGCCTGGGCCGCATGGACGCAGCAGTAGTCGAACTCGATCGCCTGCCCGATGCGGTTCGGGCCGCCGCCGAGCACGATCACCGCGCGCCCCGACGGCTCCGGGCCTTCGTCCTCCCCCTCGTGCGTGACGTAGTAGTAGGGCGTCCGCGCCTCGAACTCCCCGGCGCACGAGTCGACCGCGAGCCGCACCGGCCGCGCGCCGTTCGGGTTCGGCCGCCACGCCGCGATCTCCCGCAGCCGGTCGGCGAAGTACGGGTGGATCCCGGGCAGCTCGAGCCCGCGCCGCGCCGCCTCGAGCAGCAGGTCCCAGCGCTCGGGCACCGGCTGGCTCGCGCGCTCGACGAGATCCGCGTTGTCAGCCGGGAACGGGACCGGCGCCGTCTCGCGGCCCTCCATCGCCTTCATGAAGGCCTCCGGGAAGGTGCGGCCGAGCCCGAGCGCCTCGCCGACGGCGCGCATCTCGGCGCCCAGCTTCGGCACCGCGAGCGGGAACTTCTCGAAGTCGAACCTCGGCGCCTTCACGGCGACGTAGTCGAGCGCCGGCTCGAAGGCAGCGGTGGTCTTGCCGGTGATGTCGTTCGGAAGCTCGTCGAGCGTGAACCCGACCGCGAGCAGCGCCGCGAGCTTCGCGATCGGGAATCCCGTCGCCTTGGACGCGAGCGCCGAGGAGCGCGAGACGCGCGGGTTCATCTCGATCACGCGGTACTCGCCACTCGTGGGGTGCACCGCGAACTGGACGTTGGCGCCGCCCGTGGCGACGCCGACCGCGCGGGCGGTGGCGAACGCGGCCTCGCGAAGCTGCTGGTAGATGGGGTCGGGCAGCGTCTGCTGCGGCGCGACCGTCCAGGAGTCGCCGGTGTGAACGCCCATCGGGTCGAGGTTCTCGATCGAGCAGACGACGACGGCGTTCCCGCGGGCGTCGCACATCACCTCGAGCTCGTGCTCCTGCCACCCCTGAAGGTACTCCTCGACGAGCACCTGGTCGACCGGGCTCGCGGCGAGGCCGCGGGCGATCGCCACGCGCAGCTCCTCAGGCGTCCAGGCGATGCCGCCGCCGGTGCCGCCGAGCGTGAAGGCCGGCCGGACGATCGCCGGCACCGGGAACTCGACGTCGGGCGAGTGGGCGATGATCGAGCGCGGCGTCGGGATCCCGACCCCGTGGACGGTGGAACGGAAGAGCTCGCGATCCTCGGCCTTGTTGATCGCATTCAGGTCGGCGCCGATCAGCTCGAAGCCGTACTGATCCGCGACCGGCGCCAGCGCGATCGCGAGGTTGAGCGCGGTCTGGCCGCCGAGCGTCGGCAGGATCGCGTCGGGGCGCTCTCGCTCGATCACCTGCGTGACCGTCTCGGGGTCGAGCGGCTCGAGGTAGGTGGCGTCGGCCCACTCGGGATCGGTCATGATCGTCGCCGGGTTCGAGTTGACGAGGATCACGCGGTAGCCCTCGCGGCGAAGCACCCGGCAGGCCTGCGCTCCCGAGTAATCGAACTCGCATGCCTGGCCGATCCGGATCGGCCCGGAGCCGAGGATCAGGATCGAGCGAAGGTCGGTGCGTTTCGGCATGCCTCGGCCAGCCGGTCGAAGAAGGGAAGCGCATCGAGCGGGCCCGGCGATGCCTCGGGATGGAACTGCACACTCTGGAAGCCGTCACCGGCGAGCCCCTCGCAGGTCTCGTCGTTCAGTGAGACGTGGGACATGTCGCCGTTCGGGAGCACCGCGAAGCCGTGGTTCTGAACGGTGACGAGCACGCGGCCGGTCGCCGTATCGCGCACGGGGTGGTTCGCGCCGCGATGACCGAAGGGCAGCTTGAACGTCTGATGCCCGAGTGCGAGCCCCAGCAGCTGATGCCCGAGGCAGACGCCGAACAGCGGCACGCGGCCGAGCAGCGAGCGGACCGTCTCGACCTGCTCGGTGAGCACGCCCGGGTCACCCGGGCCGTTCGCGATCAGGACGACCCGCGGATCCGCGTCGAGGATCGCCTCCGCGTCCCACGACCCCGGCACGACGTACGCCTCGAGCCCTGCGTCGGCGAGCCGCCGGGGGATCGACCGCTTCGACCCGAGGTCGACAACGACCACGCGGGGCCCGGCGCCGACCGAGTACGGCGCTTTCGCGCCCGGCTGGCGGTCGAGCGGGCGGCCGTCGATGTAGGGCTCGGAGAGCGCCTTCGCCCGGAGTTCGTCGACGGGCGCGTCGCCGAGGGCGCAGCGCAGGACGCCGCCGTCGCGGATCTTCCGCACGAGCGTCCGGGTGTCGAGGCCGGTGAGCGCGACGACGCCTTGCTCGCGGAGCCACGCTGCGAACTCCGGGCGCACGTCGCGCATGACGACGCCCTCGCACTGCACGCGGTCTGACTCCATCCGCGACTCGTCGACGCCGTAGGTGCCGATCAGGGGGTAGGAGAAGCAGAGCACCTGCGCGACGTAGCTCGGATCCGTGACCGCCTCTTCGTAGCCGGTCATCGCCGTCGTGAAGCACGCCTCGCCGGCCGCGACGCCCGGAGCGCCGACGGAAATACCCGGGAAGACTGTGCCGTCCTCGAGCACGAGACTGGATTTCGTCTGCATAGATTCCATTGAATGTGCATAATACGCAAATCGTGACGACCGTGGCCATCCTCGGCTCGGCCGGGTACACCGGCCAGGAGACGCTCGACCGGGTGCTCTCGCATCCTGAGCTCGAGCTGATCGCGCTTGGGTCGGATTCGCTCGCCGGCAGGCCCGCCCACGCGCTCGACCCACGGCTGAACGGCCCGGTGCCGATGTTCACGTCGAACGTCGAGGCGGGCCGAAGCGGCGCCGAAGCGATCTTCCTCTGCCTCGGGAACGAGCAGGCGGCCGCATTCGAGCCGCCGGCAGGCGCGACCGTGATCGATCTCGGCGGCGTTCACCGGCTCGTCGAGCAGGCTCTGGCCGAGAAGTGGTACGGCCTGACGCCGGGAGCCTGGAGCTACGGATTGCCCGAGGTGCATCCGGCCGAGGGCCCGCTGATCGCGAACCCCGGCTGCTACGCGACGGCGACGCTGCTCGCCCTCTGGCCTTTGCGGGACGCGACCGAAGGCGACATCGTCGTCGACGCCAAGTCGGGCATGACCGGCGCCGGGAAGACCCTGAGGGATTCGTCGCATGCGGGCGCGGTGCTCGAGAACTTCTCGCCCTACGCCGTCGGGGGCCATCGTCACGCACCCGAGATCACCCAGACGCTCGGGCTGCCGGTGACGTTCGTCCCCCACCTGCTGCCGGTGCGGCGCGGGCTGCTCGCAACCTGTTACGTGAGGAGCAGCGCCGACGTTCGGGCGCTCGTGGAGGAGGCCTACGCGGGCAGCACCGTCGTCCGTGTGCTGCCGGAGGGGATCGAGCCGGAGATCGCGCGCGTGCAGGGGACCGACAGCGCCGAGATCGGCGTCTTCACCGACGACGCGACCGGGATGTGGATCGTGATCTGCGCGATCGACAACCTCGGCAAGGGCGCGGCCGGGCAGGCTGTGCAGAATCTGAATCTCGCTCTTGGGCTGCGGGAGACGACCGGGCTTCGCCTCGGGAGCGTCTTGGTATGAGCGTCACCGCTGCGAAGGGATTCGTTGCTTCTGGCGTTGCGGTCGGGATCAGGCGGCAGGGCCGGAAGGATCTTGCGGTCGTCCGCTCGGTACCGCAGGCCGTGGGCGCGGCGATGTTCACCCGCAACAACGTGCAGGCTGCGTGCCTGCAGGTGAGCCGCGAGCACCTCGCGCTCGCCGAGCCGCAGGCCGTCGTGATCAACTCGGGCGTCGCGAATGCTGCGACCGGCGAGCGGGGCAAGCTCGACGCGCTCGCCACGACCGCCGAGGCGGCGCGGCTGCTCGATCTCGACGCCGAGGAGGTGCTCGTTCTCTCGACGGGAGTGATCGGAGCGCGGCTGCCGCTGCACAAGCTGCTCCCGGGGCTCGACCCGGCCGTCGCAGCGCTGTCCGACGAGAGCGGAGCCGAGGCGGCCGAGGCGATCATGACCACCGATACATGCTCGAAGGAATCAGTCGTCTCGCGGGGCGGCTTCACGGTCGGCGGGATGGCGAAGGGCTCGGGGATGATCCATCCCGACCTGGCGACGATGCTCGCGGTGATCACCACGGACTATCCGCTCGAGCCGGGCGAGGCGATCGAGTTCCTGCGGCCGGCGGTCGAGGGGTCGTTCAACTCGATCTCCGTCGACGGCGAGCCCTCCACCAACGACTGCGTGATCCTGCTGGCGAACGGCGCGAGCGGCGTGGAGCGCGACGACTCCGCGTTCACGGCCGCCCTCGCCGAGGTGTGCGACGACCTCGCGCGGCAGGTGGTCGCCGACGGCGAGGGCATCACCGTGCTGGCGGAGATCAACGTGCTGGGCGCCGTCGATGACATACAGGCCAAGGCGATCGCCCGGCGGATCGCGACCTCCCCGCTCGTCAAGACGGCGCTCTTCGGCCACGACGCGAACTGGGGCCGGGTGCTGATGGCAGCGGGCAGCGCGCCGTGGAACGGCGGCTACGCCACGATCGACGCGGACAAGGTGACCCTTCGGTACAACGGCACCGTCGTGCTCGACGCAGGCGCGCCGACGGACGTCGAGCCCGACGTCTCGGGGCCCGCGTGCACGATCGATCTCGATCTCGGCCTCGGCACCGGTCGGGCCGGCTACCTGACGAGCGATCTCTCCTACGACTACGTCCGCATCAACGCGGACTACCGCTCATGACCGTCGTCGTGAAGGTCGGCGGCGCCGTCGCTGCCGCGTCGGCGGAGGCCGTTCTCGCGCTGGCGGCTCGTGACGAGGTCTGTGTCGTCCACGGTGCAGGCCCGCAGATCTCGGCGGAGATGGAGCGCGCCGGGATCCCGGTGGAGTTCGTCGACGGCCGCCGCGTAACGACCACCGAGGGAATCGCGGTCGTCCGCGCCTCTCTCGCGGCGATGAATCAGACGCTCTGCGCCGCGATCGGCGAGCGCGCAGTCGGGCTGCTCGGCGACGAGATCGGCCTCGAGGCAGATCCGGTTCCCGCGCTCGGCCTCGTCGGCGAGGCGCGCACGTCCAGCCTGCCGGCTGTCACGGAGGCGCTCGCCGCCGGGAAGATCCCGGTCGTAGCCCCGATCGCGCAGGGCCCGCTCAACGTCAACGCCGATTCCGCCGCCGCGGCGATCGCAGCCGGGATCGGCGCAACCAAGCTTCTCTTCCTCACCGACGTCGACGGCCTCATCCTCGACGGCGCCGTCGTCGACGCGATCGACCTGGACGCGGCCGAGGAGCTGATGGCGAGCGGCACCCTCGAGGGCGGGATCATCCCCAAGCTCGGCGCCGCGATCGCCTCCGCCCGCGGCGGCGTCCCCGCCTACATCGGCCGCACGGAGGTCCCCGTCGCATGAGCCTCCTTCCGCCATGTCCCGAGAGACCGGCTGTGGACGGTCCGTTCCACTTCCGTTTGCATAACCTGGCACCGGACATGTCCCCTCGGCCCGCACCGCTTTGCAGGCCTTTCGTACCCGGGGCCGCGCGATCGAGCTTCGGAACCGCACTTTCGGCGTGGGTGCCTGGCACCGGACACGCCCCGGCGGGACAGTGGCCGGAGGGGACGCTGTGAACGTCCTCACGGGCACGCCGCTTCTGCCGGCATACGCGCGGTTCCCGGTGACGTTCGTCGACGGCGAGGGCTGCTGGCTGATCGCCGACGACGGCCAGCGGTACCTCGACATGATCGCCGGGATCGCCGTCGTCAGCCTCGGTCACTGCCACCCCGCCCCGCTCGCCGCGGCGCGGGCACAGCTCGAGCGGCTCTGGCACGTCTCCAACCTCTACTCGACCGAGCCGATGGAGAACCTCGCGCGCCTGTTGTCGGAGCGGTTCGGCGGGGCGCATGCGTTCTTCTGCAACTCCGGCACCGAGGCTGTCGAGGCGGCACTGAAGTGGGCGCGCAAGTCGACCGGGAAGACCGGCCTCGTCGCGCTCGAGGGCTCGTTCCACGGCCGCACGATGGGGGCTCTCTCGGTCACCGGCCAGCCGGCGAAGAGGGCAGCGTTCGAGCCGCTCATCCCCGGCGTTCGCTTCGCCACGCCGGAGACTCTCTCGGATGCCGTCGGGCCCGATACGGCCGCGATCATCATGGAGCCGGTGCTCGGCGAGGGCGGCGTGCTGCCGCTCCCGGCCGAGACGCTCGAGGAGGCACGCGCGCTCGCGGACGAGTTCGAGGCGATGCTGATCTTCGACGAGGTGCAGACCGGAATCGGGCGCACGGGCGAGTTCTTCGCCTGGCAGCGCCACGGTGTGCGCCCCGACGCGGTCACCCTCGCCAAGGGGCTCGCGAACGGCCTGCCGATCGGCGCCCTCCTCGTCGCAGACGAGGCGCCGACCGGGTTCGTCCCAGGCGACCATGCCTCGACGTTCGGCGGCAACCCGGTCTCCTGCGCCGCAGCCTGCGCCGTTGTCGAGACGATCGACAGCGACCTCCTCGCCCACGTCCGCGCGATCGGCGAGCGGCTCGAGGCTCAGCTCCCGGAGACCCGCGGCGCCGGCCTGCTCCTCGCCGTCGAGCTCGGCCGCGCCGCCGGCCCGGTCGCCTACGCGGCGCTCGAGCACAACCTGCTCGTCGGCACTGCCGGCGACACGGCGCTCCGGCTCGCTCCCCCTCTGACGATCTCCGAGGCGGAGGCGGACCTCGCCGTCGACCTGATCCGGGAGACCCTGGCGGGATGACGACCAAGTTCGAACGGCAAGGCGCGATCCTCAGGCTCGTCGAGCAACGGCACCTCTCGACCCAGGCCGAGCTGGCCGAGGCGCTCCGGGCCGAGGGGATCGACGCCGTGCAGGCGACCGTGTCGCGCGATGTCGCCCGGCTCGGGCTCGTGAAGGTGCGAAACGGCGACGGCCGACTGATCTACGCGCTCCCGGGCGCCGCCGATCTTCGTCGGCTGGAGCAGCTCGCCACAGCGCTGCGCAGCTGGGCCGGGACGATGATCCCCACGGGGAACCTGCTCGTGATCCACACCCCGCGCGGGTTCGCGGCCGCACTCGCCGATGCGATCGACGAGGCGATGCTGCCGGACGTCGCCGGCACGATCGCCGGCGACAACACGATCCTCGTCGCCGTCCGCGAAGGCTCGAGCCCAACCGAGCTGGCCGCCGACTTCACCCATCACCTCGAGGGCGACAATGACTGAGAACGGCCGCGGCGGCAAGATCCTCGGCTCGCTGCCGGTCGGCGAGAACGTCGGTATCGCCTTCTCGGGCGGCCTCGACACCTGCTGCGCGCTCGCCTGGATGCGCGAGAAGGGCGCTGTCCCGTACGCCTTCACCGCCGATCTGGGGCAGTACGACGAGCCAGACATCGCCGCAGTCCCCGGCCGTGCACGCGAGTACGGCGCCGAGGATGCGGTGCTCGTCGACTGCCGCGAGGCTCTCGCGCTGCACGGCCTCATCGCGCTCCAGTGCGGCGCCTTCCACATCCAGACAGCGGGCCGCCGCTACTTCAACACGACCCCGCTCGGCCGGGTCGTGACCGGCACGCTGCTCGTGCGCGAGATGCGCGAGCACGGCGTCGACATCTGGGGGGACGGCTCGACGTACAAGGGCAACGACATCGAGCGCTTCTACCGCTACGGGCTGCTCGAGAACCCCGACCTGCGGATCTACAAGCCGTGGCTCGACAGCGCCTTCGTCTCCGAGCTCGGCGGCCGCAAGGAGATGAGCGAATGGCTCGCCGCCAAAGGGCTGCCCCACGGCTCGAGCGTCGAGAAGGCGTACTCGACCGACGCGAACCTGCTCGGCGCGACCCACGAGGCCAAGGATCTCGAGCTGCTGTCGACGAGCATGACGATCGTCGAGCCGATCATGGGTGTGGCGTTCTGGGATCCCGCTGTCGAGATCGAGCCGGAGACGGTGACGATCAAGTTCAGCAACGGGATGCCCGTCACCGTCGGCGGCCTCGAGAGCACCGACCCGGTCGAGCTGATCACCGAGGCGAACGCGATCGGCGGCCGCCACGGATTGGGCATGTCCGACCAGATCGAGAACCGCGTGATCGAGGCGAAGAGCCGCGGGATCTACGAGGCGCCCGGAATGGCCCTCTTGTCGATCGCCTACGAGCGGCTGCTCACCGCGATCCACAACGAGTCGACCCTCGAGGCGTACGCTGTCCAGGGCCGGCGGCTCGGCCGGCTGCTCTACGAGGGCCGCTGGCTCGACAACCAGGCCAACATGCTTCGCGGCTCGCTACAGCCATTCGTCGCCGCCGTCGTCACCGGCGAGGTGACGATCGAGCTCCGGCGCGGGGACGACTACACGATCCTCGACACGCGCGGGGAAGCCGTCACCTACGACCCGGAGCGCCTCAGCATGGAGCGAAGCGCCACCGCCTTCACGGCCGGCGACCGGATCGGCCAGCTGGCCGTGCAGATCAACGACATCACCGATACTCAGCGCATGCTCGAGACGCAGCGGAAGCTCAGGCTCTCGCCGCCGCCCGCGCCCGACGACCCACTGGAGCTGGAATGAGCGTAGGCTCGACGGAGCTCACCAGAGAGCGGAGGCGACGGCTTTGCCGGCGCCGGGAGCGGGGACTGTGACGCTCTGGGCCGGCCGCGTCGGAACGGCGCTGGCGCCGGAGGTGTGGGAGTTCCTGCGCGCGTCCGACGACGAGCTGCTCCCGTACGACCTGCAGGGGACGCTGATCCACGCCACGCGGCTCGAGGCAGCCGGGCTGCTCACGACCGACGAACTCGCAGAGGTCGAGCGGCGCCTCTCCGGGATCACCGTCGACGACCTCGAGGCCTCCGACGAGGACGTCCACTCGGCGATCGAGCGCCTGCTCGGCGATGTCGGCCGCAAGATCCACGCCGGCCGCTCCCGCAACGACCAGGTCGCAGCGGCCTTCCGCCTCTACGTCTCGCACGCCTCCGCCGAGAGCGAGGAGGCGCTCAGGGGCTTCGCGCGCGCCATTCTCGACCGCGCCGCCCAGGAGGCCGAGACGCCGATGCCCGGCTACACGCACCTGCAACGCGCGATCCCGGTCACGCTCGGCCACCATCTACTTGCCTGGTCGGAGATGCTCTTCCGGGACCGGGCGCGGCTCCGCTTCGCCGGGGCGCAGGCGGTCTTCAGCCCGCTCGGCTCGGGCGCGCTCGCCGGCTCGACCCTCTCGATCCCGCCGCCCCCGGACCCGATGCGCAACACGATCGACGGCGTCTCCGACCGGGACTTCGCGCTCGACTACCTGTACGCGTGCGCCGTCCTCTTCGGCCATCTGTCGCGGATCGGCGAGGAGATCGTGCTCTGGACGACTACCGAGTTCGGCTTCGCGCATCTGCCCGAGGACGCCGCGACCGGCTCGTCGATGATGCCGCAGAAGCTCAACGCGGACGTGGCCGAGCTGGCGCGCGGCAAGGCCGGCACCGCGATCGGCCGGCTGACCGGCCTGCTTGCGACGGTCAAGGGCCTGCCGCTCGCCTACAACCGCGACCTTCAAGAGGACAAGCCGCCGGTGTTCGCCGCACGCGCCGATGCCGCGAACGCGCTCGCCGCGCTCACGGTGCTCGTGCGCGGCCTGACCTTCGACCGCGAGCGAATGGCGGCCGCCTGCGCCGACCCGCTGCTGCGCGCGACCGACGCGGCCGAAGTGCTGGTGCGGAAGGGAATGCCGTTCCGCGATGCCCACGAGCAGGTCGCCGCCACGGTGCGGGCAGGCACGTTCGAGCCGCCCGCCGTCGATGCGCCGAGGCTCGGCGACGTAGGGGCTGCGGTCACGGCGGCGAAGGATCTCTGGACATGAAGTCTCCGCTGCCCGTCTCGCTCTCCGGCCGCGACCTGCTGCGAATCACCGACCTCGTGCCCGCAGAAGCCGAGGCGATCCTCGACCTCGCCGAGGAGCTCAAGCTCGACCGCACGCCGCGCCTCCCCGGTAGGACGCTCGGCCTGATCTTCGGGCAGCCGTCGACCCGCACACGGATCTCGTTCGGCGTGGCGATCGTTCAGCTCGGCGGCGGGTTCGTCACCCTCACGCCTCAGGAGATGCAGCTCTCGCGAGGCGAGTCGCTCAGCGATACGGCGCAGGTGCTCTCGCGCTACCTCGACGCGCTCGCGATCCGGGTGCTCTCGCACGACGAGCTCGAGCAGTGGGCTGCTGCCGCGCAGATCCCGGTGATCAACGCACTGACCTCGGTCGAGCACCCGTGCCAGGCGCTTGCCGACGCGCTCACGATCCGACAGCGACTCGGCGGCCTCGACGGCGTCAAGATCGCGTGGGTCGGCGACGGCACCAACGTCCTCGTCTCGCTCGCCCAGATCGCCAAGCTCACCGGCATGGAGATCGTCGCGGCCTGTCCCGAGGGATACGACCCGCCGGCCGACACCCCGCTGACGCTGGTCCGCGACCCGCGCGAGGCAGCGGCGGGGGCCGACGTCCTCGTCACCGACATCTGGGTCTCGCTCGGGCAGGAGGAGACGAAGCAGCAGCGCCTCCACGACCTCGAGCCCTACCGCCTCGACGAGGCACTCGTCGGCCTCGCTGCCCCGGAGGCGATCGTGCTCCACTGCCTTCCGGCGCACCCCGGTGAGGAGATCACCCCGGGCGCGCTCTACGGCGAGCGCTCGGCCGTCTGGGACGAGGCGGAGAACCGCCTCCACGTGCAGAAAGCGCTGCTGGCGCTTCTGCTCGCCTGAAAGCAAAAGCAAGCCGCGACCGAGCCAGACCGCCCCCGAGGCGAGCCGGAGCCGCTATGCGGGATCTATGCACCTGTCGGTGAGAGTTCGGCAAGCCCGGGCACTGCTCGGCATCGACGACCCGACACGACACGGAGGTACTGATGGATCGCAGCACGTTCGACTCGCACCCGCGGCGAACAGGCACCTGGACACCGGCGTGGCTTGCAGCCGTGGCCATGCTGGCAGCCCTCGCCTACTCGGCCTCCGGGCTGGCGGCGCCGACCGGCTGCTCGTTCTGCGGAAAGAACCTCGTCCTCAATCCGGGAGCCGAGTCCGGCAGGGGCGTGACCGCCACCGGGGCCAACGGCTCGGTGCCCCACTGGACGAACGCGGCGGGCCAGTTCGGAGCCGCTGCCTACACGGGCTTCGGCGTCGGCTGGTTCAACGCGACCTCCAAGGGGCCGACGGATCGCGGGAAGAACTATTTCTTCGGCGGGACGACGACTGCGGCCACCAGCGCCAAGGCGAGTATCGGATCGCAGACGATCAAGCTCCCGGCGGGCGCCGCGGGACACAAGGCCACGCTCGCCGGCTGGCTCGGGAACTACAGCAATGACACTGCAAGCGTCCGCGCGAACTTCACCGATGCGTCGGGCAAGTCGCTCGGGGGACTCCGGATCGGCCCCGACACCACGATCGGCGGAGGGGACATGTCGGTCCGCAGCCGCACCGGGAGCGTCCCGGCAGGAGCAGTGAGCGCCGTCGTGACGATTACTTTCACCGATCACGCCAACTACAACCTCGCCGGCGCCGATGACATCTCACTGGTGCTCAGCTGACGAACAGCTCGCTCGAGGGGGATCACAGCGACGCGGCCAGGCTCAACGCCCGACCGTCGTCCATGATCCCGCCGGCCTCGAAGAGGGCATCGAGCTCGGCTCCGTCGAGTGCGGATTGGAGCTGAGCGAGCGTCCGGTCGTACAGGAGCTGTTCGGACGGCTTGATCGCCGCGCCAATCCGGCCGAGGAATGCGTCGGCAAAGCCGAGGACGACGGTCGCGTCCTCGGCTTTCCCAATCTGGGCTCCGACCGCGGCGAGCGCGATCAGGCACCAGGCCATGTCTTCCTTGTCGTTGACTCCGGCGGACAGCTCGAGCGCCTCGACGAGCAGCGGCTGAGCCAGCTCGGTGCGGCCCCGTTCGATCTCGACTGCGCCGAGGTTGTAGAGCGCGCGCGCCACGTTTGCCACGTCGTTCGCCTCGCGAAGCAGCGCAAGGCTCTGCTCGAACTGATCTGCGGCGACCTCGAGGTCACCCTGCGAAAGGGCGACGTCGCCGCGGTTGTTCCGCGCGAGCGCGATCAGCCTTCCCTCCCCGAGCGCCTCGGCGGCGACGACGCACTCATCGAGGCTGTCCGCCGCACGTTCGAGCTCGCCCAGGCCGAGCAGGATCGCCCCGAGATTGCTGAGTGAGCGGACGATGCCCGTCTCGTCGCCGATCTCGCGATACAGCGCGAGCGCGCGCTCGGCCAGCTCCCGCGCACGGGAGTAGTCCCCTTTGAGAACAGCGAGAGCGGATGCCGTACGCAGCGCGTTCGCAAGCAGCGCCGGGTCGGCTCCGGGCGCCCGCTCAACGGCGTCGGCCAGGCACTCGAGCCCCTCGCTCAGATAGCCGCGGACGTACCAAAACCGTCCGAGCGACGCGGCAAGCCGGAGCCGGGCCTCGCCCTCTCCCCGCCGGACGAGCCAGTCGAGTGCAGCACGGAGATCGTCGTGGGCCAGCTCGAGCTGTTCGAGCCACGCTCCCTGGTCGGGGCCGCTCAGCTCCGACTCGGCGCGCTCCGCCAACCCGGAGAAGTACGCGGCATGCAGATCGTGGCCCTCGACGCCCGCAGATGGCAGGTCCCGCCCGTACTCGCGGACGACCTCGAGCAGGAGGTAGCCCGACGGGTGGCGCTGAACGACGCTCGCGGCGACCAGGGCGTCGAGCGCATCGTCGCCCGCCTCCTCGCCGCCGACGACCGCCGCGGCCTCCGGCGTGAATCTGTCCCTGAAGAGCGACACGCGACCGAGCAGATGCTGCGCCGCGGGGTCGAGCAGGCCGAAGCTCCAGTCGATCGCCGCGCGCATCGTTCGATGACGCTCGGGCGCATCCCTGGCACCTGCAGCGAGCGCGTCGAGGCGGGAGTCGAGAAGCTGGAGCAGCTCCGCCGCCGACCGCGACCGGAACCACGGGGCAGCGAGCTCGATCGCGAGCGGGACCCCGTCGAGCCGGTCACAGATCTCGATGAACAGAGGGGAGCGCGCGTCGACCTCGACGCCCGAGGCGGTCACCCGGCTCGCGAACAGCTCGCGCGCCGCGGCTGCGTCGAGCGGACGGACGTCGACGACCCGCTCGGCCGAGAGCCTGAGGACGCTCCTGCTGGTGACGAGCAGGGTGAGCCTGGGCGCGGCGTCGATGATCGGCACGAGCTCCGCCGCTGCCTCCACGACGTGCTCGAAGTTGTCGAGCACCACGAGGATCTCGCTGCCCGCCAGCTCGGCGCTGATCGCCTGGTCCCAGCTCGCCGACTCACCCTCCCGAACGCCCAGGGCGCGACCGAGCGCAGGGACGACCTGTGCGGGGTCGGAGAGCGGGGCGAGATCGACGAGCAGCGCCCCGTCGGCCAGCTGCTCACCGAGCTCGCTCGCCGCCTCGATCGCGAGCCGGGTCTTGCCGATCCCGGCCGGGCCGACGAGCGAGACGAGCCGGGTGCGCGGTTCGAGCAGGAGGTCTCTGAGCCTGCGAAGGTCGGGCTCTCGGCCGATCGGGCGCGTCGACGGCGCAGGCACCCGACGGCCGGTCGCCGGGCCGGAGCTCGGTGCGGCCAGCGCCGGGTCATGCGCCAGGATCCTGCGTTCGAGGTCGCGAAGCTCGGCCCCGGGCTCGAGACCGAGCTCGGTGTCGAGGTACGCGCGGCCCTCCCGGTAGCACGCGAGCGCGTCGGCTTGCCTGCCGGCCCGGTAGAACGCGGTCATCAACTGCACCCGAAGTCGCTCCCTGAGCGGATGCTCGGCCACGAGCCGGTCGAGATCCGCGATGAGCTCCTCATGCCGGCCGAGCCGCAGCCCGGCCTCGCACCTTCCCTCGACGCATTGGAGCCTGAGCTCCTGCAGCCTCATCGCCTCGGGTCGAGCGAAGAGCTCGCCGCCTAGCTCGCCGAGAACCTCGCCTCTCCACAGGGCGAGAGCGCGTGCGAGGACGGACTCCGCGAGCCGGTCGTTCCCGCCGGCGAGCGCCCGGCGGCCGTCGGCGAGCAGATCCTCGAAGCGCGCGGCGTCGAGCTCCCCTTCCTCGACGACCAGGCGATAGCCGGCCCTCTCGGTGACCAGACGGCCGGGCGGGAGCACCCGCCGAAGCTGGGAGACGTACAACCGGAGAGTGCTCGCCGCCGACGCCGGAGCGGCGTCGTCCCAGACCGACTCGATCAGGGTTTCCACGGAGAGCGCCTCGCCTGCCCGGAGCGTCAGCGTCGCGAGAAGCCGCTCGGGCTGCGGGATGAGCTTGACGGGCTCGCCGTCGACGAGCGCCTCGAACGTCCCCAGGATCCGAAGCTCGAGACGGCTGTCGGACCCGGCGCGGCCGCCAGCCACGGGCTGGGCGCCTTCACCGTCGACCACCATTTTCTCTCGAGACTCCATCGGGCGACCCCCCTCGGCCGGGCCGGACCCGCGAATCCTATGCGCGGCTCAGGCGATCTCGGCGACGAGCGTCCGCGGCGAGCTGATCGCACTCACCGCGCGTCTCAGAGCTTCGGGAAGGCGGCACCGTCCGCGTTGGCCGCGTCAGTCCATCGACGCGGGCGAGACGCCCGGGGCGACGTCGCGCACTGCGAGGGCGTTGAAAGCCGCCACCGGCCGCCTGAATCCCTTGAGCACGAACTCGCCGGCCGGCTCGGCGTCGACAGCCCGCTCGACCTCGGCGTACAGCCGCTGGGCGATCAGAACCTGCCCTCCGGTCGCCTCGTCGGCAAGTCGAGAGGCGAGGTTCGGACCGCCCCGATCGCGGCGTAATCGGAGCGCCCTTCGAAGCCGACCTCGCCGCGCGTGGCGTAACCGAGCGCGATCCCGGCACCGAAATCGAGGTCGTAGCCGCGCTTCCGCCAGAGCGAGATCAGTTCCACCATCTCCTCTCTCAGCGCACATCCGAGCCGCACCGCGCGAAGCGGTGCGTCCGGGATCGGGATCGGGTCGTTGAAGAAGAGCTGCACACCATCCCCTTCGAGAAAGCCGACCGTCGCGTCGAAGCGCTTGACGAGCCGCCCGATCACGTCGTGGAACTCGCGCAGGACACGCATCAGCTCCTCCGGCTCGGCGGCGTCGACGAAACTCGTCCAGCCGCGAAGATCGGCGAAGATCATCGTCACCTGGGTCCTGTGGCTCTCGAGGATCGACTGGTTGCCGGAGGAGACAAGGTCTCGGCGAGCTGCGGTGAGAGGAACCGCCTGAGCGTGCGCAGTCGGCCGAGCTCCCCCACCTGCTCCCTGACCCGTTCCTCGAGCGTCTGGTTCAGCTCTGCCAGCTCGGCCGCTTGCGCCTTGATCGTGTCGTGGTAACGCTTGATCCGAAGCAGCGAGCGCACTCTCGTCAGCAACTCGTCGTGGTTGAAGGGCTTGGGGATGAAGTCGTCGGCGCCCGCCTCGATCGCGCGGAGCTTCTCCTCGCCCAGGCTAGAGGTAACCATGATCACCGGCAGGACGGCGGTATCGTCGTTCTCGCGCAGACGCCGGCACACCGCGTAGCCGTCGAGCCCCGGCATCATCACGTCGAGGAGGATCAGGTCGGGCTCCCCCGCCTCGACGACCATGAGCGCCTCGATGCCGTCCCGTGCCGTCAGCACCCGGTAGCCGCGCGCGGTAAGCACGGCCTCCAGCAGGCGCACGTTCTCGGGAACGTCGTCGACGACGAGGATCTTCGGAGGGCGGTCATCCACGGCCGCAGTGCTCCCCGACCATGCGCAGCAACTCGACGATGTCCACCGGCTTCGAGAGGTAGCTGTCGAAGCCGGCGTCCAGGAACCGTTCACGATCGCCGTCCATCGCTTGCGCCGTCAGCGCGACGACCGGGATCGACGCGGTCTCGTCGTTCTCGCGCAGCTGCGCTAGCGCGTCGACGCCGTTCATCCCCGGCAGCTGGACGTCCATCAGCACGACCGCCGGAAGGTGCGATGCTGCGAGCCGGATCGCGTCCTCCCCGGTGGTCGCCTCGAGCGTCGAGTACCCGGTCGCCTGCAGCACGTCGCGGAGGAGCTTCATGTTCTTCTCGTTGTCCTCGACGAGGAGCACGCACTCACCGGGCATCTCTGCCGCCTCTCCGGGCAGCGTGAACACGAAACGGCTTCCGTGTCCGGGCTCGCTCTCGACCCAGATGCGGCCGCCGTGCAGCTCGACGAGGCGTCTCGAGAGGGCGAGCCCGAGGCCGGTGCCCTCTCGCTGCTTCACACCGACCTCGGTTTGCTGGAACTCCTCGAAGATCCGCTCGCCGGTCCACGGGGCGATGCCCGGGCCCGGTGTCTGCGACCGACACCTGCACCTCGCCGTCAGTTCGCTCCGTCGCGACGACCACGCTCCCGCCGGACGGCGTGAACTTGACGGCGTTCGAGAGCAGGTTGAAGACGACCTGGCGAACGCGCCGCTCGTCGCCGCGAACGATGTCAATGCCCGGAGCCTGCTCGAGCTCGACCCGGACGCCGTTCTGCGTCGCGCGCTCGCGCAGCATCACGACACCGCGCTGGAGCGCCTCGCGCAGCGAGAAGGCGCCACCTCGAGCTCGACCTGACCGGCCTCGACCTTCGACAGGTCGAGCACGTCGTTCATCAGCGAGAGCAGGTGGTTGCCCGCCGAGAGGATGTCGTCGAGCGTACTCCTCCTGCTTCTCGTTGATCGGGCCGAACAGCTGCTGGCGAAGCAGCTCGCGAGAAGCCGATGATCGCGTTCAGCGGCGTCCGCAGCTCGTGCGACATGTTCGCGAGAAACTCGCTCTTGTGCCGGCTCGCGGTCTCCAGCTCGCCGTAGACGCGTTGCAGCTCGTCGTTCATGCGGTTGACATTGGCGGCGAGCGAGCCGAGCTCGTCACGGTTCGGAACGTCCACGCGGCCGCCGAAGTCCCCCGCCGCAATCTCGGCCAGGCGGGCTTCGGTGCGCCGGATCGGGACCGACGAGCGACCATGAGAGCACGAGACCGAGAGCGAGGGCGAGAGCCACGCTGATCGCGCCCACCGCGACGAAGAGGTTGCGCGAGGAGGTGTAGGCGCTGCGATTTTGCGCGATGAGCACCGAGGTCTCGTTGCTCGTCGTCTCGGCGAGGTTTCTCGCGGAGGTCAAGGAGTCGGTCGGCCTCGTTGGCGGCGTCCCTGAGGGACGGCCGGGCCTGGTTGCCCCTGACGTTGGCGGTGTCGAGCCGGCTGATCCGGTTCACGTCTCGGACGAGTCGCCGGTAGTCGAGCCGGATACGGCTGAGCGCGCGCTCCTCGCCCGGCGGCGGGACGAAGCCGAACGTGGGCTCGTCGAGGTTGAGCTCGACCTGCGACGAGCAGGTCGGACAACGAGAGGTCGACCCGTTGCCACTGCCGGCCCCCGCCGATCTTCTTTCCGCCGGTGTATGCGGCAAAGCCCGGCGCGCCGGCAGACCTCGCGCCCCGAGCGCCTGCTCCATGTCGTTCGCAGATTGCTCGAGCACCTGATACCTCGTGGAGCGGAGCTGGAGCTGTCCGAGCCGTTCGACGCGCGCGTTCGCCTGGCCCAGGACTCGCAGGCCGAGCACGCACACGAGAACAGCAGAGCCGCGATCACGAGGAACGAGAGCAGCAGCTTCGTGCGGACGGTCGCCGGAACACCCGCGACCGTCCGCACAAGCCTGTTCTCGATTCCGGCGAACGCCGCCCTCCGCCTCGAGCTTGGCGGCGCGTCGACCGCCTCGGACCCGGCCATCGGCTCCCTCGGCTACGGGTTGGCGCTCAGCACGGCCGGCTGGGCGGCCGAGTTCACGATCAGCCACCTCCCGTTGATCTTCTGGATCTGGTGGGACACCTCCACGTACGACACCACCTGAGCCGTTTTCGGGTCGATGTAGTGGCACTCGAAGTTGAGCGTTCCCTTGTCGCCGTTCACGGTCGCCTTGAGCTTGTACGAGGGGGTGTCCGACTCCCAGTGGTTCCCAGGCTGGAAGGCCTTCGCCTTGGTGAGGAACCAGTGCCTGATCTGACCCTTCCCGTTCAACGTCTGGTCATCGATGTTGAACACAGCGCCCGGGGCCCAGAGAGACATCATCAGCTTGATGTTCTGGGTCGAGGTGGCCAGATGGAACTTCGCCTCGATCTGGTCGATCTGGTAGAGCGTTGCCTGCTTCTCCATCAGCAGCTCCGCTGCCGACGGCTTGCCCGAGCCACCGCAGCCGGCCAAGGCCGCGATGACCACCGCCAGTCCACAGCCCGCCAGTAGCACCCGCTTCACAGCTGTCCCTCCTCTTGGCTCGACGATCAAGCGCTGATCGTTTCACCTGGCAATCGACGCGTCTAGGGGGCCGACACTCCCACTTGCGAGAGGCTTCCCTCCCGATCAGGCGAGCGCGGACGCACGAGCTCCCGACTGCGCCATCCTTATGGCCAACTTGGCAATCCGGCTCGTCCTCGCCGATGACCACTACCTCGTACGCGAGGGAGTCCGGCGGCTGCTCGAGACCGAGCCCGAGGTCGAGGTGGTGGCGGTCTGCGACGACCTCGAGTCGCTCCTCGCTGCCGTCGAGGCGCAGCAACCCGACCTCGTCCTGACGGACATCCGGATGCCTCCACCGGCACCTCGACGAAGGTATCCAGATCGCGTCACGCCTTCGGGAGACGCACCCGCACGTGGGCGTCGTGGTGCTGAGCCAGTACGTGGAGCCTGGCTACGCGCTCGCTTTGCTCGAGCACGGCAGCGACCGCCGCGGCTACCTGCTGAAGGAGCGGGTCGACGACCTCGACCAGCTCGTGGCTGCCCTCAGGCAGGTCGCTGAGGGCGGCTCGGTGATCGACCCGAGGGTGGTCGAGAGCCTCGTCGCCCAGAAGACCCGCGGTCGAGTCTCACCGCTGAACGGGCTGACGCCGCGCGAGCTCGACGTGCTGCGCGAGATGGCCGAGGGGAAGAACAACGCCGCGATCGCCGAGAGCCTCTTCCTCTCCGAGCGCTCGGTCGAGAACGTCATCCACTCCATCTTCCAGAAACTCGGGATCGCGTTCGAGCCCGCCGTGCACAAACGGGTGAAGGCGGTCATCCTCTACCTCTCGGCCGGCGGTTAGGCGAGCGGCACGGTCGCCACAAGCCGCTCTGACCCACCCGACGCCGGGTCGAACGTCAGAACGCCGCCGAGCACCTCGATCCGCTCGCGGACGAGGACGAACGCGTCAGCTCCTCCATCGAGCTCGACACCCCCGCCGTGAACCGCGAGCCTCAACGCACGCTCCTCTCGGTCGATCCGGATCGTCGCCCTTACGCCGGCTTCTCGACTCGCGGCGAGCTGGTCGAGCGAAGCCCTGCAGCAGAAGAACAGCGCAGCCTCGACGTCCGCCGGATAGCGGCCGGAATCGGGCGCCTCGACGGTCGCCGCGATACCGGAGGCCGCCGCTGCGCTGCGCAGCGCCTCGCGAAGCCCCAGCGTCTCGAGCAGGGACGGATAGACGTCGTGTCGCAAGCACCCGCACCCGGTCCAGCGCCTCTTGAACGTCGCGGCCGATCTCGTCGAGAACGGCAAGCAACGCCTCCCGATCCGTGGCCGGCAGCCGCTCGGCGAGCTGAAGGCGAACCAGGACGGCGATCAGGTCCTGCTGGACGCCGTCATGAAGCGCACGCTCGAGCCTCTGCCGCTCGGCGTCCGCAACGGCGACGAGCCGCCGACGGCGGGTCGAGCCAGAGCCGCCTCCAGTCACGAATGTGTTCATACACGACTCAACCAGAGTCGGCGGCCCCGAGCGTGCGAGCGATGAAGCCTTGTAGCTGCGCGAGGTCACGGACGCTTCCGAGGGTCAGCCTTGGTGTGGCATGTGCGAGCGCCGAGGTGACAGTGATGCGGACGCCCGCGACTTCACGCTGGAGTGCCAGCGACTCCGCGAGCGGGAAGTACTTGTCGCGAGGAGCGGTGGCGATCTCGATCGGCGCCCGGAGGTGCGCAGCCGATCGAAGCGGGGAGAGCGACAACACGACGTGTTTCAGCGCGTCGGGAAGCGCCGCGAAGAGGTGCTCGAAACGCGCGGGGTCGCGGTTGACGAGGAGCGCCTGGGTGGCGGCGGCAGCCGGGCCGAGCGACCTGCATGGGGCGTCGCGCAACCGGCTCAGCGGATCGCGGGACGCCGGATCGAGACTCTCGAGGATGCGGTCGAGGGCTCGCCTGTCGGGTGTCGGGTCGAGGATCCCGACCAACGACCGCGCGACCCCGACCGCCAGCTCAGGCGGTACGGGGTACCCCATCCAGCCCATCGGGGCCCGGGTACGTTCCCGTGGTCGCCAGCATCGCCACCTTCTCGAGGTCGGTGAAGGGAGCGATGCAGGCGACGACCGAGATCCGAGCCGCGAGGTCGGGCGAGGCGCCGGTGAGAAGCGCGAGCGTTCCTCCGACCGAGACACCGAAGAGACCGATCCGCCCGTTGCGGGTCTCGGCCGAGTCGGCCGCCTCTCATCGCACATTCGACGGAGGCCGCGAGCGTCAGGAGCGAGAGCTCGCCGGCTGCGACGCCTGGAAGCTCCGGGATGAAGACGACGTATCCGGCCCGTGCGAGCGAAGCGGCGAAGCGGCGTACGCCGGGGTGAGCCCGGCCGTCGGGTGTCGCGCCGTTCACGAACATCACCGCCGGCCAGGGCGGTCGCGTCCGCGGTCGCACCGTCACCGTCGGCCACGCGCCGACGCCCCCTCCTGAAATCCGCGGCCGAGCCCGGGAGCCCCGCGTTCCCGGGAAGTCGAGCGTGCGGACGAGAACGCGGGCGGCACGCGCCTGGACTCGCAGCTGTCCCAACGCTCTAGCGAGGCTCGAGGCAGACAAGACGGCGCCGACCGAAGACGAAGATGATCGATCCGCTGACAACGATGGTGAAGTGTGCCCCGTCATGCGTGCGGGAGCACGAAGAACGCGATCGTCGCGTACTGGCAGGCCACAGCAACGATGACGAGAGCGTGGAAGACCTCGTGGTAGCCGAAGGTGTCCGGGAAAGGATCGGGCTTCCGCCGCACATAGACGAGCGCGCCGACGGTGTAGGCGATCCCGCCGGCCATGAGCAGAGAGGCCGGGCCGAGCCCGATGCGCTCGACGATCTGCGGCATGACGATCACGGAGACCCAACCGAAGGCGACACAGGTGGCGGCGGCGACCCACGGAGGCGCGTGTGGCCGGAACAGCCTTCTCAAGGTCGCCGCGAGCGCACCGACCCACACGACGGCCAGGATCGGCAGGCGCCAGCCGGGGTGAATCACGAAGAGAGCGATCGGCGTATAGGTGCCCGCGATCAGCACGTAGATGGCCGCGTGGTCGAGGAGCCCGATCCACCGCATGCGCTCGGGGGCCCACCGGCGGCGATGAAAGAGGGTGCTGCTGCCGTGCATGAAAGCGACGCTCGCGGCGAAGATGGCTGCGCCGACCTGCCCGACTCCGGAGGGCGCGTGAAGAACGAGCAGGACTCCAACCGGCACCGCTACGAAGAGCGCGCCGACGTGCGCGACCCCTCGGAAGCGAGGCGCGACCGATTGTGGCGGATTCGGTGGTTCGACTCTCGAAAATCCCGGCAGCCAAGGGCAACCTCCAGCGGCGATAGCTCGTCGCCGGCCGCTGAGCTGGGCCGGCTGTTCAAAGCTGCGACCCGCTCTCTGCTGAGGAGGCACACCTGGCGGTCCGATTCGTACGCACCGCGCCTGCGGCGCCACGGTCTCGGGCACCGCCGGCTCGAGGATACCACCGGAAGCCCTCGAAATTCGTCTACCTTTGGCAGCAGCAACCGTCGCGCCCGACGATCTCCAATTGTGATGTCCGACGACGAAACCCGGCACCTCCGCGTGCTGATCGCCAATGAGAAGCGTGAGCGGCTGGGCCTGCTCGCTCAGGTCGTTGCCGGCCTCGGCCACGAGGTGATCGCCCGCGAGATCGACGTCGCCGAGGTCGGAGCCGTGACCGCCCGCGAGCGACCGGACGTCGCGCTCGTCGGCCTCGGTCTCTCGTCGCAGCATGCTCTCGACCTGATCGGAGAGATCGTCCGCGAAGCCTCCTGCCCGGTGATCGCGCTCCTCTCGGCGGAGGACCCGGCCTACGTCCGCGAGGCCGCCAAGCGTGGGATCTTCGCCTACATCCTCAACGACGATCCGCAAGGGCTCGCCAGCGCGATCGACATCACGTTGCAGCGGTTCGCCGAGTACCAGAGCCTCCAGGGTGCTTTCGGCCGGCGGGCGGTGATCGAGCAGGCGAAGGGCATTCTCATGGCCACGCGGGGCGTCAACGCCGACCAGGCGTTCGAGCTGCTTCGAGAGCACTCGCAACGTACCGGGCGGAAGCTGGCGGAGGTGGCAGACTCGGTGGTCGAGAGCCACCTCCTGCTCACGCCTCCACCGGGCGAGCCGGGGCCGCGTTCCGGATCACGGCCGCGGCGCAAGCACAACGAGCCATAGAGGGCGCCAGGTCAGATCCCCGACCGTCCACGCGTCCAGAAGGCACTACTCGCGCTTCTGCTCGCCTAGATCGAGGTAGCAATTGGAGGCGGCCAACGTGTTCCAATCCCTCGGTGAGCACAGCGCATCCGCGTCCGGTCGGGACGGTCACCATGCTGTTCACCGACATCGAGGGCTCGACCCGGCTCCTGAAGCAGCTCGGCGAGCGCTATGGCGACGCTGCTCTCCGATCACCGCCGGTTGCTTCGCGCGGCGTTCGCCGCTCACGGCGGACGGGAGATCGACACGCAGGGCGACGCGTTCTTCGTACGCGTTCGCCCGTGCGCGTGACGGAGTCGCAGGCCGCGATCGAGGGGCAGAGCGCGCTCGCGGCGCACGAATGGCCGGACGGCGTCGAGTGCCGCGTCCGGATGGGGCTGCACACCGGCGAGCCTTCGGTCGGCGAGGAGGGCTACCACGGCATCGGGCTCCATCGCGGGGCGCGGATCATGTCGGCCGCCCACGGCGGGCAGGTACTGGTCTCCAGCGCCACCGCCGAGCTGATCCAGGACGACCTCCCGGCCGGCGTGAGCGCTGCGCGACCTCGGCAAGCAGCAGCTGAAGGACATCGACCGCCCCGAGCACCTCTACCAGCTCGTCGCCGACGGGCTGCCAGACCGACTTCCCGCCGGCGCGAACGGCCGCGCGACGAGCCGGCGCGGCGCCTGGATCGCCATCGCGGCGGTCGCGTCGTTCCGTCGCTCGCCGCCGCGGCGATCGCGGTCATTGCTACTCGCGGCGGCTCGGGCCCGCCTACCGCCTCCGCCGCTCCGATCTCCGCGGACTCGGTCGGCATCCTCGATCCCCGCGACTGGCCGCTTGATCGGTCGAGATCGACGTCGGCGCCTCGCCGTCCGCGGTCACGGCCGGCGACGGCTCGATCTGGGTCGCGAACGTCGACGCGCACAGCGTCTCGCGTGTCGACCCGTCCAAGCAGGTGGTGATCGACGACGATCCAGGTCGGGAACGGGCCCGACCGGGATCGCCTACGGCGGCGGCTTCATCTGGGTCACGAACGGCCTCGACGGGACCGTCTCGAAGATCGACCCGCAGATCGAACAGCCCGGTCGTCGACGATCCACGTCGGCAACGGCCCGGCGGGGATCGCGGTCGGTCGCCGGCTACGCCTGGGTCGCGAACTCGAACGACGGCACGCGTCGAGCGGCATCGACCTTCGCAGCCGACAAGCCGCTTACCTGACGATCCCGGTCGGCCAGAGCGCAGACGGCGTCGCCGTCGGCTTCGGCTCGGTCTGGGTCACGAGCTCAGGCGAGCCGGAACGCGTCACGCAGGCTCGACCGACGCAGCGGCGGCGTCGCGATCCATCGATCGCAGGCAGGCAGGCGGTGCCGACGCGGTTGACGACCGGCGTCGGCGCGGTCTGGGTCGCAAACAGCCTCGACGGCACCGTGACCGCGCATCGACCCGGCGCACGAACAACGTCCGCGCGGCGATCCCGGTCGGCGACGGCCCGAACGGCCTCGCCGTGACCGACAGCGTCGTCTGGGTCAGCAACGAGCTCGCCGGGCACGCTCTCGAAGATCGACCCGGTGTCCAGCGCCGTCGTTCGGCCCGGTCGCGGACCGGCAACCGCCCCGAAGGGCTTGTCTTCGACTCCAGTCAGCTCTTCGTCGCCGTCCGCGCCGTCGGGCGTCGGGCACCGCGGCGGAACGCTCACCGTGCTTACCTCGCCCGGCGATCTCGGTCTACGGTCGATCCGGCGCCGCGCGTACTCGCCGCCCGAGCGGCCAGTTCGCCGTCCTGACGCACGACGGGCTCGACCGGCTTTCGCCGGGTGGGTGGCAACGCCGGGCTGAAGCTCGTCCCCGATCTCGCGGTCTCGATTCCGGCCCCGACCGACGGCGGCCTGCACGTACAGCTTCCAGCTCCGGCCCGGGATCCGCTACTCGACCGGCGCGCTTGTCCGGCCCGCGGACTTCCGTCGCGGCCATCGAGCGCAGCTCGTCGAGCTGTCGCGCCAGGGTGCCTACTACGCGCCGTTCTTCGCAGGGCATCGTCGGCGCCCGCGGCTGCCTCGCCGATCCGAAGCGGCACTGCGACCTCTCGCAGGGCATCGAGGTCGATGCCGGCTCCGAGCACGATCACGTTCCACCTCGTCTCGCCCGACCCCGACTTCCTCAACAAGCTCGATCTCCCTGCCGCTTTTGCCGTTCCCGCCGATACGCCGCTTCACGCGCACGGCTTCGTGCCTGCCACCGGCCCCTACGAGATCGCGTCGTTCGACCCGGCGACCGGCATCCGGCTCGTCCGCAACCCCCGCTTTCGCGAGTGGTCTGCGGAGGCCCAGCCGAACGGCTTCCCGGATGTGATCGTCGAGCGCTTCAGCGGGCTCGCCGGACGCGCATATCGCGTCCGTCCTCGACGGCTCGGCCGACCTCGCGAGGATTGACGACCGTCCGCCGGCGGCTGAGGTCGCCTTCGTGCGGACGCAGCACGCAAGCGACCTCGTGATCAACCCGTGGATCATCACCTACTTCCTCGCGCTCAACATGCCGGCTTCGCGCCCTTCGACGACGTGCGAGTCCGGCAGGCGTTGAACTTCGCCGTCGACCGCACGCGGCTGCTCGATCTTGCCTTCGGGCCCGGGCTCGGCAGCGTCACGTGCCAGGTTCTGCCCCCGGGGCTGCTCGGATACCGACCCTACTGCCCGTACACCTCGAGCCCCAACTCGACCGGAACCTGGACCGCCCCCGACCTGGCGCGCGCACGGCAGCTCGTGCGCGCTCGGGCACAGCGGGCGAACCGGTGACGGTGTGGATCGCCGCGTGATCCGCACTTCCGCTCGGCGCGCGGCTCGTTACGTCGTGTCCGTCCTGGACGAGCTCGGCTACAAGGCGCGGCTCCGGCTCGCGTCCGACGGTCTTCGACGAGGACAAGCTCCACATCCAGGCGATCTTCAGCGGCTGGTTCCCCGACTTCCCGGCTCCCGCCGGGATGATCGTGCAGCCCCTGACCTGCGCGAGCTACACGCCGATGAGCGCCGAGAACCTGAACGAAGCAGAGTTCTGCGACCGCTCGATCGACCGGGAGATCGCGCGCGCCCAGGCGCTGCGAGCCGGGCGACCCCGCTGCGGCCCGGCTGTGGATCAAGATCGACCGCTGACCTGACCGACCAGGCGCCGTGGCTCGCTTTCGCAAACGGCGTCACGATCGAGGTGAAATCTCCCAGGGTCGGCAACTACCAGTACAACCCGCAGTGGGGAACGCTGCTCGGCCAGCTCTGGGTTCGCTGACGGGCGTCGCTACATGCCCATCGCGTGGTACCCGCTGTCGACGTACAGCGTGGTGCCCGTGACGTTCCGGGCGTCGTCGCCCAGGAGGTAGGCGGCGGCGCCGGCGACGTCGGTCGCGTCGATGTGGCGGTGGAGCGGGGCGCGCTCCTCGACGATCGCCTCCATCGTCGGGAAGCCGGCGATCGAGCGGGCGGCGAGGGTGCGGACGGGGCCGGCCGAGACGGCGTTGACGCGGATGTTCTTCTGGCCGAGGTCCCAGGCGAGGTAGCGGACGCTCGAGTCGAGCGTCGCCTTGGCGACGCCCATCACGTTGTAGTGCGGGACGGCCCGCTCGCCGCCGAGGTAGGTCATCGTCACGATCGAGCCGCCGCCGGCGGCCTCCATCAGCGGCTCGGCCGCCCGGGTCGCCGCGACGAGGGAGTAGGCGCTGACGTCGAGCGCCATCCAGAAGCGCTCGCGCGGCGTGTCGGTGAAGCGGCCCTCGAGATCCTCGGCGGCGGCGAAGGCGACCGAGTGGACGAGGAGGTCGAGCTCGCCGCCGAAGGCCTCGGCGACCTCGGCGAAGACGCGGGCGATGTCCTCGTCGGAGCGCACGTCGCACGAGGTGACGAGCGGGCTCGACACGGTCTCGGCGAGCTCGCGGACGTTGCCCTCGATCCGCTCGCCCTGGAAGGTGAACGCGAGCTGCGCCCCGCCCTCGGCGAGCCGCTGCGCGATCGCCCACGCGATCGAGCGCTTGTTCGCGACGCCGAGCACGAGGCCGCGTTTTCCCTCGAAGGACATCGCCCGACTCTAACTATCGGTCCGGGGATGCGCGTCGCGGTCGTCACAGGAGCGTCGTCCGGGATCGGCGCGGCGCTCTGCCGTGCGCTTCGCGACGGACGGCTGGCACGTCGTCGGGCTCTCGCGCAGCGACGCGCCCGACGCCGACGAGCACGAGCCCTGCGATGTCGGCGACCGGGCGGCGGTCGAGGCGGCCGCGGCGCGCGTGCTCGAGCGGCACCCGCGCATCGACCTGCTCGTCAACAACGCCGGGATCGCCGGCCGCTACACCTACCTGACCGCGCCGCCGGAGCTGATCGAGGCGGTGATCCGGACGAACTACCTCGGGTCGGTCTGGTGCCTGCGCGCCTTCCTGCCCGGGCTCGGGCAGGGCTCGCACGTCGTCAACGTCGTCTCGATCGCCGGGCTCGTCGCGGTCGGGCCCTACTCGGCCTCGAAGCACGCCCAGCTCGCGTTCTCCCGCTCGGTCGCAGTCGAGCTGGCCGGCCGGGGGATCTCGGTGCACACGGTCAACCCGGGCTTCGTCGAGACGCCCGGCTTCCCTCAGCGCGACCGCGTCAAGTACGGGCTCCAGCGGTTCGTCGCGGGCCCGGAGCTCGTCGCCGCGCGGATCGTCGACGCGGTCGAGCACGACCGGCGGGAGATCGTCGTGCCGCGCTGGTACCGGCCCGTCGCCTGGGCCCAGGCGCTGACCCCGGGCGCTCGTCGCGCGCGCCCAGGGCCTCGTCACCTGGCGCCGCTAGGGGAGCTCCCAGCCCTCGCCGTCGAGCACGCGCTGGATCGCCGGGAGCAGGTCGCTCGCGACGAGCCCCGCCTGCGGCACGACGAGCCGGGAGGCGAGGCCGTGGGCGACTGCCGCCGCGGCGGCGCGCGAGCCTGGGCTCCATGCCCTTCGCGAGAAACGCGCCGATCACGCCGGAGAGCACGTCGCCCGTGCCCGCGGTCGCCAACGACGGCGCGCCGTACCCGGCGACGAGCACGCCCTCGCGTGGCGAGGCGACGAGCGTGTCGGCGCCCTTCAGCAGCACCGTCGAGCCGAACCGGGACGCGGCCCGCCGGACCGCCTCGAGCCGGTGCGCCTCGACCTCCTCGGCCTCGGTGCCGAGCAGCCGGGCGAGCTCGCCCGCGTGCGGCGTCATCACGGTCGTCGCGGGCCGCGTGAACGGCTCGAGCTCCCAGAGGGCGTCGGCGTCGAGGACGACCGGGACGGGTAGCCGCTCGAGCAGGATGCGCACGAGGTCGCGCGTGCCGTCGCTGCGGCCGAGGCCCGGGCCGAGCACGACCGCGTCGGCGCGCTCGGCTGCCTCGAGGATGCTCTCGGCAGACCGCGGCGAGCAACCGGCCGGACGTGTCCTCCGGAAGCGGCCGCTTGACCGCCTCGAGCACGCGCCCTTCGACGGCGGGCATCGCCGACTCCGGCGCCGCCACGGTCACGTAGCCGGCGTCGGCGCGGAACGCCGCGAGCGCCGCGAGGATCGGCGCTCCCGTGAGCCCGGCGGAGCCGCCGACGACGAGCACCGACCCGGCGCGGTACTTCGTGCTCTCGACGGTCTTCCGCGGCACCTCGCCGAGGACCGATGCCGGGACGAGCGCGTGCTCGTGGCCTGTCGGCTCGAGGCCGATCCAGGCGACGTGGACCGAGCCGGCGTGGAAGCGGCCCGGGGCGACGGCGAGGCCGACCTTCGACGCGCCGAACGTGACGGTGACCTCGGCGTGGACCGCCGCTCCGGCAACCTCGCCCGGTCGATGCGTTGACGCCCGACGGCACGTCGACCGCGACGACGGGCTTCCCCGCGGTGTTGATCCGCTCGATCATGCGAGCGACGTCCTCGCGCGGCGCATCCTTGAGCCCGATCCCGAGCAGCGCATCGACGATCACGTCCGGCTCGCCGAGATCGCCGAAACCGTCGACCTGAACGACATCGCGCCCGCGCTCGCGCAGCACCCGCGCGCAGACGCGGCCGTCGCCGCCGTTGTTGCCGCGGCCGCAGACCACGGCGACGCGGCCCGCGAAACGCTCGTCGACCACGTCGGCGACCGCCGTCCCCGCGCGCTCCATCAGCTCCTCGATCGAGCCCGGCGTAGGCCGCCTCGGCCTGCCGGGTCTCGTCGGCCGTCAGGAGCGGGAGCAGCGCGGTCATCGCCGACGACCACCGCCACAGCGGCCGCGAGCTCGCGCGAGTGCGTCATCGAGAGCTCGATCGTGCCCGCGCCCACGCGCTCGGCAAACGCCGCCGTCCTGCCGCTCAGATGGACGCCGGGCTTCGGCCGGCCGCGGATCTCGATCTCGCGCCAGGTGAAGTACACGCCCGAGCCGAGCGCCTTGCCGACGGCCTCCTTGGCGGCGAACCGGCCTGCGTAGTGCTGCGCCGGGTTCGGCTTCGAGTCGCAGTAAGCCCGCTCCTCCTCGGTGAAGCAGCGCTCGCGGAACCCGTCGCCGTGGCGCTCGAGGGCCCGGCGGACGCGGTCGATCTCGATCAGATCGACGCCGACGCGCAGCGGCCGTCACGGGTTTGCCTCGAGCCAGTCCGGCAGGTGCGCGATCGACGAGAGGATGCCGTCGGGGACGACGCTCGTGTGCTCGAGGTCGTCGGGCCGGAACTTGCCGGTGCGCACGAGCACCGTGCGCATCCCGATCGCCTGGGCGCCGACGATGTCGCCCTCGATGTCGTCGCCGACCATCCAGCGTCATCTCCGGGTCGGCGTCGAGCGCCTCGATGGCGGTCGCGAAGTACTCGGCGCTCGGCTTGCCGAGCACGATCGCCTCGTTCCCGGTCGCGTACTCGAGCCCGGCGACGATCGCGCCCGCGTCGAGGCGCGGCCCCTCGGCCGTCTGCCACCAGCGGTTCCGGTGCAGGCAGTAGAGGTCGGCGCCGGCCAGCAGCTCGAGGAACGCTCGGTTGAGGTTCAGATACGAGTAGATCCGCCCGGGCTCGTCGCTCTCGTCGGCGCCGCCGACGAGCACCGCGTCGGCGTTCATCCCGATCAGCTCGCAGCCCTTCGAGGTCGTCGAGGATCCCGGGCATCGTCAGCGCGAGCACGCGCTTGCCGGCGAGCACCTTCGAGGCGACGCTCGCCGGTCGTCTGCAGCTCGTCGTCCTCGATCGCGAAGCCCATCTCGCGCAGCCGCTCGCCGAGCTCGTGCCGCGACATCGTGGTCGAGTTCGTGACGAAGCGGAGGCGGTGCCCCGCGTTACGGAGACGCCGGACCGCGTCGACCGCTCCCGGGATCGGCTCGCCGGAAACGTGCAGCACACCGTCGACGTCGAGCAGAATCGCCGCCATGGACGCCGAGTCTATTCGGTCGGAACTGACGTTCCGCTTCTCCCGGTCGAGCGGCCCCGGCGGCCAGCACGCGCAGAAGAGCTCGACGCGGGTCGAGGCGCTCTTCGACGTCGAGACGTCCGCGGGCCTCAGCGACGCCGAGCGGCGGCGTGTGCTCGCGAAGCTCGGCCCGGTCGTCCGGGCGGTCGCGCAGGACGAGCGCTCGCAGCTACGAAACCGCGAGCTCGCGACGCAGCGGATCCTCGACCAGGTCGCCGAGGCTGCACGCCCGCGGAGAAAGCGACGGCCGACCAGCCACCGAGGCCGGATCCCGCGAGCGGCGCCTCGACGAAAAGCGCCGGCAGTCCGAGCTGAAGCGGCTGCGCCGCCCGCCGCCCCGACGACTAGACGTTCGACGGTGCCGCGGCTCGTCGCGTGCCGCGAATCGACGCCGTAGATGGCCCGCGAGGACGCAGAGGACGACCAGACCTGATGATGAAGAGCGATAGCGAACATGCCCTTATTATCGGCATCCGGCGTATCATTAGGTCAACGACGAGTTAGGACTGCCTGACCATCAGTGAACGCGATTCAACCGCCACCGTGCCTCCGACCGTGGAGCTCAACAACTGGCTCGGGGTCGAGCTGCGCCATCTGGCTGCGCTCGACGCCGTCGAGACCGAGGGCTCGTTCGGGCGCGCCGCGATCAAGCTCGGCTACACCCAGTCGGCGGTCAGCCAGCAGATCGCGACGCTCGAGCGGATCGTCGGCGAGCAGCTGATCGAGCGCCCGGGCGGCCCGCGGCCGGTCACGCTGACCGAGGCCGGCAGGCTGCTGCTCCGCCACGCGCGCGCGATCGTCGCCCGCCTCCAGGCGGCCCAGGCCGACCTCGCGGCGCTCTCTGCCGGCGAGGCCGGCTCGCTCCACGTCGGCGATCTTCCAGAGCGTCGGCGCGCGCAGATCCTGCCCGAGGTGATGCGCCGGTTCACGCACGGCGTGGCCCCAGGTCGAGGTCGAGCTGCGGGAGTCGCACTCGGACCGCGAGCTCGCCGACCTCGTCGAGCGTGGCGATGCTCGACCTCTCGTTCGTCCAGCTCCCGCTCGACAACCCGTGGCTCGAGACGCTGCTCGTGCTGCAGGACGACTACGTGCTCGTCAGCGCTGCCGATTCGCCGTTCCCGGCCGAGCGGCGAACGCCGGCGCTCCGCGAGATCGCGGAGCAGCCGCTGATCGGCTACCGGAGCTGCCGCGCGACCGAGCTCGTGTTCGACCAGCTCCGCGCCTCCGGGCACGAGCCGCAACTTCGTCTTCCGCTCCGACGAGAACGGGGTCGTCCAGGGGCTCGCCGGCGCCGGGATCGGCGTCGCGATCCTCCCGCGCCTCGCGGTCGACCCGAACGACGACGCGATCCGGATCACCGACCTGAGCCCGCGCATCGCCGCGCGCGCAGATCGGGATCGCGCGCCACAAGGACCGGTACCACTCGCCCGCCGCGCGGGCGTTCGTCGCGACGGCGCTCGAGGTCGGCGCCGAGACCTCGGCGACGCTCGCGGCGTGAGCTCCTAACCGGCCCGGCGCAACCGGCGTCGGACGCCGTGCCGGAGATACCGGTCGAGCTCCGTCTCGTTCATCGGCGGGGCGAAATGGAAGCCCTGGCCGAGCGTGCAGCCGCGCTCGAGCAGCATCGGCACCTGGGACGGCGTCCTCGATCCCCTCGGCGATGCACTGCATCTCGAGCGACTGGGCGAGCTGGACGAACGTGTCGATGAAGCTCGACTCGCTGGCGGGGTCGAGCAGCCGGTCGACGAACGGCTTCGCGATCTTGACCGCGTCGAGCGGGAAGCGTGTCGAGCCGCTCGAGCGACGAGCGGCCGGTGCCGAAGTCGTCGAGAACGAGCCGGACGCCGAGACCGCGCAGCTCGTCCATGCGCTGATGCGCGACGTCGAGGTCGCGCATCACGTCGCTCTCGGTGATCTCGAGCATCAGGCTTCTCGGCGGGAGCCGAGCCTCGAAGAGCGCGCGAGCGACGTCGTCGGCGAGCGTCTCGTTCGGCGAGCTCGCTCGGCGAGAGATTGACGGAGACGGTGACGTCGCGATGGGCCGGGTAGGCGTCCTGCCAGCGGCGAGCGGCCTGGCAGGCGCGGCGCAGGACGCTGCGAGCCGATCTGCGGACATCAGCCCGATCTCCTCGGCGACCGGGATGAACTCGGCGGGCTGAACGAGGCCGCGCTCGGGTGAGTACCAGCGCGCGAGCGCCTCGAAGCGCGACGATCCGGCCGTCGCGCGAGGTCGACGATCGGCTCGAAGACGACGCCGATCTCGTCGCGCTCGACGGCGCCCTGGAGCTCGACCGTGAACTCGTGCCGGCGGCGCGACCTGCGCGTGCATCTCCGGCTCGTAGTGCGCGAAGCGGTGCTTGCCGATGCTCTTGGCCGCGTACATCGCGACGTCGGCGTTCTGCAGGAGCTCGTCGCGCGCTCCCTGCGGACGAGACCGGCGCGATGCCGATGCTGCCGTGAACGACGTGCCTCGCGGCCGCGCGAGCGCGAGCGGCCTGCGGAGCGCACGGAGCAGCGACTCGGCGACGACCTCGCTCCCACGGCGGTCGGCGCTGTCGAGCAGCACGGCGAACTCGTCGCCGCCGAGCCGGGCCGCCGTGTCTGCCGGGCGCACTGCGCGCTGCACGCGGCGACCGACCTCGGCGAGCACCTCGTCGCCGACCGCATGGCCGAGCGTGTCGTTGATCGCCTTGAAGTCGTCGAGATCGAGGAACAGCACGGCGGCCGCGCCGTCGCCGCGCGCGAGCGGCGGCCTCGACCCGCTCGGTGAAGAGCGCGCGGTTCGGCAGCCCCGTGAGGATGTCGTGGAACGCCTGGTGGCGCAGCCGCTCCTTCAGATCGGTCACCTCGGCCAGCGAGCGCTCGAGCCGTCCGTTCTCGAGCATCACGCTCGCGTGGCTGACGAACGTCTCGAGCAGCCGCCGGTCGTCGCCGCTGAAGGTGTCGACGTCCCCGGAGCGGTCGCCGACGACGATCAGGCCGAAGACGCCGTCCTCGCCGCGGAGCGCAGCGATGATCGCGTCCGGCAGCTTGCGTGCGGCGAGGTAGCCGTCGAGCGAGTGCGGGGGTCGGGACGCTGGGAGCAGGATCGCGTCCGGCGCCGGCCCCGAGCAGCCGCGAGCACCTGCTGCGTCGGCCGGGCTCACGATGTCGGCGTGGGCGTTCATCTCGCCCTGCGCGCCGAGGGTGCTCCGCAGCCCCTGCTCGTGACCCCGCCGCGCAGAGGAAGATCTCCGCGTACTCGGCCCGGACGAGCTGCCGGACGGCGACGAGCAGCTGGCCGACCGCGAGGCTGAACTCGGGCGCGCCCTGCGTGGCCTTCATCGATGCGTAGAGGAACTCGAGATGGTCGTGGCGCTTCGCCTGGTTCGCGAAGGCGCGGATCGCTGCGACGCCGATCGCGACCGGCAGCACGAGCAGCACGAGCGCGCGGCGGTCGTCGCGGGCGAGCTCGATGGCGATCAGCACCACGGTCGAGACGCCGATCGTCGAGACGATCGAGATTCCCGCCGCGAGCGGAAGCCTCCGCAGCTCGAGGCTGCCCTCGGCAATCGCGATCGCGACCGTGACGAGCAGGATGCCGACGAGGGAGGCGGCAACGGCTCCGAGGATGGCGCCGATCCAGCCGGCGACTCCGAACGCGTCGCCCTGCCCGGCGATCGTCCGGAACACGATCACCGCGACGGATGTCGTGAGCGCGAGCTGGGCGAGGTTGAAGACGAGCTTGGCGGCACGCTGGCGGCGGACGACCACGAGCGCCGCTGCCGACCCCACGACCTGCGCCACGAGCAGACCGCCCGGCGAGAGCAGATAGAGGCCGACGACGAGGCCGACCTCGCTCAGCGAGATCGTGTGCGCCTCCCGGCGGACCTGCACGTGGACGACGTACGCCTCGGCGAGGTAGAAGACGAGCGCCAGCGCCCACCAGGGCACGGGGCTGGCAATCAGCGGCTGCGTGTCGAAGCGCCGCACGACGTCGCTCCAGAGCGCGATTCCGGCGGCGACGAGGACGGCGTTGTAGACCCAGATCGGCGCAACGCCGAAGATGCGCTGCCGGGCGCGTGACCTGCCGCTGGTCAACGTGTTCGCCATCGCTCTACCGGCCGGGCCGACCGGTTCCGGAGACTCGCGGCGGGGCGTGCGTCGAGCTACGCATCAGCTCCAGCCGGCGGACGACCAGCTGTTGCTGCTCCAGCTGTTGCTCGACCAGGAGTTGCTGCTCCAGGAGTTGCTGCTCCAGCGAGAGCTTCCCGACCAGCTGTTGCTCGACCAGGAGTTGCTCGACCATGAGTTGCTCGACCATGAGCTGCCGCTCCAGGAGTTGCTCGACCAGCTGTTGCTGCCCCAGTTGCTGCCGTTCCAGGTTCCGCCCGACCACGACGTTCCGGCGGCCTCGGCGGCAGTCAGGGCGGTTGCGTCGAACGGATGTCCGAAGATGTCGATGTCGCCACGGAGCGAGACCCCGCCGAGGCTGATGTGGGCGGTGCCTCGAGCCTGCTCGAGCGAGCCGGCGCCGGTCGAGTCGGCGTAGTGCGCCGGCTGGCCCCCGGAGACCTGCGGCGTGCTCGAGAGGAGCGCATTCAGGTCGAGCTCTCCCCCGCCCTGGTCGTTCGGGCTCGTCCCCTGCAGCTTGTCGGTGCTCTGGAGGATGAATGCCTTGACCTGGTCGGGGGTGAGGCCCGGGTAGCGCTGGAGGATCAGCGCCACCGCGCCGGACGTGATGGCGGTCGCCTCGGAGGTGCCCGAGCCGCGCATGTAGCTGCCGTCGAGGATCCCGGGCGGGCTCGAGTCGTCGATGTACGAGCCCGGTACGCGAAGCCCCTGGAGGTGGGCGCCCGGTGCGACGAAGTCGGGCCGCTTGCACGACGGACAGGCGCCGGCGGAGAAGGAGGCCACGTCGTCGTCCCTGATCGTCGCGGTGCCGTTGGTGTCGACCGCGCCGACCCCGATCACATAGGGGTCATACGCGGGATCGGAAAGGCCGGGTGCGCCGTGGCCGCGCTGGTACCCGCTGTTCCCGGCCGACGCGACGACAACGATCCCGTGCTTCCAGGCCTGCTCGGCGGCATACGCGAGTGGGTCAACCGTGTAGCTCTGACGGGAGTTCGTCCCGTACGAGAGGTTGATCACACGGATGTTGAATCCGGGGTCGTGCGCGTGCTGGACGACCCAGTCGATCGCGGCGATCACCTGGGTCACGTCGACGCTGCCGTCGGCAGCTCCGACCTTGAGGCTGACGATGCGCGCGTCGGGGGCAATCCCGCGGTAGGCGCCGGCAGGCGCCTTCGAATACGGCGCGGTGAGCGACGGGTCGTGTCCGGCGATCAGCCCGGCCATGAAGGTTCCGTGGCCGAAGCCGTCGAGGTTTCGCAGGGCAGGATTCTGCGAGTCGAGCGAGAGATCGGGCCCGTACACGACCGAGCCCGGGGTGCTGAGCGCCGGAACCGGAGTGACGCCGGTGTCGATCACGGCGACATCGACGCCCGCGCCGGTGTAGCCGGCATCCCACCAGGCCGCGGCCCCGGTCTGCGCGTCGATGTTGGCCATCGAGTAGCCGTCCGAGGCGGGGTCGTAGCTACCCGAGGCGCCGGCGACGACTGACGACGAGGCGAGCACGATCGCCACCCCGATTGCAGAGAGAACGACCCGGAGTCCCCGGCCGAGCCTACGGCTCGTCCCATGCTGCTCGATCCCGTCTACAGCGCTCATCCGCAGTGTCGACCCCCGTTACTTGCCGTGTGTCGCCCGCGTTACTTGCAGGCAGGCTCACCGTACGGCGAAGATCGCAGAGCCTCCTACCCCTTCTGGGGTAGACGGGGCGATTCACCCGATCGAGCTATTCCGGGTGATCCTCGAAAACAGGGCTCTGACGGAGCGCGGACGCGTCCCCCGAAAGAGGGGGGCCGGCCGACCTACCTCTACTCGACGGTGACGGTCTTCGCGAGGTTCCGCGGCTGATCGACGTTCAGGCCGCGGAGGCGTGCGATGCGGTAGGCGAGAAGCTGCAGCGGCAGGGTCGCGAGCACCGCCTGCAGGAAGGCGGGAGAGTCGGGGATGTAGATCACGTCGTCGGCGTGATGCTGGATCTCCTCGTTGCCCTCGGTCGCGATCGCGATCACGTGCGCGCCCCGGGCGCGGGTCTCCTGGATGTTCGAGACGACCTTGTCGTAGACCGTGTTCATCCGGGTGGCGACGACCACGACCGGCGTCCCCTCCTCGAGGAGCGCGATCGGCCCGTGCTTCATCTCGCCGGCCGAGTAGGCCTCGGTCGGGATGTAGGAGATCTCCTTGAGCTTCAGCGCGCCTTCCAGCGCGACCGGAAGGCCGATGTGGCGGCCGAGGAAGAGGAAGAAGGGCTCGCGGTAGAAGCTTCGTCGCGATCTCGTCGATCGGGTGGCTCCGGCTGAGGAACTCCCGCATCTTCTGCGGCAGCCGGTAGACCTCGTCGAGGATGAACTCGATCTCGGCGGGCGGCAGCGTCTCGCGGACGCGGGCGAGCTCGAGGCCGATCAGGTACATCAGCCCGACCTGAGCCGAGAAGGTCTTCGACGCCGCGACGCCGACCTCGAGGCCGGTGCGCGTGTAGAGGGACGGAGTCGACCTCGCGGGTGATCTGCGAGCCCATCTGGTTCGTGATCGCGACGGTGCGCGCGCCGAGCTCCCTCGCGAGCTTCATCGCCTGGATCGTGTCGCGGGTCTCACCGGACTGCGAGATGCCGATCACGAGCGTGTCCGGCCCGATCACCGGGTTGCGGTAGATCCACTCGCTCGCGATGTCCGGCTCGACCGGCAGGCGGCCCCACTCCTCGATCACGTACCGGCCGACGACGCCGGCGTGGTAGGCGGTGCCGCAGGCGACGATGACGATCCGGCGGAGCGAGCGCAGCTCGTCCTCGTTCATCCCGAGGCCGTCCTGGACGAGGGCTCCGTGCCGGACGCGGTCGCCGATCGTGACCTCGAAGCCTTCGGGCTGCTCGTAGATCTCCTTGAGCATGAACGTCTCGAAGCCCTCGCGCTCCGCGACCTCCTCGTCCCAGTCGATCCGGATCTCCTCGAGCTCGATCGGGCTGCCGTCCTCGGCGCTGATCATGCGCACGCCGCCCGGAGTGACCTCGACGATCTCGCCGTTGTTCGGGTACGCCACGCGGCGCGTCTCGGAGAGGAAGGCGGAGAGGTTCGAGGCGAGGAAGTTCTCGCCGTTGCCGAGGCCGATCACCATCGGCGTCTCGCGGCGGACGCCGACGAGGCGGTCGGGCTCGTCGTGGTGGATGACGACGAAGGTGAAATGGCCCTCGAGCCGGCCGTAGACCTCGCGGACGGCTTCGAGCAGGTCGCCGTCGTACACGCTCTCGAGCAGGTGCGCGACCACCTCGGCGTCGGTCTCGGAGCGAGAAGACGTGGCCGCCGCTCTCGAGCTCGGCCTTGAGCTCGCGGTAGTTCTCGACGATCCCGTTGAGGACGATCGCGAGCTTGGCGTCCTCGCAGCCGGTGAGCGGATGCGCGTTGTCCTCGTTCACGCCGCCGTGCGTCGCCCAGCGCGTGTGCCCGACGCCGGTCGTGGCGCAGGAGCCGTTCTCGCCGCGTAGCCGCCTTCAGCTTGCTGAGCGGCCCGACGGCGCGGACGTACTCGAGCCCGTCGTCCTCGAGCAGCGCGATCCCGGCCGAGTCGTAGCCTCGGAACTCGAGGCGCTCGAGGCCGGCGATCAGCAGGTCCTTGGACGGCCTGCGTGCCGACGTATCCGATGATCCCGCACATGCTGGATGCTCCTTCCTAAGCCGAGCTTGCCGCTTGTGTGGACTCGGTCATGTCAATCGGAACTCGCCTTGGGAACGCAAAAAGCCCGGCCACTGTCGCGGTTGCAAGGCGTTGCCCTTGCGGTCACGAATCAGCCGAGCTCGCTCTCGACAAGCCTTGCGATGGTACCACAGGCCTCTTTCGCCAGATCGCCGTTTCGGGCCTCCACGAGGACGCGGATGATGGGCTCCGTGCCGGAAGGACGGACGAGGATGCGCCCTTCGTCGCCGAGCTCGGCGTTGGCGCGCTCGACCGCCTCGTGGACGGGCTGAGTGAGCTCCTTCGACGTGACGCGGACGTTCTCCTTGCACTGGACGTAGCGGCGTCAGGACGGCAGCAGCCTCGCTCAGCGTGCGCCCCTTGAGCGCGGCGCAGAGCAGGAGCGCCGCCGGCAGGCCGTCGCCGGTGACGTGGTCGCGGAGATAGATCACGTGGCCGGACTGCTCGCCTCCGAGGACGCCGCCGTGCTCCTCGAGCGCCTCGAGCACGTAGCGGTCGCCGACATCGGTCGTGACGACGCGCGATCCCGTGCTCGCTCATCAGCGCGTGGAAGCCGAGGTTCGTCATCTGGGTGACGGCGACGAGCTCGACGCCCGAGGTCGAGCGCGAGGATCGCGATGATGCCGTCGCCGTCGACGACCTCGCCGCGCTCGTCGACCGCGATCGATGCGGTCGCCGTCGCCGTCGAAGGCGATGCCCGAGCGCGGCGCCTCTCGCGACCACCGTCGCGCTGCAGGAGCGCCGTGTCGGTGGCGCCGCAGCCGATGTTGATGTTCGTCCCGTCGGGCGTGCTGCCGATCGCGTGCACGCGGGCTCCGAGCCGCTCGAACGCTTCCGGGCGCGAGATCCGAGTAGGCCCCGTTCGCGCAGTCGACCACCAGCTCGAGGCCGGTCAGGTCGGAGCCGAAGTGCTCGATGACGTAGTCGACGTACGCCCGCGCCGGCGTCCGGCGCGGGCTCGATCTTGCCCGTGCCGCTCGGCGGGCGGCGCGTCGAGCAGCGCTCTCGATCTCCTCCTCGTCCTCGTCGGTGAGCTTCCGGCCCCCGGCCTGGAAGAACTTGACGCCGTTGTACTCGGGCGGGTTGTGCGACGCCGTGATCACGATCCCGAGGTCGAGCGCGCCGAGCGCGACCGCGCCGCTCGGAAGGATCCCGCCGAGCACGGCGGTCGCTCCGGCCGAGGCGACCCCGATCGCCAGCGCGCGCCTTCGAGCTCGACGCCCGAGCCGCGCGTGTCGCGCCCGATGAGGACTCGCTCGGCGCCGCTCCAGAGAGCTGCGGCACGCCCGAGCCGCTCGACGAGGTCGGCCGTCACGAGCTCGCCGGCAATGCCTCGTACGCCGTCGGTCCCGAAGTACCGGCGCGCCATCGGCGGGAGGTTAGTTCGGCGGAGCGGCTAGCGCTTGCTGAACTGCGGCGCCTTGCGCGCCTTGTGCAGCCCGGCCTTCTTGCGCTCGACCTGGCGGGCGTCACGAGTGAGGAAGCCCTGGCGCTTCAGCATGACGCGGAACTCGGGGTTGATCTCGACGAGCGCGCGGGCGATGCCGTGCCGAACCGCTCCGGCCTGGCCGGAGGGGCCGCCGCCGTGAACGCGAACGCGGAGGTCGTACTGGCCCGCGAGCTCGGTGGTCTCGAGCGGCGCCATGATCGCCTTGCGGTGCGAGAGCCGCGGGAAGTAGGCGTCGATGTCCTTGCCGTTGATCCACGTCTTCCCGTCGCCGGGGCGGAGGATCACGCGGGCGACCGACGTCTTCCGCTTGCCCGTGCCGAGGTACTGCGCTTCGCCGGCCATCAGAAGGGCTTCGGCTCCTGCGCGGCGTGGGGATGCTCGGGGCCGGCGTAGATCTTCAGCTTGGTCAGCTGGTGGCGGCCGAGCTTGTTCTTCGGAAGCATGCCCTTGACGGCCTTCCGGAGCACCTCGGTCGGGCGCCGCTCGAGCTGCTCCTTCAGCGGGCGCACCTTCAGCCCACCCGGGTAGCCGGAGTGGCGGTAGTACATCTTGTCCTCGAGCTTCTTGCCGGTGACCGCGATCTTCTCCGCGTTGACCACGACGACGAAGTCGCCGGTATCGACGTGCGGAGTGAACTGCGGCTTGCCCTTGCCGCGCAGCCGGTCGGCGATCTGCGTCGCGAGACGGCCGAGGGTCTGCCCGTCGGCATCGACGACGTACCAGTCGCGTGTTATCTCGCCAGGCTTGGCGCTGTAGGTCTTCATCGCAAGGTTTCCGAGCGCAAGTTCGTGAGCACGAACGGGGTCCGCGCTCAGGCGATGGTACCAGCGAGAGCAAGCCCACGGCGGAAGTCGGTCGCTCCACCGCGTGCGGGATGCCTGATGTAGTCGCCGCCGAAAGCGGCGTGCGCGATCCTTCCCACGGCGACGACACGCCGCCCGCGGGCGAGCTCCCGGGCGAAAGGCAGCCCGGCTGCCACCTCCGCGCGGCTCGGCGGGCGGTTCGAGCGCGCATCACCGGGATGCGTGGGAACGACGTTCCAGAGCAGCACGCGGTCGGAGAGGCCGAGCTCACCGAGCGCCGCGTGAACGATCGTGGCGGTCGCCTCTGCCGGCCCTTCGCCGGTGAGCTGCCGTTCCGAGGTGAGCGGGACCCCGGAGATGCGGGCGCCGCGATAGCCGGGAGCCTCCGCGACGAGCAGTAGCGGCGCCTCGGTGCGGGACTCGAGATAAGCCTCCAGCCTGGCGCGCAGGAGTGCGGCGCGCTCGCCGTCGCGATAGAAGTTGAAGGTCGCGCCGATGCGGGCGTCGACGAGGCGCTCGATGAAACCCGATATCACGATCCGTACTCTGACCGACGGCGGCCAGTCGGCGCTCGACATCGCTGCGGCAGTCGCCGGGTTCATCGACGGCGCGAAGCGCACGCTCGATCTTGCCCAGTACGACTTCGACCTCGGCCCCGAGACGGGCGCGATCGTGGTCGAGGCGGTCCGGCGCGCCGCCGCTCGTGGCGTCTACATCCGGCTCGCCTACAACGTCGACCATGCGCGGCCGGTACCCGTGCCGCCGCCATCGGCTCCCGACGAGGCTCTGATCGCGACGCTGCCGGTGGACGCGCTACCGATCGCCGGAGTACCCGACCTGATGCATCACAAGTACATGGTCCGCGACGGCGAGTCGGTCTGGACGGGCTCGACGAACTGGACGGACGACTCCTGGACGCGGCAGGAGAACGTGATCGTGGTCGTCGACTCGCCGGCGCTCGCCGCCGACTTCCACCGCGACTTCGACCAGATCGCCCGGGCCGGCACCGCCCAGGGGACGGGCATGGTCGAGCCCGAGTGGCGTGACGGCGTCCGAGCCTGGTTCACGCCCGGGCACGGCGAGGATCTCTCCCACCGGGTGGCGCAGGCGATCGGCCGGGCGCGGCGCCGGATCCGCCTGTGCTCGCCGGTGCTGACGACGCCGCCGGTGGTGGGGGCGCTCGCCTCGTCGATCGTGAGCGGGAGGATCGATATCGCGGGCTGCCTGGACGCCACCCAGATGGCCGACGTCGCCCGCCAGTGGGCGGCGAGCCGGGGCGCCTGGAAGGTGCCTCTGATCCACCACCTCGCCACGGCCGGGTTCTCGGCCAAGCACTCGACGCCCTACGGAGCCGGGGACGTACACGACTTCATGCATGCGAAGCTGACCGTCGTCGACGACACCGTCTTCGTGGGCTCGTTCAACCTCTCGCGCTCGGGCGAGCGCAATGCGGAGAACGTGCTCGAGATCGAGGACGCGGAGCTCGCCGACCGCCTGGCCGCGTTCGTCGATGTCGTGCGAGCGCGATACCCAAGGCTGGAGCTCTGAGTAAGCGTTCGGCCCGACGTCCCCTGGCGCCGGGCCGAACGCAACGGCGGGTCAAGCCGCGGCGGCTGCCATCTCGGGCATGACGCCGAGCTCACGCTCTGCGCGAAGCCAGTTCTCGAGAGGGTCTCCCCCCTCGGACTCGTAGATCTCGTACGCGCGGAGCGCGATCTGGTCCGGCTCGACCGCCGGCATCTCTGCAGCCTCGTCGACGGCGGCTTTGGTCTTCCTCGACTTGCTGCCAGTGGCTTTGATTGCCAATGATCACCTCCTGGCGGCATCGGCCCCTTGACGAGGCCAACTCCGCCTCGTCGCGGTTGTAACGCGTTGGCGCCGTCATGACGCCGTGGTTCCTGGTGCACCGGTGCCGATTCGGCACCGGTGCCAGACTAGCCCACGGCCCGGACAGGCGCGTGGCATGCTCCCCGCTCGCATGGGAGCGGGGCTGAAGGCGGGATGAACGGAGCGCAGGTCCGTGTGCGCCCGATCTTCGGGGCGCTGATGCTCGTGATGCTGCTCGCGTCGCTCGACTCGACCATCGTCGCGACCGCGCTGCCGACGATCGTGGGGAGCCTCGGCGGGATCGAGAAGCTCTCGTGGGTCGTGACGGCGTACCTGCTCGCCTCGACGATCTCGACGCCGATCGCGGGGAAGCTCGGCGACATGATCGGCCGGAAGCTCGTCCTGCAGGGCGCGCTCGTGATCTTCCTCGTCGGCTCCGCCCTGTGCGGCCTGAGCCAGAACATGACCGAGCTGATCGGGTTCCGCGGCCTCCAGGGCCTGGGCGGCGGCGCGCTGATGGTGAGCACGCAGGCGGTGATCGGCGACATCGTCTCGCCGCGGGAGCGGGGCCGCTACTCGGGCCTGATGGGCGCCGTGTTCGGCGTGTCGACGGTGGTCGGGCCGCTGATCGGCGGCCTTTTCGTCGACCACCTCTCGTGGCGCTGGATCTTCTACATCAACGTCCCGATCGGGATCGCGGCGTTCGTCGTGCTCCAGCTCGTGCTCCATGCCCCGCTGACGCGGGCGAAGCACAGGCTCGACTACCTGGGGATGGCGCTGCTCGCGGGCGGCCTCTCGTCGATCGTCCTCTACACGAGCCTCGGCGGCACGACCTACGGCTGGTGGTCGACGCCGATGCTGATCCTGCTCGGTCTCAGCATCGCGATGTCCGTCGGCTTCGTGGTGGCGGAGCGGTACGCGGCGGAGCCGCTGGTGCCGCTTGGGCTCTTCAAGTCGCGGTCTTCAGCGTCGCGAGCATCGTCGGGTTCATCGTCGGAATGGCGCTCTTCGGCTCGGTGACCTATCTGCCGCTCTACCTCCAGGTGGTTCGCGGGTCGACGCCGACCGAGTCGGGGCTGCAGATGCTGCCGCTGATGGCCGGTGTGCTGATCGCGTCGATCGGGAGCGGCCAGCTGATCACGCGATATGGCCGCTACAAGCTCTTCCCGATCATGGGCACCGCGCTGATGGTCGTCGGCCTGCTGCTGCTCTCGCGGCTAGGTGTCGGGACGAGCTTGGTCCTGGCCGACCTGTACATGCTCGTCGTCGGGCTCGGCCTCGGGTTCGTGATGCAGGTGCTCGTGCTCGCCGTCCAGAACGCGGTCGAGTACGAGAACCTCGGCGTCGCGACCTCGACCGCCACCCTCTTCCGCTCGATGGGCGGCACGATCGGCGTTCCGCTCTTCGGCGCGATCTTCTCGAACAAGCTCGCCTCGGAGCTCGCGGGCAGGCTCCCGCCCGGCGTCGCCGGGGCGCTGCCCGCGAAGCTCGGGCCGAGCCAGATCGACCAGCTCCCGGCGGCGATCCGCGACCCGTACATCGCCGCCTACGCCGCCGCTTTGCGCCCTGTGTTCCTGATCGCGGCCGCGGTCGCGGCGTCGGGGTTCGTGATCACGTGGTTCCTCGAGGAGCGGCCGTTGCGCGAGACGGTGGCCGAGCAGGGGATCGGCGACAGCTTCGCCGCACCGCGGGAGACGACCTCGATCGCCGAGCTCGAGACGATGCTCAGCAACCGCGCGCGCAAGCAGTACCGCAACCGCTTCTACGAGCACCTGGGCGCCCAGGTCCCGGCCGGCCTCGATGCCTCCGAGACCTGGCTGCTCCTACGTCTTCACGAGCAGCAATCGGGCGATGCCGACACGCGGAAGGAGCTGATCGCCGGCGGCTTCGAGCCGATCGTGCTCGGCCTGCGCCGCCGCTCGCTCATGGAGCCCGCGTCGGAAGCGCTGACCCCGGCGGGCCAGCAAGCCGCCACCCAGCTGGCCAACCTGAGCCGCGAGGACGTCCGAGATCTGATCAAAGACTGGCAGCCCGACCGTCATCCCGACATCGGCGAGCTGATCCAGCGGTTCACCAGGTCGCTCGCCTCCGCGCCAAGACCAACCGCGGAGCCGGACCCAGCGTAAGCCTTCCTTCGGCTCGGCCGCCGGCTCAGCCGGCGGCCGAGCTAGACCAAGCCAAGTCTCCCGAGACGGAGCCGAACCATCCCGGCGGCTGCCAACCTGAAGCGCGAGCGGCCGGACAACTAGAGCGCGCCTGCGACGCCGAGCCGCAAGATGTCGGAGAGGGGGCTCACGGGGGAGAACCGGAGGTGCTCCCCCGTGCTACGCAACGGCTCCGCGGCCATGGATGTTGATGGCATGCGGAACGTGGACGAGGTAGGTGTTGGGGGCGCTCTTCTCGCCCTTGCCGATCGTGACGGTGCCGGTCGCGCCCTTGAAGGCGCCGGTGCCGCCGGTGATCGGGATGACGGTCGTGCCGTCGGCGCGCGCGTTGAACGGGCCGGCGTAGGTGATCGTCCCGATGCCGGGGAACGTCGCCTGGCATTTGATCGTGACGAAGGTCTTGCTCTTGTAGGTCAGGACGCCGACGTCGTAGGCCACGGGCTTGCCCTTGGCCTTGCCGAACTGCGCCACCCGGTTGAGCAGGAGGTCCTTGAAGTCGATCGAGTCGCCCTTGCTCGCGCCGAGCGGCTTCGTGTCGTGCTGCTGGGCGACGGTCGTGACGGACGTGAGCTGGATCGTCACCGTCTGCGCCTGGGCGATCGGGGCGAGAACGAGTGCGAGCGTCGCAAGGATCGCAGCCCCGACCGGAATATTCATCCAGCCATCTTGCCGCATCCGAGACCTCGCCTGCATCGACTTCGACGTACTCAGGCGATGGGCGCGGCGTTGCTCGAAAGACGGTAGGTGTTCAGGACGTGGTCCTTGCCGGTGCCGACGGTCAGGGTGCCCGTCGAGCCCGCAAAGGCGCCGGTGCCGCCCGTGACCTGGAAGACGAGCTCGTGCGCAGTCGAGGTGTAGACGTCGCCCGAGATCCTGAGGGTCCCGCCCGGCAGCCGCGCAGTTCCCTTGTAGCCGGCGGTGTTCGCGCTCGTGAACGTCAGCGTGCCGGCGTCGGAGCCGACGAGCGCGCCCTTCTGCTTGCCGAACTGCGCCGCGGCGTTCACGAGCCTGTCGCGGTAGACGACCGTGTCGCCCTTGCTGGCGCCCTTGGGCGCAACGTCATGCCTGCTGAGCTTGACCGTGTTCGAGATCACGACGATCGTCCTCGACTTCGCGGCCGTGGCAGCCGGCACGATCACGAGCGCGAGGAAGCCGGCGAGAGCGAGCCGGCTGCGACGCGACGTCATTCCCACTCGATCGTGGCGGGCGGCTTCGAGGTGACGTCGAGGACGACCCGGTTGACGGCCGGGATCTCGTTGACGATCCGCGAGGCGACGGTCTCGATCAGGTCGTAGGGGAGCCGTGCCCAGTCGGCGGTCATCGCGTCCTCCGAGGTGACGGCGCGGATCGCGATCGGGTAGCCGTAGGTTCGCGAGTCGCCCTGGACGCCGACGGAGCGGATCGCGGGCAGCACGGCGAACGACTGCCAGAGGTCGCGGTAGAGACCGGCCTTGCGGATCTCCTCCTGCAGGATCGCGTCGGCCTCGCGGAGCGTCTCGAGCCGCTCGGCGGTGACCTCGCCGATGATCCGGATCGCGAGCCCCGGGCCGGGGAACGGCTGGCGCCAGACCATCCGCTCGGGCATGCCGAGCTCCTCGCCGACCCGGCGCACCTCGTCCTTGAAGAGCATTCGTAGAGGCTCGACGAGCTTCATCTTCATGTCGGCGGGAAGTCCGCCGACGTTGTGGTGGCTCTTGATCGACTCGGCGACCCCGTCGTCCCCGCCGGACTCGATCACGTCGCTGTAGAGCGTCCCCTGGACGAGCCAGGTGACGTCGCCCAGCTTCCGCGCCTCGTCCTCGAAGACGCGGATGAACTCCTCGCCGATCCGCTTGCGCTTGTCCTCGGGGTCGGTGACGCCCTCGAGCTTCGAGAGGAAGCGCTCCTGCGCCTGGACGTGCACGAGCGGCACGTGGAAGTGGCCGTCGAAGGTCTCGACCACCTGCGCCGCCTCGTCCTTGCGGAGGAAGCCGTGGTCGACGAAGACGCAGGTGAGCTGGTCGCCGACCGCCTTGTGGACGAGGAGCGCGGCGACTGCGCTGTCGACGCCGCCTGAGAGGCCGCAGAGCACGCGGTCTCGGCCGACGCGCGCGCGGATCCGCTCGACCTGCTCCTCGATCACCGCGGCGGGCGTCCACGTCGGCGAGGCGCCGGCGACGCCGTAGAGGAAGTTCTTCAGCACGTCCTGTCCGTGCGGGGTGTGGACGACCTCGCAGTGGAACTGGATGCCGTACAGCCCGCGCTCCGGATCCTCGAACGCGCCGATCGGCGTCGAGCCGGAGCTCCCGACGACTCGTGCCCCGGCGGGCGGCGCGACGACGCTGTCGCGGTGGCTCATCCAGACGGTCTGCTCGGCCGGCAGGTCCTTGAAGAGCGCGCTCTCGCCGGCCCGCAGCTCGGCCTTGCCGAACTCGGCTGCGCCGGTGCGGTCGACTCGGCCGCCGAGCTCGAGCGCCATCAGCTGCATGCCGTAACAGATGCCGAGCGTCGGGATCCCGAGCTCGAAGATCGCGGGGTCGCACCTGGGCGCGCCGTCGGCGTAGACCGACGCGGGCCCGCCCGGAGAGGATCAGCGCCACCGGGTTGCGTCGCGCGATCTCGGCCGCGGTCGCCTTGTGCGAGACGAGCTCGGAGTAGACGCGTGCCTCGCGGACTCGCCGGGCGATCAGCTGCGAGTACTGGCCGCCGAAGTCGAGCACCAGGACCGGCCGCTCCTCCGGGAGCGGCTCGGGCCTCAGCTGGACGACCTCAGCTCCGGCGGTAATTGGGCGCGTCCTTGGTGATCGTGATGTCGTGCGGGTGCGACTCGCGCAGACCGGCGCCGGTGATCCGGACGAACCGGGCCTGCTTCATCGCGTCGATCGTCGGCGCGCCGCAGTAGCCCATCGCCTGGCGGAGACCGCCGACGATCTGGTGCACGACGCTGTCGAGGCTGCCCTTGTAGGGGACCCGGCCCTCGATGCCCTCCGGGACGAGCTTCTCGACGTCCTCGACATCGCCCTGGAAGTAGCGGTCCTTCGAGTAGCCGCGGGCCTTCATCGCGCCGATCGAGCCCATGCCGCGGTACTCCTTGTAGCGCTCGCCGTGCGAGAAGACGACATCGCCGGGCGCCTCGTCGGTGCCGGCCAGCATCCCGCCGAGCATCACCGTGTCCGCGCCGGCCGCGATCGCCTTCGCGACATCGCCCGAGGAGACCATTCCGCCGTCGCAGATCACCGGCACGCCGTGCGCGGACGCGACCTCGGCGACGTCGTGAACTGCCGTGAGCTGCGGCACACCCACGCCGGCGACGATCCGGGTGGTGCAGATCGCCCCGGCGCCGATCCCGGCCTTCACTGCGTCGGCGCCCGCGTCGATCAGCGCCTCGGCGGCGTCGCCGGTCGCGATGTTCCCGGCCACGACCTCGAACTCGCCGGAGAGGCCCTTGATCCGGGCGACCATCTCGACCACGCCGCGCGAGTGCCCGTGCGCGGTGTCGACGACGAGCACGTCGGCGCCGGCGGCGACGAGCGCCTGGGCGCGCTCGATCGCGTCGGGCCCGACGCCGACGGCCGCGCCGACCCGAAGCCGGCCGTGCGGATCCTTGGTCGACTGCGGGAACTCGATGCGCTTCTGGATGTCCTTGACCGTGATCAAGCCCTTGATGATCCCGCTCGCGTCGACGACCGGCAGCTTCTCGATCCGGTGGCTGGTGGAGGAGCCTCTCGGCCTCGGCGAGGCGTCGTCCCGACCGGCGCGGTGACGAGGTTCGCGCTCGTCATGACCGCCGAGACCGGCTGCTTCACGTCCTTCTCGAAGCGGAGGTCGCGGTTCGTGAGGATCCCGACGAGGCGGCCCGTCTCATCCGTGATCGGGACGCCGGAGACGTGGTAGCGCTCCATCAGCTCGAGCGCGTCCGCGACGAGCGCGGTCGGCGGCAGCGTGAGCGGCTCGACGATCATCCCCGACTCGGAGCGCTTGACCTTGTCGACCTCGGCCACCTGGTCGGCGATCGAGAGGTTGCGGTGGACGATCCCGATCCCGCCCTCGCGGGCGAGCGCGATCGCCATCCGAGCCTCGGTCACGGTGTCCATCGCCGCCGACACGACCGGGATCTCGAGCGCGATCGTGCGCGTCAGCCGGGTCGCGGTCGAGACGTCGTTCGGCAGCACCGCCGACTCCGCCGGAACCAGCAGCACGTCGTCGAAGGTGAGCCCTTCCTTCCCGAACTTCTCGGAACGATCGAGGGCGGAATCGTCCAGCCGCTCGACTCTCCCGATCTCCATCGCGACACGATACCGGCCGCGGTGGCTGACGCTACCGGCTCCTAGAGAGCAGCGACCTCGGCCAGCTCGGTGACGGTGACGCCGGCGTGGAGGCGATGCGATTCGCGCGGGTCGAAGCGCCCGGCGCCGAGCTCGAGAGTCGATGCTGCGCCGGCCGCCACCCCCTCGCGCATCGCCTCGTCGTACCCGCGGCCGGCCGCCCAGGCAGCTGCGAATCCCGCGAGCAGCGTGTCGCCGCTTCCCACCCTCGAGATCGCCTCGACGCGCGGGGCCTCGACGCGGTACCGGTGCACCGTCTTGTCCTCGCGCAGTAGCGCGTAACAGCCGCTCTCGGTCGTGATCAGCACGTTGCGGGCGCCCCGATCGGCGATCTGGTCGAGCGCCAGCACGAAGTCCTCGTCGTCGTGGAACTCCTGCCCGACGAGAGCCTCCGCTTCCGCCTGGTTGGGCGTGACGAGGAACGGCTCAGCTCTCCAGGCCGATCCGGAGCGGCTCTCCTTCACAGTCGAGCGCGCAAGGGACCTGGCGGCGCGCGAGATCGTGGATCGCCTCGGCGTAGAAGTCGTCGTTGACGCCGCGCGGGAGCGAGCCCGCGAAGACGACGAGGCTCGCGCCCTGCGACAGGTAGCGCAGCTTCGCGTCGAACAGCTCGATCTCCTCGGGCCGCACGGCCGGGCCCCACTCGTTGATCTCGGTGTAGCTCTGGTTGGTCGGGTCGACGACCGCCGTCGTCGTGCGCGACTCGCCCTCGATCCGGACGAAGTCGTTGAGGATCGCCTCGCCCGTGAGGCGCTCGACGATCCGCAGCCCCGCCTGGCCGCCCGCGAAACCGGTCGCGACGACCGGGACGTTGAGCGCCTTGAGAGCGCGGGCGACGTTGATCCCCTTGCCGCCGGCCAGGGGCAGGCCGGCGCTCGCGCGATGCCGCTGTCCCCGCTGGAAGTTGGGGACGGTGATCGTTCGCGCGAAGGCTGCATTCAGCGTGACCGTGACGATCATCAGGAGAACAGGCCTACGACGTTGTGGACTGTACGCGCGGCGTACCACTTCATGCGGCCCGCGATCCCGGGCGCGGACACCGCGCGGGTCGCGACGAGCGCCCGCGAGCCGACGAGGCGGCCGCCGGCCCAGACCTGCACGCGGCCGAGCACCTGCCCGCGCGTGACCGGAAGCGACATCGCGAGCGGCGCGACGACCCGCTCGGTCAGCGGCTGGTTCACCCGCACGACCGTCTGGAGCGGCGCCGACGCCTTCAGGGCGAGCGGCGAGTGGCCGTACGGCAGCATCACCTGCGCGTAGGGCCGGTTGGTGGTCACGGCACTCACTTGCCGGTACTGCGCGAGGCCGTAGGCGAGGAGCGACTCGAGGTCGGCGTTGCGTTGCGACCGCGAAGGGCTGCCGAGGATCGTCGCGTAGATGACCGTGCCGTCGCCGCGCACCGCCGCGACCTGGTTCCAGCCGGCCTTCGAGGTGTGGCCCGTCTTCACGCCGAACACGCCGGGGACGACGCCCAGCAGATCGTCCCACGTGTGCAGCGCGTACCCGTCGGCCAGAGTCCCCGTCTCCTGCGAGACGGCAGTCCGGACGGCAGGGATCTTCATCGCCTCGAGCGCGAGGCGCGTCACGTCGCGGGCGCTCGAGTACTGGTCGTCGGCATCGAGCCCGTCGGGCCGGTCGAAGTGCGAGTCGGTCAGGCCGAGCTCCTTCGCCTTGGCGTTCATCAGCTCGGCGAAGGCGGGGTAGCTGGGCGCGGTTGCGAGCGCGAGCGCGTCCGCTGCGTCGTTGGCCGACTGGATCATCGCGCCCTTGACGAGATCGGAGACGGTGATCTCCTGGCCGGCGCGGAGGTAGATCGACTCCTGGCCGACTGCGGCCGCGCGGGGGTCGACGGACACGACGTCGCTGAGCTTGAGGTGCTCGAGCGCCACGATCACCGTCATCAGCTTCGTGATCGACGCGATCGGGACGCGCCGCCGGGCGTCGTGGGAGAGGAGCACCTCGCCGGTCACGGGGTTCTCGACCAGCCAGGCGCGGGCGTCGGGCGTCGGCGCGGCGGCGGTCGCGGAGCCGGCGAGCAGGCACGCCGCGATCACCGCGAGCGCGGCGAGCAGCGTTCTCATCGCAGGTTGAGCTTCTCGCCGATGAAGAGGGCCGTCGGCGAGACCTTCGGGTTCAGCGATACGAGCCGGACGAGCGGAATCCCGGTGCGGGTCGCGATCGCATCGAGGGTGTCCCCGGCGCGAACGACGTAGATGCGCTTCGGGGCGGGCGCGTGGGCCCTGGGGTGCGTGTGCGTCACCACGACGCGCTTCGGAGGCGCGGTCGAGTGGCCGCCGCCGATCTGACCCCGCAGCAGGCCGACCACGGCGGTGGCTGCGAGCAGGAAGGCGATCGGGCCGGCGTAGATCCGCCAGCTGCGACTGCCGGTGATGGCTACCAACCCGAGACGTTCCATATCTCGTTCTTCAGCCGGGCGGCCTCGGCTCCTGCGGCGGCGCGGAAGTCTTCGCCCGAATCGCGAAAGGCGTAGTTGATCGACCGGGACGCGTTGACGAGCGCGCTCGCCGGGCCGCTCGTGAAGGCGCGGGCCAGATCGCCGGGCTTGGCCCCCTGTGCGCCGACTCCCGGGAGCAGGATGATCGCCTGCGGCAGCAGCTTGCGCGCCTCGCTGACCGCCCGCGGGTGGGTCGCGCCCACGACCGCTCCGACCGACGAGAGGCCGTGCTCGCCGACCAGGTCGGCGCCCCACTCGGTGACGAGCGCGGCGACGTGCTGCCAGACCGGGCGGCCGTCGGAGAGCGTCAGGTCCTGGATCTCGCCGCCCGCGTTCGATGTCTTGACGATGCAGAAGATGCCGGCGCCGTAGCGGCGGGCCGCGGCGAGGTACGGCTCGATCGACTCGCGTCCGAGCCACGGGTTGACGGTGAGCGCGTCCGCGACGGGCTGGTCTCCCTCGAGATAGGCGGCGGAGTAGGCGCGCGCCGTCGAGCCGATGTCGCCGCGCTTGCCGTCGGCGATCACGAGCAGCCCGGCGCGGCGCGCGTAGGCGCACGTCTCCTGGAAGGCGACCATGCCGGGCGGGCCGAGCGCCTCGAAGAACGCGAGCTGCGGCTTGACCGCGACGGCGTGCGGCGCAACGGCATCGACGATGCCGCAGCAGAAGCGGGTGATGTCGCCGCGCAGCTCGACCGGCAGCAGATCCGGGCGCGGGTCGAGTCCGACCACCAGCTGGCTCCGCTTCCGTTCGACCTCCGCGGCGACCCGGTCGCCGAAGGTGAGCGTCGCAACGGCCATCCGCGAACAGCTTAGAGATTGGCCCGGAACGACCGAGGGCCGCACAGTGCTCACCGTGCGGCCCTCGTCAACCAACTGATCGAGCAGACGGCTAGCTCTTGAGCGCTGCCTTGAGCTGGCTGCCCGCGCTGAACTTCGGGACAGTCGTCGCTGCGATGCTCACACGCTCACCGGTGCGCGGGTTCACGCCCATGCGGGCGGCGCGAGCTGCAGGCGAGAACTTGCCGAAGCCTGTGAAGTTGATCGAGTCGCCACCCTTCAGCGCCTCGGTCACGGACTCCAGGAAAGCATCGACGGCCTTCCCCGCGTCACGGTTCGAGAGACCGCTCTTGTGAGCGACCTTCTGGATGAACTCCTGCTTCGTCAAAGCCTTCCTCCTGGTTGGGGTTCCGATATGTCAGACCTTGGCGCAAGACCCTAACAACCCGATCGGATATCGCTCAACCATGCGGATGGGCTAGGCGGATTTGACCTCCGAGGCGAGCAGCAGCGGGCGGAGCCGGACAGCCGATCTGGCGAGCGCGTCGGCGCCTCCCTCTTCACGGTCGACAACGCAGACGACGGTCGAGACCTCGAGCCCGGCGTCGCGGAGCGCCTCGACCGCCTCGAGCGCGGCACCGCCCGCGGTGACGACGTCCTCGACGAGGCAGACGCGCTCACCGGGCTCGAACGGGCCCTCGATCCGGTTGCCGGTGCCGTACGCCTTGGCCGCTCCACGGACGATCACGAACGGGAGGCCCGTCTCGAGCGAGGCGGCGGCGGCGAGCGGAACGGCGCCGAGCTCCGGCGCGGCGATCCGCACGGCGTCCGGCTCGAACTCGCGGACGGCTGCGGCGATCGCCTCACCGAGCGCCCGGAGCAGATCGGGGCGCGTCGAGAAGCGGTACTTGTCGAGGTAGTAGGAGCTGCGGCGGCCCGAGCGGAGCAGGAAGTCGCCCTCGAGCAGCGCGGCCTCGCGGATCGCGCCGGCCAGGTTCGTGTCTTGCACGGCTAGAAGTGGTTTCACGAGATCGTATGAACCGGGCGCGAGTTGGGTACTCTGGGGCGCCGCGGACACTCGGCGATGCTGAGGCATCGGTGAGTGGCCGACGTGGTGAAGCGTAGGACTTGCGGGAGCCGGCTCCGCCGGCTGCCGTGAGGCCGGAGCGGCCCAGGGTGGCCAGATCGCGCAGCCGGGCACGCGAGATCGTGGAACCATCAGAGCGCCAGGACGTCGCGGGTCATCGCGAGAATCTGCTCGAGGTCCTCGGAGCCCTCGGGGAGCGAGACCATCGCACCGTCGTCGCTGTACAGCTCGACGCGCTCGAGCCGCCGGCCGACGCGGCGGCGGTAGAGCACCGAGCCGGCCAGGGAGCCCGCGACGAGCACGACGGCTGTCATCGACTTACGCAGAGGTATCTGCTTTCCGGCGCCGCCGGGCCGGCGCCTTGCCTGCGCCCTGCTCGGTGGACTCCGTCGAGGCGTCCTCGATGCTGCCGAGGCAATGCTTGAGGTCGTAGAAGACGAGCCCCACCGTCGGGTCGGGCCGGGTCGTAGCGGCGATCATCCGACCGGCGCGCCGCACGGCGAAGACGCTGCCCTCGAGCGTCGAGGCCTCGAGCTGAGTCAGCTCCGCGAGTCCGCGGGCCTGGGCGAGCCGGTCGGCCTCCTCGAGCAGCCGCGCGATTGCGGCCACGAGCCGCGCCGCGCGCGGCGCGTCGCGGACGGTCGTCGCGAGGAGCGAGCCGTCACGATCGACGATCGCCACGTGCTCGACCTGAGAGGAGATCTCCGTGAGATCAGCCAGCGCCTGGGCCGCATCCATTGCGCTGAGCATACTGCGCGTCAGCCGGCGCCCTCGTCATCAATCGCCGCGCGCAGCGCCTGTGCGGCGCGAGCGCGGTGCGAGTTCTGGCGCTTCCACGCGTCCCCGATCTCGGCGACCGTCCGCGTATCCCCGCTCGGGATGAAGATCGGGTCGTAGCCGAAGCCGCCGTCGCCGCGGCGCTCCGTCGCGAGCTCGCCCTCCAGGACTCCGTGGCCGCGGAGCTCCTCGCCTGCCGGTGAGAGAGCGACGAGCTCGGTCACCATCCGCGCGCGGCGGTCGGTCTCTCCCTCGAGGCGTGCCAGCAAGGCGTCCGCCTGGTCGAGTCCGGGCGCCCAGCGGGCCGAGTGAAGCCCCGGGGCACCGTCCAGCGCGGCGGACTCGATCCCGGAGTCCTCGCCGAGCACCCAGGCGCCCGCGTCGGCGAGGCCGCGCCCGTAGCGCGCCTTCAACAGGGCGTTCTCGTAGTAGGTCTCCCCGGTCTCCTCGGGGTAGCCGTCCGCGTCGAGCGGGTCGATCTGCCAGTCCGGCAGCGCGTCCCGCAGCTCCTCCAGCTTGTGGAGGTTCTGCGACGCGAGGACGGCCTTCATTCCCGCGTTGCGTCGATCGCCTCGCGCTGAACCGCCGCGAGGTCCTCGATCCCGGCGGCAGCGAGATCGAGCAGCTCGTCGAGCCTCGCCCGGTCGAACGGCACGCGCTCGGCGGTCGCCTGCACCTCGACGAAGAGCCCCTCACCCGTCATCACGACGTTGAGGTCGACATCGGCCGTCGAGTCCTCGGTGTACTCGAGATCGAGCAGCGGCTCTCCCTCGACCACGCCAACCGAGACGGCTGCGACGGACCCGACGAGCGCCTTCGAGAGACCGAAGCGGTCGAGCGCGCGGGAAAGGGCGACGTACGCACCGCAGATCGCGGCGCAGCGGGTGCCGCCGTCCGCCTGGAGGACGTCGCAGTCGAGATGGACGGTGCGCTCCCCGAGCGCCTCGAAGTCGATCACGCCCCTGACTGCCCGGCCGATCAGGCGCTGAATCTCGACCGTGCGGCCACCCTGCTTGCCGCGGGCCGCTTCCCGGTCGGTGCGGTCGCCGGTCGAGGCCGGGAGCAGCGAGTACTCGGCGGTCACCCAGCCCCGGCCGCTCCGGTAGAGCCAGCGCGGGACGTTCTCGACGACACTCGCGGTGCAGAGCACTTTGGTCGCTCCCTGTGACCAGAGCACGACGCCGTGCGGCTGCTCGAGGAAGAACGGATCCGCATCGACCGGCCGAAGCTGGTCGGGCCGACGCCCACTCGGACGGATCATGCTGCGGCGCGCTCGAGCTCGTCGACCGAGACCTGGGTGACCTCGCCCAGCGGGAGCTGCAGGAAGCGCTCGCCGCTCGAGCGGAAGAGGTCCGGGTCTCCGGTGGTGAGAAAGCGGTAGGAGCCCTCGCGGCCGGCGGCGTTCTCGAAGCCTTTGCGCCGGAGCGTGTCATCGACCTCGCGGGCGGTCTCCTCGGCCGAGAAGACGAGCGTGACGTCGCGGCCGAAGGCCCGCTCGAGTACCGGGCGGATCAGTGGGTAGTGCGTGCAGCCGAGGATGACCGTGTCGCAGCCCGCCAGCTTCAGCGGCTTGGCGTAGCGGCGGACGGCGTCGGTCGTCTGCTCGCCGTCCTCGATCAGCGGGACGAGGTCGGGGCACGCGATCGCGGTGAGGCGCACTCCGGCATCGAGGGTGCGGATGAGGGTGTGGTAGCGGCCGGCGGTCACGGTCGCCTGGGTCGCCATCAGGCCGATCCGCCGGTTGCGGGTCGTCCGGACGGCCGCGGCCGCCTCGGGCGCGATCACGCCGACGACGGGCACCGAGAGCGAGGACTGCAGCGCCGGCAGCGCGGCCGAGGTTGCAGCGTTGCACGCGACGACGATCAGCTTCACCCCGGAGAGCTCGAGATAGCCGGCGATCTCGTGCGCATACCGCGCGACCTCGCCGAGCGGGCGGGGCCCGTACGGCAGGCGCGCGTGATCGCCCAGGTAGACGAAATCCTCGTGCGGCATCGTGACCAGGCACTCGTGGAGAACCGTGAGGCCCCCGACACCGGAATCGAAGACACCGATCGGCCTCCCATCCATCGGCCGGGATTGTACGGGTCGGACCTGCTGCTGCTTAATTGCCCTCGTGGGAGCGCCGGTGCGCATCGGAACGTGCTCGTGGGCGGACGACGCGCTCGTCAAGCACTGGTACCCGCGCGGCCTGCCGCCGAAGGAGCGGCTCGGCTGGTACGCCGAGCGCTTCTCGACCGTCGAGGTCGACTCGACCTTCTACCGCGTCCCCGACGAGGCGATGGTGCAGAACTGGGCAGACCGAACGCCGGACGGCTTCGTGATGCACATCAAGGCGTTCGGGCTGATGACGCGCCACCCCGTGCGCCTCGAGCAGCTGCCGCCCGACCTCCGCGACGGGATGCCGCTCGACTCGCGAGGCCGCGTCGACCGCCCGCCGCGCGAGCAGCGCGCCGTCGTGTTCCGCGAGTTCCTGAGTGCGCTCGAGCCGCTGCGGCAGGCCGGGAAGCTCGGCGGGATCCTCTTCCAGCTGCCGCCCTACATCGTCCCGAAGCCTTCGTCGTTCGACTACCTCGAGTGGGCGCGCGACCAGCTCGGGAGCGACGAGATGCTCGTCGAGTTCCGCCATCGCGACTGGTTCGCCGCCGACCGGCGAGAGGAGATCCTGAGCTGGCTCGAGGAGCGGCGGATGTCGTACGTCACGGTGGACGCGCCCCGGCTCGAGGCGGCCAACGTCCCCGAGACGGTCATCGCGGCGACAGGCCCGCTCGCCTACGTCCGCTTCCACGGCCGCAACGCAGCGACCTGGAACTCACGCGGCGGCGGCGCCGCCCAGCGGTTCGACTACCTCTACGGGCGGCCCGAGCTCGCCGGCTGGGTCGCGCCGCTCCGCGAGCTCGCCTCCGAGGCCGAGCAGACGTATCGCGTTCTTCAACAACAACAACCAGACCGACGGCGTCGCCCAGGCCCCTGCCGGCGCGGAGCTGCTCCGCTCGCTGCTCGACGACCAGCGATGTCCCGGCAGCCTGACCTCCGATAGCGGCGGGAACTCGTCGTGCCGAAGCAGCGGCAAATCGCGCGTGCGCCGAAGCGGCTGACCGAGTGCGACGAAGGGCTAGCTGAGTCCAGACTCTTGTCGCTCGCCCGGATTCGACGCTCGCCGTACCTTGAGCTATGTCCTTGGCCGCTTGGTGCGGCATACAGCTCTATGAGGAGGTTGGGTTCCAGTGAGTCGGACAAAAAAGCTCGCCACGCTGATCGGCGCGGTCTTCGTGATCGTGCTCGTCGTTGCACCGATCGCGGCTGCGCATCATCCAGCAGTCACTGCCACCATGGACTGCAACGGGACAGTCAGCTACACGGTGAGCGCCTGGGAGACCAACGATGCCAGCGCGCGCACGTTCACGGGCGTGAAGGTCTACTCGGGCTCGACGCTGGTCGGGACCGGGAACTTCAACAGCGCCGACAACTTCTCGTTCAGCGGGAGCTTCACTGTCGCTGCGGGCGTCAACTCGGTGGTCGTCACCGCGCAGACCGACGGGACCTGGGGTGACGGCTATACCGGCGTCGATCAGACGTCTGACACCGCGACCCGACCCACCAACTGCGCGAAGAACCCGACCATCTCGACCGTCATCTCTCCGTCCTCGTCGATCGCTGTCGGCGCCGCGGCGCATGACACGTCGTCGCTGTCCGGGGCATCGAGCCACCCGACCGGCACGGTGTCCTACAAGCTCTACAGCGAACAACCACTGCGGCGACGCTCGTCGCCGACCTGACCCCGAGCCCGAACACAGTCTCGTCCTCGACCCTGCCCGACTCGAAGGCCTACACCTTCAACACGGCCGGCACCTTCTACTTCGTCGCGACCTACAGCGGCGACAGCAACAACACCGGCCCGTCAACAGCGGCTGCACCGCCGAGCCGCTGGTCGTCACGAAGGCGCCCCCGCGATCTCGACGCAGGCCTCGGGCCGGTCGCGCTCGGCACCCAGGCACACGACATCGCCTCCCTGACCGGCGCCTTCAACCCGACCGGCACGGTCACCTTCAGCTCTTCACCCCGGCGATAACAACTGCTCGACCGCGCTCGCCACGCTCTCCACGTCGACCAAGAACGTCAACGCGGACGGCATCGGCACCTACACCTCGGACGACTTCACCTCTAACACGCCGGGCACCTTCTACTGGCGCGCCTTCTTCGCGGGCGACGGAAGAACAACGCCCGGTCAACGGCGCCTGCAACGCGCAGAACGGCTCGACGGTCAACCAGGTGAGCCCTGCGATCGAGACCCATGCCACGGGACCGGTCACGGTCGGTGACAAGATCCACGACGTCGCCACCCTGAGCGGCGCCGTCGGACCGACCGGCGCGGTGACCTTCCAGGTCTTCGCCCCCGGCGACACCACCTGCGCCACCGCCGTGGCGACCCTCACCACGTCGACCAAGAACGTCGACGCGAACGGCAACGGCACCTACACCTCCGGCGACTTCACAACCACCGCGCCCGGCACCTACCGCTGGCGCGCCTTCTTCGCCGGCGACGCGAACAACGCCGCCGTCAGCGGCGCCTGCAACGCCGCCAACGAGGCCTCGACGGTCAACCCGGCCGGGCCGTCATCTCGACCCAGGCCTCCGGGCCGGTCACGGTCGGCGGCCCGATCACACGACATCGCCACCCTGACCGGCGCCTTCGGAGCGACCGGCGCGGTGACCTTCCAGGTCTTCGCACCCGGCGACAGCAACTGCTCGACCGCTCTCGCCACGCTCACGACCTCGAGCAAGAACGTCGACGCCCACGGCAACGGCACCTACACCTCGGGCAGCTACACCGCGACGACGCCCGGCCTCTACCGCTGGCGCGCCTTCTTCGCCGGCGACTCGAAGAACAACGCCGTCAGCGGCAGCTGCAACGACAACAACGAGACCTCGACCGTGAATCCGGCCGGGCCCGCCATCTCGACCCAGGCCTCCGGGCCGGTCACCGTCGGCGGCAAGATCCACGACGTCGCGACTCTGAGCGGCGCAGTCGGAGCCACGGGCGCAGTGACCTTCCAGGTCTTCGCCCCGGCAACACCGGCTGCTCGACCGCGCTGCGACGCTGTCACCGTCCACCAAGAGCGTCGACGCCAACGGCAACGGCACCTACACCTCCGGCGACTTCAACACCAGCACCGCCGGGACCTACCGCTGGCGCGCCTTCTTCGCCGGCGACGCGAACAACGCCGCGGTCAGCGGCGTCGTGCAGCGCGGACATCGGTCCTCGACGTTGAACCGGCCGGTCCGGCCATCTCGGCCCAGGCCTCGCCGTCGGCGACCGTGGGCGTCAAGATTCACGACGTCGCCACCCTCAGCGGCGCACTCGACGGCTGCCGGCGCGGTGCCTTCCAGCTCTTCGCTGCCCGGCGACCGCGACTGTCGACCGCCGTCGCGCCGCTCTCGACGACCTCAAGAACGTCGACGCGAACGGCAACGGCAGCTACACGTCCGGCGACTTCACGACGACGACCTCCGGCACGTACCACTGGCGCGCCTTCTTCGCCGGCGATGCGAACTACGCCTCGTCGACCGGCGCCTGTGAGGCGCTAACAGAGCCGTCCGTCTCGTCAGCCCTCGCCTTCGACCCCGAATAGCCCGGCGATCTCGATCACGAAGAACCCGAAGTCGCAGACGATCGCAAGCGGCGGCACGGCGAACTTCACGATCACCGTGACGAACACCGGCAACGTGACGCTCACGAACGTCACGGTCTCCGATGCGCAGGCGCCGGGCTGCAACGCCTCGAGCTCGACGATCGGCGCACTGGCCTCCATGAGCCCCGGTGCAAGCGTGACGTACAACTGCGCGCTCGCGAACGTGACCGCGTCGTTCACCAACAGCGCAACCGCGACGGGGACGCCCCCCTCCGGGCCGAACGTCTCGGCGACCGACACCGCGCCGGTCACCGTTACCCCGCCGCCGCCGCCGCCGGCGGTGACTCATCCTGCGATCTCGATCACCAAGGATCCGGCATCGCAGACGATCGGGATCGGCGGCACCGCGACGTTCACGATCACCGTGAAGAACACGGGCGACGTGACCCTCACGGACGTCACCGTCTCCGATCCCCGCTCGACCGATTGCAACCGGAACCTGGGCACGCTCACGGTCGGCCAGTCCAAGACCTACACGTGCACCAAGAAGAACGTGAACGCGAACTTCGAGAACGTCGCGAACGCGACCGGCAAGCCGCCGACCGGACCGGACGTGCAAGGCCTCCGACCACGCCAACGTCGAGGTCAAGGCCTTCGTGCCGCCCCAGGCCCCGCGGATCGCGATCGTCAAGAGCCCCAAGTCGCAGACACTGACGACGAAGCTCACGACGACCAAGAACGCGAACGGCGCGGCGACGACCACGGTCAAGTACGGCACCGCGACCTTCAAGATCAAGGTGACGAACACGGGGAACGTCGCTCTTCACAGCGTCACCGTGAGCGACCCGCAGTCCGTCAACTGCGGCCGGTCGATCGGGAGCCTCCCGGTCGGAGCTTCCCGGACGTACACCTGCACCCGCGCGGCGGTATCGAGCAACTTCACGAACGTCGCGACGGTGAAGGGGCTCTCGCCCAAGGGGAAGCAGGTCACTGCAACAGACCATGCCAAGGTCGTCGTCAAGGTCAAGACGACGAACGTGGGCGGCGCCAAGGTGACGTCGGGCAACAAGCCCAACGGCCCCTCGACAACAGGGAACGGCTCGCCGCAGTTCACCGGCTAGACCTGAACGACAAGCGGTACGTGAGCGGGCAGCCGAGGGGCTGCCCGCTCTCGCTTTCCAGCTCACCTGCACGCATCGACTAGCGTTCCGCCGTGCGTGTTCTGTCGGTGATTCACGGCCCTGAAGTCCGGTCGGAGCTCTTCGGCGACGTGACGGTGGAGGCCGGGCACGAGCTGGTCGAGTGGCACATCGGCTTCGACGCCCCGCCGGAGGGCGACTTCGACGCGGTGATCGTGCTCGGCGGGCACATGAACGTAGGCGAGGAGCCCGACCACCCTTGGCTCGAGGACGAGTACGCGATGATGAGCGACCTGGTCGACGCCGAGCTCCCGCTCTTCGCGATCTGCCTCGGCGCCCAGACGCTCGCCCACGCGCTCGGCGGGCACGTCTACCGCCTGCCCGAGCAGCAGGTCGGGTTCGTCGAGGTTCAGCTGACGAAGGCAGGTGCGAGCGACCCGGTGCTCGGCGTGCTGCCCGAGCGCTTCGAGGCGCTCGTCGGCAACCACTACGCCTTCAAGGTCCCGAGGCGCGGGATCGAGCTCGCCACCTCGGAGGCCCACCCTCAGGCCTTCCGGATGGGCGACCGGGCCTGGGCGGTGCAGTTTCACCCCGAGGCGCGCCGCGGGCAGGTGCTCGGCTGGTTCGAGGAGGACGAGAAGGCGGGGGTGCTGCCGCGGCCGCTCGCCGAGCTAGAGCGAGAGCTCGAGGCGAAGATCGACGGCTGGCACCTGCTCGGCCGGAAGCTCTGCCTGGCGTTCCTCGCCGCGGCCGAAGCCGCTTAGGCGCTCAGCCGCCGAAGTCGGCCGGGTTGTAGCCGACGCACGAGGCGAGCGAGAGGACGACCGCAGGCGGCGGCGGCGGCCCGGCCTGGACGAGCGACTCGAAGGCCGGCTTGCCGCGGTTGAACCAGACATACGTGTGACCACCGGCGATCGAGACCGCAGCGGCCGCAGCCCACTTCGGGTTGAGCCGCGAGACGCACTGGCGCGTCAGACGGGTCCCGCTCTTCGCGTACGGCGTGAGCTTGCTCGTCAGGAACGCCTTCGCGAACGCCGTCCGCTCCTCGGCCGTGGCGGAACGTGCGTGCAGCTTGGAAGCAGGCGGGCAGGTCACGTGCAGCAGATCGTGGGCGACGGGCGCAGGGACGTAGACGCACGCTCCGTCCGCCGGCTGCTCGGCCTCGCGCGTCCAGAGCACCTTCCAGGTGCCGCGTTGATTGCCGAGAACGCTGTTGTTCCGCGCCGAGAGCCCACCGTTCGCGAAGCCCCAGTTCATGCTCGCGTATGCCGGGTTGGTCGTCGAGATCAGGATCTTCTGGATCGCGACATCGCCCTGCTGGCTGCGCAGCGCCTGAACGATCGCGGTGCGCTGCGACGGCGTGGGCGTGACGGCGGCCGCGGCCCCGCCTACCGCAAGGGCGGCGACGACAACCAGAGCGAGGGCGCCTACCTTCATTTGGCTCACGTGGGTTCTTCGGTCTCGAGTGGGAGATCGGTTCGCGACCACTCGTGCCAGGAGCCCGAGTAGTTACGGGCATGGTACCCCAGGCTCCCGAGGATTTGCACCGCGGTTGCCGACCGCGAGCCGCTGTGGCAGTAGGCGACGACCTCGGCGCCGTCGGCGATGCCGAGCCGGTCGCGCACCTCGTCGTGCGAGAGAAAGACGAGCTCCTCCAAGGGCAGATTGACGGCGCCCGGAATATGCCCCTGACGCGCGTCGCAGGGCGCGCCGAACGAGCCGTCGAACTCCTCGGGCCGCCGCACGTCGACGACCTTGACCTCGCCGAGCCGGCCCGCGAGCTCCTCCGCCTCGATCAGGCCCTCCGTCACGCGAGCCCCCGCACGATCTCGAGCTCCGCCGCCACCGCCGGCCGGGCGCAGCGCGCTTCGAGCCATCCCTCGATCCGGTCGGGGAGCGTGACGCCGTAGACCTCGCGGAGGCGCATCACCCAAGGAAGATAAGCGAAGTCGACGAAGAGGCTCTCGCCCACCGGAAGCTCGGCCAGGCGCGCATCGACGGCGTTCGGCTCGCTGCGCCGGAGCGCGTAGTACTCGTCGCCGAGCAGATCGTCGAAGCGAAACACCGCGAGCCGCGCCTTCGCGCGCCCATCGAGATCCGCCGGCAGTAACGCCGGCTCGGGGAACCGCTCCTCGAGGTACTCCATCACGACGGCCGACTCGGGCAGCGGGAAGCCATCGTCCAGCACCGGCACCTTGCCGAGCGGGTTCAGCTCGTACAGCCAGGCGGGGCGGTTGCCGAGGTCGACCTCGACGGTCTCGTACGCGATCGCCTTCTCGGCGAGCGCAAGCCGGACGCGCGCGCAGTAGGGGCAGCGGGCGGCGTCGTACAGCTTCACGACTCGACGTCGAGCCCCATCATCCGGCCGATCGCGGCGTAGAGCTCCGCACCGGGAGGCAGGTCGGCCGGCGTCGCCCCCGTTCGCGCGACCCGGCGCACCTCGTCGCGCTCTGCACCGGTGAGCCTCGCGACGAGCGTCGGGTTCGCTTCCAGCGCGAGCTCGTCGGCGCGATCGAGGCCGCCGTAGAAACCCGGCACCGACAGGTACTCGTCGACCATGCGCCCGCGCTCGTAGAGGCGGTAGCGCACGACGGCGCCGCTCTCGAGTGCCAGGGCGACGACCACGGCGCCGAGCATGTCCGACAGCGTGTCGGCGAAGCGGGCGTGCGCCTCCCGTTCGCTGTCGAGCACCGGGTCGGAGATCCGAATCCAGCCGCCGTCCGCGTCTCGGATCTCGACGCTCTCGAGTCGGGGCACGAAGTGCTGGATGGCGCGCTCGACGGCGTGACGATCGTCGGTCTGGATATGGGTCGTCGCGCGCGAAGGGCCAACGGGCGCCTCGCCGACCCGGAGCTCGAGCGCTTCGATCGGCTGCGCCATCACGAGCTCGACGGCCTCGAAGCCGAGCCGGCGCCAGACCTCCTGGGCGGCCTCGTTGGAGGCAAGCACGCCGAGCGAGACATGGGTGGCACCGCGCGGCGCGGGCGGCTTCGGCGCACGCCTTGAGGAGCGCCTTCGCCACGCCCTGACGGCGTGCCTCGGGCCGCACCTGAACGGTCTCGACATGCCAGCGCCCCTTGTCGGCGACGCTCGCCTCGAGCATCCCGACAGCGGCGCCGCCGTCCTCGGCGAGGAACACGGCGCCGGCGGCGATGTTCGTGCGAAGCTCCTTCGAGTACTGCTCCCAGGTCTCTGGCTCGAACCCTTCGGGCTCGGGCACCTCGGCCTCGAACTCCTCCCAGAGCGACCGCAGGGCGGCCTCGTCGGCGGAAGTGGCGGGACGGATGTTCATGGCATTCGGGACGCTGTCAGGAGGTAGTGAGCGGAGAGATTCTGGAACGGATCGAGGCGCGGGCCGAGCTCGTGCACATCGCAACCGTAGAAGAGATCGACCGCCTTGCGCAGGGCGAGGTCACCGACCGGCCACGCACGCGGGCGCGCGAGGTGCCGACCGAGGAACCATTCGGCCGTCCACGGCCCGAGCCCCGCGCACTGCGACGAGGCGTGCGCGGACCTCGTCGTCGGGCAGCAGATGGAGCCCTTCGAGATCCAGATCGCCGCGGGCGAGGCCGATCACGTACTCGGCCTTGCGCCGCGAGAAGCCGAGCTCGACGAGCTCCGCCTCGTCGGATCCGGCAACCCTCGCCCGGGTCGGGAATGCATAGGCCTCGCCGGCCCGGACGCCGAGCCGCTGGATGAAGCGGCCGCGAATCGCGGACGCCGCGATCAGCGACACCTGCTGCGCGGTGATCGACGTGACGAGGCTCTCGAAGGGGTCGGGTGCGAGCGGCGGGCGGAAGCCCGCGGAGCGAAGCGACGATTCCGGACGAGCACGGGCTGCTCTGCCGCCCAGGCCGTGAACGGCTCGAGCTCGAACTCGAGGCCGAGCAGCTTCTCGACCCCGGCGCGCGTCTCGCCGTCGAGGGGCTCGACATCGACCCCGCCCGGCGCCGCCGCGATCCGCACCTCACGCCCGCCGATCACGCGGTGCAGCGCACCGTCGAGCCAGAGGTTCGCGAGGTCGCGGCCGAAGACGCGGAAGCGCTCGGTCGACACCTCGAAGTCGTACGGCTCAGGAAAGGGCAGCAGCAACGTCGGCGAGAGTCTCGAAGCGCTCGTGCGGAAGTCCCGACGAGCCGAGGTCGTCCGCGAGCCAGCCGCGCGCGAAGACACGGTCGGCCGCGCGCGCGGCACAACGGTCGGAGACACCGTCGCCGGCGTAGACGAGCGGCCGGCCCTCCGGAAGCGACCGCCGCTTGCACATGTCCCCGCAGACGGGGCAGGGCCCGTCGTCCCTGAAGCTGAGCCTCCAGCCGCCGGCCAGCGGCTCGGCGGCGTTGCAGCGCACCTCGACCTCGAGCCCCTCGCGTTCGAGCACCGGCCGGATCAGCTGCGGCAGCCCGCTCGACACGATCACGGCGCCGTGCCGCTCGACGAGCTCCCGCAGGCCTGGGCTGAGGCGCACCTCGGCGGCCGCCCACGCCTCGACCTCCTGCGCCGTGGCCCGGATCGTCCCGACCTCCGCGGCGAGGGACTCGCCGTAGGAGCCGAATCGCTCGTCAAATATGGCGGGGTCGCCGAAAATCCGGACAGCCTCGACGAGCGAATCGAGAACCGTGCAGGTTCCGTCCCAGTCGAGAGCGAGCGGCATTCTCCTAACCTAGATCTAAGAGCGACTACCCGGCAAAACCGTCTACGATGGCACTGCGGCCGATTTCCGCGCCCCTGGGCCCACGACGAACCCCGAGACGACATGACCACCCGACTCCCGTTCTTGCGCGCCGTCACGCTCGCCGGCCTTGCCGCGACGGGGCTCGCGGTCTCGCTCGCCGGCGGTGCCGGTGCGGCACAGCGGGGGGTCGCCGCTGCGAACCCGATCGACGACGCCGCCCCGGCCTGGTCGCCCGACGGCAAGACGATCGCCTTCGCGAGCCGCACGGAGCCCGACAGCGGGCCCACCCCATGGCAGATCTACACGGTGAAGGCGAACGGCGGCGCTCGCCGCGCCCTCACCCACGGCTCGCTCGACAGCATCGACCTCGCCTGGTCGCCCGACGGGAAGAAGATCGCCTTCTCGCGCGTCGCAGGCGGGCAGGTGATCTCGTCCGGGCACGTGTACGTGATGAACGCGACCGGCGGCAGCCTGAAACGCGTCTCGAGCGGCGGCGGCGGCTACGACGAGCTGTTCGACTGGTCGCCCGACGGGACGATGCTCGCCTTCGACCGGATCACCGACGGCGTCGGCTCGATCTTCACGATGAACGCAGGCGGCACGAACCAGCACGAGCTGACCCCGAGCCAGAACGACGACGACTACTGGGGCGTCTGGTCGCCGGACGGCAAGAAGATCGCCTTCGACCGCACGGGCCCGAGCGCGTTCGGCGACATCTGGGTGATGAACGCCGACGGCTCGAAGCAGAAGAAGCTGACGACGAGCCCCGCCAACGACTTCGCCTCGGCCTGGTCGCCCGATAACCGCCGCATCGCGTTCGAGTCGAACCGCACCGGCCGCTACCAGATCTACGTGATGCCGGCCGGCGGCGGCCCGCAGACGCGGATCACGCATTCGTCGACGGATGCCGGCGAGCCGCACTGGTCGCCCGACGGCACCAAGATCGCTCTTCCAGCAGCAGGTCGGCGGGAACTTCCAGATCTTCGTCGCCAACGCGAACGGCACCGGGCAGCGGCAGCTGACGAACGTCGCGTTCGACAACACCGACGCGGCCTGGTCGCCCGACGGCAAGCAGATCGCGTTCCTCACGACGCGGAACGGCGGCGACACTGTCTACGTGATGAACGCCGACGGCTCCGGGCAGCACAAGATCGCGCTAGCGCGGCTCAGCGCGACGCGATTCCTCAGCACGCCGATCCCGTCGCCTTCGAGCTCGACGACGTCCCCGGGCCGAAGCGGCTGACCTGATCCTTCGGCGGCGAGCGCGACGAGCAGGTCGCCCGGGCGAAGCGCCGTGTTGCGCGAGGCATGCGCGACGAGCTCCGGCCACGGATGCTCGAGCGAGCGGAAGTCGGCACGCAGTCCGCTCCTCGCCGTTCACCCGGGCCACGACCCACTCGCCGGCGAGCTCGTCGGGTGTGACGACGATCGGCCCGAGCGAGATGCCGAAGTCGCCGCTCTTCGACGGGCCGTGCCCCGCCTCGCGCTCGGCTCGCGCCAGGTCGCGGGCCGTCCAGACGTTCGCGAGCGTGAACCCGCCGATCTGGCCGCCCGCGCCGATCACCGCCGTCGACGCCGACCCGGTAGTCGAGCTCGTCGGTGCCGGCGGGATGCGGCAGCGCCTCCTCGGGGCCGAGCACCGGGTGAGGGCTGACGAACGAGAAGAACGGCGTCGCACCGTTCTTGAACGGCGCGAACAGGCGGATCGCGGGCGGGTAGAGCACGGGCGCGCGCAGGTCGCACTCGGCGAGCGCGTACGTCGCGTGCTCGCGCGCGCCGCCGCCGCCCGTGAAGAACGCCTGCAGCGTCTGCGCGGCGAGCTGGACGATCTGGTCGCCGTCGATGCGCCCCGGCCAGCCGCGCTCGAGGTCCATTCCCTTCGGGCTGAACATGCAGAGCTTCATGCTTGCCGGGCTCCGTGTGCACGACCACGTCGGCGATCTCCGGCGCCTCGACGCGGATCCGCGCCTCGATCTCGCTCGCACGCGCATGGGCGGCGTCGAGGCTCGTCGTCGCCGTCGAGGCCGAGCGTCAGGTAGGCGACGACGCCGGCGTCGGTCCGGAGGAAGCGCAGCTCGCGGGGGCGGGATCCGGTCACGTCGGAGACGATTCTCTCAACGGCGGCGGCGTCGCCGGTCACCTCCTGCCCGGCGAGGTCTCCGGTCAGCGGCTCGAGGTGGGTCTGCACCGAGTCGACGGACGGGACCGCGCCGAGGATCGCCGCCTCGAGCTGCTCCGCCACATCGTGCGCCTCGGCCAGGGACATCTCCCCGGGCAGCTTCACGTGCAGCGAGAGCTCGTTGCGCCCGCCGACGTCGACGAGGCTCACGTTGTGGATCTCGCGCACGCCCGGGACCGCCGCCGCCGCGGCATAGACGCGCTCGCGCAGGTCGGTCCCGTCGGCCGGCTCCACGTGCACGACGACGTCGCTGCCCGGCAAGCGCGCGCTGGACCGCCTGCTCGACCTCGTCGGCGACCGCGTGGCCCTCGCCGACGGGCGAGGTCGGCGCGACGCCGATCACGACGTCGGCGAATTGCCGCCCGCGCCGCCTGCCGCATCCGGAGCCGGCGGAGCTCGACGCGTGGGCCGAGCGCTGCGATCGCCACGCGGGCGGCCTCCTCGGCATCGGCGGGAGCACGGTCCATCAGGACGTCGACGTTCCGGCGCATCAGCCTCGCCGCCGCAACCAGGACGAGCACGGCGACGAACAGGGCGGCGAGCGCGTCGCCCTTCGGATGACCTGCGCGCACGACGAGCAGCCCGAACAGGACCGCGACCGACCCCGCCAGGTCGCTCGCGAAGTGGAGCGCGTTCGAGGCCAGTGCGGCGCTGCCGGTGCGCCTCGACATCCGCCGGGACATCACGGTGCGGCTCGCGTCGACGACGATCACGACGGCGATCGTCGCGAACACGTACCAGGAGGTCTGCACGTTGGAGGGACGTGAGCCGAAGAGGCGCTCGAGCGCCCGCACCCCGATGAGGACGCTCGCCGCAGCGAGAAACGCCGCCTCCGCGAGCGCGGCGAGATGCTCCGCCTTCCCGTGGCCGTAGGGATGCGAGACGTCGGCGGGCCGCACCGCGACACCCAGCGCGAAGAAGGTGAGCAGCGCCGCGACGAGGTCCGTCCCGGAGTGGACGGCCTCCGACACCAGGCCGAGGCTCCCCGCGGAGAGGCCGACCGTCAGCTTGAGCACGACGAGCGCTCCGGCCGCGCCGACCGAGACGAGCGCCGTCTTGCGCTGAGGGTTCAGAGCTCCTCCAGCGGCCAGAGCAGAAAGTCCTGGACGGGGAGAAGAGAAGGTACGGCTCGCCCTCGAGCGGGAGCGGCGCGAGTGTCGCCGCCTCGACCTCACCCGCCGCGCCCTGCAGCCGCCAGGGCGGATGGTGAAGCTGCGCGCGGTAGAGCCGCCCGCCGTCGGCGGTGTAGAGCGCGTACCGCTCGGTCAGGAAGTACTCCACCGACCCGGGCGCCGGCGTGAACTCGGACCCGCGACCGCTGTAGAGAGCATCGAAAGCGAGCCCGTCCCGCTTCGCCTCGAAGCGAAAGCCGGACGCGTCGTGCCCCGTCGAGATCCGCGCGCGGTAAGCCGGGAACCGGTGCGTTCGCTTCGACGCCTCGACGACGATCTGCTTCGCCGTCTCGAGCTGGAAGAGCCAGAGCCCGGGGTAGCCGTCGACGGTCACCGGCGTGCTCACCTCGAGCTGCGGGAACGACGAGAGCCCGGGCAGCGGAGGGAGCCCGCGGACGCGGAGGCCGGTCACCCGGTAGGCGGACGACGCGACCCAGGCCTCGCCGTCGAACGTGTCGGCGGCCACGTCGGCCGGAAGCAGCCGGGCCAGGACGTCGATCGGCGCCCGCCAGTACGCGAGCAGGATGTCGTGCCGCGTCTGGGCCTGGGCCCAGGGAGTGCCGGGCAGCGGCCACGGTCGGTGAGCGGTGTCGCCCGCGACGCGGGCCTGGCGCGCGACGGCGTCGAGGATGCCGAGCTCGGCCACGGGAGTGATTGTCACGGTTATTCCGACAGCACGACGACCGGTTCGGGTGAGTGCTGGGCGCGCCGCTCGATCCAGATCCCGATCGCGATCGCAACGCCGCCCGCGATCTCCCACCCGTTGAGCGTCTCCGACAGCAGGAGCACCGCGAACAGGACGGCGAAGAACGGCTCGAGGTTGGCGAAGAGGGACGCCCGCGACGGGCCGACGCGGCCGATCGCGGTGAACCACAGGATCGTCGTGAGGAAGAGCGGCCCGACGACCGCGAAGCCGAGCGCGAGGATCATCTTCCAACCGAAGCCGGAGAAGGTCTGGCTCTGCAGCTCCGGGATGCTGGTCAACGCGAGCGGCACCCAGCCGATCGCGAGCACGAGCGCGCTGATCCGGTACGGCGAGTACCGCTTCATCAGCGGCGCGACGGCGACCGAGTACCCGGCCCACGTCGCGGCGGTCGCGATCGCAAGCCCGTCGCCGAGCAGGTCGCCGGTCAAGCCGCCGCTCGCGCCGGCAGCGATCAGGCCGACCCCGAGGAACGAGACGACGGCCGCGACCCAGAACGCCTGACCGAGCCGCTCCAGCCCGACCAGCGTGGCGAGGATCCCGACGAACACGGGTGTCGTGCCGAGGACGAGGCCGACCGTCGAGGCGCTCGTCAGGTGAACCGAGGTGACGAACGAGACCTGGTTGAGGTAGATCAGCAGCGCGGCGATGAAGACGAGCTTCAGGTCGGCCGCGGAGACGCGGAACGAGCGCTCGCGCCACCACGTGTAGATCCAGAAGAGCGCGACCGCGGCGCCGTAGCGGATCGTCGCGTAGGCGAGCGGCTCGAAGCCGTTCTGAACCACGTAACGGGTGACCGAGATGTTGAGCGCCCAGAGGAGGACGACCGCGAGCAGCATCAGATCGACCCCGCTCAACCTCCTCACCGCTCGACCATACCCGCACGCCGTTAGGCTTCGCGCGATGACCACGGAGCCCACCCGCCAGGACGTCGACGCCCTCGTCGGCCCCGCCACCCCGCACTTCGCCTACCAGCTCAAGGCGCGAGTCCACGAGCTCGTGGCCGACCTGCCGGCGGACAACGACGTCCGCATCTACGCCGAGGCGAAGATCAAGCTGCTCGACGATCTCGGCTACGCCTCCTCGAAGGCCGAGGAGGGCCCGCGGGAATCCGAGACCCGCCCCGGCTGGGCCGGGATCCCGAGCGCCGCGCCGGCCGACCGCCCGCTTCCGCGGGCGTGAACGTCCTCGTCACGGGCGGCTCGCGCGGTATCGGGCGCGCGATCGCACTGCGCTTCGCCCGCGAGGGCGCCCGCCGGGTGGCGATCGGCTACATGCGCAACGACACCGCCGCCGAGGAGACGGCGACGGCGCTCCGCGAGCTGGGAGCAGAGCCGGTGCTCGTGCGCGGGAACATCACCTCGAGCCGCGTGCTCGACGAGGTAGCGGCGCTCGGGCCGCTCGACGTGCTCGTCCACAACGCCGCCTCCGGGGTCGTGCTCGAAGCGCTCGACAGCACCGAGAAGCACTGGGACTGGACGCTGGGCGCGAACACCCGCGCGCTGCTCGAGCTCGCCAAGGCTGCCGCTCCTCAGATGCCGCCCGGCTCCTCGATCGTCGGCATCTCGTCGCTCGGCTCGCAGCGGGTGCTGCCGAACTACTCGCTGATCGGCGTCTCGAAGGCGGCGCTCGAGGCGCTCGTCCGCTACCTGGCGGTCGAGCTGGCTCCGCGCGGCATCCGGGTGAACGCCGTGTCGGCCGGGGTGGTCGAGACGGGTGCGCTCGATCACTTCCCGAACAGGGACGAGATGGTGGCCGCAGGCCGCGCGAACCCCGCCGGCCGGATGGTCGAGCCCGAGGACGTCGCGGCGGCGGTGTCATTTCTCTGCTCGCCGGGCGCCGAGATGATCCGCGGCCACATCCTCGTGGTCGACGGCGGCTTCATGCTCCCGGCGTAATAGTCCGAGCGGTCGCTCGGGAGGGCGGGCATACTGATTTTCTTGAGAGGTCGGGGGATCCTTCTGGTCACGCTCGTCTTCTGTGCGCTGTGCGGTGCGTCGCTCGCCGTCGCCTCGATCGACCGGGGCAGCGACCGCCCGCCGGGTCTGCTCACCGACGACAGCAAGTCGATCTGGATGACCGAGTGGGCTGCATGCTGGCGCCTGCCGATGGGAAAGATGTCGAAGATCCTCCACGTCCCGGTGCGTGCCGGCATGACGCCTCAGCAGGCCGCGAAGAAGCTCGCGAACCGGGCGGTCTACCTGCTCTACGAGACGACCCCCGAGACGCAGGCCGCAGCCGACGGATGCCGGAACGGCATCCTCTGGCGCTTCTACCACCCGTCCGGCTGAGAACCTCTAACTAAAAGGGGCTGAAGCGGCGGAGCGTGTCGGCCGCCACGTAGCCCGGCGATCTTCGGGTTCTCCTGCAGCCGGCGGAGCGAGTACTCGTACCAGTGCGTCCCGAACGGCACGTAGACGCGCAGGCGATGACCAGCTCGGACGAGGTCGTCACCGCGGGCCGTGCGCACGCCGAGCAGCATCTGGAACTCGAAGCCGTCGTGCGCAAGCCCGCGCGACCCGATCCGGCGAAGCGCCTCGCCGATCAGCACCTCGTCGTGCGTGGCGATCCCTACGTAGGCGCCCTGGTCGAAGAGCGCGTCGAGCGCAGCGAGGAAGCTGCCCCGGATCTCGTCGGGATCGTGGAAGGCGACCGAAAGCGGCTCGACATAGATGCCCTTGCAGAGACGAACGTTGTCGAGGCCCGGAACGTCGGCATGCGTCCGCCGCAGGTAGGCCTGGAGCACGACCCCGACGTTGTCGTGCCCCGCCGCGCGAACGTCGCGGTAGATCTGCAGGGTCTCGTCGGTGACCGCCGAGTGCTCCATGTCGATCCGCACGAAGTTGCCTCGCGCAGCCGCGTCGACGAGCAGCGCCTCGAGGTTCGCCCGGCACGTCTCGGCGCCGAGCTCGAGCCCGAGCCCCGTCAGCTTCACCGAGATGTTCGCGTCGAGCCCCTCGCTCTCGATCCGCTCGAGCGCTGCGTGGTACGCAGCTGCGATCTCACCGGCCTCGGCCGCCGTGGCGACCTCCTCGCCGAGGACGTCGACCGTCGCAGCCTTGCCCTCGGCGTTCAGCCGCCGCACGACGCGAACGGCGTCGTCGAGCGTCGCCCCGGCGATGTACGGCGCCGCGAGCCGGCGCACGACCGAGCGCGGGACAACCGGTAGCGCGCGGGTGATCGTTCTGTCGAAGAGCGCCACGCGCGCGACCGTACTACCCGGCTATGAGGACTCGCGCATGAAGCCCTGGCGGGCCGCACTCACGAGTGCGACGGCCTCCGGGAAAAGCACGCGCATCGCATCACGGAGAGCGATTGCCTGCTCGTCCGAGGTGCCCGCCACCGTGACCTGCGAGAGCGCGGCGGAGGTGAGCTCGACCGCGGTGTTCAGCGTCAGCGTGGCGAACTGCTCGCGCTGCGCCTCCTGAACCGACTCGGCCTGTTGCGCTGCAAACTCCTGCAGCCCGCGAAGCAGGTCTTCCGGGTCGCCCCCGAACGGGAATCCAAAGCCTCCGCCTTCCATACGCTCACCCTAGCGCAGGGGCACCACCTGGCGGCTCTCGACTTCGGCGATGAAAGCCTCGACAGTGCCGGCCGCGGCGGCCAACGAGCTGGCGAACGGGGAGGCGTAGTCGCCGAGCGATTCCTCGAGCCGCTTCGTCGCGACTCCGACCGCGTCGAGGTAGGCCGGCGACGCGACGACAGGGGGTGCGCCGATCGCCCGCTCGAGCTCGAGCGCGGCCTCTTCTGCCTGCTCGATCCCCGGGGTCTGCTCGGTCATCCGCACCTCGGCGAGGCGGGCTCGCAGCTCCTCGAGCTGGCCGCCGCCTGCGAGCTCGCCCGCCAGCTCGCAGAGCACGACGATCGATGCCACCTCGCGAACTGCATCGCGGTTGGCGACAGGCGAGAACGACGCGTCGAGCACGAGCCACTCGCGGGCCTCGTCGTCACCCAGCGCGACCAGGTAGGCGCGCTGCGCCGAGGGCTCGGCGGGAAGCACCGCCGTCACCTTCCCGTATCCGGATGCGGCCTGGGCGGCCAGCTCTAGATCGTCGACGAGAGCCATCGGCTGAGCCTACGTACACTCGTCCTGTGGACAGGACGGCCCACGCGAAGACGATGTTCGCGCCGCTCGCTCCGACCTACGACCGTTACGCATCACTGCTCTCCTATGGGCAGGATCCGCGCTGGCGGCGCTTCCTCGTGTCGCGGATCGAGGCCGGGCCGGGCGACCGCGTCCTCGACGTCGCGACCGGCACGGGAGCGGTCGCGCTGGAGCTTCGCCGGCAGAAGGGCTGCACCGTCGTCGGCGTCGACCAGAGCGCCGAGATGCTCGCGGAGGCGGCGCGCCGAGCCGGCGGCGAGATCGAGCTCGTCGAGGCGAGCGCCCAGAGCCTGCCGTTCGAAGACGGCGAGTTCGACGGCCTGACCTTCACCTACCTGCTGCGGTACGTCGACGACCCCCCTGCCGTCCTGCGCGAGCTGGCACGGGTCGTCCGCCCGGGCGGCACGATTGCCGGGCTCGAGTTCGGGCTGCCGACCGGCGCGTGGCGCGGTCTCTGGGAGCTGCATGTCCGCGCCGGCCTGCCCGCGGCGGGCGCGGCGATCGGGAGCGGGTGGCACGAGGCCGGGTCGTTTCTCGGCCCCTCGATCCGCGGCTACTACGAGGCGTGGCCGCTCGACCGGCAGCTCGAAGCCTGGAGCGACGCGGGCATAGGCGGCGTCTCGGCACGCCGGCTCTCGCTCGGCGGAGGGGTGGTGACATGGGGTCGGAAGAGGTAAGGCCCGCGTTCTACGCGCTGCGGGCGGGCGGCTGGCGCGACTACGTCACCGTCGTCCATCTGCCCTATACCGCCTGGAACCTGGCGTACGTCGCCCTCGGCGCGGCGCTGGCGCCGGTCTTCAGCACCAACCGGATGCTGTGGACGATGGCGGCGTTCCTCGCTCGCCCTCGGGATCTCCGCCCACGCCCTCGACGAGCTGCACGGACGGCCGCTCGGCACCGCGATCCCGTCGCGCATGCTCGTCGGCCTCGCGGTCACCGCGCTGGCGGGCGCATCCGCGATCGGCATCTGGGCGGCGTCGAACTGGGGCTGGGGGCTGCTCGCCTTCGTCGCGGTCGGCGCGTTCCTCGTCCCCGCCTACAACCTCGAGTGGTTCGGCGGCGTCTTCCACAACCACTGGGGGCTCGCCCTCGCATGGGGCGCGTTCCCGGTCCTGACCGCTTACTACGCACAGGCTGCGACATTGAAGGCCGACGTCGTCCTGGCCGCTGGATATGCGACCGCGATGATCCTCGTCCAGCGCGCCCTCTCGACGCCCGGTCCGGCACGCCCGCCGCACGCTCGGATCGCTCGAAGGCGTCGAGCCGATGGAGCGAACCCTGCGCATCCTCCCGTGGGCGAACATCCTCCTGGCCGCCGCGCTCGTCACGGCGCGCCTAACCTAATGCCGTGACCTACGCCGCAATCGCTGCCGCCGTCGTCGCCTGCATCGCCGCCGCGATCGCGATCACCGCCTACGTGCGGATGCGGGGCACGATGCGCACGCTCGACGAGGAGATCGAGCGCGGCAAGGCCCGCTTCGACGCGGTGCTCGCTCAGGAGTCGGAGGTTCGGGCAGCCGAGCTCGAGCAGAACCTCGCCCTCGCGCGCTCGCACGCGCTGTCGGTGCTCGCCGAGGAGGAGCGCCGCATCACCGACGAGCGCCGCCGCGATGTCGCCGAGCGGGAGCGCGATGCGACCTCGAAGCTGAGCGCTGCCCTGACCGACGCGCAGCGGGCGGTCGAGCAGCGATTCGTCGACTGGGGCATCCGATGTGACGGCGCTCCAGCAGGGCCTCACCACCGAGCTCGAGCGGGTCGGTCAGCGCCAGCAGCAGCTCGTGGCCGCGATCGAGGCCAAGATCGACTCCGCCGACCGACGCAGCTCGAGGGCTCACTCGAGGAGCACCGGAACCGGATCGCCAAGATGCGCGAGGACCTCGACCGGGCCGCTCAGGAGGTGGCGGCCGCCTTCGCGGCCGAGCTCGAGACCCACAGCGCGGAGCGCAGGCGCGCCCTGCAGGAGGTCGCGGAACGTCTCCGGCGGCGCGAGCGGGAGCTTCAGGATCAGATCGACCACGAGCAGGCCGAGGCGACCCAGCGCGTCGCCCTCCAGCTCCAGGACGTCGAGCGCCGCCAGCTCGAGCAGCTGAAACGGGTTCTCTCCCGCGAGACGCAGCATGCGGCCGAGGCCGCTGCGACCCAGTTCGACGAGACGATCCGCGCCTCTCGCGAGGACGCCGCCCGCCGCCTCGCCCGCGAGCTCGAGCTGTCGATCGAGCGGTTCGCCCGTGAGGCCGAAGGAGCGATCGCCGAGCGGGTCGAAGTGGAGCTGCGGGTCGTCGAGAGCCGGATCGCAGAACTGAACCGAAGGCTTGAATCTCTCTCGACGCGCAGCTAGGGGGCTCTCGTACTAAAGTGAGCTGGACAGAAGTCCACCGTCGTGGACCCAACTTTTTCAAGCAGGGTTCGTCTACGGAGAAGCGAAGAGGCGGCTGATGATGGCACAGACGACCGAGATCCCACCCTCAGAAAACGACAAAGTCGTTTCCTGGCGCCTGCATGTCCTGATCGAGGCGGGCTTCCCCGCCGACCTTGCGAAGCAGATCGCCAACTCCGAGGCCGACCTGCATCACGCGGTCGAGCTCGTGAACGCGGGCTGCTCGTTCGAGACCGCAGCCGAGATCCTCCTCTAGACCACTAGCATCGGCCCGTGAAGGTCGAGGCTACGGAGGTCGACGGGCGGAAGGTCTTCTCCGTGCGCGCCTTCAACCAGGGGATCGCCGTCTGGCTGGAGCGCCTGCCGACCGTCTGGGTCGAGGGCGAGGTCACCGAGCTGCGGCGCCAGGAGCGCTGGGCCTCGGTCTTCTTCACGCTCAAGGATCCCGAGAGCGGCGCGTGCCTCTCCGCGCAGATGCCGCGCGGGCAGTTCGACGGGCTGCGGCTCGAGCTGGTGGACGGCGAGCGCGTCCACGTCTACGGGCGGCCGGAGCTCTACGAGCAGCGCGGCGACTTCCACCTGCGCGTGCTGACGATCGAGCGCTACGGGCTCGGCGCCCACCTCGCGTCGCTCGAGCGGCTGAAGGCGAAGCTCGCCGCAGAGGGACTGTTCGCAGCGGGGCGCAAGCGGCCGCTCCCGCGAATTCCGCGGCTGATCGGCCTCGTCACGGGGAACGACGCCGCCGCGAAGCGCGACGTGCTCACCGCGATCACGACGAGGTTCCCGCCGGCCCGGATCATCGTCGCGGAGACGTTCGTGCAGGGCCCGCGAGCCGCGCCCTCGATCGTGACCGCGATCGCCGATCTCTGCGAGCGCGGCGCCGACGTCGTGATCGTCGCGCGCGGCGGCGGCAGCTTCGAGGATCTGCTCCCGTTCTCCGACGAGCGGCTCGTGCGGGCGGTTGCCGCCTGCCCCGTTCCGGTCGTGAGCGCGGTCGGCCATGAGCAGGACACACCTCTGATGGATCTGGCCGCAGACGTCCGCGCCTCGACCCCGTCGGTGGCCGGGCGGCTCGTCGTTCCCGACCTCGACGAGCTCCAGAGCGGGCTCGAGCGTGCCCGAGCGAGCCTCCGGCGGAGCGCCCGGCGAATCGTCGAGCAGCGCTCCGAGCGCCTCGCGGCCACCCACGAGCGGCTCGGCCGCGCACCGCTCCTCGCACTCGAGCGCCGCGGCTCCCGGCTCGAGGCGACTCACGGCCGGCTGAGGGCGCTCTCCCCCCGATCCACTCTCGAGCGCGGCTACGCGATCGTGCGCGCCGGCGACTCGCTGGTGCGCGAGGTCCCCGCACCGGGGACTGCACTCGGGATCGAAGTAGCTGCCGGATCGTTCGGAGCTCGCGCCGAATGACTGAGCCGGAGGTGAGCTTCGAGCAGAGCCAGGCCGAGCTCGAGCGGATCGTCGAGCGGCTGGAGCGCGGCGACGTCGAGCTCGAGGAGCTGACGCGGCTCTGGGAGCGCGGCGAGGAGCTCTACCGCCGCTGCGCCGAGCAGCTGTCGACAGCCCAGGGCAAGATCGAGGAGCTCGCCAAGCGCCTCGGGGACGAGAGCGCATAGGCTAAAAAGCCGTCATGACGACTGTTCGCATAACCGAGAGGCCCGACCTCACCCCGATCCTCGGCGAGCTCGAGGAGGGCGTCGCCGATCAGTTCCTCGACGACCTGAGCGCCGCCGACGCGAAGGTCGCGAGCGCCACGGACGAGCTCAACGCCCGCGGCGGAGCCGAATTCGCCACCGAGGGAGTCGTGCTGGAGAGCGAGATCTCCGGGCAGACGATGATCAAGGTTCTCGTCGAGAACGCCAAGGGCTCTGTCGGCTTCAGCGCCGAGCTCAGGCCGCGAAACTTCTACGGCGACGAGCAGAACCCGTGGCAGCCGGGCCGGCCGCCGATGCGGATGGCGACCGACGCCTGGGACGTCGAGGGCGCGGTCAACGTGCGCTTCAAGACGCGCGTCGCGACGAGGCCGTACACGATTCAGGAGCAGGTGTTCGCGATCGACGAAGCACGCTACGAGACGGCTGAGTCGGCTGTCGAGGCGTTCGTCGCGGCCTGCGAGAAGCTGGTCGAGCTCGCGCTGTCGCGTGACCCGACGGTCGCAGCCTGGAAGCCGGAGATTCCCGAAGAGGTCGGCGGCCCGCCGCCGATGTATTGATGGCCGAGGACTGGCGCGTCACCGTCGAGCTCGAGGAGGGCCACGACCTTGGCGAAGGAGCTCGACGAGCATGAGCTCGAGGATGAGGCGCGGCAGGCGCTCGGCCAGCGGGTAGCCGTCAGCGGCGAGGGCTCGCACTCTTCCTCTACGCGGACACCCGCGAGGCGGCCGAGCAGGCGATGGAGATCGTGCGCTCGCTCGTCGACAAGTCGCGGCGGGACCGCCGAGCTGACGCTCGAACAGTGGCACCCGCTCGCCGAGGAGTGGAAGCCCGCCGACGAGCCGCTGCCGAAATCCGAGGCGGAGGTCGAGGAGGAGAACGAGGAGCGCGAGGAGCAGGACGAGGCCGACACCGAGGCGTCCGGCTACGCCGAATGGGAGGTACGGCTCGACCTGCCGAGCCACGGCGCGGCGGTCGAGCTCGCCGACAAGCTCGAGGCCGAGGGGATCCCGACGACCCGTCGCTGGAAGTACCTGCTCGTCGGAGCCGCAGACGAGGACGACGCGAACGACCTCGCGAAGCGGTTCGAGTCAGAGGCCCCGGCCGGAACCCGGACGCTCGTTCAGCCCGGCGGCGAGATGGCCTGGGAAGGCGCGCCGAAGCGCTCGAAGCTCTTCTTCATCATTCCCAACATGTAGCGCTACGAGGCCTTGGCGGAGGCCTTCGCCTCTCGCTCTTCCTCGAGCGCGATCACGGCATTCTCCTCGTGATCGGCCTCGGTCTCCATGTCCTTGAGCATCGCGTAGGAGATCCCCTCGCGGGCCAGGAACACCCCTCCGACCCCGATTCCGACGGATGCCTCGATCAGCTGCAGGCCGATCCCGAAGGCGAAGCCCTTCGCGTAGCGGACTCCGTACTGGGCGAGCGACACGGCGACCGCGGCCTGGGTGAGGCCGACGTTCCCGGGCCAGAACGGCACCACGGTGACCACGTTCATCATCAGCAGCACGAGGCCGGCCGCGACGAGCGGCTCGTAGATCCTGAACGCGTGCATCGCCGCGTAGACGGCGAGCAGCTGGAAGAGCCAGCCGAGGAACTGGAACCCGGCGGCGGTCGCGGCGGGGATCGGGCGGCGCATCACGGCGAGGCCGATTCGCGCTCGCACGATCAGCACCCGCACCTGCCCGAGCCCATCCTCGAACGCGCGCGGCGAACGCCCGTATTGCCCTCGGGCGCCGATCACGGCAATCGCGAAGAGCGCCATCCCGACGCCGAGCAGGACGATCAGCGTCATCACCGCCCAGTGCGGAAGCTGGGCGAAGGTCACCACCCAGATCACGAGCAGCACCGTCGGGAAGAGGTCGAACATCCGGTGCGCGAACACCGTCCCGATCAGCGTCGCCCACACGCCCTTCTTACCCGGCATCCGGCGGGCGAGCACCGCGACCCGGGCGAGCTCACCGACTCGACCGGGCAGCACCGCGTTCGCGAAGAGCCCGACACAGAAGGCCGAGAAGACGACCCTGAACCTGAGGCGCGGCGTGGGGATCGCCTGGCGGATGACGATGTTCCAGGCGAGCGCCCGGACGACGACGGAGAGCAGGTTGAGCCCGACGGCGATCACGACCCACGGCCACCGAACAACGGTGAACGTGTCGCGGACGAGGTGCCAGTCCGGCCCGCGCCACCAGATCAGCGAGATCGCGACCGCGAAGAGCGCGACCGGGACGAGCAGCCGGAGCCAGCCGTTCTTCACGCCGAGACCCGCTCGTAGATCTTCTCCAGCCGCAGCGCCACGTCGGGCCAGGCGTAGCGCTCCTCGGCCAGCGGCCCGCCCCGCGCGGCCCATGGCGACACGCCGGTCCTCGTCGGCAAGCAAGGCGACGACCGCATCCGCAAGCGCCTCCGCGTCGCCCGGCGGGACGAGTGTCGCAGCGTCGGGCACGGCGACGTCCGCGAACCCCGGGATGTTCGACGCGATCACCGGAGTCGCCTCGGCGAAGGCCTCGACGAGCACCATCCCGAAGCTCTCACCGCCGAGCGCGGGCGAGACGAAGATCTTCGCGGCAGCCAGCTCCCGTGCCCGCACCTCGTTCGAGACGATCCCGAGAACGTCGATCCCGTCCTCGTCGAAGCGCATCCGCGAGTGGAGCAGCCGGTACTGCAACGGGTCGGTGCCGATCAGCCGCAGCCGCGCGCCACTCGCGCGCCGGATCGCAGGCCACGCCTCGAGCAGCACGGGCAGGCCCTTGCGCGCGTCGTGGCGGCCGATGAAGACGATCTGGTGCTCGCGCCCGAGCGCGTCCGCATGCTCCGGGACGACGACGCCGTTCGGGACGATCTCGAACCCGGGGCCGAGCCAGCGCGCAGCCGACTCGGCAGCCATTCGCGACACGGCGATCCGAGCGTCGATCCGGTCGGCGAGGAACCCCCACGCCTTCAGCCCGGCGCGCATCCAGGCCAGGTCGCCCGCGGCATGCCACGTCCCGACGACCGGGCACTTCGCGTAGGCGAGCGAGACGACGCAGATCACCGGGGTCATCGGCTCGTGCAGGTGCAGGAGGTCGAACTGCTGCTCGGCGAGCACGTCGCGCACGCGCAACATCGCGCGCGGCGAGAGAACGATGTTCGGCAGCGAGCCGTTTGCGGGAACGACCACCGAGCGCCCGATCGGGATGATCCCGGCGGGCAGGTCGCCGTGACGGCCTGTCCGCGGGTGGAGGAGCCGGGTCTTCACCCCGGGCGGATCGTGGCCCATCAAGATCTGCACATCGTGACCCCGGGCACGGAGGGCGCTCGCCTGGTTCTCGGCGTGCTCGACGACCCCGCCCCAGTAGGACCAGGAGAAGGGGACGACGATGCCGATCTTCATGCGTAGGCCGCCTCGAGAGCGGGTGCCAGCCGCTCGATCCCGGCCTCGAGCACCTCGTCGGTGACCGCGAGCGAGATGCGAGCCCAGCCGGCGCCGCTCGGCCCGAAGCCCTCGCCCGGCGCGACGACGACCCGGTGCTCGACGAGCAGCCTCTCCGGGGTCAGCCCGCCGGGCAGGCGGAGCCAGACGTAGAACGTGCCCTCGCACACGGGCGGCTCGGGCAGCGCTGCCGCGAGACGGTCGCGCCGCCGCTCGTAGCCGGCGCGGCGCTCCTCGACGCTGTCCTGCGGGCCGTCGAGCGCGGCGATCGCGGCGTGCTGGAGCGGGGCGAAGATCCCGACGCGGGAGTGGTCGCTCGATCAGGTTGATCCGCTCGACGATGTCGGCGTTCCCGAGGACGAAGCCGATCCGCCAGCCCGCCATCCCGTAGGTCTTCGACATCGACCAGAGCTCGACGCCGACGTCCTTCGCCCCGGGCGTCGCGAGGAAGCTCTCGGGCTTGCGGCCGTCGAAGACGAGGTCGTTGTAGGCGGCGTCGTGGACGATCGCCGTCCCGGTACGTGCCGCGTAGTCGACCGCGGCCTCGAAGAGCCCGGGCCCAGCGCAGACGGCGCAGGGGTTCGACGGGAAGTTGAGGAAGAGCGCGGCGGCGGGCGGAGCGCTCGCGAGGTCGGGCTGCCAGCCGGCTGCCGGGTCGAGCGGAACGAACCCCAGCTCGGCGCCGGCGAGGGCGATCCCCGAGGGTAGTCGGGGTAGTACGGGTCGGGAAGCAGGATCCGGTCGCCGCGCTCGGCGAGCGCCAGGGCGAGCTCGAGGAGCGCCGTCTTCGTCCCCGGGACGACCGCGACCTCGCGTGTCGGGGTCGATCTCGACGCCGTAGTGGTCGCGGTAGCGGCGGGCGATCGACTCGCGGAGCTGGGGCAGGCCGCGGAACGGCGCGTAGCCGTGGCTGTCGGGCCGCGCGGCGCTCTCCGCGAGCGCCTCGACGACGTGCGCCGGCGGCCCGACCTCCGGGTTGCCGCGCCCGAGATCGACGACGGGCGGGCCGCCGTCGGCCGCCGCGGCGGCGACGCGGGCGAGCAGCGCGCCGAAGTACTGCTCGGGCAGCCGGTCGAGGCGTCTTGGCCGCGGGCGCCCTGAACCGGTTGGCATCGCCACGGCCGCGATCGTACGCGCCCGCCGCCGCATTGACGCCATCCGCAGGACTCTCTACCCTTCCGTCGAACACACGTTCGCAGACCCCGCCCCCCGCCGCCCCAACGGAGGCCACCGATGCTCACCGACCGCCAACAGCAGATCTGGAACTTCCTCGTCGAGTACGTCGACGGCCACGGCTACCCGCCGACGGTGCGCGAGATCGGCGAGGAGGTCGGCCTCGCCTCGCCCTCGACGGTGCACGCGCATCTCGCGAACCTCGAGCGCGCCGGGCTGCTCCGCCGCGACCCGACCAAGCCGCGCGCGCTCGAGCTGATCGGCCGCGAGCGCATGGCGTCGAACACCGCTGCGGAGCCGCGTCCAGCGCCGAGGCGACGTCGACACGATCGCGGCTGCCGCTCGTCGGCGACATCGCCGCCGGCGCGCCGCTCCTCGCCGACCAGAACATCCAGGAGTACCTGACCTTCCCGAGCTCGACCGGCGGCGACTTCCTGCTCCGCGTCCGGGGCGAGTCGATGATCGAGGCGGGGATCCTCGACGGCGACCTCGTGATCGTCCGCAAGTCCGACGAAGCGCGCAACGGCGAGATCGTCGTCGCCCTCGCCGGCGACGACGAGTCCGCCGACGAGGCGACGGTCAAGACGTTCTACCGCGAGGACGGCCGCATCCGCCTGCAGCCGGAGAACGCGGCGCTCGAGCCGATCTACGCCGACTACGTCCAGATCCTCGGTCGCGTCGTCGGGGTTTTTCGGGAGCTGTGATCGTGGGTACGCACGACGAACGTGGAGCCCTTCGCGCGCACGCTCGAACAGGAGCTGGCCGCGCTGCTCCGGGGCGCCTCGCTCGAGTGCCTCGTCTGCGGCGAGTTCGTCATGCACGCGCGTGAGGGCGTCGTCTTCTGCCCGGAGTGCGGCACGCAGGCGGGCCAGGAATCCGCTCTCTTGGCCGAAGGCGAGCTAGAATCCGTCGGGCAGGCCGGGTGACCGCGGGCCGCGCATCAGGCGCGCTCGAGGAAAGTCCGGACACCGCAGGGCAGGACGCTGGCGAACTGGTGTAAAAACCATCGAGCCAGGAGGCGAAAGCCGACGGAAAGTGGCACAGAAAGCAAACCGCCTTCGGCAGATCTCTAGAGCTGCCGGGGGTAAGGGTGAAACGGTGGGGTAAGAGCCCACCAGCGACCGCGGCGACGCGGCGGCTAGCCAAACCCCGTCCGGTGCAAGGCGAACAGGGCCCGTCATGAGGCTGCCCGCCCAGGGCCCGGGTAGCTGCCAAGAGGGATGGTCACCCAAGACAGAATCCGGCTTACAGGCCTGCTAAGGGAAAGCCCCGGAAACGGGGCTTT